>NZ_JBVIUQ010000031.1:0-1075 GCF_055596485.1 Streptomyces sp. NPDC039736 | reverse complement strand
AAGGGGGTGGGAATACTCATCTCGAAGCAGGCTTCCCGCTTAGATGCTTTCAGCGGTTATCCTTTCCGAACGTAGCCAACCAGCCATGCCCTTGGCAGGACAACTGGCACACCAGAGGTTCGTCCGTCCCGGTCCTCTCGTACTAGGGACAGCCCTTCTCAATATTCCTACGCGCACAGAGGATAGGGACCGAACTGTCTCACGACGTTCTAAACCCAGCTCGCGTACCGCTTTAATGGGCGAACAGCCCAACCCTTGGGACCGACTCCAGCCCCAGGATGCGACGAGCCGACATCGAGGTGCCAAACCATCCCGTCGATATGGACTCTTGGGGAAGATCAGCCTGTTATCCCCGGGGTACCTTTTATCCGTTGAGCGACAGCGCTTCCACAAGCCACTGCCGGATCACTAGTCCCGACTTTCGTCCCTGCTCGACCCGTCGGTCTCACAGTCAAGCTCCCTTGTGCACTTACACTCAACACCTGATTGCCAACCAGGCTGAGGGAACCTTTGGGCGCCTCCGTTACTCTTTAGGAGGCAACCGCCCCAGTTAAACTACCCATCAGACACTGTCCCTGATCCGGATCACGGACCGAGGTTAGACATCCAGCACGACCAGAGTGGTATTTCAACGGCGACTCCACACACACTGGCGTGCATGCTTCACAGTCTCCCACCTATCCTACACAAGCCGAACCGAACACCAATATCAAACTGTAGTAAAGGTCCCGGGGTCTTTCCGTCCTTCTGCGCGAAACGAGCATCTTTACTCGTAGTGCAATTTCACCGGGCCTATGGTTGAGACAGTCGAGAAGTCGTTACGCCATTCGTGCAGGTCGGAACTTACCCGACAAGGAATTTCGCTACCTTAGGATGGTTATAGTTACCACCGCCGTTTACTGGCGCTTAAGTTCTCAGCTTCGCCGACCCGAAAGTCAGCTAACCGGTCCCCTTAACGTTCCAGCACCGGGCAGGCGTCAGTCCGTATACATCGCCTTACGGCTTCGCACGGACCTGTGTTTTTAGTAAACAGTCGCTTCTCGCTGGTCTCTGCGGCCACCCCCAGCTCATGGAG
>NZ_JBVIUQ010000030.1:0-1424 GCF_055596485.1 Streptomyces sp. NPDC039736 | reverse complement strand
CGCAGGTCAGCCCTTGCGGGTTTCGACCTCGGCGGTGAGCTGGGGGACGACCTCGAAGAGGTCGCCGACGACGCCGTAGTCGACGAGTTCGAAGATCGGGGCCTCGGCGTCCTTGTTGATCGCCACGATCGTCTTGGAGGTCTGCATGCCGGCCCGGTGCTGAATGGCGCCGGAGATGCCGGAGGCGATGTAGAGCTGGGGGGAGACGGACTTGCCGGTCTGGCCGACCTGGCTGGAGTGCGGGTACCAGCCGGCGTCGACCGCGGCGCGGGAAGCGCCGACGGCCGCGCCCAGGGAGTCGGCGAGCTTCTCGATGACCGCGAAGTTCTCCGCCCCGTTCACCCCGCGCCCACCGGAGACCACGATCGCGGCCTCGGTCAGCTCCGGGCGCCCGGTCGACTCGCGCGGGGTGCGCGAGGTGACCTTCGTGCCCCGCGCGGCATCCGTGAACGACACGGTGAGAGTCTCGACCGCACCCGCGGCCGCGGCGGCCTCGACGGGCGCGGAGTTCGGCTTGACCGTGATGACCGGGGTGCCGGACGAGACACGGGACGTGGTGGTGTACGAGGCGGCGAACACCGCCTGCGTGGCCACCGGACCCTCCGGCCCGGCCTCCAGATCGACGGCGTCGGTGATGAGGCCCGACTGGATGCGCACCGCGAGCCGGGCGGCGATCTCCTTGCCCTCCGCGGAGGACGGCACCAGCACCGCCACCGGCGAGACCGCCTCGCAGGCGGCCTGCAGCGCTTCGACCTTCGGCACGACGAGGTAGTCGGCGAACTCGGGGGCGTCGACGGCAAGCACACGCGTCGCACCGTGCTCACCGAGCACCGCCGCGGCACCGTCGGCGCCGGCGCCGAGGAACACCGCGACCGGGTCACCGATCCGGCGGGCCAGCGTCAGCAGCTCCAGAGTGGGCTTGCGGACGGCACCGTCCACGTGGTCGACATAGACGAGAACTTCAGCCATGGGAATTTGCTCTCCTGCACAGACGAGGGGAAGAAGGGGAGGGATTAGATGAACTTCTGGCCCGCGAGGAACTCGGCGAGCTGCTTGCCGCCCTCGCCCTCGTCCTTGACGATCGTGCCCGCCGTGCGCTCGGGCCGCTTGTCCGCGGACTCGACCCGGGTCCAGGAACCCGCCAGGCCCACCAGCCCGGCCTCCACGTCCAGATCGTCCAGGTCCAGGGACTCCACCGGCTTCTTCTTCGCCGCCATGATCCCCTTGAACGACGGATAACGCGCCTCACCCGACTGGTCCGTCACCGACACCACCGCCGGCAGCGACGCCTCCAGGTGCTCGGTGGCCGCGTCCCCGTCACGCCGGCCCCTGACCACACCGCCCTCCACCGACACCTCCGACAACAGCGTCACCTGCGGGACACCCAGCCGCTCCGCCAGGACCGCCGGGAGCACACCCATCGC
>NZ_JBVIUQ010000029.1:0-2007 GCF_055596485.1 Streptomyces sp. NPDC039736 | reverse complement strand
CGGTCCGGGGTGGTGGGTGGCTGGTCGTTGTTTGAGAACTGCACAGTGGACGCGAGCATCTGTGGCCAAGTTTTTAAGGGCGCACGGTGGATGCCTTGGCACCAGGAACCGATGAAGGACGTGGGAGGCCACGATAGGCCCCGGGGAGCTGTCAACCGAGCTTTGATCCGGGGGTGTCCGAATGGGGAAACCCGGCAGTCGTCATGGGCTGTCACCCATACCTGAACACATAGGGTATGTGGAGGGAACGCGGGGAAGTGAAACATCTCAGTACCCGCAGGAAGAGAAAACAACCGTGATTCCGGGAGTAGTGGCGAGCGAAACCGGATGAGGCCAAACCTACGACGTGTGATACCCGGCAGGGGTTGCGTCGTGGGGGTTGTGGGATCTCTTTGTCACGTTCTGCCGGACGTGAGACGAGTCAGAAACCGTTGGTGTAGGCGAAGGACATGCGAAAGGTCCGGCGTAGAGGGTAAGACCCCCGTAGCTGAAACATCAACGGCTCGTTTGAGAGACACCCAAGTAGCACGGGGCCCGAGAAATCCCGTGTGAATCTGGCGGGACCACCCGTTAAGCCTAAATATTCCCTGGTGACCGATAGCGGATAGTACCGTGAGGGAATGGTGAAAAGTACCGCGGGAGCGGAGTGAAATAGTACCTGAAACCGTGTGCCTACAAGCCGTGGGAGCGTCGCTGTATGTGCTTGCACATGCAGTCGTGACTGCGTGCCTTTTGAAGAATGAGCCTGCGAGTTAGCGGTGTGTAGCGAGGTTAACCCGTGTGGGGAAGCCGTAGCGAAAGCGAGTCCGAACAGGGCGGTTGAGTTGCACGCTCTAGACCCGAAGCGGAGTGATCTAGCCATGGGCAGGTTGAAGCGGAGGTAAGACTTCGTGGAGGACCGAACCCACCAGGGTTGAAAACCTGGGGGATGACCTGTGGTTAGGGGTGAAAGGCCAATCAAACTCCGTGATAGCTGGTTCTCCCCGAAATGCATTTAGGTGCAGCGTCGTGTGTTTCTTGCCGGAGGTAGAGCACTGGATAGGCGATGGGCCCTACCGGGTTACTGACCTTAGCCAAACTCCGAATGCCGGTAAGTGAGAGCGCGGCAGTGAGACTGTGGGGGATAAGCTCCATGGTCGAGAGGGAAACAGCCCAGAGCATCGACTAAGGCCCCTAAGCGTACGCTAAGTGGGAAAGGATGTGGAGTCGCAGAGACAACCAGGAGGTTGGCTTAGAAGCAGCCACCCTTGAAAGAGTGCGTAATAGCTCACTGGTCAAGTGATTCCGCGCCGACAATGTAGCGGGGCTCAAGCGTACCGCCGAAGTCGTGTCATTCCAGCACATACCCCCAACGGGGGCTGGGATGGGTAGGGGAGCGTCGTGTGCCGGGTGAAGCAGCCGCGGAAGCGAGTTGTGGACGGTTCACGAGTGAGAATGCAGGCATGAGTAGCGATACACACGTGAGAAACGTGTGCGCCGATTGACTAAGGGTTCCTGGGTCAAGCTGATCTGCCCAGGGTAAGTCGGGACCTAAGGCGAGGCCGACAGGCGTAGTCGATGGACAACCGGTTGATATTCCGGTACCCGCTTTGAAACGCCCAATACTGAATCAGACGATGCTATGCCCGTGAAGCCGTTCCGGACCCTTCGGGGAATGGAAAGTGGTGGAGCCGGCGACCCAGATCTGTACTAGGTAAGCGATGGGGTGACGCAGGAAGGTAGTCCAGCCCGGGCGGTGGTAGTCCCGGGGTAAGGGTGTAGGCCGTGTGGTAGGCAAATCCGTCACACATTAAGGCTGAGACCTGATGCCGAGCCGATTGTGGTGAAGTGGATGATCCTATGCTGTCGAGAAAAGCCTCTAGCGAGTTTCATGGCGGCCCGTACCCTAAACCGACTCAGGTGGTCAGGTAGAGAATACCGAGGCGTTCGGGTGAACTATGGTTAAGGAACTCGGCAAAATGCCCCCGTAACTTCGGGAGAAGGGGGGCCATCACCGGTGATTGGATT
>NZ_JBVIUQ010000028.1:0-4295 GCF_055596485.1 Streptomyces sp. NPDC039736 | reverse complement strand
CATCTGCACGAGCTGACGCGGGAGATGGGTCTTTCGGCGTTCGTGTTGTTCTCGTCGGTCTCGGGTGTGATGGGTTCGGCGGGTCAGGGCAGTTATGCGGCGGGGAACGTGTTCCTGGATGCGTTGGCGGTACGGCGTCGTGCGGAGGGTCTGGCCGGGCAGTCCCTGGCGTGGGGGGCGTGGGCGCCGACCGGTGGTATGACCGCGACGCTCTCGGAGGCGGACCGCCAGCGGATCGCCGCATCGGGTGTTCCTCCGCTCTCCGTCGAGCAGGGCTTGTCGCTCCTCGACGCCGCGACGGCCACCGACGCCGCCCACCTCGTCCCCCTCGGCCGCCTCGGAGGCGACCGGCGTCCGGGAGCCGACGTACCCCCGCTGTTCCGGGGGCTCTTCAAGGGCGCCCGCCGGACGGCCGTGTCGGCGACCGCCGGCGCTCTCGGGATGCGGCTCGGCGTCCTCACCGAGGAGGAACGTGCCCGGCAGGTGCTGGAGCTCGTACGGACCGAAGCCGCCGGAGTGCTCGGACACGGGTCGTCCGCGTCGGTCGGGGCCGACCGCGAGTTCAAGGACCTGGGCATCGACTCGCTGACCGCCCTTGAACTGCGCAACCAGCTGAACCGGGCCACCGGCCTGCGGCTGCCGGCCACCCTCGTCTTCGACTACCCCACCCCCACCGCCCTCGCCGGTCACCTCCTCGCCGAACTCCTCGACGAGCAGCAGGCCGTGGACACCGACGTACGGCGGACGCCCGTCGACGACGAGCCGATCGCCATCGTCGGCATGGCGTGCCGGATGCCGGGCGGCGTGGACACCCCCGAGGCCCTGTTCGAGATGCTCCTCGAAGGCCGGGAGGGGATGACGGACTTCCCTACCGACCGGGGCTGGGACCTCGCCGCGCTCTTCGGCGGGTCCGGGCCCGCGAACCGGGGAGCCAGCGCGACCCACAGGGGCGGATTCCTCTCCGGACTGAGCGAGTTCGACGCCGGGTTCTTCGGGATCTCGCCACGTGAGGCCCTCGCCATGGACCCGCAGCAGCGGCTGTTGCTGGAAACCTCGTGGGAGGCGTTCGAGCGCGCGGGCATCGACCCGTCCCGACTGCGCGGGAGCCGAACCGGCGTCTTCGTGGGCACCACGGGACAGGACTACGCGTCGCTCGTCATGAACTCGCGCGAGGACGTGGAGGGCCACGCCAGTACGGGTCTCGCGAACAGCGTGGTCTCGGGGCGGGTGTCGTACACCTTCGGGCTGGAGGGCCCGGCCGTGACCGTGGACACCGCCTGCTCGTCCTCCCTGGTGGCCATGCACCTGGCCGCCCAGTCGCTGCGCAGCGGCGAGTCCTCGCTCGCGCTGGCCGGTGGTGTGACCGTCCTGTCCACGCCAGTGAGCTTCCTCGGCTTCAGCCGGCAGGGCGGGCTCGCGGGGGACGGCCGTTGCAAGGCGTTCGCGGACGCCGCCGACGGGACAGGCTGGTCGGAGGGCGTGGGCGTGCTGGTCCTGGAACGGCTCTCGGACGCCCGTCGCAACGGGCACGAGGTGCTGGCCGTCGTGCGCGGTTCGGCGGTGAACCAGGACGGTGCGTCGAACGGTCTGACTGCGCCGAACGGTCCTTCCCAGCAGCGGGTGATCCGGCAGGCGTTGGCGGCTGCCGGGTTGTCGGCGGCGGATGTGGACGTGGTGGAGGGGCACGGTACGGGTACGCCGTTGGGTGATCCGATCGAGGCGCAGGCGTTGCTGGCCACGTACGGGCGGGAGCGCGGGCCGGAGGGCGTGCCGTTGTGGCTGGGGTCGGTGAAGTCGAACATCGGGCACACGCAGGCCGCCGCGGGTGTGGCCGGTGTGATCAAGATGGTGATGGCGATGCGGGCGGGTGTGCTGCCGCGCACCCTCCACGTCGACGCGCCCTCCAGCCACGTCGACTGGACGACGGGACACATCAACCTCCTCACACAGAACACGTGTTGGCCCGAGGTGGACCGCCCCTGGCGGGCCGGTGTCTCTTCCTTCGGGCTCAGCGGCACCAACGCACACATCGTCCTCGAACAGGCTTGTGAAGCGCCCGCCGGACCGGGCGGACTGTCCGTAGCGCCGACCGAACCGCCCGGTGCGGAGATCGTCGCGCCGCAGGTGGTGTCGGCCAGGTCGCAGGCCGCACTGGACGCTCAGCTGGAACGGCTCTCCGGGGTGGCGGAGTCCGCGCTCGACGTGGGCTTCTCGCTGGCGGCCTCGCGGGCGGCCTTCGTGCACCGCGCGGTGCTCGTGGACGGGATGGAAAGTGCGCGCGGTGTGGCCCGTGAACGGCCCCTCGCGGTCCTGTTCACCGGCCAGGGCTCGCAACGTCTCGGCATGGGACGCGAGTTGTATGCGCGTTTCCCGGTGTTCGCGGCGGCTTTCGACGCGGTGTGCGCGGAGTGGGACGTGCCGGTGCGGGAGGTGGTCTGGGGCGAGGACGCCGACGCGCTGAACCGGACCGCCTCCACGCAGACCGGCCTCTTCGCCCTGGAGGTGGCGCTGTTCCGGCTGGTCGAGTCGCTGGGTGTGCGGCCGGACTTCGTGACCGGGCACTCGGTGGGTGAGATCGCCGCCGCGCATGTGGCGGGGGTGCTGTCGCTGGCCGACGCATGTGCGCTGGTCGCGGCGCGCGGTCGCCTGATGGAGGCGCTGCCGGAGGGCGGCGCGATGCTCGCCGTACAGGCGACGGAAGAGCAGGTGCAGCCGCTGCTCGACGAGCACGTGACCCTCGCCGCCGTCAACGGCCCCGCCTCGCTGGTCGTCTCCGGTGCGGAACAAGCCGTCGAGAAGATCGACGCGCACTTCCGGGGGCTGGGGCTCAAGACGTCCCGTCTGCGTGTTTCGCACGCGTTCCATTCGCCGTTGATGGATCCGATGCTGGAGGAGTTCCGTGCGGTGGTGTCGGGGCTGTCGTTCTCGGCTCCGGAGATCCCGATGGCTGTGGACGGCGTGCTGGTGTGCGATCCGGAGTACTGGGTGCGGCACGTCCGGGAGACCGTACGGTTCGCCGACGACGTACGCGCACTGCGCGCCGCCGGAACAACGGCTTTCGCCGAGCTCGGCCCGGACGGAGTACTGACCGCCCTCACCCGGGAGATCCTGGACGCCGAGGACCCGGCGGACGTCGTGTGCGCGCCGGTGCTGCGCAAGGACCGGAGCGAGGAGAGCACGCTCGTCGACGGTCTGGCACGGCTCCACTGTGCGGGCGTGGACGTCGACTGGGCGCGACTGTACGACGGTACGGGCGCCCGCCGGGTGGCCCTGCCGACGTACGCCTTCCAGCGCGAGCGGTACTGGCCCGTGCCGGCCACCCGCACGGGCGACGTCGCGGGCGCGGGCCTCGCCCCGACCGGGCACGCCCTCCTGGGCGCGGCCGTCACCCCGGCCGACTCCGGCGGGAGCATGCTGCTCACCGGCAGGCTGACCCTCGCCGCGCTGCCCTGGCTCGCGGACGACTCCGGCGACGGGCCCGTGGCCTTCCCGAGCGAGGGCCTGCTGGAGATGGTCCTGTGCACCGGCGAACAGGCCGAGTGCGAGCACATCGGTGAGCTCGCCCTTACCGACCAGTCCCTCCTCCTCCCCAGGACCGGTGCCGTGGTCGTCCAGGTGACGGTCGGCGCTCCGGACGAAAGCGGCACCCGTACGGTCGGCTGCTATTCGCGTCCCGAGGAACTGTCCGACGGACCGTGGGCCTGCCACGCCACCGGACGGCTGACCCCGCAGCGCACTGTCCTGACCCTGTCCGGCGACGCGCCCACGGACGCGCCCGCGATCGAGGCGTCCCTGCCCGGCCGCAGCGAGGACGCGGGGCTCTACGGTCTGCATCCGGCGTTGCTGGCGGAGGTGGTGCGAGGGGTCGTGGGAGAACGGGAGTTGGTGCCTGTCGCCTGGCGTGGTGTGACGCTGCACGCGGCGGGTGCGTCGGTGGTGCGGGCCCGGATCTTGCCGAATGCCCAGGGCCTGCTCTCGGCCGAGCTGGTGGACGCTGCGGGTGAGCTGGTGCTGACGGTGGCGGAGTTGGTGCTGGGGGCTCCGGCGGTGCCGGTGGAGCCGACGGGGGCGCCGGGCCGGGACGGGCTGTTGTGTCTGGAGTGGGTGCCGGCGGATGTGTCGGGGGCTGGTGGGGCTTTCGGGGCTGCTGGGTCTGCTGGGTCTGCTGGGTCGAATGGTGCGACTGGGGTTGCTGGTTCTTCGTTGACGGTGTTTCCGGTGGAGGGTGGGGATTCGCCGGAGGCGGTGCATGGGGTGTGTGCGCGTGTGCTGGCTGTGGTGCAGGAGTGGCTGGG
>NZ_JBVIUQ010000027.1:0-4733 GCF_055596485.1 Streptomyces sp. NPDC039736 | reverse complement strand
CTCCGCACCCCATGCACCGCCACCAGATGCCGGGCCACCTCACGCCCCAGACCACCCGTACCACCCGTCACCAACACCGTCCCAGACCCCCACGGGGCCTCCACCACACCCAGCGAAGAACCCAGCCGCGCCAGCCGGCCCACATGCACCACACCGTCACGCACCAGCACCTGCGACTCACCCGCCGCAAGCACCTCCCCCACCGGCAGCTCCCCGCCACCCTCCACATCCACCAACAAGAACCGACCCGGATTCTCCGACTCCGCAGCCCGCACCAACCCCCACACCGCAGCACCCGCCAGATCAGCCCCCGACACAGCACCCCGCGTCACAAAAGCCAACCGCGAACTCCCGGAAGACGAACCACCGGACCCACCCAGCCACTCCTGCACCACAGCCAGCACACGCGCACACACCCCATGCACCGCCTCCGGCGAATCCCCACCCTCCACCGGAAACACCGTCAACGACGACTCACCGAGCTCAACAGTTCCAGACGGCCCAACGGCTCCCGACACATCCGCCGGCACCCACTCCAGACACAACAGCCCGTCCCGGCCCGGCACGCTCACCAGCTCCACCGGAGCGCCGAGCTGCAACTCCGCTACCGACAGCACCGGTTCACCTGCGGCATCCACCAGCAGCAGGGACACACAGTCCTCCGCCGCACGACCGATCCGCGCCCGCACCACCGACGCACCCGCCGCATGCAGCGTCACACCACGCCAGGAAACAGGAACCCACTCCCGCTCCCCCACGACCTCCCGCACCACCTCCGCCAGCAACGCCGGATGCAGACCAAACCGATCCGCCTCCCGCGCCACCTCACCCGACAACACGCACTCCACCTCGCGGGTGGTGGTCGCGTCGTACAGGATCTCGGCAGCCGGGCCGGCGACCAGTACGCCCGAGGCGTGCTCGGTCCACTCGTCGTCCGAGTCCTGTTCGCGCCGCGAGTGCAGCCTGACCGGCCGGGCGCCGTGCTCGTCCGGGGTGCCCACCCACACCTGGACGGCGACCCCGCCGTCGGCGGGGAGCACCAGCGGTTCGGTGTGCGTCAGTTCTTCGACACGTCCGCAGCCGACCTGGTCGGCGGCCCGGACGGCGAGTTCCAGCAGGCCGGCCGCCGGGAAGACCACCTGGCCGTCGACCGCGTGCTCCGCCAGCCAGGGCTGTGCGGCACACGACAGCCGTCCCGTGAGCACCGTCCCTTCCGAACTGGCCAGGAAGACGGTGGCGCCCAGCAGCGGATGCTCGGCGGGCATCAGACCGGCGGATGCGACGTCACCCACGGGCAGCGCCGGGCGCGGCCAGTAGCGTTCGTGCTGGAAGGCGTACGTGGGCAGGTCCACGACCCGCGCGTCCGTCCCGTCGTACCAGCGCGCCCAGTCCACCCCCACACCCGCGCAGTACAGCTTCGCCAGCCCGTCGACCAGCGCGCCCTCCTCACCCCGGCCCTTGCGCAACGCCGGAACAGTCACGACCTCCCCGGCATCCACCGCGTCCACTGTCAACCGCGCCAGCGCGCACAACGTCCCGTCCGGACCCAACTCCAGGAAAGCATCCACACCATGCGCGACCAGCGCACCGACGCCGTCGGCGAACCGCACGGTCTCCCGGACGTGCCGCACCCAGTACTCCGGATCGCACACCAGCACGCCGTCCACAGCCATCGGGATCTCCGGAGCCGAGAACGACAGCCCCGACACCACCGCACGGAACTCCTCCAGCATCGGATCCATCAACGGCGAATGGAACGCGTGCGAAACACGCAGACGGGTCGCCTTCCGACCCAGCCCCTCGAAGTGGACGCGGACGGCCTCCACCTCGGCCTCGACGCCCGACACCACGACGACCGACGGACCGTTGACCGCCGCGACCGACAGCCCCTCACTGACGTACGGCCGGACTTCGTCCTCGGACGCCTGCACGGAGAGCATCGCCCCACCGCCGGGCAGTGCCTGCATCAGCCGCCCGCGCGCCGCCACCAACGTGCACGCGTCAGCGAGCGAGAACACCCCGGCCACGTGCGCCGCGGCCACCTCGCCGAGGGAGTGACCGGTCACGAAGTCCGGCCGCACACCCAGCGACTCGACCAGCCGGAACAACGCCACCTCGACCGCGAACAGGCCCGCCTGTGCGTGGGCGGTCCCGTTCAGCGCGTCGGCGTCCTCGCCCCAGACCACCTCCCGCACCGGCACGTCCCACTGCGCGCACACCGCGTCGAAAGCCGCCGCGAACACCGGGAAACGCGCATACAACTCGCGCCCCATCCCCAGCCGTTGCGAACCCTGCCCCGAGAACAGGAAGGCGAGGGTACGTCCGGCTGCCTCGCCCCGGGCGATCTCGGCCCCGTCCGCCAGGACGGCCCGGTGGCCCAGGCTCGTACGACGCGCGGCCAGCGAGAAGCCCACGTCGAGCGCCGCCTGTCCGGAGACCGCGGCGATCCGTGCCACCTGCGCGTCCAGCGCAGCCTCCGACTTCGCCGACACCACCCACGGCGTGGCGGCGGGCGCTACGGCAGGCTCGGTCCGCTCCGGCTCGGTCTCCGCCGGCGGGGCCTGCTCGATGATGGTGTGGGCGTTGGTGCCGCTGATGCCGAAGGCCGACACGGCGGCCCGGCGGGGCTGTCCCGTCTCCGGCCAGTCCGTCTGTTCGGTGAGCAGCGAGACCTCGCCCGCCGACCAGTCCACGTGCGTCGTCGGCCTGTCCACGTGCAGGGTGCGCGGCAGCACGCCCTCACGCATCGACATGACCATCTTGATGACGCCCGCGACACCGGCAGCGGCCTGGGTGTGGCCGATGTTCGACTTGAGCGAGCCGAGCAGCAGCGGCCTGCCGTCGGGGCGGTTCTCCCCGTACGTGGCCAGCAGCGCCTGCGCCTCGATGGGGTCGCCCAACGGCGTGCCCGTACCGTGCCCCTCCACCGCGTCCACGTCCGCCGCCGACAGACCAGCAGCCGCCAGCGCCTGGCGGATCACGCGCTGTTGGGAGGGTCCGTTCGGTGCGGTCAGACCGTTCGACGCGCCGTCCTGGTTCACCGCCGAACCGCGCACGACGGCCAGGATGTCGTGCCCGTTGCGCTTGGCGTCGGACAGCCGCTCCAGTACCAGCACGCCCGCGCCCTCGGACCAGCCGGTGCCGTCGGCGGCGTCGGCGAACGCCTTGCAACGGCCGTCGCCCGCCAGCCCGCCCTGCCGGCTGAATCCGGCGAAGCTCATCGGCGTGGACAGAACGGTCACACCGCCTGCGAGGGCCATGGTGCACTCGCCCGAACGCAGGGCCTGCGCGGCGACGTGGAGCGCGACGAGCGAGGACGAGCAGGCGGTGTCCAGGGTCACCGCCGGGCCTTCCAGGCCGAAAGCGTACGAGATGCGGCCGGACAGCACGCTCGCGGTCAGACCGGTCGTCGCGTGGCCCTCCACGTCCTCCAGGGAGTTCATGACCACGCCCACGTAGTCCACGCCCGCCGTGCCGACGAACACGCCGGTCCGGCTGCCGCGCAGGGTCGCCGGGTCGATCCCGGCCCGCTCGAACGCCTCCCACGAGGTCTCCAGCAACAGCCGCTGCTGCGGGTCCATCGCCATCGCCTCACGCGGTGAGATCCCGAAGAAGTCCGCGTCGAACGAGGCCGCGTCGACGAACCCGCCCTCCACCGAGGCACTGCTGCCGTTGCCCTCACCGGTCAGCGCCGCCAGGTCCCAGCCCCGGTCGGTGGGGAACGCGGAGATGCCGTCGCGGCCCTCCGTCACCATCCGCCACAGGTCCTCCGGCGACCGCACACCGCCGGGCAGACGGCAGGACATGCCGACGATCGCGATCGGCTCCTGCTTCTCGGACTCGACCTCCAGCAGCCGTTGGCGAGTCTGGTGCAGATCAGCGGTGACCCACTTGAGGTAGTCAACGAGCTTGCTGTCGTTCGACATGGAGGTGGAGCCTTCCTACAGCGAAAGAGAAGAAGTGAAAGACGGCGGACGGTCGGCTCAGCGGTCGCTCAGGCGGCCGAGCTCGTTGTCGATGAATGCGAGGACTTCGTCGGCCGAGGCGGATTCGATCCGTTCCGCGACCTCGGTGGACTCGGTGTCCTCGTCAGCGGCGCGCCACTTCTCCAGGAGGTGGCGCAGCCGCTGGGAGACCGCCGCGCGAGTGTGTGCGTCGGGTTCGGCGGCGCTCAGCGCGGCGTCCATCCGGTCGAGTTCGGTCAGGAGCGCGGACTGTGCGTCCTGTCCCGCCGACTGGTCCTTGAGCAGGGTGGCCAGCAGGTGTTCGGCAAGGACCGCCGGGGTCGGGTAGTCGAAGACGAGGGTGGCGGGCAGCCGCAGACCGGTGAGGGAGGTGAGCCCGTTGCGCAGTTCCAGCGCGGTGAGGGAGTCGACCCCGAGGTCCTTGAACTCCCTTTCGGCGTCGACGGCCTGTGCCGACCCGTGCCTGAGGACGGCCGCCGCCTCCGCCTGTACGAGTTCCCGTACGTGTCGCAGCCGGTCGGCCTCACGCAGTTCCCGGAGCCGGGCGGCGAGCACGTCCTGCGTCCCTGCCGCGGGGCCTCCGGCGGACGCCTGCCGTTTGGCACTCTTGACGAGTCCGCGCAGCAGTGGGGGCACCTCTCCGCGCATCCGGGGCGCGCCCGTGCCGGACATCCGGCCGAGGGGGACGAGGTGGGGAAGGTCGATGGCCGTCGCGGCGTCGAGGAGCGACAGACCCTGCTCGACGGAGAGCGGAGGAACACCCGATGC
>NZ_JBVIUQ010000026.1:0-14212 GCF_055596485.1 Streptomyces sp. NPDC039736 | reverse complement strand
ACGCGACCCCCGCAACTACCTGGCCTTCCTCGGCCTCGCCGCCGCCCTCTGCTGCTACAAGCGACTCGTCCGCCTCACCACGTAGGACACGGTCTGAAGGAACTGTGGACCTTCTGCGTCCCGACCCCCGTTCGATGGGAGCGCCCGATAATCCCCGCCCCGTACCGCATGAAGGGAGCCGCCCTCCTCCTGGGCGCCCGTACCGCCGGGGAGGTCGGCCCCTTCGGACCGTACGGCGGCGACGACGTCGACGAGCAGGACCAGGCGCACGCCGAGCCGGCCGACGACCGCACGGGCCGATGACCATGCTGTGGCGCACCGTGCTGTCCGCGCTCAAGGACCCTTCCTCGCCCGGTCGTGAGGAGACCATCGCCCGCGGTGCCGCCGCACTCGCCCTCAAGCGGACCCCCGCAGCCACCCCCGACGACGTCCTGGAGATCGCCCTGTACGAGTTCGGCGTCGTCATCGAACTGCCAACCGCGGCGACCGCGCTTACCGCGCACAGGGTGACCGAGTCCGGCCAGCAACGTTGACCACCGGTCCCCCTGGGGACCATGCCCGCGCTGCCGGACCGGACGGCCATGGTTGGGCCCCTGTCCGGTCCGGCAGCAGCACCAACTCCGATCTCGCAGGCGCACGTCTTCAGCGCCACCACCAAGCGGAGGGCAACCCCTCCTGAGCCCCGCATATGCCGATCACCGAGGTCAGGTCAGCGGCCCGGCGGCAGCATCGGCTTCAGGAGATGGGCACCGCCGGGCGACGTACAGCGCGGCACGAGGACCGGGCGCCGCCGCGGTGGGGTTCGCAACTCTCCGCTGCCAGCGCCCCGTTCGGTGGGCTGCGCTGACGTCAAGGCGCTGGTCAGGCACCGCTGGGTATGAAGCCGGACATCAACTCGCCCCGACCTGAGGTCGGTTGGGGAAACGAATTCCGCGAGGCCCCTTGCGCATTGTGCACACCCCTGGCAGAGTCTTCCTCGTGAGCACAAAGTGCACACCAGGCGGGCCGGACGGCCCACGACCCAGGGAGACCCCCATGAACGGTCACGACATCCAGGCCATGATCGAGCGGGAGAAGGCGGAGGAAGAGGCGCAGCGTCAGCGGCTCATCTCCCTCGCGGAGGCGCAGGCCGACGCGGTGATGGCGGCCGTGCAGGAGGAGCTGCGGCGCGAGCGCGGCTACTAGAGCAGCCAGGGGCGGCCGGACACTGCCAGGCGGACGGCCGCCCCCTTTCACCCCTCCCGACGCGAACCAGGGAAGGACACCGCCATGTTCGCATCGCTGTTCGTCCTCTTGTACCTCTCGCACCTGCTCGCGGACTACCCGTTCCAGACCGACCACCAGGCCGCGCACAAGGCCGCGAAGTCGGGCACCGGATGGCGGGCGAACCTCGCCCACGCCGGGACACACGTCCTCGTGTCGGCACTCGCGCTGACGGCCGGCCTTCTCGTCCTCGACCTGCCGCTGTCCCTCCCGGCAGCCGCGGCCGCTCTGCTGTGGATCGGCACGACCCACAGCATCATCGACCGCCGCTGGCCCGTCCTCGCCTGGATGGAACACATGCGCCAGCCGGAGTTCGCCGACCGCGGCGGGGCAGCCCATGTCGACCAGACCGCCCACCTCACCGCCCTCACGATCGCAGCCCTCACCCTGGCCGGCCTCAGCTGAGCCAGCACCGCACCGCACGCTCCACCGCCCCGATGGTCGCAGGCCGGGTCCGACTCCCGGCCGGGGCACGGGCCCGCACCCCGTGGGCCGCACCGAAGAAATGAGCAGCCACGTGTCCGTCAACGTCACCAAGACCACCCCGCACAGCGCGGAGATCACCTGGGAGCCGGGAGACGACCCGGACGGCCGGATCGCCTTCGCCGTCGACGGTGACCAGCTCGCCTACGCCTTGGAGACGCTGGGCAGCCCCACAGGCATCGTCCGCGACCCCGAGCCGACGGAGTCGCGCGACGTTCTCGCCGCCCGGCACGTCCACGACCTCGTGAAGGAGCTCAAGCGGCGGCACACCGCCCAGGTCGTCCACCTCCGCGACACCTACAACATGTCCTGGCGGAAGATCGCCGACGCCCTCTACGACGACCCGGGCATGCACTCCCACGCCCGGCGCGCCTACGACTCCGGACGCCTCAAGGCAGGCAACCCCACCAAGGAAAAGGAGCACGACTCATGAGCGAGCAGACCCCCGAAGATCTGATGGCCGCCCTCCGCAAGGCGGCTGAGGACCTGGAGGAGGCGACCCGGCGGCAGGCCGAGGCGATCGCCGAGGCCGCCCGGCGCGACGGCGGCTGCTGACCGCCGAAGCCGAACGTGGCAGCCAGCAGCAGCCCGAAGCACACGCACCTCCACCCCCGTACCCCCGCAGCACCACCGAGAGCCGAGGAGCACACCGTGCCGGACAACAGCAGCAGCCAGCAGGACCAGCAGAACAGCCAGAGCACCACTTCCAGTTCCAGCGACGCCGTGGTCATGGGCGACACCAGCAACAGCATCACCGGCGGCACCTACACCGAGCCGCTGGTCTTCGGTGACCTCACGCAGTAACCCCGGTACCAGCCCCTGTCCCGCATCCCGCACTCCCGGGATGCGGGACTTCGCTCGTGCGCCGTTCACGGGTGCGCGAGCGAAGAGGCCGCATTGGTGCTCAGGTCGCCCTGTGTGAGGTCGGGTCCCGGGGGAGGCACCGTCACTTGGCGGGTGCGGGATCGTTCGTACGGGCGTGACTACTTATCGCGCCGCTCTGGCCTGTGGTGTTGCAGCGTCGGCAGCTCTGCTTCCCCTCTCGTTCGCCACTCCGGCGAGCGCCACGGACGTCATCGGTATCGGCAACAGCGCCCACAACAACGGATGCAGCAACAAAGGCGGCCCCAGTGCCCTGGCGGCCACTGGGTTCGCCACAGGTGCGGCGAGCGCCCTCACCACAGCCGTGCCTCTCGGCACCCCCACCAACCAGTGCGGCGGCCTTGGCGCCCCGCTAGTCGACCAAGTGGTAGAGAACGCCGCGAACTGCAATCCGCTCGCGGCCGGACAGTGCGTCGGTAACAACTTCCAGACGGGCGGCGCGCTCGAGGGCGGCCTCACGAGCGGGGGTGGTGCTGCGGGATAGAGGGCCGTGTCCGCTTCCCGTACGGAAGCGGACTCGAAGGCCCGCGGGGGACGGGAGCTGCCAGACTTCCACCGTGACCGCCGGCCACTGGGTACGGGGCCTGGCGCCCGCACCGGAACCTCGAACGCCACCGGCACAGCCGACTCTCGGGTGGAAACCGACCTCCATCGCCCCGAGTTCCTCGAGGCGATGGCGCGGCGCAAGCAGGTCGACCCGACGATGGCGCTGCTGGAGACCGCGATCAAGGCGATAGCGAAGGGCGCGATCGGCAAGCTGCGCCAGCGGTCCCGGGGCCAGGTGCCGTACTACGAGCCCTACCCGGCATTGGACCGGTGGACGTGGCGCCCGGACATCCGGGCCGCCGTGCTGGCGAGCCAGCGGACCGGCCTGCACCGCAAGCTGATGAAGACGGCGGCCGCCGCCGACCTGTACCCGGTCGCGATCGGCACCGACGCGATCGTCTACCCCTCGCCCGGTCCGTCCCCGCTGGACGTCCTGCCGTACACGCCCGAGGGCAAGCCGGCGCCGGGCACGTTCCGGCTCGGCGTCTCGCTGGGGATGGTGAAGTGGCAAGGTACCCAGACCGTCCTGTGGGCGGAGCAGCAGTTCGAGGAGCGCGGCGGCGTCTTCAACATCTCCAATCTCATCAAGACCGCCGACCCGACGGCCGGAGAAGGGGAGTAACCCATGGTCGACTCGCTCGGGGGCAGTCTGGACCGCGCACTGGAGAAGGCGTTCACCCGCCCCTCTTCCAAGAGCGCCTAGGCGCAGATGAAGTACCTCGTCAAGCAGCTCAAGGGCACCAGGGCCGCCGCCCAGGTGCTCGGGATCTCCCAGCGCACCGTGGAGCGGTACGTGACGGGCAAGCTCAAGCGGCCCCGCCAGGACCTGCGCGGCCGTCTGGAGCGCGAGGTGAAGAAGAGGTGGCAGCCGCAGATCCGCGCGAAGGCGAGGAAGAAGGCGGCGACCACGGACGGCCTGGTCGTCTCCACCCGCGCCCGCTTCGGCTTCGAAGCCGCCGACGGCACGACCGACGACGCCCGGATCCGCGACATCACCCAGGCCCTGCCGCCCGAGTACGCCGACAAGCTGTTCACCGCACGAGAGCAGGGCGCCACCGAGCAGCAGCTCCAGCAGATCGCCGCCGACGGCCTCGCCCAGATGTACTTCCGCGCCAACAACTCCCGCGCGCACGGCCTGGACGTGGAGTTCACCGACATGGAACGGCTCGACATCGAGCTGTGATCACCCGCCATGGCAGGGGCCCCGAACCGCGCACCGGTTCAGGTCCCCTGCCATAGGGCGGGCCGTCGCCATGTCAGGCACATCACCGGTCCTCTGTCCACAGGCCCGGTCGGGCCTGATGAGCAGATGACTGCTGACGACGTGAAGTGCGCGGCCCGGACCCGCGCCAAGATCCTGGAGGGCTTCGCCCGCGCGGAGCGGGCTCTGTTCACCCGGCCCGTGCCGAAGTCCGCGCGAGCGCAGATGAAATTCCTTCGCACGCGGGAGAAGGGCTCCACCACGTCCCTGACGGCCCGTCTGGGTGTCTCCCGCAAGGCGGTGCAGCGCTACCTCTCGGGTACCTCCGCCAAGCCGAACAAGCGCCTCCAGGCCGCCCTGGTGGAAGCAACCGAGTCGGAGTGGCAGCCGCAGGTCAGGGCACGTGCGAGGTAGCACGCGGCGTCCTCGGGCGGGCTGGTCATCTCCTGCCGGGCGTACTTCGGATTCGGTCCGGAGGGCACCTCGGACTGTGCGACATCCCGTGGGTTCCCGTGGTTCTTGCCGGAACCCTGAGCCCCTGGCCTGGGGCTTCTCTCTCGTTCGCGTGATCGGCCGGTCAGTGACGTGACTTCGGGATTCCTGAAGCTTTCTCGTCCGATCTGAGCAGTCTGCAGTCTGGTCGAAGGCGGGGGGCGCATGCTGTCGACGCTGGCGGTGGTGAGAAAACTCGGCAGAGTTCTGGAGAGCTCACGGGATGTCGCACTGAGGCGCTTGAGTCTCCAGCCGCCGGAGGGTTCAGGATCTTACTCATGGACGACGAACGCCCCGACGTGCTCACCATTGGCCGGCTCGCGCATCGCACGGGACTTCCGGTACGTACCCTGCGCTTCTGGTCGGATGCGGGGGCGGTGCCGCCTGTGGGCCGTTCCGCGGGCGGCTACCGGTTGTACGACGTCGAGTCCGTGGCCCGCGTCGAGCTGGTCCGCACCCTGCGGGAGCTGGGCCTCGGGCTCGACGATGTGTGCCGTGTCCTGAGCGGCCGCACCACGGTCGCCGGGGTCGCTGACGCGCATGTGGCCGCGCTTGACGCGCAGATCCGCTCACTCAAGGTGAGCCGTGCCGTCCTGTCCACCGTGGCGAAACGGGGTTCGACCGTTGAGGAGACAGCACTGATGAACCGGTTGGCGCGGCTTTCCGCCGCCGAACGCAAGCAGATCATCGACGAGTTCAAGGAGGAGGTGTTCGGCGACCTCGACGACCCTCGCCTGCGCGAGCGGATGCGCACCTACAGCATCGAATTGCCCGACGATCCCACACCTGAGCAGGTCGACGCCTGGATCGAATTGGCCGAATTGGTGCGGGAGCCCGGGTTCCGCGCCCGGTTGCGCACATGGATGGAGCTCAACACGCCCGTACCGGGGCAGAGCCGTCCTCCCGGGGCGTCCATCTGGTGGGCCAGGCAGATCGTGCAGACCGTCGCGGAGGTCAGAAAGGGCGGGGTCGCTCCCGAGGGGCCGGCAGCGGCCGACGTGCTGTCCGAGCTGTTCGGTGGCGCCGATCGGACCGCCGTGCTGCGCAGCCTGGAGGCCGGGATCGAGGCAGGAGCGGAGCACTACCGCAGGCTCGTCGCCCGTGTGCGCGGGCAGAATTCGTCGCCCGACGCGACCGAGGAACTGGAATGGCTGGCGCGGGCCCTGCGCGCCGCGGATCAGACCTGACCTGGTGCTCGACCTCGGCACGGGGCAGGCCGCCGACCTTGCGGGGCCGCTCGACCGGGACGAGCTGCTCGCCTACGGGCCGCGGCTGTCCGACAACGGCGCCACCCGGCTGGGGACTGCGGCGTTGGTCCGGAGGCCGGACCCGGACACGGCACCGCCGCCCGTGCTCTCCGTGTCCGTGCTGGCGTCCTCGGCGATCAGGTCGTCCAGCCGCGAGCGGGTCACCGCCGACAGCCTGCCCACGGTGACCGCGCAGAACCGCTCCTCGAAGGTGCTGACCGCCGAGCCCACCAGCCGGGCGATACGCCCGGGCGTCGGCGGCTCCAGCCGGTCGTTGCGGCAGCGGGCCCCGCGTGCGGGCAGTGCAGGAGTCCGCACGTCTGGCCGCCGATCCAGAACTGATCACTGACGGCTGCCTCCTAGCTCCCCGCGCTCCTGGGAGGTAGCTGGGAGCTGAGAGTCGGAAATGGGACTGTTGCCCTGTTTGCCTGGGAGGTGAGAACAGTGAATTGCCAGGTCGACGCGTTGCTGTGAGGTGAGCTGGGAGTCTGGAAGGTGAGCCTTGCAAGCGCGGCCCTTGGCGGTCACGCGTGCGCCGTCGCATGTGAGGCCGGTCGATGTCCTTGCGCTCCGCTGAACGGCGTTGCTAGCGTCCTGGGAAAATACGCTCAGGATGCTGGGACGGGTGGGATGAAGAACACTTCGGCGATTTTGTTCGACATCGGGAATGTTCTCTTCTGCGACCCCTGGGAGACCCTTCTCCTCACACCGGGAGGAGGGCTGGCCGATGAGCGCGGCTGGGACCGTCAGCTCGTCTCCGCAACGGCCCGACGCCTGTGGGATAAATTCAGCATTGCCGAATACGACGAAGCCGAGTACTGGCAGGACTTGGGGTCGGCACTCGGTGAGGAAATCACACGGAACCAGATCGAGGAACTGGAGGTTCGCCTACTCCACTGCAACCCCGATGCCGAACTCATAATGAAAACCGCGCAGAACACGGGAAAGCCACTGGGAATCGTCTCCAACAACACCAGCTTCTGGTTCGCCAAACAGTGGAAATGGCTCGGCCTGGAGAACTACATCGATACCGGTCTCGTCTTCGTTTCCCACACCCTGGGCGTCAGCAAGTCATCACCCGGAACCGGGCTCTTCGAGCATGCTGCCCGAGTGGTCCATCCCAGGACCAGCCTGATCGTGGAGGATCGGCAGGAAAATCTGCGGCGGGCTAAAGAGGTCGGCTTCAGGACGCAGTGCTACTCCCTCTCCGAGTCGCCCACTCTGCCGGCTTTCCTGTGGGGGCAACCAGCATCCGGTCAGGGAGAGCGGGATGAGCGCTGAGCCACCGCAGGGACCCTTACCCGGTCCGGATTCGCCACCGCACGCCGATCCGACCCCGATGCCGCCCGGGTGGATCGATCCGCCGACGGTGACCGTCCCACCACCTGCCGGTCCCGTACCGGGACAAGGCCGGCCGCCGACGGCTCCCGACGTGCTGCGAAATCGACTCGACACGCGACTGGCGGAGTATTCGACATTACGGCAGGAAAGCCTCCAGGCCATCTCCAACCGCATCCAGGTCATGAACTTCGCGTTCACCTCGCTGACCGTTATCCTTGCCGCACTCCTCGCCTCCGACGTTCCACGCACCCTCCTCATTCTGGTGAGCTTGCTATTCGTTCCCATCGCTTCGAAAGCGAGCGCACTGGTTTGGCTCGGGGAGTACCACCGGTCACAGCGCGCCGGGCAGGGCGTGCGGTATCTGGAGGGGCGCATCAATGAACTGCTGGGCGGCGGCGATAATCTTTCCTGGGAAAATTCCCTTTACTCACAGAGCACACACATGGGTTACCCATATGTGGCGACGGTGCTCTTCATTCTGAGTACCGGAGTATTCGGCGAATGTCTCGGCGGTTTCTATCTGGTCCAGGCCGTCGGCGAAAAGACCACGTTTCCGTCGCTGTGGTGCGCCACTCTGGTAGTCATCTACGCGCTGGCTATCGAGGTCAGCTTCCTCCTCTTCTTCCGCAAGCGCTGGGTCGCCATCCGTCGTCATTCGCACCGCGCGTGAAACATGAATCCTGTACGCATACAAGTCAGCCGGGGCCCGATTGTCCGTACCTCGCTCCCGCACCGCGCCCCGGCGATACCGTGGGGAGACACGCCAGAGAGAAGCCCAGGAGCCCCGGATGAGTCAGCAGTCGGCCCCCGTGCCCGCCCGCCAGCCCCTCGATGAGCACGCCGCCGAATCGGCCCGCGCATACGCGGCCGACCAGCGCGCCAAGGTCGACGTCCTCGCCTCGGTGCTGGAGGACATCGCCGCCCACGGCTACCCCTCGCCCGAGTCCGGCGTGCCGTGGGAGACCGCCCGCGACGCCCACCTCGCCCGCCTCGCGGACGAGCAGCCGCGTGTCGCCTGACCACGGCGCGCGCCGCTCGCGCGTCATCATGGTCGAGCCCGCGCTCACCCAGCTCGCGAAGCTCACCGCGTCCGAGACACACCGCCTGGACCGCGCGATCGTCGCGATCAGCGTCAACCCCGAGCTCGGCACCGAGGTGCCCAACACCCTGCTGCGCGACTACGCGGACGAGGTCGACGAAGTCCGCGTCATCTACTTCGTCACCGCCCTGAGGACGATCGCGATCGTGGCGTACGTCGAAGCCTGATCGACAGGTAGCAGCGCCCCGGATCCGCTTGGATCCGGGGCGCTGCTCTGTCTGCTGCCCGGCTGCTGCTGGTGGCGGTCGGGGGTACCGCAGAGCGATGACATTCCGAAGGCCGGCCCCAGGCACCGTACGGGTGCTGCACGGGTAGCAGGCCGTTGCAGCGGCCTGTGCAGCAAACGGCCGCTCGGCTGCTGCACGGCGTGCTGCGACCCTCAGCCGGCGGTGCCGGTGGCCCACCGCTCCAGGTCGCTCATCGACTTCTTCAGCAGGGTGCGACGGCCTGGGCGACTCCGTATCCCAGACCTATTGCGACAAAAAGGATCAGCCGGAGCAAACATCACGCGCAGGTTCTGCTCTGCCTCACCAGGTGACGGGCTGATGCCCTCTTCGCGATGCTCCGTGATCGCACCTTCTACGCGTCCCGGCCTGCGGTCACGATCACATGACCAGCGGCTCAGCCAGAAGGACGACCCGATCGGCCTCGACATCGAAGCCGAGTACCGGATGGCCGTAGTCGCCCTCCGGATCCATCAGGACCGGCTTGCCCAAGAGTTGCCCGATCTCGCGGAGGAAACCACAGAACACATCAAGTCGTTCCTGGCCCTGCAACTCCCGCAGGTCAACGTCGAAGTCGATGACTTCGCCGTCAAGGAAACGGAAGATCACCAGCATGTCGGAAGCTGGCCAGACCCGCAGGTCTGGGCACTCGGCGTCCGCCGGGCGGCACAGCACGGCCTCCGCACGGGGCACCGTCTCGCCTTCGGAGTACTGGAACGTCCAGCCTTTCTCCACGACAAGGTCGAGGACCGCCTGCCAGTCCTCTGCCGAGGCATCCGGGACACGCACGTCCGGCAACGACCCCATCAAGTCCGGGTCGAAGAAGGAAATCGCGTCATCCCACAGCAGATCAGCCACCGCGCCATGCTGCCTGGCTCCTCGCCCCAACGCACCCCCGTTTCGCTTGACCAAAGACGTAGGGGCACCCCCGGTGCATGCAGAAACGGCGCCGCACCGTGAGGTGCAGCGCCGTGTTGCCCGGCCGCCCGGCCGGGCGGGCGGGTTAGGCACTGTCCGGCGGATCACGAGCAGTGCTCTCCAGGAACCGACTTCCGGTCGTGGCATGATCGCGTTATGGAGCACTTCATACGTCCCAACGGTTCACCGCCTGTCAACGGATACAGCCACGCGGTCGCGTTCACCGGAGCGATGGTCGCCGTCTCGGGTCAGGTTCCTGTGGACGGCGACGGGAATCTGGTTGGTAAAGAGGACGCAGAGGCGCAGGTCCGGCAGGTCTACGCGAATCTGACCACTGCCTTGAAGGCAGCGGGCTCCGGCCTGGAACACATAGTCAAACTGACGGTCTATCTCACCGATCTGAACGATCTGGGCGCGTTCCGCAAAGTACGCGACGAGTACCAGGACGCAGAGAACCCGCCCGCGTGCTCCTTGGTGAGGGTTGCCGGGCTTGTTCACCCAGACTTCCGGGTCGAGGTGGACGCGTTGGCCATGGCACCGAGCGCGGAGTATTAATGAGGCGCTGCCCAGCAGATCATGGTCGGAGCCATAGGCGGATCGCCGCTGCGGTGACCGTGCCGTAGAAGACGCAGGCCCGCTTGTCGTAACGGGTGGCGACCGCCCGAGAGTTCTTGAGCCGGTTAATGGTCCGCTCGACCTCGTTGCGACGCCGGTAATGCTCCTGATCGAACCCGGCGGGCCTGCCGCCCGCACTGCCTCTGCGCCGGCGGTTGGCTTGTTGGTCCCTCGGCGGTGACCCGTTACGGAAGTTGAGTCGCTTCAGTCGCTGCGGGGTATGAGTGAGGCCCATTGAACAGGGCTTTTCTCTAGTTCCTGTCGCAGCGACTGAGCTGGGCAGGGCGCCCTTACGCTGGCAGCAGCAGGCGAAGGGCTCATGACCGGGGCAGTGTTATGCCGAGTTCCTGCATGGCGGGGGAGGCGGGGCCGGCCTGGCTGCGCTCCGTCTTGTGCCCGGTTTCGCGGGGGGCCAGGGTGCGGGGGTCGACGGCCTCACCGGGGGCTCCGGTCTCGTAGTAGCCGTGGGGCTGGCTGTCTCGGTCGTGGGGGGCGAGCCAGAACACGCGGCGCAAGAAGGTTCCGGACGCTCGGGAAGCGCGCGCGGTGTCGGCGAGGAGGGCGTAGCCGACCATGCGTCCATCACGGTGGAAGGACGGCCGTTTCGTTCGCCAGGGGACCCGATCCACGTGCTGGCGTACGTAGTCGAGGGGTTCAATGTCTTCCAGCCAGACGAGTTCGCTCTCGTGGGCGATCTCGTGGGGCTCGATCAGGGAACTCATGCGTCGTCTCCTGCTTCCTGTACGAGCCCAATGCCCGGATAGAACTTTTTCTGGTTGGACAGCACCATGTCCTTGGGGCTGGCCAGGCCTGCAACTTCGCGGACGCGGGCGGCGAAGGCGCGGTTGGAGAGCGGGGTGGCGCCTTCCATCTCGCACCAGGAACGGTAGTTGGTGTAAAGGGAACGCTGCTCGGCTCGCATGGCGGGGTCGAGGAGGCAGCACTCGCTGAGGAAACGTCCGGTGTGGTCCTCGGTCTCCGCGTACGACGTGGTGGCGGTCTGCACCTGCTGGGGGCCGGTGAGGTCGCGGGGGCCGGTGAGGTAGCGGGTGGCGCCGGTGATGAGCCAGTGCAGGATGCCAGGCCCTTCTTCCGCGACCAGGACGTCGGCCAGGTTGTCGATTTTGAGATGGTCGGCGACGACCCGCTCGAAGGGCAGCAGGCGGATGCGCCGCCAGAAGGCGTAGCCTCCGGTGCCGACCTCGGGGCGGTGGTTGCCCAGGAGCCACAGCTTGTGAGTGGGGGCGAAGGAGAAGAAGTCCTGCCGCATCCGGCGAGCCTTGATGCGGTCTCCGCCGGTCAGCAGTTTCACGCGTGCTTCGTCGAAGCGGTCGCCGGCCTTGAGTTCGGAGCACACGATGATGCGCCGTCCGTGGAGCTCGGCGAGGTCGGTGGGGTGGCCTTCGAAGGGACGGGCCATCAGAAAGCCGGGTGGAGCGGCGTCCGCGTAGTCGCCCAGTAGTTTGACCACGACGTCCAGGAGGACGGACTTGCCGTTCTTGCCTCGGCCGAAGAGAAAGGGCATCACCTGTGCGCCGACGTCCCCGGTGATGGAGTAGCCGAGCAGTTGATGCAGGAAGGCGATCATCTCGATGCCCTCGGGATGGCTGCCGAAGGTGTCTTCGAGGAACTTGTCCCAGCGGGGTGTCTCCATCGCGACCGGTGCCAGACTGGTGGCACGGGAATGGTGGTGCTTCTCGGGGTCTGCTGGGGCGACGAGTCCGGTCGTCAGATCCACGATGCCGGCTGGCGTGCACAGCGCGTACGGGTCGGCATCCAGGAGCGCTGCGTTCAGGACCATGCCGGGCGAGGTCCTGGCTTGCGTCAGCATGGCCTTGAGACCGGACGTCGACAGAGCCCGGCGCCTGAAAGCTCGTACCTCGCGGTCGGTGAAGGTGCCGCTGGGGTCGCTGTCAGCGAGACCTTCGGCCATGTCCCCCGCCGCCCAGACGACGCTGTCGTCCTCGTCCAGCTCCCACCGGTACCCGCCCCACCGGTACCAGCCGATGCCGGGGACATGGCGGAACTCCCGGCCGTGCCTTTGCACGAACAGCTTGGCGCCGCCCCGGTCCGAGAGCGAACCCGGAAGGTACCCGGATACCTCCGAGCTCGGTACGGCTGTGGGGGCAGGGGTTCCCTGGGCCGGGAAGTTCAGCATCTGCGCGGCCGCGGTGGCCGCGTCGAAGAGCGCCTCCTGGTCGGGGGTGTCAGTCACGTACAGTCTCCCGGTCCACGGGTGATGCGGTACTCCCAGCGGTGCTCGGCCGCTGAACGAAATCTTGAGTCGCTGCAGTAAAACCCCAGGTCATTGGGCATGTCCTCCTCCTGTCAGCGACTCAAGCGACTCAAGCTCTGCATTGGTGTCAGCACAGGCTAACCGAGCGCACCGGTCCCTCCCGGCATAACCCCCCTCTGCACGCGGGGAAACCGGGTTGCGCCAGTCGCACCCAGCGACTGGCAGCTGGCGCAGCGACCAGGGAAATGTTCAGTCGCTGCGCTGGAAGAATAAGAAATACCAGTTCAGAGGCATGCGCAGTCCGGATTAGCGACTGAAGCGACTCAAGGTTGCTATCTATGAACGCACCAGGAATGCAAGTAGTCATGTGCGCGCGCATACACACGCGGGCGCGTTGCTCTGATAGATGCAAACCTTCAGTCGCTTCAGTCGCTGCCGGGGCGTCCACCACCGGTCTGACCTGCTACTTCCTCTACTGCTGTGAACAGAGACTCAGTCGCAGTCAGTCGCTGCGAGTTCAGTCGCTCCGCCCTCGCGGATTCCAACGGCCCGCTTGGACACCGAGTCAAACGCCGAGGCTGCCTCCACGTTGTACGTGCACACCTGACCCAGGTCTGGGGAAGCACGGCCTGCGGGGGCGATGTTGTGGAGGCCCAGGTGGCGGAGATGCACGTGCCCGGCCCCGGGCGGCCTGCTGGAGGACAGGGTCGGCCTTGTGCCGCACGCTGTCCCGGGTGCGTTTCCAGCGAAAACCCCCGCGGTGCAGCAGCTCGTTCAGCCAGTCCGTGGAGATGAGCACCCCGCGCTCGACGCGCAGCCAGCCGCACAGGGCCGCGGCACTCCAGGTGATCCCCTTGGCTGCGGAGTCGTCCAGCAACTCGGCCAGTGCCGCCCGGTCGTCAGGTCCCAGCAGCCTTGCCGGACGGCCGGAACGCGGCGCATCGGGCAGCCCTGCGATCCCGCCCTTCTCCAGGCGGTCGATCTGCCGACGTGCGATCAGTGCCCGGACGAAGCTGGTCGCTATTCGTTCGGCAGGTGTTCGGCCGGGCCTGTGGCGGACGGGTGGCGGTGTGCTGATTCGAGGATTTTCGCCGCACCGCGCAGGGCAGCGTTGTGAGGTCCGGGAACCGGTCGCACGGGCACGCGGAGTTCTCCGGCGAGCTGGTAGGTGAATTCAGGCCGCAGAGCGCCGCCGTCGGCCAGGAGGACTCCGTTGTGGAGGGCGTCGAGTGTCTCGGAGGTGCGGTCTGATTTGAGCATGTCGGTCACCGCTTCGGTGACATCGCGGTAGGTGGTCGAGTGGTCGAGGTCGTCGGTGCCGAGGACGATGCTGTGGGCGTCGGCGACGGCACCGTCGATGAGGAGGAAGACCTCGGTGAGGTGGGCACCGATGTCGACGATGAGTAGCGGGCGGGTCGTGTCCTTGCCGGCGCCCAGTGCGACCGCTGTGGCGCTGGGGATGGCCAGGACAGTACGTGGTTGCAGTACGTCCAGCGCGGTGCGAGCTGCCCTGCGGTAGGCGACGCCACCGAGGACGGGTGCGGTTAAGAGGACATCTCATTTGGTGAGTCTGCGGTAGCAGATGAGGGTGCAGGCGATGCTGGTGAAGGCGAGGAAGTGGGCGGCTTTGCGTTCGTAGCGGCGGTGGAGGCGGCGGCAGCCGGT
>NZ_JBVIUQ010000025.1:0-14702 GCF_055596485.1 Streptomyces sp. NPDC039736 | reverse complement strand
ACCGCCTCCCACGTCGTCTCCAGCAACAACCGCTGCTGAGAGTCCGTGGCAAGCGCCTCACGCGGACTCATCCCGAAGAAATCCGGGTCGAAGTCGGCGGCGTCGGACAGGAAACCGCCGGAGCGGGTGTAGCTGGTGCCCAGGTTCTCCGGCGCCGGGTCGTAGAGCGACTCCACGTCCCAGCCGCGATCGGTGGGGAAGCCGCCCACGGCGTCCACGCCGTCGGCGACCAACCGCCACAGCCCCTCCGGCGAGGTCACGCCTCCCGGGTAGCGGCAGGCCATGCCCACGATCACCACCGGATCGTCCGCGTCCGTCGCGCTCCGCGCGGCGGGCAACTGCTCGGCCGCCGTTGCGTGGGCGAGCGCCCCGCCGGCCGGCTCGTCGAACAGCTCGTCGTTCAGGAAGCCCACCAGCGCGTCCGCCGTCGGGTAGTCGAAGACCAGCGTGGCGGGCAGCCGCAGGCCGGTCGCGGCGTCGAGCCGGTTGCGCAGCTCGACTGCCATCAAGGAGTCGAAACCGAGTTCCTGGAAGGCCCGGGCGGGATCCACCTCCGCCACGCCCGCGTGTCCGAGCACGAGCGCGATCTGCGTCCGTACGACGTCGAGCAGTGCTTCGCGACGTGTCTGCGGGTCGAGACCCGCCAGCCGGTCGGTGAGCCCGGTGGAGGCACCGGCCGTGGTGGCCGTGCGGCGGACGGGCTTGCGGATCAGGCCGCGCAGCAGTGAGGGGACCTCGCCCTGGGCCCGGATCGCAGCCAGGTCCAGGCGGACCGGCAGCAGCGCCGGCCGCCCGGCCGACAGCGCGGCGTCGAACAGGGGCAACGCCTGTTCCGGTGTCAGCGGCGGCATCCCGGCACGCGTCATCCGTTCGGTGCCGGCCGCGGTGAGAGCGCCGGTCATGCCGCCGCCCGTACCGGACCACGGCCCCCAGGCCAGTGAGGTTCCGGGGAGCCCGAGGGCGTCCCGGTGGCGTGCGAGGGCGTCCAGGAAGGAGTTCCCGGCGGCGTAGTTGGCCTGCCCCGCGTTGCCGAAGGTGCCCGCCACGGAGGAGAACAGGACGAAGGCGGCGAGGTTCTGGTCACTGGTCGCCTCGTGGAGATTCCAGGCCGCGTCCACCTTGGGGCGCAACACGGCGGCCAGCCGTTCCGGGGTGAGCGAGCCGATCAGCGCGTCGTCGAGCACACCGGCGGTGTGGACGACGGCATGCACCCGGTGGCGGGCCAGCAGTCCGTCCACGGCGTTCCGGTCGGTGAGGTCGCACGCCTCCACGGCCGCGTCGGCGCCCGCTTCGGCGAGTTCCGCGAGGAGTTCCCGGGCACCCTCCGCTTCCGCGCCGCGCCGGCTGACGAGCAGCAGGCTGCGTACGCCGTGTTCCTCGACCAGGTGCCGGGCCACGGCCCGGCCCAGAGCGCCGGTGCCTCCGGTGACCAGGACCGGGCCCTCGCCGTTCCAGGCGGGGGCGGCCGCGGTGGCGGGCACCGCGACCCGGGCCAGCCTGGCGGCCAGCACCTGGCCGTCACGGACGAGCAACTGGGGCTCGCCCAGGGAGACCAGGGCCTTCAGCAGCTCCGCCTCGGGCTCCTCCCCCGCCACGTCCACCAGGACGAACCGGCCCGGCTGCTCCGACTGCGCCGAGCGCAGCAGACCCCAGGCGGCGGCAGCGGCAAGGTTCTCGCCGGACACCGCGCCTCGGGTCACGAGGACCAGTGGGGAGTCGGTCGCGGAGCGCTCCTCCTGCACGAGCTGTACGAGTTCCAGCGCCCGCGCGGTCTGGGCGTGCACCGACCCGACGACCCCGGCGGCGTCGTCCGAGCCGTCCGCCGCACTGTCGGAGTCCGAGCCGTCCGCCGCACTGTCAAGGTCGGCCCGGGCATTGTCGTCGTCGGTGTCGCCGTCGGTCGCCGAGCCCAGCCGGACCAGTTCCACGTCCGGCACGGCGGCCCCGATGTCGGGAACCTCGACCGGCGTCCACTCGACCGTGAACAGCGCGTCATGCACGGCCGTGCCGCCGTCACCCAGCTGCTGTGCGGAAACCGGCCGCACAGTGAGCGAGCGTACGGAGGCGACGGGCGCTCCCGTGCCGTCCGCGAGGGCCACGGCCAGGGCCCCGTCGGCCCCCGGAGTCAGCCGGACCCGCAGGGCAGCGGCACCGGACGCGTACAGCGACACTCCGGACCAGGCGAACGGCACTCCGCCGCCCTCACCGGCCCCCGCTCCCGCCGCTGCCGCGTGCAGGCTCGCGTCGAACAGGGCCGGGTGCAGGCCGAACGCCCCGCCGTCCACGTCCTCGGGCAGCGCGACCTCCGCGTACACCACGTCGTCGACCCGCCAGGCCGCCCGCAGCCCCTGGAAGGCGGGCCCGTACTCGAACCCGGCCTCCGCGAACCGCCCGTACACCCCGGACACGTCCAGCGCCTCCGCACCCGCGGGCGGCCAGACCGCCGCGTCGAACGCGGGCGCGCCGTCGGGGGACACGGCGAGGAAGCCCTCGGCGTGACGCGTCCATCCGGTGTCGGCACCGGTGTCCGGCCGGGAGTGCACGCTCACCGGCCGACGGCCGGAGCCGTCCGGCTCGCCCACCCAGACCTGCACCTGTACGCCGCCCTCGGCGGGCAGCACCAGCGGCGCGGCCAGCGTCAGCTCTTCCAGGGTCGCGCAGCCGACCTCGTCGCCCGCCCTGACGGCGAGTTCCACCAGTGCGGTGCCAGGTACCAGTACCGTGCCCATGACCGCGTGGTCCGCGAGCCACGGATGCGACTGAACCGACAGCCGCCCGGTGCACAACTGGCCCGCGCCGCCCGCCAGTTCCACCGACCCCGCCAGCAGGGGGTGGTCAGCTGTCCTGAGTCCGACGGACTCCGCGCTTCCCGCGTACGCCATGACCGTCGGCCAGAAGCGCCGGTGCTGGAAGGGGTAGGTGGGCAGTTCGACGCGTCGGGCCCCGGAACCGGCGTAGAAGGCCGGCCAGTCGACCGGTACGCCGTGCGCGTGCAGCCGGGCCGTGGCCTGACGTACGGCGGACTCCTCCGGGACGTTTCCACGCAGTGCGGGAACCAGGGCGGCGGCGTCCGGGGCCGAGTCCTGGGCCATGGCGGTGAGAACACCGTCGGGGCCGATCTCCAGGAAGCGGGTCACGCCGAGGGCGCCGAGGGTCCGGATGCCGTCGGCGAAGCGGACCGCCTCGCGGACGTGGCGCACCCAGTACTCCGGGGCGCACAGCCGTTCGTTCTCGGCGACGTCGCCGGTCAGGTTGGACACGACGGGGATCGAGGGCTTCGAGAAGGACAGCCCGGACAGCACCCTGCGGAAGTCGTCCAGCATCGGGTCCATCAACGGTGAGTGGAAGGCGTGCGAGACCCGGAGACGAGTCGCCTTACGGCCGAGCGCCTCGAAGTGGGCCCGCACGGACTCCACTTGCTCCGACACACCGGACACCACCACCGACGACGGACCGTTGACCGCCGCGACGGACGTGAACTCGCCCAGCAGCGGCAGGACTTCCTCTTCTGTCGCCCGCACGGCCAGCATGGCGCCGCCCTCCGGCAGCGCCTGCATCAGCCGCCCGCGCGCCGCCACCAGCGTGCACGCGTCGGCCAGCGAGAACACCCCGGCCACATGCGCCGCAGCAACCTCACCGATGGAATGACCCGCCACGAAGTCCGGCTTCACGCCCCACGACTCGACCAGGCGATACAGCGCGACCTCGACGGCGAACAGCCCCGCCTGCGCGTACATGGTCTGGTTCAGCGCCTCCGCATCCTCGCCCCACATCACGTCCCGCACCGGGACGTCCAGCTCCGCGCACACCGCATCGAACGCGGACGCGAACACCGGGAAACGGGCATACAACTCACGCCCCATCCCGAGACGTTGCGACCCCTGACCCGAGAACAGGAATGCCAGCGGTGCGGTGGTCGCGACGGCTGTGGCCGCCTCGCCGCGCACGACGGCTTCCAGGCCCGCCAGCAGCTCGTTCCGGTCCGACGCGGAGATCGCGGCGCGGTGGCCGAGTGCCGCCCGGGTCGTCGCGAGCGAGTGGCCCAGGTCGGCGGGGCTCGTCTCCTCGGACTCCGCCACGAGTGCCAGCAGGCGTCCGGCCTGAGCGCGCAGGGCCTCGGGCGACGCTGCGGACACCACGAGTGCCGTGGGGGCCGCGACGCGGGACCCGCCGGATGCGGGCTCGGCGGACGCGGGCTCGGAGGAGGGTTCCGGGGAGGACGGCTCGGTGACGGCGGCCGGGGCCGTCGGGGCCTCCTCGACGATCACGTGTGCGTTGGTGCCGCTGATCCCGAAGGACGAGACGCCTGCCCGACGGGTGTGCCGGTCGTCGCCGGACCACTCGCGGGCCTCGGTGAGCAGCCGTACGCCTCCCGCGCTCCAGTCGACCTCGCGGCTCGGCTCGTCCACGTGCAGCGTCACGGGCAGCTCCCGGTGGCGCATGGCCATCACCATCTTGATCACGCCCGCAACACCGGCCGCGGCCTGCGAGTGGCCGATGTTGGACTTGACCGAGCCCAGCCACAGCGGCCGGTCGGCGGGACGCCCCTGGCCGTACGTGGCGAGCAGGGCCTGGGCCTCGATCGGGTCGCCGAGCGTCGTGCCGGTGCCGTGTGCCTCCACGGCGTCGATCTGGTCGGCGGCGAGCCGGGCGTTGGCGAGGGCCTGCTTGATCACCCGGCGCTGCGAGGGGCCGTTCGGTGCGGTCAGGCCGTTGGAGGCGCCGTCCTGGTTGACGGCGGAGCCGCGGATCACGGCGAGCACCTGGTGCCCGTTGCGGACCGCGTCGGAGAGCCGCTCGACCACGAGGAAGCCCGCGCCCTCGGCGAATCCGGTGCCGTCGGCCGCCGAGGCGAACGACTTGCACCGCCCGTCGGAGGCGAGCCCGCCCTGACGGCCGAACTCCGCGAACACGCCCGGCGTGGCCATCACGGTGACGCCACCGGTGAGCGCCAGCGAGCACTCTCCCTGCCGCAGGGCCTGCACCGCCAGGTGCAGGGCGACGAGCGACGACGAGCAGGCCGTGTCGACGGCGACCGCCGGGCCTTCGAGGCCGAGCTTGTAGGAGACCCGGCCCGAGACCACGCTGCCGTTTCCGTCACTGCCCGGGTAGTCGTGGTACATCACGCCGGCGAACACGCCGGTGCGGCTGCCCCGGAGCGTCGTCGGGTCGATGCCCGCGCGCTCCAGCGCCTCCCAGGCCAGTTCCAGGGTGATCCGCTGCTGCGGGTCCATGGCGAGGGCCTCGCGCGGTGAGATGCCGAAGAAGGCCGGGTCGAAGTCGGCCGCTCCGTCGAGGAAGCCGCCGGTGCGGGTGTAGTAGGCGTCCGGTCCCGTTCCGTGCGGGTCGCGCAGGGACGACAGGTCCCACCCCCGGTCGGTGGGGAACGCGGAGATCGCGTCGCCGCCGGAGGTGACGAGCCGCCACAGGTCCTCGGGGCTGGTCACGCCGCCCGGGTACCGGCAGGCCATGCCGACGATCGCGATGGGCTCGTGCCGGTCGGCGGTGAGCCTGCGGTTGTCGGCGCGCAGCAGGGCGGTCTCGCGGCGGGCCGCCGCCAGCGCGTCCCCGTCAGCCGCGTCGCCCGTGTCGTGCGGTTCCGGCTGCTCCTCCTCCGCGAGGTCGGCGGGGGTGACCCGTACCTCAGCGAGGTCGAGGAGGCTCTGCATCAGTCCGGCGTCGCGCAGCCGGCTCGTCGGAATGGTGCGGAGCGCTTCGCGGACCTCCTCCTCACCCGGGGTGCCGCCGGTCACGGCACCGCCGAGGAGGGTGAGGAGGTGGTCGGTGACGGCTTCCGCGTTGGGGTGGTCGAAGGCGAGGGTGGCGGACAGGCGCAGGCCGGTGACCCGGTTCAGGTGGTTGCGCAGTTCGGTCGCGGCGAGCGAGTCGAAGCCCAGTTCCTGGAAGGCCCGGTCCGCGCCGACCGCCTCGGCCGAGGCGTGCCCGAGCACCGACGCCACCTGCGCGCGCACCAGGTGCAGCACCGTACGCCGACGCTCCGCCGCCGACAGGCCGGACAGCCGGTCGTGCAGGGTCGGCTCGGCCGGCGCCGAACCGCTGCGGGCCGCCGCCGCCCGCCGTACGACGGGCGCCAGGCCGCGGAGCAGCGCGGGCACGTCGTCCGTGCGGGAGCGCAGGGCGGCCGTGTCGATCCGTACGGGGACGACGGCGGCGCGATCGGACCGCAGGGCCGCGTCGAAGAGGGCCAGGCCCGCCTCGTGGGTCAGCGGCGGTACGCCCTGGGTGGCCATCCGCTTGCGGTCCACGTCGCGCAGGTACGCGCCGAGCCCGCCGCCGACCTCCCACAGGCCGAAGGCCATGGAGGTGGCGGGCAGCCCCTCGGCCGCACGCTGTACGGCGAGGGCGTCCAGGAAGACGTTCGCCGCCGCGTAGTTGCCCTGCCCCGCGGTCAGCACCAGACCGCCCGCCGAGGAGAACATCACGAACGCGGCGAGGTCGTACTCCCGCGTCAACTCGTGCAGATGCCAGGCCGCGTCGACCTTGGGCGCGTACACCCTGTCCACCTGCTCATGGGTGAGCGCGTCCATGACGGTGCTGTCGCCGATGCCGGCGGCGTGGAAGACGCCGGTCAGCGGACGCTCGGAAACGGTCTCGGCGAGCAGGCCCGCGAGCGCGTCCCGGTCCGACACGTCACACGCGACGACACGGACCTCCGCACCCGACGCGATCAAATCTGCCGCCAGCTCCTCGGCCCCCGGAGCAGCCAAACCCCTCCGGCTCGTCAGCACCAGGTGCCGCACCCCGTACTCGGACACCAAACGGCGGGCCACCACCGCTCCCAGGCCACCGGTACCACCCGTCACCAGCACAGCACCGTCGGAAGCGAATTCAGGAGCTTGATCGGTTGTCTGCTCCAGCCGGACGAGGCGCGGCACCCACACCGCGTCCCCGCGCACTGCGGACTCCGGCTCACCAACCGCCAAGGCGGACACGACAGTGCCCACTTCCGCCCCGGGCTCCACGTCCACCAGCGCGAACCGGCCCGGATTCTCCGCCTCCGCCGCACGCACCAGACCCCACACCGGAGCCTGCACCACATCCAGCCCGACACCCTCCGACACCGCCACCGCACCACGCGTCAACACCACCAGACGCGACGCCGCGAACCGCTCCTCAGCCAGCCACGACCGCACCACATCCAGCACCCCGTACGACACCGCACGCACCCCGGACGGAACACCCAGGCCCGTAGGGAAGGCACCGCAGTCCAGCACCACCACACCCGGCACCGGACCCTCCGCGGGCACCTCCTCCCAACTCACCCACGACACCTCGCCCGCACCAGGAACCGCCGGAACAACCGACCAGCCGACCCCGAACAACGGACTCCCCGAACCACCCAACTGCTCTGCCGACACCGGTCGGCTGACCATTGAGCCGACCGAGAGCACCGGCGCTCCGGTGACGTCGGCGAGCGCGAGAGTCCAGCCGTCCTCGCCGACGCGGGTCAGCCGCACCCGCACCTCGGACGCACCGACGGCGTGCAACGCCACGTCGTTCCAGACGAACGGGATGGCGGCCTCTCCCGTACTCGTCAGGATCGCCGCGTGCATCGCCGCGTCGAGCAGGGCGGGATGCAGGCCGAACCGGCCCGCCGCGTCCCGCTCCTCTTCGGGCAGCGCGACCTCGGCGAACAACTCCTCACCACGCCGCCACACCGCACGCAGCCCACGGAACACCGGACCGTAACCGAACCCGGCCCCGGCGAAGCCCTCGTACGCGCCCTCGACGGACACCTCCTCGGCACCGGCCGGCGGCCACATCCCCGCGTCGAAACCGGCGAGAACATCCCCCGCCTGCGCACCCACGGCATCCGCGCTCAGCACACCACCGGCATGCCGCACCCAGCCCCCGTCCTGCTCCTCGTCCGTCCGTGAGTGCACGGTGACCTGACGGCGGGCGGAGCCGTCCGGCTCTCCGACCCAGACCTGTACCTGTACGCCGCCCTGCTCGGGCAGCACCAGCGGCGCGGCGAGCGTCAGCTCCTCCACCGCCGCACAGCCGACCTCCGCCCCGGCCCGCAGAACGAGTTCGAGCAGACCGGTGCCGGGCACCAGGACCGTGCCCATCACCGTGTGGTCCGCGAGCCACGGGTGCGTGCGGAGGGACAGTCGTCCCGTGAAGAGGTAGCCGTCGGCCGAGACCAGCTCCATGGCGGCCCCGAGCAGCGGGTGCTCCGCGGAGGCGACACCGACCGAGTCCAGATCGGCAGTGCCCTGGGTGGCGTCCAGCCAGTAGCGCCGACGCTGGAAGGCGTACGTGGGCAGGTCGATCCGGACGCCCCGCGGGCCGTCGGCGACAGCGCCGAAGAACTCCCGCCAGTCCACGGCGATCCCGGCGCAGTGCAGTGCACCGAGCGCCGCGACCAGGGTGGCGGCCTCGTCCCGGCCCGCGCGCAGCAGGGGGAGGGCGGAGGCGGTCGTGCCGTCCAGGCAGTCCCCGGCCATTCCGGCGAGCACGGCGTCGGGGCCGATCTCCAGGAAGCGGGTCACGCCGAGGGCGCCGAGGGTCCGGATGCCGTCGGCGAAGCGGACCGCCTCGCGGACGTGGCGCACCCAGTACTCCGGGGCGCACAGCCGGTCGCTCTCGGCGACGTCGCCGGTCAGGTTGGACACGACGGGGATCGAGGGCTTCGAGAAGGACAGCCCGGACAGCACCGCGCGGAAGTCGTCCAGCATCGGATCCATCAACGGCGAGTGGAAACCGTGCGACACCCGGAGACGAGTCGCCTTACGGCCGAGCGCCTCGAAGTGGGCCCGCACGGACTCCACTTCGCCCTCTGCCCCGGACACGACCACGGAGGACGGACCGTTGACCGCCGCGACCGAGACCGACTCACCGAGCAGCGGCAGGACTTCCTCCTCCGTCGCCCGCACGGCCAGCATCGCGCCGCCCTCGGGCAACGCCTGCATCAACCGCCCACGCGCAGCCACCAACGTGCACGCGTCGGCCAGCGAGAACACCCCGGCCACATGCGCCGCAGCCACCTCACCGATGGAATGACCCGCCACGAAGTCGGGCTTCACGCCCCACGACTCGACAAGACGGAACAGCGCCACCTCCACGGCGAACAACGCCGCCTGCGCGAACATCGTCTGGTTCAGCGCCTCCGCGTCCTCACCCCACACCACCTCCCGCACCGGAACGTCCAGCTCCGCGCACACCGCATCGAACGCGGACGCGAACACCGGGAAACGGGCATACAACTCACGCCCCATCCCGAGACGTTGCGACCCCTGACCCGAGAACAGGAACGCGCTCGTTCCGGCCCCTCGGGCGGATGCCATGAGGACGCCACTCGGAAGTGTGCCCTCTCCGGCCGTCAGTCCGCGCAGTCCGTCGACCAGCTCCGCACGTCCGGTGCCGACGACCGCGGCCCGGTGTTCCAGCGCCGTCCGCGTGGTCGCCAGGGCGCCGGCCGTCGCGACCAGGTCCAGGTCCGGCCGGGACTCGACGTACGACAGCAGGCGTGCGGCCTGCTCCTGGAGGGCTTCCGGGGTCGCGGCGGACACCAGCCATGGCAGCGTACGGGCCACCGGACTGCTCGTGACATCGGACTCCGGTTCCCTCGTGACGCTGGTCTCCGGTCCGTTACTGGCCTCGGAATCCGGCCCGTTCGCCGGCTCCGGTTCCATTGTGCCTTCGGGCTCGGGTCCCATGGCGGCCCCGGGCGCCTGCGCCGGGGTCTCCGCCGCCGTCTGCTCCAGGATGACGTGCGCGTTGGTACCGCTGATGCCGAACGCCGACACGCCCGCGCGGCGGGGACGGCCGGTCTCCGGCCACTCGACCGCTTCGCCGAGCAGTTCCACCGAGCCTTCGGTCCAGTCCACGTGCGGCGAGGGGTCGTCCGCGTGGAGGGTGCGCGGGAGCACGCCCTCCTGCATCGCCATGACCATCTTGATCACGCCTGCGACACCGGCGGCGGCCTGCGCGTGCCCGATGTTCGACTTGATGGAGCCGAGCAGGAAGGGTTGGTTCTCCGGCCGGTCCTGCCCGTACGTCGCGATGAGCGCCTGGGCCTCGATCGGGTCGCCGAGCGTGGTGCCCGTGCCGTGCGCCTCGACGGCGTCGACCTCGGCGGCCGTGAGAGCGGCGGAAGCCAGGGCCTGACGGATGACCCGCTGCTGCGACGGACCGTTGGGGGCGGCGAAGCCGTTGCTGGCACCGTCCTGGTTGACGGCGGAACCGCGGATCACGGCCAGGACCTGGTGCCCGTTGCGCTGCGCGTCGGACAGCCGCTCGACGAGCAGCACGCCCACGCCCTCGGACCAGCCGACCCCGTCCGCGCCGCTTCCGAACGCCTTGCACCGGCCGTCGACGGACAGACCCCGCTGCCGGCTGAACTCGATGAACATGCCGGGCGTGGACATGACGGTCGCACCGCCGGCCAGGGCCAGCGTGCACTCCCCCGCCCGCAGCGACTGCACCGCCAGGTGCAGCGCCACCAGGGAGGAGGAACACGCGGTGTCCACCGTGACGGCCGGGCCCTCCAGACCCAGCGTGTACGAGACCCGGCCGGAGACCACGCTGCCGCCGCTGGTGCCGGAGGGGTGCGCACCGAGCGCGTAGTCGTGGTACATCACACCGGCGAAGACGCCCGTGCGGCTGCCCTTGAGCGTGCTGGGGTCGATGCCGGCGCGCTCCAGGACCTCCCAGGAGGTTTCGAGCAGCAGTCGCTGCTGCGGGTCCATGTAGAGGGCCTCGCGGGGGGAGATGCCGAAGAAACCGGGATCGAAGTCCGCGGCCTCGTGCAGGAAGCTGCCGCGGCGCGTGTAGCTCTTGCCCTCCTTGCCGGGCTCCGGGTCGTACAGGTCCTCCGTGTTCCACCCCCGGTCGGCGGGGAGGTCGGAGACGGTGTCGCCGCCGTCCAGCAGCAGCCGCCACAGGTCCTCGGGCGAGGTCACCCCGCCCGGGTAGCGGCAGGCCATGCCGACGATCGCGATCGGGTCGTCGTCGAGCGGACGCCGCTGTCCGGTGTCCCGTACCGCAGCGTCCGGAGCGGCCTCGCCGGTTCCGGTTCCGGTTCCGCCGAGGAGGGTGAGGAGGTGGTCGGTGACGGCTTCGGCGTTGGGGTGGTCGAAGGCGAGGGTGGCGGACAGGCGCAGGCCGGTGGCCCGGTTCAGGTGGTTGCGCAGTTCGGTCGCGGCGAGCGAGTCGAAGCCCAGTTCCTGGAAGGCCCGGTCCGCGCCGACCGCCTCGGCCGAGGCGTGCCCGAGCACCGACGCCACCTCGTCCCGGACCAGCCCCAGCACCGTACGCCGGCGCTCTCCCGCCGACTGGCCGGACAGCCGCTGCGCCAACGAGGCGGCTGCGGTACTTCCGGAGCCGCCGGCCGCGCGTCGGGCGCGCCGCGGGGCGAGTCCGCGCAGCAGGGCGGGTATCTCGTCGGTACGGGTGCGCAGGGCGGCCGAGTCGACCACGAGAGGAACGACGGCGGGCCGGGCGGAGCGCAGCGCGGCGTCGAAGAGCGCGAGGCCGGTTCCGGCCGACAGGACGGGCAGTCCCTGGGTGGCCATGCGCTTGCGGTCCACGTCGGCGAGGAGCGTGCCCATGCCCGCTCCCGCGTCCCACAGGCCGAAGGCCATGGAGGTGGCGGGCAGCCCCTCGGCCGCACGCTGCGCGGCGAGGGCGTCCAGGAAGACGTTCGCCGCCGCGTAGTTGCCCTGCCCGGCGGTCAGCACCAGACCGCCCGCCGAGGAGAACATCACGAACGCGGCGAGGTCGTGCCCCCGCGTCAACTCGTGCAAGTACCAGGCGGCATCCGCCTTCGGCGCGAGGACGACGTCGAAGTCGTCCTCGGTCAGCGCCCCGACGAGGGCGTTGCTGCTGATGCCGGCGGCGTGGAAGACGCCGGTCAGCGGACGCTCGGTGACGGTCTCGGCGAGCAGGCCCGCGAGCGCGTCCCGGTCCGACACGTCACACGCGGCGACACGGACCTGCGCACCCAGCGCCGCCAATTCGGACACCAGCTCCTCGGCACCCGGAGCGGCCAGACCCCTCCGGCTCGTCAGCACCAGGTGCCGCACCCCGTACTCGGACACCAGCCGACGGGCCACCACCGCACCCAGACCACCGGTACCACCCGTCACCAGCACAGCACCGTCGACATCGAATTCGGGTGCCTGGTCGTCGGACTTCTCCAGCCGTACAAGACGCGGCGCCCACACCTGACCGGCGCGTACCGCGGACTCCGGCTCACCGGTCGCCAGCGCGGACGCAACCGTGTCCACGGCTGTCCCGGGCTCCACGTCCACCAGCACGAACCGGCCCGGATTCTCCGCCTCCGCCGCACGCACCAGACCCCACACCGGAGCCTGCACCACATCCAGCCCGACACCCTCCGACACCGCCACCGCACCACGCGTCAACACCACCAGACGCGACGCCGCGAACCGCTCCTCAGCCAGCCACGACCGCACCGCCTCCAACACCCGGTACGACACCGCACGCACCCCGAACGGAACACCCGCACCCGTCGACCCCTCGACAGCGCCACAGTCCAGCACCACCACACCCGGCACCGGCCCCTCCGCGGGCACCTCCTCCCAGCGCACCCACGGCACGCCCCCGGTGGCCGGAACCGACGGAATCGCCGGAACAACCGACCAGCCGATCCCGAACAAGGGACTGCCCGAAACACCCAACTGCTCCGCCGAGACCAGTCGGCTGAGCATCGAGCCCACGGACAGCACGGGCTGCCCCGTCACGTCCGCCATCTGCAACGAGAGCCCCTCGTCACCGACGCGGGTCAGCCGTACCCGTACCTCGGACGCACCGACGGCGTGCAATGCCACGTCGTTCCAGACGAACGGGACGACCGTGTCGTCACCGGCGCCCTCCAACAAGCCCGCATGCAGGGAGGCGTCGAGCAGGGCGGGGTGCAGGCCGAAGCGGCCCGCCGCGTCCCGCTCCTCTTCGGGCAGCGCGACCTCGGCGAACAGCTCCTCACCACGCCGCCACACCGCACGCAGCCCTCGGAACACCGGACCGTAACCGAACCCGGCCTCCGCGAAACGCTCGTAGGCTCCCTCGACCGGCACCTCCCCGGCACCGGCCGGCGGCCACACCCTGGCGTCGAAATCGCCAAGAGCATCTCCCGCATGCGCAGCCACGGCATCCGCGCTCAGCAGACCAGCGGCATGCCGCACCCAGACGCCGTCACCGGCTCCTTCGGTGCTTGAGTACACGCCCACCGTGCGCCGGCCGGTCTCCTCGGGTGCCGACACCCGTACCTGAAGCTGTACGCCGCCCTGTTCGGGCAGCACCAGCGGCGCGGCGAGCGTCAGCTCCTCCACCGCCGCACAGCCGACCTCCGCCCCGGCCCGCAGAACGAGTTCGAGCAGACCGGTGCCGGGCACCAGCACGACGCCCTTGACGGTGTGGTCGGCGAGCCACGGGTGTGTCTGCCGCGAGAGGCGGCCCGTCAGTACGGTCCCGTCCTCGTCGGCCAGGCTGACCAACGCGCTCAGCATCGGGTGCTCCGCCGCGCCGAGCCCCGCGAACCGCACGTCTCCGGCTCGCAGCACCGCCCCGGCGGGCCAGTACCGCTGCCGCTGGAAGGCGTACGTGGACAGCTCGACCCGGGTGGCGCCGGTCCCGGCGAACAGGGCGCCCCAGCCCACGTTCACGCCCTGGACGTACAGCTCGGCGACAGCGCGTACAGCCGTCTCCTCCTCGTCGCGTCCCTTGCGCAGAGCGGCGACGAACAACGCGTCGGACTCGGCCGACTCCTGGCCCATGGCCGACAGCACGCTGTCGGGTCCGAGCTCCAGGTAGCGGGTGACGCCCGCTTCGGAGAGTGCGCGGATGTCGTCGGCGAAGCGGACGGCGTCACGGACGTGGCGCACCCAGTACTCCGGGTCGCACACGGTCTCGTCGCTCGCCACCAGCGAAATCGTCGGAGCGGAGAAGGACAGCTCCGAGACCACCGCACGGAACTCGTCCAGCATCGGGTCCATCAATGGCGAGTGGAACGCGTGCGAGACGCGGAGACGTGTCGTCCTGCGGCCCTGCGCTTCGAAGTGGGCCCGTACGGACTCCACTTGCTCCGACGCGCCGGACACGACCACGGACGACGGGCCGTTGACCGCCGCAACGGACGTCAACTCGCCGAGCAGCGGCAGGACTTCCTCCTCCGCCGCCTGCACCGCCAGCATCGCGCCGCCCTCCGGCAGCGCCTGCATCAGCCGCCCGCGCGCCGCCACCAGCGTGCACGCGTCGGCCAGCGAGAACACTCCGGCCACATGGGCCGCGGCCACCTCACCGATGGAGTGACCGGCCACGAAGTCGGGCTTCACGCCCCACGACTCGACCAGGCGGTACAGCGCGACCTCGACGGCGAACAGACCCGCCTGCGCGTGCATGGTCTGGTTCAGCGCCTCCGCGTCCTCACCCCACACCACGTCCCGCACCGGGATATCCAGCTCCGCGCACACCGCGTCGAAGGCCGCAGCGAACACGGGGAAGCGTGCATACAACTCACGCCCCATACCGAGGCGTTGCGACCCCTGGCCCGTGAACAGGAACGCCGTCTTTCCGGCACGCACCTGCCCCTCAATGACCGCCTGCTCTGCAATGACCCGGTCACCGTTGAGCACCACGGCCCGGTGGGCGAACACCGACCGGCCAAGGGTCGACAGGCCCACATCCACCGGACGCAGCCCGCACTCCTCCGCGTATGC
>NZ_JBVIUQ010000024.1:0-25415 GCF_055596485.1 Streptomyces sp. NPDC039736 | reverse complement strand
CGCAGTCGGTCGGCGGTGAGATCGAGGGCTTCCAGGTCCGTGCGGGACTTCCGCAGGGCCCGCAGCGCCGTCATGTCGATCGCCTCCCCGCGACCGGCTTTCGGCTCCTGGTCGTCGTGCTCGGGGTTGGCCAGCTCGGGCGCGAGCAGCTGCTCGGGCATCGCCGCCTGCTGGTGGGCGACGACGCCGTACGCCCGACCCCGCACGACGGCGGCAGTGGTGGTGCGCAGCTTCTCCCCCACCACCGCACCAGCGAGGACCGCGCGCTCGTACTGGAGCGGGATGCGGGGTACCTCCCACTCGCCCGCGTCCTGGCCCGGCGGCCGGAGGCCAGCCGGCTCGTCGGGATCGGCCGGGGGCTGCCGGTCCGGGTCGGGCGCGGGGGCCGGTGGGCGGCGGCGGGCGGGGAGGTCGGCCAGGGACCACCGGGCGGTGTAGAGGCGATAGCTGGCCTCCAGGCCGCGTACGGTCTTCGGCTCGCTGATGTCCAGGCAGTGGGTGGACAGGGCGGCGGCCACGACCTGGTCGTCCAGGCCCGGCTCGCGGCGGCGGCCGCGCAGGACGAACGCGAGGTGGCGGCGGGCTTCGGCGAGGAGGTGGCGGCGGTGGAAGCGGCCGCCGTCGTTCATCACGAACACGGTCGCGGTGACGTCGACGGCCGCCAACGCTATGTCGACCACGGCAGCGACCAGGGCCCGGATCACGGCGGCCGCGGCGCGGGCGTGCTCGAGGAGGGAGGTGATGACGTCGGCGGCGACACCGGAGGTGAGGACCGCGCTCGCCTTCCACCAGGCGCGCAGCTGCGCGAGCGGCCGGGTCTTCTGCTTGGGCGGGCGGGTCTTGCGGGCGGCGATGGCGTTCATCTTGGCGCGGGCCCGCTCGGAGACCACGGGCAGGAACCGCGGCTGGCCGTCGTCGTCGACGGCGGTGACGTACTCGTGCTCCAGGTTCTCCAGGCAGGCGGCGATCTGGTCGCTGCGCCGGGCAGTCCAGCGGATCAGCCCGTGCGGCACCCCGGCGATCTCCATGACGGGGCGGCGCCCTGGGGTGACGGTGCGCGGCTCGGTTGCCAGCCCCAGCGCCTCGCAGACCTCGGAGGCGACCAGCTCGTTGTAGAGCGCGGACGCCGCGACCGTGTTCTCGTGCAGGGCCAGGGTGTGGACCGACCCCCACTTCCCGTCCAGGCGCTGCCCTTTCACGCTCAGCAGCAGGTGGTCATGCAGCAGCGGCATTCCGGAGCGGGCCTCGTAGTGGCGGAAGCGGGCGGCGACCAGACCGCCGGGCGGCCGCACCCGGTAGATCCCGTCCTTGCCGTACCGGATCACGGCGACCTCGTCCTCGATCCACTCCAGCACCCGCACGATCGCCCGCTCGTGCGCGGCCTCGATCACCAGACGGGTCTCCTCATCCCCCAGCGCCCACAGGAGGTAGATCGTCGGCTGCGGCCGGAACACGAAGTCGACACCGGTCACCGTCACCTGGCGTCCGAGGGCGCCGGCCCGATACGCCTTCTTCGGGGAGTCGCCCGCGGCAAGGCGGTCGGCCTCGATCCGGTCCGCGTCCGGGTGGCGGCCCCGCTCGCCGAACAGGTTCCGCAGCTGTACCTCGGTGACCTCCTCCCCCGGCGCGAGCCCAAGCGCGGCAAGTCCCCGGCCCATCCAGCGACCGGCCGGGACACCGGCCTGCTCCTGGGCGGCACGCAGCGGCGTGCGGGCCGGGCGGCGGCCGTCGCCGACAACGGTCTGACGCAGGTAGTAGCGGTACATCTGACCGGCCCGGATCACCCTGATGTCGACTGTCATGGAGGCCACGCCACACGGCCTTGAACTGCAAGAAAAGAGTGGTCGGCAGCACGTCCCGCCAAGCGGGAGCAGCGGCCGGACTTTCTTCTCAGCTGCCCGCCGGGCGGGAAGCGGCGCTGGGGCGGGCGCGAATGTCATCGCTCTCCGGCAGCACGCACACCACAACCCGTACGACACCGACAAGAACCGCTGAGCACCACCACGTGCCAAGGAACGCGTACCGCCAACGAGCACCGCCCACAGCAGCCCCCGGCACCCGCCGGGGGCTTCGTCGTGCTGCCCGAAGGGACCCACCGTGCCGACCTTCGAGACCCTCCCCCGCTTCACCACCGACCTCCAGCACCTCACCCCCGCCCAGCGCCGGCGCTTCCGCCGCGTCGTCCTGGACGCCTTCGTCCCCGACCTGCGCACCGGCCACCAGTTCCGCCCCGGCCTACGCATCAAGGGCGTACGCCGCGCGCCGGGCGTCTACGAACTCACCTGGGCACCGGACGGCCGCGCGACGTGGTCCTACGGCCGGGCGGTGGTCGCCGGACTTCCCCACATCGTGTGGCACCGGATCGGGACCCACAGCATCCTGGACCGACCCCTGGCCGAAGGCCATCTCACGGGCGCGGGCCGCCGGTTAGTTGGCTGAGCGTCACCCTCAACTCGGTGGTGCTCCGCTCCTGCGGGCAGGACCTGACCACCGCAGGCACCTACATCGAGATGACCTCCCGCCTGACCGACCCCCTCCTGCTGGGCCTGGCCGTCCTCTCCGTCCGCAACCGCGTCAGACGCTGACCGCCCTGCCCCGCCTCAGAAGCCCGGCGGGCACCGCAGCGGATGTCCGCATCTTCCCGCGCCCACTCCCGGCCCGGTCTGGGGTCGTGGGCAATTCGTGCCGACATGGGTGTGCGGGTCAGGCCCGGTGCCCAGAGCGCTCTGTGAGCAGTACCACCGGGCCGCGCCGCCCACCACGTCGCCCGGAAGGTGCAGTGGCCCCGCGTATGTACGAGGGAACACGGGGCCACCAGGGTGCTTCGTCCTGTCAGGAACGTGCGCTCACGACCGTACGGGCACCGGCCCCCACTCACATCCGCAGGGCGCCGTACGGGTGCTGGCGGGTGACACCTGGTCAGCACTGCCCGCCGTGCCGGGGAGGGGGCGCCTGGGTACAAAGCGCGCTGATTCTCTTTCGTCCCTGCTGCGCGCGGGGATGTCTCCGATGGCGCACAGTCGCGCACATCAGCGAAACAGTGCTCCCCGCCGACCCGGTGATTTCCCAAGCCGTCCCACAGCGCAAGCACCGGAGCACGGGCAGGCCCGTGCCTCGCGCTCCATCACCTTGTCCTGCCTACAGCTGGTCGCCTCTGCAGGGTGGTTTCGGAGGATGCATCCCGCCAGCGTCCTTGATGTCCGTCCGGGGCGTTGTGGTTCAGGTGTGACTAGATGGCCGAAGCCCGCTCCCGGAGCCGACGACGTCGCTAGCGTGGTCGACATGACCAGTGAAGAGAGGCCCGACGTACCCGCGGGCATGGACCCGCTCGACGACATCGTGCTGAACGTGCGAGGCGACTGGAACGGCAGCGCCCCCGACTACGAGCTACCGCCCGCCGTGACGCTCGACCAGGCGTCCCGAATCCTCGGTATCCGTCCTGCGGACGGACTTGCCCTAGCGAAGATCGACGGGTACCCGGTGCCCGTAATCGACGTAGGGCCCGAGGGGTACCGCGTCGGCACCGCGCACCTGATCAACCATGCGGGGCTGGGCCGGGTCTGGGCGGAACTGCGCCCCATCGAGTAGGCCCGGCAGCCCTGGACACCGCGCGGCGCGAGTCAGCGCGTGACGGAGGCTCTGCACGCATGGGGGTACGCATGCTTCGACGAGGATGCGGTACGCGCGGTGGTCGAGCTGCTGGTGACGGCGGCCGTGGACGACGGGGGCTCCCACCTGAGCGTGCACCTCACCGACCACCAGGAGCACGCCCTGGTGCTCGTCCTCAGCAGCGGCCCCGACGCCGAACGCCCCGATGATGGCTCCTTGCTGCATGCCGTCGCAGCCCAGGGCGCAGCGAACTGCGGGACGGAATCCGCTGCGGACGGCCGCCGCCGGTGGGCACTCCTCGACCTCACACCTCCACCACCCGCGCAACTCCCCCACGCCACAGAACGAACAGGCTGAGGCACAGCGCCGCCGTGTCCGCTCCGGACAGCGTCCGGCTCCGCGGCGGCCGGGTGCGGGAGAGGAAGCAAAACGATTCACCATCCCGCCTCCCCTGGCATGTGCTCCCGCCGCGGCATGCGAGGCACCCGCTAACCCCACCACCCGCCCCTGGGCCGCGCCGGGAACGTCACAGGCGCGGGGACAAAAGCTGCGAGCGTGCCAGCACCGGCGGTGTGGGCGGCGGCTACCAGCGGGAGCTGGCGCCCCTGCTGCTGCCACACCCGCACCAGCGCCTCGAAGATCGGCGTCGCGCTCTCCTCGGCATGGACACGCGAAGGAGACGGGTCGGGTTCCCGGACAAGCGGCGGGTACGGACCGGACAGAACTGTGTGCTGCGTGTGCTGCATGCACAAAGAACGGTCCGGCCGCCATCCGCGTATGGGCCTGTAACTGATTCTTCACCCACCGCCCCGGCACGCCCGAAAACGCCTACGAGTACATGGCGCGACCGGCCCCCTTCAGGAGGACCGCCCCTGTAACCGTCCAGTCCCCCTGGTCCAGAAGAAACCGCACCTGCGCGGGCAGCCCACCCTCGCAGGAACCGTGCGGCAAGCAGCGCGCGGTCGTCGTCATTGCGGGGGTAGTAGTGCGCCGGGCAGGCACGCTGTACCGGCCGTGGCCACGGCGCCGTTACCGTCAGGGCCGGTGAGGTCAGAAGTCCCGCAGCAGTTCCGGGTCGATTCCATATAACGGGTCCCAGCCCTTCAGCCCGGTGAACACCACGCGGGTCAGCAGGCGATCTCCTGCACGCTGGACGCACGGGACGAAGCCGGCCTCGGACATGTCCAGCTCGCTTCCGGTGACCGACCAGCACAACCCCATGTCGTGCCGTTCACACGCGGCGGCGAGTTCGCCCATCAGCTCCGACGGCGCCCGGCCGACCAGACGCAGCCCGTCCCAGACCACCTGCGGCCCGTGCCGGGCATCCACCGCCACGAACACAAGGACCGGCAGCCCCCGTTCTTCGAGGGCCTCCAGCTCTCCCACCGACAGCCCGGGATCACGAGCGAACAGTGCCGTCACGTCCGGGCCGTCCTTTCCCCCCGGCCCCGCCGCCCTGCGAAACCGGACCGCCACATCGTCCTGCGCCCGGCCCACGGCACTGGAGTAGCCAGCCGCCTTCATCACGGCAGTCGTCTCCCCCAAGCCCAGGCCGAACCGCAGCGGCCCCACACGCTCGAACGGCACGTACCCCCATTGCGCACGCTCCGCTTCCTCGATCACCGGCCAGAAATCAGGCCACGGCTCAACCATCTCCCACCCCTCTTCAGAACAACCGAAACCTACCCTCCCCAGGACATTCAGGCAGATGCAGGGAGATGACACCGCTCCCGGCACATCAGTCGACGCAGGGGACGTCTTAGCGGTGGTACGCGTGGCTTTGTTCACCTTCAGTGACAGCGTTTGTCGACTAGGGAGTGACTCGCCAATCATGGTTCCTCGGTCATACTGTCTGCGTGTCCTCGTCACTTCGTCCTCCTGCGCCGCGTCCCTGTGAAAGCTGTCCATATCGGCGCGATGTCCCCGCGGGGATCTGGGCCAGTGAGGAGTACGCGAAGCTGCGGCGCTACGACGCCGATACTCCTGATCAGCCCACGGGGTTGTTCCAGTGCCATCAGGCTGATGCTGGCAGTGCGGTTCGGCGTCTTTGTGCTGGCTGGGCTGGATGCCACGAGGGTGAGGAACTCCTGGCCCTGCGGCTGGCAGTGCTCGACGGCAGGGTGGACGTCACCACGTACCGGGCTGTGGTCGAGTACGAGTCGCCGGTGCCCCTGTTTCCTTCTGGCAGTGACGCCGCCGCTCACGGAGAAGCGGGCATCCATGCACCGGATGAGACGGCCCGCCAGATGATCAACAAGATCATTCGGACACGCAACGACCTGGTGCTGTAGGGGTTCTTGGTCATGAGCGAAGCCAGATGAGGAGGACGGCGGCCGTTACGGTGCCGAGGAAGACGTACCCACGCTTGTCATAGCGGCTGGTGACGGCTCGGAACTGCTTGATCTTGTTGATCGCTCGCTCGACGGTGTTCCTTACCGAGTATCTGGTCCTGTCGAAACCGGGAGGACGGCCACCGCCCGAACCTTTGCGCCAGCGGGCGGTTTTGAGATCGCTCTTCTCCGGGATCACGTGCCGGATGCCGCGGCGACGTAGGCAGGAACGGATCAGGCTATTGCTGTACGCCTTGTCCGCGCCGACACTGTCCGGCCGCTTCCGTGGCTGCCCCGCGCCGAGCCGGGGCACGCGGATCTTGTCCATGACCGGTTCGAACTGCGTGCAGTCCGCTCGTTGCCCGGGAGTGAAAACCAAAGAGAGCGGGGGGCGGCATTTACCGTCCGCTGCCAGATGGATCTTCGTGGTCAACCCACCACGGGAGCGGCCGAGGGCTTCGCCTGCCGCGCCGCCTCCGCCGGGAGGAGGCGCAAATACATGTACGCGCGCAGATGAATTGATCTTTGTGCGGCCCCCTTTGAGGCACCCGGGGGTGCCGGGGGGGATTGGCCGGGGCGCCGACGGCGTGCTGATGGGCACGGATCGAGGTGGAGTCGACGTTGATGTTCCAGTCGATGTCGCCCGCTGCGTCGGCGACGGCCTGGACGTGCCGGAGCAGCCGCTCCCAGGTGCCGTCGGCCGACCACAGGACATGGCGCTTGTGAACGGTCTCCCACGGGCCGAAACGCTCGGGCAACTCGCGCCATTGACAACCGGTGCTGAGGCGGTGGATGACCCCGTTGATCACCTGCCGGTGATCCCGCCACCGGCCGCACCGGTTGTTACTCGTGGGCAGCAGCGGTTCGAGCACTGCCCACTCGGCGTCCGTCAGATCCCCCCTGCTGAGCATGATCAGAACAATGAGCCACTGATCGAAGAGACACCCCCTAGTTTGAGCAGCCGTTAGCGATCTCCAGGGGAAAAGTCTTCACGCGTTTTGACGGCGCTTCGCGTCAGTGATCTTGGCCTGCGGTCCGTGCGGAGCAGTCGTGTCCGTCGCCGGGCAGGCCCATGACGTTCAGTACGGGTTCCTCGCCCTCGGGGATCTCGAAGGTGAAGTTCGCTCCTGACGCGATCGCAGTGAGCGAGCACTGGTTGCCGAAGGTCAGCGGAGCATGCGGCTTCCAAGAACAGCCGGCCCTGTCCAAGGCGGAAACGACGTCCGCGTGCATGAGCCCTGCCGGGAAGGTGCCCGTTCCTCCGACAACCGACGGGGGGAGTTCGACGACGTCACGCCAAGTCTGGACGCAGATGAGAGAAACCTTGCGGCAGCGGCAGACACTCAGCTCAAGGTCTCCGTAGGCGAAGAGCCGCGGCCGCTTTCTGTTCCGGCTCATTGTTCCGATGTCCCACGGCTCGCCGAGTGCTGCGGTCACATCGTTCCAGTCGGCTCCGCTGAATACCGGGCCCAGCCGACCTGTCTTCGCCATGCTGGTCAGGACATCGAGAATCTCCACGGGGCGGAGCCTGACAGGTGCCCTGATCAGCAGTCCAGCGGTTTCCAGGGGCCAGCCCGCTGCGGGTTGTTCGGTTCGGGCTCGGGTGGAGGCGAGGCGGTAGGAGTTGGTGCCGGTCTCGAGGATGGTGCCGTTGAAGGTGAAGCGGTCGCCGATGGCCGCGCAGAGGCGGGAGTCGGTGAAGGTCTTGGTCCAGCCGCCGAACGACTCGTTCGAGGCGATGGCAACGCTGTTCTCCTCCTCGCGTTCGGTCAGGACCTGGAAGAGAAGTTCGGTGCCGTGGCGGTCGCATGTAGCTGAGTTCGTCGATGCAGAGGAGATCGACGCGGCCGCAGCGGGCGGTCCTCTTGTTCAGCTGCTTCTCGTCCGCGGCCTCGACCAGCTCGTTGACCAGCTTCGTGGCGAGCGTGTAGCGGACGCGGTAGCCCTTCATCGCGGCCTCGGTACCCAGCGCGATGAGCATGTGAGACTTGCCGGTGCCGGAGTCGCCGATGAGGCAGAGCGGCTGGCTCTTCTTGATCCATTCGCAGCTGGCGAGGGTGTGGATGGTGGCCGGGTCGATGTTCGGGTTGGCGTCGAAGTCGAAGGACCGCAGGGACTTCTCTCGCGGGAAGCCCGCTGCCTTGATCCGCCTCTCCGACCTGTGGCGGGCCCGGTCGTCGCACTCGGCCATCAACAGTTCGGCGAGGAAGCCGCGGTAGGCCATCTGGCCCTTCAGCGCCCGGTCGGCGATGTCGGGGAACTCGTTTCTGATCGACGGCAGCCGCAGCAAGCGGCTTCGCGGCCGACGCCTGGGGGAGTCAGGGTATGTCGCCGGAGTAGTGGAAGCGGCACACCACACCCGACACGCCCGCCGGGCGCGGTTCGCCGGGGCGCGGGTCGTACAGGGCACGGCCGCCGGGCCAGCGCCCCAGCTCGGTCATCAGGGCGACGCCGTCCTCGATCTCCTCCGGGCGCCAGCCGGTGATGTCGAGCAGCAGTCCGTCCAGCGGCCCGCCGACCAGGACGGCGTACGTATGGCGGGGCAGCGGGCCTGGGTGGGGGTCGTCGTGGTCGCGCCCGTAGACCCGGCCGCGCAGCAGCTGCTCGTCACCATCGTTCATCCGACCAGCCTCCCAGCCACCACCAACAGCGGAAGACCGGCAACGGCCGGGAGTCCAGCCTCCCTCGTCCTGCGGGAGGGTGCTCCCGCGCCCTCCCGCAGGACGGGCATCAGGCGCAGGGCAGACGGTCAGAGGCGGGCCAGTCCATGCGCACCCCACGGCGGATCAGCCCGGTGATGCTGTCGACCTGGCATGTGCTCGGCTGCTCCTGGGTGAAGCGGCGCAGCGCCCGGTGCACGCCGTCGCGCAGTTGGTCGTCGGACATCGTGGACGCCTGCTCCTGTAGTTCGTCGAGAAGCCACCCGGCGCGGGCCGCGCGGGACAGCGCGGCGTTGGTGAGCGGTCCTTCGGCGAAGCCGTTGGATACGGACAGGCCGGGCTCGATGAAGGTCATGGTGACGGATCCTTTCCGCCCGGCCGCGCGTGGTCTCCCGGGTGGAGACGCGGTCGCGTGACCGGGCGGGCGGGAACGTAGAGCACCGGATTCGCTAGCGTCGCGTCCTGGCCGCCGGCTCCGGGCGGGAGTAGACCTCTCCCCCACGGCTACTGCGTGGGAAAGAGGTGTCTTCGGCGCGGACAGGCTTGCCCAGGGGGTCTGGCCTGTGACAACGGGCGGCGTCCGATTTGCCGGGCTCCCACTGCCGGTCACACCTTCGGTCCCCCGCCGTGAGCAACCTTCCGGGCAGCCGTCCAGCCCCCTTTCGGTGCAACCCCCTGCGCGGCCGCCACGGCCAGGGGCAGGCGCGTGTGCCTCGCAGCGATAGTTGTCACCTCGCAGCCCGAACTGTCACCGCACAGCTGTTCGTCCGGCTCATACGCGCCGCCCGAGACGGGATCTGTGGCTTCAGCGGAACCCTGGGGCCCGTCCGTCGTCGACTGGGGCCCGTGCACCATGGTGGGATGATGAGCACCGAAGCAGGGCCGGTCGAACACGACGACCGATGGATCTTGAATCTCCGCGGGTGCGGCGTTGCTGAGATCGCTGTCGACTACCGCCTCACGCTGGCCCTCGGTGAAGATTGGAAGGTTGCACTCGAAGTGCCTGCTCGGCTCTCATCCGGGCCGGCCCATACCGATCCCGGCGTACTTCTGGTACCGGAGACTCAGGACGTGGCCCCAGTTCTCCCGCTTTTCGGGACGAAGGTCGTCTCTGCGGTCGCTTTCAAGTCCGGCACGCTCCGGATGGTGTTCGAGGATGGCACTCATCTGACATGTCCAGCTGACGCGGATTTCGAAGCGTGGCAGATCACAGGACCGAGCGGATGGCTTTTCGTGTCCCTACCGGGAGGCGGCCTCAACGTCTGGTCCGCCTCCGCAGCAAATGAGAATTCGCAAGGTCAGTCTGCGGAGCACTGAGAACCTGCCAACTGGACTGCGACGGGACAGCTTCCCAGGTGACCGCCTTGCGGGCGGCGTCGGGCCGGTGACAACTCGGCTGCGATCTCATGCCTGGTGACAACAAGCTCGCGCAGTCGGTGACAGATAGCGCTGAGAAACCGGCGCGTATTCTCAGGCCGACGACCACCGGGAGGGCGTGGCAACCCGCCGTTGACGCTGACGAACATTGGCTACCCCGGCATGCCGTGAGCCCCGGACCGAGCGGGACGTGCGGCTGCGGAACTGGTTCCCGTACTGGAGGATTTCGGCCGCAGCTTCGAGCGGGAGCATGTAGGGATCAGCCGGTGGTCCGCGATGCGATAAGCCGGTTGGTCAGTTCCACGGTCCCGAGGTACCACCAGAAGATCCAGTCCAGGAACGCTTCGTCGTAGTCGCCGCGCTGATCTGCCTTGCGGTGGCGCAGGTCGTAACGGTTGGCGATCTCGAACAGTGCCCCTTCGTCTTTGCCGAGCTGGTCTTTGAGCAGGGCGCGGCGTTCTTCCAGGATGCCCGCGAGGGTGACGATCGCTGACCGCTTGCTCTCCACCGACGTGTCCCGGCTGCGGAACAGGGCGATCGCGTGGCGGACCCGGGTGGTGATGTCCGGGGCGCTATCGGTCAGTGCCCCGTGCACCAGCGCGCTGCGAGCGTCATCGGAGACGGCGACCAGGCGCCCGAGGTCCTCGCCTTCGGCGGCCAGCTCGTACTCGACACCGGCCTCGCGCAGCAGTTCGTTGACCTTGCCCCTGTAGAGGATGCGGGCGGGACCGTTGTGGAACTCCGAGTGGTGCCATCCGCAGCCGTTGTAGGAGTGGAATCTCCGCATGCGGGGGCGGCTTACCAGATCGTGGAATACCTCGATCAATCCGTAGAAGGTGTCTTCGTCCCATGTCTCCGGTGTCAGGGGCCACAGATGAGGGATGCCGAGACGCCGGTCGATCACCTCGGAGGGGTCCGGGAGCTCGCTGTGGTCGTCGACGCATTCCTCGCCCAACGCCTCGGCCAGGTAGCCGCTGTCGGCGAGCTCGCCGATCAGCCGGGCAAAGTCCCGCCGGGCGTCCCGCACAGTGCTGCCGTCGTGTGAAAGCCCGTTGCCGCGGCGCTGCGGCCAATACGGCCGTGGCGCCGCCGCGTGCCTGAGTTCGGGTGCCCGGCTACCGAGCTCAGTGAACCAGTCATGCTGGTCCATCACGACCCGCTGGGTGCCCCAGCCAGTGGCAGTGCTCGCCCAGGGATCAGATGCTGACGCGGTGTGGTTGGGCAGATCCTCGAAGTCAGCGACTGCGGTGGTGCCGGCCAGCGCCTCCGTCAGCAGCCACATCGCCCGGTCCTGCCAGGAGCCCGCCGACCGGAGAACGCGTTCACCCTCGGACATGAACAGCTGTACCGGCCACAGGAGTTCGTAGTTACTCAGGTCCAGACTCACTGCACCATCATCGCCCATAGGGGTGCGTGTGGCTCAAGTCCGTTTCAGTCCTCGATGAGTTCCTGGAACTGCGGACATCCGACGGCATGCCACTCCTGACGAGGGCTTCCCCGGCAATGAGCACGACTTCGGCGTGCCATGGAAGGCAGTCATGGCATGCGCGGATCTCGTACGGGTTGCCGGCGTCGTCGAATGCCTTGAGGTCGACGGAGCCGACTGGCGCCCGGTAGGTGACGTCGTGCTGCGGGTCGGGGTCTTCTGCCATGCCGCCCAGTATCTATGGGCGCTCCCAGCCTCCGGAGGTTGTCAGTGAGTGGCCGTAGCCTGACGAGACAGGAACCGCAGAGAGGCACGCCCATGAGCGCCAGTTACCACCGGAGCGAGTTGGAGAGGAAGAACAAAGCTCGCGCGGATGCGGAGAAGAAGGTCGGAGAGTTCCGTAAGAAGGAAGCCGACAAGCGAGCGAGGGCCACGAAGGAGAATGCGGCCGCCGCCAGGGCGAGCAGCCAGGCCACCGTCAAAAGCAAGCTTCGTGCTGCCCAGAGGTATGAGAGCGAAGCCAACAAGGCGGGCCAGGACGCCAGCACATGGAGTGCCAAGGTGGGCAAGTTCTCCAAGGAAGCAGCAGGTTTGTCGGCCAAGCTGGCGAAGGCGGAGGAGAATGAGCGAGTGGCCGGGGAGAAGGCTCGCCAGCGTGAGCAGCGGATGACGGAGCGGCGTGCCGCAGTAGTGCAGCGGAAGATCGAGAGCCGCCTGTCGACGACGGAAAGGCAGGTGCGCACGATGGTCAGGGAACTGCGGGCCCCGAGGCCGGAGAAACTGCGGGTGCTGCTGCTGGCGGCCGCTTCCTCCGGCGACCTGCGAGTCGGCCAGGAGCAGCAGAGGATTCGGGCGGCTGTGCAGAGTGCCACCCATCGGGACCTGGTCGAATTGGATCTCCACCCGGCCGCGACGGCGAACGTTTTCCTGGACGCACTGACCCGGTTCCGTCCTCACGTCGTGCACTTTTCCGGCCACAGCACACAGGACCTGATCGCCTTCGAGAAGGGTGAGGACGGCTTCCACGAAGGTGCCATCATCAGCGCAGGCGCCTTCGCACGGGCCATTGCCGCTGTGGACGACAAACCACTGCTGGTCCTGCTCAACTCCTGCCATTCCGCAGCCCAGGTCGAGAAGCTGGTCGGCACCGTCCCGTTCGCCATCGGGATGTCCGACACCATCGGCGATGTCGACGCCATCACCTATGCCGCACGGTTCTACGCCGCCGTCGCCGACGGTCAGTCCGTGCAGGGCGCCCACCTCCTCAGCAGGGCGGCCATCGAAATGAACGGCCTGCTCGACCGCGACCTGCCGACCCTGGCCTGCGCAGCGGACGTCGACCCCAGCGCTACGAAGCTGGTCACCCCGCCTCCGGAGTAGGACGTCCAGGGACGCCATCTTCATCCCACATGACAATCAGCTGGCCGTCCGTGGTGTCCTGCGTGCTGGCGTCAGCGGCGGGTGACGCCGTAGCCCACGTCGTTCACGGCGCGGGTCCACACGTCGCGGTCGAACCACTTGGTGATGTTCGGCTGCAGCTCGGTAATGGTACGCATCCGGGCTTCCCAGTCGTGTCCGGCTGGCCCCGGCTGCCGTCGCAGCCGGGGTAACCGTCTTCGCTATGGATGTGACCAACCATCCAGCGTTGACCGCCGTGTCGCATGCCCGATCGGACTTTTGCGTCTATGTGCGAATCGGCAGGGAGCGTTGTCAGAGGGGTCTGCCAGGCTCCCGCGCATGCCCATGATCAGCCCGAAACTGGCGTGTTCCATTTTCACGGACGAGACCCGCGACGCCGCGCTGCCCCTGCGCCCCCACGTCCTGCTGAAGACGATGTCGCACTACCTGCGCTGGCACGGACACGTCGTCGGCGACGTCGCCCTGCGCCTCTACAAGCACACGGAACCCTGGCAGTACGACGAACGCGACGTGCGCCGGGCCGCCCAGGGCCTGGCCGCCGTGACCGTCGACCACGACGACCAGGTCCTCGTGGCGGGAGTCCTGCCGTGCGTCGAAGCGGGCGTCCTCGAGAGCCGCCGCGACGGTGCCGGCGTCCACGCCCTTCGCCCGGCGCCGTACGACGCGCCGCCCGATGCGGACCGGGTCGACCGGCTCCCGGGTCACAGCACCCCTAGAGGGTCGGTCTGTGGCACCTGACGGAGTCGGCTTCAGGATGCGCCCGAACGGGGGGGCGCGTACCCAGGCCCACGGGCCGCACACCAGCCAAGGCGCCAGTGAGCCCGCCTCCAGAGCGAGAGCCGGCACTGCTCGAAGCGGGCGGGCCCCGGCGGTGACCAGGCCAGGACCGCCGTCGTCGGGCCGGGTGACCTGGACGCAGGGCACGCTGTCCAGCCAAAAGTAGTTTCTTGACGGAGTGGTTTCCGTTCGCGGGTCTGGGTCGTTGGTTCGAACGTGATGATCAACAGCAGTTCCGTAACCGGCAGTTACCCAGATCTCGACAGTGCCAGGCTCACCGACGTGCTCTTCGCTGACGGCCCTGAGGGTGCTGACGTCCACGGCACGTGGCGCAAGGCGGTCTCGACCGACCTGTTCCGCCACCGCAGCAATGCGGGCATTCAAGAGAGGTGGCAGCTCTCCTACGACCGGCTGCGCACCCTGAACGAGGAACTGCTGCGCCCTGCAGACCTGGCGCGGGACGCGCGGGGGCTGGCGGCTTTGCACGAGTGGGCCGCGGTGGTGGACGGTGCGACGGCGACCGTCGCCGGCATCCACTACAACCTCTTCCTAGGCAGCCTGCTCGACGACCGTGTCTCGCCGCCGCGCGACCTCAGCGCGTTCTACGGCCTCGACCGCATCGGCACGTTCCTGTGCACCGAACGCGCCCACGGCAACGACGCGGCCGCCCTGGAGACCTGGGCCCGGTACGACCGAGAACGCCAGGAGTTCGTGCTGCACACCCCGCACGAGGGTGCGCAGAAGTACATGCCCAACACCAGTGCCGCCGGTGGGCCGAAGAGCGCGGTGGTGGCGGCCCGGCTGCTGGACGAAGACCGGAACCACGGCGTCTTCCTGTTCCTCGTCCCGCTGAGCGACCATCACGGCACGTTGCCGGGGGTCACTGTGACCGTGCTGCCCGAGCGCGTCGGCAGCCCGGTGGACCACTGCGTCACCAGCTTCGACCAAGTACGCCTGCCGCGGACCGCCCTCGTCCAGGGCGAGCACGGCCGGCTCCTGCCGGACGGGACCCTCGTCAGTTCCGTGGGCAGCGCGCGCAGACGGTTCCTGCACGCGATCGGCCGGGTGACGGTCGGGAAGCTGTGCATGAGCGCCAGCGCCCTCGGCGGCTGCCGGGCAGCGCTGGCAATCGCTGTCCGCTACGCGCACACCCGGCACATCTCCAGCCCCGTCGCGGGCCGCCGCGTCCCGCTGGCCGCGCACCGCAGTCACCACGCCCGGCTGCTGGACCAGGTGGCCACCGCCTACGCGATGACCTTCCTCCACCGGGCAGTCACCGAACACTGGATCACTCATGCCTCGGAGGAACGGGCGGCAGCCGAGCGTCTCGTGGCCCTGACCAAGGGCTGGATCACCTGGCAGGCCCGGGAGATCGTCATCGAAAGCCGGGAGCGCTGCGGCGCCCGCGCCCTGTTCCCGGTGAACGGACTCGCGGAGTACCTTGCCAACGCGGACGGGGCGATCACCGCCGAGGGAGACAACCTCGCCATCTGGTGCAAGGCCGCAGCCGAGATGATCTTCGGTCACACGCTCGCCCCGGCCCCCCGGCCGGCAACCGGCACGGAGAGCATGACCGATCCCGCCTTCCTTCGCCGGACCCTCAGGGCCGCCGAGCACTACTGGCATACCAGCGCACGGCATGATCTGCGAGCCGGTGAGGCCAGCGACGCACTCGGGCGCTGGAACAACGCCTCCGCCGCAGCCTTGAACCTCGCCGAGGCCCACACCGTCGGCCAGGCAGCCGACGCGTTCGCCACGGCCGTCAACCGGGTCACCGACCGGTCCGTCCGGGCAGCCCTGACCGACCTGCACACCCTCTTCCTGCTCAACCAGGTCCACACCTGCAGCGGACTGCTCCTGGCCGAAGACGCCCTCACCCGCGACCAGGTCCGCGCACTGCCCCGTACCCAACAGGCTCTGACCGCCCGGCTCGCCCCTCACCTGCTCGCCCTCACAGACGCCTTCACCATCCCCGAGGAGCACCTGTCCTCCCTGCCGATGCTGACAGCCCCCTAAAGGGTGTCGCAGTTCAGCCGCTCCGGGCCTGTGCGACAGTGCAGCGGCCGTGCGCCACTGGTCCCCGGAAGGATGGCCCCGCTTCCCACGCTAGCGGAGTCGGCTGGGGCCGGTCGCGCCACCTGTGGAGGCGGGATAGCCAGGTTCCGCCGGCCTTCTGCACGAGCAGATCCTGAGCGGAGGAGTACTGGAGGACTGGAGGACTGGAGAAAGGAGTACGCGAGGTTCTCAGCGGCGTCCGACCCATGCCTGGTGGTCGGGTGCGACGTGGAGTCCTTCGCGTACGCGGCCGCGCAGGACGCCGACGCGGGTTCGGCCCTCCACAACCTGCAGCCCGCTGCCGGACGGGTCCAGGAAGCACCGGTCGATCAGGAGCGGCGGGCGCAGCCACGTCCCGTGCTCTTCCCAGTGCCGACCTCTGGCGAGCGTCTTTCGACCCAGTACACCGGGTTCTTGGCGTACTCCTCGATGCAGCCGGTATCGGAGGCTCCGGTCGGCATCGCGTGGAAGTCCGCGGCCGGGATGGTATCGAGCCGCCAGGTGATCTCGCGCAGGTCGATGCTGCCGTAGTCGGTCACGAAGTGGTCATTGTCACCGAAGTCGTAGAGGAACTGTTCCTAGAGGTCGTCCGGCCACTGAAGCGACGCCATGGCCGGGTCGATGCGGAAGCGGTCGTAGCCATGGCCGAGACCGTCGGCTCGGCGGCGCTTCATCAGAGGGCTGAGGTCATTCAGCTTCATGCCGTCAGGTGTACCCCAGGTCCCGACGGCGTTCCCCTGCTCCTGTTCAACCGATGCTGAAGCACGCGGCGTCGACGCCTCACACAACCCGTCGGACACGGCCCTGGGACCGACGGCCCCAGGGGGGAGAACGCCTCGTCTCGCTCGGCCCGGGTGCCGCGCGAGACGGACACCGTAGTCGCCTCGCTGCTGAGAGACAGTGCCGAGGACGCGCAGGAGCGGCGGGGCACTCTTGATGAGATCAACCGCTGGGTGGGCGCCGGTGCGGGACGCGGGCTGGCAGCGGTGCCTGTGGCTGGTGCAGCAGCACTTGGAGAGCGGCGGCGCCGTGCCGATGACCGCAGGTGAGGTCGTCATCCGGGGCAAGGACCTCAAGCGGTGGGTGCGAAGGTGCCGGTTCGGTTGGGACGTGCTGCGGCCCGCGCAGCAGTGGCTGTTGGAGAATGCCCTCGGGCTCGAACCGGCGGAGGAGTCAACGCGGCCGGTGAGGCCTACCCAGGACGACAAATAAATGCTCACCCTCGCGCCGACGAAGGCGTTCCACGCCCGTGAGGGGCACCTCCAGGTGCCGAGGAAGCCTGTGGAGTCCGGGTGGGAGTCACACGGCGCGGGAGGCGTTCGGAGCGGCTCTGACGGTCTTGGAGTAGTGGACGTGAAGTTGGGGATGGTCCTGGACAACATCCGCAAACGCGCCGACAAGCTCCCCGCCGAACGCCGGGCTGAGCTGGACGCGCTGGGGATGCGGTGGACGACGGTGAAGAAGGCGGCGGCGCGATGAGCACGGATGCGTACACCAGCGGACCGGTGGACTTGGTCGTGGTGGCGGGCGGGGTGGCCGGACTCGAACCGGCGTCCTCGCGATTTTGGAGACCACGCGCGTCTACCTCTGCGCTACACCCCGCCCGGAACGTCAGCGTAGTCGGCAAGTTCAGGGAAAGGTGCCTGCCAACGGTGAGAGGTGGAACGGCATTACAGACAGGACGCTGGCGGTCGCGGTGCAGTCGTACGCCGCGTTCGCGATCCACGTCCACTTCGGCGACGGCATGACCAAGGACGTCCTGCCCGTCCTCACCGAAAAGGAACGGGATGTATACCCGGCGCCCGGCTGGGAGCGTCGTGGACACCTACCGGGAGCGGTTGCTGCGGTTGTACGAGGAATACGGGCCGCAGTCCCCGACCGTACGGGCGGCGTGAGCTCCTCGCGCACCCTGTGTCGCTCATCGCCCTTGAACAGCTATCGGCTATCCGCTCCCCGCTGGCCGCGCGGTGGAACGGGGAGCTCCCCGACCGACCGGTGCGTTGTATGTGTCGTGCAGGGCGCAGAGCTCAGAAGCGGCCGCGTTCTCGCAGCGCATCTGACTTGGCTTCCGACCGGCTTTGGTCTATGGCCCGTCGTCGAGGCCGCAGTGCTGTCTGTACTGGTGCAGGACGAGACCTGAAAGCGCCGTTGCGGCCTCGTGATGACGAGGCCGCTGTCTCGCCTGGGGGGCTACCAGCCGGCCTTGACGTTGTTGTAGGCGGTACGGCAGGCGGCGTCAGGGGCGGCGGTGGACAGATTCGTCATGGCTTCCCGCCAGACCTTCTTGGCGACCGTCTCCAGCTTCCGGCTCGCGGCGGGGATGTTGGGGGAGTACTTCTTGACCGATCCCATGGTGGCGACGGTGAACTTGTTGCATGCCGGGGCGGGAGCGTTCTGGAACCGGGTGTCGAGGTCCTTGGCCACGACGGGGCCGTTGGCGAGTGCCCAGTTGTTCCAGGCGCTGCACGCGGTCTCGGTGAGCTCCGCCTGCTCGGCCTCGGTCAGGTGGCTCAGGGCGTTCAGCAGGGCGTTCCAGGGCTCGTCGGGGATGGTGTAGTGGGTGGTGGGAAACTTTGCGCTGGTTTTGAAGATGGCCTCCGTGCACGCCGGGGGCAGCGGGGCGGCGGCCTGCATCGGGGCGGCTGCGAGGAGCATCTGAGGGGCGCCGGCCGGCTGCTGGGGGGCTGCCGGCGCCGACTGGGACGGTGCGGTCAGGGCCTGTGCGGAGGCGGCCAGGATGGCGGCCGAGGCCACCGTGGTGGCGAGCGCGGTGCGCTTGAGGATGCGGCGGTAGGCCACGATGTGCTCCTTGCGAGGCGGGTGGGGTGGATTTGGGCGTGGCGGAGCGGCCCGGTTCTGAAACGATCTCGGGGTGGTGTGGGACACGGGACAGAGCGATCGGCACGGCCAAGGCCGGTACGACAGCGCGGAACCCGGATGGCAGGCCGGCGTCGAATGGGCGCTGCTGTGGATCGAGAACACCGCGAACCAGCTGACCGAAGGCCAGCCGTAGGCATCGGGCATCAGAGTGTGTCGCCGGAGTAGTGGAAGCGGCAGATCACCCTGATGTCGACTGTCATGCAGACCACGCCATACGGCTCTGACCTGCAAGAAAAGGCCGATCAGCGGCACGTTCCGCCAGGCGGGAGCAGCGGCTTGACTTTCTTCTCAGGTGCCCGCCGGGCGGGAAGCGGCCTCGGGCCGGACGCGAATGTCATCGCTCTCCGACAGCACGCACACCACAACCCGTACGACACCGACAAGAACCGCTGAGCACCACCACGTGCCAAGGAACGCGTACCGCCAACGAGCACCGCCCACAGCAGCCCCCGGCACCCGCCGGGGGCTTCGTCGTGCTGCCCGAAGGGACCCACTGTGCCGACCTTCGAGACCCTCCCCCGCTTCACCGCCGACCTCCAGCACCTCACCCCCGCCCAGCGCCGGCGCTTCCGCCGCGTCGTCCTGGACGCCTTCGTCCCCGACCTGCGCACCGGCCACCAGTTCCGCCCCGGCCTACGGGAAGCACACGGGTTCCCGGAATCTGGGGAGTGCCCACGCTTGAACCCGAGTGTCGGAGGTGCCAGGGGCGGGCTTTGCGAGCGGGTTCGCAGGGTTGATGGGTGGCACCGTGGACGTCGGGTGCTGATCGCACGCTATGGAGCGCTTGTTACCGCGCTACCATCGCGCAGCCCAGTCGTTGCTTATGGTGTGAACAATTCAACCCGGGCGTCCGCAGGCACCCTTCTGCGTCTCCATGGCGTTCGTAAGGCTTATGGTCGGCGCCCGGTACTGCGCGGGGTAAGCCTGGACGTGCCGCGGGGTTGTCTGCTGGGCATCGTTGGCGCGAACGGGGCCGGCAAGAGCACGCTGCTGCGCATTTTGGCGGGTCAGGCCGCGGGCGACAGCGGGACGGTCCAGTGCCGAGGGCGGATCGGATACTGCCCGCAGAATACTGTGCTGCACCCGGCATTCACGGTCGCTGAGCACGTGCGGTCCTTCCAGGCCGCCTACCGGCTCGAAAGCTGTGCGCACGTGTGGGAGCTGCTGGAAGAGCTGGGCTTCGACGAGAGCCCTCGCAGCCGCCTGCACACGCTCAGCGGCGGGACGCGGCAGAAGCTGAACCTGGCCCTGGGGCTTATGCACGACCCTGAGGTGCTGCTCTTGGATGAGCCGTATCAGGGTTTCGACTGGGAGACCTACCTGCGGTTCTGGGGCATCGCTCAGAGACTGCGGGAGCGGGGCCGGGCGGTCGTGGTCGTCTCCCACCTCGCCTACGACCGGGAGCGTCTGGATGTGCTGCACCGGCTCCAGGACGGCGTTCTGGCCGTCGACCACAGCAGCGCCGCGGGAAGGGTCGCATGAGCCGACGGCAGTCTCCGGTCACCGCGGTGCGCGACGACGCCTCCAGTTCAATGTCCGCGCTGCTGTGGCCTGCCCGCTCCGTGGGCTCCGGCGGAGCCCTGCTCGCCTGCGCTCTGCGCCGGGCGGACCGGGCCGGTCAGGAACTGTTTCTCCGCGGGTTCGCGCTGCGGATCTGGACGCCCATAGGGCAACCCGCGTCCAGGGGGTGCTGGAGGAGTGCGGCGCCCGCCAAGCGGTGGAGGACCTCATCCAAAAGCGCCACCACCAGGCCCTGGAACGCCTGAAACGTGCCCACTTGCCTGTCACGGTGGCATTCGCGCTGCGCGACCTGATCCAGGCCGTGCACAACAGAACCGCATGACAGGCGTGCTCTCGCAGTGACCGTGTCCTGTCACCGGCGCGCACCCCTGGGGCCAGAGTCGGCCTCCCACCGAATTCGTGGAGTGAAAGTGTCAACGACCCAGCACAACCCTGGCCGCCTGCCCCGGTCGCAGGACGGCACCCCGACCGCCGACCGACGCGGCGTCACTGGGCGTGCCGCATGAGGTGGTGGGGGCGGTGTCTGGGGACAGCGGTGCGCCACGCTGCGTTGGAGCAGGCCCGCAACCGGCTCGCGCTCGTCCTGGTGCTCTTCTTCGTTCCGCTGTGGCTGACGCTCGCCTACCAGGTCCTGCCCAGCGACCGGATCCGGTTCTTCCTGCGCGCGGCCGATCAGCCCGTGGCCCTGGGTGCCAACACGGTCAGCCAGCTGTCCGGTGGGCTGCATTCCCTCGCGCTGATCGTCGGGTTCATGATGTTCCTCGCTGCGAGCCGCTCCGCGGAATTCGACCACCGCATGGTGCTCGCCGGATACCCGCGCATCTGCCTGCTGCTGGCTCGCAGCACCGTACTGCTCCTCACCGCGGCACTGACCGCCTCGTATGCCACGGCATGGGTGTGCTTCTTCTACCGGCCTGAGCGCCTGGACGTCCTGGCCGCGGCGTTCATGGTGGGAGCACTGACGTATGGGGGCGTAGGAATCCTCCTGGCAGCGCTGCTGCGCAGTGAGCTGGCGGGGATGTTTGCCGTCATCATGCTGAGCTTCATCGATCTGACGCTGCAGAACCCCGTCGCCAACCCTTCTGCGGACAGTCCGCTGCTGAAGTGGCTGCCTGCCTACGGGGCGATGCAGTCCGCCGTGTCCGCGGTCGACCTCACCCACACCCCCTGGCGGCACCTGTTGCTCGGGCTGGGCTGGTCGGCAGGACTGACCGCCGCCGGCCTAGCTGCTTTCACCGCCCGCACCAGCCGGCGCACCATCACACAGAGACTTCTGGGCGGGCGCGCCACCAGGCCCCGCGGCCGCCAGATCGCCCTGCGTCTACTGCACCCGGTCCGCACGCACATCTACCGCCAAGCCGGTATCCACGACACCACGGTCATCACCGGCTACGAAATCTGCCGTCGCCTGATGCACCGGTCGGGTCCGGTGGAAGCAGCTCTCACCAAGCTCCTGCCCGGCCGACTGCGACCGTTGTTCTGGGCCATGTACGGATACGGCCGGCATATCGACGACCTCTCCGACACCCAGCACCTCGACCGGCAGGAACGAGTCGAACGAGTCAGCCGGTTCAGCGAACTGCTGGAGGCCGACCTGCGGGCAGGCCACAGCGAAGACCCCCTGCGCGCGGCCCTCGTGCACGCCGTATGGACTTGGGACCTGCCGAGCGACGGAGTAACGGCAGCCAACGCCGTATACCGCCAGGACGCCAAAGGCCAGAGCGCCATCACCTCCTGGGACGACTGGTACACCTACTGGCACACCATCACCTTCCCCTTCGGCGTGAAGCGCCTGATGGCCCTGCTCACCACCCCCCGCTTGGCCTTCACGCCCGACGACGCCCAAGCACTGCGCGTGTGGACCGACGCGCTCAACCTCATCGACGCGCTGCGCGACCTGCGGGAAGACGCCGCGGAGGGCTTCGTCAGGCTGCCCGCCGTCGTGCTCGACGAGCACGACGTCAGCCCTGAACGCCTCGCCCACGGCCGGACGAACGGCCGGTATGCCGACATGGTTCATGCCATGACCGCCCAGGCCCGCCAGTGGCTGGCTCAGGCCGCGACCGTCGGCGCCCAGCACCCACCCATGGCCGCAGTCCTGCAAACCGTCATCGACCTGCACCTGCTCGAACTGGACCGCATCGACCGCAGACCCCACGCACTGCTGCAGAGCCGCTCGCGGGCCAACCCGGTCCGCTTCCACCTCACACTGGCCCGCGGCCGCCTCCGTACGGCCAGGTCCTGGCACCGCCACACCCAGACCGCTGCCACCCCTCGTGCCACCATCCACCTGCCGCACCCCGCAGAAGGCAACCACGACACAGCCCGCACGGCCCCTCCGCTACCACCGGTGCCCCACCCCAGCGGTGTCCAGCCGCCCCAACTGCCCGCCCACCTGGCCCCCCGACACGTGGCGCTCATCATGGACGGCAACGGACGATGGGCCACCCGCCAAGGCCAGCCGCGCACCGCCGGCCACAAAGCCGGCCAGCTCGCGGTGCGGGATGTCATCTACGGCGCCCTCGAAATCGGGCTGCCCCACCTCAGCCTGTACACCCTGTCCTCGGAGAACTGGGCACGCCCCGCCGCCGAGATCCAGGCCATCCTGCGCCTGGTCAAGGACTGCCTCGTCATGGAAACCGAGGAAATCTGGCGACGCGACGTCCAGCTGCGCTGGTCCGGCCTCCCCGAAGGACTGCCACCTGACCTGGTACACGCACTGCGCCAGACCGAGCACCTCACACGCCACCGCACCGGCCTGACCGTGAACATGTGCATCAACTACGGCGGCCACAGCGAAATCACCCAAGCCGCACGCGAACTCGCCCGTCAAGCGGCCGCGGGGGCCCTCCAGCCCGACGACATCACCCCCCGCCACCTCGCAGCCCACCTCCACCACCCCGACCTGCCGGACGTGGATCTGCTCATCCGCACCGGCGGCGAACAGCGCACCTCGAACTTCCTGCCCTGGCAGTCGACCTACGCCGAACTCGTTTTCCTCGACACCCTGTGGCCGGACACCGACCGCACCCACCTGTGGCAGGCCATCGACACCTACACCCGCCGCGACCGCCGCTTCGGCACCACCCCCTCCACACCCACCAACTCCGACAAAAAAGCATTCACCGGGTGATCATGCGTGACTCGTACCGGCCACCCTGTCCTTCGAGGACCTCGACCCCGTCGCGTTCACGCTCGAGGTCCACGGCGACCCCGGAATCACCTGCGCCACGCCCCCCCTCACGGAATCCCGCTCCAACCCAATCGAGCGTCATCGAGCGCACCCCAGCGCGGGGCCGACCGAGGATGAGCCGCACCCACCAGCCAGTGCCGAAGCCGCGGGGACGTGGAGGCAGGAGTTGTACAAGCGGGCTCCGTGCGGGTACGGCACCATCGTGAAGATCAGCGCCACTCGGCCGGGTCGGCTGGGTCTGGACCTGTCCTCTCCTTCTCTGGCCGGTAGAGCTGTTGTCCCCGGGTGCCTGCGGGGCCACCAGAGGCAGTGCGCCGTTGCCGTAGGCAGTTCGTCGTAGCGCAGTTCTGACCACCTCCCGGCGAGGCGCTTGATGCGGGGAGATGAGCGGGACCTCACGCGGACCCCTCGTTGAGAGAGACGAATTCACCACCCGGGGCGGACAGGTACGCCCCTCCCCCGCGAGGCGGTGAGGACTGCGGTGCCCACCGGACGACCGTGTCATAGGTAAGAGGCACCGGCAGAGATTCTGGATCGTTGTGGCCGGGGTCGCGGCCGATGCCGGCTGCCCCAGGGAGGCTACGCCCTTGTTCCTGCCAGGCCCGCACCAGGTCGTCGAAGATCGGCGTCCCGCAGCCCGCCGAGCCCCTGGCGGGCGGGACCGACTGCCAGACAGGGGCCCGCGGTTGTGGAGGACGGAGAAGTGTGCGGCGCTGAACGTGCATGACTGTGCCAACGACCCACTCATCGTCACGTGTGGACCTGCAACCGATTCGTCACCCAGCCCGCCCAGAAGCTCCCGCCCCGCAGCGGCGCGCCCTCCGGTCACCCGCAACGCGGCCAGGTCCCCCCTCCCGGTGGAAAGGAGGGCGCCTGCCCGGCCCGGGCGGTTTCCAGGGCCGTAACGCACAGATCACCACGTGCGGTGCAACCACCGAAGCAGCACGGTGTGGGTGGTGTCGTCCAATGTGCTCAGCACCTCAATGGCCTCCACGTCACCGGGCACCGGTGCGATACCGGCGCGCGTCAGGGCGACATGCAGGTCCAGGCGCCTGCGGTCCGAGGACTCGAGCTGCCCGGGCAGACGCCGACCGGTATTCGGAGCGGACAGGAAGCATTCCTCGGACAAGACCTGGTCGCATGCGGACCCCGGCAGCAGGTCGTCCTCAGTAACGGGGACGCCGGGGTATCGGTAGGGGTCCGCGTCCAGCCACCCGGCCACCGACGAAACCGCAGACATCTTCCAGACAGTCATGCCTATCTCCCCACACGAAGGACGAGTGTCGGGAGCGGGGACGGCGCACGGCACGCCCTCAGTTTCCTCGACTTCGGCAGTCCACTCGGATGTCCCCTTCGCCATCTCGTCACATGAGCAGGCGGGCTGGAAGACCCGGGCGCAGCGGGTCAACGACTTGCCGGCCCCCGGATTCTCCCCAGGCCGTCGGGGCGGAGGGACATGTCAGCGTCGCGTTATTCGCAGGCAACGCCGTCACCGTCGCGGTCGAGATGCCGGCCGAAGCCCGGGTCGCCCCAGCGGATCGGTGCGGCGTCCGCCGCTCTGACATCGCTGCAGTTCCGATAGGAGACGGTGCCGCCGGTGCCGCTGCCGGTCAGTGAACCGTTGCCGGATGACGGGGGCGCCGGCCTGCCCGCGGGAGCGCGGTCAGCAGATTCTGCTTTCCTGCCGTCGGCCGCCGGAGGGGGCGCCGGACCACTCTCAGTGGTTCCGCTCACCGGGGCGCGGGTCGTACAAGGCCCGCCCGCCGAGGCCGAACTGCCCGGACTCGGTCATCAGCGCGGCCCCGGCGTCGACCGCCGAAGTGCTCCCGCCGGTGATATCGAGCAGCAGAGCAGACCGCCCAGCGAGCCACCGGCGGCTTCGGCGTATGCCCGGCCAGGCCTGTGACCGGGTTCCACGCATCTCGCGGACATCGGGAGGGAACTGCGCCTTCTGCACCGGGACTGCTCAGCCCTGTTCGACCGGTTGGGCACCCCGCGTACGAACCAGACACACAATGGGGTAACCCGCGCAGGCAGTTGGGCGTCTTTAGAGATCATCTCATTTGGCTACATCGGTATTCTGTGGGTCATGGTGGGGATCGTTGAGCGGTTGGTGCCGGACGAGTTGTGGGACTTGTTTCAGAGGGTGGTGCCGGAGGCGCCGTCGC
>NZ_JBVIUQ010000023.1:0-32232 GCF_055596485.1 Streptomyces sp. NPDC039736 | reverse complement strand
CGCTCCCAGGCGTTCGCGAACCTGTGGATGAAGGCGTGGAAGGCTCATGAGGGCGGCCTGCACGTGGTGCGGGCCATGGGCACCGACGAGCTCCACGTCATCGGCGACTGGCACCAGGTGTTCCCCGAAGGGCGGGGCGTCACCGAGGTCAAGGTGAAGGACGCGTACACCGTCGGCACAGAGCCCGGCGATCAGACCGGGGAGGGAAAGTAAGTGCCGCAGAAGAATCTCCGGTTCGGCCTGTTCGGCGCGCGCGGCATCAAGGGCGGTGACGCGGTCGCCGCCCAGCTCGACCGCCTCGCCGGAGGCATCGCGACGCCGGTCACCTCCAAGCGCGGCTGGACGGCCCGCCTGAACTACCTCACCCGCACCGACCACGCGCGGGCGGCAGCGAAGGCCGCCGGCCTCACCGTCACCGACCGCACCCTCAAAGCCTGGCGCGAGGGCAAACGCGCCCCGTCGAAAGCGAGCCTTCAGAAGATCGAGCGCGCGTACACCGCCGTGCGCCGCCAGAACGTCGCCAAACACCTCCTCAAGCGCCTCAACCGTGACGGCCGCGGCACCCGCATCGAGATCCACCCGCTGAACCAGTCCCAGGTCCCCCAGCGCAACAAGCGCGTCCTGACCCACCGCACCATGAACGTCCGCAAGTGGGACCGCCTCGTCGGCGCGTGGGCGGCTGGCGACAGCCGCGAGCTGGAAGCCGGGTGGGACGACGCGATCGGTGACCTCGGCTCGGACTGGGGCGGCTACGAGTACGTGACCAACGTGGGGTTCGCCGCGTAACGCACCTCGGAACCCGCCGGAAGGGAAACGTGACCATGGAAGGGCACCCGTCCCCCGGCCGAGGACTTCGCCGCGCGCCGGGCCGCGCAGCCGGCCGCCTCGAAGCGGCGCCGCCGGTACGCGTACAGCGCGGACCCGTCCAGCGCGACCTGCCGGGCCTGCCACCACTCCCAGACGGACCTGACGCCTGAACAGGCCGGCCCCTGGCACGCCCAGCACCAGCGCACCTGCACCGGCCACCCTGGGCCCGCCGCCCGGCCCGGAGGGCAAGACCCTGCCCTCCCACCCCCGTAGCTGGGCCGCTTCTCATCAGCGGGTGCGGGTGCAGCAGCCCGGGGTCACGGTCCGTTGCCGCCGGGCCCCGGACCCACCGGCGGCCCTGCAACACGGCGACCGCGGAGACACCCTCCGAGCAGACGCTCGATCGGGCGCCGGTGCCCGAACTCCAGCCCCTCCAGCCCCTGCCCGGCAGCCCGGCAGGCCCGGGAGGGGCTGGAGGGGCTGGGGCTCCGCCACGACAGCGAACCCGGCTCCCACCGCGCGCCCGGGGTCGCAGCGTCACCCACCGGCTGCGTTAGGCTCGCTGCACCGACCGCGAACTCCAGCCCCTCCAGCCCCTTTTCGACGTGCCGACCGCTGTTGAACTGCACGTATCGCCACCACCGGCACGCCACTTCCGCACCCCGAGCAAGGACCTGAGTGTGACCATGCACCAAGAGCCTCCTCCCGAGGCGGCGGGAACTCGCCCGGCGGTCACGACGGCACGGTGTGCACACAGGGCCCGGCCGGCCCCCTTCGTCCCACTGCTGCTGCACCGCGCGCCCGCCGCCCCCGAAGGACGCTCATGAGCCCCAGTGACCCCACCGGTGCGGCCTTCGACGCGCACCACGTCGCTCAGCAGATGCTCCAACTGGACGTGCGGGACGGGCAGGACGGCGAGAGCGCGGACCGCGTGCTGCCCGTGCAGAAGGCCACCACCAAGCCCGTCGACGCTCCCGCGGGCACTGACGCGGCGCCGGTGGGGCGACTGCCGGAGGACCTCACCGACCGGGCGAACGCAGAGCTGTTCGCCCAGTTGTACGGGGGACGGTTCCGTTACGTCGCCGGAAACGGCTGGTACGTGTGGGAGGCGGGCCGGTGGAAGCTGCGCGGCGGCGAGGGCGAGGCGATCTGGGCGGCGGGGGACATGGCCGGGCAGATGCCCCACTCCGACCCCCAGGGCCGCTTCTCCGCACAGGAGGTCGTCAGGCACCGCCGGTACTCGTCCTCGACGAGCGGCGTGAAGGCCATGCTGCTACAGGCGAAGGCGTCCCCGGCGCTGTCCCTGGACGCCGAGCAGCTCGACGGCAACCCCTACACCCTGTGCACGCCCTCGGGGGTGGTCGACCTGAAGACCGGGGTGCTGCGCGCCGCGGACCCGCTGCACGACTTCAACTCCCGCTGCACCCGCGTCTCTCCCGTCGCGATGCCCACGCCGCGGTTCTTCGCGTTCCTCACGGACATCTTCGGCGACGACGCGGACGGCAAGGAGATGATCGAGTACCTGCATCTGCTGCTCGGCTACTCGATCACCGGGGACGTGGGTGCCCAGGTGCTGCCGTTCTGCCACGGCGACGGGGCGAACGGCAAGTCCGTCCTGCTGGACACCACGGTGCAGATCCTCGGCGACTACGCGCACTCCGCGCCCCCGGGATTCCTGATGGACCGCGGGGCCTACACCGAGCACTCGACCGAACTGACCGAGCTCTACGGGCGCCGCCTGGTGGTGTGCAGCGAACTCAAGCCGAACGACAAGTTCAACGAGGTGCGCATGAAACTCCTCACCGGCGGCGACATGGTCACCGCCCGCAGGATGCGCCAGGACTTCTTCACCTTCACGCCCACCCACCACCTGTGGCTGCTGGGCAATCACCACCCCGAGGTCGCCACCGGCGGACACGCCTTCTGGCGACGCCTGCGCCTGATCCCCTTCGAGCGGAAGATCGCCGACCACAAGAAGATCGACAACCTGGCCCGGATCCTCGTCGAGGAGGAGGGGCCGGGCATCCTGGCCTGGCTCATCGAGGGGGCCCGCCGCTTCCTGGCGACCCGGGACCCCAGCAGGGAGCGCGACAACCTCGCGGGCCCGGCGCGGGTCCGCACCGCGACGGCCTCCTACGCCGCGACCGAGGACCACATCGGGCGCTTCCTCGGCGACCTGTGCCGCCGGTACGAGAAGATGCAGGTGCGCCAGACCCTGCTGTACCAGGTCTACTCCCACTGGTGCCACGAGGAAGGGACACGCCCGGCCGGCTCCCGGTCCTTCGCCACCCGGGTGCGCAGCGAGCTCGGCCTCAAGTCCCCCGACGAGATGATCAAAAGCAACGGCGTCCGCTACTACCCGGGCCTCGGCCTGACCGACGGCGAACAGTGACCATGGACACCACCCGGCACCCGGCAGAGCTGCACCGGAGGACCGCCACCCCCGTGGGCTCCTGCCCGGCTCGGACCGCACTCTTTACACTCCAGAGGGAACACGTGCACGGGTACGGAGCGGAGCCTGGGCTTCTGTCCCAGCCACACCAAGAGGAAGGGGTGCGGACATGAGCTCGCTGCTCACCGACGCGGACGTCGCGGGGGAGGCCCGGATCGTCTGGCTGGAGGACATCTCCACACTGGAGTACGTACGCCAGGCCGTCCACGGCACCCCCTACCGGATCGGCAAACCGCCCTTCGACGGCCTGGGCCGCCTCGTGGGCTACGCCGAGCTCGGCCCGCGGGTGGAACGGGACCCCGAGACGAGCCTCTTCCACCGCCGCGTCTTCTACCTCGTTCCGCACGACCGCGACAGCGCCCCCGACGGCGACTACAAGACCGGGTCCCCCGGAGAGGCCGTCGACCCCCAGACCGTCGACATCTGCCGGGCCGGAGAGAAGACGAAGCGCTCCCAGGCACGCGCCATAACGTCCGTCGGCTGACGACCCGCCCCGGCACGCCGATGCCCCGGGACCTCTCCTGAGGCCCCTGGGCATCTCCGCGTTCACGCCCGACGCCTCGCCCATGCTCCTGAACCCCCTGCGGGCAGGGTCTCAGGGGCTGAACACCTGCGGACAGGGTCTCAGGGGCTGAAGGAAGCCCCCACCCTCCCACGGGTGTTTCCGCAGGTCAGAGCAGTTCCTGCGCCCCACAGCAGGGGCTGGAGGGGCTGAACTCCCCAGTTATCAGCACGCAGGATTTCCATACCTGTGAGGTGTCCTCCTCGCGCGCGCCCGCATACGCCCGCACGCAAGCAGCGCGTTAACCTGGAAGTTCAGCCCCTCCAGCCCCTTGCAGGAATCTTTTAACGCTCTGACCTGTACTTTTCATCAGGGGCCGAGGGTGTGAGCAGGGGCGGAGCTTCCGCCCCTGCCCCCGGTGAGCCCCTGCCCCCAGCACTGACAGCCCCTTCCGGCACTGAAAAAACGCCCTGGGGGTCAGTCGTTGCGGTCGCCGTTGCCCGACAGGACGGGAAAGCCGTTGCCGAGGTGGGAGAGCGGCTCGTCGCCCTTGGCCTGGGTGGAGTTGTCGGCGCACTGCTGGTTCTGCGGCGCGGACAGGACCGGGATGTCCTGCACGCCGACCGGCACGAGGAGACCGACCAGGGAGGTGGCGTTCGCCTCCGTCGGGAGGCCCACGCACAGCTTGTTGAGCGTGCCCTGCACCGGAGTGAGCTGGGGGCTCATCTTCCCCGTGGTGGCCGCGTCGCCGTAGTGGTCCTCCGCGCCGAGACCGCTCTGCGAGACCGTGCCGCCGTCGTCGGCGAGCGCAAGGGCCGGCGAGGCGCCCACGGTGCCCAGACCCAGCGAGGCCGCTGCGAGGGCGGCGTACGTGATGACCTGCTTCATGAAGATTCCGCTTTCGTCCGCGTGATGCGTCCCGGACCGGGAGCGCCCTGCAGAACTCCCGCCGATCCCACCGGTTATCACCCTTCGCCCGAACGGCCGCGCCAACGACACCGTCGGGCAGTCCCGCTGCGCCCCGGGGGAGTGGCCGGAGCCCGCCCGTACGGCGCCAGGGACACACGTACGGACCATCCGCCGATTCTTCTTAGCCTGAGTGGGTGACATGCGCGGCGGACGCGACAGGCAACGCAACTACTGTCCTGTCGCATGACCTCAACCCAGACCGCTGCCCCCCTCAACCGCGCCCACTTGGGCACCATCGCCGTCCTCCCCTGGGCGGGAGAACACGCCGACGACGGCCACGACGCGGCCTTCCTCCTCGCCTACCCCCTGGGCGACGGCGCGGGCACCGCGGAGGAAGGCGACGCGGCGGTCCGGGCCGTGCTCGCCGGATCCGGCCTCTCCGTGGGCGGGCCCATCGCCAACGGCGCCCTCTCCACGGTTCCCGTGACCCTCATGGTGGACGGCGCCAACGCCGTCCTGACCCTGCCCCACCTCAATGTCACCTGCACCGTCCCGCCGCAGTGGACCGCTGCCGCCGAGAAGCGCGGCCAGGTGCACCTGATGTTCACCACGCGCCCCTGGCCCGACCACCGGCCCGGCCTGCCGGTCACCGAGGACCAGCTCCAGGCCTTCGTGGGCGACGAGGACACCATCCGCACCGCCGCCCACTGCCGCCTCCCGGCTGCGCGCCTGCGCAAGTAGCCGCGTACGCCGCGCACATGCGTGTGGCCCCGCGAAGGGAATCCTTCGCGGGGCCACACGCAGCTCACCTCGTCCCCATGCGCGCGAGCGGCTGTTCGCGCGCGGGTGCCGCAACTACCAGCCCAGGGCGTTCAACCCCGGTGTCAGCGGTTGTTGGCACCGTTGCCGGAGAGGACCGGGAAGTCCTCCAGGATGTGCGAGAGCGGCTCGTCGCCCTTGGCCTGGGTGGAGTTCTCGACGCACTGCTGGTTCTGCGGGGCGGACAGGATCGGGATGTCCTGGACGCCGATCGGGACGACGCCCACGAGGGAGGTCAGGTTGGCCTTGGCCGGCAGGCCGACACAGGGCTTGTTGAGCGAGCCCTGGACCAGGGACATCTGCGGGCTCATGTCGCCCTCGGTCTCCGCGTTGCCGTAGTGCTGCTCGGCACCGTTGCCGCTCATCGACGTCGTACCGTCGTCGTTCGCGATCGCCATGGCCTGGGGGGCGGCGATGACGCCGAGGGACAGGGCGGCTGCGGCGGCCGCAGACGAAACCATCATCTTGTTGCGCATGAGGAAACCTCTTCGTTCCAGGGGCTGGCTGCTTACTGGCTGCACAACCACCCGGCGACGGGTTTGGTTCTTTCTGTTCACCCGTACGGCATAAAAGATATTCGGCCGACGACCCCGTCAGTATTTCCGGTAAATAGGCTCGTCGCTCAAAAGTCCGACCGTAGGCCCAGCCTGCCGCCATTAGAGTGAATGCGGATAACCAAACCCTCAGTGCGAAGTTCTGCAGGGGGCTCCGAAAACAGGGGTACTCCACGGGAAAGAAGGACTGAGAGATGCAGAAGATCATGGCGACCGCCATGCTTGCCGCCGCCACGCTGGGCATGGCCGCCCCGCAGGCCGGCGCGCTCGCTGACGATCACGGTACGACGTCGATGAGCGGCAACGGTGCCGAGCAGCACTACGGCAACGCGGAGACCGAGGGCGACATGAGCCCGCAGATGTCCCTGGTCCAGGGCTCGCTCAACAAGCCCTGTGTCGGCCTGCCGGCCAAGGCCAACCTGACCTCCCTCGTGGGCGTCGTCCCGATCGGCGTCCAGGACATCCCGATCCTGTCCGCCCCGCAGAACCAGCAGTGCGTCGAGAACTCCACCCAGGCCAAGGGCGACGAGCCGCTCTCCCACCTCCTGAACGACTTCCCGGTCCTCTCCGGCAACGGCGCCAACAACCGCTGATTCTCGGCGTGTGTGCAGCTTGCGGGGCTGCACACACCCTTTCCGGTCTTTCCACACGGCGTTGAGCCCCCCGAAATCCAGACCGGGGGGCTCAACGCCGTGCTCTTCTGCTGTGCGGAGGAATCGAAACCCGAACGACACTTCGGGGCGGTATTCGACGGCATTCGAGCCGACGGCTGTGAATCCCGCCCGAACGGGTTCAAGCGCCACCTTAGCGCACGCCCGCAGCACCCCGGACGAAAATCACCCCTTTGCTTCACCCGTCGCCACCGCCCCGGCGGCGGAGAGCCGTATGCGCCGGGCAAGGCATGGGCCACGCCCCGTCAAGGCCGGGCGCACCGCATTCCCCGCTGACCGAGTAATAAGAATGAAAGGATTACCAATAAGCCATCGGTGGGAACCTTTACCCAGCGTTCCATTCTGTTTTACGGGCGGTGCTGCGGGTGTGCAAGGATTCTCGAAACACCCCAACTCCTCCAGGAGGTGCACAAAAATGAAGGCTGCCAAGAAGGCCGCATTCGCCCTTGCCACTGCCGGACTCGCTGCTGGTGCCGCCGCCGGCACCGCCGCCGCCGACGCCGAGGCCGAGGGCGTCGCGGCCCAGTCCCCGGGCGTCATCTCCGGCAACCAGGTGCAGGTTCCCGTGCACGTCCCGGTCAACGTCGTCGGCAACACGGTCAACGTGGTGGGCCTGCTCAACCCGGCGTTCGGCAACGAGGGCGAGAACGACTGAGCGCAAGCCGCGCAGGGAAGTGGGGCCCCACACAGTAGCTGTGGGGCCCCACCTTCGTGTACGCGCCGTGCCGCTCGGAGCATCCCCCTGCAGGCCCGGGGGAGATGGAGACGCAGGAAGGCACACCGCCGTCCCCCTGGCCCGGCGGATCGTGTCAGCCGAGGGGAAGCCCGCCGAGCATCGACGAGGCGCCCTGGCCGGCCACCGCACCCTCGATCAGCTCCATCGGGTTCGCATCCTTGACGTCGGTCACCGTCTTGGCCGCGCTCTTGGCCTCATCGACCACCGGGAGCGGGCCGTTGAGGGGCTTGGTGTGCGTGTTGTACGCCTCGACCAACTGCGCCACACCCGAGTTCAGGCTCATCGAAGGGCTGGTCGGCATACTGCCGGACTGAGCGGTCGCCGCCGAGGACCCCGCAGCGACGGCAACCATCGACACAGCCAGAACCGAAGCCGCCTTCGTGTACTTCATAGAAATTTCCTCATTCTCTGTCGTGTCTGCTCAGGAATTCGACGCTGCGGAATTTCCTTCACGTGGCGCCGGCACCATGACTAACGCGGACGCGACCTCCAGAGAAACTGAATCCATTCACAAATCTCCGGGCTTCACTCGCATGCCGGGAGACTGTGGACACGAAGATGGGGCAGGCCGTTGAGGCCTGCCCCACCGGAGCAGCGTGTGCCGCCCGACCGGATCAGCGCTGGGCAGCGCGTCCGCGACGGGTCAGCAGAACACCACCGGCAAGAAGCGCCGCGCTCAGCGCCGCAGCGCCGCCGAGCTCACCGGCACCGGTGTGCGCCAGGTGCGACATGCCGTGGCCGGGCTTGTGACCCGTGGGCTTGCCGGGCTTCGTCGGGACGTGCGGGGGAGTGACGGGCGGCTCGTTCGAGGCCGGGGGCTCGTGGGCGGGTGGCTCGTCGGCCGGAGGCTCGTCCGAGGCCGGCGGCTCATCGGCGGGAGGCTGGTCCGCCGGGGGTTCGTCCGAAGCCGGCGGCTCGTCGGCCGGAGGCTCATTCGTGGGCGGCTCGTCCGAGGCCGGCGGCTCATCGGCCGGAGGCTCGTCCGCGGGAGGCTGGTCCGCCGGGGGCTCGTCGGCCGGGGGTTCGTCCGAAGTCGGCGGCTCGTCGGCCGGAGGCTCATCCGTCGGGGGCTGGTCCGCCGGAGGCTCGTCCGAGGCGGGCGGCTCATAGGCGGGCGGCTCGTCCGCGGGAGGCTCATTGGCCGGCGGCTCATCGGCCGGCGGCTCATTCGCGGGGGGCTCGTCCGCGGGAGGCTGGTCGGCCGGGGGCTCGTCCACCGGGGGAGTCGTCTTGGTGGGCCCGTTGGCGCACTTGTTGCCGAACGCCGGGTTCAGCGCAGCCACCACGTTCACCGTGTTGCCGCAGGCGTTGACCGGAACGTGCACGGGAGCCTGCACGTTGTTGCCCGACACGACACCGGGCGACCTGGTGACCGTCGAGGACGCGGCCGCACCGCTGCTCCTGCCCGGCTGCGCCGAGGAGCCGTTGGCGCACTTGTTGCCGAACGCCGGGTTCAGCAGGCCGATCACGGTGACGGTGTTGCCGCAGAGGTTCACCGGCACATGCACCGGAGCCTGAACGTTGTTGCCGGAGACGACCCCCGGCGAGTTCGCGACCGTGCTGTCGCCCACCGCATCCGCGTGGGCATAGCCAGAGGTCACGGAGAGCACACCCGAGACGGCTGCAGTTACCAGCACGCCTTTACTCAATACCTGTCGCACTTCGCCGTTCCCTGTCTTTCATGCTTGCGGGGCAAGCCGATTGCCCACCCACACATGAGGAGGCGCTGATTGGGCAGCCCCCGAACACAAGGCATGCGTTCAGGGGCTGGCCAGGTCCGAACACATGAGGGTTCGGATGTGGAATTACTTGTTGACGCAGGTGTTGCCGAACGCCGGGTTCAGCAGAGCGATCACGTTGATGCTGTTGCCGCAGAAGTTCACGGGAATGTGAATCGGAGCCTGGACGACGTTGCCGGAGAGGACGCCGGGCGAGTTCGTGGCCGCGGCCTCGGCCTCGGCGTCCGCCATCGCGGGGGAGGCCGCACCCAGGACCATCAGCGAGCCGGCGAGAACGGCAGCAACCTTCATGCGCTTCATGTTGTGACCTTTCTTTCGACGGCGCTGTACGCAGCACGTATTTCGTGTCGCGCGAACAATTGGGAAATCCCGCAGCGCCGCCGTCGCTATTCCTAACGAGCCGACAGCGATAAGGAAACTGAATTAATTCCACGGACTTCCGCGGTCACCCGAAAGAAGCAGGGCCTCACGAGAAAGGCGAGTGGAGATTCCGGCTCCCGGGCAGGCGTTCAATTCCATGAATACTGGCCGCTGTGAGGAGCTGCCCGCCTGCCTGTCCGACGGTGGACGCCCCTTCTGGCCACGCCCACCGCACACCGGGGCGGGGTCAGCCGCCGAGCGGAAGACCGCCGAGAAGCCCGCTGGCCGCAGGCGCGGCGGGCATCCCGCCCTTGGTCAGCCCGCCCACCACGGGAAGCCCGCTGAGCAGGTCGTTGGCCGGCGCCGCAGCGGCGGGACGCGGCTTCGGCGCCGCCTCGGGCGCAGCGGCCTGAGCGGTGCCTGCGGCAGCCAGTGCGGAACCCGAAACCAGAACGGTGAGTGCGGCAGCGGAGACCTTGCGGTGGCTCATTGTTTTCTCCTGTGTGTGGTGTGGCTGGTCGCAGTCGCAACGAGCCGTGCCACTCAGAAGTAACGCGGCCCCGTCTCCTCCACGGTGCGCCGTGAGGTGCGGACCCCCTTCGCCGCCGGGACTTGTGGCCGCGTCCACCCCCCGTTCAGCGGCAGCCGGCGGAAACGGACGATCACTCAACTCCGGCCTCTTCCGGTCGAGTCGATTGGGTGAGATCCATGCACTGCACGTCTCCAATGGCCCTCCCTCGCGTTCTCCAGAGGTGACACGACAAGTGCCGGCCCGGCAGTTGTCGTCCCCGACGCACCTCACGGACAGGACCCCCCCATGAAGTACACCCACGCCACCGCGGCCCTCGCCGGAACACTCGCCGTCCTCGGGTCCGCCGCACCGGCGTTCGCGCACCACGACACCGGCCGCGACCTGCCCCAGGCCGTTCAGGTGGCCGAGGCGCAGGCGCAGCTCGACGCCGTGCAGGCCGACCAGATGAAGCAGCTCACGGATGTCGCCACGCCCCAGAAGTTCCTCGGTGACGTCAAGTCCAACGTCGACGGGCTGCAGCTCAAGGAAGAGACGACCGCGCGCCGGGTGCACCCGGGCGGCCCCAACGCCGTGCCCGCCCCCGGTGCCCTGCTCGGAGGGCTCACCGCCGGCGGTGGACCGGTCGGCGTTCCGCTCGACGCGCTGAGCTGACCTTCGCACCCGCGCCGTTGCTGGTGCGCTCCGCGCTCCCGCTGCTCCGTCCCCGCCCGCCCGGCCGCCTGCCGTCCCGGCTCCGCGGGGAAACGCCGACGAGGCCAGGGGCAGCCGGCCGACGCGGAGCCAGGACGCACCGCGGAGAAACAGGCCTGCCTCCGCGCGCGTCCGCGGAGGCAGCCGGTTCCCCGTGCCCGCCACGAGGATGTACGTTCGCCGGCCTGTCCGGCCAGTCCTCGACCCGGTGCCGCACCCGGGGGACGGCGGTCCAGCACCGTACCGCTGAAAGCTCGGCCTGCTACCTGTCGGCGAGCCAGAACGCGAGGGCCCCCAGAGCCAGCGCGGTGCCGAACGCCGCCTGCGCGATCCGTACGAGAGATTCCTCCGGCCTCTGATCCGACCACCGCCGCACCCGTGTGCGCGATACGTCCTGGCACGGCCCCACGTGCTCGCGGGCCGGGCCGGTGGGAAGGGCATGGGCGTTCAGGAGGGGGTTCATGTCCACGAGAACAACCTCGGCACGCCAGGAGAAACGCCCGGGCCCCCGACGGCACCCGAACGCCACCCCGCTGCCCGGTCAGTTGACTTCCCCGGGCCCCCGGCCGGGCAGGGCCGGACCGCCAGACGTGTTCAGAGGGTGTGAATTGTGAAGATTGCCCGTCGGGGACAGTCCCAGCAGCAACGTTTCGGCTGCCTCTTCGTTCACCAGGTGTACGACCGCTGGCCCGTTCCCTGGCTGCCGTACGCGAAAGGGGGCCCGAAACCCATTGCGGCCCCCTTTCGCAGGTCCGGGACCATGCGCGGGCGGCCACCGGTCCCGCACAGGGCCGGGGCGGAAGCGCCCATCGGCCCGTTTGGCCGTCCACCCCGAGCCGGGCGCGAAACCCGGTGTTAGACAGGGCACATGCCCGCAATGTTCTCGCCGGTGGCGGCCAGTGCCGCCACGGGGCTCCTGCTCTCCGTCCTCGCCCTTGGCGCCGCCGTGCCGGGGGCCGATACGAACGCGCACACGTCCCCCACGACGGGGAAGGCGCCGTCACCCGTGGCGGCCGCCGTCCGAGCGCCGTGCCCCAGGGTCGACGTGCTCGGGATCTACACGGTGAAGGCCGCGCGGGCCGTCGGGGGCAAGCACCGGACCGCGCTCACGTCCCGGACGATCGCCAAGCGCATGAACCATTCCCTCAAGAGCAGCGGCGTGTGCGGGAGGGTACGGTTCCTCACCTCCTACACGGCCACCTCCTACACCGGGCCCGAGACCTTCGCCGAGACCTACCGCCACCTGAAGGACCCTCACGACCCGTCCCTGGGCGCGCAGGCCCACCGCCTGCGCGACCGGTACGGGGCGGATCTCGTCGTACTCCTGACCGACCAGGAACAGCGCGGCGGCGGCAAGGGCGACTACACCGCCGACCTGACCCGGGCGTCCGACGAGTTCGCCTACTCCGTCGCCGACGTGCAGGGCATCGGCCAGGATTCGGTGAGCCATGAGTGGGGCCACAACCTCGGTCTCGCGCACGACCGGCACACCATCGCCGCCGACCCGGAGGGAAGTATGCGGATCAGCACCACGCGCCCCTACAACACCGGGTGGATCACCCCGGACGGCAAGTACCGCACGATCATGGCGTACCAGAGATCCTGCGGCCCCTCGTGCAAACCGATCAGCCGGTTCGCCAATCCCCGGCAGACCTACCAGGGCCAGCCTCTCGGCGACTCCCTGAGCGACAACGCGCGGGTCCTGCGGGAGACCCTGCCGATCGTCGCCCGCTACCGGGACCGCCCCTCACGTCCGCAGCGCTCGCGCGTACCGCACGTACCGCACGAGTGCCTTGCGCACCCGTGGCGGCTCGCGTGCTGGCTGCGCCTGCCGGACACGCGGCTCCCGTGACGACGGGGCCCCGGACGGCGGCGGGGGCCCGTCCACGCCGGGGTGAACGACCTCCCGAGTACGGGCCCACCCCAATCCCCTCTCCCCGACCCGGCCCCGGGGCGCCTGCGATGCCATCCTCCCCTCATATGCCCATAGGGCGAAGCGGACGAACGAGTGGCACCGCCCTCCCGGCCGCTTCCCCTCGCCGCGGAGTCGAGTTGGCTCCGGCATGGAAGCCCCCGAGGTACCAGAGCCGGGCCCCCGCCTTTCCCTCCTGGGCGACTACTGGATCGAGCATGCACCGGCCCACCCGCCCGGCAACCACGTGTACGGGCAGCGCGCCTGCCCCGCCCGCAAGCCCCCGGGCATGCTGAAACTCTGCGTCGCCGCGACCGCCGTGGGCGCCGGTGCCGTCCTGGTCGCCACCGCCCTCGCGCTCTGGGGGCGCTGACCGGGGACGGCGTCTGCGGCTCGGACATGTCCCACACCGGCCGGAACCCCTCAACTACACTGTGTGCGCCCGCGACTACGCACGCGCATGTGCGAGGGCGGGCTGTTCCCCTCATGACCTCCACGCAGACGGGTAGTCCCATGGCACGCCACGCAGCTTCCAGTTCCCCGCGTCACCACCTCCTCCGCGCGGGCCTCACCCTGACGGCCGTCGGCGCCGTGCTCTCGGCGGGTACGGCCGCCGCCCAGGCCGCCCCGTCGGCCCTGCCTCTCCCTCTGCCGCTGCCCGGTGCCGACCAGGCGCTCGGCGGTGTGGACACCTCCTCGGGATCGGTGATCACCGGCACTCTCACGCAGGCGACGGCGAGCGGGCTCGGGCCCATGAAGAACGCCCGGCTCAACCCGCTCGCGGGCACGGAGGCCAATCCGCTGGACAACACCGTCGGGACGCAGGTCGCGGACTTCCAGCCGGTGGACTCCGGGGCGGTGACGGCCCCTCTGTCGGACGGAGGCGCGGTGAAGGACCTGCCGGTGGTGGGAACGCTGATGTCGGTCCTGCCCGGCTGAGAAACTGCCCCTACCTGCCGGGAGTCACCCGCAGCAGCACGGTGCCGTGCGCGGGCACTGTGGCAGCCAGGTCGCCCCCCGTGTGCCCCGTCGTCCTCCGCCACAGGTCGCGCACCCGGTAACGAGGGGCGGAAGGCAGGCCGACCGCCCTCGCCGTGGAGGCGATGCGGCGCGGGGTGTCGGTCTCGTTGAAGAGGGCGACGGCGCGGCTGCCGTCCGCCAACTCCTTGGCCACCACCCACCGGCCGTCCTCGGACGAGACCACGGCGCCCTGCTTCCCGAGCCGGTCCTGGTCCACGGCGATCACCTCCCGGTTGGTCAGGATGCGGAAGGTCTCCGGAGACGCCGTGCGCAAGTCGGTGCTGATGAGGAGGGGCGCGGCCATGATCGACCACATCGAGAAGTGGGTGCGGTACTCCGTGTCGGTCATGCCGCCGTTTCCCACCTCCAGCATGTCCGGGTCGTTCCAGCCGCCCGGCCCCGCGTACTGCGCCAGCGGCAGGTTCTGCTTCATGTTGCGCAGCATCGTGGCCCAGTTGTCCTTGATGTCGAAGGTGGTGCGCCACATGTGCCCGACGTCCCTGCCCCACTTCCAGGGCTTGTACGAGCCCCACTCGCAGATGCTGAACAGGATCGGGCGACCGGTCGCGGCCGAGGCTGCCTTCAGCGCGTCGCGCATGGTGGTGTAGCGGACCATGAAGTCCACGCCCTGGTCGTTGCAGTTGTCGTACTTGAGGTAGTCGACGCCCCACGCGGCGAACTGCCGGGCGTCCTGGTACTCGTGCCCCAGCCCGCCCGGCATCCCGACGCTGTCACAGGTCCTGGTGCCCGCACTGCTGTAGAGCCCGAACTTGAGCCCCTTGGAGTGGACGTAATCGACGACCGCCTTGATGCCGCGGGGGAACCGCACCGGGTCGGGCACCAGCCGCCCCGCCCGGTCGCGCTCCGGCTTCGCCCAGCAGTCGTCCAGATTGACGTACTCGTACCCGGCACGCTTGAGGCCCTTCGCGACGAAGACGTCGGCGATCGCCTTGACCATCGCTTCGTTGAACTCGGCCCGGCAGTGCGTGGAGTTCCAGTTGTTGAAGCCCATGGGCGGCGTGAGAGCGAGCCCGTCGGGGAGCTGCGGCTCCTCCGCCGAGACGGCGGGTGACCCGGCAAGGCCCGTCACACACACCAGCGCCGTGACGACGAGGGCGCGCAATCCCCTGCGAGTGCCTGATGACCTGTGGGCGGCTGCCTGATGCATGGCGGGTCTTCCTCTGCAGTCGATGGCGTTCGGCGTGAGCGCGCGTGCCGGCGTGGGTTTCATGCCCACTGCCGTCGCGTGCGGCCCGGACTGCGGGAAAACTTCACTAGTTCACCGGAACACACAAGCCACCCGCCGAGACGCCGCCACAACGCCATGGGCACCCCCACGGCACACCGGCCGGCACGTATGACTGGCTGCAGAAGGGTGCGCGACACCGCAGAGGCCGCAGCCCTTCGGAGTTCCGGCCCGCACCCTGGACTGCCTTGAACGGGCAAGGGGAGCAACGCTCTACGGCCGGGCCCTGCACCACCGGACGGAACCGGCTGTTGACAGTCCTACTCATGCGGACCGCGGCGGATGCTGCCTCCCGGGTGACCATGCGGTGGGGTGGCGATGTTTGGTCCGTGTTCTGCCGGTGGCTGAGAAGTCCGGCGACGGCCTGGATGGTGACGCTCATGTGTTCGCGGCGGCCGAGGTGACGAGTCAGGGATCGCCAGTTCTTGAGGTACGCGATGCCGTGCTCGACCGGGTTGCGTCGTGAGGAGTGTGTCTTGCGTTGCCGCTCGTGCATCTCCTCGTGTCGTGCCAGTCCAGGGTGTGCTTCTTGAACGTGCGGTGCGGGGGCGTCACTGCCTGGCCGCCGGTCTGGGCGCCCAGGCCCTGGCAGCCGGCGTCCGCGAGGACCGCCGCTCCGGGTTCGTCTGCAAGGAGTCGGACCAGGCCCAACGGGCGGGCGTGGGTGATGTCCGGGCAGCTTGCGGACAGGGCCGGGCTGCACCACAGCACGTGCCCTTCGCCGTCCGTGACCGCCATTGACTTCACGGCGTTCTGCTTGTTCTTGCCGGAGATGAATTTCTCCCGGCACTTGTTCCTGGCCGCGGGATGTCGGACACGGATCTGCGTGCCGTCGATGATCCCCGTCTTTCCGCTGGTGCCGAGGTGATGGACGACCTCGGCGAGGGTTCGCAGGCGGAGGCCGGGGCTGACGGTGCAGCCCCGCCCGGCGAGCAAGGGCCGCACCTCGTTGACGGCGCGGGTGACAGTGGAGCGGTCCCCATCGAACCAGCAGGCCAGCACGTCGTGGGCGGCACAATGACGCAGGTGGACCAGGGTGGCCGGCAGCCGGTCGACGAACACCAACTGGTGCTTCGCACCGGCCCGCACGGCTCGCTCCACGGTCGTGAGACAAAACTGGCCTGATGGCGGCATGCCACAACGGACCGATATCAACGATGAGTTCACCGATCACGTCGGCCGTCAGACCGGTGATCCGACGGTTGCTGACCGAACCACGTTCCCCCCCCCACACCTCCATGGCGCGGCATGAACAGCCCCGACGTCTCACCGCTTACCGCGCACGAGCTCGTTAGAGGTCGCCGTGGCAGACGCCATGGTGCTTGACGCGCACGCCTTCCCGTGCGGCCCAGCACTTGTTCGTGTAGGTCACGCCGTTCTCGCCGCAGACGGGGTCGTAGACGGACGGGCAGTACCGGGGCTCTCCGGCGGACGCGGCGGCCACGGGCACGGTCTGCGGGGCGGCGGATGCCGGTACGGCTGCGGCAGCGGTCGCGGGGAGGAACGCGGCGAAGGCGAGCGCGCCCGCTGCGGCGGCGAGGTGGAGTCGTCTGGTCATACGGCATCACTTTCCACCGTCCCCGTCACCGGTGGCGGACTCGCCCGGGATTCAGGCGAACGGAGCAAACAGAGCAAGAGGACACACAGCCGAAACCGGGTCCGGTTGACGGGGAGCGCCGACGCCTCGTCCGCGGAAAGCGACCGAGCCGGCGACGAGTTCGGCGTACGCCTCTTCCGGCGAGCCCGCAGGGGGGAACTCACGCAGCCTGATGCCCCGCGAGGCGGACCGTGCAGGAGAAGTCGCCGACGCCCCCCGTTTCGGAACTCCAGGCCGCCGAGATGCGGTCCATTGAGATCAGGAAGGCCACACCCGCGATTTCGGCTGCGGCTCTCCGCCGCTCTCTCGGGCGTACGTCGACCAACGTGACGGCCCGGCTGTCCGCACAGCGAGCGGGTGAACAGCGAGAGCTCCCGTGCCAGTACCGCAATGCCCCATCACCCCAGCGGCACCCCGAGCGGCCCGGGACCTGGGCGGTGGAGTCCCACCACCGTCACCACGAGAACAGCGGTCCCTCCTTCCAGCCTCGACCGCCGAGCCTCACCTGAACCGGTCCGGCGGCCCCGCCCTCCCCGGCTCCCGAATGTTCTACCGGCGGTAGAATCAGAGGTATGGGCAAGCCAACGAGCATCAAGACCAGCGAGGAAGTCCGCGACCGGCTGCGTGTCCTGGCAGCCGAGCGCGGCACTACGATCACCGAACTGCTCGAGGAGATGGCGTCCCGCGAGCTGACGGAGAGCGAGCGGGAACAGCGTGCCGCCGAGGCGGCCCGCGAGCTCGGTGTGCAGTACAGCGCGGACATCCAGCGCGCAGGGCAGGACGCGTGGGCGAAGGTACGGGCACACCAGAGCGGCACCGCTGCGTGAATCTCCTGGCAGTCCTGGACCACACCGCCCTGATCGCCCTGTACCGCGCGGACCCGTTCTTCACCGGCCTCTACATCGAGGCCTCCCGCGGCACGGGACGTGTCCTGGTGCCGTCGTTGTCCGTGGTCGCGGCCGAGCACCGGCTTCCGGGAGCGGGCAAACACGCATCCTCGCTGCGGTTCGCGGAAAGCGTCCCCTTCACCGCCGCCCACGCGTCGGACGCGATGGGCTGGCAGCAGGCCCAGCTCCCGGTGGCGCACGCAGCGGCCATCGCCTGGCACGCCCTACGCGCGGGGGAACCGCTCACGGTCCTCTCGCTGGAGCCCGAGCTGTACGCAGGCACCGGCATCACCCCACTGAGTCCTGCCTGACCCCTCACCGCCCCGAGCCGGACCCGGCCACCGGGCCGGATCAGGGGCGGCGGCCGTCGAAGCAGACCGCACAGCGTCCGGTCGGTGTGTCGCGGGCCCCGGGGCGCGATGGACGGCCGTTCACCGGAGCCGACGGGCCGGTCCGACCTTTCTTCCGGTGAGGTCGCAACCCCGCGGCTGTCCGCGCGTCGTACGGAGGTGAGGGGCCGGGTGGCGGATTCCGCTGCCCGGCCCTGCCGACGACGCCACCACGGAAGGCCACCATGTCACCCATGTCCCCCGTCCTCCTGCGCCGTGCCGCCACAGCGGGAGCCCTCCTGCTGTGCGCGGCCGCCGCAGCGGTGCTGCCGCCGACGGCGGCCCGGGCCTCGGCCCCGGACACCCCCGCCACGCGTTCCGCACCGGATTTCCCCTCGACGGGCACGGGAGCCACGACCCCGCAGGAGCGCGACCGGATCGACGCCTACTGGACTCCCGTACGGATGAAGCTGGCGGGCGCGCTGATCCCCGAGATCACGCCCGTGCCCGAGGACGACCTCACGCCCGACGATCCGCGCCCGCTCCCCGCCGGCACACCCGACCCGGGAGGCACGTGGCGGCACGGCGGTGCGGTGAACCAGAGCGTCGGCCGCCTCTTCTTCACCTTCTCCGACGGCTACGACGGCAGCTGCACCGCCACCGTCGTCCAGAGCCCGAACCGCAGCACCCTCGTGACGGCCGCCCACTGCCTGCGGGGCGTCGGCTCCCCCACCGCCGACGACACCTGGAACGACAACCTCTACTTCGTGCCCGGCTACCGCAACGGCACCAAACCGCTCGGCGGCTTCAGCGTGCGGGCCATGGCCACCTCCTCCCGCTGGGACACCGCACCGAGTGGCGCGTCCTCGGAGGACCTCGCGGTCGCCGGATTCGACACGGCAGTGGCCGTGGTGAACCCCGCCCCCGGCGGGCGACCGGTGGCGGACATCACGGGAAGCCAGCGGATCGCCTTCCCGAAGCCCGTCGAGGGCGAGTTCGTCCATGCCTTCGGCTATCCGAAGGGCCGGCTCAACGACTCCTCCGCCAAGTACGCCGGATCACGCATGATCCACTGCGCCGGGCCCGCCCGGCCGGGCCCCAAGGCCCCCCTCCTGTGGGGTATGGACTGCGACATGTCGAGCGGAGCGAGCGGCGGCCCCCACCTCAAGGGGTTCGACACCCGGACGGGCACGGGCACCGTCGTCGGCGTCACCACCACGGGCGACGACCTCGCGGGAGGGCCGACGCCCTCGCTGTACGCCACGCGCTTCGGCGACAGCGCCCGGAAGCTCTACAACTGGGCGCGTAACCAAGCCTCCTGACGGGTCATCAGGTCAGTCCGGTTCCGGCCAGTGCCACCGCCGGCCGGGCCCGGGCGGACAACCGGGGACGCACGGCACCGCCCTCCCCGGCGTCTCCGGTTCGTCACGCCCGCCCCTCGGATGCTGGACGTTCGTGGGGGAGTGGTGCGGTGAGCTGCGGGTTTTCGGTGAGAGCGTCAGACGTGGGCGAGGTGGCCGCCGGGGGAGCGGACCTGCCAGGCGCGGGGCGGGCCGGCGGCACCCGTCGCGGAGACATGCCGGCCGCTGGAGGTCCGTGCTGACGGGGCGGACGCAGCCGGTGCACGCGTAGAGGCCCGTGATGGCGACCGGTGGCAGACGCGGGGCCCCGATCGGTTCCAGCGTGCCTCCCGCGAGGACCGCGGCCCCGGGGCCGCCGGACGCTTCTCCACCGCACCACGGCCGGCACCGGCGGGGAGGACGCCCCGGGTGCGACGGGACCGTTCGCCCCCGCCCCCTCGCGCCGGAGGCCAATCCCTCCCGCACGACTGTTCCGCGACTGTTCACCTGGGCATAGCCCTCTTCTCCCTCAGTCCGGAGGCGAAGCCTGTCGGATGAGAGCGGCGAGTGGTCTGGACCACTTGAGACACGCCAATTCCGCGGCTCATTCCTTGCGTTGCTCTCCAGAGACAGAATTGGTCTATACCTCTGGCGGTAGGGTGAGCGGCAGAAACGCACACATACACAGCCGTGGGGGGCTTTATGACTGTGCATCACCTTCCGCAACCTCCGTCCGACGAGGAGCTGTACTGGTACTTCGGTCCGCAGCACCGCTGGGTGCTGGTGAGCACTTCGCTCGCTTTCGTCTTCACCGCGGCCACCATGTTCACCTTCGCCCTGCGCACCCCGGCCCTGTGGGTGTTCCTCGCGGTCCTGGGCCTCAACGTCGCGGCCCTCGCGCTCTCCTCCGTCAACGGCCTGCGCCGCCGTCGGCTCACCCGCAGGTCGCACGAGCTCCTCGTGCACGCCTGGCAGCCCGCCCGGACTCCCGGGGTCGACCTCTATCTGCCGACCTGCGGCGAACCGCTCGACGTACTGGCCAACGCCTATCGCGCGGTCCGCGCCCTCGACTGGCCCGGCGAGCTGACCGTCTGGGTCCTGGACGACGGCGACCGGCCCGAAGTCGCCGCGCTGGCGGCCTCGTTCGGCTACGAATACGTCGTACGGCCCGATCGCGGACACCTGAAGAAGGCCGGCAACCTCAATCACGCCCTGACCCTGAGCAGCGCCGAGGTCGTCGCCATCCTGGACGCCGACTTCGCTCCCCGCCCGGACTTCCTGCGGCACCTGGTGCCCTATCTGGCCGACCCCGGCGTGGGCATCGTGCAGAGTCCGCAGTGGTTCGACACGGACGAGTCCATGAACTGGATCCAGCGGGCCGCGGGTTCGGCCCAGGAGTGGTTCTTCCGCTGGGTGCAGCCCTCCCGTGACGTGAGCGACGCCGCCATCTGCTGCGGCAGCAACGCCGTCTACCGGCGCGAGGCCCTCGACCTGGCCGGCGGGTTCGCCCGGCTCGACCACAGCGAGGACCTCTACACCGGACTCGCCCTGCACGCCCGGGGCTTCCGCACGTTGTACGTCCCGGTGCTCGTCGCCAAGGGCACGTCTCCGGAGTCCGTCACCTCCTTCGTCAACCAGCAGTACCGCTGGGCGATGGGCAACCTCCACCTGCTGAGCAAGCCCGTGCTCAAGGAGATGGGCGCGCCCTGGCGGATGCGGCTGTGCTTCGCCGAGGGCGTCGTCGGCTACCTGACCACGGCGGTGAACACCTTCGTCGCCCCGCTGCCGCCGCTGGTGATGATGTTCTGGTACCCCGACCACGTACGGCCCTGGCACGTGCTGCCACTGCTGGCTCCGCTGTGGCTCTGGCACGTGCTGCTGCCCCGCGTCAGCCGCACCCGCTGGCGGGTGGAGGTGATCCGGGCGAACGTCCTGACGAGCGTGGCCGCCGCCGCGGCGTTCGTGCACACGCTCCGGGGCCGCAGCGCCACCTGGGTGCCCACCGGCACACGGGGCCCGGCCGCTTCGGGCGGCATGGCACGCCGGGTGGTGGCCGTCTCGCTGGGCTGGCTGGCCGTCTCGCACGCGGCGGCCGCGGCGGGCCTGGCGCTGGTCGTGGCACGCAACGGCTGGGAGCCCGCCTGGGGGCTGCTGCTCTATGTGCTGGTGCAGTGCCAGCTCAACGTGCCGCTAATGCGGCACCTCCTCCGCGAACTGCGCCCGCCGGCCACCCACCGCACCGGCACGGACACCGACACCAGGGTCGCCACCCCCGCCGGGACCGGCACGGTGTCCGGCCCCGCCACCGGAGTACGGGCCCTGCTCCCGCGCACCGCCCGGACGCTTCCCGGCTCCCGCGCCGCCATGCTGCCCCGCCGATGGCCCGAGACCCTGGCCGCCACCGCTCTCCTGCTGCTGATCGGCCTCGTGGCATCCGGCTGGGTCAACCCCATGCTGCCCTGGGCGAGTTGAACGTACCGAAAGGCTCATCTTCCATGTCGTCCTCCGCGGCTGCCGGCCGGCCCCAGCCGACCGGGCTCGCTTCTCCGCCGACCGGGCCCCCCGGCGCCTCCGGCACCGAATCGGGGCCCAGTCCGCACCGCTCCGCCTTCCGGCCCGACATCGAGGGGCTGCGCGCCGTCGCCGTGGTCGCGGTCCTCGCCTTCCACGCCCAGATACCCGGCCTCCAGGGCGGCTTCGTCGGCGTGGACGTCTTCTTCGTCATCTCCGGCTACCTGATCACCGGCCTCCTCGTGCGCGAGGCCGTCACCACCGGCCGCATCGGGCTCGTGGACTTCTTCTCCCGGCGGGCCCGCCGCCTGCTGCCCTCCGCCGCCGTGGTCCTGGTCGCGGTGGCCGGGATCGGCGCCTGGCTGACCGTACCCCTGCGGCGTGCGGATCTGGAGCACGACGTGCTCTCGGCGGCACTGTCGGTCGCCAACTGGCGGTTCGTGGCGCAGCAGACCGACTACCTGGCGGCCGGGCACGACCAGAGCCCGCTGCTGCACTTCTGGTCCCTGGCGGTCGAGGAACAGTTCTACTTCTTCTGGGCCCCGCTGCTGGCGGTCGCCGGAATGTGCGTCGCACGGGCGGTGCGCAGGGGACGCGCGGTGCGGGCCGCCGTGGCGGTCGCCGTCGTGCCGCTGGTCCTCGGGTCGTTCGCGCTGTCCCTGTACTGGACGCAGGGGCCGGCCTCCCTCGCCTACCTGGCCACTCCCTCGCGGGTCTGGCAGTTCGGGGCGGGCGCGGTGCTCGCGCTGCTGCCCTGGCACCTGATGCGGGGCCCGCGGCCGCTGCGGCTGCTCTGCGGGTGGGCGGGGGCCGCGGCCATCGGCTGGTGCGTCCTCGCGTACGACCACACCACGCCCTATCCCGGATTCGCGGCGCTGGTGCCGACCCTGGCCACCGCCGCCGTCATCCTGGCCGCGATACCCGGCCGCGGCGAGCGCGACGCCCAGGGGGCGTTCGGCGTGGGGCGGTTGCTGGCGATGCGGGCTCCGCGGGCGGTGGGCAGGCTGTCGTACACGCTGTACCTGTGGCACTGGCCGGTGCTGGTGCTCGCCGAGGCCCGGCTCGGAACGCTCGGCTGGCCCGCGAAGACCGCGCTGACGCTGGCCGCCGTCCTGCCCGCGCTCGCCACGATGTACGGGGTGGAGCGCCCGCTGCGCCGCAGCCGCACGGTCTCCGCACACACCCGGCGCGGCCTCTCGGTGGGGGTCACGGCGATCGTACTGCCGGTGGCGCTCGCCCTGACCGTGGGCACGACCACCCTGCAACGGCTGGGCGACACCCGGCCGTTGGACCCGCGCGGGCTGCCTGCCGGGGCGGCCTCAGGGCCGCATCTGCTGGTACGTCAGCCAGGCGCCCCCCTTCCCGCCGGGCCGGTGCTGCCCGGTCCCGCCCAGGCGCGCAAGGACTTCCCGCCGGACGGCGCCTGCCAGGTCGCTCCGGCGACGACCCGCAGCCCGGACTGCCTGTTCGGTGCGGTGGACAGCCCCGACCGGATCGTGCTGCTCGGCGACTCGCACGCCGGGCAGTGGTTCTCGCCGCTGCTCGGCATCGCCGCCGAACGGGGCTGGGCGCTCCAGGAGTTCGTCAAGCAGGGCTGCCCGCTGCCGCGGATCGCGGTGCACAGCCCCCAGCTCGGCCGCGCCTACCGGGAGTGCGACACCTGGCGGGCGGACACCCTGGAGCGGCTGCGGCACCAGCCCCGGCCGCGGGCCGTGGTGGTGTCCTCGCTGAACCGGTACACCGCCGACGAGGAGCTGCTGGCCAAGGGATGGGACGAAACCCTGCACCCCTTGCGGGAGTTGGGTGTGCCGATCGTCTACCTGGAGGACACCCCGGTGCCCGGCAAGGACGTTCCGGCCTGTGTGTCCGGCCACCTGGAGTCGCCGGAAGCCTGCGCGTTCGACCGCCGGGAGGGCCTGCCGCCCGACCCGCTGGCCCGGCGGATCGCGTCGGGCGACCTGCCCGGCGTACGGAGCATCGGCGTGAACGAGGTGCTGTGCCCGGGTGCCGGGCCGACCTGCCCGGCCGTACTGGACCGGGTGCTGCTCTACCGCGACGACGCCCACCTGACGAACGCGGCGGCCGTCGTCCTCACCGACCGGCTCGAACGGCTGCTGACCGAGGCGGACGCGCTGCCCGCCGCAGGGAAGGCCAGCCCGGCCGGGACCCCGGCGGACCGGCGATCCGGGGCCGGTGACTGGGTCCGGCTGCTGCGTGACGACTTCGACGGCCCCGCCGGCAGCCCGCCTTCGCCCGCCAACTGGCAGCACGACATCGGCACGTGTTACCCCGGCTGCCCCGCCCCGCAGTGGGGCACCGGGGAGATCGAGACGATGACCGACTCGACCGACAACGCCCGCCTCGACGGCAAGGGGGTGCTGGAGATCGTGCCCACCCGCAAGGACGGACGATGGAGTTCGGCGCGGATCGAGACCAGGCGCTCGGACTTCGCCGCTCCGCCCGGCGGCACCCTGCGCATCGAGGCGTCGCTCGCCCTGCCGGACGTGACGGGCCCCCGGGCGGCGGGCTACTGGCCGGCCTTCTGGACCCTGGGCGCACCGTTGCGCGACGGGTACACCGGCTGGCCGGGCATCGGGGAGCTGGACGTCATGGAGTCGGTCAACGGACGGGACACCGTCTTCGGCACCATGCACTGCGGCACCCTCCAGGGCGGCCCCTGCCGGGAACCGGCCGGCCTGAGCTCCGCCCCGCAGAAATGCCCCGGGTGCCGCACGGCCTTCCACGCGTACGCCGTGGAGATCGACCGCACGGCCGGCGCGGAGGAGGTGCGCTGGTACCTGGACGGGCGGGTCTATCACCGGGTGCCCGCGAGCCGGATGGACGCCGGGACGTGGAACCGGGCCGTGGACCACGGGCTGTTCCTCATCCTCAACGTGGCGATCGGCGGCGAACTCCCGCGCCAGGACGGCTCGGTGCCGGGGCCCGGCACCGAGCCGGGGCACGCGATGCGGGTCGACCACGTCACGGTGTCGGCCCGCACGGCCGACAGGGGGGATCCGCGCACGCCGGGGCATGACTGACGGGACCGGGACTGACGGGCGGGAACTGTGACACGGCCCCGGCGGCCGGAACCTCGTGCCGGCCGCCGGGCCCGGAGCCGCCCATCAGCCCCGGGGCCGCCCGCCGAGCCCGCTGACGGCCCACGAACCTGCGCCGGCTGACGACCCCCAGGATCGGCGATGAGCACTGGCGAGCGGGTCGGCGCGACCGTCGGCAGGGACGCCGATTCCTTCGGAGGCGAACACCTCCTCGAACGACTCCGTCTCCGTCTCGCTCATGCCGGCATTCCTCCGAACGGAACATCGAAGACCTCTGCGCGCTAGCCCGGGACCGGCCGGGGCGTCGGACGCTCGGGCGAGCGGGCGGCCGCGCGGTGGGCCGGCACCTCGGCCACCACGTCCTCCTGGCGGGGTGCTCCTGGTGGGCTCGGGTACGGGAACTCCCGGAATGCCTGCCTCACGCCTGCGTCATTGAAGTTGAAGCGTTGCCACGGAAGACTGATGATCAATAGGTTTGCGCCATCATGAGGATGCGAAATCTGAGGCTCGGCTTGTATGCAGACGAGCAGGAGCTGGCATGGGTCAGGGACATCGTCGACCGGACCGCAGGTTCCCGGAGTGCCCGGATCGTCAAGTTGGACGTTGCACGGACCTACTCCGACAGCGACCTGACGACCGCTGAGATGTACGACTTTCTGGCAGAACAGTGGGCCCTCGAACACCCTGGTCAGAACAGTGGCGGCCGGGAAGCGGTTGAGCTGCGAGTCCGCCTGGGGTGTTCCCTGCGGACATAACGAGCGATCCGCAAGACAGTGATCAAGGCTCTGTGTCCGGAAGACATGGCACCCCACGTTTGTCGTGTTCCATGGTGTGCCTGAGCTGGTGCATGGTTCCCGGGGAAGCGCCACGATGCCGAGGGGGCGGGCGAGAACCGCGGCGGCCAGCTCGGGGGCGAGCTGGAACAGCGCGGTCGAACGGGCCTGCGCGAGCCGGATGCCGAGTGTGCGGAGTCGTTCGCCCATGCCCCAGGCACCGATCGGGCGGTCGGGCTGGCCTCCGGGGAAGAGGCAGGGCACCCATCGGTCTGTCAGCGCCTCCGGAGCTGGTGACACCAACCCTCGGACCATGCCTTCGGCAAGGGGAGGGAGCCATGCCAACTCCGGAGGCCGGTCGCCCCGTTGCGGGACTACGAAAAAAGGGGGTGAAGGAGCGACCACGCAACGGCCCCGGGGCCACTGCCGCCCACCGCCCACACCCCCCACCACCACCCATCGGGAATGCAGCGTTCAGGAGTTCAGCTTCTTGAGCCAGCCGTCGACGTCGACGACGTCCGCCCACTGCGGGAACAGCCGCTCCACGAGCACCCGGTGCACCTCCGGGTCGGGATCCAAACAGCCGTCGGCCAGGACGGTCAGGCCGAAGTCCAGGTCGTTCGCCTGGCACACGGTGGACAGGACGACGGCGCTGGTGGCGATGCCGGCCAGTACGAGACTGTCGATGCCGCGCGCCCTGAGCACCACGTCGAGATCGCTGCCACAGAACGCGCTCGCCCGCTTCTTGGTCACCACCGCTTCTCCCGGCAGCGGCGCCACCGCCGGGTGGATCTCGGTCCCCGGCTCGCCCTCGACGTAGAGCCCCGCGTCGGCGATGGCGGTCAGCGGTCTGTTGCGCGTGCCGACTTCCGGGTGGCCGGGGCGGAAGGCGATGACGGCGTGGATCACGGGCAGGTCCGCCGCGCGGGCCCCCTCGACGGCCCTGCCCAAGCGGGACAGGTACGCGGAATCGGCGCCGACGGCGTCCACGATGGACTGCTGGACATCCATGACGAGCAGGGCGCTGCTCATGTCTCCTCCAGGGGTACGACGGGGTGCGGGCCGGAAGGCAGGCCCCCCGGGGGCGCGCCCGAAAGGGGTGCGGGAGCGAGTCCGAGGCGCACGCGGGAGCGGGTGGAGGAGCGCGCCCGGAAGGCCGGTTGGCGGGCGCGCCCGGGGCGACCTCACCCCTGTCTCCGCCCCCGCCGCAACAGCCTCCCCTTTCACGCCATTCGAACGCCCCCCCATTGACATCGACTTGACCATCTCTTTACCTTCAAATGGGCGGGACGATCGGAAAAAACCCGCCCTTCTCCTGACGAACCATGCCCAGATCCCCCAGCGGGGAAGAACCGGAGGTTTCACCATGGAGCAGCTCATCAAGCGCATGACCGAGGAGACCGTCTGGCAGAAGTGGGTCGCCGCGAACTCCGCGACCGGCTCCGGCGAGCGCGCCAAGGAAGGCTGCATCAGTGCGGCGCCGAAGAGCGGCTGCATCAGCGCCACCGGGAAGTCCGGCTGCATTTCCTGACCTCGGCCCTCCCGCGGTCCTGACCGCCGCGGACTGGAGGAAGCGGGGGTCGCCGCCTGCGCCCCGCGCCCGGCGGCGCCCCCGTGCCCCCGTCATTGGCCGGTCCGTACTCTCGCCCGTCACTGGCGCCCCGGCAGCCGCCCGCGCCCCGCCTGCCCCGGAGGTTCCCATCCGCCACCTGCCGAACGCCGAAGTCCTCGACCGGGTCCGCGACATCCCCCTGTACCGCAGCTCCCTCGAAGAGGGCCACTTCCCGGTGCTGGAGAAGGCCGAGATCGCCCGCGACTTTCCCGCCAACTGGACCACCCCGGAACTGGAAAGGGCGCTGGAGTCCGGCGAGGCCGAATTCGTGCTGTCCACCGGCACCAATCACGCCCGGATGCAGCTCATCCGGCCCCCGTACTTCCTGCTCCGCTCGTACTACCGGCTGTGGGCCGCACATCCGGAACTGGGGTCGAGCTGGCACGACGGCGCCCGGCGGGTTTCGCTGACCACCGTCCTGGCCACCGAGCACGTCGCCCGCGTCAACGCGGCGAAGCCGGGGGCGACGCCGGGCGAACGATGGCTGGACGACCGGACGCTGTACCTCAACAGGCAGCTGGACCCGGCCGACTGGGACGAGGACGAGGTGAGGCGCATGCTCGCGGAGATCCGCGAGGTCGCCGACGCGCACCCGAAGGGCGCGTACCTGCTGGACTGCTCGGGGTACCACCTGGCACACCTGGTGCGGAAGGTGGACGAGTGGAACCTGTGGGAGGACTTCCCGCCACCGGTCGGCATCGTGCACGCCTACGAGTACACGCCGCTCAAAGTCCGTACGTACCTGCGCGCCCACTTCGACTGTCCGGTGGTCGACCTGTTCGGCAGCACGGAACTCGGCTACCTCTTCTACAGCGACGCCGACGGCCGTTACCGGCCGTATCTGCACGACATGAGCGTGGAGCTCCTTCCGGTGGAGCCCGGGAGCGGCATCCACAGCCTCATCGTCACCAGCATCCGCAACCCGTACATGCCACTGGTCCGCTACCGGTCGGGCGACTGCGTGCGCACCCGGGACGGCAGCACCGATCCCGCACAGATCGAGTCCTTCTGCGGCAGGGAGAAGGAACTCCTGCCGACGCCGCGGGGGCCCGTCGCACAGGCCGACCTGGATGCGGTGATTGCCGGCGTCTCGCCCCGGATCTTCCTGCACCAGTTGGAGACGGCGGGCCCCGCAGGTGCCCTGCTGCGGTACACGACCTTCGACGGCTCCCGACTCGACGAACAGCAAGAGGCCGAACTCGCCACAGCAGTCAAAGAGTTGACGACACGACAGATACGTGTCGAGCACCGCACGCGGGTGCCGATCGGGAAGTCCGGCAAATACGCCTGGCTGGCGGCTACCGCGGCCCGGAGCCCCGAGAACACCGCCACCGACGCCGGCACCGAGCTCACCGCCGCACGGATTCTCGGCCCGGAACTGCACGCCGAGGTCGTCCGGCACTTCTCGCAGAAGCCCGACGCACCGGACCCCGCCGTGGTGGCACACCAGGTACGCGAATGCGCCCGCTACCTCTACCTGGTCTCCCGCCACCCCGACCGGCTGGCCGGCCTCTTCCTCCCCGTCGAGCAGGACATCGACGAGATCTGGCACTTCCTCATCCTCCAGACCCGCGAGTACCGCGAGCTGTGTGAACAGCGCCTGCCCGGCGGCCACTTCATCCACCACCGCAGCATCTCGTACGACGCCTACCGGACGACGGAACCCGCCGCTCCGCAGCGTACGGCGGCCGCCGAAGAGGCCCTGCGCTGGATTCCGTTCTACCGGCAGGCCTTCGGGGGCTACGACGAGGAGGCCCTCCCGCACTGGACCGTCGTGCGTTTTCTGCACCAGGAACTCGGTCTGTCACTGGAGGAGATCAACGCCCTCGACGGCTGAAAAACCCGAGGACATCCGCGCAGCCGCCCGGAAACACCGGCGCCCCCGTTCCGTACGTGCGTCTCGCGTACGGAACGGGGCGGCATGCTGAAACCTAGAGCTGTGCGGAGCCCCGCCGGAGGCACAGATCAATTGCCGGGTTCTTGTTGAACTCCTACTCGTACGCCGCTGCGCGCCCCCATGAGCAAGCCGGAGTCCCGGCCGGTCGCTGAATGGGCCGCGGCCTGGCCGTAGGCACGCGAGCATCGCGTAGGTGATCTTCTTCATGGCTGGCAGCATGACCGCTGCGCAGGGCGCCTGCACTCCTGCCTGGTGGGCTGGATGTGGGGCTGCAAGGTCGGGATCGGACCCTTCATCATCACGGCGGCGGCCTCCGTTGGTGGGGTCGCGTTGGTCATCGCCTGGATTCACCAGTTGTGAGGCATGATGCCGACAAAGGCGAGTACGCCTTCTGGCGGTTCCTGCTGAGGCCTGCCGACGACGACCAGGACGACGTCCCGCCCCCGGCCACGGCACCCACGGTGACCGTCTCGGTCGCCGCCGACGCCACCCGCATCGAGGACGTCCGGCCGGTCGGCACCGAGACGGACCTGTTCGACGACTTCGCAGCTGCCTGCGCAAAAGCGTCTGGACGTTTATCCCTCGCCTGATGATGGACCTTTGGTATGACGAGCGGCAGTCGAGGACCGCACGCGGCCTGTGCCGGATGTGCGGGAGGGGCCGCGCGCTGTCGGTCTGGCGGCCCCGGTGAGAGTCCGCTGGCCTATGTCGTGCGACGCGTCGTCCAGATCACCCATACCGTCATGGATTTCCCTCCCCGGATGCCGTTATTGATGTTTCCTGGTCACAGGCCGGTGACTTGCTTGGCTTCGTGGCGTGGAATCCATACGGCTGTCTGTCGTGCACGAGCGGCGGAATCCCGGCGGTAGTCCGGCCCCTCTCCGCTGTCGGCGGAGCAGGTGGGCACAACAGCGGCGCGCCCGGGTTCCGGCCGCGCCGCTGACGGGCTGTGGTCAGCCCCCGGGTCAGTGGAGCTTGTTGACGGCGGTCTTCGTCGTGGTGCGGAAGGCGGTCAGCGGGACGTCCTCGAGGTCGCCCATCTGGCCCCAGCGGACGAGGGTGACGGTGCGGCCGTCGCGGCCGACGGAGAACAGGTGGATGTCGGAGATGCCGATCTGCGGGTCGGCGGTGTCCAGGCTGTAGACCCAGGCGCCCTCCTCGACGGCGAGCTTGCCGTGGGAGGCGCTGACCGCCTGCAGGCCCGGGTTCTGCTGCTCCAGCAGGGGGCCGCAGCCGGCCAGGGCCCCGCGGAGGGTGTCGACCAGCTTCACGGCGTCGGCTTCGGTAGGGGCGACGGTGGTGACCTGGACGGCGTTGGTGTCGAGCTCGGTGCTGAACTCGCGGTAGTGGGTGTTCTGCGCCGGGATCTTGTACGGGGCGCAGAGGACGCCGCCGTTCTCCGGGACGCCGGTGAAGACCTGGGTGGCGGTCCACGGCGTCGACGACGGCGGCATCTGGGAGGCGGCGAGGAAGGCGGGCTGGGCAGCGGCCTGCGCCGGGGCTGTGGCGAGGGCCGCGAGGCCCAGTGCGGCAGCGGCTGCGGTGGCGAGTGCGGTGCGGAGCTTGTTCACGGTGGTGGATCCCCCGTCGGGTCGTTCGTTCGGTCAGTGCTCACCCCAGCGTGGGGCCGGCGTCCGCCGGCTGCAACGATCACGCACCCACCAGCCGTCCCGGAACCATTCCACCCCCGCTGACGTGCAAGGACGTGAAGGGTGGGACGCAGGGTCGAGGGGGATGGAATGCCGAAGGACGCCGCCGTCGAGGAGTTCGCGGGGCTCGTGCGCGCGCTGAAGGCGCGGGACGGGAGGAGTTACGAGGCGCTGGGCCGGCGGCTGAGCGTCAGCGCGTCCACCCTCCACCGCTACTGCTCAGGCGCGACCGTCCCGGAGGAGTTCGCCGTGGCCGACCGCCTCGCCCTGCTGTGCGGGGCGCACGAGGAGGAACGGCGGGCCCTGGAGGCGGCCTGGACGGAGGCGGACCGCGCCCGCCGCCGAGCAACCTCGCCCGCGCCCACGCCTGTGCCGGCCGTGTCGGCCGCGCCGGAACCGAACCTGCAACCGTCCGCGCCGGAACCGGGTCCGGGCCCCGCCCCGGCCCCGTCCGCGCAGGCCCCGTCCGCCCCGGACCCGACCGCGCCGGAGGCGCCCCGCGCCCGCCCCCGTCGTGACGCCCCCGCTCCCCTCGTCGCCGCCGCCGTCGCCCTCGTCGTGCTCGCCCTCGCCGCCGCCCTGCTCGGCCACCCCACCCGTACGGCTTCCGCCCCCGCTCCCACCCCCGCTTCCACCGCCCCGGGGCGGACCGTGGCCCCCCTCCCCTTCACCTGGAGCATCGGTTCCCAGCTCTGGGAGGGCGGCTGCGGGCACACCTACCTCGTGGACCGGGCCCCCCGCGCGGTCGCCCCGCCGCCGGTCGCGGCCGACTCCGGGGGGTGGGCCGGGACGCACGGTGCCGTGCACGGCGGGGAGGCGCTGGTGCGGATCACGGTCCAGGGCCGGTCGCCGTCCGACGCCGTCGTCCTCCATGCCCTGCACGTGCGCGTGGTCGACCGCGCCGCGCCGCTGCCATGGAACGCGTACCGGATGGACAACGGCTGTGGCGGCGCCGTCACCCCGCGCCACTTCGCCGTGGACCTCGACCGGCCGCGCCCGCTCGCGAGGCCCGTCGACGGCCTTGACGCCTCCGGCGCCGAGGTCCGGAAGATCCCGGCCGTCTCCTTCCCGTACAAGGTCACCTCCTCCGACCCCGAGGAGCTGCTGGTCTCCGCGCGGACGGCGGGCTGCGACTGCCGCTGGTACCTGGAGCTGGAGTGGAGCGCCGGGGGCCGTACGGGGACGGTGCGGATCACGGACGGCGGGAAGCCGTTCCGCACGAGCGGGACCAGGGGGAGGTCGGCATACGTGCACGACTCCGCCGAAGGGCGCTGGATCACAGACTAGGAGGTGCCCGTTCTCCTCGGCCCATTCGCGTGCGGCGGTCAGACCTTCCTCCCAGGCAATGTCGTAGTGCGACCAGATCATGCCGAGCTTTTCCAGCTGCGCGACGCGGTCCTCGTCCATGTCCCCGCGGGCGTAGAACCGCCTCGCGTCGGCGGTCCACTGCCCGAGCGGGAACCCGGCGAGCGAGGCCGGCCACCCGGCCTCTTCGGCCTCTTGGCCGTCGTCGGCGGCGTGTGCCCGCTCCAGTGTGCCGAGGCCCAGGGAGGCGTACGTGGCGTAGACGGTGACCTTGTCCAGGCCCCGAGTCCACTCCACCAGCTCGTCCACGTCCGTGGTGTTGGG
>NZ_JBVIUQ010000022.1:0-35577 GCF_055596485.1 Streptomyces sp. NPDC039736 | reverse complement strand
CCATCGGCCGAATCCGAGAACGAACGACACCGCCCGTCCGACGACAGACCACCCTGCCGCGCGAACTCCACAAACGTCGTCGGCGTCGACATCACGGTGACGCCACCGGCAACCGCCAGCGAACACTCACCCGACCTCAGCGCCTGCGCCGCCAGATGCATCGCCACCAGCGACGACGAACACGCCGTGTCCACCGTCACCGCCGGACCCTCGAAGCCGAAGGTGTACGACACACGACCGGAAGCGATGCTCGGGGCGCTGCCGTTGCCTCGGAAGCCGTCGTACTGCGCGCTGTCGAGGAGGTCGCGGTAATCCGTGTACATGACGCCCGCGAAGACGCCGGTCTGCGAGCCGCGCAACGACATCGGATCGATGCCTGCCCGCTCCACCGCCTCCCACGTCGTCTCCAGCAGCAACCGCTGCTGGGAGTCCGTCGCCTCCGCCTCACGCGGGCTCATCCCGAAGAAGTCCGGGTCGAAGTCGGCGGCGTCGTAGAGGAAGCCGCCCACCTGCTCGAACGACTCGCCCTGCACGTCCCAGCCTCGGTCGGCGGGGAACCCGCCGACCGCGTCGGCACCGTCGGCGACCAGGCGCCAGAGGTCTTCCGGAGAGGCCACCCCGCCCGGGTACCGGCACGCCATGCCGACGATCACGACGGGGTCGTCCTCTGCGGCCACGGTTCGGTCGGGCAGCGGTTCCGCCGCCGACTGAGCTTCGCTGCCGAGCAGTTCGTCGAGTACGAAGGTCACCAGCGCGTCGGCTGTGGGGTGGTCGAAGACCAGGGTGGCCGGCAGCCGCAGCCCCACGGCGGCCCCCAGCCGGTTGCGCAGCTCGACCGCCATCAGGGAGTCGAAGCCGAGGTCCTGGAAGGCGCGCGCCGGTTCGACGACGGTCGCGTCGACGTGCCCCAGGACGAGCGCGACGTGCCCGCGTACAAGATCGAGGAGCACCTCGCGCCGCTCGTCGGGCGCGAGGGCGGCGAGGGTGCGCCGCAGGCCCGCGGTGGCGGGCGTCCCGGCGGCCGGGGAGGCCGCCGAACGCCGGTTGCGGGTGGGGTACTTGACCAGTCCGCGCAACAGTGCGGGCACCTCGCCCCGCGCCCTGAGGGACGCGAAGTCGAACCGTACCGGGGCGACCAGCGACGCGTCCGCGCGCAGGGAGGCGTCGAAGAGTGCGGCGCCCTCCGCCGGGGTGAGTTCGGGCATGCCGGTGCGGGCGATGCGCTGGAGGTCGGCGTCGGACAGGGTGCCGGTCATGCCTCCGTCCTGGGTCCACGGACCCCACGCGAGCGAGGTGCCCGGCAGCCCGGATGCCCGGCGGTGTGCGGCGAGGGCGTCCAGGAAGACGTTGCCTGCCGCGTAGTTGGCCTGACCGGGGCCGCCGAAGAGGCCGGACACGGAGGAGAAGAGAACGAACGCGGCCAGATCCAGGCCGCGCGTGGCCGTGTGCAGGTTCCAGGCGGCGTCGGCCTTGGGGCGCAGGACCGCCGACAGCCGCTCGGGGGTCAGCGCCTCCACCACTCCGTCGTCGAGCACGCCCGCCGTGTGGACGACCGCGCGCACCGGGTGACGGGTGATCAGCTCGGACACGGCGTCCGCGTCCGCGACGTCGCACGCCTCCAGGACGGCTTCGGCGCCCAGCCCGGACAGCTCTGCGACCAGCTCGGCGGCGCCCTCGGCGGTCGCGCCGCTCCGGCTCACCAGCAGCAGACTGCGTACGCCGTGCTCGACGACCAGGTGCCGGGCGATCACCCGGCCCAGGCCACCGGTACCACCGGTGATGAGGACGGCGCCCTCACCGGCCCAGTCCGGGGCGGTCTCCCGCACCGCTTCCGACCGCGTGAGCCGTGCGGCAAGCACCTCGCCGTCGCGGACGAGCAGCTGGGGCTCGTCCGTTGCCAGTACGGTCTCCAGAAGCCCGGTCACCGGCTCCTGTCCCGCCACGTCCACGAGGACGAACCGGCCGGGGTGCTCCGACTGTGCCGAACGCACCAGGCCCCACGCGGCGGCGGCGGCCAGGTCCTCTCCGGACGTCGCGCCTCGGGTGACGAACACCAGCCGGGAGGCGGCGGGCCGCTCCTCGCCCAGCCACTCCTGAAGCAGGTTCAGCGTCCGCGCGGTGAGCTTGTGCACCGACGCCACCGCGCCGTCGCCGCCCTCGACAGCATCCTCGCCGCCCGTGCCGCCAGCGCCGTTCTCCTCGCCCGACAGCCTGGCGACGACCACGTCCGGGTCCACCGACGGCAGCGGCTTCGCCACCCGGACCGGTACCCACTCGACGCCGAACACCGAGTCGCGGTCCGTGACCCGGGCGGCCTCGACCGGCCGCAGCACCAACGACTCCACCGACGCCACCGGCTCCCCCGCCGGGTCGGCCACGGCCACGGTCAGCGCGTCCTCGCGCACACGGGTCACCCGTACGCGAATCGACGAGGCGCCGGTGGCGTGCAGCGACACGCCCTCCCAGGAGAAGGGCACGACGCCCCGAGGCACCCCGTTGAACGCGGTCACGTGCAGGGCGGCGTCCAGCAGGGCGGGGTGCAGCCCGTAACGGCTGCCGTCGACACCCTCGGGGAGGGCGACCTCGGCGTACACGTCCTCGCCCCGCTGCCAGGCGGCGCGCAGGCCCTGGAAGACCGGGCCGTAGTCGAATCCCGCCTCGGACATGCGGTCGTAGAGACCCGTCAGGTCCACCGGCTCGGCACCGGCCGGGGGCCAGACGGCGTTCGGGGCGTCCAGGGCCACGGTGCGCTCGCCGGACGTGAGGACACCCGTCGCGTGCTGGAGCCAGGCCTGGTCGTCGGCGCCCTCGCGGCGGGAGCGGATGCTCACCGTGCGCCGGCCGTCGCTGTCGGCGGCCACCCGCAGTTGCAGCTGCACGCCACCTTCCTCGGGCAGAACGAGCGGTGCGGCGAGCGTGAGTTCCTCGACCGTCCCGCACCCGACCTCGTCGCCCGCGCGGACGGCGAGCTCCAGGAACGCCGTTCCCGGCAGGAGGGCCGAGCCGCGCACCACGTGGTCGGTGAGCCAGGGGTGCGACTGGGCCGAGAGGCGGGAGGTGAACAGCATGCCTTCGGCGTCGGACAGCTCGACGGAGGCGTTGAGGAGCGGGTGCCCTGCGGCATCGAATCCGGCGGCCTGCACGTCACCGGCCGCTGCCAGGTCGGGCACCGGCCAGTAGCGCCGACGCTGGAAGGCGTACGTCGGCAGGTCGACGAGGCGCGCGCCCGTCCCCCGCAGGGTCGCCGCCCAGTCCACGGCCGCACCGTCGACGAACATCCTGGCGGCGGCCGTGAGCGCGGCGGTCTCTTCGTCGACTCCCTTGCGCAGTACGGGTACGAGGACGGCGTCGGCGTCCTCGGGCAGACAGGCGGCAGCCATCGCGGACAGGACCCCGTCGGGGCCCAGTTCCAGGAACCGCGTCACGCCCTGCCCGGACAGCACGCGTACGTCGTCCGCGAAGCGGACCGCGTCACGGACGTGCCGCACCCAGTACTCCGGGTCGCACACCGACGCGTCCGCAGTGGCGAGAGGTGTCTCCGGAGCGTTGAAGGACAGTCCGGACACCACCGCACGGAACTCGTCCAGCATCGGGTCCATCAGCGGCGAGTGGAAGGCGTGCGAGACCCGGAGGCGGGTCGTCTTGCGGTCCAGGGCCGCGAAGTGGGCCCGTACGGCCTCCACCTGGTCCTCCGCACCGGACACCACCACGGACGACGGACCGTTGACCGCCGCAACGGACGTCAACTCGCCTAGCAGCGGCAGGACTTCCTCCTCCGTCGCCTGCACGGCCAGCATCGCGCCACCCTCCGGCAGCGCCTGCATCAACCGCCCACGCGCAGCCACCAGCGCACACGCGTCGGCCAGCGAGAACACCCCGGCCACATGCGCCGCAGCCACCTCACCGATGGAGTGACCGGCCACGAAGTCCGGCCGCACACCCCACGACTCGACCAGGCGATACAGCGCCACCTCCACGGCGAACAGACCCGCCTGCGCGAACATGGTCTGGTTCAGCGCCTCCGCGTCCTCACCCCACACCACCTCCCGCACCGGGACGTCCAGCTCCGCACACACCGCATCGAACGCGGACGCGAACACCGGGAAACGGGCATACAACTCACGTCCCATGCCCAGGCGTTGCGACCCCTGGCCGGTGAACAGGAACGCCGTCTTCCCGGCGCGCGCCACGCCCTCGGCGACCGGCTGCGTGCCGCCCAGCAGCACCGCCCGGTGACCGAGCGCGGACCGGGCCGAGGCGAGCGTCAGGGCGACGTCCGCCGGGCGGGGCGCGGACTGCTCCAGGTGGGCGTGCAGGCGCGCGATCTGGTCCCGGAGTGCCTGCTCCGTACGGCCGGACAGGGCCCACGGGACCACCGTGGGGCCGCCCGTTCCGGCCTCGGGGGTGCTCTCCTGGTCCGCCGGGGACGCTACGGCCTCTTCGAGCACCACGTGGGCGTTCGTGCCGCTGATGCCGAACGCGGAGACCGCGGAGCGGCGGGGTTGTCCGGTGGCGGGCCAGTCGGTCCGCTCGGTGAGGAGCTCGACGGCGCCCGCGCTCCAGTCGACGTGCGAGGTGGGCCGGTCGACGTGCAGGGTCGGGGGCAGGACGCCGTGCCGCATCGCCATGACCATCTTGATCACACCGGCGACGCCGGCCGCGGCCTGCGCGTGTCCGATGTTGGACTTGATGCCGCCGAGCAGCAGGGGGCGGTCCGCGGGCCGGTTGCGACCGTAGGTCGCGAGCAGCGCCTGGGCCTCGATCGGGTCGCCCAGCGTGGTGCCGGTGCCATGGGCCTCGACGGCGTCGACCTGGTCGGTGGTGAGCTGGGCGTTGGCCAGCGCCGCCTGGATGACGCGCTGCTGGGAGGGCCCGTTGGGGGCGGTGAGGCGGCTGCTGGCGCCGTCCTGGTTGACGGCCGTGCCGCGTACGACGGCGAGCACGTGGTGGCCGTTGCGGCGGGCGTCGGACAGCCGCTCGACGAGCAGGACGCCGACGCCCTCGGCCCATCCGGTGCCGTCCGCGGCCTCGGCGAAGGGCTTGCAGCGGCCGTCGGCGGCGAGGCCGCGCTGGCGGGAGAACTCGGTGAACAGGCGGGGGGTGGGCATGACGGCGACGCCGCCGGCCAGCGCCATGGTGCACTCGCCGGCCCGCAGGGCGCGTACGGCCAGGTGCAGGGCGACGAGCGAGGAGGAGCAGGCGGTGTCGACGGTGACGGCGGGGCCTTCGAGACCGAAGGTGTAGGAGATCCGGCCGGACAGGACGCTGACCGCGCCGCCGGTCAGCAGGTGGCCCTCGGTCTCGGCGGTCTGCTTGGCGAGGGAGCCGTAGTCGGTGTCCGCGCCGCCGATGAAGACACCGGTCTCGGTGCCGCGCAGGGCGGCGGGGTCGATGCGGGCGTGCTCGACGGCCTCCCAGGAGGTTTCGAGCAGCAGCCGCTGCTGCGGGTCCATGGCGAGGGCCTCGCGCGGGGCGATGCCGAAGAGGTCGGCGTCGAAGTCGGCGGCGGCGTCGAGGAAGCCGCCGTGGCGCACGTAACTCTTGCCCGGGGTACCCGGGTTGGGGTCGTAGATGCCCTCGGTGTCCCAGCCGCGGTCCTCCGGCAGGCGGCCGACGGCGTCGGTGCCGTCGGCGACCATCCGCCACAGGTCCTCGGGGGAATGGACACCGCCGGGGAACCGGCAGGCCATGCCCACGATGGCGATCGGCTCGCTGTCCCTGGCCTCGACGGATTCCAGCCTCTGCTTGGTGCGCCGCAGGTCTGCGGTGACCTTCTTGAGGTAGTCGCGGAGCTTGTCCTCGGAGGAGGGGGCGGCCTTGGGTGCCATGAGCGGGAAACCTCGCAGTCGGGAAAGGGTGTTACGCGTGGTGCGGTGTTCGACCGGCCCGGTCCGGCGGAGCCGGTGGGCGGCTCGGCCGGGCCGGGCGGCCGGCTCGGTCAGGCGAGGCCGAGTTCCTTGTCGATCAGGTCGAACATCTCGTCGTCCGTGGCGGCCGCTTCGAGGTCGGCGTCGTTCTCGGTGTCGTCCGCCTCCCCGTCGTGGGCGGTCCCGGCGGGGTCGTCGAGCTTCCATTGCAGTGCTCTGAGGCGGGCGGCCAGGCGGGCTCGGCCGTCCGCGTCCAGTGCGGAGGCGGCGCGGGCCGTGAGGGACCTCTCGAGTTGGTCCAGTTCCGCGAAGAGGGCGTCATCGGGTTCCGTGCCTTCGGCGGGAGCCAGGCGGGCGCCCAGGTGCCGGGCGAGGGCGAGCGGGGTGGGGTGGTCGAAGACCGCCGTCGTCGGCAGCCGCAGCCCGGTCTCGTCGTTCAGGCGGTTGCGCAGCTCCACGGCGGTGAGGGAGCTCATGCCCAGGTCGAGGAAGCCGCGTTCGGCCTCGATGGAGGCGGCCGAGCCGTGGCCGAGCACGGCGGCCACGTGGCCGGTGATCAGCTGGAGCAGCAGCGCGTCGCGTTTGGCCCCGCTCAGTCCGGCCAGCCGTTCCGCGAACCCGCCGTCCGGCGCGGCGGCTCCCGGCTCGGGGGCGGCCGGGTCCGGCACGGTGGCCGCGGACCTCCGCGGTACCGCCCGTACCGGAGCGATCCCGCGCAGCAGTGCCGGGATGCGGCCTGCCGTCGCGAGGGCCCGCGGGTCGATGCGTACGGGGACCAGGAGGGCACGGTCGACGGTCGCGGCGGCGTCGAGCAGGCCGAGTCCTTGGCCTGCCGAGAGCGGCAGCATTCCTGAGCGTGCGAAGCGGGCGACGTCCACGGGGTCAAGACTGGACGTCATTCCACTGGAATCTCCCCAGTATCCCCACGCCAGGGAGACCGCGGCGAGGCCCTGGTCGCGCCGTCGGCGGGCGAGTGCGTCGAGGAAGGAGTTGGCGGCGGCGTAGTTGGCCTGGGCGGGGCCTCCGACGACTCCGGAGAAGGAGGAGAAGAGGACGAAGGCGGACAGTTTCAGGTCGCGCGTCAGCTCGTGCAGATGCATGGCGGCCGTGGCCTTCGGGTGCCAGACCCGCTCCAGGTCCTCGGCGGTGAGGTTCTCCAGCAGGCCGTCGTGCAGGACGCCCGCCGCGTGGACCACCGCGGTGAGCGGGTGCGCGGCGGGTACGGCGGCGAGCACCCCGGCGAGGGCTTCGCGGTCGGCCGCGTCGCAGGCGGCGAGGGTCACAGTCGCCCCGAGACCGGTGAGTTCGGCGTGCAGTTGCTCTGCGCCGGGGGCCGCGGGGCCCCGGCGTCCGGTGAGTACGAGGTGCCGTACGCCGTGCTCGGTGACCAGGTGGCGGGCGACGAGGGCGCCGAGGGTTCCGGTGCCTCCGGTGATCAGGACGGTGCCGTCGCCGTTGGGGTCCCACTCCTGGACCGGGAGGGCCGGGGGGCCCTGCGGGGGTGTGGTGCGCCGGAGCCTGGGCACCGTCACCGCCCCTGCGTGCAGGGCGAGTTGCGATTCGTCGGCGCGCGCGGCGGCGACCACGGCCCGCGGCAGGGCGTGCTCGGAGGCCGGGGAGCCGTCGGTGTCGACGAGGAGGAACCGGCCGGGGTGTTCGGCCTGCGCGGACCGGATCAGGCCCTGCAGGGCGGCGTCGGTGAGCGCGGCGCCGTCGCCCGAGGTGACCAGCACCAGCCGGGAGTCCGCGCAGCGCGGGTCGGCCAGCCAGGTCTGCACGAGGTGCAGCATCTCCCGTACGGGGGTGTGGTCGGCACTGTCCGCGAGGTCGTCGGCCGCGGCGGGCAGGCGGAGCAGCACCGTCTCCGCGAAGGGGTTCGAGTCCCCGTCTTCGAGAGCTGTTCGGAGGGCGGGGAGGCCGACGAAGGTCTGGGTGGGGTCGCCGGGGATGTCGGCGTCCACGGGGCCACTGTGGCCGCCGGGGCCGGAAAGGCCGGCGGGGCCACTGTGCCCGGCGGGGTCGGCGAGTACGGTGCGGGCCCAGTCCGGCTCGGTCCAGGCGGCCTCGAACAGCGCCCGGAGGTGCGAGGAGGCGGCCGTCGGCGGCGTGGCGGTCAGGACGGTCGCCGTGAGTACGGGCGCGCCCGTGGGGTCGGCGGCGGCCAGGGACAGCGTGCCGTCCTGGGCACGGTCGATCCGTACGCGCAGCGCGGACGCACCACCGGCGGTGAGGGTCACGTCCCGCCAGTGCGCGGGCAGTTCGGCTCCGCCAATACCGGTACCGGACCCGGTGCCGGTCCCGCTCCGGGTGGCGGTCATGGCCAGCACGGTCTGGAGCAGGGCCGGGTGGAGGCGGAATCCGGCCGCGGCCGGGTGCTGGTCCCGGGACAGGGCCACTTCGGCGAGGATGGCGCCGTCCGGCGCGGTCCACAGCGCGCTGACCGTGCGGTGCAGCGGTCCGGGGTCGTAACCGCCCTCGGCGAGGACGGCGTACAGCTCCTCGGTGTCGACCGGCCGGGCGTCGCGCGGCCGCCAGTCGTCCTGGGGCGGGTCGTTCGGGCGCGGGTCGTTCCCGTGGGGGGCGGAGGGTTCACCTGCGGGCGCAGCCGTCCCCGTCAGTGTGCCGGTGGCGTGGCGGGTCCAGTCGGCGTCGGCGGCGGTGCGGGCGTGGACCGTCAGGCCGCGGATGCCGTCCTCGGCCGCGCCGACCGTCAACTGGATCTCCGTGGAGCCTTCTTCGGGGACGGTCAGCGGCACCAGTTCGGTGAGTTCCGCGAGCGTCGCGCAGCCGGCTTCGTCGGCTGCCCGGACCGCCCAGTCGAGCAGGGCGGTGGCCGGCACGACGGTGTCGCCGTGCACGGTGTGGTCGGCCAGCCACGGGTGGGTGGCGGCGCCGATCCGGCCGCTGAGGACGAGGGAACCGTCCCCGTCGGCGAGGCGGACCACGGTGTCGAGTCCGGCCGGGTCCGCCGGGGCGCCGCCCGCGGTGGCGCGGGGCGCGTCGAGCCAGTACCGGTTGCGCTGGAAGGCGTACGTGGGCAGGTCGGCCGCCCGGCCGCCGTCCAGGGCGCCGCTCCAGTCGACCCGTACGCCGTGCACGTGCGCCTCGGCGAGCGAGGTCAGCAGTCGCTGGGGGCCGCCGTCCTGGCGGCGCAGCGAGCCGAGGGCCGGTGCGTCCGCCTCGGCGGCGGCGACGGTGTCCTCGATCGCGGCGGCCAGCACCGGGTGCGGTGCGGCCTCGATGAACACGTCGTGTCCCTCGGCGAGGAGGGTGCGCAGGGCGTCCTCAAGCCGGACGGTGCGGCGCAGGTTCTCGTACCAGTACGTGGCGTCCAGCGCGGTGTCGGCGTCGATCCATGCGCCGGTGAGGGTGGACAGGAACGGGATGCGGGGTGCGCGGGTCTCCAGTCCGGCGAGGTCGGCGAGCACGGTGTCGCGGATGCGTTCGACCTGGGCGGAGTGGGAGGCGTAGTCGACGGGGATGCGCTTGGCGCGGACGCCGTCCCGGGCGCACGCGTCGATCAGCGCGTCGAGGGCGTCCGGCTCGCCGGAGACGACGACGGAGCCGGGCCCGTTGACGGCGGCGACCGATATGCGCCCGTCCCAGGCGGTGAGGCGGTCGAGGACGTCCGCGTGGGAGGCGGCGACGGAGACCATGCCGCCGTGGCCGGACAGCTGGGCGTCGATGGCGCGGCTGCGCAGGGCGATCACCCGGGCGCCGTCCTGGAGGGAGAGCGCACCGGCCACGCAGGCGGCGGCGATCTCGCCCTGGGAGTGGCCGACCACCGCTGCCGGACGCAGCCCGTGGGCCTGCCAGACGTCGGCGAGCGCGATCATGACCGCCCAGAGGGCGGGCTGGGCGACGTCCACGCGGTCCAGGGAGGCGGCGGTCGTGTCGCCGCGCAGCACGGCGGTCAGCGACCAGTCCGTGTACGGGGCCAGCGCCCGCTCGCAGTCCGCGATCCGGGCGGCGAACTCCGGCGAGTGCACGAGGAGTTCGGCGCCCATGCCGACCCACTGGGACCCCTGGCCGGGGAAGACGAGGACGGGCTTGCGGTCGCGGCCCGAGGTGTGCCGGCCCTGGACGAGACCGGGGGCCGGAGCGCCTTCGGCGAGCGCGGCGAGCGCGGCCCGCAGGGACTGCGGGTCGGCGGCGGTGACGACCGCCCGGTGTTCGAGGACGGCCCGCCGGGTGGCGAGGGAGGCGGCGAGGTCGAGGGGCGTCGGCCGGTCACCGGCAGGGGTGCCTGACGCCGGGGAGCCGGGGAGGGCGGGGCCGCTCGGGGCGGGGGTGTCCGCGCGGGAGAGGGAGTCCAGGTGGGTGAGCAGGGCCCGCGCCTGTCCGCGCAGGGCGGGCGCGCTCCGCGCGGAGAGCAGCCAGGGCAGGACCGGGTCGGCGGACGGGGACCGCACCGCGCCCGGCGGGTCCTCGGGAGTCGTCCCGGACCCGGTGGGCACGGCCGATTCGTCCTTCGACGTCGTCCTGGCGCCGGAATCGCCCGGCGTCGCCCCGGACCCGGCGAGTACCGCCGTCTCATCGCCGGACGCCGTCCCGGAGCCAGCGGCCTCCGGCGTCGGCGAGGACTCCGTGGCACCCGCCCCCGGGGCCCGTGCCGCGTCCGGGGCCTTGCCGAACGCCGGGGGCGCGGCGTCCGGACCCTGCTCCAGGATCACGTGCGCGTTGGTGCCGCTGATGCCGAAGGAGGAGACCCCGGCCCGGCGCGGGCGGCCGTCGGCCGTCGACCAGGGGGCCGCCTCGTCCAGGACGCGTACGGCGCCCGACGACCAGTCCACGTGCGGGGTCCGCTCGTCGAGGTGCAGCGACTTCGGAAGCAGACCGTGCCGCATGGCGAGCACCATCTTCATCACTCCGGCGACCCCGGCCGCGGCCTGGGTGTGCCCGAGGTTGGACTTCACGGAGCCCAGGAGCAGCGGCCGGTCCACCGGCCGGTCCTGCCCGTACACGGCGAGCAGGGCCTGCGCCTCGATCGGGTCGCCGAGCCGGGTGCCGGTGCCGTGCGCCTCGACCGCGTCGATGTCGGCGCCGGACAGGCCGGCGCCGTCGAGGGCCTGGCGGATGACCCGCTGCTGGGCGGGTCCGTTGGGGGCGGTCAGGCCGTTGGAGGCGCCGTCCTGGTTGACGGCCGAGCCGCGCACGACGGCCAGTACGCGGTGGCCGTTGCGTACGGCGTCCGAGAGCCGTTCGAGGACGACCAGCCCGGCGCCCTCCGAGAAGCCGGTGCCGTCGGCCGCCGCCGAGAACGGCTTGCAGCGGCCGTCGGCGGCCAGGCCGCGCTGCCGGGAGAAGTCCACGATGATCACCGGGGAGGACATGACGGTCACCCCGCCCGCCAGCGCGAGCGAGCATTCGCCGGCCCGCAGCGCCTGGGCGGCCATGTGCAACGCGACCAGGGACGAGGAACAGGCGGTGTCGACGGTGACGGCCGGGCCCTCCAGGCCCAGCGCGTAGGAGACACGGCCGGAGACGACGCTGACGGCATTGCCGGTGTTGACGTATCCCGCGAGTGCCTCGGGGATCTCGGCGCCGCGGTTCAGGTAGTCGCTGGAGGACAGCCCGGCGAAGACGCCGGTACGGGTGCCGCGCAGCGACCTGGGGTCGATGCCGGCCCGTTCCGCCGCCTCCCACGCCGTTTCGAGCAGCAGGCGCTGTTGCGGGTCCATCGCGGTGGCCTCGTTCGGGCCGATGCCGAAGAAGTCCGCGTCGAAGTCGGCGGCGCCGTGCAGGAAGCCGCCTTCGAGGGTGCGGGAGGCGTCCGGGTGGTCGGGGACGGAACCGTAGAGGTGCTCCAGGTCCCAGCCGCGGTCCGTGGGGAAGCCGCCGATGGCATCGGTGCCGGTGGCCAGTAGGGTCCACAGGTCCTCGGGCGAGCGGACGTCGCCTGGGTAGCGGCAGGCCATGCCGACGATGACGACGGGGTCGTCGTCCGGGGCGGCCGGGGCCGGGGCGGCGGACGTCCCGGGAGCAGGCGCGGTGTCGGTCAGCAGGCCGCCCAGGTGTGCGGCGAGCGCGACGGGGGTCGGATGGTCGAAGACCAGGGTGGCGGGCAGCCGCAGCCCGGCGGCGGCGGCGAGCCGGTTGCGCAGTTCCACGGCGGTCAGCGAGTCGAAGCCGAGGTCGCGGAACGCCTTTCCGGCGTGGACCTGGCCGGCGTCGGCGTGCCCGAGTACGGCCGCCGCGCACGTGGTGACCAGGTCGACGAGCACGCTTGGCCGTTCGGCTGCGGGCAGCGCGGCCAGCCGCTGCCGCAGACCGCCGCCCGCGGCGCCGCCACCGGTGTCGGCGGTGCGCCGGGCGGCCGTGCCCCGGAACAGGCCGCGCAGGATCGGGGGCAGCGCCTCGGGCGTACGACCGCGCAGGGCGGTGTGGTCCAGGCGTACCGGTACGAGCAGCGGCCGACGGGCGGCGAGGGCGGCGTCGAACAGCGCGAGCCCGTCGCGGGTGGCGAGCGGCAGCCCTCCGGTGGAGCGGGCGCGGCCGCGCGCGCCGTCGTCCAGGTGCCGGGTCATCTCGCTGGCCCGTGCCCACAGGCCCCAGGCGAGCGAGGCGGCGGGCAGGCCGGTGGTCCGGCGGTGGCGGGCGAGGCCGTCCAGGAAGGTGTTGGCGGCGGCGTAGTTGCCCTGCCCGGCGTTGCCGAACGTGCCCGCCGCGGAGGAGAACAGCACGAAGCCGGCGAGGTCCAGGTGCCGGGTCAGCTCGTGCAGGTTCCAGGCGGCGTCCGCCTTGGGGCGCAGTACGGTGTGCAGCCGCTCGGGGGTGAGGGCGGTGACCACGCCGTCGTCGAGCACACCGGCGGCGTGCACGACGGCGGTCAGCGGGTGGGCGTCGCTCACGGTGCCGAGCAGCGCGGCGAGCGCCGTACGGTCGGCGGCGTCGCAGGCGGCGACGGTCACCGAGGCGCCCAACCCTTCGAGTTCCGCACGGAGTCCGGTCGCGCCGGCGCTGTCGGGGCCGCGGCGTCCGGCGAGCAGCAGGTGCCGTACGCCGTGTTCGGTGACGAGGTGGCGGGCGAGCGTGCCGCCGAGTTCTCCGGTGCCGCCGGTGATGAGGACGGTGCCCTCGGGGTCCCACGGGCGGGGCACGGTCAGGACGACCTTGCCGGTGTGGCGGGCCTGGGAGACGTACCGGAACGCCTCCTGGGCGTGGGTGACGTCCCAGGCGGTGACCGGCAGGGGGCGCAGCGCGCCTTCCTCGAAGAGGGTGACGAGATCGGCGAGCATCGCGCCGATCCGCTCGGGGCCCGCCTCGGCGAGGTCGAAGGCGCGGTAGCGGGCGCCGTCGTGGTCGCGTGCCATGTCGGCGGCGTCCCGGACGTCGGTCTTGCCCATTTCGATGAGCCGCCCGCCCGGGGCCAGCAGGCGCAGGGACGCGTCGACGTACTCGCCGGCGAGCGAGTTGAGGACCACGTCCACGCCCCGGCCTTCGCGTGCCGTGCGGAAGGTCTCCTCGAAGTCCAGGGTCCGGGAGGAGGCGAGGCGCTCCGCGGGCAGGCCGTCGCTCGCGGCGCGCAGCAGGCGCTGCTTGGGTTCGCTGGCGGTGCCGTAGACCTCGGCGCCCCACAGGCGGGCGAGCTGGGTGGCGGCCATCCCGACGCCGCCCGCGGCGGCGTGCACGAGGACGGACTCGCCCTCGGCGAGCCCCGCGAGGTCGCGCAGCGCGTAGTAGGCGGTGAGGAACACGACGGGTGCGGCGGCGGCCTGGGCGAAGGTCCAGCCCGCCGGCATCCGGGTGACGACGCGGTGGTCGGCGACGGCCAGCGGGCCGAAGCCGCCGGTGACCATGCCGAAGACGCGGTCGCCGACGCACAGGCCGGTGACGTCGGGCCCGGTTTCGACGACGACGCCCGCGGCCTCGGAGCCGAGGAACTCGGCGCCGCCGGGGTACATCCCGAGGGCGTTCAGCACGTCGCGGAAGTTGAGTCCGGCGGCCCGGACCTCGATCCGGACCTGCCCGGGTGCGAGCGGTGCGGCCGCCTGCGGGGCGGGCAGCAGGGCCAGGTGGTCCAGGCTGCCCTTCTCGGGGATGTCCAGCCGCCAGGGCCCGTCCTCGCGCGGCACGGGGAGCGCGCCGGAGGCGTGGGTACGGGTCAGGCGGGGCGCGTACGCGGTTCCCTGGCGCAGCGCCAGCTGGGGTTCGCCGCCCGCGGCGACCGCCTGGGGCAGGGCGCGCCAGGACGCGGGGTCGTCGTCCAGGTCGGCGAGCACGATCCGGCCGGGGTGCTCGGTCTGCGCCGACCGCAGCAGCCCCCACAGGGCCGAGCCGGGGAGGTCGCCGACGGCGCCGCCGGGGTCGGGGGTGACGGCGTCCCGGGTGGTGACGACCAGTCGTGATCCGTCGAACCTGTCGTCCGCCAACCAGCCCTGGAGCAGGGCCAGTACGCGCTCCAGCAGGTGGGCGGCCCCGGCTGCGGGGCCGGTGGACGCGTCGGCGGTCCCGTTGGTACCGGTGATCAGCACGACGTCCGGTGTGCCGGTCTCCGGCAGTGCGGCGGCCGCGTCGGCCAGGGTGTCCCACCGGGTGAGGACGGCGCCGCCCTCGCCGAGGGCGGCCCGGTGGGCGGGGCCGTGGTGACCCAGGACGGCCCAGCGGGGGGCCTGGCGGGCGGCCCGGTCCGTCGGAGGGTGGGCGCTCTTCGCCGCCGTCGGGGCCCAGTCCAGGTGGAACAGGGCGTCGCGGACCGTACGGGGCACGGTTTCCGCACCGCTGAGGGCGGCGGCCGTGACCGGTCGTACCGCGAGGGCGTCGACGGCGGCGACCGGGCGGCCGAGCGGGTCGGCCATCAGGACCGACACGGCGTCCGTTCCCGCGGGGCGCAGCCGGACCCGCAGGGAGGTGGCGCCCGTGGCGTGGAGGGTGACCCCCGTCCAGGAGAAGGGCAGGCCGGTGCTGCCTTCGGAGTTGCTCAACGGGCCGAGTCCGGCCGCGTGCAGCGCCGCGTCGAGCAGTGCGGGGTGGATGCCGAAGCGGGCCGCGTCCGCCGCGCCCGCTTCGGGCAGGACCACCTCGGCGTACACGTCGGCGCCGAGCCGCCAGGCTGCCCGCAGGCCCTGGAAGACCGGTCCGTACGCGTAGCCCTGGGCGCGCAGCGACGCGTAGTGTCCGTCCACCTCTTCGACGGGCTCCGCCCCGCGCGGCGGCCACACGGTGAACTCCCCCTCGGGGAGGGTGCCTTCGGCGAAATCGGCGGCCGGGGCCGCAAGGGTGCCGTCGGCGTGCAGGGTCCACTCCGCTTCCGGTGCGTCGTCGGGCCTGGCGTGCAGGGTGACGCTCCGCAGTCCGGCGGCGTCGGGGGCGGCGACCGCCAACTGGACCTGGATGCCGCCGCGCTCGGGCAGCAGGACGGGTGCGTGCAGGGTCAGCTCCTCGACCCGGCCGCAGCCCAGCTCGTCGCCGGCCCGGACGGCCACCTCGACGAGCGCGGCGCCGGGCACCACGACGGTGCCGGCCACCGCGTGGTCGGCGAGCCACGGGTGGCTGCGCAGCGACCAGCGGGCGGTGGCGACGAGTTCGCCGCCGAGGGCGAGCGGCAGGGCCGCGCCGAGCAGCGGGTGGTCGAGGGCGCCGAGTCCGGCGGAGGCGACGTCCCCCGAGCCGGCGGTGGCCGGGCGCGGCCAGTAGCGGCGGTGCTGGAAGGCGTAGGTGGGCAGCGCCGGCGGGTCGGTGGGGCGCGGGACCCCGACGGCCTCGAAGAACATCTCCCAGTCGACGTGCGCGCCGTGGTTGTGGGCCTCGGCCAGGGAGAGCCTGAACCGGTCGGGGCCGCCCTCGTCGCGGCGCAGGGTGCCGGTGGCAGCCGCGGCGGCCCCGGTGGCCTCGATGGTCTCCTGCATTCCGGTGGTGACCACGGGGTGCGGGCTGACCTCGATGAACACTCGGTGTCCCGCGTCGAGCAGCGCGCGGGTGGCCTGCTCGAACTCGACGGTGCCGCGCAGGTTGGCGAACCAGTAGGCGCCGTCGAGCACGGTGGTGTCGATCGGGGCGCCGGTCACCGTGGAACAGAAGGGGATGCGCGCGGCACGCGGCGCGACGGGTGCCAGTACGGCGTGCAACTCCTTCTCGATACGGGACACCTGGGCCGAGTGCGAGGCGTAGTCGACGGGGATGCGCTTGGCCCGTACGCCGTCCCGGGCGCAGGCGTCGAGCAGGGCCTCCAGGGCGTCGGGCTCTCCGGAGACGACCGCGGAGGAGGGGCCGTTGACGGCCGCGAGGGACAGCCGCTCGCCCCAGGGGGCCAGCAGGGCGCGCACCTCGTCGGCGGGACGGGCGACGGAGACCATGCCGCCCTGCCCGGACAGGGCGGTCAGGGCCCGGCTGCGCAGCGCGACGACGCGGGCGGCGTCGTCCAGGGTGAGGGCGCCGGCCACGCAGGCGGCGGCGATCTCGCCCTGGGAGTGGCCGACGACGGCTGCGGGGCGCACGCCGTGCGCCTGCCACAGCTCCGCAAGGGACACCATGACGGCGAACAGCACCGGCTGGACCACGTCGACGCGCTCCAGCGAGGGCGCGCCCTCGGCCTGGCGCAGCACGTCCATCAGGGACCAGTCGGTGTACGCGTCGACGGCGGCGGCGCACTCGGCGATCCGGGCGGCGAACACCGGTGAGGTGTCGAGGAGACCGCGGGCCATCGCGGGCCACTGGGAGCCCTGGCCGGGGAAGACGAAGACGGTGCCGCCGCCTTCGCCCTCCGCGGTGCCCTCGCGGACGGCGGGCGACGACTGGCCCCGGTCCTCGGCGAGGGCGTCCAGCCCGGCGAGCAGCGTGGCGGGGTCGGACGCGAGGACGGTGGCGCGGTGCGTCATCGCGGTACGGGTCGCGGCGAGCGCGTGCGCGACGCGCGGCAGGCCGTCACCGGTCCCGGCCGCGCCGTCGCGCAGGTGCACGGCGAGGCGTGCGGCCTGCGCGGCGAGCGCGTCGGGGGACTTGGCGGACAGCACGTACGGCAGGACGGACGCCTCGCCCGCGCCGGACCCGGCCTCGCCGCCGGACGCGGCGTCGCTCACCGAGCCGGCCGCGCCGCCGGGCACGGAGCTGTTCCCGAGACCGGCCGCGCCGTCCGGCGTGGAGCTGTTCCCGGGGTCGGAGCCGCTCTCGCCCACGGGGCGGGCGGGCTGCGGCGGGGCGGCCGCCTCCAGGATGACGTGGGCGTTGGTGCCGCTGATACCGAAGGAGGAGACGCCCGCGCGGTACGGGCGGCCCACCGACGGCCAGGGGGTGGGGGCGGAGAGGAGTTCGACCGCGCCCGCCGACCAGTCCACCTGCGGGGACGGTTCGTCGATGTGCAGGGACTGCGGGAGTACGCCGTTGCGCATCGCCAGGACCATCTTGATGACGCCCGCGACGCCGGCGGCGGCCTGGGTGTGGCCGATGTTGGACTTCACCGAGCCCAGGAGCAGCGGCCGGTCGGCCGGACGTTCCCGCCCGTACGTGGCGAGCAGCGCCTGCGCCTCGATCGGGTCGCCGAGCCGGGTGCCGGTGCCGTGCGCCTCCACCGCGTCGACCTCGTCGGCCCCGAGTCCCGCGTCGGCCAGGGCGCGGCGGATGACGCGCTGCTGGGAGGGGCCGTTGGGGGCGGTCAGGCCGTTGGAGGCGCCGTCCTGGTTGACGGCGGAGCCGCGGAGCACGGCGAGGACGGGGTGTCCGTTGCGCCGGGCGTCGCAGAGGCGTTCCACCAGCAGCAGGCCGATGCCCTCCGCCCAGCCCGTGCCGTCCGCGGCGCCCGCGAACGGCTTGCAGCGCCCGTCGGCCGCGAGACCGCGCTGCCGGGAGAACTCCACGAACATGTGCGGGGTCGACATGACGGTGACGCCGCCCGCCAGGGCGAGGGTGCACTCGCCGCGGCGCAGCGCCTGGGCGGCGAGGTGCAGGGAGACCAGCGAGGAGGAGCAGGCGGTGTCCACGGTGACCGCCGGGCCCTCCAGGCCGAAGGCGTACGACACCCGGCCGGAGACCACGCTGGCCGCGTTGCCGGTCATCAGGTGTCCGGTGACGTCGTCCTCGGCGGTGCCCAGAACCTGCTGGTAGTCCTGGAAGTTGGAGCCGACGAACACGCCGGTCGCGCTTCCGCGCAAGGTGTCGGGGACGATGCCGGCGCGCTCGACGGTCTCCCAGGCCGTTTCGAGGAGGAGCCGCTGCTGCGGGTCCATGGCGAGGGCCTCGCGCGGCGAGATCCCGAAGAACTCGGCGTCGAAACCGGCCAGTCCGGTGAGGAAGCCGCCCTCCCGGACGTAGCTGGTGCCCTGGTGCTCCGGGTCGGGGTGGTAGATCCCCTCGGTGTCCCAGCCCCGGTCGGTGGGCAGCGCGGACACTCCGTCGCCGCCCCGGGCGAGCAGTTCCCAGAACTCCTCCGGGGAGCCGACGCCGCCGGGGAAGCGGCAGGCCATGGAGACGATCGCGATCGGCTCGTCGTCCGCCCCGGCGCGGGCGGCCGGGGCGGCCCCGGCGGGTGTGTGGCCGTCCAGCAGTTCGGCGCGCAGGTGCGCGGCCACCGCGGCGGCCGTCGGGTGGTCGAACAGGAGCGTGGCGGGCAGCCGAAGGCCGGTGCGAGCGGTGAGCCGGTTGCGCAGCTCCACGGCGGTCAGCGAGTCGAAGCCCAGGTCGCGGAAGGCGCGGTTGACGTCGACGGCGCCCGCGGAGGCGTGCCCGAGGACGTGGGCGATCTCTTCGCGGAGCAGGTCGTTCAGGGCGCGTTCCTGCTCGGCGGGGGTCGCCAGGGCGAGCAGGCGTGCGCGCAGCGGCGACGCCGCCCCGGCCCGGTTCCGCGCGGTCTCCGCGAGCCGCCGTACCTCGGGCAGGTCGTCGATCAGTGGGCTGGGCCGGGTGGCCGAGAGGATCGGGCCGAGGGTGTTCCAGTCGATGTCGGCGACCGTCACGCAGGCGGCATCGCTCGCGAGGGCCCGCTGGAGGGCGGCGAGGGCGAGTTCGGGCGCCATCGGGGTCATGCCGCCGCGGCGGATCCGGTGGGTGAGGGCGTCGTCGCCGGCTGCCATTCCGGCGTCGGCCCACGAGCCCCAGGCCACCGAGGTGGCGGGCAGCCCGGCGGCGCGGCGCTGCTCGGCGAGGGCGTCCAGGTAGGCGTTGGCGGCGGCGTAGTTGGCCTGTCCCGCGTTGCCGAGGACACCGGTGACGGAGGAGAACAGCACAAACATCGACAGCGGGTGGCCGCCGTGCGGGTCACTGCCGTGCGGATCCTGCGGAATGCCACCCCGCCCGTCCCGCGATCCGCCCTCGCACCCCTCCTCTGCGGCACGGGAGACACGGGTGGCGCGGGTGAGTTCGTCGAGCAGCCGGGCGGACTCCGCCTTGGCGCGCAGCACGGTCTCGAACCGCTCGCCGGTCAGCGCGTCCAGGACGCCGTCGTCGAGGACACCGGCGGCATGGACGACTCCGCGAAGCGGCAGCTCGGCGGGTACGGCGTCGAGGAGGGCGGCGAGCGCGTCCCGGTCCGCGGTGTCGCAGGCCGCGACGGTCACCCGTACGCCCGTCTCCTCCAGTTCGGCGACCAGTTCGCCGACGCCTTCCGCCGCCGGGCCCCGGCGGCCGGCCAGCAACAGGTGCTCGGCACCCGCCCCGGCCAGCCAGCGGGCGACACGGCCGCCCAGGGCCCCCGTACCGCCGGTCACGAGGACGGTGCCGCGCGGGGCGGACCACTGGTCCGTGTCCTGTGCGGGGACGTCGTGGGTGAGGCGTCGGCCGTACGTTCCGTAGGACCGTACGGCGACCTGGTCCTCTCCGGTGTCCGCACCGAGCACGTCGGCCACCCGGGCCGCGAGGTCACAGCCGTCGAGGGCGCCGGCGGTGCCGCCCGCGCCCGCGTCGGGGGCGGAGGGCAGGTCGATGAGCCCGCCCCAGCGCTGCGGGAACTCCAGCGCCGCGACCCGGCCGAGTCCCCAGGTCTGGGCCTGGAGCGGACCGGTCGGCGGCTGCGTGCCGTCGACGGACACCGCGCCGCGGGTCAGGCACCACAACGGCGCCTCCGCCTCCGCTGCCTCCAGGGCTCGCAGCAGGTCCGCGGTGGCGAGGAGGCCGCGCGGGACCGCGGGGTGGGCGGGGTGCGGGCGCTCGTCGAGGGCGAGGAAGGACAGCACGCCGGACACCGGCCCCGCGGAGACCTCGGCCAGGGCCGTACGGACCTTCGCGGCGAGGGACTCGGCGTCGTCGGCGGTGGGCACGAGGAGCCGTTCGACGTCTGCCCCGAGGTCGGTGAGGCCGGCGAGCAGCGCGGCCAGGGACTCGTCCTCGGCCAGGTGGTCGGGTACGACGGCCAGCCAGCCGGAGCCGGACGGCAGCCCGGTACCGGGGGCGTCAAGGGCGGTCCAGGTGGCCTGGTAGGCCCACGACTCGATCGTGGCGAGGCCGCGTCGCTTGGCGCGCCAGGCGCCGAGGACCGGGAGCAGTTCGTCGAGGGACGCTTCGGCGGGCGCGCCCTCGATGCCGAGTACGGCGGAGGCCGCGGCCAGGTCGCCGCGTTCGGCGGCTTCCCAGAAGGCCGCCTCCACCTGGTCGGTGGCGACGGCCGGACCGGCGTCGCGCAGCAGGTCCCTGCCGTCGGCCGGGAGCCAGTAGCGCTGGTGCTGGAAGGCGTAGGTGGGCAGCTCGACGACGCGCGCGCCGGTGCCGGAGAAGAACGCGGCCCAGTCGACTTCGACCCCGTCCACGTGGAGCCGGGTCACGGCCTGGAGGGCGGACGTCTCCTCGTCGCGGTTCTTGCGCAGTACGGGTACGAGGACAGCGTCGCCGCCTACGGGCAGGCAGTCGGCAGCCATCGCGGACAGGACCCCGTCGGGACCCAGCTCCAGGAACCGCCGCACACCCTGCCCGGACAGGAACCGCACCTCGTCCGCGAAGCGCACCGCCTCACGGACGTGGCGCACCCAGTACTCCGGATCACACACCGACTCGGCACCAGCCGCCATCGCAATCGCGGGGGCGGAGAGGGAGAGCCCCGACACCACCGCACGGAAGTCGTCCAGCATCGGGTCCATCAACGGTGAGTGGAACGCGTGCGAGACCCGGAGGCGGGTCGTCTTGCGGCCCTGCGCCTCGAAGTGGGCCCGTACGGACTCCACCTGCTCCGACACACCGGACACCACCACCGACGACGGACCGTTGACCGCCGCGACCGAGACCGACTCGCCCAGCAGCGGCAGGACTTCGGCCTCCGTCGCCTGCACGGCCAGCATCGCGCCGCCCTCGGGCAGCGCCTGCATCAACCGCCCGCGCGCAGCCACCAACCTGCACGCGTCGGCGAGCGAGAACACCCCGGCCACATGCGCCGCAGCCACTTCACCAATGGAGTGACCCGCCACGAAGTCCGGCTTCACGCCCCACGACTCCACGAGGCGGTACAGCGCGACCTCCACGGCGAACAGCGCTGCCTGCGCGTGCACCGTCTGGTTCAGCGCCTCCGCGTCCTCGCCCCACACCACGTCCCGCACGGGGACGTCCAGCTCCGCGCACACCGCGTCGAAGGCCGCAGCGAACACCGGGAAACGGGCATACAACTCACGCCCCATGCCCAGGCGTTGCGACCCCTGACCGGTGAAGAGCATCGCCAGGAGGCCCTTGTCCGCGGACGACGACGTTCCCCCGCCTTCCGCCAGAGCATCGAGGCCGGCCAGCAGGCCCGCCCGGTCATCGGCCACGATCGCGGCCCGGTGTTCCAGCGGGGCCCGCGTGGTGGCGAGCGAAAAGGCGATGTCGGCGACGCCCAACTCCGTTCGGACGCGCACGTGTTCGGCAAGACGTACAGCCTGGTCGCGCAGTGCGTCGGCCGTCTTCGCCGAGAGGAGCCACGGCAGCGCCCCGGAGCTGTCGAAGGCGGGGGAGCCGCCGGGGCTGTCGTCGGAAGCGGTCGGTGGCTGTTCGAGGATGACGTGGGCGTTGGTGCCGCTGACGCCGAACGAGGAGACGGCGGCCCGTCGCGGCCGGTCGTCCGCCGCGGGCCAGGCGGTCTCGTCCGTGAGCAGCCGTACGCTGCCCGCCGACCAGTCGACGTGCGGGGACGGCTCGTCCAGGTGCAGGGTCGCGGGCAGCACGCCGTGGCGCATGGCGAGCACGGTCTTGATGACGCCCGCGACACCGGCGGCGGCCTGGGTGTGGCCGATGTTGGACTTCACCGAGCCCAGGAGCAGCGGCCGGTCCGCCGGGCGCCCCTGGCCGTAGGCGGCCAGCAGGGCGGTGGCCTCGATGGGGTCGCCCAGCCGGGTGCCGGTGCCGTGCGCCTCGACGGTGTCCACGTCGGTGGCGGCGAGGCCCGCGTCGGCCAGTGCCCGCCGGATGACGCGCTGCTGCGAGGGACCGTTCGGTGCGGTGAGGCCGTTGCTGGCGCCGTCCTGGTTGACGGCGGAGCCGCGTACGACGGCCAGTACCGGATGGCCGTTGCGCAGGGCGTCGGACAACCGCTCGACGAGGAGGACACCGGCGCCCTCGCTCCACGCCGTTCCGTCGGCGGCGGCCGAGAAGGGCTTGCAGCGGCCGTCTGCGGCCAGGCCGCGCTGGCGGCCGAACTCCGCGAACATCTGCGGGGTGGCCATGACCGTGACGCCGCCGGCGAGGGCGAGCGTGCACTCGCCCCGGCGCAGCGACTGCACCGCCAGGTGCAGGGCCACCAGCGACGAGGAACAGGCCGTGTCGACGGTGATGGCCGGGCCCTCCAGGCCCAGGACGTACGAGATGCGGCCCGAGGCGACACTGACGGTGTTGCCGGTGAGCAGGTGACCCGCGACGTCTTCGCGCACCTGTCCGGTGGCGGGAGCCGTGGCCGCCGTGTCGTAGCCGCCGTGCCCGGCGCCGATGAACACACCCGTCCGGGTGGAGCGCAGGGCGTGCGGGGACATGCCGGCCCGCTCGATCGCCTCCCAGGCCGTCTCCAGCATCAGCCGCTGCTGCGGGTCCATGGCGAGGGCCTCACGCGGTGAGATCCCGAAGAAGCCCGCGTCGAACGCGCCCGCGCCGTGCAGGAAGCCGCTCTCGCGGGGGTACGCCGCGCCTTCGCCGCCCGGGTCGCCGGGGGCCGGGGCGTCGGCGGACGTGCCCGCGGTGGACGTGCCGGTGCCGGCGTAGAGGCCCTTGAGGTCCCAGCCGCGGTCGGTGGGGAAGGCGGAGACGGCGTCGACGCCGTCGCGCACCAGCTCCCACAGCCGCTCGGGAGTGTCGGCGCCACCCGGGTAGCGGCAGGCCATGCCGACGATCGCAATGGGCTCCCGGTTCTTGTCGTTCACCTCACGCAGTCGCTCGCGCGTCTCGTCGAGATCGGCGATGGCTCGCTTCAGATAATCGCGAAGCTTCTGCTCGTTCGACATCAGGATGTCAACCTCTCGAGGTGAGATGCCGGGGTTTCCCGCCCAGTCTCACGAGGGCCGACTCCGAATTTCCCTAGAGGCTTCCCGGGGCCGCCCGAGGCCCTGCCCGCATCGTCCCGGCGCGCCGCGGAGCCCGTGCCGGACGGCGGGACGTGGGGAGGGCGCACCGAACCCCGGGGGAAGGGGCCCGGTGCGCCGGTTCGGCGGGGTCAGCCCCGGTCGGTGCGCGCGTGCTCGGTGAGCCATTCCTCCATGATCTGCGCGGTCCGCGCCGAGTCCTCGCGGATCATCGACAGGTGGTCGGCGTCCACGGGCCGCTCCTGCGCTCCGGCGACCAGGGGCGCGCTCTGTACGGACGGCTGCTGTTCGATCGGCCGGCCGTCGGCTCCGTACAACTGCTTCGCGCACTTCACCAGGAGCACGGGTGCGCTGGTGTGCTGCACCCGGAGCCTGCTGAGCAGGACCATCCAGCGGCCCATGGCGGACAGCCGGGCGCTGGTCAGCCGGACCACCGAGCCCTCCGCCGTGCCGGCCGAGGCTTCCCCGCCCGCGAAGTTGAGGCGCATCATGCCCTGGTAGTCGACGCCTTCGCCGTCGTTGTGCTGGAAGCTGTAGGTGTCCAGGAGCACCACACCGGCGGGCTTGATGCCCCAGGTGTGTTCGAGGAGTCCGGCCGCCGCGTAGGCGAAGGACCCGCCGGAGGAGTGGCCGACGAGGACGAACGGTTTGCCGTCGGCCTCCCGCAGGGCGCTCTCGGCGATCACCCGGGTGGCGGCCTCCGGGGTGGCGGGCAGCCGTTCCCCGGTCTCGAAGCCCACCAGGGGCAGTGCCGCCACGGCCCGCTTCCCCCGGAAGTGCGCGGCGAGACGGGCGTACTGGTGGACGCCCGCGTTGGCGGTGGGCGCGCTGACGCAGACGAGTTTCGGGGCGGTGGGTCCTTCGGAGAGGGCGGAGGCGTGGGGCAGGTCCTCCAGTTCGGCCGATGCCTCGAAGGTGGGGCGCAGCGCGGCCACGGCGGCCAGCATGCGCTGGGCCTCGGGGACCTTGCCGGAGGCGAGGGCGTCGGTGAACAGCCTTTCCAGCGAGCCGGGTTCGGACTCCCCGGGGGCGAGGCCGAGGGAGGCTCCGCCGCCCGCCGCGTCGTCGGCCGGGGTCTGCTGGGCGAGTTCGCCGCGCAGCCAGCGGGCGAGTTCGGCGGGTGTCCTGTTGTCGAAGACGACCGTGGCGGAAAGCCTCATGCCGGTGGCCGCGGCGAGCTTGTTGCGCAGCTCGACGGCGGTCAGCGAGTCGAAGCCGAGCTCGTAGAAGTCCCGGCCGGCCTCCACCTCGTCGGCCGAGGCGTGCCCGAGCACGGACGCGGCCTCGGTCCGCACCAGGTCGGTGAGGTGGCGCAGGCGGTCCTTCTCGCTGAGCGCGACGAGCCTGCGGGTGAGGTCGGCGGCGGCGTCCTGACCGCCCGCGGTGTTGGCGGCGGCCCGGCGGGCGGTCCGTACCAGCCCCCGGAACAGCGGCGGGACCTCGCCCTGCGGGCGCATTCCCCCGCCGGTCAGCCCGATCGGGATGACGAGCGGTTCGGCGGAGCCCAGAGCTGCCTCGAACAGGGTGAGGCCCTGCTCGATGGAGAGCGGGGGCATGCCGCCGGACTGCATGCGCCGCATGTCGGTGTCGCTGAGTTCGCTCGTCATGCCGTCGTCCTGGACCCAGGGACCCCAGGCCAGGGAGGTGCCGGGCAGTCCGAGGGCCGCGCGGTGGTCGGCGAGGGTGTCCAGGAAGGAGTTGGCGGCGGCGTAGTTGCCCTGGCCGGGGCTGCCCATGAGGCCGGCGATGGAGGAGAACGTCACGAAGGCGGCGAGGGCGAGACCTTGGGTGGCCTCGTGCAGGTTCCAGGCCGCGTCGACCTTCGGCCGCATGACGTCGGAGAGCCGTTCGGGGGTGAGGGCGGTGATGACGCCGTCGTCCAGCACACCGGCCGTGTGGATCACGGCGGTGAGCGGGTGCGCGGCCGGGATGCCCGCGATCAGGTCGGCCGCGGCCTGCCGGTCGGCGGTGTCGCAGGCGGTGACCGTGACGTGTACGCCCAGGGCCTCCAGTTCGGCGGTGAGGTCGGCGGCGCCGGGTGCGGCCGGACCGCGTCGGCTGGTGAGCAGCAGGTGCCGGACGCCGCGGGCGGCCAGCCTGCGGACGAGGTGGCGGCCGAGGGCGCCGGTGCCGCCGGTGACGAGGACGGTGCCCTCCGGGTTCCAGGCGGGCGGCATGGTGAGCACCGCGCCGTGCAGGGGCCCGGCGTCGGAGGTGAGGGTGCGCAGGGCTGTCCGGGCGTGCCGGATGTCGTACGTCGGGAGGTGAGTCGGGGTGCCGTACGGGACGGGTCGGGTGCCGGAGAGGGCCGGAGGGGCCGGGGTGCCTGAGGCGGTCCCGGTGGCCGGTTCGACCGCGACGGCCGGGGTGCCGGAGGCGGTCGGGGCGCCCTGGCCGGCCGGGGCCGCCGTACCGGACCCGGTGGCGACCGCCTGTATCCAGGTCCAGCCGTCCGGTACGGGGGCGATCCCGTTCCGGTCCAGGACGGCGAGGGTGGCGACCGCGGTCGGCTCCACGCTCATCACGCGGTCTCCGGCCCCCAGCCCCGACACTCCGGGACCGGTTTCGCTGACGGTGCCCGCGATCCGGGCGACCGGTCCGCCGGTGGTCCGGGCGACGGTTTCGGTGACGGCCCCGCCGGTGAGGCCGGCCGCCGTGACGGCGACGCGTACCTCGCCCTCGGCCAGCGGCCGTTCCGTGTCCGGGCACGGCACCAGCCGCAGGTCTTCGGCGCTGCCGCCGTCCGGCAGCGCCAGCCGCCAGCCCGCTCCGGCGGGCGGCAGCAGGCTCGGGGCCGTCGCCAGCCGGGCGAGCCGGCCGACGTGCAGGGTGCCGCCGCGCACGGCGAACTGGGCCTCGCCGGCGGCCAGCGGCCCGGCGAGGAGCTGGAGGGCGTCGGCGACGTCGGTGTCCTTCTCCGTGTCGAGGAGGGCGAACCGGTCGGGGTGCTCGGAGTTCGCCGAGCGCACCAGGCCCCAGGCAGATCCGCCCGAGAGGTCGGTGACGGTGTCGCCGTCCACGGCGCGGATCGCCCGGCGGGTGACGAAGACGAGCCGGGAGGCGGCGAACCGCTCCCCTTCGAGCCACTCCTGCACCAGGGCGAGTACCCGGCCGGTCAGCGCGTGCACCGCCTGCGGCACGTCGCCACCGGTGCACTCGGGCAGCGGTACGACGACCAGGTCGGGCAACTGGCTTCCCGAGGAGGCGAGTTCGGCGAGGGAGGCGGCACGGGCACCGAGCCCGTAGGGGTCGGTGCCGCCGAACGCGAGGACGTGCGCCTCGCGGGCCGGTCCGCCTTCGGTGTCGGCGGGTATCCACTCCACGTGGAACAGCGGTTCGCGTGCGGTCGAGCGGGCCTCCTCGGTCGCCTCCTCGCCGGCGGCCAGGGCAACCGAGGCCGCGGACAGGACGGGCGCGCCCTCGGCGTCGTACGCACCGATGAGCACCGTGTCCTCGGCGGACCGGCTCAGCCTGACCCGCAGCACCGACGCGCCGCCCGCGTGCAGGGTGAGGTCCTGCCAGGACCGCGGCTTCGGCAACCGGTCCTCGCCGCCGATGCCGAGCAGGACGGCTCCGTGCAGGGCCGCCGCGGACAGTGCCGGGTGCAGGCCGAAGTAACGGGCGTCGTCGGCGGCCTCGCCCCTCAGGCGCACCTCGGCGAACACGTCATCGCCGTGCAGCCAGGCCCTGGTGAGGCCCTGGAAGACGGGTCCGGGACCGGCGTCCCCGTAGAAGCCGTCGAGGTCGACGGCGGCGGCGCCGGTCGGCGGCCACACCGGCGGGGCCGGCGGGGCACTGAAGGGCTGCGCGGTCAGGGTGCCGGAGGCGTGCCGGGTCCACGGCTCGTCGGGGGCCGCGTCGTGCGGCCGGGCGTAGCAGGCGACCGTACGGTCACCGGTGTCCCCGTCGGGGGCGCCGACCCACACCTGGATCACCGGTTCGGCGTGGTCGAGCGGCAGCGGTGCGGTGACGGCGAACTCCCTGAGGTGTCCGCAGCCGACCTGGTCGCCCGCCCGGACGGCGAGTTCGAGGAAGGCGGTGTCCGGGAAGCGGGCCGCCCCGTCGACGCGGTGGTCGAGCAGCCAGGGGTGGACGCGGAGCGAGAGCCTGCTGGTGAACAGCACGCCGTCGGACCCGGCGAGCGGGACGGCCGCGCCGAGCAACGGGTGTTCGGCGGGCACCAGCCCGGCCGAGGTCACGTCCCCGGACAGGGGCGCGGGACGCGGCCAGTACCGGTCGTGCTGGAAGGCGTAGGTGGGCAGCGGGGTGCGGCGGGCGCCGGTGCCGTCGAAGAGCCGCGGCCAGTCGACCGCCACGCCGCTGACGTGCAACCGGGCCAGGGCGGTGACCAGGGCACTCTCCTCGGACCTGCCGGCCCTGAGCACGGGGACGCAGACGCACTGCTCGGCGTCCTCGGTGAGGCTCTGCGGGGCCAGGGCGGAGAGAGTGCCGTCGGGGCCGACCTCCAGGAAGGCGGATGCCCCTGCCTCGCGCAGAGCGTGCACGGCATCGGCGAAGCGGACGGTCTCCCGCACGTGCCGCACCCAGTACTCGGGGTCGCCGAGCTGTGCGGCCGGGGCCGGCGCGCCGGTGAGGGTGGACACGAGCGGGACCTGCGGCTCGGCGACGGCGAGCGTGGCGACGACGGCCCGGTACTCGTCCAGCATCGGGTCCATCAGCGGTGAGTGGAAGGCGTGCGAGACCCGGAGGCGGGTCGTCTTGCGGTCCAGGGCCGCGAAGTGGGCCCGTACGGCCTCCACCTGGTCCTCCGCACCGGACACCACCACGGACGACGGACCGTTGATCGCCGCGACGGAGGTCGACTTGCCGATCAGCGGTGCGACTTCGTCCTCCGTGGCCTGTACGGCGAGCATCGCGCCGCCCTCGGGCAGCGCCTGCATCAGCCGCCCGCGTGCCGCGACCAGCGTGCACGCGTCGGCCAGTGAGAACACTCCGGCCGCGTGGGCGGCGGCGATCTCGCCGACGGAGTGCCCCGCGACGAACTCCGGACGTACGCCGAGTGCGGCGAGCAGCCGGAACAGGGCCACCTCGACGGCGAACAGCCCGGTCTGGGCGTACGCCGTCCGGTCGGCCGACTCGGTGTCGGTGCCCCAGATCACCTCGCGCAGCGGTCGTTCCAGGTGCGGGTCGAGTTCCGCGCACACGGCGTCGAAGGCGTCGGCGAACACGGGGAAGCGGGCGTGGAGTTCGCGGCCCATGCCGAGTCGCTGGGCGCCCTGCCCGGAGAACAGGAAGGCGGTGGTGTGACCAGAGGCCTCGCCGCGGGCGACCTCCGTTCCGTCGAGCAGCACCGCGCGATGCGCGAGTGCGGTACGGGTGGTGGCGAGGGAGAGGCCCACATCGAGCGGGTCGCGGCCCGCGGTGTCGGCCGTGAGGCGGGCGAGCTGCTCGTCCAGGGCCGCGGGGGTGGCCCCCGACACCGGCCACGGCACGGCGGCCTCCCGTACGGGAGGCGCGTCGGGAGCGGGTGCTGCGGTCTCGGCGGGCGGGGCCTGCTCGATGATCGTGTGGGCGTTGGTGCCGCTGATCCCGAACGAGGAGACGCCCGCCCGCCAGGGGCGGTCCACTGCCGGCCACGGCCTGGCCTCGGTGAGCAGGTCGATCGCACCGGCGGTCCAGTCGACGTGCGTCGAAGGCTCGTCGATATGCAGGGACCTGGGCAGGACGCCGTGCCGCAGGGCAAGCACGGTCTTGATCACGCCTGCCACACCGGCGGCGGCCTGGGCGTGCCCGATGTTGGACTTCAGCGAACCGAGCAGCAGCGGCCGCTCGGGGTCGCGGCCCCGGCCGTAGGTGGCCAGGAGCGCCTGTGCCTCGATGGGGTCGCCGAGTGCGGTGCCGGTGCCGTGGCCCTCGACGGCGTCCACGTCGGCGGGGGTCAGTCCGGCGGCGGCGAGGGCCTGACGGATGACGCGCTGCTGGGCGGGGCCGTTGGGGGCGGTGATGCCGTTGGAGGCGCCGTCCTGGTTGACGGCGGAGCCGCGTACCAGTGCCAGTACCTCGTGCCCGTGGGCACGGGCGTCGGAGAGCCGTTCCAGGACGAGCATGCCCACGCCCTCCGACCAGTTGGTGCCGTCGGCGGCGTCCGAGTACGCCTTGCAGCGGCCGTCGGCGGCGAGGCCGCCCTGGATGGTCATGCCGGCGAAACCGACGGGGGTCGCCATCACGGTGACACCGCCGGCCAGGGCGAGCGAGCACTCGCCGCCGCGCAGTGCCTGGGCGGCGGAGTGCAGGGCGACCAGGGAGGAGGAGCACGCGGTGTCGACGGTGACCGCGGGGCCTTCGAGGCCGAGGGTGTAGGAGATGCGCCCGGACAGCACGCTGGAGGCGAGGCCGGTGCCCGCGTGGCCGCCGATGTCCTCGCGGGAGTTCATCATCAGCGTCGCGTAGTCGAGGCCGCTGGTCCCGACGAACACTCCGGTGCGGCTGCCGTGCAGGGAGTCCGGCGCGATGCCGGCCCGCTCGACGGCCTCCCAGGAGGTCTCCAGGAGCAGCCGCTGCTGCGGGTCCATGGCCAGTGCCTCACGCGGGGAGATCCCGAAGAAGCCCGCGTCGAAGTCGGCGACCCCGGAGACGAATCCGGCCTCCAGGGTGGCGCTGCGGCCCCGCCCGTCGGGGTCTCCCGCGCCGAGGGTCTTGAGGTCCCAGCCGCGGTCGGTGGGGAACGGTTCGATGCCGTCGCCGCCGGTGGAGACCAGCTGCCACAGTTCCTCGGGCGTACGGATTCCGCCGGGCAGCCGGCAGGCCATGCCGACGATGGCGATCGGGTCGTCGTCCAGAGCGGCCCGGGGGGCGTCGGCCGACGCCCCGTCCGGCTGCTGCCCGCCGAGGAGTTCGGCGAGCAGGTGCTCGGCGAGACCGGTGGCGGTCGGGTAGTCGTAGACGGCCGTGGCGGACAGCTTCAGGCCGGTGGCGAGGTTGAGGCGGGCGGGGAGTTCGACGGCGGTGAGCGAGTCGAACCCGAGGTCGCGGAACTTGCGGTCGGCGGAAACGGCCGCCTTCCCGCTGTGGCCGAGGACGGTCGCGACGTGGGTGCGTACCAGGTCGGTGAGGAGGGTCAGGCGCTCGGCTTCGGGCAGTGCCCGCAGCCTCAGGGTGAGTTCGTGTGCCTGCGAGGTGATGTCCTCGCGTGCCGTCTCCGCGTCGGCGATGGCCTGCCGGGCGGCGGGGATCCCGGCCAGCAGCGGATTGCCGCGCAGGCCGACGAGGGTGTCCAGGACCTGCGGCTGGCGCAGGTCGAGGACGATCAGGGTGGGCGCGGGCCGGGTGACGGCCTGCCGCAGGGCGGCGAGCGCGAGCGCGGGGTGCACGGCGGGAACTCCGGTGCGCCGGGCGCCGCTGTCGGCCGGCGGCTGGTCGGCGGCGGCGCGGGCATGCGACGCGGAACCGGCGGGCAGACCCGTACCCCGCATCGCACCATCGGGCTGCGCCTCCGGCGCGACGCTCGGTGCGGCGGTGGTCTCGGCGGTGGGCGCGACGCTCGGCTCGGCGGTGGGCTCGGCGTCCATCCAGGCGCCCCAGGCCAGCGAGGTCGCGGGCAGGCCACGGGCGTGGCGCTGCTGGGCGAGCGCGTCGAGGACCGCGTTGGCGGCGGCGACGGCCGCCCGTCCGGGGGTGCCGACGGCGCCTGCCACGGACGAGAAGAGCACGAACGCGGACAGGTCCCGTTCCCGGGTCAGCTCGTCCAGGTGGAGTGCCGTCAGCGCCTTGGCCCGGTGTACGGCCGTCAGCCGTTCCGGCGTCAGGTCGTCGAGGACCCCGTCGTCGACGGCGGCTGCCGCATGGACGACGGCCGTGAGCGGGTGCGCGTCGGGAATGTCCGCCAGGACGGCGGCCAGCGCGTCCCGGTCGGCGGTGTCGCAGGCCACGACGGTGGCTTCGGCGCCCAAGTCGCGCAGCTCGGCGACGAGTTCGGCGCTGCCGGGCGCGGCGGGGCCGCGACGGCTGACGAGCAGCAGACGGCGCACGCCCTCGGCCGCGAGCCAGCGGGCGGTGCTGCTCCCCCGGCCGCCGGTGCCGCCGGTGATCAGGACCGTGCCGTCGGGGTGTGCGGCGGCGGGCTGCCAGCCAGCGTCGGGCGAACCGGCCGGCGCGGGCACCAGCCGTCGTACGTACACGGCGGAGTCGCGGACCGCGATCTGGTCCTCGCCATCGGTACCGGCCAGAACGGCGGCCAGCCGGCCGGCGGTCCGTGCGTCGAGCGCCTCCGGCAGGTCGATGAGACCGCCCCAGCGCTGCGGGTGTTCCAGGGCGGCCACCCGGCCGAGTCCCCAGAGGCCCGCCTGCTCCGGGGAGGGCAGGGCTTCGGTCCTGGCCACGGAGACCGCGCCCCGGGTGACGCACCACAGGGGTGCCGCGATCCCGGCGTCCGCCAGGGCCTGGAAGAGTACGGCGGTCGCCGCGACAGCCGTCCCGTCGGCGGCGGGAAGGGCCAGTACACCGGCGAACCCGGCAACGGGGCACGGGAGTTGAGCCAACCGAGCGGCCAGTACGGTCCGCTCGGCCGCCGGGTCGACGGTCAGGTGCAGGGCCTCGGGCCCGGCCGCTTCCCGTACCGCGGTGCTCCAGCCATCGTCCGCGGTCCCGGCGGGCACGACCACGAGCCAGGCACCGGCCGGTTCGCCGTCCCCGGACGTACCGGTCGGCTGCCACACCTCGTGGAACCGCAGGGCGTCGAGGAGTGCCTGGTCACGCCGGTGGCGGCGCCAGTTCGACAGCGCGGGCAGCACGGCGCCGAGCGCCTCGCCGTCCACGTCCAGGTCGGTGGCCAGGGCGGCCAGGTCCTGGCCCTCGACGGCCGTCCAGAACTCCGCGTCGGCCGGATCGGCCGGGGCGGCGGGGGCGGGCCGCTCGACGGGCCCGGTGCGCGGCCAGTGCCGAGTGCGCTGGAAGGCGTACGTGGGCAGGTCGACGAGTCGGGCGCCGGTGCCGTCGAAGAGCCGCGCCCACTCGACGCGCACGCCGCTGACGTGCAGCCGGGCGAGCCCGTCGACCAGGGCCCGCTCCTCGGGCCGCCCGGCGCGCAGTGCGGGCACGGCGACGCAGGTGTCGTCCCGGGTGCCGAGGGCGGTGCGGACGGCGGCGGTGAGGATGCCGTCGGGGCCCAGTTCCAGGAAGGCGGACACCCCGGCGTCGCGCAGCGCGCCGACGCCGTCGGCGAAGCGGACGGTCTCGCGGACGTGCCGCACCCAGTAGTCGGGGGTGCACACCAGGCCGGGTTCCGCGACGGCACCGGTCAGGTTCGACACGAGCGCCAACTGCGGCTCGGCGAAGGCGATACGCGCGGCCACGGCCCGGAACTCCGCCAGCATCGGGTCCATCAGCGGCGAGTGGAAGGCGTGCGACACGCGCAGCCGGGTCACCTTGCGGCCCTCGGCCCCGAAGTGCGCGCCGATCCGCGCGACGGCTTCGGCCGCACCGGAAACCACCACGGAAGAAGGCCCGTTGACGGCCGCGGTCGACACCGGACCGCCGTCGACCAGCAGCGCCCGTACCTCCTCCTCCGTCGCCTGTACGGCCAGCATGGCGCCACCCTCGGGCAGCGCCTGCATCAGCCGGCCGCGCGCCGCGACGAGCGCGCACGCGTCGGCGAGGCCGAACACCCCGGCGACGTGCGCGGCGGCGATCTCGCCCACCGAGTGGCCTGCCACGAACTCGGGCCGCACGCCCAGTGATTCGACCAGCCGGAACAGCGCCACCTCGACGGCGAACAGGGCCGCCTGGGCGTACTCCGTCCCGTTCAGCGCCTCCGCGTCCTCGCCCCACACGACCGTACGGACAGGGCGGTCGAGGTGCTCGTCCAGGGCCGCGCACACGGCGTCGAAGGCCGCCGCGTACACGGGGAAGCGGTCGTACAACTCACGCCCCATGCCGAGCTGTTGGGAGCCCTGCCCGGTGAACAGCGCGGCCGTGACGCGGCTCTCCGCGGCCGTGCCGCGGGCGATCTCGACACCGTCCGCCAGTACGGCCCGGTGCTCGAAGGTGCCGCGTCCCGCCGCCAGCGAGTACGCGACGTCGAGCGCCGGCAGCTCGGCGTACAGCGGGGACAGCCGCCGGGCCTGCGCGTCGAGGGCGGCCTCGGACTTGCCCGACACCACCCACGGCAGCACGGCGGGGGCGCCGGCCGGCCGCGCGCCCGGCTTGTCGACGCGCTGCCCCGCCGTCTCCGCGGTGTGCTCCCCGGCCGGCCCGTCGGCGGGTGGGGCCTGCTCCTCCTCTGCGGGCGGTGCCTGCTCGATGATGGTGTGCGCGTTGGTGCCGCTGATCCCGAACGCCGACACGGCGGCCCGGCGCGGCCGGTCGACGTCCGGCCACGGTACGGCCTCCGTGAGGACGCGTACGTCACCGCCGGACCAGTCGACGTGCGTCGAGGGCGCGTCCACGTGCAGGGTGCGCGGCACGGCGTCGTGACGCATGGCCATGACCATCTTGATCACACCGGCGACACCGGCAGCGGCCTGGGTGTGGCCGATGTTCGACTTGAGCGAGCCGAGCAGCAGGGGCTGTCCGGCCTCGCCGCGCTCCTGGCCGTACGTGGCCAGCAGGGCCTGCGCCTCGATCGGGTCGCCGAGGGTGGTGCCGGTGCCGTGTCCTTCGACCACGTCGACGTCGGCGGGCGTCAGGCCCGCGTTGGCGAGGGCCTGACGGATGACGCGCTGCTGGGCGGGGCCGTTGGGCGCGGTGAGGCCGTTGGAGGCGCCGTCCTGGTTGATGGCGGAGCCGCGTACGAGTGCCAGGACCTGGTGTCCGTTGCGGCGGGCGTCCGAGAGCCGTTCCAGGACGAGCACGCCGACGCCTTCGGACCAGCCGGTGCCGTCGGCGGCATCCGCGTACGCCTTGCAGCGCCCGTCGGTGGCGAGGCCGCCCTGCCGGGTGAAGCCGGGGAAGCCCAGTGAGGAGGACATGACGGTGACGCCGCCCGCGAGGGCGAGCGAGGACTCGCCGCTGCGCAGCGACTGGGCGGCCAGGTGCATGGCCACCAGGGAGGACGAGCAGGCGGTGTCGACGGTGACGGCCGGGCCCTCGAATCCGAAGGTGTACGACACCCGCCCCGAGACCACGCTGGCCGCGAGACCGGTGCTGGCGTGTCCCTCGATGTCCTCGGGGGAGTTCATCACGAGGGTGACGTAGTCCTGACCGCCGGTGCCGACGAACACTCCGGTCGCGCTGGAGCGCAGAGCGGCCGGGTCGATGGCGGCGCGCTCGATGGCCTCCCAGGAGGTTTCCAGGAGCAGCCGCTGCTGCGGGTCCATGGCGAGGGCCTCGCGCGGCGAGATGCCGAAGAAGTCCGCGTCGAACTCGGCGACCCCGTGCAGGAAACCTCCCTTGGCGGTGGCGCTGCGACCGCGGTCGCCCGGGCCGGCGCCGAGGAGCGTGTCCAGGTCCCAGCCCCGGTCGGTGGGGAAGTCGGCGATGCCCTCCCGTCCTTCGCGGACGAGGTCCCACAGGTCCTCGGGGGAGTCGACGCCGCCGGGCAGCCGGCAGGCCATGCCGACGATGGCGATCGGGTCGTCGGCCGCCGCGGTGGCCACGGCGGCGGGCAGGCGCACAGCTCCGTCCTCGTCGAGCAGTTCGGCGAGGAGGTGTTCGGCGAGGGCGGTGGGGGTGGGGTGGTCGAAGACGAGGGTGGCGGGCAGCCGGAGGCCGGTGGCCTCGGTCAGGCGGTTGCGCAGCTCCAGGGCCGTGAGGGAGTCGAGCCCCAGGTCGTGGAAGTCCCGGTCCGCGCCGACGGTCTGCGCGGAGGCGTGCCCGAGGACGGACGCGGCCTCGGTACGGACCATCTCCACGACGGTACGGACACGGTCCGCCTCCCGCAGCTCCCACAGCCGGGCGGCGAGCGCGACGGCCGTCCCGGCCCCGGCTGCGGTGGTGGCGGCCATCCGCCGCCCCCCGCGGACCAGCCCGCGGAACATGGTGGGCACCTCGCCGCGCAACCGCGCCCCGGGGCCGCCTCCGAGGCGGCCGAGGGGGACGAGGTGGGGAAGGTCGATGGCCGTCGCGGCGTCGAGGAGCGACAGACCCTGCTCGACGGAGAGCGGAGGAACACCCGATGCGGCGATCCGCTGGCGGTCCGCCTCCGAGAGCGTCGCAGTCATACCACCGGTCGGCGCCCACGCACCCCACGCCAGGGACTGCCCGGGCAGACCCTCCGCACGACGCCGTACCGCCAACGCGTCCAAGAACACGTTCCCCGCCGCGTAACTGCCCTGACCCGCCGAACCCATCACACCCGAGACCGACGAGAACAACACGAACGCCGAAAGACCCATCTCCCGCGTCAGCTCGTGCAGATG
>NZ_JBVIUQ010000021.1:0-36690 GCF_055596485.1 Streptomyces sp. NPDC039736 | reverse complement strand
CCCGCGGAGCGGGTCCCCTTGCGCTGCGCGCAAGAAAGCGGAGGGGCTGCGCCCCTCTCGCTCCCGCTCCGCGTGAGCGGACGCAGTGCGCTCCGCGCACTGCTCGCCCGGCGCAGCCGGGCGGCTCCCTCTGCTCCGCTCCAGGAGCCCAGGGAGAACCGGGCCGCTCCGCGTCCCGGCGGTCGGCCTCCGGCCGACCCGTGGCTTCCGCTTCGCTCCAGCCACCCGCTGGCCGGGCCACCCGTGCGCCTGCGGGCCAGGCGTGCCACGCTCCGCGCGGCCCGCCCACGGGGCTTGGGCCACAACAAGCGGCAGCAAGAAGGGCTGGGGGCTGGGCGTCTCGGCTGAAAGGGTTCATGGGGTGTGCTTCAAAAATTGATAGCGGATTGACTCTGGAGTCATGCTCTACCCCCGGTGCGTCAAGATCACTGCTCGATGGGATGGCGCGAATTTCGGCACTACCGCCAGGGCCCGCGCACCCCTTGAATTCTGGATGCGCGGGCCTTTCCGTGGGTGCGTTATTTTGGGCCCTGGCTGGCCTTGCCTACCAGGGCCCGTCCCCTACTGCTGGTAGCTGTCGCCGTAGTAGAGGGCTTCGTATTCCATCCCGCCCCAGTCGCATTCCGTGCAGTGGCACCACTGACGGCATGTCAGTGAAACCTCTCCCGTCCTGCATTTCGGGCAGCGGAGGCGCGATTCTTGAGGGACGTCCAATCCCAGCTCCACCGTGTCGCAACCCATGGAAAGGAGCACGCGGAGGGTACGGAATTCCGCCGTCTCGTCCGCCGATTCCGGGTCCGCCGCGAGATACAGGCGGACCGTGTCGACCGTGTGCGCGGCCACGATGACGGGAGACTCCGCGTAGCCGAGTTCCCCCGTGGGGTGCACGCTCCACACTTCGTGGCCTTCTAGGCGCCATTCGGCGTCTTCCGTGGTCACGCGGCTGCCGCAGTCGGCGCAGACGAAGGTGTGGTCGCTGGCGGCGTACAGCGGCGAGAGGCCGCCGCACGCCTGGCACAGGAGGGTGTGCAGCATGAGGGTTCGGGTCCGGCTCACTTCTTTTCCGCCTTCGGGTAGGGAATTCCAGCTTCGTACGCGGCGCGCAAACGGCTTGCCGCGTCGCGGGACTTTCGGAGCGCCTCCAATTCCCCGTACGAGTCGTGGGGGGCGCTCATGTAGTCATCGAGGGATTCGGCGATTTCCGCGAGGGAAACGGCCGGGTCGGTGACGTACCCGAGGGTGCCGTCCGGGCCTACCACCCAAATCTCATTACCGTCGAGCGAGATTTCCGTGCAGAAAAGGAGCCACCCGCAGTCATCGCATTGGAAAAGCCCTTCCACGGTCAGGCGCATTCGTGCGCTGTAGTTGCCGCATTCCCCGCAGAGAATCGGGATCAATTCGTTCTCCTTTGGTGTGGGAGGGGGTGCGCCCCGTGGGGGCGCACCCGGGGGTGGGGGTTAGCTGCGGCGGTGCTGGGGGTGGAGGCCGTCGCGGAGGCCCTCGCGGAGGGCGGTGCGGGCGGTGTCGATGAGGTCGAGTGCGGCGAGTGCGGTGGTCTCGGTGAGGACGTGGTGGCGGTCGCCGGTGGCGGTGGGCAGGCCGGTGAGCAGGAGGGAGCCGTACACGGCGGCCGGTCCGGCGGTGCCGACCAGCACGGTCGCGAGGACGTTGAGGGGGAGACCCTCGGTGGGGTCGGTGACGCCGTGGAGGGCGACGCCGCCGATCGTGCGGAGCGGGGTCAGGTAGAGGGGGCGGTCGGCCTGGTCGGCGGAGGACTGGACCGGCAGGGCGATTTCACCGGCCTGGGCAGGGAAGGGAGCCGCGATGCCGTCGACGTTGAGGAGGTACAGGAACATGGTGTGCCCTTCGGGTGGGTGGGGTGTGTGCCTTGGGTGGCGGCCCGATGCCACTCGGGCCGCCCCGGGGGGGGGGGGGCGGGCGCTGCCTTGGGGCGCGCCCGCCGGGGGCCGGACGGGGTGTCAGCTACCGAGGTAGGCGTGCACGGTGCCGTCGGCGGATTCGATGCTGAGCGCCGTGTGGGTGGCGTCGGCGGCGTCCATCAGGAGGACCGAGAGGTCCATGAACTGCTCCAGCGAGAGGAACCGGTGCGTGCCGTCCTCGTCGGTGCGGCTGATCAGGACGTTGCCGCGTACGTACTCGCCGAGGAGCTTGGTGGCGATCGGGGCCTCGGGGTGGGTGGGGTCGGTCACGAAGTGGGCCGAGTAGCCCTTCATGCCGGGCACGGGGACGGTGCGGAGGGCCGTCCCGGCGGGGACGGCGGCGACGTGGATGGGCGCGACGTCGTCGCGGTCGCCGTGGAACAGCTCCATGCGACCGAGGAAGGAGAGGCCGAGGAGTGCGTACATGGGTGTGCCTTTCAGTGAGTGGTCTTGGGAGTCGGGGACCGATGCCACTCGGTGACCCCGACAAGAGAAATGTATGTCACTTGCTTAAATGACGCGGGGAAATCCGGGCCCCCAAACGAGTGAATCCGCTGGTCACCCCACCTGTGCGCATGACCGGCGCAGCGGACTGCGGAGCAGGCCACACTTCGCCCTCCGTAGGGCGCTGCGCGCCCGCCTGCGGGCCGATCGCGAAGCGAGCGAACCGGGCAGGCACCCCGAGCCACCCACCGGCCGCGCAGCGCGCTGCGCTGCGGATCTTTCCCGCCGCGCAGCGGCGGCACAGCGGACTGCGGAGCAGGCCGCCCTTTCCCCTCCGGGGGGACGCTATACGCCCGCCTGCGGGCCGATCGCCGAGCGGGCGAGGCAGGACTCCGAGCCGCCCACCGGCCGTGCAGCGCGGAGCGCTGCGGATCTTTCCCGCCGCGTAGCGGCGGCGCGGCGTCTCTGCGGAGCAGAGCGCGCGCACAGAAGGAGGGCAGCAACCCCGTGCTGCGCCGCTGCTCCTCCGTGCTGCGCCCTGGGAATGTTCGGGCGCAGAATCGGTTGTTCCCCTGCGGAAGCCCCTGCCGAAAGAAGCCCTTCGTGGCCACGCCTCCGCGCGCCCTGGACTGCGCGCCGTGGACTGCGCGCCGTCCCAGATCGGTCCGTGCGCGCGGTGCCGTCAGCCGTGCTGCCGGTACGGGGACGGGGCCAACAGCCTCTGCGTCACGTGCCGCGCCCCGGTCGAGGCTGCCCGGAAGAAGCCGAACCCCCGGCAGTAGCCCGCGCTGCGCCGCTGCTCCCCGGCCGCGCGCGCCCCGGGGTGGGCGGCGGTCACCGCTCCCATGCGGCTTGGAGGGCAGTACGGGCGGTGAGCGGCGGATACCCCAGGCGCGCCGTGACGTCCTCGGCGGTGGCGCCCGGGTCGGCGGCCAGCAGCTCCGCGACGGCGTCCGCGCGCGCGGCGGCTAGGGCCTTGGTCGCGGTGTTCTGGTGCACGCCGAGGGTCTCGGCGACGGCCTGGGCGGTCACGGCCGGGTCGGCGGCGAGCAGTTCGGCGGTGCGGGGGCGGATCTCCTCGCGGGGCAGCAGGTCGCCGGTGCCGCGCGGCCGGCCTCCGCGCGCCCGCTTGCCCGCGTCTCCCGGCCGGGCCGCCTGCCACTTCTCGATCACGTCCCTAGGCCAGTGCTCCACTCCCCCCACCACCTGGCACGCGGCCCGCAGGTCCTGGTCCGCGCGGGCGTACTGGTCCCAGGAGCGGGGGGCCACGCCGAGGACGGCCGCGGCCTCCTGGCGGTCGAGGAGGTCGCCCGGCTCATCCGTCGTCGGGAGGACGGGGACGGGTTTCCCGGCGGCCCACGCGTCTTGCTGCCGGGCGTCCCAGAGCAGGGTGCGCGCGCCCTCGCTGCTGACCGGCTTCGGCCGGCCGGGGGCCTGCGCCGCCTTCTTCGTCCGCCAGGTCCCCAGCGTCATGCCCTCCCGCGCGGCGAGGTCGGCGGACGTGAGAACGTAGGGCTCGCGCCCGGAACGGATCATCAGACAACTCCGGATGTGGGAAGGGAGCTTCGCGAGGAAACCGCGCTCAGGAAAACAGTACGGCACATGCCTCATGCGCGGGGGTTCGTGGCACACTGTGCCCAGAGCAGCTCCCTGGTGGGTTGTCTTGGGAAGGCCGGCGCCCTATGCCACCCGCTCCGGCGGAATGGGCGCCGGCCGCTTTTCTTTCCCCGTCGTGGCATCCGGCCCTGGAAGTCCGTGCAACCACTGGTGTCCGCCCGGTGTCTACCTCGGCATGACAGTCACACCAAAGCGAGAATCCGGCCCGCATGACAGGGAGTTGCGGCTATGGAAGGTCGGGCGGGCGCTGCTGCTGGCCTTCACCGCGGCCGTCCTCACCGCAGGGGCCATCTTCTACGGGCTGGTGGTGCTGCTCGACTTCAAGGCGATCGACACGGGTACGAAGCTCGACGCGAAGACGCTTTTTGACCTAGTGAAGCTTTCCTTCGGGGTGGTCGCGGGAGCGGGTGCGCTCGTCGCCCTGGTCGTCGCCTACCGCCGTCAGCGGGTGGATGAGGCAGGCGCGCACCGCGAGTCCACCCGGCTGCACACCGAACGCTTCTCGGCGGCCGTCGACAAACTCGGCTCCGACTCCCCCGCCGTCCGTCTCGGCGGCGTCCACGCCCTCGCCGGCCTCGCCGACGACGCCCCCACCCAGGACCTTCGCCAGACCTGCATCGACGTCCTGTGCGCCTATCTGCGCCTTCCCTCCGCCCCCGACCCCGGAAACCCGCCCCACCCCCTGCCCTCCACCCCCGAGCCCTCCGAGGAACAACGCGACGCCCACCAGATCAGGCACGACACCTACCAGGCCAAACGAGACCAGTACCGGGCACTGCGCGAAGTCCGCCACACCATCCTGCGCCTGATCGGAGACCACTACCGCATCCCCCAGAACACACACCGCTCCTGGCAGGGCTGCCACCTCGACCTCACCGGGGTCACCATCGACGGCACCATGGACTTCACCGACGCGGAATTCTCCGGCGGCACCGTGGACTTCAGCAATGCGAGGTTCACCGGCGGCACCATGTACTTCAACGGCGCGAACTTCTCCAGCAACTTCGTGAACTTCAGCAACGCGAGGTTCACCGGCGGCACCGTGCACTTCAGCAACGCGAGGTTCACCGGCAGCCACGTGAACTTCATCGGCGCGTGGTTCACCGGCGGCACCATGCGCTTCAACGGCGCGAAGTTCACCGACGGCGACGTGAACTTCGGCAACGCGAGGTTCGTTGGCGGCACCGTGAACTTCAGCAGTTCGAACTTTTCCGGCGGCACCGTGCGCCTCAACTACGCGAGGTTCACCGGCGGCACCGTGCGCCTCAACTACGCGAGGTTCACCGGCGGCACCATGTACTTCAACGGCGCGGAGTTCTCTGGCGGCACCGTGAACTTCGACCGCGCGAGGCTTTCCAGCGGCACCGTGAACTTCGACCACGCGAGGTTCACCGGCGGCACCGTGAACTTCAACCACGCGAGGTTCGCCGGCAGCACCGTGAACTTCAGGGACGCCTCGGGGGCCGCGCCATCTGGCCTGGTTCCGGCCGATGCCTCCGCCCCCTTGCCTCAGGGCCTCATCCTGCCTCCCGCATGGCTTCCGACGGGTTCCGGCTAGCCGTACTCGGGACCGGCGCATCCCATACTTCACGGGAAGGCCAGTGCCCTGGGTCGGTTGACGGCGGATAGTCTGCGGGGCATGTGGATTGCGATTGCCAGCCCCAGGTCAACGGGCAAGACGACTATCGCGTGGTGGCTGATGCACGCGCTGCATGAGCTGGGCTACGGCGTGACGGGATTCGACGCGGACGAGTCGGAGCAGTTCTACCGGTGGTGGGACGCCCGCCCTGGTGGGGAGCCTGATTTCACCGTCCACCGGGTCGCCAACAGCCGCTTCCACGAAGAGGCTCCGACCCTGCTTCCCGCAGGACACATCGGCGTCGTGGACTGCGGGCACTTGGAGAACCACCAGCCCATCGGCCGCAGCGTGATCCGTCTCGCTGACCTCGTTCTGGTGGCCTGTGCCACGACCAACAGCGACGTGGAGCGCATGGACGAGCTGCCCATGGATTTCTTCATCGAGCAGGCGTCGGCCAAGCGCCCGGATGGCACGCCTCCGCACCCGGTACTGCTGTGCCGGAACCAGCCGGGAGCGACTCGGATGCGCGACAGCATCCGGGAGACTCTCACCGAGGACAACTGGGACGTGTTGGAGACGGTCATTCCTGCCGTGCAGATGTACGCCAACACCGGCGAAGGGATGGCCGTGCGGGCCAAGGGCAGTGACTTTGAGGCCCTGGTGCACGAGCTTGAGTCGCGCGGGTGGGTGAGCAAGTGAGCACGAAGAACCCCACCGCGGCAGAGCTGCGCGCTCTGCGCAAGCAGCGTCGTGCCGAGGACGCGCAGGCGAAGGGCGGAGCTCCAGCGAGCACGGAGATCGCGCAGGGGCGCGCCGAGGCGATGATGACGGTCTCCGATCTCCCGGAGGTTGTGGACGCTCCGGAGGATCTGTCCGGCCCGCTGAGCGAGACCGAGGCGGAGCGGTGGGAGCGGTGTCAGGCCGGCTTCCGGCAGTTCCGCGATGCCTGGCATGTCTTTGCTCGCGCTCTGGAGGTGGCACTGCGGGGGAGGTTGTGGCGCGCGGACTACGCGACGGCCCGTGACTTCATCGCGGACGTGGCGCAGATGTCGACCTCGTCGGCTTACCGGCAGATCGCGGGTGCGGGAATCGCGGAGATCCTTGCAGGTCAGTCCGCATTCGAACTTGAATCGAACGAAGAGTCCCGCATGCGGGACTCTTCAGCGGACGACGTCTCGGAGGCACACGCAGACACTCCGCAGGCTGCTCGTCCCATGGTCATCTCGCAGCGTGCTGCCGAGGCTCTCGGTCCGGTGCAGGAGAGCTACGACAAGGAGACCGCCGCCGCTCTCTACCGGGCCGTCGCCGAGACGCGGGGAACGGACACCGTCAGCAGCAAGGTGATCAAGGGCATCGTGTTGCAGCTCCCCCGGGGCGACGCGTTGGGCCGCGAGGAGCTGATCGACCACGCCCGGAAGCTCGCGCAGCCCGAGGAGGAAGAGTCCACTCCGGCCGCTCCGGCCCCGGTAGCGGACCCTGTTTCGGCGTTCCGGGAGTACGTCGTCACCGTCCGGAAGTTCGCGAAGGCTGTGGACGGTATGGCTGCTGCTCACGCTGCCGCCGCGCAGGCCGATCCGGAGGCCACCCGCAAGATGGTCGCCACGATGGGACGCCACATGAAGGCAGCGACCAAGCACTTCCCGGACGTGTAGACGCAGCAACCCGGGGCTGCCACTGTCACCGCAGCGCCCCACCGTCACCCTGTGAGGTGAGCCGGTGCGTGGCAGCCCCCGCCGCCGGGTCTGGACACGGAACTGTGGTGCCATGATCTATCGGCCCGTACTCGCAACCGCCGTCGTGGTGCTGTGTCTTGGCACTGCCGCCTGCGGCACTGACACATCACCGCAGCCACAGGACGGGAAGGCGTCCCACGGTTCAGCCCGCCCGGCGCCGGAGGAACAGGACGGCATCGGCTGGGAAGGCCGCCGCCAGGACGCCCCAACGACGCCCGCCCCTTCGCCCACAACGGCCGCACCGTCGACCGTTCCGCCCGTGGACTCCGACGACGCCCCGGCCGATCCGGCGCGCCCTCGGGAAGAGGCAGGGGTGAAGGTTCCGGCACCCGCAGCAGCGCGCCCCGGTGGCCGGGAGCAGGCCGGGGTGCGTACGCCGCGCCGGGATGTGGCTGCACCCCGGCGGGCGGTGGCCACTGCGCAGCCGGCCCCGCCTCGGGCCCGACGTGCGGCCGTGACCGGTACGCCGAAGTCCTCCGCTCCGAAACCGAAGAAGAAGGCGGCTGCACCGAGGGTGCAGCCGAAGCGGAAGAAGACGGCCGCCCCGAAGGTGAAGGCGACACCGAAGAAGGGGACGGCTCCCGTCCAGACGGTCAATCCGGCGATCCTGTGCGACATGTCGCGCGGTCACGCCCGGAAGGACTTGCAAAAGTCCTGCGAAAATACCTTTGGCCGGTCGCCCCGGTAGCGCTGGTCACTGTCCGGCGCGGGTTAGGACGTCGGCTGCCTGGTCGTGGTGCCCGAGCGATTCGAGGACGGCGACCAGGCGGTCAGCGTCGTCTCGGGCACCTTCCGGATCGGCTGGCCACCACCACTTCCCCCACACCGCGTGAGCGTTGCGGGCGGCGCGGTGGGTTTCTGCGGGCGGAGCTCCGGCGGCGTGGCGCAGCCGGGCGGTTCGTAGGAGGAGGTCGACGGCCTCTGCCGGGTCGTCGGCGGCGTGGTGGAGGGCGTGCCAGGCCCAGCAGGTGAGGACCTGGATGGGGTGGGGGTGGGCGAGTCCGTACGCGGCGGCAAGGTCGCTGTAGAGCTGCCGGGCGAGGGAGGCCGCGGTGGTGTGGTCTCCCGCGCGGGCGGCGGCGGCGAGCTGCTCCCCGGCGTCGGCGTACGGGGTGACGAGGGGGGCGTGCCAGTCGTCGGCCGGAGGCGCGGCGGCGACCGCCGGGGGCGTGGCCGGGACGGGAGGCACGGCGGCCGGGGCGGGGCCGGGCACGGTGGTGATCTCTCCGGCCGGGGTCATGGTCATGTGCCACGTCTGGTCCGGCTCGTGCGCGCTGATGGCCAGGGGGTAGCCGAGGTGGGCGGCGCGGGTGCGCAGGAGGGCCAGGGCGGCGCGGCGGCGCGTGTCCATGTCGGTGCCTTCGAGCGGGATGCCGTCGAGATCGCCCCCGGTGGGGGTGAGGGTGATCACGCACGCGGACGCCCCGGTGGGCTCCTCGGCCGTCGCCGGTACGGCCTTTTCCTTCTTCGGTCGTCGCAGCATTTACGCCCCTTTCGGAAAATACGGTGGAGCCCACCCTAGGTAGGTGGAACCCCATTCTTTTTCGATGGCAGACGCCGGTACAACGTCGATATAGCCCGGCCTGCGAATGTCATTACTGGCAATTTTCCCGTCACCGAGATAAACGGCGACATGCCCGGCCCTCTGCCCGGTGTCCCAATACATCAGGGCCCCGGGCGGAACGGCACGGCTTTTGTCGTGACGCATAGTGGCGGGCATTTGCCGGTAGTGGTCGATGGCATAGGGAACACCGGACACATTCCACCCGTGAACGATGGCGACGAACGCCAGGCACCGGCGGTACCAGGTGCCGCGGCCGGTGGCGGCCTCCCTGCGCGCCCACGCGATGGCCTCCGCATTCGACCGCGGATTGCGGACGGCACCGGGCCATCCCGCCCCGGCGTCATGGAAGGGGGCGCCGGGCGTGCCGGGGCCCCGCTCGCAGCCGACGGCCGGGGGCTGCGGGGCTCCTTGGTCGTTGTCGGCGCGGGTGGCGGCGGTGCCGGCGCGGCCCAGGTCGATTCCTGCGTCCCGGGCGACCTGTGCGGCGCGGAGCCGCTGGCCCGCGTAGAGCTCGGGGTGGGCGCTCTTCTGGACGGCCTGCGCGGCGGCCCCGGGCGGCATGGACTCCCATCCGCGTACGTCCGTCAGTCCGGACGGTTTCCCGGGATTTCCGCCGAAGAACAGGCGGGCGGAGTAGCGGACGTTCAGGATCTCCTCTGGCGTCCCCCATCCTTGCGAGGGGCGTTGCTGGAATACGCCCAGACTGTCGGCGTGGCCGTATTTCAGATTTCGCAGGCCGCTTTCCTGCAGAGCGGTCATGAGCGCGATAAGGGTTGCCTGTCCGGACAGTCCGCGTCCTTTCGCCACCGCGTCGATGGTGCGGGCATTGTCTACCTGGGCGGTGAGGAGGAATTCTTCTGACGGCCCGTCTCCCGCGCCGATGTCGGGGATTCCAGCAGGGGTGCATGCCGCGCTTTGCGCTTTGTCGTTGAGCTGCTGTACTGCGCTGCCCGCCATGGTGAGCGCGGACGTGCCGCCGATGACCAGGCCGAACACGACCAGGAGGGCGGCGGCCCCCTTCACCTGGACGGGCAGGAGGGCGGTTCGGGCGGCGGCGGTCGCGGCGTCGCGGGTGTCCATCACAGGCCGAGGACGCGGGATACCCGCCACCCGGCGGTGAGCCGCAGGAGTTCGGCGCGGACGGTGAGCGTCTCGGAGTAGGCGGTGTAGCCGTCGACGGCGGTCGTGGTGGTGATCGTGCGCCATACCCGTTGGTCGGGGATGTCCGGGGGGAGGTCGGGCCCGGCGGGGCTGACGCGCACGGCCGTGACGGTGCTGATCCCGCCCCGGCTCACCAGCCGTCCCCACGCGGGGTCCTGGTGGGCGGTCAGGTTGTCGGTCAGACCTGCGGTGGCCCACGGGGCGGCCCGGCGGACGGCGGCGGTGTGTGTGCGGTCCGGTACCGGGTCGCGGGTCCAGTAGGCGCGTGCCCATGCCTCTGCGACGTCCTCCGGTGCGGCGACGGCGGGAGGGGCGGGTGCGGCCGGGGGCGGGGGTGGCGGCTGGGCGGCGGCCGGGGCGGCGGGGCGGGGTGCGGCAGCGGGCGGGGCCGGGTCGGCGGCCGTCAGGTGGCGTACGAGGAGACCGGTTCCGAGGAGGAGGGCGACGACCAGGAGGAGCCCGAGGGGGGTCACGGGTTCCCGGCGGACGGCGGCGGCGCGGCGGGAGATTCCGTCAGCCAGCGGCACCGGGGCGGGGCTGTGCTGCCGCCGTCGGCGCAACCGCCTGCGGCGGGAAGGGGGTGGTGCGGCGGGGTGGGGGTCGGCGGGAAGGGAGTGCAGCAGCTCCCGCCAGTCCTCGGGGCGGTTGTCCGGCGGGGGCTGCTGCGTCATGTGGGGTGGTCCTCGTTCTACAGGGGCGGGGGCAGGGCGCGGCGGGAGGGCGGCGGGGGCGGTTGCCGGCGGGCGGGGCGCGGGATTGCCGTGCGGCGCTGCGGAGGCCGGCGGTGGCCCGTGGGGGGCGGTGGCGGGGGCTGTGTCCGGCGGGTCGGGGGCCGGGGCGGGCCGCCGATCCCGGTCGGGGGGACGGCCACCAGGTCCGCAGGCAGTGCGACCCCAGCCGGGTCGGGTGCCGAGCGGGCCGGGGGCAGCGCCGGGGTCTGGGCTTGCGGAGCGCCACGGCCGGGGCCGATCGCGGTGGGCGCGGTCGTCGTGGCGGTCGCGGTGACCGCGCCGGGGCCGCCGGAGGCGACCGTGGCGGGGGTCGCGGGGCTGGGGCCGGTCGGCGCGGTAATGCCGCTGCCTGTGGTGCCCGTGCTCGTGCCTGTGCCTGTGGTGCTGCCCGCCGTCGTGGGGGCGGAGGGCCGGTTGCCGGGGCGGGGGCCTGGGGGTTTGGGGGTGGGGCGGGAGGGCGGGCGCGGGGTGCCGCCGCGTCCTCCGGTCCCGCCGCCTGTGCCGCCGTCCGGTCCGGTGGGGGGTGTCGGGGAGGGGGTGTTGCGCCGGGTGGCGGTTGCTCCGACGCGGCTTGCCTGGCGGGTGACGAGCATGCCGAGCAGTGCACCGGCTCCGCCGCCCATCCCGCCGCCGTTATTGCCCACGATCGCCTGCAGGGTGGCCCGGTACTTGAAAGCGGCGAGCGCGGCAACGACGGACAGGGCGGCGGAGGGCCCCCATCCGAGGTTGCCCATGCGGCTGGTGATCGCTACCTGAATGATCATGACCGCGCCGACGGTCATCGTCGCGAGCGCGGACTCCAGCACCTCCCCGAAGAGCTTGTCAGCCCAGGTGATTCCCCATTTCCGGGGGCGCCCGGGGATGATCCAGAGCGCCGCGAACACGGAGCCGACGACCAGCAGAAACAGCGCGCTCAGCAGGGACTTGAGAGAGGCGAACAGGAGAGTGATCAGAAGTCCTGCGAAGAGCAGGGCGACGATCACGGAAGGGAGCAGTACGGCGGCCCGGCGGAGGGGCATGTGGCCCTCCCGCCATTGGGCGCTCTCCTCTCCCACGGTGTCGTCCGTGACGGCCCCCTGGAGGTACTTCTTGCGCTCCTCCATGTCGCTGCCCAGATCAAGGGTCGGGCGCCCGTACTTCTTGCACGCCTCCAGGGAGCCGAACTCTGCGACGCACCAGGGGACGGCGGTGTACGTGCGCCACACGGCGTCCGTGGCGGTGCGGATCATGGTGTCACGGGTCGGCCCCGGGTAGGCGGGAGTGTGCCCCAGTTTGAAGGGGACCTCTTCCATGCCCTTGCCGCCGCCTAGTCCGCTGCTGGTGGCGGACAGAGCGACCTCTGCGCCGATGGTCCGGCCCGCGTCGACACCGTCAACCCACATCTGCGGTGTCTGGTAGAGCGTCACGGCCACGACGGCGGACACGACGACCCACGCGAAGTCACGGAACCCGGACCCCTGGGAGTACGCCATGAAAGCGGCGACCGCGAGGCAGGCCGGGAACAGGCCGACCAGCACAGTTTCCCCCGATCCGGCGATCGCGGCCGTCAACGGCTCCTGGATCCCGGGCAGTTCGACCAGGCCGAAGGTCCAGCGCATCAGGCCGGTACAGGCTGCGCCGACGACGACCAGGAGCGTCATCAGCATGTCGGGGATGATGTGCAGCAGCGGGTCCCAGATGTCCGTTGACCCGTAGTCGGTGTCGAGAGACCACACCCACCCGCCCGGGTCGTACGTCTCCACCATCGTCCCGTTCCCGTTCTTCGGGGTCTGCGGCGACGGCCAGAGATCCCCGAGCCCCACCGGGTCGATGGTGTCCGCGCACGCGCTGCCCGCGATCACGACGGTCAGAACGGCGGCGAGCACCGTCACGGTCTTGGGGCGGTTCACCGGGGACCACCCGCCAGGGCGGCGGCGGCCGGGTCGGGGGCAGAGAGCGCCGCTTCCCGGACGGAGGCACGCTGGGCGACGCGCCACCCGTCGGCCTCGGCCACCAGGCGCAGCGCGGTACGGACGGTGCGGACGGGTCTTCCCGGCTCCTGGGAGGTGTGGGCGAGCAGCACTCCCCATCCCTGCTTGTACGGGTCGGGGCTGTGCAGCCTGACCGTGGGCCGGTCGGTGTGGACCGGGCCGAAGTGCGGGCGGGCGGTGGAGGCCGGCCGGGAGGGAGTGGGGGTCGCGTACACGGTGGTGCCGTCCGCGTACACCAGCAGTGGCGCGGCGGAGGCCGCGGTGGCGGAGGGCGCCGGGTCGGGGACCGGCCTGGTCGGGGTCGCGTGCCAGGCACGGCAGATCGCCGCACGGTCGGCGGACGACAGACCACAGGCGGTCCGCCAGTCGTCGGCGAGGACTGCCGAGAGGTAGCGGACGGCCACCTCCTCGGCAGCGGCCGGGGACCCGCCCGTCACGGGTGCGGGCGCATCGCTGCTGGTGGGAGAGGGTGTGCAGCCGGTGACGGCGAGCACCAGGACGACGGAGGCGAGAGAGCGTCGGAGGTTCACCGGGCCGCCCTCTCCTCGGCGGGCGCACCGGCCTGCTTGGCGAGCGCGACGGCTGCGCGGGGGGAGGTGTCGAGCATCTCCAGCAGGTCGGCGGTAGCCGGGTCCCACTGCATCGTGGCGGCGCGCAGCCGCCAGTCACGCAGGATGGCCCGGCCGTGGATGACGCGGTTGTCCGCGCCGACTCCCAGGGAGCGGATCAGGTCACGGGTGTGGCGCCCGGGGGGCAGCCCGAGGAGTTCGGCCAGTGCGTCGGCCTGTGACGGGGTCGTGAGCTGGAAGCCGACCACGGTGGAGAGTTGCTCCACGACGGCGACCAGGCGCGCGAGGGTCTCCGCGTCCTGAGTGTCCATCAGCAGATGCGTGCCCATGGCCCGCCCGGTCCGGGCGATCCACGTCAGGAAACGCCGGCCCTCGTTTGTGCTGGTGAGAACGTGCACTTCGGGGATCGCCAGCACTTTGGGCAGTCCCCGCAGATCCTTCCTTCCGGTGGTGATCAGCCCGTAGGCGAGCATGCCGTGCATGAGCCCGACGGAGCAGCGCTGGACGGGGGTCCACCCGGCGCGGTCCTCCTCCGCCGTCGGCAGGGTGAGCCCCGGCATCTGCACCACCCAGATGCCGGGGTCAGCGGTCAGGGGCAGCGTTGTCCCGGCGGACCGCCCCATGATCGGCGCACCCAAAGGGGTCTGGGCGAGTTCGTACAGGGCCTCTCCGGTCCGGCGGGCCAGGTCGTCGCCCTCGGTGAAGCGCAAGCGGTCGATGACCCGCCAGGTGGCCGGGTCCGGGCCGTCCATGACCGCGTTCACGGCCTGCTGCACCACGACTTCCGCGCCCTCCGCCTGGAGGTGAGGCGGGGTCACGATCCCGAGCTGTGCGGGCACTTCGGAGCGGGCGTCGTCGCGTCCGGCGAGCAGTTGCATGAGGTCGATGGCACCGGCCATTGACCGGTCCGTCTCCAGCAGCCGGGACGGGATGCCGTAGTACGCCCCGGCCCGCGTCAGCCCGCCGAGGTCGCCTTTGAAATCAAGGCTGAGGCTCCACGCGCCCGCTAGGCCGGCATCAAGGAGGCCCTGCATCATGGCGGTTGTTTTGCCCTTGCCGGACCGCCCGACGTAGAGGGTCGTGGTCGAGTCGCCCCGGTCCGCACCCGCGATCACCGAGTGCCGCACCACGCCCGGCGTCGACCCGGTCAGATAGCCGACGATCGGCGCCGGGGCGTCGTCCCCGACGATCGCGCCGCCCCACCACCAGGTCCCCGCCATGGCCACGGTGTCCCGCGTGTGCCCTAGGTCGGGCACCCGCAGCCGGTCCCCCGCCCACGTCTCCAGCCATAGCTCCCGCTGCTCTTCCTCGGCCACGCGCACGTCAATTCCGCTCGCCCCGTAGTAGGTGACGACCGCGTCCGTGCGGGCGCGCAGGTCCGCCAGGCTCTCCGTACTGGTGACGACAATCCGCGGGTGATCCTCCACCAGGGAGCACTCGTCCCGGGCCAGGTCGCGCACCAGGCCCTCCATGGTCGACTCGGTCTCCTGCACCGCCCGGCCGGGGTCCTCGGCGGTGTGCTCGGCGGCAGACCGGCGCTGCTCCTTCGCGCGGCGGCGCACGGTGTCGGCGCTGTCGATGGCCTCCCGGCGCGGCAGCACCCGCAGGCGCACGCTCGCCTCCGGGGAGACCGGGGCGAGCAGCTCCTCGGGGATGCCGTCGACGTCGACGGCATCCCGGGCGTAGGCGATCTCCGAGAGGGCGCGCAGCCACTCGCCCGGCCCGGGGATGGCCATCTTTTCCGGGAAAGCGGTGTAGGTAAGCACGCTGACCCAGGCCGTGACGCCGCCGGAGGCGTCGACGAGCTGGAGATGGTCGGGGTGGGGTACGGCGCGGCCCCGGGTCAGGGCGGCGAGCGCGGCCCCGGTGATCGCGCCCCGGCAGGCGGCGGGCGGCAGCGCGGCGCGGTGCTGCTCCCGCGCGATCATCCACGCGAGGAGATCCACCGACGCGGCGCGGCAGCGCCACGGTGACGCCTCCAATCGGCGCTGGAGGCGGCGGGCTTGCTCATGCCAGGTCGCCAATTCCCGCGCTCCGACCCCGGCGGAGCCGACGCCCGCCACTTCGGTGGCGCGCTGCGGCCCGCTGGTGCGCCGGTCCCCCAGGCGCACCCCCATCAGGGTGTGCCGCACGGGGAGGGCGATTTGGTCCAGCCGGGCCACCCGGTCGGCGGCCCACTGCTGCCAGTGGCCCACCGAGTACAGGCCGGCCGCCTCCTGGGCGTAGTCCTCGGCGACCATTTGCGACCACAGCACCCGCAGGTGCACGTCCGCGCCCGCGAGGGTGCTGACCAGTGCGGCGGACGCGCGGCCCGTCTCCGCGTCGCGTTCCTCCTCCGACATCAGGTCGCTGTTGACGGTTTCCACCTGGTACCAGGCCCACGCGGCGTCCTCCGTGATCACCAGGCCGTCAGCAAGCGCCCGGTACTGCGGAGGCGGGGCCGCCCGCTCACCAGAGACCCCGATCAGGGATGCCAGGCGCTCAGCGATCGACACGAGAGGTCTCCTTCTTCGCCCGGCGCGCGGCGGCCCGGTACAGGTGGTCGGGTCCGTACAGGCGGCACCGGGAGTCGAGGTCGACGGGCGGGGCGGAGGCGGGCACGGTGTCCGCGTCCCTTTCCGGCCCGACCAGTACGGGGGCGGCCCATGCGAGGGGGGAGCGGGTGAGGCGCTCCGCGCGGGTGCCCCAGCGGGCGCGGCGCGGCAGCCACTCCGAGCGGTGCGCGGTGACGCGCCCGCCGCAGATCACCGGGCGGTGCCCCCACACCCGGTAGCGGGCAGCGATCACCCACTCCGCGAGCCTCCACCGCCGCTCATACCGGCGGGAGGGCTGCGTGCCCACGAAAGCAACGAAAATCGGCGGCATGATGTAAAAGCTGAATGCGACCCGCCCCGGAATTCCGAAGAGAATCAGCAGCCCGCCGGTCCACACCGTGAACACGAGAATCCCGACCAGGAGGGCACGCCGTGAAACCCCCTCCCCGAGCCCCACCCCCAGAATTTCATGCTGTTTCGTGTCGATGTGGAAATGCCGGGTGTACGTGTTCCCCTCGCGCATTACGTCGGCACCATTTCCGCAATTCCGGAGAGTGCGGTTTTCGCCAGATCCGGAAACCAGGTAAAGAAAGCAACAAAAACGCCGCCGAGAACTGCCGTCGGCATTTTCTCGTACTTCTCATCCCAATACAGTTTGAGTGCGCGTGCCGCAGCACACGCGATCAAAACATTCCCGACGATCGTCAGCACCGCATCACGGAGGGCAAGCCCGGTAGGGGCCGCCGCCCATTCATAAAGCAGCATGTACCTGCACCCTTTCTGAGATTTTCAGGGCCCGGTGATCCGGGCCACCTGCCACCGGGACGCCGATTCGGCGGAAACGCGGGTGAGCTGGACCCGGTAGGTCTGTTCCGCCTCCCCGCCGCCGAGCCCCCACGTGATGACCGCCGTGCCCCACCGACTCCCGCCCTCCCCGACGTCGGCCGTCCAGGAGCGCACGTGCAGCAGCCGCAGCCCGGCGGGAAGCGGCGGGATCGCAGCCCCGGGGGCGGTCACGGCTGCGGCGTCTCCCCGGGCCCACGCCCGGAAGTAGGTCTCCACGGCCGGGCCCGTGGCCCGCGAGAAAACAGGGTCACCCGGCCGTGGGGGTGCAGGGGGTACCGCCTGCGGGCCGGTCGGCGCGCCCACCAGGGCCGGGGCCCCTGTGGCAACGACCCGCCCACCAGCGGCGGCGGCCACCGGAATCTCCAGGACGACCCAGCGCGCCGGCAGCGCCTTGTCAGGGGTGCGCACCCGCGCCTCCACCCGCACCCGGGCCCGCCCTTCGGCGGCTCCCAGCACCGCACCCGGCAACACGGTCTCCACGGTCTGCACGCCCTTGCGGTTCCATCCCATGGCCGGATCGACACCCGCCGCGAGCAGCGGCGCGAGCGCCGTTTCCCGGGCCTCCGGGGCCGCCTGGTCCCAGGTGAGATAGGCGTACGCGGTACGGGCCGCCGCGGCCTGCGCCGCCGCCACGGGGAACGCCTCGGCGGCGGCGCCCGGCGCAGGGAGCGCGGGCCCGGGGGCGGCCTCCCGAGGGGCCACGACGCCCCGCAGCCCGGCGAACGCGAGGAGTCCGACCGTGCCCCACAGCACCCAGCGGCCCGCCCGCGCGAGACCGCCCGAGCGCTCGGGAATCGGCGTCCACCCCTGCGCAGCAACGGGAGCGGGCACCGCTTTCGGCGCATTCCCGAGCTGCTCGCGGGCCGCCGCCTCGTACGGGTTCGCCGGGATCGTCTCGGCCTCTCGCCTGCTCCTATGGGTACGCACGCCCGCATAACGATCATTGGCCAGTGCAGATACGCCCGTACGGAGCAATACGCACGAACGGGGAGACCGTCATTCCCCCGTACTATTCCGCCCGGCCGCATTCCAGCGGGCCACCCATTCCCGCAACTCCTCCTCCGTGTAGTAGGAAATACGCCCGTCGGTGATTCCCTCGGGGAATTCGATTCCCCGTTTCGGGCTGCGGGAGCGGTAGCGCTTGGCCGTCTCGTACCCCCAGGGCAGGACATGTGCGTCGCACGCCTCCGCGAGAGAGTAGACGGCGGGCGCGCCCCCCTCCGGGGCCTCCGGGAGTGTCCCCTGAGCTGTCCCCTGGAGTGTCCCCTGTAGCAGTGTCCCCGGCCCTGACCTGCTATTTACCCCCTCTACCCCCACAGGCGGAACGGAGGGGACACAGGAGGGGGGACCGTACTCCCCACCCGGCAGGAAAGGGGGCACCGCGATGGCCGCCGCAGCCTTCAGGGCCTCTGCCGTGATCCACGGGGCCATCTCTCCGGCGTCGTGCCAGGCGGGTGCAGGCGGGCACGCATCGAGCAGGGCGGAAACCTGCGGCGTGATGTAGCACGCCTGAAATTCACGCACCCAGAGCTGATTGGTTTCCCCGTTGATTTTCCCGTCCGCGAAAACTCCTCTGCCCTTCACGGTGGTGTCATACGGGATGGGCTGGACAGAGGGGCTGTAGGCGACACTCCAGGAAACCCGGTCCTGATATCCCACCATCGCTTTCCAGCCGATTTGCGCTCTTTCCATCGTGCCCCCGAAATACCCACCGGCGAATTGCTGGGTGCCGACGACGACTCTGTGATCGGCAGACCGGCCCTGGAGGAAGGCGACGGCGAACCACTCCAGAAATGGAGGCGTTCCCTTTCCCTTGATCACGTACTTCCACCAGATGTACGCAAATTTCACGAGCGTCGGGAGTTCATCCACGACGAGGGTCCGGGGAATCAAAAGCGCGCGTAGCGCGGGATCGGCTTCCCTGTCTTTTGCTGCCTCGGCGGCCTGCATGGAGACCATGAATTCGGCGAAAGCCACGATGCACGCAGTAATAGTTTTGTGGATGCGGACGCCGCTTTTCCCGTCGGCTTCAGTCAGTGAGTTCTGTTTCGTGTCGAGCACATCCACGATTCCGCCGTACTGGCGGGCGTGGACTACCGCGATGTAGAGGATGGTTGATTTCCCTGTACCAGTCGCGCCCGCCACACCCCAGTGCGGTGTATCCGATTCCGTCTGAATGAGAACGTCCTTTACCTCCCCGTGCTCCAATGCCTGTCCGATGAACACCTCATGCCTGCTGCCTGTCGACCGCCACGGAACAAACGTCGGGAGCCGCGCCGGAGGCGGCGCGGGCACCCGCGCCGCCCACTCCACGTACGGGGCGCTGTCCGACCGGTGCCAGTGCGCCACCCACTCCCCGGGCACCCTCGCGGCCACCGCCGCCTCCACCGCACGCACCGCGGCCTCCGCCCCCACCCACTCCACCGGCACCCGCAGCACGATCCGGGCCCCGTCCGCCCGCAGATCGTCGGGCACCCGCAGCCACTCCTCCCGGGCCTCCGTCGACGGCACCTTGAGCAGCTCGACCACCGCCGCCCACACCCCAGCCGCGTAGCGCTGCGCGTCGGTCGGCGGGCACGGCCGCCACCACCGGAGCGCCGTCGGCCCCGTGAGCGCCGCCACCAGGGCGACGACGACCAGGACGGCCCCGACGGCGTACGCGACGGCCGGGGCCCACCACCACGCCGCCACGGCGGCCGGGAGCAGCACCCGCACCGCCGACCGCCCCGCCCATGGCCACTGCCGCCACCGGGCCGCCCCCGCCGCCAGACCGCGCACCGTCCCGGCGCCCACCCCCCACACCGTCACCCGGCGCTGCTCCGCCACCTCCGGCCGCTCCGTACGCGCGGGACGGTCGGGCCGGTGCTCGCGGTCGATGGCCTCTCCCGCCCGCCACCAGGACGCAGCCGACCGAGGCTCACCCGCCCGCAGGTCCCGCCCGGTGACGTACCGCCCCAGCGCTCCGCCACCACCCCGCCGGCCTCCCTGGGGGCGGGCGTCTCCTCTTCTGCCGGTGCCCTTCTTGCTGGCTTCCACCGCGACCAGGAGCAGCAGCACCAGACCGAGCAGCGCCGCTGCCGACGGGTTCGCCCGCGCCCATTCCCATGCCGCCATGCCGTCCTCCCGGGTTCGTCGTCCACCAACGCAACGACCCGCAGAACGCGTCGTTGCGCGGGCGGAGTTGGTGCAGCCCCGGTCCCTGCCGGACCCCCGGCGGTACCGTGGACGTGGCCCCGAGACCTAGGCAGGCACCCATGAGCGCCCTCCCGCACGACCCGCCCTACCAGTCGGCCCGGCTGGCACCCACCGAGGGACCGCAGACCCTCGCGGAGCTGCGCGCCGCGCTCGCGGCCGCTGCGCCCGCCGACCTGGTGGCGTTCGACGCCCGGCTTGCGGCCGCGCAGCTCGGGGAGGTCCCGGCGGTGATCGGCGAGTACCGGGCCGTCCTGGCGCTGCGCACTCGCCCCGAGGTCGCCGCCGCCATCGCGGCGAGCCTGGCGGGCACCGCCCAGCTCCGCCCTGCCGCCGAGGTGTTCGGCCCTGCCGAGGGCGCCGCGTGAGTGAGCCCGGCCCCTGGTCCGTCGTCGTCCACGACCGCCTGGGCGCAGAGTTCGCGAAGCAGCTCTCCCCGGGTGAGCGGCGGGCCGTGCACGATCTCCTCGCGGTCCTGGCGGCCGATCCCCGCACGGGCGTCTCGGAGCCGGTGCAGTCGGCGGAGCTCCGCCGCGCGCTGACGGCCCCGGCCGCCGACACCGGGCAGCGCGTGAGTGTGCTGTACCGGGTGCACCAGGAGACGCACACCGTAGAGATCCTGTACGTCCTGACCGGCCCGTGACACCCAGGAATCCGCCCATGAACATGACGCAGTCGGCCGCCCAGGACACACGACGGGAGATCATCCGCGAAGTGCTGGACAGCTACCTGGACTCCTGCGACCCGGAGGACGTCGACACGGACGACCTTGCCGACAACACCGCCCGCGAGCTTAAACGCCGCTCGTAGCCGTCGACGGAAGGTCCCGGAGTCACAGACTCCGGGACCTTCCGTGCTTCCGGAGTTCGGGGCTCCTGGACATGCAGTCGGCTCGCGCGGTGGGGGCTGCGCGGGCCGACTGGCCCGGTCTTCCGGGAGCGGCCGTCCGGGACGGGCGGGGGTGGCCAGCCTCCCCGCTCCAGAGCTTCGACACAGGAAGGGCCTTTAAGGAGATTTCGGGCTATTTAGCCAATCGACTAGCGGTTGAAGCGGGTTGCCGTCCGCCAGCCACATGACTACTGGCAGGAGCAGAAGCGCGACAACGAAGGCTCCAATCCAGCCGGCGCACGAGGGCAAGCAGCCGCCGCTACTTTTGGATTTAGGCGCACCCGTGCATTTGTCGCAGCCGTGGCCGCCACACCAGACGCACGGCGACCCCCAGTTTCCACCGGACATGAGACCTCCCCCGAGAGGTTCCCAGAGTAGCCCTGAATACCCTTGATCGTGTGCATACAACCCGATTCACCCCGAGGTAAGCAATACCGCCGGCATCGCCCAACTCCTGGCCACAGTCGGAGTGTTCGGCCCCGCCGGGGGCGCTCGTGAGTGAGCCCCGCCCCTGGTCCGTCCTCATACATGAGCGCCTCGGCCGTGAATTCGCGGAGCAGCTCTCCCCGAGCGAGCGGCGGGCCGTGCACGATCTCCTCGCGGTCTTGGCGGCCGACCCCCGCACGGGCGTCTCGGAACCGGTGCAGTTGGTGGAGCTCCGCCGCGCGCTGACGGCCCCGGCCGCCGACACCGGGTAGCGCGTGAGCGCGCTGCACCGCGTGCACCAGGAGCTGCGCACCGTCGAGATTCTCTACGTACTCACCGGCCCCTGACCTCACCTGTGCCGGGCAGGCACGGGGCCCTGCGGAACCGCATGCCCACCGCCAGGGCCAGCCCATGAGTCCCAGGATGAACAGATATGGGCTGCGGCTTGCTGGACGCTGTTGTTCATGACGCGCTGCGCTGCCCGTGGAGCAGGCAGTGCGGAGGCTGCAGCAGCCTGGGACTGAGAGGACCTCACCGGTTTGAAGGCCCGGCCTCGGCCCGAAGGCGTTGTGTGGGAGCAGAGGGTGTCGGGAAGCTGCAGCGCGAACTCTCTGTAGTTTCAGGGGCTTTGGGGTCCTGAGCGGATGTTCCCGCAAGAGTTACGGGTTCCAGGAGACGCAGCCGGAATGATAGCGTCCGCGACCCACGTAGGCGTGGAACTCTTCGCATATGGGCGGGAGATGGTACTTCAGAGTCCTCTCTGGTCCAACGTCATCCAGGCGGCTTCAGGCCAAGTTGTCTTTATTTGGGCCTACTTGAGGGTAACAAGGGGCCTCACTTTGTGCCGAATCCCTCGAAAATGACCTTGCTAACGAAGGCGGCAACACCTCGGTGTCAGGTAACTGACGAATCGTCTGGTTCCTCATAGGAATCATTCGAAAGGGTTTAGAGCATTTGTCCCTTGACGCCTGCTGCTCATCTGACCTGACGTATGTCCGGGGTGGGCGTGACGCAGGGTAGGCTCGTTCCAGCTCACTTCCAAACCTGTGTCGGTGGAAACCGATCGGGTCGACCGACCCGGGTCACATGGAAGAGAGCGAGGTTCGAATGGCTGACTCCGAGCGGCCGAGTAACCGGGACGACGACGTCCCCGAACCGCAGCGGGACCGCAAGGTCCCCGCCGCGGCTGACGGAGGCGAGATCTACCACTGCTCGTGCCACGAGGAGCCGGACCGCGGTGTTGCGTCGAGTGAGACGTGGGGCCGGGTGATTGCCGAAGTCCTGCTTTGGCTCATCCGCATCCTGCAGATGCTCGGCAGCGGCGAGTGAGCTCGAACTCACCCGCCGCCTGATACCGAAGCCGGCCGATGGGCCCGCGCAGTGGATTAGCTGCCCCGCGCGGGTCCATCTTCATCTCGGTACGCATGCATCTGCCAGTCATCGTTGGCATGCCAAGGGCGAACACACAACTACCCGAACCAAGCATGGTTGTTATGGGAGATTGCCGGTTGCCCCCAGCCGGTTGCTACGACCCTCCCCATTTATGGAGCGAGACAAAACCAACTTTGACCCTAAACGGTACCAGCACTGGCCTGGAGCGCAGCAGGAAGGGCACCATGGAGTGCGGCGGGTCGCAATGAGGAACCTGAGTCAGGCCCTAAACGATACTTGTTGAGGTTGAGGAAGTAACAGCCCAGGGGGGTGTTGTCAGTGGCACGTGGTACGGCGGAGTTCAACGGGCGTAATCTGCGAGAGCTGCGGACGAAGCAGCAGGTCAAGGGCCGTTTTCTCAGTGCTCAAGCTCTCGCTGAGCTGGTCGGCACCTCAAAGGCTCGCATCCTCGCCTATGAGACCAACAAGTCAGTCCCTGAGCCTAGGCGGATCGCCCAACTGGCCGATGTCTTCGAGGTGACGGCGGCCGAACTGTGTCAGACGGACACTGGGCATCCCACTGTCCGCGACTTGCGATGCCAGGCTGGCCTTACCGCTGCCCAGGTTGCCGAAACCATCCACGTCAGTCGCACCAGCTACCGCAACATCGAACGCTTCGCGCAACTGCCAGCGCGTGACAACAGCGTGGTGCGCATGAATCTCGCCGTCTGCCTGGGCATATCCCGCTCCGACATCGACCGTGCGCTCTACCAGCACCCCCTGGCCATCGCACGGCGCGCTCAGATCACCGACCTCATGGCCGACTTGTTCAAGCAGGCCCATCAATTGCACAAGCCAGCTGTCGTCAACCCGGACGACCCGCGCATCGTCCACATTGCTCACCTCCTCCAACGCGTTCCCAGCGTGGTGTGCCGCCTGGTCAATGATGAACTGATCAGCTATCGGGCTCTGCTCAGGGACCTGGCGTACGCCGAAACGGACAACGCCTTCGCTCAGTCTGAGCGTGCGCGAAGGCAGGCCAGGTCTCAGAGACGAATGATCATCAGCCGGATCGAAACCGCCCCGGTGCGCTCTGCGGATACCCTGAGCAGCTTCCTCACAGAGGCCATGAGCGCACGCGAGTGGCGCCTCATGGTGGACCTGAGCCACCTGGAGCCCAACGGCATCGACGTGGTGGTGGCTGAAGACGACGATTTCTTCGCCTGGCAAGGGCTGCGCCACCGACGGTTCGTCGAGATGAACATGGCCCGCAAGGAGACAGATGATGGGTGGCCGATCTTCCACATCGTGCTCTCTGGCGCCGGTGCCCGGTGCATCCTGCGGATGCACACCAGGTACGGCTCCCTCTATCCGCGGGTACGCACACCACGTCTGACACATTTGAACCTCAAATCGGCGGGCCCCCTCAGGAGGCCGCGAGCGCGGCTTCGTCTCGCGGATACGTACGCGCAGGCCGACCGGGCCGAAGGCATGCCGCATGTCCAGATCATCAAAGATGTCCCCGACATATAAGGGAAGTAGTTACCAATTCCCAGCATGCGTGTGTACGCAAATGCTCATAGGCATGAGCTCGACCGGTATCCGAACCGTCAGCTCACTGTGCGGCTGTCCGGGTCGGGCGAGGGTGTGATTGTGGGAGCCGTGCCGCTGCGGCCGATCATCCGCAGCGGCACGGCGTGTGCTCCTGTACGAAGCCGACGTGTTCCGTACGGGAGTGGCCGCCCTCGACCGCGCCGGGCGGTCGGGGGCGGCCGGCCTCCCCGTTCCAGGGCGGGACGCGGGGAGGGGTTCAGGGGGTGGGCGGTGGCTGCTGCGCGGTCCACGCGCGGTGGAGTTCGCGGACCTGACGCGCAAGAGCCCGTGCGTGATAGTGCGCGTCCATGGGGTCCTCGGCGTCGTAGCCGACCTCCAGCAGGTGTAGCCCGGACTCGACCGCGCCGTCGAACCGGGCCCGGTGGCCGATGCCGACCCGGTCGGCGTCGACCGCCTGGACCAAGGCCCCGAACGCCGCGATGAGGCCCTTGATGGTCTCGGCGCTCTCCGTCAGATCCGGTACGGCGCTGTCCCGGCCCAGCGCCCGGCTGACCAGGTCCGGCACCGCCTCGGCGGTGAACTCTTCCTCGACCTGCGCCGCGTCCTGCACCGGTTTCTGCGCGTCCGTCACCGGCTGGCCTCCACACGTCCCGGCCGGTGCTCCGCGTCGACGGGGTACACGGCGAACGCACCCACCGCGGCCATCCAGGCGTGCAGGGTCGGCACCCACTGGGGATGGTGCGCGATGTCCAGTTCCGTCCTGCACACCACGCCCCCAGCGGTGCCGTTCTCGATGAGCTCGACGGTGCGCGCCCACTGCGACCGCATCCACATGTGCCGGTCCGGGGTGCAGACGTCGGCCAGGTGGGCGGCTACGGAAAGGCCGTGAGCGCGGGCGAACTCAGACAGGCGCTCGATGTTCGACAGGCCCATGACGGAGGTCTCCGCGCGGGAGTACACCACCACAGGGCGGGAGGCATCGAAGTGCCCGAAGGTGCGCATCGTGGGTTTTTCGGCTGTCGGCCTCATGCCCAGCAGGGTGCCGCGTTCCGCCATGATCAACCCACAGCGGGAATGTGGCTCTTAGGGATGGCATATGCCGTTACTGCTGGATCTCCATATGCCGTACGAGGGAGGCCAGTCCTGCCGAACGGATTCCTGCTCCCGATGTGACCATGTCGTCCACCAGGGTGCGGGCCATGGGGTGCGCGTAGACGTAGGTGGGGGCGTGCCGGGCGGCCGTGTGCAGCGTCGTGATCGCCTCGTGCGTGCGCCCGAGCTGGTGTTCCGCGCGTGCTTTGTCGATCCGCCAATGAGTGACCCGTTCCCGCGAGGGGGTCACTCCGCGCGCCTCCACATCGAGGCCGGGCACGAAACCGAGGCCCTTGTCCGGCTCGTCGATTTCCACGCCGGCCTCCACCGCGTGCACGGCGACCACCGGCACGCCGAATACCGTGTGCCACCTCAAGTCCGCGTATCCGGAAGGGAGTTGGCGGGCGACGGTGAGGGCGGCCGCGGAGTGCTGCCACGCCTCTACCTTGTTGCCCGCCCGTGCGGCGGCGACGACCCTGCGCAGCAGCAGCGCCCCGTGCAGCGCGAAGACGTCGGTTGGCGCGTCGTCGGCGAGGAGCGGTTCCAGGTCGCCCAGTGCGGCGTCTGCGATCGCGTCGGCCGACCGTACGTCGCCCTGGTGGAGCATCGCTCCGCACCGGTCCCACGCGGTCGCCGCCTTCGACAGCGGGTCACCAAGTTGCGTGGCGGCCCCGGCCGCGACCTCGGAGGCCGTCCACGCCAGATCCGGGAATCCGAGGACGTTCGCGGACTGGCGGGCGTTGCGGGCCGCGTCGACCACCAGGGCGAGCGCCCGCTCCCGCTCCGCGCCCTGGTAGGACAGCAGCGCTGTGTTCAGCGCCTCCAGCAGGAGCGGGAGCACGCGGGCGGCGTCCAGGAGCCGCGCTCCCTGGCGGGCTGCGTTCGTCTCGGCCACCATGCGCTCCAGCTCTGGCCAGGCGGCCGGGGGCGCGCTCGCGCTAAGGCCCGGGTGTCCGCTCAGGATCAGCCCCGAGCGGCGCAGCACCGTCCGCAGCGCCGGGATGTGCGCCGTGGTCGATTCGCCCTGCCGCAGCCGGTAGGGCTGTCCCAGCAGCCAACTCGCGTCGACGTCGCACACTTCGGCGACGGCGTAGATCAGCGAGACCTTGTCGAGCACCAGGCGGCCGGCCTCCACCTCCTGCACCCACCGCTCGCCCCGGCCGACCAGGCCGCCGAGCTGCTCTTGGCTAAGGTCCTGCCCCAGGCGCGCGATGCGCACCCGGCGCCCGATGTGGTCCCGCTGTGCGTCGTACATGTGCCGCCAACTCCGTTCCGGGATAGCCCTGTTCAAACGGTACGCCCGGAAGCCGTCTGCCGTTGACGCAGGGACTTTCCCTTCTCCGCCCCTTATGCACTGGATGCATATTCGGAAGCGACAGGCCGGTATACCGGCCGGGGCCGGGTGCGGTAGAAACGCAGCGAGGCCCCGGGGCGATTCGAGCGCTCCGGGGCCTCATTCGTGCTGCTGGTGGGGTCAGCCGGTGTGGCACACGTCCCTTCCCCGCAAGCAGCTACGCGGAACCCCCTGCCTGCCATGAGGAAGGGATCCTGAGCCCAGGCTCAGAGGCCCCCGCTGGCAGCAGGTCCAGTGGTGCGGAACCGCGGGCACGCATGAAGCTCACCGTACTGCCGGAAAACCTGGCGCCGGTGAAGCTCACGGTGCCGCCGGAGAACGTCGCGCCTTCGAAGTCCACGTCGCCGCCGGAGAACATCACAGAGTCGAAGGTCACGGTGCTGCCGGAGAACCTGGCACCGGTGAAGTACCCGTCACCGCCGGAGAACCTGGCACCGTTGAAGGTCACGGTGCTGCCGGAGAACCTGGCACCGGCGAAGTTCACGACACCGCCGGAGAACGTCATCCCGCCGAAGATCACGTCGCCGCCGGAGAACGTCGCGCCTTCGAAGTCCACGTCGCTGCCGGAGAGCCCGGTAAGGCCGAAACTCACGGTGCCACGGGAGAAGACGGCACCGATGAAGTTTACGGTGCCACCGGAGAACGTCGCCCCGAGGAAGCTCACGTCGCTGCCGGAGAACGTCGCCCCGCCAAAGCTCACGTCGCTGCCGGAGAACGTCGCCCTGTCGAAGTTCACGGTGCCGCCGGAGAAGACGGCATCGGTGAAGTTCACGGTGCCGCCGGAGAAGACGGCATCGGTGAAGTTCACGGTGCCTTCAGCGAAGGTCGCGCCAGCGAAGTTCACGGAGCGCTCGATGGTGACCCCAGTGAGGTCGAGGTCGCAGCCCTGCCAAGAACGGTGGGCTTCCCGGGGAATGCGGTAGTGATCTCCGATCAGGCGCAGGACCGTGTGACGAACCTCTGCCAATGCTCGGTACTGGGACTCTCTGGTCTGGTGGACAACAAGGTCATCTAAGGCATTGGTAGGTGGGTCTCCGGGGTCGGGCGGGTACGGCAGCCGCAGGTAGGCGCACAGTACGTCAATGCAGGTCTGGCGCAGGTCTTGCGTCGGGGCGTCGTCAGCGAGGCCGGCCAGAGCGTGGACACCCCCGAGCCGTACCGCAGGGGAGTCCGAGCCGAGTTTGTCGACGGCCGTCGAAAAGCGTTCGGTGTGCAGCCGAGTGGACTCCCGATGCGCGCCGGCCTCGTCCACACGCTGACGCCGGTAGGCGACAACCAGGGCGACCAGCGCTCCCGCCCCGGCGACCACTCCGAAGGAGAGCTTGACCATATCGAAGAGCGTCTTGGCATCGAGCTTGGTGCCGGTTTCGATGGTGTTGAAGTCGAGTAGCACCACCAGCCCGTAGAAGATTGCACCCGCGACGAGAACTGCGGCGGCGAAGGCAAGAAGCAGCGCTCGCCCTACCTTCCACAGCCGCAATTCCCGGTCACGCGGGTCGGACGCTGGCTTTGGCGTAGCAGTCATGACGAGGAAGACACGACAGGCACACCAGAGGTTGCACGATTTTCCAGGGCTGCGTCGTGATGCGGAGAGCACGAACAGGCGGGGGCCGGGTGAGGTAGAAACGCAGTGAGGCCCCGGGGCGATTCCAGCGCTCCGGGGCCTCATTCGTGCTGGTGACAGGTCAGCCGGTGTACCCGCCCATGATCAGGTCGGCGGCGGCCTGGCGGCGCTCACCGGCCGTGGTGCGGGCAACGCCGAGCAGCTCGCCCACCTTCTCCAGGGTGACCCGCTCACGCAGCACGTCCGCCGTGTCCTGCGGGGTGCCTCCGGCCGCGAGGATCAGCCGGGCCACCCGGCGCTCCGCCCGCTCCCGGGAGCTGAGACGGGCGAGGTCCTCGGCCTCCAGCGCGGCCAGCTCGGCGCGCGCCGCAGCTTCGCGGTCCTCCGCCTCCTGTCGCCGCGCGGCCACCTGTGCCGCCTCGTACTGCGCCCGCTCCGCCGCCAGCCGCTCCTGCTCCCGCTCGTACGTCGCTGCGGCCTCGCGGCTCTCCGCCGTTTCCTTCTCCAGCCGCGCCGCGCGCTCCTCGGCCTCCGCCGCCTCGACGCGGGCCTGCGCCGCGATCCGGAGCGCTTCCGCCTCGCGGGCCTCCGCCTCCGCCGTGGCGGCGCTCTTCTCCGCCGCCTCCTCCTCGCGGGCAGCGCGCTCCGCCGCCCGCGCTTCACGCTCCGCCCGCAGGCGCGCCGACTCCGCCTCCAGGAGGGCATTGTGCGCGTCGGTCTCGGCGCGCGCCGCCGCCACCTTCTCCCGTGCCGCTGACTGCGCGGCAGCCTCCGCCGTCGCGGCGCGGGCCTCCGCTTCCGCCGTGGTCTGCTCCGCCGTGATGGTGTGCTCTGCCGCCGTCACCGTCGCAGAGATCCGCATCCGCGCCACCGCGGCCTCCGCCCGACGGCGCTCTGCCTCGACCTGGCGCATCTCCTCCGCCGCCGCGAGGGCATCGGCACGCTCCTGCTCCGCCACGGCGCGGGCCATCTCCGCCTCCTTGCGCTGCTGCGGGAGGCGCAGCGCCTCCTCCACACCGAGCCCGAAGGGGGCCATGGTGAAGGGCAGCAGCTCCTCGGCGCGGGCCTTCTTCCTCCACTGCCGCCCGTGCTTGTGCGCCAGGTAGGCCCGGTAGACGGTGCGGTCGTGCTCAAGCTGCACCGCCTGTGCGTACGACGGGATCTCCCACAGCCGCATGCGCCGGTAGAGCGTCCAGGAGGACACCGGGGAGAGCAGCCACCGGTGCAGCGGCACCCCGTTGGACGCGGCCCCCATCCGGACCCGCGCGGTGCGGATGACCAGGTGCCGCGCGGCCTCCACCGTCGCCACGAACAGCACGGGCATCACACCGTGCAGCGCGGCGCCCACCGGGTCAGCGGTCAGCGGCCGGCCGGACGCGGTGGCGTTGAAGAAGATGGTGGCCAGGGTGAGGAAGTGGCCGATGTAGCGCAGCAGCGGGCGGGGAGTGCGCCGCCAGGCAAGGGCCAGGTCCATGCCGTACATCACGAGGATTCCGGCATCCACGCCGATCGGCACGGCCGACGCGACGAACGGGCCGAAGCCCTTCTCCAGGGCGAGCGCATGCAGCGTTTCGTACGAGGCGGCGAAGCCGATCGCGGCGATCACCACCGCCCCGATCATGGTGAGGCCGATCACCCACCGCATGACGATGCCGGAGCGGTCCGGAGCTTCGGCCGGAGCGGGAAGCGGAGCGGCCGGAGCGGAGTCGGACAGGACCGGAGCCGGTTCGTCGGCCGCCGGAGCGGGGGTCGGCGTCACCGGAGCGGAGTCGACGGCGGCCGGAGCCGGGCGGGGGTGGCCCGGAGCGGGGGCGGCGGGGGCCGGAGCCGGGGCGGGGCCGGGGATCGTTCCCGGCTCGATCGTGGTGGTCAACTGGACTCCTCTTGTGGTGCGTGTGGTGCTGGACGGAACGGGGCCGGGCGGCGGCGGAGCCGCTGCCGCCCGGCCGGTCGTGCATTCCGTCACGGTGGCGCTGCCCCCAGTTTCGCGGGGTGCCTTCCGTGACGATCACTCATGCGGCCTAGGGCCGGGGGCGAGTCGGGGGCGGGTGCTCCTCCTGGCGGCCGTCCCGCTCGTGCGGCGGCGGACGCAGCGGCAGCGTGGGCTTGCTCATCAGCAGGCCCCGCATCCGGTGTCGGAGGGTTGGTAGTCGACCCACGCGCCGCAGCGGGCGCACTGCCAGAGGTGGGCGAGCACGCCCAGCCGTCGCGTCACGGCCGGCCTCCCGTCAGCAGGTCGACCAGGCGGGTCCGCCAGGCCCCGCACCGGACGCATACGTACTGCCCGTTGGCCTTGTCGAGTCGCATCCGTCGGCCGTGGCAGTGGGGGGCAGTGTGACGTGCCATCACCGACCGCCCCGCAGACGGCCGTTGCTGCCGTTGCCCGCGCCCGGTACCGGCCTCTCGGTCGGGACCTTGGTCCAGCCGCCGGTCTCGGAGTCGTATTCGCGGGCGTGGGGGTCGGGCTGCTGCTTGTTGTCCTGCGATGCCATGATGGGCTCCTGTTCCCTTGCGGAATGGGCCCCGGGCGACCGCCCTCTGTCCAGGAAAGTCGGTCGTCCGGGGGTTCTTTTTTGGTGCCGTTCTCTACTGACGGCCGGTACTGGCGAGCTACTGACGGCGGCTACCGGCGACGGGTCGTCAGTACGGTCGTAACGCTCTGACCTGCAATCGTCTGTAGAGAACGGGGTCTGTGGGCGGTCTACTGACGGTCGCCGGTAGCCGCGTAGCGGGTGTGTGGGGGGCTCCCGAGGACCTCGACCAGGCCGTCGTCCACCCACGCCTTCAGCCACCCGCCGACGGTCGTGGGGGAGACCCCGATGGCGTCGGCGACGGCGCCCCGCTTGATGCCCTGCGGCCCGGCCTGGCGGACGATCTCCAGCGCCCGCGCCCTCGGGTCGGCGGCCTCGGTGGCCTCCGTGGCGAGCCACCCTTCGAGCACCGCCCAATCGACTGCCGGAACAGTCTTCTCCGGGACCGGAGCGGGGGCGGGCGTCGCCGGAGCCGGTGGTGCCGGGGCCGGAGCGGGCGCGCCGGTCGGCGGAACGGGGGCGCGGAGCGCGCGGACCATGTCTTGCACCTCGGCCATGTCGTCGCCGTCCAGCCACAGGGAGCGGACGGTGGTGATCCGGCCGTCGGCCCGCAAGAGGCCGATTCCGCGCTGTGCCTCGTCCAGGAGATGAGCGGAGTACCCGCGTCCGGCCATCCCCTTGCCCAGGATCGAGTTGGACTCGTCCGCGCCGGTGGAGTACATGCACCACCGCCAGATCAGGTTTCCGGTGATCATGCGGTCCAGCACTTCGGCAGAAGAGACCTGCGCGGAGAGCACCAGGACGATCCCGAACGCCAGGCCCCGGGCGGCCAGGTCCGCAAGCGAGCGGCTGATCTTCTTGCCGTGCTTGCGGTCGCCGGTGAAAACGCCCACCTCGTCGACGACGACCACCTGGAGCTCCAGCCCCTCACTGCCGACGAGGTCGGGACGCTCGGCGAGCGACTCAACGCCCTCGGCGGCGAGCCGGGCCGCACGCTCGCCCATGTCCGCCACCAGCGCCTCCAGTCGCTTGGAAAGCTGCTTCGCGCGCTTCTCCGGGTCCCAGATGTGGTGGTCGACCAAGCCATGCCATCGGTTCTGGCCGGGGTGCTTGCCGTCCGCCAGGACGACGCGCACGCGGGAGTCCAGCAGGCATCCCGCGATGATCAGGCGCAGCGCAGCGCCCTTGCCGGAACGAGACGACCCGCCCAGGAGGAGAGAGACGTCCCGCAGGCGTACGTACAGCAGGCGGCCCCACGCGTCGACGGCCACCGGGATGCCCTGCTCCCAGACGTCGACGTCGGCGAGCATCTCGGCCGTGCACAGCACCGGCTCCGCGAAGGGGTCGGTGTCGAAACCCGAGACCACCATGGTCTTGTCGTCCGTACCGGGCACCCGCTCTACGTGCAGCCGGGACCGGTCCAGCCCAAGTTCTCCGCCCAGTCCCTTGCGGGCGTTCACGACGTCGTCCACGGTGGCCCCGGTGTCGTCGGGCAGGCGCACCACGACCGTCCACCGCCCCGCCCGCACGTCCTCCTCCAGGAGGCGCACGTGCGTGCCGCGCGGGATCACCCGGCACGCTGCGAGCGCGCGGGAAAGAGCGGTCACCAGGTCGGCGGACGCGGGCACCGGCCCGCCAAGTCCGGGAGTTCCGCCCGGAGCGCCGGGCCCTGCGGGCGGAGCCCCGGCGGGGGCGACCGGAGCCGCCCCGACGGTCGGCGGAGCGGTACGCGTACCGGCCGGAGCCGCCGCGAGCGTCGGCCCGCCGGTCGGCGGCACGACAGCCGGCGTCGCCGCGATCAGCTCCGCCGGGACCGGACGCACCGTCAGCTCCAGCGGCTCCGGGCCCCGTACCCACGCACTGACGATGCCGAGGGCGGCGGCGGCCGGCCCCGCCCACCACGCACCACCCGCGACGGTGGCGGAGCCGATGCCCGCCACCGGGACGGCGAGCAGCGCGCACCGGGCCGCCGCCACCCGCTGCCGACGGTGGCGCACCTGCGCCGGGTCCAGCACCGGCACCCGGAACTCCCCCAGCGCCGCGAGGGCGGCAGCGCCGCGCGCGGCCTCCGCCTCCGCGGCCTCCAACTGCGCCTTCCCGGCCGGGGTCAAGCCGCCGTCCTCCTCCGCGATCTGGCGGAGCTTCGCGGCGCGCTTGAGTGCCCGGTTGATCTCGCGGCGGTGGTCCTGGACGGCGTCCTGGTGCGCCTCGGCGCGGTCCTTCACGATGCGGCGCAGCAGCTCCTCGCTGCTGACCGTGTGCCCGCCCGCCCAGTGGGCCATGTACCGGGCCAGGTGGCGGGCGCCGGATCGGGTCCGGCGGACAGAACGGCGCTTGCTCATCCGATCAGCACCTCCCCCAGCCACGTCACCAGGGGGACACCGAGGGCGGAGACCCAGCCGCCGACCGCGACAGTGATTCCCCACGTCGCCCCGGTCAGACCGCCGGAGAGGGCGAAGAGACGTTCTTCCCAGTTCTTCGCGAAGACCAGGTAGAGCACGAATCCGAGCACCAGGCAGAACGCGATCCAACTGCCGGAGTAGCCCAGCACTTCACCGGTAGAGAGCGGAACCGCACCGGCTCCGGCCTGCCCCACAGCGATGTCCCCGACCTGCGCCCCGACTGCGTTGCCCGTACCGGTGAAACCGCCGCTGATCTTGCCGACCAGGCCGCCGGTGACAGCCGATGCGAGGATCAGCGTTACCGCCGACCCGGCCCACGGCACGAGGAATTTCTTGCGCTTCAACGCCTTGAAACTGCGCCCCTTGCTGAAGAACACCCACATCGCGGTCCCGGCCATGACCGTGAACCCAAAGGCTGCTCCAGCACGCGTGACCACGTGGGTGAACGTGATGAAATCCATGCTCAGGCCCCCACGATCCACGAAGCGATCAGGTCGCGAGTCGGGGCCGCGATCAGCGTTCCGCCGACGACGGCGACCAGGAGCGCGGCGCACGCCCACCGGCGCAGCCCCCGTCCCGCTGCGACGCCGACTCCGGCGACCACCGACGTCACGACCGCCACCGCGAAAGCGGCGTCCACCGAGGCGTCCCGGGCCATCGGACCGGCCACCCGCTCCGCCCACAAGAACGCGGGCAACGCCCCGGCACCGACCGCTGCGAGGGTGCGCACCGGGTGCACCGCGCGGACGGCGGCACGGACACGGTCCCAGTCGATCAGGTGGTCATCCGACGGGTCCCGGTCCGGGATCGCGTCCACCGACCGCGACGACAACACCGGCACCTCCGCACGGGCGGCCGGGCGCTGCACGCCGAACTCCTCGTCGTCCAGGAGCCGGTCAAACCAGTCGGCGCGGTCGTCGCGCTCCTCCTGGACGCGCTCGCCGGACACCTGCGGCGGCACCACAGCCAGGTAACCGCGCGCAGCCGGCCACCCCTTCGGCAGCGGGGGAACCCCGCCCGCGCTCACAGGACACCCGCTTCGCGCTGCATCATCCACGCACGCACCCGCAGCTCGTCCGCGCCGACGACCGCCACCGCGGCCTCCGCCACCGACTCCACCAGCACCCCGGTACGGCACCGCGACGGCAGCACCGTCCGGGTCCGCACCGGCACGGAGCGGGTGGCACTCCGTCGAGGACGCCACCAACGCCCTTTATCTGCAACCATCACTTCGTCGGCCTCTCTCCACGCAAACGGGCAGGTCCGACAGCCACTCGGCGCTCCAACGCCGGGCACGTGCTCCTCACAGGGAGCGCGCAGCGGCCTCTGGCTCCAACCAGGGGCCGCTGTTCTGGCTGACACAACTTAACGTATACGCCAACATCACGGATTGCAAGGATGTCGTATACGTCAAAGCTGACAGTCCCGGTCACGCCGTATACGCTATGTAGTGGCGCTACCGAGAGGAGGGACCGACTGATGGAATCGCGATACGAAGAGATCGCCCGTGAATTTCGACTCAAGATCGTCTCTGGGGAACTCGCACCAGGCGACCCACTACCACGAATGCGGGACACTGCTGCCGCTCACGGCGTCAGCGACATCACCGTTCGCAAGGCGTACGACATCCTCCGTCGTGAGGGACTGATCGAAACCCGGGGCAGGAGCGGGACGTTCGTGTTGGAGCACCCCGACCGAGCACGCCTGACGGTGCGCCACCGTCAGATTGAAAGGGATGATCTGGGCTACTACAGCGGCCCCGAGGTCGCCCATTGGCGTGCGCTCCCCTTCCCTGATGGTGATCGCACACGTGTTGGCGAAGCCACTGCGCCGACCGACGTAGCGCAAGAGCTCGGCATCGCTCCTGACACCGTTCTAGTCGTTCGAAGGCGGCTGATTGGCGACCCTGAACGGCCGGAGCACCGCCAACTCGCCGATTCATGGATTCCCCCATGGGTCGCGGAGGCGGTGCCGGCGCTTAGGGGGGACACAGGCCCTGGGGGCATGTACGACCGCCTCGAGGAGTGGGCCGACCAGCCGCTTCTATGGCGAGAACAGGTCTCCGCTCGCATGCCATCCCCCGAAGAGGCCTCCGCGCTCCTGTTGCCTAGCGCCGAAGTTCCGCTGCTCCGAGCAGTGCGGACCACCTACTTTCCACGCAACGGCCGTGTTGCAGAAAGAATCACTGAAGTTCAAGACATCCGAATGAGCGCAGCAGTCTTCGCGCTCGGCTACCCGCTGCCGCGAGGAGAGTCGGCACAGTGGCCTGTACGCCCAGCAACAAGCGACTACTACAAAGCGCCCCATAGCAGCACCTAAGCCGCGCAAGGCACTCAGGCCGCACTGCCGACTGACGGTCGGCCTCTCCCTCTGAGGGGAACCAAAAGGCCGGGGTGTTACTGCGTTCCCCTGTAGGGGAACGCAGTAACACCCCGGCCTTGCTTCTGTACCTAGTCCCTGACGGGGAGGTGGTGGACCACAGCCAGCTCCGTACGCTCCTCGGAGGACTCCGAGGACACTTCGCCTGTCGCGGTAGGACCGAGGCGGTAGAAGCGAATGTTAGCGGCGACGTAGGCCACCTCCAGCCACCCTCCAGCCACCAGGCGGTGAATGCTCCGAGAGCTGCTAGTAGTGCTGAGTCCGAGCTTCTGACCGATGGCTGAAACCGTCTCCGGCACGGCCTCCCCTGCCGGAACCGCAGTAGCAAAGTAGAAGAGGATTCGGACGTCTGCCCCAGGCAGATTCGGAACTCGCAAGAGCACATCGTGCAGTTGTTCAGCCGTGAAGTCACGGCTCGGGTGCTCCGCTGCTGCGGTCGTCATGATGCGGCAACCTCCTCTAGGGGCAGCTTGGGATGCGGCACCGACTGTGACGCCGCGTGGCTGCGTTGCTGATCTGAGGGCCCGTCGAACGCCACCCGCGGGTTGACTCGGAAAAACTTCACGCGCCCCACCTTCTCCGCCTCGATCAGCAGACCTCCGAGGGCCAGCCTACCGACGCACCTTCCAACCGTGACAGGTCGCATGTCCAGCCGGTCGGCGATCTCCGCGTATGTCTTGCGGACAGGGCCACCTCCACGGGGACTGTTGAACACGAAGAAGCCGAACACATCTCGATCGTTCCGATTCAGCCCGCTTGCCTTGTCCCAGACTCGTGCGCCAATCCCCTTGTTGACGTTGGTGTGCCGGCCTCCACCACTCCAGGCATAGCCCCTGTCGTCCCTGTCTCCTTGGAGTTCGAGTTGCACGAACTCTCCGGTCTCACGGTTCACCGCCCTTACCTGACGCGCCATCAGCCCCTACTGCCCATCAACTAGTGTTCCCCCCACGGGGAATCGAGTAACACCAACCTAAGGCCACTTCCCCTCTAGGGGAATCATGCCACGCCCGTTTCACTCGATCGTTTCCCCTCTACGGGATCCCGTAGACTGCTACCGTTCCCCTATAGGGGAACGGAGTGGACGAAAGCGCTACTCAAATGTTGCTGAGGGAGAGTCAGCAACGCTCTGACCTGCAACTTTCTTGATTCCCTCTTAATCTGTCTTTTGGGCTGCGGAGCAGACCTGTTTCTAGGGGGTTCAAAAGGGCGGGGGGTCGGGGGTGGGTCTGGATCGCTCGGCGATCCAGAC
>NZ_JBVIUQ010000020.1:0-65973 GCF_055596485.1 Streptomyces sp. NPDC039736 | reverse complement strand
ACGCCAACCCGCCAACTACCTGGCCTTTCTCGGCCTCGCCGCAGCTCTCTGCTGCTACAAGCGGCTCCTCCGACTCACCACATAGGACACCGTCTCAGGCCGGGAATGCAGTTGGACTGTGGCTCAGGACGTGACCGGGCAGCCGGGATTCAGAGCCATCGCTGTGCCGCCTCGACGCTGTCCCCGCCACTGGTGTTGAACGCAATCGCGGCCTGGGGTGCATGGCGCCGGACCAGGTTCACGATCTGTTCGAAGAGCGGAAGCAGCGGCTCAGTCTTGCGGATCCCGGCGCCGACGACCACGACATCCCATGGCTGCTTGGTCAACGATGCGACGAGGGTGGACTCGGCCGATTCGTCGAACACGACCAGCGTCATGGCCGCGTCGATGCCGTGCTCACCGAACCGGGCGAGCTCCGCGTCGAGCGCCGCGCGAAGAGCCTCTCCGTCAACACCAGGTATCGCTTGCGGGTCGTAACCAACAACAAGTGCAGAAGACATGCAGCCAACCTAACCGAGCCCTGCTGAACATGATCCGTCGGACAGGACCCGGGGGGCGGGGTTCAGGAGAGGGTGCCGGGTTTGCGTGGCCGGGGTACGGCGGGGAGCAGGTCCCACAGGGGGCGGGAGCCGGCGGCCCAGGCGGCGAGGCCGTCGCGGCGGTGTTTGCACTGGATGACCCACCGCCGGCCGTAGGGGTCGGTGGCCTTCACGTCGGCGCCCTGGTCCCCGCCGCCGCCCACCCGTACCGCGTCCCGGCACCCGTCGCGGAACATCAGGTCCCGGACCGCGTCCTCGAAGCGGGAGTGGTGCAGCGCGTCCAGCTGGGGCATCGCGTACCGCAGCGCCTGCGCCCGTACGGCGTCCCAGCGGGCCCGCTGCTGCCGCTGGTACAGCCAGCAGCCGCCGGCTCCCGCCGCCGCCACTCCCAGGACGACGAGAACCCACCAGTTCGCCAGGAGCCAGTTGACGGCCGGCACCACCAGGCCCGCAGCCACGAGCCCGGCCACCACGACAGCGGCCAGGTGGTCGTTCTCCTGCTGCCGCCGCTTGCCGGACGTGCGCGGCCGCGGCCGTGAACCGGCCTGTCGTTTGCTTGCCGGCTGTCGACGGCGTGCGGGGGAGCTCACTGGGCGCTCTGTGTGACGGACTGCGCGAGCTGCTTCAGGAAGTCCCCGATGCCCTGCCCGACCGGGGTGGGCGCGATCAGGATGCCCAGGGCCAGCACGATCAGTGCGGTGTTCCGTTCCTCGACCCGGCTGCGGGCCTGGGTGCGCCGTCTGAGCCGGAAGTACACGACGACAGCAAGCAGCACCGCAAGGTTGATGGTCAGAATCAACAGGCCCTCCACCAAGCCGCCCACCTTGATCCCCCCTGTCTAGCGAGACAAGGCAGATAGTGACGGTGAGTTGATAGGAAATGGCACAAAGTCACCTGCCGGGCGGCTCAATTTCTCCCACCCACTCCACGCGAGCCAGTAGCCCCTCCGCCGTCGTCGTCAGCCGTGACACCGGACTGGTCGTCATGGCCATTGCCATCGAGGAGTAGGCGACGGACGAGCAGGGACAGCGCGCGTTCGCTGATCCCTGACCCGCCCGCCCGGGACCCTCGGGCCCGCACGGTCGCAGAACGTGCTGCTGACGCCGAGTGGACGTTTTCCCGCGAGACGGCGCCACCCCCGGCAGGCCGTCGGCCTCTGGGGAGGCGGCCCGGCACAGGACGTGCCCCACGACCCCGAGGCACTCACCGTCAACATCGGCGACCTCATGGCCCGCTGGACCGGCGACCGCTGGCGCTCCGGCCGACACCGCGTGCTGGCCCCGCCCACCCGCACCCCGTACGAGGAACTGATGTCTCTGGTCTACTTCTACGACTGCGATCCGCACACCACCGTCGAGTCGCTCCCCGCCCCGGTCGGCCGCGTGTCCCATCCACCGGTCACGGCCCGTGCCTACGTCCAGTCCAAGGTCGCCGAGATCACCTTGACGTGATCCTCCTTCCCCGGGCCGGTACTAAGTTGAGGGCAGACGCGTGCTGCTTTTTCAGTTCCGGGTGCCCAGGAGGGCGCTGCGGAGGATGTTGAAGTGGATGAGGTCGGGGGCGGGCAGGGGAACGTCGTCGTCTGGCTGGGGGTATTTGGGTTCGAGGTGGACGTCGTCGGGCTCGGTGAGCTTGGGGCGCGGGAAGGTGCGCCGGGTCAGGGCTGTGTGCGGGGTGGGTGCGCCGAGGCCGAGGTGGTGGGCGCGGTGGGTGGCGAGGCGGCGGATGCGGTCGCTGAAGTCCGGTTGCGGGAGTGGCAGGTCGAGGTCTTCGTCGACGTAGGTGAGGGCGACGGGCATGTAGGCGAGGACGGCGGTCACGGGGTCGGAGGTGGTGAGGTGGTCCTTCTTGAGCAGGCGCAGGATGCGCAGGGCTGCGGCGACGGTGCCTTCCTCCGGGTCGGGGGCGGCGGCCTGGGCGAGCCAGAGCTTGGCCGCGCTGTCTTCGCCGAGGGCCAGGTGGTGGAGGAAGAGGCAGTAAGCGGCGGCGAGGTCTTCGGCGCCGGCGGCGAACTGCCACCAGAACTGTGCGGCTTCGCGCTCCTGCGCCAGGTAGAGCAGGCAGCCCAGGACCCGGGCTCCGGCCGGGGCGGGCATCACTCCGGTGGCGAACTCTTCGCGCTCGGCGTCGAGTTCCAGCTCTTCCAGTGCTCCGGTGTGTCCGGCGACGGCTTCGCACAGGATGCGCAGGTCGCGTGTCGCGTCGCCCTCCGCGGGTGCGTACGGCTGCGCGCAGTCGGCGGGCTCCTGGGGATCAGGTGTGGTGTTCTGGCGGGTGCCGGCGCGGAAGCGGGCGGCGAGTCTGGTCTCGGCCGCGTCGATGTCGCTCTGGGTGTAGGCGGTGGTGGTGAGGCGGGCCCGGGTCAGGAGCTCCTCGATGCGGGGGGTCATCCGGCAGTCCCTTCGGTGTCGTTGTCCAGGTGCAGCAGCTCGCGCAAGCGGCGCACGGCGTGTCGGGCGTTGGAGCGCACGCTCGCGGCGGTGATCCCGAGGTGCTCGGCGACCTTGTGGGTGGTCATGCCCTGGGCGTGGAGCAGGAGGATCACGTCCATCTGCCGGGGCGGCAGCTTTCGGATGTGGTGGAAGAGGTTCAGGCTCTCCTCCAGCTGGCCGACCGGGTCGACGGCGGTCAGGAGGGCCTCGGTGTAGAAGGCGGCGGTGTCCAGAGGTACGGGGCGGCGGGCGCGGGCCGTGCACGCGTCCATGGTGCAGTGACGCAGCACCGTCCACGCGTACCCGGCGGGGTTCTCCTTGGAGAGCACCGCGTCCCAGCAGCGGAGCAGCTTCTCGAAGCAGGTGTCGACGGCTTCCTCGGCGTCGGCGCGGTTGCTCAGGACGGTCTCCGCGTAGCGGATGTAGGTCGCCCGGTTCATCTGGTGGAAGGCGCTGAAGTCCACCGGGAGCTCGGTCATGGGCGGCCTGACTCTGGGCGGGCGGGGGCTCGGGCTCTGCTCTCGGGTCACAGTCCGCGCCCCCGCTCCTGCTCGGAGCGGCGCATCTCGGTCATGCCTGCACGTACTCCCGCAGCGGCTATCCGGCGGGTCCACATGATCACGTCACGGCCGAACACCCGCACGGCGAGCGCCACCATGATCACTTCTTCCACGTGCTCCATCGTCACGAGCGTGCAGACTCCTCTGCGTGCGCCGGGCAGAACCACGCCCCTCAAGCGGTCCCGGGATGCGCCGTAGTGCGCCTCCGCCACACAAGACCTCCTGGACACCGCAAATGTGCAACGCCCACCGTGAGAAGAGTTCCCCGATCCCCCCGCTGCTTCCTGAAAGAGGCCGTCCTGCACGGCTCGGGACTGAGCCGCACGCGCGGGATGCGCACGCACTGAGCAGCAGTTACTCCTTCTCCGGACGCTGCAACGCGGTTGCCTGAAGGCGGAGTCCGCCGCCGCGACGACAGCTTGTGACGTACGTCACAGCCCGTGGTGCGGGGGCAAGTCCTGTGCCGGACAGGCTGACGTGGACCGCGTGCTCGACACGTTCCGGCGCGCGCCGCAGACGCCCCTGGTGCAACTGCGCGGATTCATCTGCCTGCACTGTGAGGATCACGCCCGGGCACATCCGGCGCCCGGGAGACTCACGCAGGCGAACCGAACCCGGCTGTCCAGGGTCTACAGGGAGGGCGGAATGCAGGATCGGTTATCCAGTACGACTGATCCACCTGCGCGGGTGAATGAGCTGGCGACTGGCGCTCTCCGGGCGGCGGGGCCGCTATCCAGGCTTCGTGATCAAGAAACTTGCGTACGCCCTCGCCTCGACGGCACTCGCCGTCACCCCTCTGCTCACCGCCGCTCCCGCACAGGCTGCCCCCGCCCAAGTTCTCCCTCTGGCCGAGGGCATCAAAGCTCTTCCCCTGGCTGTCGAAGTGCGCGACGGCTACCAGCGCACCTCCTTCCGGCACTGGACCGACGCCGACAAGAACTCCTGCGACACGAGGGAAGAGGTGCTCCTCGCCGAGTCCCGCACCCCTGCCGACGTCGGGGCCGGCTGCAGGATCCTGGCGGGGAGCTGGTTCTCCTACTACGACGGCGTCACCGTCACCGCGCCCGGCGGCCTGGACATCGACCACATGGTGCCGCTCGCCGAAGCCTGGGACTCGGGCGCCTCCCAGTGGGACGCCGCCCGTCGGCAGGCGTACGCCAACGACCTCGGCGCCGACCGCTCCCTGGTGGCGGTCACCGCGAAGACGAACCGCTCCAAGGCTGACCAGGACCCGGCCCAGTGGTTGCCGCCGCTCGCCGACGCACGGTGCACGTACGTCTCTGACTGGGTGTCGACGAAGCTGCGGTGGGGGCTCACTGCTGACCGGGCCGAGCAGGACGCCCTGCTTCAGCTTGCGGAAGGCTGCGGGTATGCCGAGGTCGAGTTCGAGCCCGCATCGGAGGCAGCCGCCGGACAGTAAACCGGCGTTCCCGGGCGGGGCTGTACGGCGCTGGCAGCTTCAACTCCCCCCGGCCGATCGGTGTGGCCCGCTTCACAGGCCGATGCGGGGCAGGTCCGGAACATTTGCGGGCGGGGTGCTGTTCTGGTGGGTGTGGCTGCGGAGGGGACAGTGTCCCCGGGCCTCACCTCCAGCCCATGGGGACGATCGTTCGGCTGAAGCCCCATGGAGCCTTTCGCCGCGAGGCGACCGCCCTTCGCCTGCCACATCTCTGCCGCCCCGGCTGGTCTCCCCCGTCCAGCCGGGGCTCTTTCTGTCTCAGGCATCTCTGTTCCGTGGGAAGCGGCCACTCATTCACTGCTGTGCTGTGTGGGCGTACAAGGCGTCGACCTGGGGGTGGGCACGGTGCGGGGCCAGAAGGTCAACAGTGGCGCGGGCGAGGCTGATGCACCGGGTGGCACCGGTGGCCAGGGCGGTATCGAGCGCAGTGCGGGTGTCCTGGACGGCGGCAGGGATGTCGTGGCAGGCCAGGGCGCTTTCGGCACGGTAGGCCAGTGCGACGGAGCGGGTACGGGCCCGGGCGGGGTCCAGCAGTACCAGCCCTTCTCCGAGAGCGGTGGCGGCCCGGCGTGGGCGGTGGAGGTCGAGCCAGCACCGGCCGGCGTCGATGGCCAGGTCCGCAGGCGACATCCAGGACACCCATGCCGGGGCCGCATGAGAGGTCCCGCGGTCTAGTTCGGTTTCTGCGCGGGTGAGGGCGTATTCGGTGGCGCGGGTTTCGCCGAGGACGGCCAGTGCGCGGGCGCGGCGCAGGTCGAGAAGGGAGCGGGCGGTGGCGGAGCGGGTGCGGGAGTGGGCGTGTTCGAGGATGCGGACGGCTGTGCGGGGGTGGTGTTGCCAGGTGGCGCTGTAGGCGATGTCGGAGAGGATGCCGGCTCCTTGGTCGCGGTCGTCGGCGGTGTGGGCGGCGTGCAGGGCGGTGTTCCAGTGGCGCAGGGCTTGGTGGTGGTGGCCCTGGTCGAAGTGGAGCCAGCCTGCGCACTGGGCGGCGGCCGCGGCGATCTGGTGCAGGCGCCGGCCGGTGGGCTGGTCGTAGGTGCCGTCGCTGATGAGGCGGACGGTGGTCTTGAGCAGGACGTGGACGAGGTCGGTGCATTCGGGGGCGGCGGTGTTGGTGAGGGCGCGCACTTCCTTCATGCGGGCCTCGAGCCAGGCGAGGAGAATGGCGTCGACGCGGCGCCCGTTCAGGGCGCCGGTGAGGCGGCCGGGGTCAGCATGTGCCCAGTCCGCGGCCACGCCGGCGAGGGCGGTGGTGGTGAAGGCGAGGAAGGCGCGGCGGTCGGGGTGTTCCAGGGTCACCAGGGCCTCCGTGAGGGCGGCGTGGCTGCCGCGGGGGGTGAAGGGGTGCGGGGTGTCGTAGGCGGGCAGCCACCATGGCCAGGGATGCCGGGCGCGGACCGGGTCGGGCACGTGCAGGACGTCGGCGAGGAGCATCTGGTAGTCCCCGCCGGGCACCGCCCGGCGGCTCTCCCACTTGTAGATGCGGTCGCGCCCGGGCCTACAGATCATGCCCCGACGCCGGGCGGCGAGGGTCAGGAGGCGGGCCAGGTCGTCCATGCTCCAGCCGTACTGGTGGCGGAGATAAGTCAGCGGGTGCTGCAGGAGGCCGGACTCTCGCATAGGTGCCTCCGGCGTCAGACGGTGGGTGGCTCCACCGTCCCGCCCGCAGCCCTCACCGGCAAGGGCACCTCCGTGTACCGGAGCTGACGGGCATACAGCGGGCGTACAGACCCCGGCGGCGCCGGCCGCGACGGTGAGGGGAAGGAAGGCGGCCGACGGCGCCGCCGGACACATCCGTGGAGGACTCATGCCTCACTCGTACGCTGCGCTCGCCGGGAGCCGGGTGCTGGTCACCGGCGGCGCCGGGCTGATCGGTTCGCGGATCGCCGCCCGGCTGCGGGCAGCAGGCGCCCACCCGGTCGTGCTGTGCAGCCAAGACGCCTACCCGCCGGACGTCTACGGCCTGTTCGGCGTGGACGCCCAGGACCCGGACACCGTGACCGGGGACATCCGCGACCGGGCCCTCGTGGAGAAGACCGTGGCCAGCTGCGACTTCGTTGTGCACGCCGCCGCCCTCGCCGACGTCGCCGCCTGCACCCGCACCCCGCACACCGCCATCGACACCAACATCACCGGCACCCAGACCGTGCTGGATGCGGCCGCCGCGGCCGACCGCATCCAGCGTCTGGTCTACGTCAGTTCGGCGTCGGTGTACGGCAACGGCACTCCCCCGCCCACCGAGGACGCCCACCTGCTCACCTCGCGGGAACTGCTCGCCCAGGTCTACGGGCACACCCCGCCCCGCTTCCACGAGGAAACCTCCGCACGCCGGCCCATGTCGGTGTACGCCAACACCAAGGCCTGGGGCGAGGTGCAGACCGCACTCGTCCTGGGCGCAGTGGGCGCCTCGTACGCAGTGGTGCGCTACTTCTCCGTCTACGGCGAGCCCCAGGTCATCAAACCCGGCAGCCACTCGTGGGTGATCGCCTGGTTCGCCGCCCGCGCCACCCTCGGCCTGCCCCTGCACCTGAACGGCGGCGGGCACCAGGTACGCGACTTCGTCCACGTCGACGATGTCGCCGAAGCCACCGTGCGCGCACTCACCGCACCCCGCGCCCACGGCGAAACCCTCAACATCGCCACCGGCACCGCCACGTCCATCCGCGACGTCGCCGCCCTGCTGCGCACCCACTACCCGCACACCACGCTCCTGGAGACGCCGATGCCGCCCGGCGACCCGCTGGGCGGCTACGCCGCCACCAGCCGGACCCACCAACTGCTCAACTGGCAGCACCAGATCCCCCTGAAGGACGGCATCGCCCGGTACGTGCGGTGGCTGCGGGAGCATCCGCAGGCGATACCGGGCTGGCTGCGGGAGAGCGCAGAGATCAGATGACCGGGGGGCGTCCCAGCCGGCACATCCGCCATACAGTCGCCCACCGCATCGGATGCCTGGCCCCGCACGGCCGGCGCATCCCTTCCACGAACCCGCCCGCCCAGGCCCTCAGTCCGGCGACCGAGCGGGTACGGGCCGCGGTCAGCACCGTCCACACCCCCAGGTACACCGGTACCAGCAGGGCGGGCAGGTGGCGGCGGGCCAGCCAGACCCGGTTGCGGGCGGTCATCCGGTAGTAGACCGCATGCCGAGCCGGGGACGTCTTGGGGTGCTGGAGCAGCAGGGCGGGCTCGTAGCGGATGTCCCAGCCGGCATCGAGGGCCCGCCAGGCGAGGTCGGTCTCCTCGTGGGTGAAGAAGAACTCCTCGGGCCAGCCGCCGGTCTGCTCCAGCATCCGCATCGACAACGCGTGCCCGCCGCCCAGGAACGTCGTCACCGGCCCTGCGCGCAGCGGATCCTTTGACCGCAGCCGCGGGACGTGCCGGCGCTGGGTCTGCCCGTGCTCGTCGGCGATCCGGAAGGACACGATGCCCAGCCGCGGGTCGGCGCCGTAGAGGTCGGCGATGCGGCGCACGACGTCGGTGTCTACGAGCAGGCCGTCGTCGTCGAGGTCGACCAGGACGTCGACGTCGCCGAACTCGCGCAGCCGCCGCCAGGCCACGTTCCGGCCTCCCGACACCCCGAGGTTCTCCGCCAACTCCACCACGGCCACCCCGTCGGGCAGCTCCGGCAGCTTCGCTCCGTTGCCGACGACCACGATCCGGGTCGCCTTCTCATCCTGAGCGGCCACCGACTCCAGCAGGGCCCGCAGTTCCACCGGGCGGTCGCCCATGGTCAGTACCGCCACACCTACCCGCACTCGCTGTGCCACTGCTTCGCTCCGCCGCTTCGACTCAACACCACCTGGAAGGCCGTGATGCTAGCCGCTCACGGCCGGCCCCGCCGACCGGGAAGGAACCCCGCGCATGCCCGTCGTCCGTCTCGCCGACTACCTCCGCCCCCTCACCACCGACCCGCTCGCCCACACCGCGTACGGGCACCTCGGCGGGTTCGACCTGGCCGACTTCCTCGCCCAGTGGGCCGTTCTCCACGCGCAGGCGCTCGCCGAGCTCGGCGGCGCGCGCATCCACCCCTCCGCGGTCGTCCACCCCACCGCCCTCATCGGAGACGACGTCATCATCGGCCCCCACGTCCGTGTCCACGAGTTCTCTGCCGTCCGCGGACATACTGTCCTTGCGGCCGGTGTCTCCGTCGGCTTCAACTGTGAAGTCACCGCCTCCTACCTCGGCGAGAACACCGTCCTGGGGCACCGCATCGGCTGCAACCGCACCCTCCTCGGCTCCGACGTCCACCTCTCCGCGAACGTCACCATCGCCGCGATCAACCTGTGCACCGACATGCGCCGCCCCGACCGCGAAGTCCTCATGCGCCACCCCGACGGCCTCTACCGGTGCCGCACCGCTCAGTTCGGTGCGCTCATCGGCAACAACGTCCAGAGCGGCAACCACATCAGCATCGGCCCCGGCGCCGCGCTCGGAGAAGGCTGCCGGATCGACAGCGGCGTCACCCTCGCCGCCCGCACCGTTCCCGCCCACCACACCCTCAGCGCACCTCGCACCACCGAACTCCGCATCCGCCGACAACGCCCCCACTCCACCAGCCCGCCCCGCTGAGCAGACATTCACCAGTCGGCCTGCGCAACCTCGCCAGACGACTGGGAAACGGCGTTGGGCTGTTTCGTGGCTGCGGGGGCCGTAGCAGACCAGGTCGATGTCCGAGCGGGCGCCCGCGACGCCGGCCAGGAAGGAGCCGGTGACGCCGAGGACGTCGTCGGCTTTCTGATCGATGATCCAGTCGATGATGGCCAGTAGGTCCTTTCGCCGTCACCTGTGCCAATGCACCGGGAGGTGTCACGTTCGCCTGCTGATGCTCCACCCACTCGGCCCAGCAGCCCCTGTCGGGGAGAGCCGGCTCGGTCAGGACAGCCGGCTCAGGACCGACCCGCACAGACGCAGCAGTTCCCGGTTGGCGGACGCGCTCCTGAAGTAGCTGTGCTGCGGCCGGGACACTTCGTCGCGGATGCGCGGGAGTGCCGGTGCGGCCGCCGGTCCCATCCGGTCGAGGCAGGCCACGACGAGGGTCGCGGTGCAGTCGTTCTCCTCCCACGCCGCCAGGAGCGCGTCGACGACCACGGCCGCCTCGTTCTCACCCCCGACGTCCCACAGGGCGGCAGCCGCATGCACGCGGGGCCACTCGGAGCTTCGCGTCGTGATCTCCCTCAGGCGCGGCAGCGCGGGCGCGGCGGCCGGTCCGATCCGCCCGAGCACGTCGGCGGCGTCGGTTGCCATGTGGGTGCTGAGCAGGTCGAGGAGCCGTGGGACGACGTCGGCCGCGTCGCCTTCGAGCGCCCACAGTGCTGCCGTCGCGGCCATGCGGACGGAGAGGTCCTGCGCGTCGGCCAACGGCCGTACCGTCCTGAGCGCGGGTGCGGCCGCAGGCCCGAGTGCGGTGAGCGCCTCCAGGGCCGAGACGGCGGTGCGCCACTGTTCGTGTCGTACGGACTCGGTGAGCGCATGAACGAGCGCGGGCACGGCTCCCGGATCTCCCAGCCGGCCGAGCGCGGACGCCAGGGCGTGCGGGTTCGTCACGGGCCACTCCTGCGAGAAGTCGACACCGGTCAGGTAGTGCGAAAGCAGGGGAACCAACTGCCCGGCGCCATCGCTGATGCCGTCCGCGATCAGCACGACCCGCCAGGAGTCGACACCGCTGTCCAGCCCCACCAGGACGCACGGCAGCGCACGCGGGTCACCGAGGCCCGCCAGCGCCAGGACGGCCTCCTGGTGGGCGTGGCGCAACAGCGCTTTCGGGGCGGCCCACACCCCGGGGCCGTGGGTGTCGCGTTGTGCGCCGACGTACGAGGCGAGGGCCTCGCGGGCCGGTTCGGCAGCGGCGCCCAGGGCATCGAGGCACTTGGCCGCAGCGGCGGAGGTGTACGCGTCCTTGGGGTCGAGGCAGTCCGCCACCAGCAGGACGAGCGCGGTGTGGTCGCCCCGCACAGTGTTGATCAGCCGTAGGGCCATGCCGATCGCGTCGTAGCGGGTGCCGGCGTCGGGACTGCTGAGCTGTTCGGTGAGAAGCGCGGTGCGCTCGGGCACACGGCTGCCCAGCGCCTCGTGGAAGGTGCTCAGCAGGGCAGTGGTCGGTGCGTGGGTGCGGCCGTGCCGGGCCAGGTCCGTGAAGGCGGCGGCTATGTGCGGGGGTGCGCCCTGGGCCACGGCCTCCTGCTGCTCCTGCGCCGCCCGCTCGGCGTCGGAGCACGGGCAGGTACCGGATGAGGAGTGGCAGGTACCTGCCGGCCCCGCCTCCGGTTTCGGCGCCGGGATGAGACGGCGCAGCAGCTCGATCGCCGTGGGCACGGCGTCGGCGCCGATGGCCCCGGGGTCGCAGTGCGCGCGCTGTACGAGGGCGCCGAGCCGGATCGCGGTGTCCGCGGTCGGGTCGTCAGCCAGGGCGTCGAACCGGGCCACGACGGCGTCCTTCGCGGCGGGCAGCCGGAGGGCGAGGGTGGCCATGGTCTCGACGACCAGCAGCCGTTCTGCCACCTCCGGGGCCGCTTTGAGCCGCTCGCCCAGGACATCCACGGCCCGCCCGGCGTCGTCGAGGAAGAGCCCCAGCCCTTCCATGGCTGCCTGTCGCACCAGAGGGTCCGGCTCCGACGCGTAGGCGATGAAGGAGTCGGCGTGTGCGCGCATGATCGCCGCGCAGTCCGCGTACGCCGTCGCCACCTCGCCGTCCGGCCCGAACCGGAGGCCGCCGTCGTCCTGTTCGACCGCCGAGCTTCCAAGGGTGAGCAGCAGGGCAATTGTCCCGGCACGGTCCGGGGTCGCGGGGTCGTCCGCCAGGGCGAAGAGGAACGGCAGGGCGGCGGTTGTGCAGTCGTACAGGTCTCCCTGATGACTGACCGCGTGGAAGAACGCGGTGCGCGCTTCCTTCCGGGCCGAGGGTTCGGCCGAGGTCATGGCCCGCAGCAGGGAGGGGATGTGCTCGCCGTCGTCCAGGGACGCCCAGTCGACGCCGTCCAGTTCAAGATCGTTGATCATGTGCGGACTATGGCACCGGGCACTGACAACGGAGGCCTCAAGCCGACGGACCGCTTCGGCTGCCGCGCCCCTGTTTGCCGCTCCGGCGTCGTACACCGCGGCGGTCGAGCGGTGCCTTACCAGCGCGGGCATTGCGAAGTCCTCCGCCCGGATCTGCCGGATCTCGCTGACGACATGGGGATGATGTTCGCCGGTGAACCCGCGCCGACCGGGCCCGCCCGCCGCGGCGCGAAGCCGCCCGCCTTCCCCATCGCCCCGATCGACGACCCGGCTCTCCCGGAGGTCCTGGCCGAGCTAGCGGCGGCGCAGACGGACGAGATGGACGCCGGCACCGTCACCCGGATAGGCGTGGGCAGACTGATCACGGCGGTGGCACAACGCGCGGGCCCGGCACCCCCTTCCTTCCCGGCACCCCCCTCCTTGAAGGGCAGCGGGCCCGCACCTTTCCCTCAACCTGGAGCGCGCATGACAGTGGACGACCTGACAGATGCACCTCCCCCCGCCCTTGACTCCCCGATGCTGGGTGCGCCGTCGGCCCTCGGCGGCATATGGGCCGTCCGGCACGCGCAGAGCACCGCGAACGTCGCTTTCGCGACCGCGGTGCGGCCGCTGGGCGGACGGGACAGCGACGTCCCGCTCTCCGGGCGCGGCCGCAAGCAGGCGCGGGCGGCGGGCCGTTGGCTCGCCGGCGTCGCCGACGGACCGGACCTCGTTGTCTGCTCCCCCTATCTGCGGGCCCGGGAGATGGGCATCTTCGAGCTGCACCCGCCGGCCGCGATCCACGCACGCGCCCCCGAGGAGACCGCCCGCCGTGCCCTGCTGGGCGAATGGGCCTACCGGCCACCCGGCGGTGAAGCCCTGACCCACGTCGTACTGTGCGTGCGCGACCTCGTCGGCGAACTGGAACGTACAGCCACAGGACGGCGGGTGCTCGTCGTGGCCCACGACGCCGTCCCCCGATCGCCGCCCGCCGCCCTCAGGCCCAGGCGGGGATCCTCCACTGAGGGCCCGACGGTCACCGAAACCAACGATCTCGACCGCGCCTTGTTAACATCCTTACACCCTAGGTTTTAGTGAGGAAATTACAATGGTGCTTTCTAATCCAGAAATTAAACCTGCCGAGAGTCGTGCCAATTGGCGACTTGAGCCATTCAGGAAGATCGGTCCTCTCGAATTCGGGATGAGGCCGGAGATAGTAGCCTCGGCGCTATCGGAACAAAATGATTACTCAGGGGGGTGCAGCATTTTCTGGGATTCAGGGTTGACGGCCTACTTCGACGAGGGAGAACTAGCTTGTGTTGCCATCCACCCCTTCAATGGGCCGCATATAGCGGTGTCTGGGTTTCAAGTTACATGCCGCCTTCCCTCTGAAGTGGAGGGCTGGATTGATTCGGGAGGTCCTGGCGGGGACCTAAGGATTAACGCAAAGGGTGAACCTTGGTTTGACGAGTTCGGCCTACTGATTCGTGGAGAATCCGGGGGTGATTACGTTCGCACTCGGCCAGTCTTCGTCGGAAGAATATGGGAAGGTGATTTCGGGAATCCAGGAGAGGGGAGGATCCCGTTGGAAGAGTGGAATATGCACTGAGCCATTAACCCTCTGGGTGGCCACCGGTTTAGGGTGGCCACCCAGAGGATCTCTGCTTCTATGAGCTACCTACTTGTTTGCCTCTCCCCAGAGCTCAGGGAGCCCTCTAATTGTTCCGTCCTTCTCGCGCAGCCAAATCTTGAGACTAGATCCCTTCGGAAGGATTTGAGGTATCAGAACCTTGCATCCATACTTGTCTCTACAGACGTAATCCTGGTTAATTACGACTTCTGCGTGTTCTATTTTTTCGTTCCGCATGTAGGCTGCCAATTTGACTTCGGCATGATGCGAACTTCCGACCTGCTTTGCCCCCGTGTTCGCCATTCTTCTAATTGCGGCGTTAGGGGCATTCTTCAAGTAGCTCACGGCGTCAGCGTGAAGAGCACGCGAGAATGCGCTTATGTCGCTGCTCTCTGTGATAACATCCGTGATTCCGTCAGCGTCGGCACGCTTAAGCGGAGTCCCCCCCTTCCCAAAAAGCTTGCCGCTCGTTTCGTACTCTCCGTCCAGATCCACTAGGGCCTTAGCCACGTAATCCGGGCAAGAGGAATTATGGGTAAGGATCGGTGTCTTCCCTGCGAGCACGTAGAAGGTGTGCAGGTCGTCAACGGTGAGGTTGTACGTGCGGGCAAACTTGGCGAATGAGATGTTCTTGCGAACGGCGACGGTTTTCCCGTCGTATGTCCGTAGAGTCATCCCTGCTTTGAGGTCTGCTGCTTTTACCCAGTCTTTTTGAGACGGTGACCAGAAGGGATGCTCGTATGTGGCGGTGAGGGTTTCCTCACCGCTAGCGGTCTGAATGGTGAGGGTGTTAAAACGCTTGTCGTGATTGGAGACGATGAGGTTAGTGACCGCACGGGCGCCGGTGACTCCCGATATGGGGTCGGTAGCGGCTACCTGATCCCCTTCCTTGACAGACTCGATATTTTTCGTCGAGTTGTCTGCCATGAGGACCTTGGTCCCAGGGAGGAAGCACTGGATACATCCAGTCAGCTGTTCGTAGCGCGACCCCTTGAGCGCCTGCTTGAGCCCCTCTGCCCCCTTCTTGATGGCCTTGCCAGCCAGTTTGGCCAGCTTCCCCTGCGGGAGGAGTCCGGCCACTGCCATGGCGCATCCGCCGAAGCTGGGGTCCTTGATGCACGCGATGGCATCATTGACCCCGAAGAGTTCAAATACGCCCTCTTTGAGAAGTTTCAGGTCATCCAAGTCTGCGTTGATGGACTGGATTCTGTACTTGTCGGAACCCCGGGCGATTTCATACATGCACGGTGGGACGCTGTCGTGTGCGCCGTAATAGGGAGGGCAGGGAATCTTCTTCTTCTCAGCCTGCTCCTTCTTGAGTTTTTCAGCGGCTATGCGACGTGCTTCGGCCTCTTCGGCCTTGCGCTTCTTGACGACTTCGTTCCATGCCTGGCTGGCGAGTTCCTTGGCCTCGGAGGCACTCTTGTCGGCAAGCTCGGCCTTAACCTTGGCGTCGTCGGCTGCCTGGTTTGCCTTGTCGGCGGAGTCGCGTGCGTAGCTGGCGGAGAAGGCGGCCTGGGCCGCGGAGGCTTCGGCGTCGTCGGCGTCTTGCAGGGCGCGGTTGGCCGCGGCGCGGGCGGTGGTTGCGGACTTGGCAGCCTTGGCGGCGCTGGCGCTGGCCTTGTCGGCTGACTGCTTGGCGTCAGCGGCGAAGCCGTTGGCCTGCGTTTCGGCGGCCTTGGCGTCGCGTTCCGCGTCGAGTGCTTCCTGCTCCGCGCCCTTTGCGCGGGCGGCTGCCTTGGCCGCGGTCAGGCTGTTCTTGCGTGCCGTTGCAGCGACGGCATCAGCCCGCTGGAGCAGGCCTTGGACCTGGGCGATGTGTGTGTCGGCCAGTTGGTCCTTGCGGTCGGCTGTGTGCTGGCCGAGCTCGATGAAAGTGTGCAGGCGTTCTTCAGTGCCGAAGAGGGCCACCTTGGCGGCGGCTTTGACCTGGGGGCCGCCGTCGTTGAGGAGCTTGGTGGCGGCCACGCGTTCGTCGACGTTGCGGGCCCTGTGCTGCCCGTAGGTGAGGAAGGCCCTCATCGCTGCGGGTGTGCCGTCCCGGAGAGCGTTCTGGGCGGCCTCTTGAACGCTGGTGCCACCCTCGTTGATCATCTTCGTGACCAGGACGCGGTACTCGACGGCTGCGACCTGGTACTGGCCGGTGAGGTAGAAGTCCCGGATCTGTTCGGGGGTCCCCTCCAGCGCCTTCGCGGCACCCGTTCGCACTGCTTCGTAGGGGCTTTCGGCGATCAGGTCGGAGACCTGCTGGCGCACTTCCTCCTCGGTCGCTTCCTTCCACTCGCTGCGAAGGTAGTCCAGGACGCCCTCGTCGTCACCGGACAGGGCCCGCCTGGCGGCTTCCTGGCGCCAGGAACCGAAGTGCTTGAGCGCACGCACGGCCACCGCGCGGCCCCGGGGCGCCAGGGCTGCGGCGTCGGCATCCGGCTTGACGGCCTCCGCGCTCAGGGCTGCGGTGTCCTTGTCGATGGCCTGACCCTCAAGGACGGTGTTGGCCAGTTCCTTGGTGATCTCGTCGCGGGATTCCTTCTGGGTCCGGGCGATCTCGATGGCGGTGTTGGTCTGGGCTGTGAGTTCCTCGGCCTCGGTCGCCCGGGCGACCTCGTACACACTTTTAGCTGCCACGGCCGCGTTGGTGGCGACCGTCGCTGCGGCCTTTGCGGCGTTGGCGTGCTTGGTCGACTCGGCCGCCGCGGTGGATGTGTTGCCGGCCTGCCGTACCGCCTCATCGGCTGCGTCCCCGGCGTTGTCGGCGTGCGTGGCGGCAGAGTTGGCCAGATCGCGGGCCTGGCGGGCTGCGGTCGCTGACTTGCGTGCCAGCCCTTCGCTCGCGGTCGCGGCACGCTTGGCCTCGCCGGCGTGGCGGCGCGTCTGCGCGGCTGCGGTCTTCGCCTCACCGCTGTGGACTCCTGCGGCTACGGCGTATCCGTCCGCCTCGTCGGCGGCGCTCGCAGCGAGCAGGGCGTTGTCTCCGGCGCTGCCCGCCGCAGAAGCCGCCTCCGCGGACTTCAGCGAGGCGACCGCGGCCTTTTCCGCTGCCGCGGAGGCCTTCTTTGCCAACGCTGCCTCGGACTTGGCCCGCGCACCGGCCTGACGGGCCTCCTCGGCCTTGGTCGCGTCCTTGGCCGCAGCGTTGTAGGCGTTGCGGGCTTCTGTGGCGGCGTTGGCCGCGCCGACGGAGGCGGCGGCGGCCTGGGAAGCTGCCAGGGCAGCTACCCGGGCTGTGCGGTTGGCCGCATCGGCCGCGCCGACTGCTTCCAGGGATGCCTGGGCGGCAGCTGACGCCGCGTCGGCCGCCTGCTTCTGCTTGGTGCGGGCCTTGGCCGCGTCCTTGCCGGCGGCTTGCGCCTCCCGGGCTGCGTCCTGCGCGGCGTTCTTTGCCAGCGCCGAAGAAGCGACAGCCTTGTCCTTGGCCTCGATCGCGTTCTCGGTGGCGTCCTCTGCCTGCTGGCTGGCCTTCTCCGCCTGTGCAGTGAGCTGTGCGACAGACGCGTGCTCCTGATCACGGGCACGCGCTACGTGCTGACCGATCTCCAGGAACTCCGCGATGTCGTCCGGGGTCCCCCCAAGGGCCAGCCGCGCGGCCGCTTTCACATTGGTGCCGCCCGTGTTGAAGACCTTGAATACCTCAACACGGTTGTCCGACTGTTGCGCTGTGTACTGGCCCTTCTCCAAGAACTCGGCTACAGCTTCGGGGCCAGCGTTGAGAGCGGCAGTCGCCCCGTCCTTGACACCGTTGCCGGCCTTGTTGATGAGCTTGACAACCTCCACACGCTGATCGGCCTGAAGCGGCTGCTTCCACCCCTCTCGGAGGAAGCTCCGCAGAGTCTGCGGGTCGTTGACCCGCATGGCTTCGGTAGCGGCTGCGCGTACCGCAGGCCCGCCTGCGTTGATGATCTTCGCAGCCTGGATGCGGTCATCCACGCGGCGGATGCCATCGGCGTCCTTGAGGAACGCAATGATGTCGGCGTCAGTCCCCTTGAGGGCCGACTCCGCAGCCTCACGGATACCGCTGCCCCCGTCCATCCACAGGCTGACAGCGAAGCTGCGGTCGGCGTAGTCCTCGGTTCCAGGAGCCTCGTCCGCGAACGCGGGAGTGCCTCCCAGCAGCGTCGAAACCAGTGCTGTGCAGAGAGCCAAGGAACTGAATCCGTATGATACGGATCTCCCTCTACTCCGCTTTTGCCCCCCGAGGGAACGCGATTTGATTTTCATTTCTCTTTCCTCGTTCGTAGAACACCCGGCAGGTCGAGCCGAGGTGTCTAGGTCATTGCAAAAGAGGGGCGTGTCGACGGCACTCTGGCGGTCGGCACGCCCCGAAAAGGCAAACAGTCCGTGGACTGCGAGGTCTGACAGTGCTGCCGGTCACAGGCCCGAACGGTCAGGAGGCGTGTGTCGCACCACCCGCTCCTGGCGGGCGGATGGCACGTATGGCGTCAAGATCCGGTCTTCTGGAGCAATGCCAGTGCTTCGAGAGCGAACGTCAGACGATCTGTCGGACGTTGGCCCAGTTGAGGGTGCCGACCTTGGTGCTGGCGACGACGTCGCTCTTGCCGTTGCCCTTGTACAGGCGCATGCTGCCGTCGTTCCAGACGGCCATCAGGTCGGCGATGCCGTCACCGCTGAAGTCGCCCCCAGACACGAGGCGGACGGTTGTCCAGGTGCTGCCGCCGTACCCGACCGTGCTCTCCAGGACGCTGCCCTTGCCGTTGCCGTTGTAGATGTGCAGGGAGTTGTCGGTGCTCCAGACCGTGGCGAGGTCAGCGATGCCGTCGCCGTTGAAGTCGCCCGCGGTCATCTTGCCGATGCGCCACCAGCCGGCTTCGCCCATGGTGGGCTGGCCGTCCGCGAGCTGGCCCTTGCCGTCGCCCTTGTAGAAGTTCAGCTCGTTGTTGGAACGGATGCCCATCAGGTCGGCATTGCCGTCACCGTCGAAGTCGCCGGCAGCGATGTGCTTCACGCCGCCCCACGACGTACCGCCGTAGGTGATAGGCGTCTGCTCACCGAACTTGCCCGCTCCGTCACCCTTGTACAGGTGCAGGGTGCCGTCGGCCCAGATCGCCACCAGGTCGGCGATGCCGTCATTGGTGAAGTCGCCCTTGGCAAAGCGGGTCAGGCCCTTCCAACTGGTGCCGCCGAGCTGCGCGATGCGGTTGCCCGTCAAGCCGTTGGTCTTGTCGCCCGGGTAGACCTGGAGGGTGTCATCACCGACGACTGCGGCCAGGTCGGCGATGCCGTCGCTGGTGAGGTCGTCCTGGACGCGGAAGGTGGTCTTCTTCACCCATGCGCCGAGGTCGTCGGTGCGGGAGGCGACGGCGGAGGTACGGGTCTCTGCTTTGTCGGTGCCCAGGCAACCGCCCTGCCAGGATCGGCTGTTGACCCCGAGGAGCTCGGGCACACCGTCCTTGACGCGGAACGTGGGGCCGCCGGTGTCGCCCTTGCACAGCACGGACTTGCCGACACCCTTGAGGCCGAGCGCGACGCCGTCCGCGTAGTCCACGGTGAAGTCGCCGGTGTGGAGATAGTCGGGGACCCATTCGTCGTTGGTGCGGCCGAAGCCGGCGGCCTTGAGAGTCTCGCCCGCTACCGGAGGGGTGGAGCTGACCTTTACCGGCGCGATGCCCTGTACCCGCGTGGAGAGCTTGGCGAGGACGACATTGCGGTCCTCGCTCGTCGTGAGGTGCACGACTTCGCGTGTCTGCACGCCACTGCTCGCGAGATCGGAACCGCCCACGCGCACCGTCGTCTTGAGGGCGGGCTTGCCGTCTGTGAGGCCTCCGCCGGGGGTGGTGACAAAGCAGGTGCTGGCCGTGATGATCCACTGCGGATCCACGAGTGCTCCGGTGCAGCCCTGCTGGCCGCCGATGTCAACCTGGGCGGCGAAAGGGTAGGCCTTGGCCGCAGCGGGAGTGCCTTCGAGTGCGGTCGCCTGGACTGCGGCAAGCGGGATTGTCAGCGCGGCTATGAGACCGGCCGTCAAGGCGGTGCGGGTGTTTCTGCCGGACACGTTGTTCCTTCGATTCTTCTGAAAAGTTCGTGGGGGTGGTGGCAGGGGCGGTCAGGCCGCTGCCGGAGCGCGATGCTGGACGCAGGTCAGCCGGTGACGCGCAGTTCAACGAGGACTGAGCGCTTGCCCGTGTCGCCGGTCTCGCCCACTGGCGTCATGACCTCGGGCTCCCCCGGCTTCTGGGCGGGGAGGTTGACCACCGTGGTCTCCCCTTCGGCGGTCAGCTTGGCCTGTGCGGTGTGGTCCTTGTTCCAGATGCCGTACGTGTCCGGCACTTCCATCGTGAGGTAGCCGCGGTTTCCCTTGACGGTGAAGCAGGACTCCTTGAGCTGCGTGTTGATGCGGGATTCCACCTTCAGGTCGAAGCCGTTCGCGCAGTCGGTAAGGACGATGCGGCCGTCTCCGCGCTTCAGGGTGATCTTCTGCTCCGCCAGGATCTGCTCGGCGTTGGGATACGTGAAGTCTTCGATTGCGGGGGGCATCGGTACGTCGGCGCGAGCGCCCACGGCGTCTGGGACCGGCTTAGGGCCAGGTGCGGCCTGGGCCATCGTCAGCGTGGTCAGTGCGGCGAATGCCGCTGTCACTGCTACGGCACCGCCGTAGAGCATCTTGCGAGTACGGAGGAGAGGCACGAAACCACCAAAGGGCAGGAGAGATGTGCAGACTTTCTGCACATGTTATTCACGTGAGTAAAGCACATGTAAGTGCCATGTGAGTAGGCGTCAGTCGCCTGACCTGCGCAGCGAGTTGTCACGGACGAAGCGGTAAAGGTGGGTACCACGCGGGCATTTGCTGTAGGAAATAGTCGAAAGATATCCAAGAGGGTCCAGCTGATTGATCGTTCGCATATCGGACACATTTTTCGGCGTCTGAGATCAGTGCAAATGGGATGCATGTGTGAAAGGGGCATGAAAGGCCCCCGGGGTGCGCGGATGAAGGCACCTCTCGCACCTGCGGGGCATTGGGCATGCGGGTGAACTGCCAGGTTGCGGTGATGTGTACGCGGCTGCCGATGCTGCGCCCTGCCTGCTGGAGTGGGAGCTTTCCTACCCGAGGAGTGGGGCGGCGGTGAGGGCAGGCGTCGGCGGGCCGGGGCCCCGGACAGCGTTGGGCAGGGTTGAGCGCATACCCGTCGCCCGGAGATGCCCTTGTGCTTGACCCTCTCCCTATGCCTCACTATCTGTGATCACGCGAATACGGCCGATGCGGGGGGGGGCGGTGATGTCGTCGGGAACGGGTGGGGAGTACTGGGCGGACAAGGCGTTGCCCAGTGTGTTCAAGCATGATCTGTTGCGGCGGTATCTGCCGCAGTTTGGCGGGATGACGGGCACCCAGTCGCACGACAGTCGCGTCGTGTATCTGGATGGCTACGCAGGTGAAGGGCGGTACGAGAACGGAGAGCCCGCCTCGGGGGAAATCGCTCTGCGGGTGGCCTCGCACCTGCGGGCCAGGGCGGGGCTGACTCTGGAATGCTTCTTCTCCGAGGCGCAGGGGAAGTCCTACCACCGGCTGCACGAGGTGGTCCAGCAGTACCAGGCTCGAGGGGTGCGGGCCCATGCCCACCGCGGCGAGGTCGACGGCGTCCTGGACCAGGTTGTCGAGAGCGCCCTACGGGAGCCTTTGTTCCTGTTCCTGGACCCGTGCGGGCTCGTTCTGCCGCAGGAGCGCCTGGTGGAGGTCCTCGCACGCAAGCGCCCGCACAAGCGGCCTGCGACGGAGCTGCTGATGAACTTCAGCATGATGGCGGTGTGGCGCCTGGGCGGACACGTCCGCTCCCCGAAGGGGAACGAGAGGTCGCTGCAACGGTTCGACGATGTGTGCGGCGGCTCTTGGTGGCGGGAGTACTTCGCCGACGCGGTGGCCTCCCGCGGCCGCAACGGTGCGGCCGAAGACGCCATCGAGGCCGTGGCGGCCGAGTACGCCCGTCGGCTGGAACAGCGCACCGGGATGCTGGTGCAGTCGGTTCCGGTGTCGCATTCGCCGCGCCAGCGCGCCGTGTACCGGCTGGTGTTCGCGACCCGGAGCCAGTACGGACTGTGGGTGTTCGGTGATGCCGTCGCCCGGGCGAGGGCCGAGTGGTGGAAAGAGCTGGAGGACCGCGAAGAGGAAGCCCTGTTCTCCCTGGCTCCCGACCCAGAGGAAGTCGAGGCGAGGGCTTTGCCACAGATCGCCGCCAACCTGGAGAAACTGCTGGCCAGGACCCAGCGGCCGGTGAAACTGGTCGACCACACCCTGGAAATCTTCGGCTCGTTCTACGGACAGGTCACCGAAAAGGTGGCACGCCAGGCGGTGAAGGCCCTGAACGCCGAGGGCAAAACGCCCAGCAACGGAGTCGGCGTGAAGCGGATCCGGGAGATCACCGTGGCCCCCGGCTCCCTGCTTGCCTGAGATACCCGTGGCCGGGCCCTGCCTGCGGACCCGGCCACACGTGCGTCGCCCCTGCTGGTCAGACGGCGATCGGCAGCGGCATCTCGTCCCAGGTGCGGCCTTCGAGAAGTCGGCCGCCCGCCTTCGGGGTACGCCCGCCCCACTGCTTGAAGAAGAAAGCCACATCGGCTTCCTGGCAGGTGTCACGGATCGAAGTCACCCAAGCCTGGTCCAGCATCCGGTGGTTGGGCCCGGACTCACCGCCCGCGATCACCCAGTGCATGCCGTCCAGGTCGAGGCCGGGGAGCGGGCCCAGCAGCGGCTCACAGGACAGGAACCGGACGGCAGCAGGCACCTGGCGCAGGTCGTCGATACGCGGCAGCTCGGCCTGCGACTCGACAGAAACGCCCATCCAGAGGTTCGACGGCCAGTCCAGCTTCGGTGCGATCTGCCGCAGCCGCCGTGCCCGCTTGGTCAGGACTTGGTAGGTGTGCTGCGGGGTACGGGCCATGACTTCGAAGACCTGGCGAACGAAGTCCAGCGGCACACGGGCATGGAAAAGATCCGACATCGAGTTGACGAACACCACGCGCGGCGCCTTCCACCCGTACGGAACCTCAAGCGCATCCGGGTGGAGCGTCACATCGAACCCCGGCCCGGACGTACGTGGGTCCCCGTCCCTCTGATACTTCGCCGCGCCCATCGCCTTGAGCCGTTTCGCCAGCGCCAGGGCGTAACAGTTGTCGCAGCCGGACGAGACCCGGTCACACCCGGTGCTGGGGTTCCAGGTTGCCTCGGTCCACTCGATGGCGCTGCGGTCACTCACCGGTTTCCTCCTGCCATGCACGACTCCCGCACCGCCGCGATACCGCCGACGCGCTGTGCTGCCCAACGATGCCCGCCCACACAGGGAACCGGGCCCCGCAGCTCGATATTCGTAAGCTTCCAGTCACCTTTTGCCACAACAAAATTCGAACCTCCATTCGGAAATGTAATGGCCAAACCCGACACGGTCGACACCGGCACCCACCCCGCCGCCACAGGCCAGCACCTCTTCTTCCGCCGGCAACACCTACCTAAGGTGCTGCCTCCGGACGCCTGCGGCAGGGCAGGCCCCCCGTGGGCGGTCCGCATCTTCGCGGGCCCCGGCATCACTGAGCTGCCTTCAAAGAGGACCGGACTGCCTGGCGATGCGCTGCGATCGCACGGTGATACCCCTCAGGCGGCCTGCGGCGTTCCACCGCAACGGCAGGCACAGTCTGCTGCGGGCCCGGGGCGGTGGCCGATCGAACAGGGCCCGCCTTCGATGGCGCAGGAGCCAGGACGTGCAGGGTGCGGACGCTCGCGCCCTGCACCCGCTCGTTGGCCGATGCGATCAGCTTCAGGGCGCTCCAGCGCAGCTTCGTGCCGACGGCTGGGGCGTCGGGGACGACGTCCAGGCGGCCGGTGTCCGCGTCGAACGCCGTCGCCTGCACACGCCCGGCGAGCTCGGGGACGGCTGCGGCGAGGATGGCATCGAACTGGGCGAGGACGGATCCGCCGGCGGCCGGGGCAGCCATGGGCTGTCAGTGGTACCTGACATCCTCAGGAGTGGTCCGGTGGTGCCCATCTCCTGAAGCCGATGCTGCCGCCGGACCACACACGCCCAGCGGCTGTGGTCTGACCCGGGTTACCGGCTGGCCAACCCTTTTGATTCGCCCGGCGGGAAGGGGCTGCCGCAAATTACCGTCGTGCTGCAATCCCGCCATAGCAGAAAACGATGACTGATCGCCCCTACCCCTTCCCGCCGGACGAACCAGCGAATCAGACATTCCTTACTTAATCGAAACGCCCGATTTGCTTGGAGCGCTCCCACCTCGTGTCATCGATGGCAGGAGCATCCCGCCCGCATGATGATGCCGCACCCCCTTGACCATTTCTTCGTACAGATCCTCGGAACAATTCCTGTACGAATAAATAGACTGCACCCCACACCGAACTCGCCAGCGGGGGAAACCGCATGACCAACAAGAAGGCCCTGAAAGCACTCCTGAAAGCACGCAGGGAACGCATCGACCCCGAAACTATGGGGTTCATGCACATCGCCAAACGCCAGGGTCAGCGCGCCCGTGGCCTCTCCCAGTCCCAGGTCGACCGGCTCATCAACCGCGCCGACGGCGTCTACCACCGCCTCGAGACCGGCACTTAGACGGTGTCCTATGTGGGGGTGCTGGGTATCCCTGTTCAACATGGGTCAGGGAACGTGGAGTTGGATTGTCCCGGACGGGCTGTGGGAGATCGCGAAGCCCCTCACCCCGGCATCGAAAGTGCGGCCGCAAGGCGGCGGCACACAGGACACACCTGATGAGACGCTGTTCGTGGCGATCATCTACGTGCTGGTCAGCGGCTGTTCTTGGCGGGCCTTGCCACCATGTTTCGGGGTTTCGAAGTCCACGGTGCACCGCCGCTTCATGATCTGGTCGAGAGCCGGCGTCTGGGGCCGACTTCACGAAACGGTGGTGCACCGTCTCGACGATGCCGGCCTCATCGATGTCTCCCGTGTGGTGCTGGACTCCGCGCACGTGCGGGCTAAAAAGGGGGCGAACACACAGGTCCGAGCCCCGTGGACCGGGGCAAGCCGGGTTCCAAGATGCACGTCTTGTCGGACGCGAACGGACTGCCCCTGGTCGTCGGCCTCTCCGCCGCGAACGTCCACGACAGCCTCGCCCTGAAGCCCATGGTCGCCGGCCACCAAACGCGACACGACCCCCACCGGGGCCGCTACTTCAAGCCCCAGCGACTGCATGCGGACAAAGCCTATGACGTGCCCCACCTGCGTAATTGGTTATGGGGCAAGCACATCGGCGTCCGCATCGCCCGGAAGGGCATCGAGTCCAGCGAACGACTCGGCCGTCGCAGGTGGGTTATCGAGCGGACCATGTCGTGGCTGACCGGCTACCGCCGGCTCAGCCCACGCTACGAACGCCAACCCGCCAACTACCTGGCCTTTCTCGGCCTCGCCGCAGCCCTCTGCTGCTACAAGCGACTCGTCCGACTCACCACATAGGACACCGTCTTACACCAACCCGCCCTTCGACCTCCTCGCCGACGTCGCCCGCCTGTACCGCCTCGACGAACAGGAATGGGTCTCGCTGTGCCGATACGCCCGCGCCTCCGACCCGCCCGCACCCCTCTACCCCCGCTCCGGCAAGGAGGTGCCAGGCGCCTGGCAGGACGCCGTCGACGGGATCTCCCACATGGCGTACGTCACCGACTGCTCCTGGCAACTCGCCGCCCACAACACCGCGTTCGCCACCCTCTTCCCGGGCGGGACACCCCCCGAAAACACACTACGGTGGATGCTCCTGGACCCCGACGCCCGTAAAACCCTCGGGAATTGGGCCACCGACTGGGCGCCCTTCGTCCTGCCCCAGCTGCGGACCGCCCTCGCCGCACGCCCCAACGACACCGTGCTGCGCGACATCGAAACCGACGTCATGGCCGACCCTCGCACCGGCCCCCTCTACGAGCAGGACGTCGCCTACATCCACCCCGACGGCGACATCCGCCCCGTCAACCACCCCGAGCACGGACCCGGCTGGGTCACCATGTGCGCCGCCCAGCCCATGTCCGCCCCCGGAGCCCGCCTCATCGTGCTGATATTCCAGCCGGGATCCGAGCACGGCGGCCGCACCCCCATGCTCCGCGCCTAATACTCCCGGCCCAGGGGCCGGCGCCCGGCCCCCGCGGCCCGGCCCCCACCAGCAAGAAACAGCCAGCCTCCCGGCTCCCCGCCCACCCCCGCACCGGCGGTCAGACGGCCGACCAGGCAATCTCTTTCCCCATCAGGAAATATTGGCCAACTCTCACGTAAGTTGTGGCCACCCCCACGGTGCCCCCAACCTCAACCCAGTGGGAGCAGACCATGACCGGCACCTCCATCAGCCGCCCCGCCGTCGTCCTGGCTGACCACCAGGTCACCACAGAGCACCTGCTCAAGGACCTCCAACGACGCCACCACGACCACCCGCGTCTCGGCGCGTTCCTCCGCGTCGTCACGAACTGCGGCGTCCGCACCCGCTACCTGACCCGCCCCCTCAACGACCACAGCCTCAGCACCGACGCCACCGTCACCGAACGCACCACCACCGCCTTCAACGACGCCCTGGCCATGGGCGAACGAGCCGCCCGGCAGGTCCTCGACGACCACCACCTCACCCCCGCCGATGTGGACGCCGTCATCACCAGCCACACCACCAGCTGGGGCATCCCCAACATGGACGTCCACCTCACCAACAACCTGCGCCTGCGCCCTGACGTCCGCCACCTCGCCCTGACCACCCTCGCCTGCGCCGGCGGTGCCCAAGCCCTCATACGGGCCACCGACATGGTTACCGCCCGCCCCGGCACCACCGTTCTCGTCGTCATCACCGAAGCGATATCCAGCGTCTGCACCAACCCCCACGACACATCCATCGAAGCGATCATCTATCGGGCCCTGTTCGGGGATTCCGCAGGCGCCGTTCTCGTCACCAGCGACCCGCTCGGCCCCGGCCTGCGCGTGGACGACACCTGGGAGTACACCCTCCCCGCCTCCACCGACCGCTACTACGGGCGCCTCGACCACACCGGCCTGCACTTCGACTCTACGAAAGCCGCAGCGAAAGCCGCCGGCGACGTCCTCCCCCACCTCCTGGACTGGCTCGACCCCCAAGAGGTTCTGGATTTCGCGGTGATTCACCCCGGCAGCCCCCGCATCATCACCGACGTCGCCACCGGTCTCGGCCTCGACCACAACGATGCCCACCACTCCCACGCCTCGCTCGCCGAGAACGGCAACCTCGGCGGCATCGCCGTCCTCGACGTCCTGCGCCGCACCCACGACAATCCCCCCGCCGACGGATCGACGGGGGCCATAGCCGCGTTCGGGCCTGGGTTCTGCACCGCCGCCCTGCGCGGGATCTGGGCGGAGTGAAAAGTGACAGAAGCTCTTCTCTGCTCAACCTGCTTGTCAGTAATCCCCATTAGATTCCAGGCATGACAGGGCCACATATCCCAGGGTGGGATGACCAACCGGAAGAGCACGACTGCAGATTCTGCACGCTGCCAATCGATGCAGAGGGAGGCTCCGCTACTGCACACCGCATGTGCTCAGCAGCAGATCTTCGAGCCAGGGCCTACGGACTGACGCTCTGGCAGATCAACGCGATCCTCCGTGTGCAGCAGGACGGGTGCGCGATCTGCACAGACGGCCCAGGAGATCACGCCCCTGAAAGCCACACGTATTGGCAAATTAACCACGATCATGCCTGTTGTTCCGGCTGCCCGAAGTGCGTGCGCGGGCTCCTCTGCCTGCCCTGCAATACCCGCGGGGTCGCCTGGTACAAGAGCATAGGCTCGGCACAGCAGGACTGGCCTCGCATGAACGCCTATCTGACAGATCCCCCAGCTCGTCGACCAGAGGCAGCCGTCCGGCAGATCGACATGAACCGCGTGCGCGGAAGGGAATCGATTCCTATCGACGACATCGTCGAGACGTTCTTCAACAGGTACCACTCGCCCTGCCCGACCCTTACGCTTGACGAGTTCGGTGCCGACCGTGACAGCATCCGCCGTCTCGCCGCGAGCGTAGAGCGCCAGAACGGTGTAGTAGATCAGTTCGTGCACTGGACGGTAGGAGTCGTCGCCCACAAGAACTTCGACGACGTCGGAGATGTCGTCTACCGAGCGCAGCATCGCACGCAGCAGGGTCTTCTCCGCTGCCAGGTCGTGAGGGGGCTGCCCCGCCTGTAGGTCGTCCTCAGCCACGGGGCTTCTCCACACGTCAGCCCAGGGCCGGGGTGCCTCTGTGTGCACCGCAGGTCAGCGTAGCGACTGGGGGGCGCAGCGGTAGGTCGGCCGGGCCGTCGCCGCGTACAGGTGCCTCCTGGCTCGCGACGGCGACGACGTCATGGTCACCGACGAACTCACCACCGATGACCACCCGAGCGGGTCTAGGGGATCATCACGCAGTGGTTCTCGATGAACCGGCCGCCGCGGTCGAGGCCGCCGCAGACGGCGAGCCTCGGATACGCCCTGATCTCCCGGTTGACGACGAACCTCCACCGCGAGACGTTCGCCCTGCTCCCCCGGTAGTCGCCGACGAACGCACGCAGCGTCCCCGGCAGGCCGTCCCTCGTGGTGACGGTGATGTCCTGGACGTAGTCACGGCCCTGGTACGCGGTGGCGACGCAGATGTAGGTGCCGCAGGTGGACTTCACTTCGGCGCTCGCGGGCGCCGCGGCCGCCAGCAGCAGGCCGCCAACGGCCGTGAGCGCGGCCGCGACCCGGGCGACGCGCTGTCGTGTCCTTCGTACTCCGGTCATGGGTCCCTCCTCGTTCGCCTGCGCCGCCGCGCCCCGCCGTCACGGGGCCCCGGCCCGTACGTCACGGTCCGCTCCAGGCAGTCGGCCGCCGCCTCGGCCGGAGCCGCCGCTTCCACCCCGTCCGCCCGAGAGCGCCCTGCGCGGCTTCGTGCCCGCCCGCTCGGCGACGTACCGGACAGCGCGCCCCGGTCTCCGGCAGCAGCCGCCGGGCAGGGTCGGGAGCGGGCCCGCGCGGTCCTGGCCCCCGCGTCCGATGTCGTGGCTCCGGCAAGCGGGCGGTGGTCGGCAGTACACCACCAACCGGGCAGGATGCCAACCGGTACGACGACCCCGGCCGAAGCCACAGGGCACTGATTCACCCGAACGGGTGAGGACGCCGACGGTCGGCTCAGGCTTGCCCGTCCGGACGCCGACTCCCACGGCGGTCGGGCGCGGCGGGGACCGTCGTAGGGGAACAGAGCGGACCGGTCTGCCCCTGTCCGTCGTAATCTCGGGCGCGAACCTGCATGACAGCCAGGCCCTGGAGCTCCTCGTCCGCGGGATACCGCCCATCCGGTCGCGCCGCGGCCGCCGACGGCGCAAGCCTGACAAGCTCTACGCGGACACGGCCAAGTACCAGCCCGAAACCCGCGACCCTGACGGGGAAGGCCGCGACGAGGTCGGCCTGGAAGTACGTCGGAATTCCGTGCGTCCAGGCGCACGGCAGAAGCACACTGGATGCGGGCCTGATCGATCGGGGCCGGCGCATCGTCTGGCACGACAGGCGGCTCGAGGAACGCCCAGCAGGACAGCTCCCGCATCGCGGCGGTCTGCCGCTCCGCCGCTGCCGCGATGTTCGGGTCCCCCCGGGAGAGCGGCGCGGCCTGGCGGTACGCCTCGACCGCGCGCCGGTATCCGCCCGGCGGCGGTTGGCGCTCCACCGGGACGGCGGACATGGCCGGGACCGGGGTGAGGGCCGTCGAGGTAGAGCCGGTCTTCACGGGCGCGGGCACCAGGACGTGCAGGGCGCGGGCGTTCGCGCCCTGCACCCGCTCGTTGACCGTCGCGACGAACCTGCAGGTGCGGGTCACCTCCGCTCGCGCGGAGAGGACCCAAACCTGCCCGCGCACGTCACCGCCGTCGCCGGGTTACCTCCGCTCGCGCGGAGAGGACAGCTTGAACGCCCTCGTGCTCGCGCTGCTGGTCGGGTTACCTCCGCTCGCGCGGAGAGGACCTCGCCGTGGACGACATCGTCGTCGCGGAAGGCGGGTTACCTCCGCTCGCGCGGAGAGGACCCTTTGCGACCTGGTCTTTCAGGAGGGGTTTGCTGTTTCTTTGCTTTCTTGCTGGAAGGCGATGAGGGTGAGCCCGTCGAAGTCGATGGGATGGCGGCGGCGGGTTCCTGCGGTGCGGAGTTGGAAGCCTTGTTCGTTATCGCTGGGGTAGGCGAGGACGGCCATGCCGTCCTGGGTGCAGGCGGCTACGGAGGCCCAGAGTTCATCGCGGACGCGGGCGGAGACGGTGCCAATGTAGAGGGTGGGAGTGACTTCGAGAAGCCAGCGGGTGAGAGCGCCGCGGAGGTGGTCGGGGACGGCGGTGGCGGAGAGGACGATCATTGAGGCCATGGCGGCGGGGATCCTCGTCGAGGGGTGTTCAGGGGTGGGTGGCGTGGTTGGTGCCGCCAGGGATAGTGCCTGTGACGGGGTCCCAGAGGTCGACGAGTTGCTCTTCGGGGTCGGGAGTGTCGCGTGGGGTGGTGGGGTCGAGGAGCGTTTGGATGTCGGTCACGATGCGAGGGAGGAGGGCGAAGAGGCGCAGGCCGTCGCGGAAGGAGCGCCGGGCTTCCGCTTCGGGGTCGGTGGAGGCGTGGAGGGAGAACGCCAGGGGGATGGTGAGTTCGGCTTTGTACAGGTCGGCGATGTCGTAGACGAAGGCCTGCTGGTTGCCGCTGTGGACGTAGCCGAGGGCGGGGAAGCAGCCCAGGGCGAGGATCGCTGCGTGGACGATTCCGTAGAGGCAGGTGTTGGCTGAGGAGAGGGCGAGGTTGACGGGGTCCTGGGTGTCCCAGGAGGCGGGGTCGTAGGTGCGGCGGAAGCGGCCGATCTTGTATTGCTGGGCGAGCAGCCGGTAGTGGGCTTTGATGCGCTGGCCTTCCAAACCGCGGAGTTGGGTGAGGTTGGTGCCCTTGGGGACGGTGCCAGTACCGAAGCGTTTTTCGTACATCGCGGTGGCGATGGCGAGGCGCTGGGTGTCGTCGGTCCAGGCCCGCGTCTGGCGTTCGAGCCAGGTGGTGGAGAGAGAGTCGGGGAGGGCGGCGGCGTAGCAACGGACGCCGCCGGAGCCGGTGATCAGGACGGTGGTGTTGTGGCGGGCGAAGGTGGCCAGGGCGCGGGCGGTGATGGAGGTGCCGGGGCCCAGCAGGACGCAACTGAGGGCAGCGGTGGGGAGGTAGACGGTCTCGGTGCCGCGGCGTTCGCTAGTGACTTCGGCGCAGACGCCGGTGTCGTCCTGGTGGATGCGGACGATGTCGAGGTAGAGGAAGGACAGGGAGTCGGCGATGCGCGGGAGCATCGCGACGGTGGGGGCGGCGAGTCGGCGCCGTGCGTTGCTGCTCTGGCGCGGGGAGGGGCTCATGCGGCGTTGGTACGGGCGGGGGCGAGGCTGAGGAGGCCGCAGCCGTAGGCCTTGCCGCGGCCGATGCCGGTGGTGAGGGCGGTGCGGAGTTTGTCGGGGTCGGTGATGGTGGCGGTGCCGTCGAACTGGGTGCGGGCGTGGCGTACGCGTTGTTCGGTGCCGGAGCCGCGCTGGCCGCGTAGGGCGGTGGCGGCGTCCAGGGGCTGGGAGTGGAGGGTGAGGGGGGTGAGGCCGGCGTTTTCGGCTTGGCGCAGCCACCATTGGTCGGCGTGGGTGCCGCTGAGGGGAACGACGGCGGGGAGATTGTAGAGGGCGCGGGTGGTGGCGCCGGGTTTACGGACGGCGCTGGCCGTGCACCGGTAGTTGACGGTGCGCCCCTTCTGGAGGGCGGCCAGGAGGGTGTCGAGGGGGCGGCTCTGGTGGGTGCCGTAGCCGTCGGGCAGACCGGTGAGGTCGGGCTGGTGGGTGCTCTGGAGGAGGATGTGGACGCCGGTGGGGGTGGTTTCGGTGCGGTGCAGGACGTTGTAGCGGGCGCGGGGGTCGGGCCCGGCGTGGTCGGGGAAGAACGACATGAGCTGGCGGTGCATGCTCTGGGCGTTGCCGAGGTCGCGGCGTGCCGTCTTTGACCGCAGGTCGGGGACGATGCGGGTGAGCCACACGGTCATGGACGGCTCCGTTCCGGGGAGTTCAGGCGCGTGGTGAGGTAGGTGTGCAGGGCGGTCAGCTGGTGGGTGCCGAGGCCCTCGTACTGGGTGGCGGGCAGGGTGAGGGTGCGCCGGTACAGGGGGCGGGTGCGGTAGGTGCGCCGGGCGGGGTGGAAGGACTGCGGCTGGTCATTGATCTGGCCGGCGGGGTGGTTGCCGTCCGGGCCGTGCGCAGCATCCCACCCGGGGGGGACGGGGAGGCGGTCGAGGGGGCGGTCGCCGATGAACTCGATGCCTCGGGCGAGCTGCGTGCTGCTGTGCGGCTTGGGGGCGGCGAGAGGGAGGTGAAGGAGGTGGTGCAGGGCGTCGTCGCATGCCCCCAGGAGGAGGGGGCCTTCGGGCGGGCAGGCGCGCCGTCCCAGGAAGAGCGGCCACCGGGGGGTGCGCAGTGCCTGCTCCCATTCGGCGAGCTGGTCCGTGTGGGCGTCGTCGGTGGTGAGGGCGACGGTGAAGGCGGCGTCGGCGAGGTAGGTGCGGTGGGTGAGGAGGGTGGCGGTGTTACCGGTCCGCTTCTTGCCCTCGGCGGTGGTGACGGTCTGCTTGCCGGTCAGGCCGCCGCCGACGGTGTGCAGGTCGCGCAGCGGCACGCCGGGCCGGTCGGTGCGTACGGTCAGCGACAGGTGGGTCAGGTCGTCAAGGGGCTCGTCGCGGCGGCGGCCCAGGGCGGCGGCGAGCATGCCGATCAGGCCGGAGCGGGTGGGGAAGGGGGCGGTGTCGCGTTCATTGAAGTGGCTGTGCTGGCCCCAGGACTGCAACGGCCCCGTCAGCCGCAGCAGTAGGCCTGCCTCTGGTGTCGCGATGGCGGGGTTCATGCGGCGGCCTCGGACGGGCGGTGGGCGGCGTCCAGCGCGGCACCGATCAGGGCGTCGAAGGAGGCGTGCCGCTCGCCGAGCCCGGTCAGCTTCTCGGTGTCCAGGCCGGCCCAGCCGGAGGACAGCACATGCGTGGTGCCGAGCAGCGTGTGGGCAGCCTCGGCGTAACCGGCCAGGACGGTACGGGAGGCGGCGGCGAACCCGCCGGTGAGGGCGGCAGCGACGGGGCTTTCGAAGGCGGCGGCGTACGACAGCGGGCGGTCACTGCGCACGGAAAGGTGCACCAGGTCGGGGATGGTGTGCGGGGCGGTGGAGTTCTTCTTGGCCTGCGGCAGGGACAGGATGAACGCCCGCAGGAACGCCCCGGTCAGTTCGCGGGCGGCCTGGGGGTCGTCGCCGATGTTCTTGGTGAGGTCGCGCAGGTCGATGGTGGCGTACCGGTAGAAGGTGCCCGCGCTGAACTCGGCGTTGCCCATGTGCCCGCTGCCGCTGGAATCCCCCCAGGCAGCGGTGACGTCGTCCACCGCGCTGAAGTAGTCCAGCTCTACGTCGGTCTCGTGCGTGGTCAGGGCGTGCGCGACCTGGACGGCGCCGTCGACCCCGGCGGTGTCGACCTCGGCGAGCATCCGGCCGAAGACGTTGATGACGTCGTTGCGCGAGCGCAGGACCGCATCGACCCGGTCCTTGGGAAGGACGCTCTTGTCGTTCGCCTTCTTGATGTCCTTGGCCTTCTCCAGCTCCGTCCGGAACTCCTCGGCGAGGTCCGCGAGTTCACCGACCGCGGTTTCGGGGACATACACCATGGCGTTGGTGAGGACCTTGTTGACGGCCTTGTCGGACAGCTCGAACTTGATGCTGCTGGCCGCTGCCGTGTGCCCGCCGGCCCGCTCGGCCAGATCCTGCGGCCAGCCGCGCTCACCGGCCAGCAGGCGGGTGACGCGCTCGCCGATGCGGCGTGTGCGCAGGGCCGTCTGCCCGATCTGGTCCTCGAAGCTGGCACGCACGGCGCGCTTCCAGGACTGGCTGCTGACCCGGGTGCGCAGGGTGTTGCCGTACTGCACGGTCTTGACGGAGTTCGTGTCGTCGCGGTTCAGGTTGGCGAAGGGGACGGACTGCAGGACGTGGATGTCGATGAAGCGGGCGGGTGCGGACATGAGGGTCTCAACTCTCCGTGTGCGAAAGGGGGGCGGGTGTGCTGGGCGGCAGGTTCAGCTGGTGGCCGGTTCGGCGGGCTCGGGCTGTACCGCTTCCTCCGGCTCAGTCTGATCCTCGTGGTCGGCGGCATCGAGCTGCGGCTTCTCGGTCTGCCGGTAGAAGTCCTGGAGCCAGCGCCGTGAGATGCGGCCCGAGTGGCGGCGCCAGTGCTCCAGGTCACCCAGGAGCTGGGGCCAGTCCACCGGCACACCCAACGCCCGCAAATAGCCGATCGAGGAAGGCAGGTGCCGGTGCAGCCCAGCGACGCTCTGGCGGGACAGCAGGTGGAGATTTCGCTCCGCCGTGTTCGCCCGCATCTTCTTGTCCCGGTCCGGCCCTGTGCTGACGGCCGCAGCGAACGCCGTGCCGAGACTGGCCCCGTAGCGGGGCGCGACCGTGAGGCTTTCCTGCAGGGTGTCCGCGGCGGGCTCGGTGTTCTGCGTACGGGGCTGCGAGGCGATCATCGAGGCGACGGCGTAGTAGGCCCGCTCGGTGTCCACGGAGCGGCCTGTCTCCGGCAGCCACGGGGCAACGATCTTGTGCATGCGCGGCACCTTGTCCAGATCCTTGCGCAGGCCGCTGCGCAGCGCGCTCCGGGCACCGGGGTCCTTTGCGCACAACTGCTCGACCCACACCGTGAAGGCGTGGTGGCGGCTGCGGCGCTCGGTAGTCCGCGGCACGATGCCGTCGCCGGGCCACGGGGTCTGCTCGGGGGCGGTGGACGTCATCCGCTGTTCTCCTTGCCTGCGGGGGTGGCCGGGCCACCGGTGAGCTGCTTGGTGTTCTTGCGGGCACCGCCGTACAGCTCGATACGGGCTGCCGCGACGGCCCTGGCTCCGGGCAGGGTGCGGGTGGCGGGACGGGTCACCGTCTCGTACGCCTCCAGGGCCAGTTCCAAAAAGGCGCTGCGGGCCTGGGCGGCGTCGAACCCCGCGCCGAGTTCGGTTCCGGTACGGTCCAGGTGCCGGAAGCGGGCCCAGAACTCGGCCTCCGCACCCGGCCAGTACCGGGAGGCAGCCTCCGCAGCCCAAGGACCGCCGCCGGTCTTGGTGTCCCCGGTGTAGTCCGCCCATGCCTGCTTCACCGCCCGCCGCAACCGGAACCCGTACAGCTCGCCGAGCTGCCGCAGACGGCCCACCGGATGGGCGGTGCGCGGTGCGTGTTGTTCGACGAAACCCAGTACGGCCGGGGTGACACTGTCGACGAACTGGGTGTCCTTGGCCTGGCCCTCCTGGTCGAAACCCAGCGCCCGCACCCGCAGATCCGCCGAGACCTCATGGGCGTCGAGGAACACCTTCGGCTGCTGCGGCTGCCCCTCGGGCACGGTCTTCAGCAGCAAAGCATCCAGGTCCCGCCAGAGCGCCCTGGTGGAGTCGGCGGGCCGCGGATACGGGTTGCCCTGCTGGCTGATCTGCCAGATCAGGAAATCGTCGCTGCGGGGAATGCGCCCGCTGCGGTACGCCCAGGTGATGAAGGCATCCGCCACCCGACCCCCGTCCGCGCCGTCCGGCACCAGGAGCAGGGCTTGCTGCGAGCATGCGGTGAGCCGCGAACACGGGCCCGAGGGTGCAGGTGGTGCGGCATCGGGGTTGCGCAGCTCGTCCCACTCCCACGGGCATGTGTCGCTTGCGCGCCGCACCGTGCTCTCCGGGCGGACCAGTCCGGCCAGCAACGTCTCGAAAAGAGTGTTGCCCTCAGGGTGGTAGGAGAGCGAGGTGCGCAACGGACCCGCGGTGGCGCTGGCGCTCTTGACCCCGCCCACCTCGCGGGCCGAACAGCGCCCGGAGGCACCGTAGTAATGCCAGACCAGCATGTTCAGCACCGCCTCCGGGGCGGAGGGCAGATCGGGGGCAGCGTCGCTGCCGTGCCGCCACCAGGCATGGTTGTTGCCCGAAGCCCGGGTCACGATCAGTTTGTTGACCCCGGCCGTGTTCTGCGGATCACACTGCTCGGCCAGCCGGGGATCCTGCATCCACGGCCGGCCGCCGTCAGGGTCGTAGAGGAAGAACCGGGAGCGGTAGTCGGAGAAGTACTTCTCGATGCCCGCCGCCGGCAGCTCGTACGCCTCCAGAACGTCCGCCCTGCGGTCCGCCCAGTCGCGGCCGCCCGGCCTCGCCTCGTCGAGTTCCGTCACCCGGGCGGTGAGCGCGTACAGGATGCGCAGCAGCGCCGAGTGCGCGGGTGCATCAGCAACAGCGAGGCCAGCGATGTCACTGCAGCGCAGCAGCAGCTCACGCAGACCCACATGGTCGGGACGAGTGCCCGTCGCAGAGGAGGGTGGGTCCGGATTCCACTGCACCGGGATCCATGGTTCGTCGACGAGGTTGTAGGTGCTGGTGGACATGGAACTCCCTGTCAGCGGCCACAATGGGGGCGGTTCCCCGGACTGGACCGGGGGTGAGCCGCCTGCTGCCCGTAGAGGGATGAAGCGGCTTGACCTCTGCCCGCGCAAGCGGGTGACGCTGTCTCAACAAGCCTGTCAGCGGCCCGACTTGCTGAGACAGCAGCCAAAAAGTAGCGCATCGACAAAGCCTGCGGCCCGTAGATGACGAAACTTCAGCCAGAAGAGGACTCCAGCCCGACTTCCGAGATGGTGATGGTCCGGTCGCCGTGGCGGCAGCGCCACACGGAACCGTCGCGCCGCATGCGCAACAGCACCACCTCGCGGAGCAGCGGCTGCTTCTCCCAGCGCCTCGGCGCGGGATGACCCAGGGTGCCGTTACGCAGCCACCGGCCCGGCACCGGCGCTACGTGAGCCATGATCTGCATCAGTTCCGCACGGGAGAGGCCGTGCCGTCCCCCCTCAGGTACAGGCACATCCCCAGCCTCGTCCAGCGTCAGAGTGCCGCTGTCCTGCTCGTACAGGCACAGGACTCGCCCGCTGTCAGCTCCCAGGCGGGTGGTCAGAAGCTCCTCGGTCACACCGGCCGCATGCCGGCTGAGCCGGTGAAGATCACCGTTGACGTCGGCCGGAGCGTCGACGGCCACCATGGCGGCCAACTGCTCCTCCGCCATCTCACCAGCCTGCCGCTCGGCATCAAGACGCCTCAGATCCTCCTGGTAAGCGGCATCGGCGAGACCATCGACGAAATCCTCGGCATACACGGCGTCGACCAGCCGCTGCACATCACCGGGAACCTCAATGCCACCAGACTCCGCTGCGAGCAGGAGCGAGGTGCGTACCAGGAGCCCTGTGTCGTACACCCTGCCCCAGGAACGGGGCGCTTCCCTGGCGTTCTCGCTGGTGAACGGGTCAAGAACGACAAGCCGGGGCCGGTCCTCGGGCAGCGCCCAGGCGGGACGCCCATGCGGACCGCGCTCATGGCGGCATCCGCGGCCGGCCCGCTGCAGCAGCTGCGCCAGCGGGGCCAGGTCGCTGACAACGAGATCGAAGTCGAAGTCGAGCGACTGCTCCACCACCTGCGTCGCCACCAGGACGGACGCCGGCCGGGGACGGGCAGCATCCCCAAAAGTGCGGAGCTTGCCGTACGTAGCCTGACAGCCTGCGGTGATGACCTGACGGGAGTTCGCCGGATAACGCGAGTGCAGAATCCGCAAACCACCGTCACGGGCAGCCAGTTCGGGAAAAGCGGCGCACAGGTCGCGGTAGGTGCGCTGGGCCTCGGCGACCGTGGTGCAGCACACCAGAGCGGTCCCGCCATTCTCAACGACCCGCCGCAGTTCCTCACGCAACACCGCCCGACGGCCCCCGGCACGCACCGGGGACTCCGGCACATCAGCGGTGTCCCAGACGACCTTGCGCACGGCCACATCCAGGGTGCGCGAACGCCCCGTCTCCGTCGCGCGCGCCTCGGACACCACCCCTGTGGCCGAGGCGAACAGCCACCCCGGATACCGGGGCTCCACCGCCACCGGCTCGGTGAAGCCAGCCCCACGCCGGTAGGCCTCGACCAGAGAAGAGGCGGTGCGTCCGGTGAGGGTGGCGGACAACAGCACCACCGGAGCACCGAAGGCACCCAGCCACTCCAGCAACCGGACCAGCAGCTGATGCATCCACGGCCCATAGGCATGCGCCTCATCGACAACGAAGACCTTGTCGGAAAGACCGAACAGCCGCAGCACGTTGTACCGCAGCGGCAGCACCCCGCTCAGCGCCTGGTCGATGGTGCCCGCACCGAGCGGAGCCAGCAGACCCCGCTTGGACCCCCGCAGCCAGGTACCGGCTTCCGTCGCCGTCCCCCTATCCGCGCTCACCTGACCGTCCGGCCCCGGCACACCGGTGACCTGCCCATCGCCGACGTACGCGGGACTGAGCCACGCCATCGAGTGCAACAGCGCCAGCGCCCGCTCCCCCGCCAGCGCCCGCTCAGCGAACTCCTTCACCCGCGGATACATCGCATCGGCAGTCGCCATCGTCGGCAGCGCAAAGTACAGCCCCCGGGCACCCGCAGCCCGCCCCAGCACCGAAGCCGCGAACAACGCCGCCTCCGTCTTGCCCTCCCCCGTCGGCGCGGTCACCAGCACCAGCCCCGACCCGTGCGCACCCGCCAACCCCGGCAGATGCGCGGCAAGATCGGCCTGCAAAGCGTTCGGAGCGAAAGAAAACATGTCCTGGAACCGCTCGGCCGCGAACTGAGCCCGCCCCAAGCCCGCCTCCGCCACCAGCCCAGGGGCAGCCTTGCACACGGCCTGCCAGTGAACATCGACCTCACCCTCACCGCCCGCCCAGCCGGCCGGTGGCATCACCGCCTCAATCACCGCCTCCTGACTGGCCAGCCAGTCCGCCACCACCACCAGCCCGGCCACAATCACAGCCAAATGCGCCGAAAGCCCCCGCTCCGGCACCACGAACGCCCCCGTGACCCGCCGCAGCTCCGCGAAATGCGCCCGCCGCTGCACATCCCACCCCTCCTCTCCGAGACCGGGCTGGTAGACACTGCCACCCCACACCTCACGCTCCTTCAGCACCGGCCCGAAAAAGCCGTGATGCCCACCAAGCAACTGCGCAACCTGATGCCCCACCGCACCGCGCAACATCTGCCCAGCAGGCGTCCGACGCCCCTCGGGATACCCGACCTCAGCCAGCAGCACAGTCAACGCCCAATGCGTCGCCACCTCATGCCGAAACGCACGCTCCTGCTCCGCCCCCGCAGCGAACCGGTATCCAGCCTCGGCACGAACATCGGAAAAAGCCTCCGAGACCTGCGCCTGGAACGGCGGAGTGATCTTCCCCAGATCATGCAGACCAGCCCAGAACGACAACACCGCCCTCGCCTCCACCACCCCCACCCCCAGCGCGCCCGCCAACTCCCGCCGGATCCCCTCACCCAGCACGACATCCCACAAAGCCCCGAACACGGCAGCCGTATCCAGCAAATGACAGACCACCGGATACGGTCGGGACAGCCCCAACTCCTTGCCCCACAACCGGACATCCACCGGACACCCACGTCCCGGCACGCCTTCACGCTTCACCATGCACCGAGGAATAGCAGCTAGCACTGACAACGGGCCGATTCCCACTGCTCCCAAGGCCACCACCCACGGGACCGGAGCCATAGGATCCCCATCATGCGCCAACGACAGACGGCCAGACAGGCAGCTTCAGAGCCAGCGCTGGACGATCGTAAAGAATCGGCAAAGGGCCTATAGGCTTGCAGGTCAGAAAGGGTCCTCTCCGCGCGAGCGGAGGTAACCCGCCGGGCAACTACCCGTGGGGTCTGGCCCTTGCGTCCTCTCCGCGCGAGCGGAGGTAACCCGCTGCGCGAGCGATCCGGCGTCACCAGTCTGACGTCCTCTCCGCGCGAGCGGAGGTAACCCGACCTCGCTGAGCGGGTCAGGGTTGTACCGCATGTCCTCTCCGCGCGAGCGGAGGTAACCCGCCCCGGTCCGAACTTGCCACGGTCGTACCGCTGTCCTCTCCGCGCGAGCGGAGGTAACCCGGTCCAGATCCTCAGGTGCGCGGACGACCCGCGGTCCTCTCCGCGCGAGCGGAGGTAACCCGTCATCCGTGGCCGTGGTGCCGGCCGCGCTGGTGTCCTCTCCGCGCGAGCGGAGGTAACCCGCTCCCTTACACTCGGACCTAGACCTGTGCTTGGTCCTCTCTGCGCGAGCGGAGGTAACCCGGCCGCTCACCAGCGGGTTGCCGACGCCGAGCGGTCCTCTCCGCGCGAGCGGAGGTAACCCGGTCAAGGACTTCTTTACCAAGGCCGGCGAGGAGTCCTCTCCGCGCGAGCGGAGGTAACCCGTTGGTTACGGGGTGGCGGAGGACCCAGACCATGCCCTCTCCGCGCGAGCGGAGGTAACCCGCGGTCGTGCAGGCCCGCGAGGCGTTGCGGATGGTCCTCTCCGCGCGAGCGGAGGTAACCCGAGACCTACTGCGACGAATGCGCCGACCACGGCGTCCTCTCCGCGCGAGCGGAGGTAACCCGCCGCCCTCGCCCCGGGTCTCGATGAGCCCGCGGTCCTCTCCGCGCGAGCGGAGGTAACCCGGAAAACGGCCGCCCCCGGGCCCCTGCACACCCGTCCTCTCCGCGCGAACGGAGGTAACCCGGTCCGCATCACCTCCATCGAGGTCGCCGGGGAGTCCTCTCCGCGCGAGCGGAGGTAACCCGGTCCAGTGCAGAAGTCAGCCCCGGGGCGGCCAGTCCTCTCCGCGCGAGCGGAGGTAACCCGGTCCACGGGGCGTTGCCGGTGGTGGATTGCAGGTCCTCTCCGCGCGAGCGGAGGTAACCCGTCACGTGACTTTCCTCGGAACTGGGTGATCGGGTCCTCTCCGCGCGAGCGGAGGTAACCCGGTGCCGTCGGGGATGGCTTCGGCGAGGCGAGAATCCTCTCCGCGCGAGCGGAGGTAACCCGCCTCAGATGGAGGGTGTCACCGAGGCCACCGAGTCCTCTCCGCGCGAGCGGAGGTAACCCGCCGGTCCGCTACGCCGGTACCCGGCCGACGAGGTCCTCTCCGCGCGAGCGGAGGTAACCCGTGCTGTGGCTCCGCCATGCGTCCGCTGGAACCGTCCCCTCCCCCGTGGCTCGATTCGCTCGTCACGGCCGTATTCACGCCGGGCCGCCTTGCCACTACACCGCCTGCGGGGCGCACTTGCGGGGCAGGTGCCGCCACACGTCGTACCGACGCTCCTTGCACCGCCCCTTCTTGAACTCCCATCGCAGTGACTCAAGCCACCTCACCAACCGCCCGCCGGGAGTAAGGCGCCGAGGGTACGGCCGTTCCAGCTCGTTCGGCTCGGGCCCGCCGCAGCGCTGCGGCCTCAGTCGCCGCGGCCTGGCGGCGGCGCTGGGTGCGGGCCTGCTCGATCGGAGCCGACGCGTCGTCCGCGACGACGTCGGGTTCGGGGAACGCCTGGCGGGACAACGTCCGCATCGCGGCGGTCTGCCGTTCCACCGACGCCGCGACAGCCGGGTCTACCCTGGACGGCACGGTGACCTCACGGTGCGCAGCGAGCGCGCGACGGTAACCCTCGCTCGCCGTCTCTCTGGTCCTCACCGGACCAGCGAGTGCACCCGGGGCCGGGCCTACCGGAACAGCGTCGGCCGGGCCGGGCACGAGGTCGGGGCCGGGCGGCAGAACCCGCAGGGCACGTACGACGATGCGGCCCGCTGAGCGGTTGGCGGCCGCGATGACGCGGGTCCGCTCCAGACGGGTCTTCGTCGCCCACGCCGATGACTCCGGGCGCACGGTGAGCTGACCGGAGTCCGCGTCGTACGACACGGCGGCGACGTGCCCGGCAAGATCAGGGGCGATGACCGCCCACCGCTCGCGCAGGGAAGCGCCGGCGGTCGAGAGCTCCCAAGCCCGTTCGGTGACCAGCGCGCCGATCGCCGTGCCCAGGCCCGTCGGCTCGCGCCCGTCGCGCCGCACCGTACGGACCGGCCGCGGCTTCGACTTGGCCTTCTGGCCGTTGCCGTTATTACGAGCCGCCTCCACCGCGGCTCGCAGCGCGACCCGGGCCAGGTCGGCGCCGGACGTCTCGCCGTTGCTCATGCCTGCTCCCAGGTGGTATAGCCGAGGTCCAGGTGCCCGAGGTCGGCCAGGCGTCGCACCTTCGCGACGAACGCCCGGGTGAACAGGCGCTGCGCCGACAGCTCGCCGTACCGGTCGATGTGGTCGTGGACGAGCTGGTGGTCGGCGGCGGCGCGGTAGCGCCAGTCCAGGACCTGCTCCCGGGTGAGGTCCTCGAGGACCAGCTCCTGGTCGTCGTCGACGTCGGCGAACTCCGGCTCCGCGGCAGGCACGATGACGGCGGCCGGGCGCGGCGCGGGCAGTACGGCCGGAGTCACCGGTGCGGCCGGGGCGTCGTCGGCCGGCTGTGCGGACGCGGCTTCGGCGCGGGCTTGAGCTGCGGCGGCCCGCTGCTCACGGACCTGCTCAAAGCGGCGGGCCTTGGCCCACGCTTCGGCGGTCACGTCCCTGTGCAGCTGCTGCTCGGTGGCCGTACGGCGCTTGGTCTCCGAGGCGTGCGGCATCGCGGTGTCGACGGCGGCGGCGACCGTGCGGCGCTGGGCACGGCGGTCGTGCTGCCGGTCCTCGCAGCGCGGGCAGTCCCGGCCGGAGTCGAGCAGCGCGCCCTCGTCGCACCGGGGCTCGGCACACAGCTGGCGCTGCGGCAGGGCCCGGCCGATCAGCCAGCCCACCGGGTCCTCGATCGGCTTGCCTAGCCGCATCTGCTCGTCCAGGCGCCGGGCGAGCCGGTCGGCGAGGATCTGCGGCGCATTCGTGCGACCGGCGAACCCGATCACCTGCTCCAATTCGCTGCCCGCCGCGGCTTCTACCAACTTCCGGGCGACCGGACGCTCCAGGCGCGCCCAGACCCGGTTGACCGGGGCCAAGGCGGCCCGCAGATCCTTCGGCGGCAGAGGCACACTCCCCCGCTGCTGCCTGCCCTGGCCCGCACCGTCCACGACCCGCACCGGAGCACCGGCCACCGGCCCGCGACCGGTCTTCTCGCTGCTGATCGACGGGGACTTCTTCGGCTGTTCCCCGCGGAGCGGGCCGCCGTCCTCGCGCACGCACGCGCGGTCCGGCAGATCACCGGACCCACCACGGCCTTCGCCGGAAAAGCCACAATCAAGCTGCTGAGGGACGACGGGAGAAACGAGGTGAGGGTGGTCAGTGTGAAGGGCTGCCGCAACGTCGGGCTCTGCAACATCCGCCTCATCTGTCACCGGCACGCCGCTGACCTGCGGTTCCGTCTCCAGACCGGGCACCTCACCAGCCCCTGCCGCAACATCGGGACCTGAAAACTCGGACTCTGGGGCCTCCGCACGGTCCTCCTGGACGTTGTCGCCAAGCTCACGGCCGTGTGCGGCAGCGACCGCCGGCACCATCAGCCGCGACCGGTTCGGCATGCCCGAGCCCGTCTTCAGACGCACCCGCAGCACCAGCTCCCGGTCCTCCAGACGCTCCAGCACCCGCTCCCCCGCCGACGCCGTGCACCCGAGCAACCGGGCCACCGTCGCCGCGGCCCGGCCGCGCTTGGTGTCCACCTTCCCGCCGCACTGCCGCACCCGCCCGGTCTCCCGCGCCTGAAGCACCAGCAGCAGCAGCGCGAGACGATCCGTCGCCGCGCCCCGGCCGGTACGCGTACCGATCAGCCCGGCCGGGGTGACCCGGCCGTCCTTGTGGTTCCAGCCCGGCGCCATCACGGCCTCGAACAGCCGCTGGAGCGTCGCGTACTCCGTCTTCGAGAGGTTCAGCGGGTGCCCGACCACGCCCTGCGCGGCCCACAAGGGCAGCACCTTGCACATCACGCCCTCGTGCTGGCGGTACTCGCCCTTCGCCGTCTCCACCGACACGATGCCCGAGCGGCGCAGCACCGGCAGCACCTCGGACGCCGTGTACGACGCCGACGCCCCGATCCACCGGCCCAACTCCGAGGTCCGGATCTCCACCACGCCGGTCTCCGTCGGCGTCCGCGACGCCAGCACCAGCACCGCCAGACGCACCGCGTCTGACGCACCGCCCAGGCCCGCGACGCCCAGCAGCGCACGCACCGCGCCACCCAGACGGGCACGAGCGTCCCGCCCCAGCGACAGCGGGTGACCCGCCGCCCGCTTCGGAACCGGCCCGGCCGGGAGGGACGACTTCCTACGCGGGCGCGCGAAAGCGGCAGCCGACGCCGCCACGGCGCTCATCGGCCCACCGCCCCGGCCGAAGCGGTGAGGGACTCCAACATCGTTTGTGTCATGGGACTGGTGTACGCGCCAAAGCGGACACCCCCCTGAGCAGGCAAAACGCGCGCTTCGTGATCCATCCGCCGACCCTGCACCAGGCGTCCTGTGGACAGACGCCGGTGAGCCCGGATTACCCCCGGCGCTCCCGCACGGTGAGAGACGATCTTGCTTTCCGTCCCGTCCCACGGGAAGCCGCTCAAAGGACCACTGGAGCTGAGGTTGTGGACGATCTCTGTAAACGGGTGAACGAACAGGGCAGCGGGCGTTGCTACGGGAGACGGCGAGGCCATCCCGGAAACAGCCCCTTCGTTGCTCCCCGCCGAAGACCCCACTTCCTTCTGGAAGCAGGAGGAGGGCGAGGAAACGGACAGCGATTCCGTCACACGGGAAGCGCGAACAAGGCGAACATGCCCGAAACGGACATGCTCCCGCTTTTCAGCGGACACAACATCAGGCACTATGGCGATACCGACCTTCATATGGATCAACGCGGATGGCCCCCTGGTGGGGGCTCGACTCGATGGCTCATGTGGATGTGTGGGCGCCCCCTCCGTGAGGAGCGGGCACCGGACGAAGAACCAGAGGCGAGTCCTCTCTCCTTTGCGTGATTCGAACGGACGTTCCAAGGGCCCTTGCAGGGGCTGGCGGAACTGTTGTGCAGAGGCCCTCTTGCAGAAGGGCAACTGCGTTGGTGCTCGGTCCTCGCGGACCGGGTGGTGCATCGCATTGCAAAACCCAGCTCGATGAGCTGGAGCCCAGAGCCGGGTGCGAACCGGGGACTGGGTGGCCGACCTGATGGTCGGCGCGAAGGGCCGCGCGAGGCCGGAGTGGATTGCAGTCCACTCGTTTGGCGCGCGCGGCCGGTGGCGGCTACGTCACCCCGACCCCCTCGAAACCGAAGGCGGAGTCGGCGTACCCGAAACCGGAATTGAGTCAGTCCTCGTGCGGACCTCCCTGAGCAACGGCCGGGTGCTCCTTGGCCAGGCCCCGGAGGAACTCCGCGTACTTCAGGCGGTTACTGCGGTGGGGCTGCGTGCGGCCGGCTTCCCATCCGACGACGGCGAGGCGTCTGACGCCGAGGATCTCGGCGACTTCCTCCTGAGTGAGGTTCGCGGCGATGCGAAGCTGCCGACGAATGTGCGGCGGAGGCAGCGTGTCAGCATCCACTAGGGCATCGTCTCGACGCAGCGGATCCGACATGACAGCCTCCATCCCACCTGATGTTCTCCAAAACCATACATCATTGGATCTTCGTGAGGGAAGTGCCTGGCCTGCCGCCAACGAAACGGCGATGCCGACGTCACGGACAGGCGTGGTCACGAGAACCCCAGGTGCGAGTTCGCGGCGCGTGCGGCCTCCGCGAGTTCCGGCAGCTCCACAACCCCCACGCCCGCCTCGGCGAGCTGCTCGACCCCTACGCAGTCGGCGACGAACAACGGCGGTTCGCGCCAGGCGATGACAACGCGCGGGATCCCGGACTCAAGGATCCGCTGCGTGCACGGAGTGCGATCCGCGCTCCGCTGGGAGCACGGTTCTAGGGACGAGTAGATCGTCGCCGTGGCCAGCCGCAGGTCGCTCACCGGGAGCTTCGCGAGGGCGGCCTCCTCCGCGTGTTCACGCGGATCGGCCTCGCGCGAGTAGCCGGCCGCGAGCTCGGTGCCATCCTCGGCAACGATGACCGCGCCCACCGAGTACGCCCCGGCGGCCGGGGGGCACAGCGCGGCGAGCTCGATCGCGCGCCGCATCCAGCGGAGGTCCTCGTCTCGGTTGGGCGCGTACATCAGCCACGCTCCTTTGGGGCGTAGCGCAGCAGCACGACGTCGCCGATCGGGCGAGCCTCCAGCAGACGCATCCGAGAGGTCGACCCGCCCGGGTAGTCGGCAGCGTCTAGGAATTTCGGAGCGCTGGCCTGGCCCACGAGCAGCGGTGCCACAGCGAGGTGGACCTCGTCGGCCAGGTTCTGCGCCATAAGCTGGGTGTGGATCGTGCCGCCACCCTCCACCATCAGCTGCGTGACGCCGCGACGCCCGAGCTCATCGAGGGCCAGGCCCCAGTCGAGGTCGGCCCCCACGCTGACGACGTCGGCGAGGTCCCCGAGTGTCGCACGGACCTTGTCCACCGCGCCGTCGACGGTGACGACCAACTTGTCGCCGCCGTGGTGCCAGAATTTCAGGTCGGCGGTGAGGTCGCCGGTGCGGGTGACCGTGACCTTGAGCGGGTAGGCCGGCTTGCCGTCGGCGACGCGCTGAGCACGGCGTTCGTCGCTGTTGACCAACAAGCGCGGGTTGTCCCGGCGCACGGTGTTCGCGCCGATCAGGATGGCGTCGGACTCCGCGCGGACCTGGTCGACGCGGTCGAAGTCCTCAGGGTTGGAGAGCAGCAGCCGCTCGGGGCTGGTGTCGTCCAGGTAGCCGTCGACTGACATGGCGGCGGACAGTACGACGTACGGGCGGGCAGTCATCAGGCTTCCGTTTCTGTCTCGTGGGCGAGGGTGGAGTCGAAGGCGGCACGGAATTCGGAGACCGAGGCCTCGCGCTGCCAGGGGATCAGGGCCTTGTCGAGCTGGACAAGCTCGTTGGTGATCCGGCCGGAGCCGGTGTCGGCCGCGACCGTCAACGCGTGCATGCCAACCGTTGCGGCACGCTCCGGATCGCGGGTGCCGGCCAGTGCCACGGCCTGCCGCGCCATGTAGACGCCGCGATCGCGGTGGTAGTCGTCGGGCATCAGCCGGATCGCGTCGGCGAAGGCGTCGGCGGCCTGGTCGTGCTTGCCGAGGGCCTCCAGCCCCTGAGCGCGGTGGACTTCTACGTACGAGGCGTTCAGCCACACGCCCCACGGGGTGGGGTCGGAACCGATGCTGTCCAGGGCGTTGCGCACGTAGTCGATGGCGCGCTCGCTGTCGTCAGCGTCACCGCGCAGGGCGTGCCCGTACGCCTCGTAGGTGCGGGCGACGGCGGCGAGCCGGCTGCGGGGCCGGGCCATCCTCTGGGCAGCTTCGGCCAGGTCAACGACGTCGGCCAGGTCGGCCGTGTCACCGGCCAGTTGGGCCTTGCGGGCCATGACGTAGGTGGTCAGGTCGGTGTCGCCGACCGTGTACGACCACTGCATCGCCCTGTCGAGCCAGTACGACGCGGCGTCCGGGTTGCCCAGGTCCTGGTGAAGCCAGGACAGGAATTCCCCGTACTGCGTCTGGAGCTCCATCAGGTCGCGCCGGTCAGCGCCCTTCGCCTCCCGTCGCAGTTCCTTGATGACGTCGATGTAGTCGCGCGTCGCCTTGAGGGCATGGCGCGGCCCGAGCAGGTTGTCGCCGTCGATCAGCAGACGGCGGGTACGGCGCAGATGTTCCACCGGTGTCGATCCGTACGCCGACGCGGCCCGAGCCCTGCGAACCAGGCCCGACACGCCGTCCGATTCCGCAGCCGCCGGCGAACCAACGCCGACCGCCGCCGCGGCTCCCAACCCCACCCCCGCGCGCAGCAGTGCACGCCGTTCCAGAGCCACCCAAACCACCGACCCATCGCGTAGACGACACGGGACCGAGATCCCTTCACCGTCCGACGCTGCCTGGTCTGCTGCCGTCAAGGCCAGGGTGACCGCCGACTTGGCCACATGAACGGGCGGATTGGCCACATGGCCACGCTCGTCACCGATCCGCTCCCAGAGGCGGAGCAGCATCCCGCTGGCGTCCAGGGCGGCGTCCAGGAGCGCCGCCTGGGTACGGTCGGCCATACGCTCCGCTCGTTCGAATCGCCCCAGGTGGGAGTAGTCGATGCGGGCCCGCTTCGAGAGTTCACGAAGGCTGAGGCCCCGCGAGTTCCGCAGCTCGCGCAGCTGGTAGCCCCAGTTGTGGAGGGGAGACACCCAGGGCGTCAGCTCCCTTGGTTTCTGTGCCATCCCGCCCCAATCCTGTGGCTGATGTGGCCAGTTCACCCGGCCACACGTCAGATCTGGAACTTGCAGCTCCCTGGCACTAGAACCGAATCGTCGGGTCCTCGAGTCCAGCGAGGGGGTTGAATCAGTGCTTGCTTTCGGTCGGAACAACGGCGAGCTGCGGCCCGGTCCTGCGGCTGTAGCTGGAGGGGCGCTGGAACAGGGCACCGCTGCTTCGGTCGGCGGCTTCGACGGTCCGAACGTGCGTGAAGCCTCGGTCGGTGTAGTACTTCTGCAGCCCCTCGTTGGTGCGCCAGGCGTCCAGGCGGAGCAGCTGCTTGCCCTGGCTCGTAGCGTGCTGGCCCGCCCAGTCGAGCATGGCCGAGCCGAGGTCCAGCCCCGACACATCGCGGCGCACGACCATGCGGTGCACGTAGAGCGCCGGCTCGGCAGCCTCATCGGGATTCCAGAAATCCGAGTCGGCGTGCTCATCGACCGTGATGGTCGCTACGGGCGCGCCGTCGGCTTCGACGATCCAGCACTCGCCGGCCGCGATGTTGGCCTTGATGCGGTCTTCGCGCGGCGGGTACTGCCACTGATCGATGCCGCGCTCGCTGAGCCACGAGGCAGCGTGTTCCCACAGGTCGATGACCGTGCGCAGGTCCGTGGCAACGGCCTGGCGGATTATCGGTGCGGCATCGAACTGGGGGCGGCTGCGCTCGTAGGTGATGACGTGTCGGTCGCCGGGCAGCACGTTGACCACAGCGCGGACCGGACTGCCGTCTTTGGTGAACCCAGTGCACAGATGGACTGCCACGGGCGTGCCGGGACCGAGCTGCAGGCGGTCGGCTTCCTCGGGAGTCGGCATCCGCACCTGGATCTCGTCCAGCGCGCGGACCTGCTCGTATCCGAGCTCCGACAGGACGACGTTCGCACCGCGGGCGATGTCGTCCGGGTTCATGATCTCGCTGTTCTGGACCAGCGCGAGCGGGAAGTGGGAGTCGTTCGTGTTGTAGGGGACTCCGTCGACGAAGCGCACACGGCGCCGGACGACAACCAGCTCCCCCTCGTCCATGTGGAGGCGCTCGCGCACTTGCCGGGACGGCGCTTCCACCTGCACCTCGATGTGCTGGCCGGCCTCGCGTCCTTCCTCGGACATCTGCGTGAGGAACTGGTCCATCTCAGGGGACAGGGGCCGCTTCCGGAATTCGCCCTGCGGTCGATAGACCATCGGACGCCGACTGCGAACGAAGTACCCCCGCGGGCGGTCGCTGATGATCAGACCCTCGTTGACCAGCAGTTTCAGTCCCTGCACGGCGGTCGAACGGGTCGTATCCCACTCGGAGGCGATCTCAGCCTCGGTCGGCAGCCGGTCACCCGGAACCAGCGTCCCATCGGTGATCTGAGCGCGGAGTTTGTCCGCGATGCGCTGGTAGAGGGCTCGGGCCCTGCCGCTGACTGCCATGGGAGATGTCTACATGCCTGGGAATGACTAGTCAATCTAGCCGAAGGGGCTTGACCCCGCGTCGCGCAGCGTGCATGCTTCATTGCATCGGGCATTGAGTAGTCAATCTAATCTTACTAGCTAAAGCCCGTGACGTTTGACCGCGCCAAAGATCAACAGCAGGAAGCCACCGTCTCTTCGGAGGCGGGGCAGTGGGGTGAGCCGAGCTCCCCCGGCCAAGGCCCCTGTACCGAATAGCTCCACCCGATTCACCCCGACGGCGCTGCTGCGCTGTCTGTCCGCCAGGACCACCAGCCGAAAGGCCGGCCTGGCGCGGCAGAGAAGGCAGCACCCGCACCCACCCCACGTCAGGAGGATCCGATGCCCCGCATTCGCCCCGGCCGTAACCGGTCCAAGAACACCAACCGCCGTGCGCCGCTGCTGCTCAGCACCATGGCTCCGGAGGACTTCAACGTCCGTCCGGACGAGGTCAAGTCGATCGCCTGCCCCGACTGCCGGACCTGGCGCCGGATCATGGGCGACAAGGTCCTCAAGATCCGTGAGCACTGCGTTTCCGACAAGGTCGCGAACGGCGAGAAGCACACCCTGTGCCCCGGCACCGACCAGGTCGTGGAAATCGACATCGACGTCCGGCGCTGGCAGTCCCGGCAGAACCGCCTGCTGCGGGACGCGATGCCGCAGGACAACCGGCGCGCGGCGCAGCAGTTCTACAAGCCGCTCCCGGCCCCGGCCGCGCCGGTCTCCCGGATCAAGGCGGAGGTCACCCTGGACACGACGCGCCAGTCCTACCTCGCGCACCGCAAGGGCTGCATCCGGTGCGTCAAGGGCACGCACTGCACGGACGGCGGCGTCCTCGCCCGCCGCTACGTCCTCGCTCTCCAGAAGGAGCCTGCCCGCCGCGAGGCCCGCGAGCAGCTGGAGCGCCAGGAGCAGCGCACCGTGCGGAAGCAGACGGCCCCGGCCGTCCGCAAGGCGCAGTGGGCCAAGCACGGCGGCCAGGAAGTCGAGAAGGCCAACAACCTCTGCACGGCGCGGACTTCGGGATCGCTCTCCGAGTTCCGCAGCCCGGGCCTCCCGATGCTGCCGCAGGACATCGAGGCGCACGACCGGCGGCAGGCCGAACTGGGCGTGAAGTACGCCGAGAAGGCCCAGTCGGCGGCCTGACCCGCACACCGAAACGAACGACCACGGCCCCGGCCGGCCCGAATCCCTCGGGTCGGCCGGGGCCGTGGGCTGTTCGTACCGATCAACTCCAGAACGCGGTGCACTGCGAGCCCTGCGCTCTCGAGTTTCCCGCGCGAAAGCCCCTCCCTGATTCGCCCTCCCCGCCGCAGAGGAGCACGCCATGTTCAACCTCTTCATCGACGACGTCCGGATGGTCCTGGCCGTGGACGACGCCTACGAGGCGTCGGCGCTGGTCAACAACCTGCTCGACGCGGGCCACACGGTGTGCTCGGACCTGTGGTCGGCGTACGACAAGACGGCGATGCTGACGCCCGCCCTGTACGCGGCGTGCGGCGGTGACCTGCTGTCCCTGGCGCAGAGGTACTGACACCACCAACGCCCACGGCCCTGACCGACCCGAGAAGTTACCGGGTCGGCCAGGGCCGTGGCCGTTCGTAGAGATCAGCCACTCCCCCGAAACCGTGTACGGCCCCATCAGAGAGGCTCCACGATGACCGTCTCTGCCAAGCTCCCCCTGCGCTCTGTCCAGTCGATCACCGCTGAGGAGATCGGCCCTCGGCAGCCCGGCGCGATCTACCAGAACGTGAACGGCCAGTTCGAGGTCCTGGTCCTCATCACCGACCCTGCGGAAGCGGCGCAGTTGCTGCGTCGGGACGCGGCCCGGTGGGCGCTGATCGTCCGTGACGTGCTGCGTGCGGACGGCCAGCCGTACGCGATCGGCGACGTGTGGACCACCTCGGACTACCTGATCCGCCCCTCCCCCGCGGCCGCCGCGTACACGCCCGCCGCTTAGACCAGCCCAGCCCTAGAAGACGACGGCCCCGGGGCTTGCACCCCCGGGGCCGTTCCTGCAGGTCCCTTGAGAGAGGAACGACCCACATGCAGTACAGGATGACAGGTGAACAGGCCCGGTTGCAGCGACGGGAGGCCCTTCAGCGGGCGGTCGACGCGGGTGCCCGGTGCGGGCAGGTGGCGTTGGCCGGGCTCGACTTCTTCCGAGAGGAGGAAGAACCGCATGCTGAGTGGAGCGAGCGGCGGGCGGAGCTGGTGGAGTTCTGCCAGGGCTGCCCGGCGATGTACGCGTGCCGCGAGCTCGCGCTGCGGGACCGGGACGGCTACGGGAAATCTGACGAACTGGTCCGTGGCGGTCTGTCCGGTCAGGAACTGCACGCCACACGGCGACACCAGCAGGGGCAGTTGGAAGAGGCCCGCAGGCTGGACCGTGACACCGAGTGGGAGCGCCTGGTGGCGCTGACGCTGGGGCTGCGGAGGACCGCGTCGGTGCATGCGGGCGAGGGTGCTCGGGGCCGTACCGAACAGCAGACCCAGAACGCCTCTGTGCGGCGGCTCGTTGGTGAGGTCCGCGAGGTGCGCATGGCCCGCCGGGCCCGGACCGGCTGGGGGCAGGCGGCATGAGCGGCGAGGACGCGCAGTCCAGGGAGATGGACGAGATGCTGCGGCGGGCCCGTGAGGCCGACGCCCGGCGTGCGGCGTCAGGCAGTGTCCGGTGAGCGCCGATGGCACGGGCCGGGGTTCGGCACAGGCTGCTGCTGAGCTGGAGGAGGCCCGCCGCCGGGCGGCCGCCGACCTCCGCGCAGCGGACCAGGCCGCAAAGGACCTGGAACGGTGCCTCGCTCGTATCCCGGCCGGCCAGCATGGCTGACGACCTGTACCGCCGCTACATGACGGCCACCCGCACCTGGCACGAGCACATCAGCGCCTGCGGGCACTGCACGAAGGACGGCGAGCCCCGGTGCTCCGCCGGGGCTCGGTTGTACGAGTCCTTCGCCCGCCTCCAGGACGCCTACGTCGGGCGACAGCGCCGGGCCCGCTGAACGGGACGCGCACCCAACTCGCCGCCCCTCCCACGCTCCTCTCCCTCACGGGCCGTCCGTCATGCGGGCGGCCCGCTCTTCGATGCGCCCCAGCCGGGGCACACCCCGCCCCATGCCCTCAACGAGGAGGACCCCATGCCCACCACCATCACCCTGGCCGCCAGCGTCCCGACGTCTGCGGACTACGACCACTACGAGGACCTCGCCGCCGCCGCGCACCCGGCCTTCGCCGCCGCGCACCAGGCGGGCCGGGTCGTCACCGCGGTCACCGCGCAGGGCGTCACCGTCTCGACGGTGGAGGAGGTGCGCGTGCACGCCGCCCAGTGGGCGCAGCACCTGTCCCTGGCCTGACCGGTCTGCCGGTTGCCTGATCCGCCCGCACCGGCCGCCTCTGACTTCGGCGGCCGGGACGGGCGGTGAGGGGGAGCCGGACAGCCCGGACTCGCCTCCTGGGAGACAGGACAAGACATGCGCGGAAACCGCATCACCCTCACCGCAGACATCGAGGCCCTGGGCACCCGGCACCGTGCCGGAGAGCAGGGGACTGTCGAGGAGGTGCACACCGGAGGCCACCTGACGGTCCGCATGGACGACGGCCGCCGCAACTTCCCCACCCGCGACGAGGTCGCTACCGGCCCGCAGTGACGGGCTGTCAGTTGCCTGGTCCGCCCGCACCGGCCGCCGCCATGCTGCCCGCCCGGCGCTGACCGCACCAGCACAACGGCCCTCCGAGTCCCCGGCATTCAAGCTGTCGGGGCCGCGGAGGGCCTGGTCACGACCCTACCCACCGCCGCTGTTCCACGGTGCCCCTTCTGTACGGAGGCGCCCGGAAGAAAGGACGCCCCCGTGGCCACCAAGCCCGCCACCCGCCGCAGGCGCCAGAACCCCGCGAAGACCCGCGCCAACGGGCGCGCCAGGGCACAGGCGTCTGCCGTCGTTCCCACCCAGGCCGCCGCCCTCGAAGACACTGCGCCGCTGGTGTACCCGGAGGCCGACTCGGTCCTGGCCGACGCCGCCGACCGCGCCGCCGACCTCCGGGACCAGGCCGCCGACGACGTCGCGCGGATCCTCGCCGACGGCCAGGTGCTTGCCAGCGAGCTGCTGGACGGTGCCCGCGCCGAGGCGGCCTCGATCACCGAGGCCGCCAGCGCGGAGCAGTCCCGCCTCCTGGCCGACGCCGCGACGGACGCCGACCGGGTTCGCACGGAGGCCGCCACCACCGCGGCCGCCGACGCTGACCAGGTCCGTGCCGACGCCGAAGCCACGGCGGAGCAGCTGCTCGCCGACGCGCGCACGGAGGCCGACACCGTCACGGCGACGGCGGCCAGTGAGGCCGACCAGGTCCTCGCCGGTGCCAGCGCGGCTGCCGAGCAACTGCTCGCCGACGCCCACCGCCAGGCGCAGGAGGTCGCCGCCACGGCGGCCGCCCAGGCGGAGCAGGTCCGCACCGAAGCCGAGCAGACCGCCGCGAAGGCCCTCGCCGACGCGGAGACCGCGCGCATCGAGCTGTTCGCGGCTGCGGAGCGCACCGCGGTGGAGACCCGCACCCGCGCCACCACCGACGCCGACCAGCTCCTTCAGCAGGCTCGGGGCGAGGCCGATCGGTTGCGCGAGAGCGCGGGCGCCCAGGCCGCGCAGGTGAAGGCCGGGGCGGAGAAGGCGGCAGCCGAGCTGCGTGAGGACGCTGCCCGCGAGCGGGAGGCGTCGCGTGCGGATGCGGCGCGTACGCGGACGCTGGCCAAGGAGGACATCGGCCGGCTGCGGGCGGCGGCGGCCGAGGACGCGGAGCGTCTGACCCGCACCGCCCGCGAGGAGGCCGACCGCATCGTGGCTGCCGCCCGCGCCAAGCGGGACGCGGACCTCAAGGAGGCCGAGCAGGCCCTGGCGCAGGCCCGGCTGCGGGAAGCGGACGCGGATGTCACGTTGAAGGCCGCCGACGACATGGTGGCCGAGGCCGCCGCCCGGATGAAGCGCGCCACCGACCGCACGGAGCGGGCGCTGGAGCGCAAGCGCCTCAAGCTCGAGGCCAAGGGGGAGCGCCGGGACGCGAAGGAGGCCCGCAAGGCGAAGGTCCGGGAGCTGCGGGCTGCGGACCGCGCCGGGAAGCCGGCGGTGTCCGACCGCGTGAAGCGGTTCGTGAAGGTCAACGCGGAACGCCTGATGGTGATCGGTCCGATCACCGCCCCGATGGCCGTCGCATGGACGGGCCAGGCCGGGTTTGCTGAGGACATCCTCGGCTGGGTCGTCCCCTTCACGATCCTGTTCGCCGCCGCCTGGGAACTCAGCACCGCGTTCGTGGGCTGGATGTACCACCAGGCCCGTCAGGGCGGTGACGCCGGAACCCTCTACCGCGTTTCCACGTGGATCTTCGCCCTCGGTGCGGCGGTCATGAACTTCTGGCACGCCTCCGGGATGCCGAAGGAGGGCAGCCGGGTCTGGGATGCGAAGAAGGAGATCTGGACGGAGCAGATCACCTACTGGCACTTCACCCCGAAGGCGGTGGCTTTCGCCGCGATGAGCATCGTGGGGATGGTGCTGTGGGAGCTGTACGCCTCGCTGATCCACCGTCGCAAGCTCCGTGAGGACGGCAAGGTCGCCAAGGCCCGCCCGTCGATCGGGGCGGTCCGCTGGTTCCGCTACCCGGTCCACTCCTTCACCGCGTGGTCGCTCGCGATCACGGACCCGCGCCTGACCACTTTGGACCGGGCCTGGACCGCAGCGGGCGCGGAGCTCGCAGACCGCAAGGCGGCCCGGACCGGTCTGGCCCTGCACCGGGTCGTCGTTCCCCGCCTCGCGGCCGACGACCACGGACCGGCAGCCATCCCCACCGTCCTCACCCTGACCCGCATGGACCGGCCCGGGCCGCTGGACAGCCTGGTTCCGGTCCGCCCGGTCCAGCACGGCGGGTATCCGGTCCGGTCCGGTCCGGGCGACCGGAACGCGGTCCACGGTCCGGTCCGGACCGCTTCAGCCGCGGACCGGACCGGTGGACCGGCGCGCGCCCTGGAGGCCGGTCCGGCCGGACCGCAGGGCGCTGACCTGCTGACCGGTCCCGGTCCAGGCCGTAGGTCCCGGACCGTGCCCGCCGCCCAGGGCCCGGCGGCCGACCGGGGGGTGACGGTCCGGACCGCCGATGTCGCTCCCGGACCGCTGGAGTCGGACCGCACCGGACCGGCCGACCAGGAGGACCCGGAAGGTGTCTCCGGTCCGGACCGTGGCGAGGACGGAGGTCCGGACCTCACGGTCATCACGCTCACGGACCAGGAGCGGACCGCGCTGGACCGGCTCCGGACCAATGGTGAGCCGCTGAACCGGGCCAACATCGCCAAGGCGGTCCGGACCGAGGGCGGCACCATCGCCACGGACCGCGCCGGACAGATCGCGGTCGCCCTCAAGCAGCACACGGTCCGCTGACCGGACCGGATCGGCCGCACATGGTCGCCCCCGGTCCGCGCTCGCACCCCGAGCGCGGGCTGGTGACGGCCACGGCCGGCAGGCCGCTCGCCCGCACCCCGCCCCGAGCGGGTCGCGGGCCCGCTCGTACGCACCACCAGCCCCGCGCAACAGCCTCGGGGACGGACTCCTCCTCCCCAACCCCCGAGACCTGGAGGTCTTCTCGCATGAACAGCAACGACCCGAACTACTCCCCGCTGCGCGACGTCGCGCAGAGCCCGGAGGCAACCGCCCGGTACCTGGCCGACGTTCAGCGGGTCCTGCTGGACATCGGCAAGAACCTGGAGACCCTCGCGATGGAGACCCGCGTGCACCTGCGCGGCACGAACGTGGAGGGCGACCGCTGGTATCACGCCAGGCTGCGCGCGATGCCCGTCGAAAAGGCCCTCGGGAACGTGCTCAAGAATCTGAACAACCTGACCGAGGGCCTGGAAAAGAGCGCCTATAAGCGCCGTGCCCACGACGAGACCGTGGTGAATACGGCGAAGGGAAGGAAGGAAAAGGAGATCGAAAAGCAGCGGAAGAAGAACTCGCCGACCCTCCAGGCTGCGCCCAACCCGCCGCAGCAGGGGGGACAGAGCCAGAATTCCGGGTATGGTGGTCCCACGTCGATTTACGACCTCGGTAAGAGGGAGTCGGCGTGACGCGCCCCCTCAGCAGCGTCGAACGCTCGGTTCGAGGGCGGAACGGCTGGCTGCAGGAAGAAGAGCGCAAGTCGATCGAAAGTCGCGGGGAAATCGGCCGGATGGAATTCTGGCTCCGCGTTACTCGGTCCGAAATCACCAGGGAAGTCAAAGCCGGTCGCGGTGATGTCATCACCGCGTTCACGCTGGTCTGCCGCCTCTTCAAGCTGGTCTTGGAGAAGCGGCAGGCGGGCGACCCGCGGCTGTTCGACCACCTCATGCAGTACGCGGACACCGTCCTGAAGCAGCACGGCCCGCGTCACTGAGCGTCACCCACGAAGGCCCCGCTGGGCTCCGGCGGGGCCTCGCGCGCGTAAAGCGTGCACACGTGCACGTGCACGCGCGTGCACACGAGACCCCACTGTCTGTCAAGCCCCCAGGAGGGAGGTGCCCCGTGTCCGACGAGTCCGACGACACCGGCGGCGGAACCCTGGTCCACGGTCCGTGGAGCGGCGATTCCACCTACACGCTGCCGCCGATCCCGGATTTCATCGACACCATTCCACCGCCGCCGGAAGACATTCCGGCGGCTCCCCCGGAGAGCCCGGAGGAGACCACGATGGAACTTCCCGCGATTCCGGCCGCTCCCAACCCGGCTACGGCGCTGCGTTCCGAAGGAATTGCCGCGCCGGAAAGCGGTGAAGAAGAAGGCGAATATGAGGAAGGCGAATACGAGCAGCCTCGTTCTCTCGCTGACCGCCTCGGTGACTGGCTGGAATACCGGCTGGAAACGGCGCGGTACAACCGTGAAAGCGAAGCCCCTTTCCGCGAGGCTGAAATAGCACGGAAGGCGGCGCTGCTGGAGGGCCGCACCGCCCAGGAAGTCGCGATGATGGAGCAGAACGGAAAGCTCCACGCCGCGATGATGAAAGCGAAAGGCGACAAAGCGGCGGCGCGCGGAAAGGCGGATGCCGACCGTACGAAGTCGTCTTCCTCCGGCCTGGGGGCGGACAAGGGCCGCTCGAAGGTCGGCGGCGGGGGCGGGTCCTCGCGCGGCGGTGGCAGCACCGGGCCGTCCCGCAACAACTCGGGTGCCGGGCCGAAGGGGTCCGGAGGCTCGCGCGGCTCCAACTCCGGCGGCCCCGGCGGCCGTTCCGGCTCCGGTTCATCCGGGGGCAGCGGAGGCGGCAAGGGCCGCACGAAGGACTCCCCGGCGGGCTCTGGCGGCCGTTCAGCCGGTTCCGGGCGCAGCGGGTCGTCCGGGGGCTCGAAGGGCTCTCAGGCGGGCCCTGGCGGCTCCGGGCGGGGCAACTCGAAGGACGACAGGGCAAGTCAGTCGTCTGGCGCCCGTACCGAGCGGGCCCGCGACCGCCAGGAGCGCGCCGGGGCCCGCCAGGCCGGGCGGCAGGAGCGGCGCAGCGCCGGGCACGCCGCCAGTGTCGCGGACCGGTCCAAGGACCGCGACCAGGGCCGCGCGCAGCGGCAGCAGGCGTGGGAGGACCGCCGGGCCAAGCGCCAGGAGCGGGACGCGGCGCGGAAGGCGAAACGGGAAGCCGCGGCGTCGGCCGACTCGGGACGCACCACGCTGGGCAAGGCCGTCGGCGAGGAGGCTCAGCGCCGCTTCGACAAGCGCCGTGCCGACGCGAAGGCCGCCGCGGACGCCAAGGAGGCGAAGGCTGGCACCGAGAAGGTGAGCCTGACCAAGGACAAGGACTCCAAGGCCAAGGGCACCGGCGGCAAGGATGCCAAGACCGCCAAGGACGTCCCTGACGGGGCCTCCAGCGCCGCGAAGGACGGCACGGCGGGTGATACGCCGGGCACCGACTCCATGGCCGGGGACGGGACGTCTGACGGGGGGAAGAAGCAGCGCCGGTTCCGGCGCCGGCGCACCGGCGCCACCGGCGCAGCCGGTCGGCGCGGACGGTCCCGCCGCGCCGGTCGTACCGGCCGTACGGGACGCGGCCGTACGGGGCGTACCGGTCGGCGCGGCCGTGCGGCGGACAGCCCGTTCGGCGAGGAGGACTCCACCCCGACGGTGGAGTGGCCCGACCGTCCCACCCGCCCGCCGCACACCGAGGCCGCGGGCGGCGACGACATCGTCGACGCGGACATCGTCCCCGACGCCCCCGGAGCCCTCACGACCGGCGTACGGGGCCTGCCGCCCGCGCCGGAGCAGCACACCGCACGGCCCGGCACCAGCCGGCCGACCACCACGGAAGGGAGCAGCGTGAGCAGCTCGCAGGTCAGCAGGCCAACCGGCGCGGGCGGTCTCGGCGCCCAGCACCGCACGGACATCACGTTCGACGACTACCTGATGGACATGGCGAACATCGCCATCCAGGCCGCCTGTGACCAGGAGCGGGCCGAAGCCCTCGTGAAAGCCCTGGACAAGGTCGCCGACGCCCTGCGGGACATGGCCACCGACCTGGTCGGCGACCACAACGTCACCACCGAGGTCACCGAGCTGATCTCGGACCTGGCCGACTCCGCGGCCCGCATGAAGCAGCAGGCGGAGCGGTGCGCGACCGAGTGCGGGCTGGCCCTGGAAGCCGCCAAGCTCGCGGCCGCGATGGTCGCCCGCGTCTACGGCGAGGACATGGCCGCGAAGGAAGACGCGGGCCTGGCGTACGCGTCGGCCGCAGCCCACCACGACTAGAAGCAGGGAGAAACCCGCTGATGAGCAGCGATCTGACGCCCCGCCCCACCGCCGCGGCACCCGCCGTGGCCGACGGCGACAACCGCTACAAGGCCGTCCAGGCCAAGCTCGACAAGCTCGGGCGCGCGCTCGACGACGCCGGGCTCGGCCTGGAGGAGCTCATGCGCAGCATCCGCAAGAACGCCAGGCGTGCCGAGGACGCGGCCCGCGACGTCGGCAACGCCGAACTCGACCCGAAGTTCGTGGAACTGACCAGCAACGTTGGCGTCGCCCTCGGAGGTGCCGGGGTGCAGGTCAAGAAGCTGCACGACACCGCGCAGGAGACCGCCGACCTCACCCACGAGACCAAGCGCACCCACTCCAAGCTCTACGGCGCGCTGGACGACCTCCGCTCGGGCCGCCGCGAGAAGACACCCAGGCCCGGGTTCTTCAACCGCTGACCCCTCCCCCCCACCCCGCCCCGGGCGGCCCCGCACACCTCGCGGGGCCGCCCGCGGCTGTTCCCGAAGGAGAAGCCGGTGACCACGCCGCGCAGCGTCGCGCTCGAACGACTCGCCTACACCCTCGCCGCGCCCGTGCTGGCCGTGGTCCCCAACCTCTACCCCGACAGCCCCGTCAACCAGGTCGTGCAGCTCGCCGGCGCGGCCGGGATCGGCGGCTGGTTCCTCGCCGCCAAGAGCGATGCGCCCGGCGCCGGACGCAAGATCCTGCGCTGGAGCCCGCTGGTCCTGGCCGCCGCCATCGACATCGCCGCCGGGCACACCGGCGGCTTCGGCCCGTACGGGATGGACGGGCTGCTCGCCGCCACATGGGCGGCGGCCGGCTACCTGGTGATGCCCTTCTCCCGGCACACCCGCCGCCGTCACCGCCCCGCCCTCGCCGCGCCCGTCGCGCAGCCGGCGCCCGCCGAAGTCCTCGAGGAGCCGGTCGTCCAGGACGACGGAGCCGACCTGCTCACCCGCGACGCGCGGATGCTGTGGGAGCAGGCCGGAATGCCCGGCCGCACCTACATCGTCAAGGCCACCCGGCACCCCGGCCAGCAGCACGACATGACGATCCTGCTGCGCGCCTCGGAGACCGGACGCCCGATCACCGGCCTCACCGAGGCCGCGGTCGCCGCCCCGTTCGAAGTGCCCGCCAGCGACGTCGTCCTGGCGGAGGTCGCCATCCAGCCCGGCCGCCAGGGCGGCCCCGGCTGGCTGGAGGCCCACATCACCCCCGACGCCAACCAGCGCCGCCGTGCCAAGCCGACCGACCAGGAGCGCTGGACGGACAAGGTCGGCTCGCCCAAGGGCGGCGCCCCCGGCTCCGAGCTGGTCCACAAGCGCCGCGACGAGGAACGCGGGGTGACGTTCTACCGGGCGAGAATGGCCGATCCCACCGACGCTCCGCGTATCGACCTGCCCAAGCTGTGCCGCGCCCTGGGCCTGCCCGAGGACGACAGCCGCGTCTTCGTGCTGGTCGAAGGAGCCGAGTTCCTGGTCAGCATGTTCGACACCCCGCCGCTGTCCCCGAGGTTCCCCGCCACCCGCGAGTTGCTCACCCCGGACGCCAAGGGCAAGTACGTGTGCGGGTTCAGCATCACCGGCCAGCCGGTGCACAACTTCGTGTTCCAGCACGACAAGAACGCCGCCAAGCACGGCCTGGTCCTCGGCGTCACCCGCGGCGGCAAGACGCAGTTCTTCGCCGTCACCATGGTGGCCGAGTCCAACGCCGGACAGATCGTGTGGCTCTCGTCCTGCTTCAAGGACGAGAAGACGACCGCCCTGGGCGAGTACATCGACCGCCAGGGCATCACCCCGATCTACATGGCCCGCCAGCTGCGCGCGGCCAAGGCCCTGTGCCAGATCCGGGCGGAAATGCCGTGGGGGCACGACGGGAAGCCGCACGACTACAAGCCCGGCGACCCACGATGCCCCTACAAGCAGCTCAATGTCTACGCCGACGAGTTCATGACCGCGAGCCAGGACTCCGACTACGGCGAGTTCATCCAGGCCGACGGCGACGCCCTGACCGTCATGGGCCTCAAGTACGGCATCGGCTTCAACCCCGCTGGGCAGTCGCCGTTCGCGCACAACGGCTTCTCCACCGAGATGAAGGACAACCTCCGGCAGAACTCGAGGCCGGTCATCTTCAACATGGGGTCGCCCGGCGCCACCCGCAAGGCGGCGGAGGGCACCATGGAAAACGCCTACGACGTCCCGACCATCCCCGCCCGCTACGCCCCTAAGGAAGGCAGTGCGATCGAGCGGGCCATGGCCGGAGAGGCCGAACCCGAGAACGGCGTCTCCACCGGCGGTGTCGCGGTCGTGGTCCTCGACAACGGACGGGCCGTCCTGATGAAGGCGCTGTACGTGGACTTCGACGACGACCTGGCCGACCTGTTCCCTAGCGAGATCAACCGGCTCACCGACTACGAGATCAGCGAGCTGACCAAGCTCGGCCTGTGGTTCGACTGGAGCGAGCCCGAGCCGCGGCCCGGCGAGTTCTGGCCCGAGCCCAAGGATGACGACGAAGGCGGTGACGGCGGCTCCCGCCGCCGTGGCGGCGGAGGCGGCAAGGGCGGCGGCGGCCGCGGCTCCAAGGGCGGCAGTCGCCGCGAGGAGGTCGTCTCTGCCCGCAAGGCACTGGAGGCCATCAAGAGCCTCACCGACGCCTGATCACACCCACCCATCCCCGGGGCCGGCCTGCCCGAGCGCGGCCGGCCTCACCCGATCCCCTGTGAAGGAGCACCACCACCATGGCCCTCTCCATCTCCGCCGCCGTGCTGATGGGCATTATCGTCTTCGTCCTGGTCAAGGGCGGCCATGTCCGCGTCGGCTCCGCGCTGGCCTGCACGCTGTTCGGCTTCACCCTCGCCGCGACCGGCCTGGCCCCGGCCATCAACAGCGGCCTCGCCTCGTTCGCCGGACTGATCTCCAGCTTCTGACTACGCCTCTTCCCAGGGCGGGTCCGGCGTGTAGTTGAGACCTTCGCAGAAGCGGCAGTCCCACTCCGAGGGCACCTCCCACTTGTCGACCCAGAAGCCGACCTGCTTGCCCACGAAGAAGTTGTCTCCGTCGCACCACCCGCACTGGAAGACGAACTCCACCCCAACCCCTTCCCGACGCCTGTTGGTCCGAGGATGCCCGCAGCGCGTAGGCGGTGCCTACCCACCCGCCAGCCCCAACTCCCCTGCTACGCAACGCCGAAGGGCGCCGCCGGACACGCTCCGGCGACGCCCTTCGACGTCGCGCGCCCCTCCCCCACGCGCCCTCCCGGCCACCACGGCCAGGAGGACGCTCCCCTTCCGCGTGATCGGAGAACACCCCATGGACCCCCTGCACACCCAGCACGGCATGCCCGAGTCCGAGGCCGCGGCCGAAGCCCGCCGCCTGATCGACGCCTGGGCGGTCAAGCCCGTACTCCACCACCCCACCTCGTTCCGCGACGAGACCGAGCCGCCGGCCTTCGGCACCACCCCGGCCGTGCGGCAGGAGGACAGGCGGATCGTCCCGGCCTGGGCGGCCGGGATCGCGGTGGCCTCCATCGGCGTCGGCGCCGGGATCACCGGCATCGGATGCGGGGCCTGGCTCGTGCTCCAGGGCCTGGCCTCCGTCACGTTGAACAGCGTCCTCATGGTCACCCTGCCGTTCGCGGGCCTGGCCATGGCCGCCACCGCCATCGGCGGTGCGATCAGCAAGGCCCGCGCGGCCGTCACCAAGAACGTCTTCGAGGGTCCGGTCACCCACCACACCGAGATCCACAACAACAGCACCACACGCGGCGCGTTCTTCGCCCGCACCCGCAACGAGATCCGCTGACCCACCCCACCACCGCCCCTCCCGCAGAAGGAGCAGCCACGCCATGACCCACAACGACAAGCCCGTCAACGGCCAGGACAACCCGTCCTTCCTCGACCTCCTCCACCAGCTGCCGCCAGTACCTCCGGCCCCCGAGCTGGGTGCCAAGCACGGCACCGGGCGGCTCGCGTGGCTGCGCGCCGCGTGGAAGGAGTCGTGGGAGGAGGGCGGCTTCCTCTACCAGCGGTGGGAGGAGGTCTTCCAGGCCCGGCACGGCAGCTGGCACGAGGCCGCCGCCTGGATCAAGGCGGCGGCACTGATCGGCGGGCTCAGCCTCATCGTGCTGATGCTGGACGCCGCCGGCGACATCGCTTCCGCCGCGCTCAAGGGCCTGTCCGCCCTCCCGGCCACGAGCGGCGGCGACGGCCAAGGTCTGTGGAACACGGTCGACCATCCCGTTCGCGTGTTCCTCGCCGACCAGGCCGCCCACCTGGCGGTCGCCCCGGCCGCCCTGTACGCGTTCTGGCAGCTGACCGGCTTGCTCGGCCTAGTCGGCGGGTTCTTCGGGAACGCCGGCGCCCGCATTGCCTGGGCGCTGTTCGGCATCGGGACCCTCGCCATGATCTGGTCCACTGCCCCGGTCGGAGGGCGCGCCGCCGCCACCGGGCTCGCCGCCCTCATGTGGGCTCTGGCCAGCATCTTCGCCCTGCGCGGCCTGTCCCTGCGGCCCATCGTGCACAACCACCCGCCGCAGTACCAGTTCAGCCCCACGCTCCACCTGCACGCCACGATCCCCGCCCCCGCCCCGGCGGGCGACGACTTCGGCGACACCCCCGACAACGTCCAACCGCTCCAGCACTGACCCGGTCGCTCCGCCTGGTCCTCGCCCCACCCCGCCACCGCGGGGCCGGGCGAGAGCCGGACAGGCCGACCGGCCTCACGCACCACCCGACCTGTCCCCGACCGAATGGAGAACACGTGGCCGTCATAGGCGTGCTGACGGAACCAACCCCGCCCACCTGGTGGAAAGCGAACCGGCACAAGGTCTACGGCACCGGCGGATTGCTGATCGGCTACCTGATCGGCACCCATCTGCACGGCGCCCCCGACCCGCAGCCCCAGCACCCGCGCCCGAGCCACACCACGCCGGCCCCGACTCCGCCCGGCGCGCACCGCACGCACACGCCCGCCTGAACCTGCCACCCCGCCGACACATTTGACGTCGGCGGGGTGCGGCGCTGTGCACCGACCTCTGGAGGAACCGCCCGTGCTCATCCCCCGCCCGCGCCGCCGGATCGACCGGCCCCGCCCGCAGCGCCCCGGCCCCCGCTACCCGCAGCACCCGCACCGCCTCCCGAATCCCTGGAGCCGGTGATGCCCCGGCGCCGCAAGAAACGCCGCAGGGAGGTGTCCCGGGTGCCGCGCAGTGAGGCGGCGCTGCCCGAGTACGACCGCAGCGCGGTGCCCGAAGGGCTCGTGACCCGGCGGCAGTTACGGGAGATGCAGCTGAGTCCCGGGAGCAACGTGGGGCCGGTCGCGATCCTGCGGTGCAGGCCGTGCGCGAACCGCCCGCAGTGGTCCTGCCGCCATCCCACCCGCGGCTTTCTGCCCCGCGCCGGCCGCAACAATGCCCGTCTCGCACTGGCCACAGACCTGCCAGCGTCCGTCCTCGCCGACTTCACCGACACGAGCATCAGCAGCGCCACCCGCTGGACCGGATACGCCAGACGCGACTGGCTCTCGACTACATCGCGTCCCGCAGGCAGATCTGACTACTCCCACGGGCGGCGGCCACGGCCCAGAGAGACCACCACGAGATGGTGGTGGTCATAGCGCCTCGGCGCATTCGTTGACGAACGCGCAAAGCCTACGAATGAGGCTCAGAAAGTGGGGGGTGGGGTCCGTGTCGGCCTGCTGGTGAGGCGCTTCCCGGAGCCACTCCTGCCACAAACCGCCCGGTTTCCGGAAGCGGTCGACCTGGCCACCTCCAAGGTTCAGGTCGATGAACTGGAGAGCACCCATGACGACGGCCTGGTCGTATCCGAGGTCAGGACGGCAGAGATAGCGATCAAGGTAGGCGGCGAGCAGGTCAGCGTCCCGCTCTGTTCCGAAACTCGCCAGGGCCACGCTGTAGGCCAGTCCAACGCAGCAGACCTCGCTGGCCAGCAGGAGTTCTCCGAGACGCTCACGGAACTCGGTCCGGCGGGAGACAGCTACCAGCCAAGCAGCAGTTCTTCGCTCTCGCCAGCTGCCCTCAAGGAGCGCGGCGATCTCTTCCGGGGTGACAAGTCCCGCGTCCTCACAGAGATCTTGCATGAATCGGTCGTACTCAGGACTTTCCATGCGCAGCAAGTTGCCGCTGAGCTTCAAGTAGCGCCGTCCGGGGGTGACATAGCGGCGCACCAAGGCCAGCAGTTCCGCATCGTCATGGGGATCGCGTATCACGTGACCGATCTTGCCTTGCAGCTGCGGAGCGAGGCCAGTCTGTTGGGTGGCCTGCTTGTTCGAGGACAGGCGATGGTCCACATGGCTTCTGGGGCGGTTCGGCACTGGCATACCGCACCCACGGATCAAGTGCACTCTGCCAACAAAATGACGCTAGGTCAGCCAGTGTTCGATACGGCCCCACGGATGGTGATCGCAGTCAGTATCGGATCGACAGAGGGCACCAGTTCCTTTGCGGCGACCTTCGCAAGATGATCCGGAACAATGTCGTCTTTCAAGGCGCCCACATACTCGATGACCTCGGCAAGGGACAGCACAGGCAGTCTCTGACGCAGGGTGTGCATGGCATGGATCCACCCACGAGCAGCCGCAACACCACGGACCTCATCGTGTAGATCATCCACCGCGGTCCGCGCAGCCTGGCCTCGGATGCGGGTTCGGTAGTCCTCTTGCCACCCGTCGGTTACCGCCGAGACGACACCGATCTGGTGCAGGCTTCCGTCAAGTCGATCGACCAAGTAGGGCCCGTTCCCGGCAAGCATGAAATCTGGATTCCGGGTGCGCAGATACTCCTCGGACGTCCAGGAAACGATCCACACCAGCTCGTGCTCTTCCACGCCAGCGACTGCCAAGAGCATCGATTCCAGGCGCAACGCGCGGTCTGCCTTGTAATCGCGCGCCAGCTGTTCTTCAACGATCTGGACTGCGGTTTCTCGATCAATCATGTGTGCAGCATCGCGCACTGCCTCGCACGGAGACCAGCCGATTTCGCCTCGCTAAGACGGTGTCCTATGTGGTGAGTCGGAGGAGCCGCTTGTAGCAGCAGAGAGCTGCGGCGAGGCCGAGAAAGGCCAGGTAGTTGGCGGGTTGGCGT
>NZ_JBVIUQ010000019.1:0-72816 GCF_055596485.1 Streptomyces sp. NPDC039736 | reverse complement strand
CCCGCGGAGCGGGTCCCTCCGGGCTGCGCCCGTAGCCACGAGCCGGGGGGCTGCGCCCCCCGGCCGCTCCCGCTCCGCGTGAGCGGAAGCGGCTCGCTCCGCTCCCCGCCAGCGGTACGCCCTGCGGGCGCACCGCCACCCGCAGGGCGGGCGGCCCGCGCTGCGGGCCTGGGGCGGCCTCCGCTGCGCTCCGAGCCGCTGGCACGCTCCGCGTGCCCGGGTGCGCCACGCTCCGCGCGGCCCACCCGCGGGCCTGCGGCCCGAGCAGCGGCAGCGGGGAGGCCGGCCGGGGTCGGCTTGGCTGTGCGGGGGTGATGCCGGGCCATCCCCTGCTTCATTTAGGTGGGTGGGATAGAGTCTGGAACCATGCAGCCCCACCCCTCCGGCTGACCCTGACCGCTGACGCCTGCTCCCGGATCTCCGTTCGCCGCGTCTGAGCTGGACAGATGCCCCCACGGGAGGGCATCTCCGTCCCGGACGCCACCTCACGGCCCCCGGGGCTCTCTGAACTGATGGTGCGTCAGGGAGCGGGCGGGAATTCCGGACGCCGCAGGCTCGAATTCAGGAACCCGAACGCCCGTCCCGCTGGAACGAATTCAGACCACCGGACGAACCCCCCTCCCACGGAATGCAAATCGGTCCCGCATTCACCACAGAACGCGGGACCGATTCACGCTCCTATTCAGCGTCTGACCAACAGGAGCCTCCCCCTGCCGACGACAGACCCCGGTACCCGGGGCCGAGACCGCGCCGCTTCCGGCGCGTCCCGGCCGCCCCGAAAGAGGACCGAGCGGCCGGGACGGCAGGCGCGGGCCCGGGACCAGGCGCGTGCTCCTGGCGGCCCCCGCCGACACCGGGGGCCGGGCCCGTGGCCGGGTCGAGGTGGTGGCGCAGACGCGCGGCAGCGATGGCCGCCGGGGCCAGGAGGCGGGCGGCGTCGGCGTCGAGGAGGGCGAGCGCGCCGAGGAGGGCGTCGAGGCCGTCGAGCGTGTCGAGGGCCCCGGCCCGGTCGGCGGGCCATCCGTGATCGGTGACCGCGTCGCCGAGCACGCACGCCGCGTCGGCGGCCGTGTCGGCGAGAGCGGGCACCGGCCCGGCGACGGGGGAGGGCGGGGGAGGGAACGTCGTCATGAGGTGACCAACGATCCACCGCCCCGCCGCCCCATCCAGGGACACAACCTCTTCGTCCGGCTGCGCGTACAAAGAGGTGTCGTCGCGGCAGGGGGGCTTGCCCAGGGGGCCTCACCTGCACAAACGCCATGATCCGAAAACCCGGGGGTCCCACCGCCGGTCACACCTTCGGTGCGCCCCCTAGTGCACCTCTGCAACCGACCCTCCAGCCTCCCTCCGGTGCAACCCTCCCGGGCCGTCCGGCGGGCGCGGGCCAGAGCAGGCTTGCCCACGGGCCAGAGCAGGCTTGCCCACGGTCCGGGGAGGCTTGCCCACGCCGCCCGACCGGCCGCCCAGTGCCGGAACCGGCCTGGAACCCGGGAACCGTGTTCCAGGCCGCTGCGGCGTCCGTTCCGTGCCGTCCCCGAGGCGGCACGGTGCGGACGCCGTGAGCACCGCGTCAACGGCCGGCGGCAGACGCGTACTGCGCCAGCGGGACGAACACTCCGAGCACGGCGAACGCGCCCAGGAGCACGGTGACCGCGACGAGCACCGGGGCGTTCAGCGCGGGGCGGCGGTAGACGAGGTAGCCGAGGCCTCCGGCGAGCATCAGCGCGACGACAACGAGGACCAGGACGAGCAGCATCGTGGTGAGCATCAGGACTTCCTTCGGTTCGAGGTGCGTCCGGTACGGGCGTACCGGGCGGTGGTGCGGGGCCCACAGTCGGCGGACCCGGGGCTGTGTTCGAGTTCTCGCGAAAATCCGCCGAGGCCCCGCCCCGGGCGCCTTGTGAGCGGCCCCGGACGGGAATTCGCGAGCGCTGGACGACGGGAGGCTGGTGTGCTCCCGCTCCTTGGGGGCGTGGGTGATGTCGGGACAGCAGCGCCCCGCGACCACCGCGGGGCGGTCCGGGGCGTTTCTGAGGAACTGGACGGAGTGTCAGGGAGCCGGGGGCTAGCCCCGCAAGCGGCGGCCTGACCTGGGCAGATGTGGGCCAGCGGGCCGGAGCCCCTCGCCTGGTGGTGTGTCCTTCGTCACGCAGGTAGGCGGGCCTTGCGGAATCAGCGGTAGTCCCGGCGCCCTCTGTCCTGGGGAAGGGAGTCGGTGACCTTCAGAGAGGACCTAGTGGGCCGAATGCGCGGGTAGGGTGCCGGGCAGTCCGTGCCGGCATGGGTGTGCGGGTCAGGCCCGGCGCCCAGAGGGCGTGCCCTTGGGGGCAGTACCGTCGGGCTGTCCCCGCCCTGGCCTGACGCTCCCGCTGACATGTCAGCCCACGCCGACGGGCGTACCCCGTGCCAGGCCAGAGCTGGTTCTGACACGTCAGAACCAGCTCACGCCAGGTCCGTGTCTGACGCGTGCCCGAGGCCGGCCACGTCACCGCAGGCAGAAACTCCTCACACCGTGAGGAGCCGCAGCCCCTGGCCGCCGGGGGCGGTGATGATGGCGGCATGACCGCGCGCCGCCCGCTGGGCACAGGACCGACCCGCACCACCGATGCATCTCTCCGGGCAGACAGCGCACCGCGGGCTCCGCTCGCCGCCGAACGCATCTCTGCCGCCCCGGCCGCCGCGTCAGCGGCGGCACGCCCCACGAACAGGCGCCGCACCCTCGGGGCCGGCCCCGCCACCGGGTGACCCCGGGCAGGGCCCGGTGACGACAACTTCGGGTTGTCGGCCCGCAGGGTGGCAACTTCGGGTTGTCGGTCCGCCGGTCCCTGCGGCGGCTCTCTCACGTGCACGTTTGTGCACGTGCCCGGGTGCACGCCAAACGCGCGCGAGGGCCCGGCAGGACAGAACCGGCCTCCAGGAACTCCGGGTCGCGACCCGGGTCGCATCGGGAACTGCTGGCGCCGGACGGGAGAACCACGCGGTGACCTGCTGGACAAGGGGTGTCCCAAAGTGCCCCAGACGCGCCGACTACTTCCCTGGGAAGGGGTCTTGCAGCACGGCGACGGATACGGCCCGCCCAGCCGTCTCAAGGCGGCACCGCGGCGAAGCCGGGCGCCGGGCCGCGCTCGCGGCGACCAGCTCGCCGGTTACCGGTTACCGGTTACAGGTCCCGCAGGAGCGCATCGTGCCTGCTCGGGGAGGGTGGCATCCGTGGGCGCCCGGTAACCGGTAACCGCGTCGACCCCGGCCCCACCCCAGCCTGGGGCGGTCCCCTGGCGTCAAAACTGTGTCCCCTGTCCCCCACCGGATTGAGCGCCCTACGCACGCGCGCGTCATGCGCGCGCGTGGGGCCCTCAAAATCATTGGCAGGGGACATGTGATGAAGAATGTGAACGCGTCTTCTAGGCGGCGACGGGGACGGCCTCCGGGTGATGCCCGCCGCAGCAGCGCGGGTCGGCAAGCGCGTCAATCGCGAGGAAATCGCCCCAGGCGCACGGGCCGTGGTCGCACCAGCCGACGTGCGGGCGCACCGCCCGCGGCGGGTGGATCCACAGCCCGTTCGGCGGGCGGTCGTCGGGCTGCGGCTGCATCGGCTCCCCCTCGTGGCGGGAGCAGCAGCGCCCCCGACGGTGACCGAACGTACCCCGCCACCGCGACCCCATGCGGGGCCGTACGGCCCGTAGAACGCCGATCCGGTCCGGAGGTGACCTAGTTTTGGCGCAGCAACAGGCTCCCAGCTCCTACAAGCCCGTCCAGGAGAGCGCGCAGGGCCAAGAGGGCTGGAGCGCAGAGAACGGGTCCGGCCGGCAGGCCGTCGGCGCCCGCGCGGAAGCTGCTGAAGTTCTCGCACGCCGCGCGACCCGGCGCAATTGGCGGTGTTCATCAACCTGCGGGTCAACACCGTTGCATTAATGATCTTAAGGTGTTGGCAACCCCTGCCGGAGCAGCTCATCTGTCTGCTCTACTGAAGCTAGACAACGAGCGCCTGGGGGTTGGATGTCCAGTCTGGAAGATGCCGCAGCGGCTCGTGCACGTCATGAGCAGCGAGCCGCTGAGGCCACAGCCGCTCGCCATGCTAAGGAACAGCACACGTCGCAACGGGAAGGTGCGCTCCTCCACGAACGGGCCAGAGAATTCTTCGGCCTCGCACTCAAGCATGGCGTGCCTGCTCTCCGCCGATACGACGTCATCTACTCATACGATGGCGCCAAAGAAACTTCGTGGACCCGTACCGATGAGATGTGCATCGTGGGGGCCCCCTGGGACTACTCCCGGTCTTTCAGGGGCTCGTGGGCCGTTACCGACGCCGGTATCGTCTACGAGACCAACCATCCCGGCGACGTGAATATCCATAAGGGGCCGTTCCCTCGTGCGTGGCGAAGGGGTATCCGGGACGACATCCTCGTTACATGTGAGTGGTACAACCCCCGCAACGACCTCCGTGCCATCGAGCCCCATTTCGTGGCCGCGATAGCGGCGTTGCTCGCCCCCACTCCGGTGAGTCCTAAAAGGCCGCAAGTGCGGACCGGCCTTCAGGACGACGGGTCGATCGGATACATACCGTAGGTGACTACACGCTGATAGCAACACCGTGCGCTGGAGAGCTGGCGTCGTGGGGACTGTCAAACGAGTGGTGTAACTGGGGTAGTTGGGGATTAGTTTCGGGCTGCGGAGAGGCGGCCGTCGAAGGTGATGTCGACGCTGCCCAGCTCGCCGACGCCCTCCAGCGAGATCAGGTCCTTGGACCCGTCCAGGCCGGTGCCGACGGTGAATCCGGCGGCGGGGAGCGCGCGGGCAACCTTGCGTTCGGCCCGCTCGTGGATGCCGAGCTTCGCCGCGTCCTCCGCCTCGGCAGCCGCCAGCTCGGCACGGGCGGCCTCCTCCCAGGCCTTCGCGGCGCGGGCCGTCACTTCCGCCTGCTCCGCCGCGTACTGCTCCTCCTCGGTACGCAGCCGCTGCTTCTCCGCAGCCCAGGCAGCGGTGTTCCTCTCGTCCTCGGCTGCTTCCGCCAACTCCCGCTTCCCCGCTGCTTCGACCTTCGCGGCCTCCTCCGAGCCCCGGGCCCGGATCGCCGTGAGGAGGTCGGCCGCCTCCGCGGTTTTGAGGCGGCCGGATCAGCGTTTGACGCGACTGCGGACAGCCAAGATGGCCAGGCCCAGAAGGATGGGTTCGGTCACGCGGGACACCATCTCGATGTAGGTACCGGTGGTGGTTAGGTCCTGGCCGGAAGAGCGGAATACGACAGAGTTGAGAGTGACGCTCAGGGCCTTTTCGAAGCGCTCGCCGGTGAACCTGTCCTTGCTGGGGTTCAAGGGGTCGGCTTTTTCGATCTCGAAGGTTATCGCGCCACCGCCCCTCGGTACGTCGCCGACCGCCTGCTGCTTCGCGGACTCCTGAGGGATGCCCAGCCCCATTAGCAAGACGATGGTGACGAGCAGGGCGGCAGCGAGCCACCCCAGGGCGCGGGAGGCACGCAGCCCGTACCCGGACAGCAGCCAGTAGCCGCGCAGCAGGCCGCGCTCGGTCAAGGTAGTGCCGGTCCGGTCACGGCGGCGCATCTCCATCTCGCCGTAGTAGAAATCCGCCGCTCCAGGCTCGTTCTTGCTGTCTTCGAGTGCCTTGCGCAGCGCCCGGTACACCGGTGCCAGCTGTGCCGGCCCTACCCTTCGCGCGCCCGCCTGGGCTCTGTCCCAGCCCGGGGCTGCACCTGGCTGGCTGGCGCGCCAATGGTGTTCTTCGGCGAGGGTGCGCCGTGGTGTGAAGCGGGCCGGGAGAAGCCTGTGCGTGCGGGGCGGGGCTGTGCGGAAGCGGCAAGTGCCTTCCAGTCGCAGCTGGTCAAGGTGGACAGTCCCGCTGAACAGGCATGGCGACAGGTCGACGTCAAAAAGTGTCAGGTGGGCGGCGTTGACCCCTCGTAATGAGGCCAGTCGTACCGCATCCCCGTCCGCGCCCCACAGCAGCCATTCAGTGCCTGAGTGTCCGCTGGGAAGGGCGAAGGGGGCCGCCTCCGCCGCGATCGCGAGAGGGTATTCGAAGACCGCGCGGGAAAGATCGACGGTGGCGTAACGCAGCCGCAGTTCCGCCGTCGATATCCACCGGGTCCGTTCGCACTGCACGCTGCCGGCGGCGAGGAAAAGCGTCACAGGGCCACCGAACTGCGCTCCGGACAAGTCCACCTGCCCGGCACACACCAAGGGACCGACCGTCGCTGCCCGCTCGAAGACCGCCTCACTGAACCAGGCGTCTTCCCCGACAGCCGCCCCCTCGAACCAAGCGTTACCCAGGAAGGTTGCCTCCCCGAACCCGGCGTGATTCTTGAAGGTCACACGCCTGAACCCGGCGTCGCGCTCGAAAACCGTCTCCAAGAACCCGGCATCACCCTCGAACATTGCCGCCGTGAAGTGGGCCTCCCCCTTGAAAGTCGCCCGCCCGAACCAGCCATGAACAGCGAAGGTCGCCCGCGCGAACCAGGCGTCGCCATGGAAGACCGCCCCATGGAACCAGGCGCCGCCTTCGAACGCGGCCACTTCGAACGCCGCGTCGCCCTTGAAGGTCGCCTCCCCGAACCCTGCGTCTGCCCGGAAAGTCGCCTCCCCGAACTCGGCGTCGCCTTCAAAGGTCGCCGAGGAGAAAATGCCGCTGCCAAAGCAGGGCCTGCTGGTGCCGGGTTCGCGCAAGGCATCGAGGAGGCTGTTCAGCAACTCGCTGGTGAAAGTGACGCCACTGTGGTCGATGTCGGCACCAGGGAACAGGCTTGTCAGATAGGCGTCACGCCCTGAGCCGGTGAGGTGCGCGAAGCATGAGGTGTGACCCGGGACAAGGATTCCTCGGCAGCCAACTGGATCCTGCGCGGTGACGGCGTGGCCGCAGTGCGGCCAGTCCGGAACAGGGGGCGATGTCATAACTCCATGGACAGATCACATTGCCAAACGGTTGCCGGACACACCTCACAAGTCCCCACCGGAGCACGCCGCCATTGCGGTATCCACGCCGTACTTCGTGCCACACCGGGCGACCGGAGACACAGAAATTATGAGCGTTGTGCTCAGGAAGGCAGGCGAGAGCGAGGCCCTGCCGAGCAGCGGACACTCTCCCGCAGGTGCGCCCGGTGCGCCGGCCTCGGATTGGGTCGCCTCCTGCACTCTGGGACACCCCGCCGCCGCACGGCCTGACCACGACGCTCCTCCCGGGCGAGCTCACCACTGGCGTTGAACGGCTGCAGGCGCTGCCTGAGGGGCGATCGGGGACTCAAGGCAGGGAGAGTGATTGGAGTGCGCGAGGGCGGCACGGTACGTGCACAAGGAACTCCTCGCCGAGCAAGAGCACCGCCGCGGCTGACCACTCTCCGCTCAGCCGCGCTGCCGGGCCGGTTGGGTTTCTACCGTGCGGCCGCCCGCACGCCCGCATCCTGCGGCGGGGCGGTGGTGTAGAACACCGAGTTCTGCTGCTGGAGCCGCTGCGCCTTTGGGCCAAGGACCTCGGACCGCCATGACGGGCACGGTAGGGGCTCCGCTAGGAAATGGCCTCCGCCAAGCGGCCACCCGCCCTCGACTCCCCTTGCAGGAATCCGTTTTCCCGGCGGTCTAATCGTGAGAAGGTCATGACCTTGGCAGGGGTATAGGCCGAATAGGTGTCATCGGATGGTGGGGCCCTGGGGGGCGGTGAAGGGGGTTGCTGCGTGGAGCAGGGTGAGGTGCTCGACGGGCGTTACCGTCTGGTCAGGGAGCTGGGGCGGGGTGCCTTCGGTGTGGTGTGGCAGGCCTTCGACGTGCGGGTGAGGCGTCATGTCGCGGTGAAGGTGCTGCTTGCCGGGCCAGAACGGCCGGAGCGGGCCCGGGAGCGCTTCGCGCGGGAAGCGCAGACGGCCGGGAATCTCCAGCATCCGCACATCGTGACGGTGTACGACTTCGGCGACACCGTGCACGACGGGCGCCCGGTGGTCTATCTGGTCATGGAACTCCTCAACGGAGAGCCCCTGAGCACGGTCATGGGCCCGGAGGCACCGCCGTTGCCGCGGGTGCTCGGCTGGGTCGGGCAGATATGCGACGCCCTCGATGCCGCCCATACCGCCGGCGTGATCCACCGGGACATCAAGCCCGACAACATCATGATCCAGGCAAACGGCTCGGTGAAGGTCGTCGACTTCGGGATCGCCAAAGCACTGGAGCACCCGGGCACGTTCACCACGAAAAACTCGGTGATTGGTACTCCCGCCTACATGGCCCCCGAGCGTTTCAAGGGCATGGCCGACGTCCGAACCGATCTCTACGCGCTCGGCTGCGTGCTGATGGAGCTGTGCACCGGACGAAGGCCGTTCAGCGGCGACATGTGGGCGCTCATGCACCAGCACACCTACGAAACCCCGCCCCGGCCCAGCAGTCTGCGCCCTGAACTGCCTGCCGCCCTCGACGCCATAATCCTTGACCTCCTCGCCAAGAACCCGGAAGAACGTCCCACCACCGCAGCGGAGGTACGCGAGCGCGTCCACCGCATCACCCACCCCGTCGCTCCCGTCTACACCCCTACCCACCGCACCACACCCCCGCCAGCCGAGGCCGGCCTTCACGGTCAGCCCACCGTCGACGCGTCCGCGCCCCGTCCTCCGGGCAGTCCCGGCGCGACGGGCACACCCGATGCCCCGCTGCCCAACGCCCTCCAAACCCTGCGGAATGCCGCTGACGCTGCCAACGAAACGGGCGATCCTGCAGAAGCCGTCCGGCTGTACCAAGAGCTCCTGCCAGAGCTCGTTCGAATTCGAGGAACCGACCACCCCGATACCCTCGACAGCCGCCACAAACTGGCCCGCAACCTCAGCAGGCTGGGCCACCACCAGCAGGGCGCCGACCTTTACCGCGAAATCCTCACCGCCCGTGAGCGCGTACTCGGCCCCGACCACCCCCACACCCTCAACAGCCGCCACAACCTGGCCTACAACCTCGGCAAGCTGGGCCATTACCAGCAGGCCGCCGACCTCGACCGCGAAACTCTCGCTGCCCGCGAACGCGTACTCGGCCCCGACCACCCCGACACCCTCCACAGCCGCCACAACCTGGCCTGCAACCTCAGCGACCTAGGCCACCACCAGCAGGCCGCCGACCTCCACCGCGAAACTCTCGCTGCCCGCGAACGCGTACTCGGCCCCGACCACCCCGACACCCTCCACAGCCGCCACAACCTGGCCTACGACCTCAGCAAACTGGGCCACTATCAGCAGGCCGCCGACCTCCACCGCGAAACCCTCACCGCCCGCGAACGCACACTCGGCCCCGACCACCCCCACACCCTCCACAGCCGCCACAACCTGGCCTACGACCTCAGCGACCTAGGCCACCACCAGCAGGCCGCCAACCTCGACCGCCAAAACCTCACCACCCGCGAACGCACACTCGGCCCCGACCACCCCCACACCCTCCACAGCCGCCACAACCTGGCCTGCAACCTCAGCAAACTGGTCTACTACCAGCAGGCCGCCGACCTCCACCGCGCCAACTTCGCCGCCCGTGGGCGCGTACTCGGCCCCGACGACCCCGACACCCTTAACAGCCGCCACCACCTGGCCTACAACCTCAGCAAACTGGGCCACCACCAGCAGGCCGCCGACCTCCACCGCGAAAACCTCACCGCCCGCGAACGCACACTCGGCCCCGACCACCCCGACACCCTCCACAGCCGCCACCACCTGGCCTACAACCTCAGCAAACTGGGCCACCACCAGCAGGCCGCCGACCTCCACCGCGAAAACCTCACCGCCCGCGAACGCACACTCGGCCCCGACCACCCCGACACCCTCCACAGCCGCCACCACCTGGTGTTCGAGAAGGCTCAGTGCCGGTGAGGGGACTGAGAAGCTGCCTCTGACTGGATCGTTGGCCCCGGGCGCACGATCCCCGCAGGCACGACCCACATACGCCACACCAGCGACCCGGCCCCGGTAACTCCACGGAATCAGCACAGTAGACGAGGAGCACGCACCCCATTAGGCGCTCACGCACCGCCGAACGGCTCGGTAAGACGCCACACGGCAGCGGGCGCCAGGGCTGGGCGCACATGCTGCGCACGGCCCCGGCATCAGGGAGAATCGCCTGACCAGTCCCAGCGGTTCCGCCCACCGGGCCGAGGGTCGTACAGGGCGCGACCGCCGACGCCGAACTGCCCGAACTCGGTCATCAGCGCGGCACCCTCACTGACCTCGTCCGCGGTCCAGCCGGTGATGTCGAGCAGCAGCCCATCGAGCGGGCCGCCGACCAGTTCGGCGTAGTCACGGTGCGGTAGCGGCCCCGGGCAGTCGTGGTCGCTGCCGTAGACCCGGCCGCGCAGCAGTTGCTCATCATCACGGTTCATCCGTTCAGCCTTGCAGGCACCACCGACAGTCTGGCCCGGTACGTGTACCCATCACGCCTGCCCGCCGCCGATGGTGCAGGGCTTGCCCAGGGCGGCCTTGGGCTTGACCCCGCCCGCCAGAGGCTTGCCCAGCTCAGCGGCGCAGGCGTGAGAACCAGCCGGCGGTCTTCTGCTCGGACACAATCTGCTCCTGTTCCTGGTCCGGGCGGATCGGATCGGATCGCCAGGCCAGGCTTCCTCCCAGTCGATCTCCTGCCGCCGGTCGCAGTCCCCGCACAGCGTCAGACGGGCTCCCATGGGAACGGGGCCCGCGCCGTGCCGTCCATGAACGCGCGCCCGTAGCCACGCCCGACGCGCACCGGTGCGGTGGAGGCGCACCGATCCGGTGCGGTGCGCCTCCACTCGGTGTGGGGGTGCGCGCACCGGTGCGGTAGGCGCGTGGGAGTGGTGCGCACCGGGTGGAAGCGGTGCGGTGAGCCGGATGGAACCGTTGCGTTTCTCCTTGACCTGAGCCGAAGTCAAGGTAAAACGCAACGGGTGGATGCGCGGTCCCACGCCCGTTGATGTCGTCCTCTTCCACTCGGTGGGGTGGGTGCCGCTCACGGTGTCGTCCACTCTCCAGCGGTGGGCTCCACCGCGCCGGGTGTGCGCCATCGGGTCCACTCAGTGGCCGGCCTCCCGGCCGCGGTGCGGTCCAGGTTGTTGTGGGCGGTGCACCTGCTGGCCGTCCGGGCGCACCGCGTCGGCGTCGGCTGGCGCGGTGAGGCGGTCCGTGCGGGCGCGGGAGTCGTTGACCGTCTTGGTGGCCGCCTCCCGGATGCGGCGCAGCCTGTCGGCGGTGAGATCGAGGACTTCCAGGTCCGTGCGGGACTTCCGCAGGGCCCGCAGCGCCGTCATGTCGATCGCTTCCCGGGATCCGGCCTCCGGCTCGGGGTCGTCGTGCTCGAAATCGGTCGGCTCGGGCGCGAGCAGCAGTTCGGGCATCGCCGCCTGCTGGTGGGCGACGATGTCGTACGCCCGGCCCCGCATGACGGTGGCGGCAGTGGTGGTGCGCGGCTTCTCCCGCACCACCGCACCGGCAAGCATGGCGCGCTCGTACTGGAGCGGGATGCGGGGGATCTCCCGCTCCCCCACGTCCTGGCCCGGCGGGCGGGACGCCGTCGGCTCGCCCGGGGGGGGTGCCGGTCCGGGTCGGGCGCGGCGGTCGGAGGTCGGCGCCGGGCAGGGAAGTCGGCCAGGGACCACCGGGCGGTGTAGAGGCGGTAGTCCGCCAGCAGGCCGATCGTGGTCTTCGGCTCGGTGATGTCCAGGCAGTTCGTAGAAAGGGCGGCGGCCACGATCTCCTCGTCCAGGCCTGGCTCGCGGCGGCGGCCGCGCAGGACCAGGGCGAGGTTGCGGCGGGCTTCGGCGTCAGGTTGGCGGGCTCGGCACCTTCAAGCCAGGCAACAGACCCTCGGCCGCGCCCCGTACACAGCCCTCGCCCGGCGCACCACCGCCACCGCCCACACCACGGCCCTCGCCGCCCTCGGCGCACTGACCACCGCCGCTTTCGCCGCCGCCCCCGGCCCGTACGCCCGAACCGACACAGCGTGATCGCGTTTATCGCCGTCCTCGTCTTCGGCGCCGTCCTGATCGCCGCCGGTGTGCCCGCCGCTTCCCTGATCGTCGTCACCGCCGGCCTCATCCAGCTCTACGCCGCCTTCCGCACCAGCCGCACCACCCGTCTGCCCGCCGCCGTCGAGCAACTGATCCAAGCCGGCCCGCCCGTCACCGCGGGTACACCCGAACCCAACAGGGGCACCGCCGTGATGGCGGCCGAAGCCCCGCACGCCGACACCACCTGACCCGACACCACCGGCCTCTACAACTGATGCCACCCTCCCGTGCCGTACCCGGTAGAGAGGGTGGCCCCCGGGCCGGATACCGGAGCAAAAGCTGAGGTCCCCGGCCCTGCTCGGCAGTCCGACGCTCTTTCCGCCTGCAGCGATCAGACAGGGGGAAGTTGTCGGCGTCGACGAGCAATTCGCAGGAACCGGCGGTGACGGAGATAAGCACGGCGGTTGGTCCACCAGCCCAGACGGTCGGTGGAGTTCTGCGGGAACACCACCTGCAGGGCGCCCAGCGCCAGACTCAGCGCGAGGCAGGCCATCACGCACCACGCAGGTGCGCCGACCAAAGCCTGCGCGAGACCGCTCACTCCCGACACGATGCTCGGCGCCATGTTCTGACCGTTCGTCATCGGCTTCCCCTGCTTCTTCCCCTCCCCGCACCTGGTGTGTGGGGATGAGACCGAGCGTGAGGGGCCGGGCGATCTTGCAGCAGAGGGAACATGCCTTGAGAGTGCGTTCCCGCGGGAATGGCAACGGATGGCGATCCCGTCGTCCACTCCCCCTCGCCCCGCCCGGTGCGTGACAATCGCAGCACTGCCGTACGTCCCGCTCGTGAAGGTGGAGGGCGGGCCCGCAGGAGTGGGAGCAGCATGAGCGAATCCGGTGGGCGTGAGGGACAGGCAGCGGCCAAGCATGAGGCCGAGGCGCGTGCTGCGGCATACGCGGCAGCGTTGGGCGGGGTGCTGCGGCCCGGTGTGGAGCGCACTTCGCAGAATGCACTCGCCAAGGCGACGCATGTGGTGCCGTCGACGGTGTCGCGGTATCTGTCCGGGGAGCGGATCGCGCCGGCGGAGTTCGTCCAGGCCGCGGTGGCCTTCCTGGCGGACCAAGGGGTGGACGTTGCTCCGGAGGTCCTGGAAGAGCTGGCCGGGCTGCGGCGGGCGGCGCAGCGGAGCAGCCTGCGCCCGGACACGCGGGCGTTGTACTGGATGGAGGAGGCGAGGCGGGCCGCGGACGCCTGCGCTCGCAGCGAGGCAGTGGGCCGGGTGACGGCCGAGCGGCTCGACGAGGTCACCGGTCAGTTGGCCGGGCTGGAACGCGAGCTCGGCCGGGCTCTCGTGGAGAAGACGGGCGCCGAGGAAGAACGGGACGCGGAACGGGCCATCGTTGCCTCCCAGGGCGAGCAGCTGTCGCATGCGCAGGTCTACGCCCGGCAGATCGAAGGTGAGCTGACGCTGCGACAGGAGGAGGTACGGCTGCTGCGGCGGGAGGTAGCCGTGCTGCGCGCCCAGGTGGAACGGTTGCGCGGCGAGCCGGGGCCATCAGGTGTGGAGCCCGTTCCCGGAGCGGCAACGCAGGTCAGTGCCTTCAACGACCCTGCGGTGCGAAGTGCCGGTGGCGGCACCGGGGCCGTCATCCCGGGGCCCGGGCGGAAGGCCGGGCGGCGCGTGTCAGGGGTACGGCGAGCGCCTGTTCTCCAGGCTGTCCCGCGTGCCGGTAGTGAACCTCGCCTGGTCATATCCGTCTCGGTACTGCTCCTGGTCTCGCTGTGGGACTTGTTGGTCCAGCAGAGAGTCGTCGATGAGTCGGTGAGAGTGATCCAAGGGCCGTGGGCGCATCTGCTGCCCGTCGCGTTCCTGCTTGGTTGTCTTGGCCTGCTGTGGATGGCCCTGCGCAGCATGCCCACTGCGCTGGTGCCTGCGAAGAGGGCTGTCCCGGGATGGAAGGTCGGCCCCCTCCTCATGTCGGAGGAAGGGGGTATCCGGGTGGAGGCGCTGGAGTACCCGACGACACACTCCGGTGGGTCTGTGCATCTGGTAGTGCCCTGGAAGGGTGCCGGCGTGAAAGGGAGCGGGGGACCGCCCTGCTATCTCACCTCCGCCTTCGGCGGGAACCTTCGGCTGCGCGGCAAAGTGCCCAGGAACATGGATGTGCGGTGGCAGCTGCGGCTCGGGGTGCATGGCCCTGTCCTGGCCGAAGGCGCTCTCCGCAAGGGCGAGACAGTACACCTCAGGAAACAGGCCCTCACCCACACCAACACCCCCGACGGGCGCCTGCTGCTCTCCGGATGCCATCTCGACTGGCAGGCCTACCGCATCCCCGGCCAGGCGACACCACAGGACTCCCCCCAATCCATGCGCTGGCCCCCACGCGCCCAACTCGTCTGGGAAAACCCGGGCCTCTACGGGCCCGCCCCCACCCTCACCAGTAAACAGAAGTAACACCACGACCCGAACGACACCAGCAAGCGCCACCGAACATCACCACACGCCAAGCAAGACGCACCACCAACGAGTACTGCCTGCAGCAGCCCCCGGCATCCGTCGGGGGCTTCGTCGTGCTGCCCGAAGGAACCCACCGTGCCGACCTTCGAGACTCTTCCACCGGGCCGCTCCGCCCACCGCGCCGCCCGGAAAGGTGAAGTGGCCCCGCGTACGTGCGAGGGAACACGGGGCCACCAGGGTGCTTCGTCCTGTCAGGAACGTGCGCTCACGACCATACGGGCGGCCGGCCCCCACTCACATCCGCAGGGCACCATACGGGTGCTGGCGGGTGACAGCTGGTCAGCACGCCGCGTCATGCCGGGAAAAGGTGGCCGCCTGGGCGCGAAGCACGCCTAGAGCTCCGGGTTCCTGATCCGCCGGAACGGGCTCTGCCACTGTTCCTCGGTTCGTACTTTCGTGCGGAATGCCTATGGGTGTGCCAAATGGTGGGTTCTGTGTCTGTTACGTGGATTGCTGGTGTGCGGAGGTGCGCGCCGGGGTGGCGCGCGGGTGGCGGACAGCGTGCAAGGTGGGACATGTTGCCGGTGGTCAGCGGGCCGGTGCACATAGCACGCATCCCCGGTGCGGGGTGCGCGCCGGTAGTTGAAGGGTGCACTTGAGTGTGACGGGAATGTCCTTGCTCGGTAACACCGCCCGGCACCCCTGTCGGCGGGCAGGCGGAGGGCTTCAGAGTGTGGGCGTCGGCAGGACCACCGCCGGCATCCGCACCGCACTACCGCCTCCGAACCGGGGTGGTGTGCTTCTGTTCTGGGGGATCACCTTGTCTTCTTCCCGCACCGCCCGCGCTGTGATCGCCGCGTCCCTGTCCGCAGGCGCCCTGGCCGCCGTCCTCGCCGCACCCGCCGCGGTGGCCGCCGACCGCGGCCCGCACAACCCGCCGGCCAAGTCCGCGGTCGAGCTCGGACGCATCCAGTACGACAGCCCCGGCCGCGACGACCGCTCCAACCGCTCCCTCAACGCCGAGTGGGTCGAGGTCCGCAACACCGGCCGCAAGCCCGTCAACCTGGACCGGTGGACCCTCACCGACAAGGCCGGCCACCGCTTCACCTTCCACCACGTACGCCTCGCGGGCCGCTCCACCGTCCGCATCCACACCGGCATCGGCCGCGACTCCCGCACCGACCTCTACCAGGACCGCCGCAACTACGTCTGGAACAACAAGAAGGACACCGCGATCCTCAAGGACCACCGCGGACACCGCATCGACACCAAGTCCTGGAACCACCGCTGACCCATAGGAAAGCCGGCACCGCAGCATCCCTCCTGAGGACGAGCGCGGGGCTGTAACGCACATCGGTGAGGGCCGGACCCCGGACACGACGGGACCCGGCCCTCACCTCTGCGCGGACGCCGTGGTTCAGTCCTTATCCGCTGTCGCAGCCGATGCCGTCACCGTCCCGGTCGAGCCGATGCGGGTAAGGACAACTGCCCAGGGTGTACCCGATCATCACGGCGCCCCAGAATTCGCCGACGTCGAGGAAAGAGTTCGCAGTCTGCATCTGCACCGCGAACTCGGAGTTGAGCACCGCCACTAGGCCTGCACCAAGTGGTCCTTGGCGGCGGCGCGGCTCTCCACCTCAGGGAGTCGGTATTCGTATTTGCGAGGTCTGAGGTCTTCTTCGGCGGGTTCCCAGTCGGGGTAGTGCGAGACGGTGCCTTCGCTGGGGGTGTAGGGGTCGGTGCGGGTGTCGACCTTGATGTCGCTGACGACGTAGAGATCGACCGTGTTGTCCGCGTCGCGGGCGTGTAGGACCTCGTTGATGGTGAGCTCGACGCTGGTGGCGGCGCCGGTGGTGCCCTTGACCTCGACGTGGAGTTCTTCCGTGCCGCGCAGGCAGCGCAGGTCGTAGGGCTTGCCGAGCTTGGTGACCGTCCAGCCTTCCTTCTCGTAGTGGGCGGTTGCGATCGCCTCGGCGTACTCCTCGATGGTCTTGCGCTTCTTGGGGTCGGAGATGTAGCCGGCACCGCGGCGGCGCCGCTGGGGCTTCTTCTTGCCCTCGACCTGTTCGGCGGTGAAGCCCGGCGACCGGTCCAGGGGCACGTCCTCGGGTGCGTCGGGGGGGTAGGGGATGCCGGCGAGGTCCAGGAGGGACTGGGCGGGCATCTGGATGAGCTTGCCCATGCCCCGGTCGGTTCCCGAGCGGCGGATCGCGTCGCTGCCTGCTTCAGTGAGCGGCCCGCCCGACCCCAGGGGCACGTTCTCGAGCTTGGCGAGGGGCTCGATGCCGAAGCGCTGGGGGTACTTCAGGCGCTGTTCGGCTTCCTCGTCGGGCCAGTGCCAGGACTTGCCCTCGTAGAAGCCTCCCCGCACCTGGAAGAGATAGAGGGTGGCGGTCTTCTCCAGCCAGTCGGGGAGCTGGACGCGGGGTGAGGCGCCGGTGGCCAGGACAGCGAACTGGGGGTGGGCACCGTCGTACTCGGGTTTCTTCTCGGGGAAGCCCCAGGAGAGCGTCTCGATGCCGTGCTCGAGGTTGCGCTGGGACTCGGTGCTCTGGCCGACGTGGACCATCACGAACGACGAATTCTTCATGAGGGCATCATAAGCATATCCTTATCGAGGGCTCGATAGATTTGGTAGCGTGTGCACTGCAGGCCGTCGGCGAGGTGACAACTCAGCTTCTTGACAGCTCCTTTGACACGCGCGGCCACAGAACGCAGGCGCAGGTCGGGAGGGTCCCAGCCCCGTCAGGTCTGGGGCCAGGCTCCGCCGGACGGCGACACCACGGACACAGGGGGATCCACGTGACCAGCTCGCCCACCACACCACCCGCACCCCAAACCGGCGCGCCCTCTTCCCAGATTCCGGGCACCCTGGTGGCGTGCGCGGCAGCCGGGCGCGTGCGGGACATCGCCTCCCAGGTGGGCGCGCCGGAGTTCTTCGGCCGGTGTGCGGCGCGGTACCGGGCGGCCGGGTTCGGCGAGCCCGGCGAGGCGGAGATGCGCAGCTGGCGTAACAGCTGGCCGCCGCTGTTCGCCGCCCTGCTGCGCGCCGGGCTCGGCGACCTGCAGGTGTACCTGGAGTACGGAACGCCGGGCGGTGGGAGGCGGCTGGATGCGCTGCTCGTCGGGGCCACGGCGGAAGGTGTGCTCGCCATGGTGGTGGTCGAGCTGAAGCAGTGGCAGGGCTGCCGTGTGCTGGACGCGCGGCGGGTCATGCGCAGCGACCGTGTGGTGACCACGCACCCAATCCACCAGGTCGCCGCCTACCGGAGCTTCTTTCTGCACTGGCGACCCGAGAGCGCCCCGGACTTGGACGTGCGAGCGGTGGTGGTGCTGCACAATGCCACCGCGGAGCAAAGCGCCGCGCTGCAGGCCGGCACCGGGCAGGACGGTGACATCCCGGTGCTGAGTGCCGACGACCTGTCCCGGGCTGCCGGACCGCTGGCCGACCTGCTGCGCTGCGCAGACCTGCAGGCACCCCGCGCTGAGCTGGTGGAGGAGTTCGAGCACATCCGGTGGCAGCCCTCCTCCCGGCTCCTGGACCACGTCGGTGCGGCCCTGGAGGGCAGCCGCACCTTCGCTCTGGTCGGCGACCAGCAGGACGCCTTCAACAGAATCCGGGCCGCCGCAGACCACCACCTGCCCGCCCTCGACCCGGACCACGACAGCGGCCACCCCCGCGGCACGGGCGCCGTCATCACGGTGAGCGGCGGTCCCGGCAGCGGCAAGAGCGCCCTCGCCGTCCGTCTGCTCGGCTACCTCATGCGGGCCCACCCCGCCACGAAGCCGCGTTTCATCACCCCCTCGGGCACGCTGCGCGCTCATCTCCTGGACGCCATCGCAGACCACCTCGCCGGCCGTGAACTCTTCCCTACGTCCGGCGCGCTGCGCAGCACTGCCCAGCACGCCGGCGCCCTGGTCATCGATGAGGCCCAACGCGTCAAGAGGGGCGGCTCGTTGGGGATACCGGCCGATCTGGGCGCGGTCGTGGAAAAGGTTCCGCTGGCCGTCATCTTCCTCGACGAGCGGCAGATCATCCGCCCCGACGAAGGGACCACCGTCGCCGAGATCCGTGATGCCGCACACCAGGCCGGCCGCACCTACCACCATCTCGAGCTGACTGGTTCCTTCCGGTGCAGCGGCTCAGCCGCCTACACCGCCTGGGTCGACGCCCTCCTCTACGGCACGCCCGTCCCCTGGACCGGGCAGGCCGGCTATGACCTCGGTCTCGTCGCCGATCCCTTCCAGCTCCAGGAATGGACCGAACAGGCCACCCGTGCCGGGCACACCGCCCGCACCGCGGCCGGATTCTGCTGGAAATGGACCCGCACCCGCCCCACGGGTGCCACCACCCTGCCCCTCGACGTCACCATCGACGCCCCCTCCCCCACACCAGGCGGCCCCACCCGCACCTGGAAAGCCGCCTGGAACGCCGCGACCGCCCTCACCGACCCCGACGGAAACCCCCTCGCCCCCCACAGCCAGCTCTGGGCCACCCACACCGGCGGCCACCAGCAGATCGGCTGCATCTACACCGCCCAAGGCCTCGAATACCACCACGCTGGCACCATCATCGGCCCCGACCTCACCTGGGAAAACGGCCACTGGACCGCCCACCCCGAAAAAAGCCACGACGACGCACTCCGCAACCTGCCCCCGCAGGAATACCTCCGCTACGCCCTCAACACCTACCGCGTCCTGCTCACCCGCGGCACCCACCACACCCGCATCCACTCCACCGACCCCACTACCCACCAGTTCCTCACCCACCTCATCCCCACACCGCCAGAAAACGAGCCAGCTGCACGAGCACACCTCCTGCGTTGATCCTGCGCAACTGTTCCCACCACTCCCGGAAAAGACCTGCGGACTCACCCCACATCACCTGCCCTGCCGCCAAAGTGCGGAGCTTCACCCCAAACGACAAGCACCACCTGACAATCGAAGGAGCCCCGTGAAACTCCGCAAGACCAGCCCCGCCCTTGTTCTGCTCACCACACTCATACTGAGCACCGCCGCGTGCAGTGCCGAAGAGACCACGGCAAACGCTCCCCTCCCCACCATCACCGTCACCACAACGGCCACCGCAACCACCACAGCCCCGGCCCCGGATCCCACCCGATCTCCCCGGACGGACGACAACGCTGAAAACTCCGCCAGAGACCCCAGCGCAAGCGCAGCGGGCAACACCCCTGCCCGTCCGCAAGCCACGAGACCAGCGGGCAACGCCCCCAGGAAAGAGGCGACTGCCGCCTCCACTCCCGTGGATTCACCGGGCCGTCATGACGGCAGCAACTACGACAACCTGTCACCCGAAGGCAAAGAGGCACACGACACGTTGAACTGCGCGGACGTGCCAGGCCACAAAAAGGGAAGCTGCAACGAACCCGGACGCAAGTGCAACCTCAAAGGAGCAAAAGTGACTTCGTCAGCAGGAATACGCCTCACCTGCCAGAACACCCCCAGCAAAGGCCTGCGATGGCTGGCCTAATGAGCTCGTGCACGGTAAGCGGTGAGAGGTCGAGGTTGTTCATGTCGCACCATGGAGGGGTGGTGGGGAACATGGCTGGTGCAGCGATCGTCAACAACCGTGGGATCACCGGTCTGAGGTCTGGCGGCCGATGTGATCGGTGAACTCGTCGTCAAAATCGGCACGTTGTGACATGCCAGCCATCAGGCCAGGCTTGTCTCACGACCGTGGAAGCAAGCCGTGGGGGCCGAGGTGAAGCACCGGTTGATGTTCGTCGACCGGCTGCTGGCCACCCTGGTCCAACCGAGGGCTTCTGGACGAGTGTCGGGAGCTCGTTATCGCGATGGCCGCCGCGTGGCGTTGGGAGCTTGGCGACCAGTTTCCGAATGGGAGGCGATTCGGGAGGAATTCCTGCGCTTGCTGCGAGAGGGTCCTCTTTGGCCGACATTTCGACACAGTTACTAGGCGACTGGATGGTCTTCGGCAGGGACAGCTATCGGGCTTCGGCTCATCCGCCGAGTTCTACTCGGCGGGCCAAAGGGCTGCCAGGTGAGATGTGCGTGTGGACACCGACACCCTCCCCAAAACTGGGCCTGGCATGAGTTCAACAGGGCATCTGCGGACGTGGGGAAAGGTGATGGGGTCGATGTCTGCTTCGGCGATCAGTCTGACCAAGGTGGAGGCTGCTGCTCCGGGGCTGGTGAGTCTGTACAAGAGTGCGGCCGTGAGCCTGCAGAAGCGTGGTCTGGAGGGTGTACGGGCGGCGGTGTATCTGGTCTTGGACCGGTCGGGTTCGATGCGCCCGTACTACCGGGACGGAACGGTGCAACACCTCGCTGAACAGGTTCTCGGGCTGTCCGCGCACCTAGACGACGACGGGGTCGTCCCGGTGGTGTTCTTCTCGACCGATGTCGATGGCATCAGTGAGGTGAGCCTGGAGCGGTACGAGGGCCGGATCGAGAAGCTCCATCAGAACCTGGGGCACATGGGGCGCACGAACTACCACTGGGCGATGGACGAGGTCATCGACCACTACCAGGCATCGGGCAGCCGCGTCCCGGCACTGGTCATCTTCCAGACTGACGGCGGCCCCACCAGCAAGCTCGCGGCCGAACGTTACCTCTGCAAGGCAGCAAAGCTCCCGCTGTTTTGGCAGTTCGTCGCGTTCGGCGACCCGGACGACAACGAGTTCGCCTTCCTGCACAAACTGGATGACCTCGCAGTCCCTACCAAGCGCGTGGTCGACAACGCAGGATTCTTCCATGCAGGACGCGACCCGCGCGCGCACTCCGACATGGCCCTCTACGACCAGCTACTGGGTGAATTCCCCCAATGGCTGGCTGCCGCCCGCACCGCAGCCGTTCTGCAGAACTCCGAAGGGACGTGAGCCATAAGTAACTTCGAGTTCGCCACGACGGGCAAAGAGGTCCAGTTCTGGCTGGAGATGGGGATGGGCGACAGGGGCGGTGACCACGATGCCCGGCGGTGCGGCCAGTCTCCCGGTTCGTACGCGAGCGCCGCGGGCGGACCTCGAGGCGCCGGGCACGGCGACGGTGTGTGGGCGGGTGCGGGAGCCCAGACGCTCTGAGAGGCGCACCGCGTGAACCCGGACGGAGAAGGCTCCGGCGGCGAGCCGGGCTCGCACGTAAGGGGGAAGCATCCGGTTGCGGGTCAGCGGGCGCAGCACGGCCTGGTCGTCGGTGTCGTGCGGGTACAAGGCGTGGTGGTCTGCGGTCATGGTGAGGCCCCGGCCGACGGGGTGGGTGTAGTCGTCGACGGCCACCTGCACGATCTGTTCGTCTAGACCCGGTTCACGGGGGCGGCCGCGTCGTACGTAGGCGAGGTGGCGGCGTGCTTCGGCGAGCAGGTGGTGGCGCTTGAACGCGCCGCGCATCACGTACACCACGGCAACGGTGTCGACGGCCGCCAGCACGGTGTCGACGACCGGCCGCACCCGCGCCCATACCGCCGCGGCCGCCGCCCGCGCCCGCTGTGCGAGCCGGTAGACGGTGCAGGCGTCGAATGCCCGGATCACCGAGGCCCGCCATCGCATCCGCAGCTCAGTCAGCGACAACAGCTCCGTGCGCTTCGGCGAGCGGGTCTGGCCGGCGGCCTGACAGGCCAGCGCGTAGGAGGCCCGCTCCCCCGGTGCGTGCCCCTGCTTCTCCTCGTACCGGGCGGTCAGGACGGGCAGCGCGTCCTCGATCTGCCGGCGGCAGGTCGACTGCCAGCCGATCAGCCGCCGGTCGATCCCGGCGATGTCCATTACGGGCCGACGGCCGGGCGTCACCTCGCGCGGCTCCCACGCCCACCCGAGCCGGGCGGACACCTCCTCCATGAAGTGGAGGGTGTAAAGGGTGCCGGCCGCGACGATGCGAGGCATCAGCGAGTCCGCCGACAGGTTGCACCTGCAGGTCCTCATTTGGAATGTCCCATTCCGTAGCAGGGACCTGGGCCGTTCCCGGTCGTCTCGTTCAGGGGCCGCGCCATTCCGGCTCACGATCTTGTCCTCAGGCGGTGCGATGTCCGAGAGACCTGCGACGCACACCGGGTAACTGAGCCCGGTGCGTGGCAACCGCTGGCAGTCAGGTGCTGATGGTGGCAGCGGGGTCGACGTGGTAGTTGCGGGCATAGCCGTTCTCGGTACCGACGAGGATGTCGACCACCTCGAAGTAGCGGTCCCAGAAAGGGGTTTCGCGGAGGGCGTCGATAAGGAGCTGGTAGGCGTGGTGGTCGTCCGCTTCCCAGACCCAGACGTCGGTGACGCGCGCGGAGTAGAACTCGGTGTCGTAGAAGCGTGACCGGACGCCGGTGGCCCTGGCCTCGATCGTGGGAAGGACCTGGGTGGTGAAGGCGTCGATCCGCTCCGGGACGGTCAGTGCGAGCCACTCGGGCGTGGTCTTGACGAGCATGAACGCGGTGACCGGCGGTTCGGTTTCCTCAACGGGCATGGTGGTGTCTCCCAGGTGGTGGGTCGGCTGACGCCATGGGCGCCAATTGCGATGGCGTAGAGACTGGTGGCTTTCAGGAGAGGACGGCGGGCTTGAGGGTTTGGGCGCACCAGTGCTCGAAGGCGCTGGGACCGGCGGTGTCCGGGGTGCGGGGGACGCCGGCATCGAGGCCCTCGTCCTTGGCCCGCTTCATGTCGATCACGCCCTGTGCGAATGCCTCGTTGAGGCCGTAGCCGACGAGGGTGGCGTATAGCTCGTCGAGCGGCTGGCGTTCATAGCGGACGGGGCGGCCGAGCTGCTCGGTCATGATGCGGGCCAGGTCATTGGGTGACAGGTCCTGCGGCCCGAGGACCGGGACGCTGCCGGTGCCAGTCCATGAGCGGTCCAGCAGCAGGCTGGCGGCGACGGCCGCGATGTCGGCGACGGCGACCAGAGGCGCCTTGCGGTCGGCATCGACGGTGTCGGTGAAGACGCCCTGCTCGCGGATCGAGGCGGCCTCCTCCAGGAGGTTCTCGAAGAAGGACGGGTTGGCCAGGGCCCGGTAGGCGACGCCGCTGCCGGCCAGAAGGTCGTCCATGGCCAATTAGGCGGTGACGAGTCCGGCGCGGCCAGCGAGCGGAGTGCCGCGGCCGAGCGCGGAAACGCCGACGACGTGGCCGACCCCGTGGGCGGCGAGCGCCTTCGCGGCGGGGCGGGTGAAGCCGGACCAGGCGTCCTCCGGGGCCAGGGAGGCGTCCGGGGGGACGAGCCAGAAGACGGCGTCCGCGCCCTGGAAAGCCCTGTCGACCACCTCGGCGTCGCCGTGCGAGCCGGTGATCACCTCGACGCGTCCGCGTGCCGCGTCCGGCAGCCGTGCCGGGTCACGCACGATCACGCGCAGTTCCTCACCGGCGGCGGGAGCGGACTCAAGAAGCCGGGTGAGCAGGTGGCGGCCGATGTTCCCGGTGGGGGCAGTGATGACGATCATGAAAACTCCAAGAGTCCGTGTCGGATCGGTACGCCCATCCTGGGGACCGCCACGGTGATGCCACAATGGGAACTTCAGCAAAGAGGTATTGCCTGAAATGGAATTACGCTGGTGAACAGCCCACATTCGGCCCTTGACGCCAACCTCGCCGTCGCACTGGACGCCCTGCTGACCGAGCAGAGTGTCACCCGCGCCGCCGCTCGCCTGCATACCTCCCCCGCCGCCATGAGCCGCACCCTCGGCCGCCTGCGCCGCACCCTCCAGGACCCGCTCCTCGTACGGGCCGGACAGAGCATGGTTCCCACCCCTCGAGCCCTGGCTCTGCGCGACGAAACCGCCGCAGTGGTGCGCCGTCTGGAATCGCTGCTCAGCCCCGGCGAAGGCGCCGACCCCACCACCCTGAGCAGCACCTTCACCCTCCAGACCGCTGACCTGGTCGGTGCGGCGCTGGCCCCTGGACTGCTGCACCTGGCCCGGCAGGAGGCGCCGGGCGTCTCGTTCCGACTCCGGGCCGAGGAGTTGGAGGCCGGTCCGGCCCTCCGCGACGGCCGGATCGATCTGGAGATCGGATCCATCGACCACGTGGACCCGGAGACCCAGGTCGAAGAACTGGCCACGCTTCGGATGGTGGCGGCCGTCCGCCCGGGGCACCCCCTCGCCGAAGAAGCCCTGGACCCGGCGCGGCTCGCTGCCGCCGAACATGTCGTGGTCAGCCGACGAGGCCGGTTCAGCGGCCCTCTCGACAGCGCCCTGGCCGAACGCAACCTCCACCGGCGCGTCACTGCCGTCCTTCCCAGCCACCTGGCGGCGATGGTCCTCGCGGCCCGCAGCGACGTCGTATGCCTCGTCCCCGCCGCACTCCCCGGCAACCCCGAATCACCACTCACCCACACCGCCACCGCCCTCGGCCTGCGCCTCCTCGACGTACCCCTGCCGCTGCCGCCCCTGGCCATCGGCATGGCCTGGCACCCCCGCCACACAGCCGACGGAGCCCACCGCTGGCTCCGCAACGCTGTTCGCCGCATACTGCGGGCACCCGGGACGGCCTGACGTGATCTCAGAGGTGCGGCATCGGCTGACAACGGCCGGTAGCGGGGCGACGGGCGCCGCATAGACCGAGACCAGGATCAGCACTGCGACGGGTGAACGATCAGACGCGAGTGCGTCTCACCACACTGTCCCTTGGGTCGGACAAAGGCCACGGTCAATGAGAAAGGGACACGCGAAATGCGGGCCTGCAGCCCCACTTCCCGTCGTGCGGCCGCCGGGCCCGGAACGACACGACCGCGTGGTCGTGCAACAGCGGCCGCGAATCGACGGCGCGGGACTCGTAGTGCCGGAACACCGCGACGATCAACCCGTCCTTCACCGGCCGGCGGTGTCTGCCGCCGCTCCCCCACCGGATCTGTGCGACCGACTCCTCCAGCCACGCCAGCGTCCTGTCCCGGGCGATGTCCTGGCACGACTCCAGTACGAGACGGGCCTCGTCATCGGTGAGCGCCCACGCGATGTGGGCCGTCGACGGGGCCCGGAAGACCAAGTCCATCGCCAGCCACGGCGTGCGCTCCTTCGCCTTCTCCGTCTTCGGCGAGGCGTTGCACTCGATAGGCCTGCCCAGCACGGTCGCCCGGCGTGCCGGTGCCGGGCTCTTGCCCTGCGCCAGGAGTTCGTACTCGATCCGGTCGGCGTCCGGGTGCCGGCCCTCCCCCAGGAGGAGTTCGGCCTGCCGCTCGGTCACCACGTCTCCGGCCGTCAGGCCGAGCACGGCAAGTCCCCGGCCCTTCCACACGCCGGGCGGGACACCGGCTTCGTCCTGGGCAGTGCGCAGCGGCGTACCCGCCCGGCGGTGGCCGTCGCCGACTATCACGCCACGGAAGAGGTAGCGCACTCCGGCCCCCGGGCGAACTGGCGGCATGCTGATCATCGGCCCATGGAACCCCGGTACTGACCTGCACAGAGGCGCGATCCGGGGTCGGTCCCGCCGGGCGGGAAGCCATCACCGGCATCTTTGCCGCAGCGCCCGCCAGGCGAGCCACTGGGCCAGCCCGAGACGGTAAGCCACCGACCTGTGCACTCTCCCGCGCATGGAAATCACTCGAGCCGCAATCCCCTGTCCCCTCTGCTCCGCGATCACCGAGGAGCGGGTGTACCTGGTCCTGAGTGCCCAGTCGCCCTTTCCCCAGCGAGAGGTCGTCAAGGCCTGCTGGTGCCCCGCCGGCTGCCACCTGCTCCACCCCGGCCGCTGGAGGAAGGAGATGCCGCCGCTCCCCGGCCATGAGGGCGCCTGACAACTCCGTGCGAATACTGCGCCGCAACCACACGAGCCCCACCAGCCCCGGAATCGTCATGCAACCGACTCCACCGTCATCGAGCGCGCACCAGCACACCACTGCCTCGACAACCCGCCACGACTGAGCACCACGTCACCGACGCCCTTCCACACGACCAGCCACCACCGCCCCCGGCCCACCGGCCGGGGGCTTCGTGCGTCCTGGAGGAGTTCGCCGTGCCCACGTACGAGACCACCCCCCGCTTCACCACCGACCTGGACCGTCTCACCCCCGAACAGCGTCGCCGATTCCTCCAGACCGTGACGGCCTTCGTCGAGGACCTGCGCACCGGAGGACGATTCCGTCCCGGCCTGCGCGTCAAGCGCGTCCAGCGCGCACCCGGCGTCTACGAGCTGACCTGGTCCATGGGCACCGGGCCCGCCGGACGTGCCACATGGAGTTACGGTGCGGCGCTCCGTCCCGGCACACCGCACGTGATCTGGCGCCGCATCGGCACCCACGGCATCCTCACCCGTCCGTGATATGCGGGCATGAGGTGGTCACGTTCCTGATCCGCTCTGACTTGGTTTCTGTCTGACCTTAAAGGTGACCGCACTTCATGGCGGGGTACAACGGATTCCGGTAGAGCAGGACCCCGGAGCTCCCAATCATCTGACTTGGTTCGTGACCGACTTTAAAGCTAGCGGCGTGTCCGACCCCCTCCAGCCTGGCCGACCCGGGATGATCAACGCATGAACGTGGAGTTGCCCGGGGGGCAGTGGGACGAGTTGTGGCTGCCATTGCGGCCGTACGCGACGAACCGGCTGCATGAGGGGATCCGTCGGGAGCGGCGGCCGGTGGCGATGACGCGTCGTTACGTGGAGGCGAACCCGTCGGCGGTGAGCAATCTTCTCGTTGTGGACGTGGATCACGCCGATGCGGTGCTGCGGGCGGTGTCGTCGGTGGGATCGCATCCGCTACCCAATGCGGTGGTGGAGAACCCGGTGAACGGGCATGCGCATGCGGTGTGGGCTCTGGCGGAGGCGGTGACGCGGACCGAGTACGCCCGGCGCAAGCCGTTGGCCTACGCTGCCGCTGTCACCGAGGGGCTGCGTCGGGCGATGGATGGGGATGCGGCCTACTCGGGGCTGATGACGAAAAATCCGCTGCACGCGGACTGGAGCACGGAGTGGCTCCATGGCGGTCTCCACACGCTCGGAGGACTGGAGGAGGCACTGGGCGGCCATATGCCGCCGACGCGCTGGCGGGAGACCAAAAGGTTCCGTACCAACATCACGGGGCTGGGGCGTAACTGCTCGATCTTCGAGACGGCCCGGACCTGGGCGTACCGCGAAGTCCGCCACCACTTCGGCAGCTCCGAGACTCTCCGCAGCGCCATCCACGCGGAAGTGCACACCCGCAACGCCGAGTTCGCCGAGCCGCTGCCGGCTGTGGAGGCCCGCGGGATCGCCAACAGCATCCACCGGTGGATCACGACACGATCGCGGATGTGGAAGGACGGCCCGGCCGTGTACGAGGCCACCTTCGTCGCCATCCAGTCCGCCCGCGGCAAGAAGAGCGGCACCGCACGCGCTGCGCGCCGGGACGAGCGCGCCGCAGCCATGCTGGAGTACATGAAGGGGACGTCATGACACGGGAGCCCACGCGTGAGCGCCGCACCGTGACGGCCCGCGAGCTCGCGGACCGGTTCGGGGTGTCCCCCCGGACGGTGGTGCGCATGGTCGCCGAGGAACGCGCGGCGTACGAGGACCGGTCCCGGCAACGACGGGACCAGATCGTCGAACTCCACCGCCAGGGACTCAAGGGATACGAGATCGCGCGCGAGCTGTCTGTCTCCGCCGGCCTGGTGTCCATCCGGCTCAAGGAAGCCCGCGCAGCCGGCGTCGACCTCACCCGCCGCGCCGCTGCCAGTAAAGGAGAGTAGCGCTCAACTTCGGCTGCTCAGTACAGCGCGACGGCGTCGATGACGAGCTGCGCGAGTCGGCCGAGGAGGTGGCCGGCACAAATCTGCTCGATGAGTACGCGGAGGAGGCCGAACCGGGGCACAGCCCTCACCTCGTTTTCCGCGGCGTTCTGTCAGCGCGGTGGACCAGGTCCGCGCCCTTCAGCTGCTGGGCCGAAGCGCAGTGCGCAGCGGTGGGTGCGTTGCTGCGCCGGGGCCCGCTTCCCGCACCAACTCACGCACGCGTGCCAGGGCTTCGTGGTAATCGGTGAGTTGCTTGCGCGTCACGATCATCTTCCTACCGGATCCGCCCCCAGGCGGATCCGGATCGACAAGCTGTCAGGACAGTACGGCGGGGCAGTTGGTGCCCCGGGGCGGGACTACAAGGTCGATGAGGTAGCTGTCCACCGCATCCTCCATACACGGGCCGCTGGTGACGCTGCCGTGGCCGTGACCCTCGTAGGTGAGGAGCACTCCGCTGCGGCCGAGCTGCCGGGCCACCGAGACCGCCCACGGGTAGCCGGTGGCGGGGTCGTGCAGCGCATTGGAGACCAGGATCGGCGGGGCGCCGTGTGCGTCCAAGCGGTGCTGCGGGTTGGCGGTCGGGGCGCCCAGGCACGCCGCTGCCATGTGGATCGGCAGCAGGTAAGGCAGGTCAGGCGCGGTCGTGTTCATCATGGCGACGAGCGAGGCGTACTCCTGGTAGTCGCGCACCGGCAGGTGCCAGTCCGAGCAGAAGACCGGGGTGGCCGAAGGTAGCGGTGCTATCGAGGTGGGCGACGCGGGCAGCGGCTTGCTCGCTTCCATCCCCGCGATCGCCGTGGCCAGGCCCGCGTAGTCGGCCTGGTAGAACTTCCGAAACGCGATCTTGTTGACCAGATCCGAAGTCGACAGCGAGGTGCCTGGCCTCGCGGGGTCCTCCAGCTCGCCGCGCCCGGCCCGGGCCAACAGGCCCTGCCAGACGGCGCGGACATCGCGGGCGTGCAGCGCGCAATCCGCGGCACCGTCGCACCACTGCACGAACTCCTGGAATGAATCCTCTGCGCTGGCCGCCTCGGACCGCAGGAAGTCACGGGTGGTCGGGACGCTGTGGTCCATGACGCTCTCCAGCACCATCGCGCGCACACGGCGCGGGTAGGTCTCGGCGTACTGTGCCCCGAGCAGCGTGCCGTACGAGCTGCCGTGGAAGGTCAGTTTCCGCTCGCCGAGGGCGGCCCGGAGGGCGTCCAAGTCCCGAACCGTCTGGGCGGTGTCAAGGTGGTCGAACACTGGGCCAGTATGGGTCCGGCAGTCGGCACGCAGCTGCCTGTTATACGCCGTGGCGGCGTCGAAGTCCGCCTGACTCTTCAGCTCTGGCGACGGCCGCTTGGCAAGCAGGCCGCCGGAGCAGGTCACCGGGTTGCTGCCGCCCACACCGCGCGGGTCGAAGCTAACGATGTCAAAGCTGCGGCGGACCTCGGAGCTGAACCGGCTGATACGGCGCACCACCATCTCCACACCCGAGTCGCCCGGCCCGCCGGGGCCGAACACCATCGAGCCGACGCGTGTGCCAGAGTCGGTGGCCTTGCGGCGGGCCACGGCCAGGTCAAGCCTCGGCCCGTCCGGGTAGGCCCAGTCAACCGGCACTGAAAGAGTGGCACACTCGGCTCCCGGCTTCGCCGGGTCGTCACACGGTGCCCACCGCAGGGCCCCGATGGCAGATGGCGACGCATGGACCGAGGGAGCGGCGGCGAGACTGGTGATGATGGCCATGATGGCTCCCACCACCATGGCCGTGCCCCGCGCGGCGATACGCCGCAGGGCGGATTTACCCCTTAACGGCATAGATCCTCCTCATGAAGAGAGTGGTTGCGTCAGACGTGCGGCCAGCCGTGTCACCGTCGTCACGTTAGGTGCGCTCCCGCCCATGTGGTGCCCGTGTTAGGGGTTCTTCCGGGTCAGGTCGGGGACTACTCAGGGGCGATCGGGGTGCAGGGAGAAAGGCCAGGCAGCATCGGTCAGCGTCGCTACACGACAGGCCGGCGGTGGTGCGGACGAAGTCACTGTCACGCCCTCTCTCGCGAGTTGTCCACTCCGAGGGATCCGCCTCGTCTACGCCTGGTACCGCCAAAAATCGCGGGACCTCCCAATTGGCGAAGACCCGCTCTGCGCCGGGATTTCAGCTCTCGACTGGGACCTGACCGGCGGATCATGTGATTGCCGGGGCGGTAGTTGGAGTTGACCTCAAGTTGAGTTGAGCTTCTAGGTTCGGGGACGCAGATGTCGACGTACCTGAGAGGAACGGCCATGAAGACGCTGGTGCTGGGAAGGACTTCCGCCAGGGTGGCGGAGGTGCTGGCCACACTTCGCGAGGACGGCTTTGACGCGGAGGGAGTGAGCACCGATGAGGAGGCTCGGAGGTTGTTGGAGGCCGATGAGTTTGGGGTGCTGATCATTGGCGGGGGTGTGGAGCCGGCCTCTCACGCAGCGATCAAGGAGTTCGCGGCGGAGCATCGGGTGCGGCAGGTGATCGACGGTGCACTGACGGCGCCGTTCGACGCCTATGTGCGGCGGGAATTCGAGCCGCGGATCCGAGAGGCTGCCTCCAAGGGATGACCGGTACGGCTGCCTGGGTGTTGTTCCAGGCGGCCCCCTTCACTCGCGCAGCACCAGCGCAGCTCCGACCGAACGGCGCACGGCCGAGTTCCGCCTGGTGGCTCATGGGCGGAGCAAGAGCCGGATCGCTGCGATGGTGACCGTGCCGTGGAAGATGTAGGCCCTTTTGTCGAACCTCGTGGCTACGGCCCCGTATCTCCCAATCGTCCCGTTGCCTGACGACCGGATACGCACATCACCGGCCCCGTCGTCGCGGGCAACTCTGCCAGGGGGTGTTCGAGGTGCCGTACGGGTCAACGCAGACTGGTGCGGCGCGTTCCCTCACCCTCACCCCTTGGATCCTGGGTGGCCTGGATGGCCTGGGTGCCGCCCAACGGCCCAGCGGTCGACAAGTTGTGCAGGGGGCCGTCGATGCCTGTCCGCTGCGGTTTCGTTGGACAGCCTGTGACTACTTCTGCTCTGCTCAAGGCCCTTGCCCGCGACGTCGCCCTGCTGCGCAAAGACTTCAGCAACGGCAGTTGGCAGCCCAGTCCAGCCGAACGCGACCTCGCGGAGGCTCTCGCGCGCAGCGGGCTTAGCAACGGCCGTGTGCGGACCGAGCTGCGCGCGGTCGAGGACCGGGTGCACGACGGGAGGCTGGTCGACATCCTCTCCCCTCTCACGCCCCTTGCCGAACTCACCGCGCCCAGCCCGGAGGCTGCCGCTGCCTTCTCCGAGATGAGGCGGCTCCTGGACGCGGTGGCTGGCGCGTGATGTGGGAGAGCTGTCGTTTCTGCGTCGGGCCTTACTGACCTCGGCTCGTCAGGGTGACGTGAGGGTGGCGAAGGTGAGGCCGGATCCGGTGATGAAGCCGTCGAGGATGCCGGGCCGGTACTGGAGGCGTTTGAGCCGGTTGCGGACGAGCGTCTCGAGACGGTCGAGGGCGACGACGGCGAGGTTGGCGAGGCTGCGTTTGACGTGCGACCACACCCACTCCACCGGGTTCAGCTGGGGTGAGTACGCGGGCAGCAGGAACACCGTCAGCCACTCCCGCTCGTCGATCAACTTCCGCATCTTCTTGGAGACGTGGGTGTTGAGCCGGTCCCACACCAGCACGATCGGCGCCTTGACCAGCTGATGAACACCGTCCAGGAGGGCGGCATAGTCACGCTCGCTCAGGCTGCGGCGCTTGCCCTTGCCCGCAGGGTGGGAGATCAACCGGTGGCACAGCCGGGTGCGTGAGCCGGGCCGCATCGCGATCAGCCCGGCCACCGACAGTCGTCCCGAGCGCCGTCCGCTCACCGTCACAACCGGGGTCACGCCGCGCCGGCCCCAGGTGCGTCCTTGGGGCGGCTTGCGGGTGAAGCCTGCTTCGTCCTCGAAGCAGATGTAGCCCCCGCAGGCCGCCCGGGCTCTTTTACCTCCGCCCAGGTCGCCTCCTTCCACACCTTCACGGCCTGCTCGTCGCGCTCGGCCACCCGCCGCGCGGGCATCTGCGGGGAGAAGCCGAGCCGGTGCATCAACCTCGTCGCACCCGAGACGCTGTAGGAGACGTGGAACTTCCTGCCGATCAGCGTGGCCACCCGGGCCGCGGTCCACACCTGGTCCTCCACCCAGCCATGCGCGGCCGGCCCCTGCTCCAGGTACACGGCGAGCTTCTCCAGACAGCGCGACGACAGCCGGCACCGCGATCCGCCCGGGCCACGGGACGTCAGCGCCCCGCGTCCGCCGTCCCGCCACAGCTGGTGCCACTGATAGGCCGTCTTCCGGCTCACCCGCAGGCGCTGTGCGACCTCCGGCGGCTTGATCTTCTGCTCGAACAACTCGGCCGCCTGTGCTCGTACGGCCTCGCGGCGCTGACGCCCCGCAGCGGTCAGCCCGCCCCCATCCGCATACCTCACACACAACGGATTACGGGCAACGCCCAGGCAACACCAGAGGTTTCATGAAAGATCACCCTGCCGAGCCGAAGTCAGTAACCACGCCCACACGCTGCGGTGCTCGCTCTTGCGGCGGGGGCGGCCTGGTACTCACCGCCCGTTACGAGCCGTACCTCGTACGCCGCCGAGAGCTTCCCCGCCAGTCCCGCCCGCTGAGCAGCACGGTCCGGCTCATGAATCGAGGCCCGCACCCACTCATCGGTGCGGGCCTCGCTCAACTGCAGTATCAACCGATACGGGTCACCCCACGCTGACCGGTTCGGCTTGGTCGACGAACGCGGCCAGGATGTCGCTGACGCCCACAATCAGCATGGAGAAGTCCGTGTCGCCCAGGCCAGCGCGCACGCACTCAAGCCGAAGCCTGTAGGCGGGGTGCGGGGGTACGCGACGGCCGGGCCCGGTCCGTGGTGGATCGGGCCCGGCCGGTTGCTCGGCGGTGTGGTGGTCAGCCCTGTCCGCTGGCGTACAGGGCGAGGAAGGGGGTCAGGCGGGGTTGGTTGTTCTGAGGGTTCCCGAGTTCGGTCACGGTGCGGTAGATGCGGTTGTTGATCGTCACGCCCGGGTCGGCGCGGTGGGCGGCGGTGTTGTGCGCCATGCGGGACAGGTGGCTCCAGTGGAGTTCGAGGTCGGTGCCGAAGGGGCCGAGGTTGGCCGGGGCGCCTTCCTCCTGGTAGTCGCCGCCCTGGAAGATGGTGGAGGCGATGCGGTTCTGGATCCAGCCGAAGCGGGCGGCCTCGGAGGTGGCCTGGATCATGTAGGCCATGGCCTGGTTCACCTGGGTGGTGTTCTGGCCCCCCGGCTGGAGGTTGGTCAGGGTCTCCGCCCGGCTGTAGATCATGGACGGCGTGTAGATCTGGTCCCCCCGCCACGCAGGCGAGGCCGACATCTGCGCGTAGCTGCCGTCGCCGGTGATCTGGTTGAACAGGGGAGGGGTCGGCGAATTGAAGCGGACGCGGAGCCGCTCCGGCAGGTGGTTGGTGTACGCGCGGTCGGCCTGGTTGGGGCGGGGGACGATGCGGTAATGGTTGCCGTTGGAGGAGAAGCCCAGGAAGTAGAGGTTGTCGACGTTGAAGTACAGCGCGAGGTCGGCACGCCGGCCTGCCGCCGTGTGGCGCCAGACCAGGACCCGGATGACACGGTTGGTGTTGGTGCGGGTCGGGGTGTCCATGTAGCCCGGGCTGTTGCTGACGCCTGGCATCTGGTGGCCGGAGGCGTTGCGCAGCGCATTCACCATGGCGCTGTAGCCGTCCGCGTTGTCTCGCGCCCGGTGGCTACTGAGTGGCGCGCCGTAGTCGTCGATGTACCAGTCGATGTCGGTGAACATCTGGTTTTGGGGGACCTCTGCGTGGGCTTTGGGGGCGGCGGCCCCGTACAGGAGGCTGACGGCGGAGGCCATGGCGAGCAGCAGGACGGCGAGCTGCCTTCTGGTTCGGCGCATGGTGGATGTCGGATGCAGGTGCATCGAGTGGCTCTCCTGAAGGCAGTTGCGGCGCGGGTGTGGGCCGCGTGGCGAAGACTCCGCGTGGGCGCCTGCCGCTGCGTCGGGGCAGGGGCGCTCTCGCGGGACGGACGGTTGAGGAAGCGGCCAGCGTCCCGCCCACCCGGTCCCTTCGGGTCCCGGTGGGGGGGGTGAAGGGTCGGTGGAGGGGCTTCCGGGTGGCTCCGGGGCCTTCTTCCTCAGGTCTCGATCCAACCCGGCCAGGGACGGGTGGACCAGGCAATTTCGCCCGCAAAAGTAGGTGACGCATACTTTTGCAGGTTGGGTTCGGCGTTCGGCCAGGGCCACGTCGAACACGGGAAGATCATCAGCATGGCCTCGACCATCAGGACCGACCGCTCCTTCGGCACGCTGCTGCACGCGCTGCGCCAGCACGCGGGGTTCAGCCAGGAGGACCTGGCGAACGCAGCGGGGGTGAGCGTGCGTACCCTGTCCTACCTGGAGCAGGGCCGCTCCCGAGGTCCACAGCGCCGAACTGTCCAGGCGCTGGCAAAGGCGCTGGGCCTGGACGCGGCCGGCGCCCGGGGCTTGGAGGAGGCCGCGAGCGCGGGCCGTCCCCGCCCCGCCCGCACCGCGAAGGACGTGGTGGTGGCGACCGCGGTACCGCAGACCACCGCCGCCGCACCCGAGGCCACCCTGACCATGAGCGCACCTGATCTGCTGCCGCGAACGCCGCGCGCCTTCCACGGCCGGGCCGCCGAGCTCGCCGCCCTGACCCGCGCCAGCGCGGGCGAGGCACCGGTGTGCCTGGTCGTCGGGCCCGCCGGCGTCGGCAAGACCGCCCTCGTCCTGCACTGGGCCCACCACGACCCCGCCGGACTCGCGGACGGGCGCCTCTACGCCGACCTGCGCGGCTTCAGCGACACCAGCGAGCCGGCCGCCGTCGAAGTCCTGCGCGACTTCCTGCTCGCGCTCGGCGTGCCGGCCGAGCGGATCCCGCAGTCGCAGAACGCCGCCGCCGCGATGTTCCGCGCCCTCGCCGCCGACCGGCAGCTCCTCGTCGTCCTGGACAACGCGCGTGACTCCGAGCAGGTCCGCCCGCTCCTGCCGGGCGGTGACCGCTGCGTCACCGTCGTCACCAGCCGGAACAAGCTCCCCGGGCTGATCGTCACCGACAACGCCCGCCCCGTCCCCGTCGACACCCTCACCCCCCAAGACGCCACCGCCCTCCTCGCCCAGGCCCTCGGCAACGAGCGCGTGCACGCCGAACCGGCCGCCGCGCTCCGCCTGGCGGAGCTGTGCGACGGACTTCCCCTGGCCCTGCGCGTGGTGGCCGCCCGCCTCGCCGGCCGGCCCGGCTGGACACTGGCCGCGATGGCCGGCGAACTCTCCGACGAGACACGGCGCCTGGGCCTGCTGGACCTGGAGGACACCGGCGTGCGCGCCGCACTCCACCTGACGCTGCGCCAACTCCCCGCCCACGTAGCGGACGTGTTCGCGACCCTCGGCCGCCACCCCGGCAGCCACCTCGACCGGTACGCGGCAGCGGCCCTGGTCGGCACCGACCCGGCCACCGCCGACAGTGCCTTGGAGCACCTGACGGCCGCACACCTGCTGAACGAGAGCGCGCCCGGCCGGTGGACCATGCACGACCTCGTGCGGCTCTACGCCCGCGGCTTGGACGCCCACCCCGACACCGTCAAGCGCCTCCTCGACCACTACCTCACCACCGCCAACGCCGCCGTCGCCGCGGCCGAACCCGGCTCCGAGGACTGCTTCCCCCTCCCCGCCGATTTCCACCCGCCCGCCTCGGTGCGGGAGTTCGCGGACCGGGCCGCCGCCGTCACCTGGTTCACCACCGAGCAGACCAACCTCGCGTCGGCGATCGCCGACGCCGACGCCACCCTCCTGCACGAGCGCACCTGGCGCATCGTCATGACCATGTGGCCGCTGATCGTGTGGCGGGTGCGCGACGGCTGGACCCCGCTCCTGGAGACCGCCCTCACCGCCGCTCGGGCCGACGCCGACCAGCACGGCGAAGCCCGGGTTCTCAACATGCTCGGCTGGGTCCTCACCGAAGAAGGACGCACCACCGAGGCACTCGTGCACCTCGAAGCGGCATGCGCGCTCGCCGCCGGAGCCAGCGACGCGTTCGCCGAGGCCAACGCCCTCATCGTGCTGGCCCAGGCCCAAGGCTCCCTCGGCCACCTGGACGTCGCCGCGGACACCTGCGAACGTGCCGTCCACCTCGCGCGCGGCGACGGCGACCGCAGGATCGAACGCCTCGCCACCCAGCACCTCGCCCGCCACCAGGCCGACGCCGGCCACTGGCAGCAAGCCCTCACCACCGCCACCCGCGCCCTGGACTTCGACGACCGCCCCGGCTCCACCGACATCCCCCACCTCCTCCTGCTCACGATCAAGGGCGAGGCACTGCTCGGCCTCGGACACCACACCGAGGGCACCGCACAGCTCGACCTCGCGGCCCAGGAAGCGGAAGCCGCCGGCTACGACGACGGCACGGTACGAGCACTCGCCGCCCTCCTGCGCGCAGCCCCGAGTCCAGAGGTCCAAACACGCTACGACGTGGCACTCGCGCGACTCACCACCCGGGCCTGAACAGCAGCTGCACCCTCAGGGCGCTGGTGAATCCCGCCGACCCTGGGCGCTACTGGCCTCCCCACAGTTCACCCTGACACGCCGAAGTCAGTAGCTGTCAGGCCACCGACATGGCCGTCCCCGTGGTGAGGGGGCAGTACACATGCGAGCCAGTCAGATGGGTCCCCGGTCTGGGTGAGCCGCTCGTGTTCGCACGTGATGTCTCTCCTGGCCTACATGACCTGGAAGGTCAGCGTCACTTCGCAGTGACGCGCATCGTCCACGCGCAAGGTGTAGGAGTACTGTCGCTCTTCTCCTCCGTCGCAGGCGCAGCTCTTGCGCTGACAGTGTTCGCGGATGGTCGGGAGAGAGTCTCCAGCGCGGACGGGTCAAGTGCGTCAGAAGTACTTCGTGGTCGACGGGAACGCCGTGTTCCTAGGGCAGCTCGAGCTTCTATCCCAGGCCGTGCTGCCAGTACTTGATGGAGTGGGGCTTGGTGGTCATGTGGAAGAGGGCAACGCGGCGGAGCCCGCTGGCGACCCAGGCCATGCCCGCGCGTTCTTCCCGCCAGGTGGCGTCCCAGGCCAGGTAGCTCTCCTCGAACGCCGTCAGCGCGGGTGCACTCCGCAAACGGATCAGGTCGTGGGTCAGGCCGTCATTGCACTGGTCGGTGAGCAGGGTCTGCCACTGTTGGGCGGCGAGCCCGCTGAGGGTGACGTGTGCATCGGTAGCGGTGAGTCCAGGGTGGTGGCCGCGCTTGTCGATGCTGCGAATCCTCACGCCGGTGATGCCCTCCTGGATCGGAGTGCTCGTCCTCTTTAGGGCCGGTGCACTGGGCGGGCAAAGGGCCCGGAGGCCGTGCGACAGGTCGCTTGCCGGAAGCGGCTCCCCTGCTTGGTGTGCACGATCTGGGACCTGAGGCGGTTCGGACCCATAACCGGGTTATGGGTAGGCGTCCGGCAATGGGTCGATGACGGCTCGGCGGCCCCCAACTCATAACCGGGTTATGAGCTGGCTCGGCCGTGCACGTTGATGTTGTTTCAGGAGGCGGCCGAGACCAGGCGAGTGAAAACGCATCAGAAGTAGCAGATCGGGTGTCAACCACAGCAGGGGAGTCAGTATGGTGACGTCATGACCTCTCCAAATCCGACCAGCGACCGGGTAAAGGTGGCGTCGAAGCTGCCGGCCGGCCTCCGTCAAGAGCTGAAAGTCCGTGCAGCGGAGTTGAGCCTGGATATCCAGGACGCGGTTTCCGCTGCCATCACCGAATGGCAGGAGCTGCCCGCTGCGCTCCCCGCCGTCGACACGACGGGCGCCGACTCGTACAGCACCTACCTACCCGACGGCATGTACGAGACGTTCAAGGCCACCTGCACCGAGCGCAGGGTGTCCTACGTACAGGGGCTCGCCCAGTCCGTCAGCCGGTGGCTGGATACCCACCCCTCCCCCAACGGCCGCCCCGCCCCCCGCGCCCCCCGACGGCTCATCGTGTGCAACCAGAAGGGCGGTGTCGGGAAGACTGCAGTCGCCTCCGGAATCGCCCAGGCGCTCGCCGAGGCCGGCGAACGGGTCCTCCTGGTCGACTTCGACCCGCAGGGGCATCTCACCCACCAGCTCGGTGTCAGCGTGATCCCGCCTGGTGAAGACAGCCTTGTCACCCACATGTGCGGAGAAGCCAAGGGCGACCTGCGGGAGACGGTAGTAGAGATTGAAGGCGCCATCTTCCAGAAGCGCCTGCATCTGCTGCCCTCCTGCTTCGACGGTTTCGTCCTGGCCGAGCGGCTCGCCATCCTGTCCTTGGACCGGAAGAACCGCATCAGCAAGGAAGCCGCACTCGAGCGTGCACTCGCTCCCCTGGAATCCGACTACGACGCCATCGTGGTGGACTGCCTGCCCAGCCTCGGCACCGTAATGGATGCGGCTCTCTACTACGGGCGCCGACGCGAAGGCGAACCCGCCGGCCGCTCAGGCACCTTCGTGCCCGTCCTCGCAGAGGACACCTCCGCTACGGCGTACGCCATGCTGGTCGACCAGATCTCGGACCTCTGCAACGACCTTGCCGTGGTCGTCGACTACCTCGGCCTCATCGTGAACATGTACGACTCACGACGCGGAGTCGTCGCCACCTCATCCCTCGCGGGCTGGAAGGCCATAGGAGACCCCCGCGTCGTCGCGGTCATCGGCGACCTGAAAGAACAGCGCGAAGCGGTCCGCCTGATGCAGCCACTCATGGTGTACGCCCCCCGCTCCCCCCAGGCCGACGCCATGCGTCAGATCGCAGGAGTACTGCAGTGAGCAAGAGCAAGTCCGCCGCGATGGGTGCCTCCGCTGCGTTCACCAGGGCCACGGGTGCGCGTAGCGAACGCAGTCAGGCATACGCACGTGCCACGGGCCAGAACACGGAACCCCAGGGAAACATCACCCTGGAACTCGACCTCGATAAGATCGCTGACAACCCGGAGAACCCCCGCGGTGTCATCGACACCGCAGACGAGGAGTTCCTCCAGCTCGTCAGCAGCATCCGCGAGATCGGTGTCACCAGCCCCATCTCGGTCTGCCACGCAGCTGCGTTCCTTGCGCACCATGAGCAGCACCGCGATGCCATCGGCTCCGCCGAGTACGTCCTGCTCGCCGGGCACCGCCGTGTCACCGCTGCCCCTTTGGCCGGCCGGACTTCGGTACCCGCGCAGATCGATGACAAGGGTGCCGAGAATCCACTGGTGTGGGCGCTGGCGGAGAACGGGCTGCGTGTGGGCCTCAATCCGATCCAGCAGGCGCAGACCCTCAAAAAACTGACCGACAAGCCCCCACAGGGGCGGGGCCTGTCACAGGGCCAGGTCGCCAAGTCCATCGGCCGCAGCCAGCCCTACATCTCGCAGCTCAAGCTCCTTCTCGACCTGGTTCCCGAACTGCAGACATTGGTGGCCAGGGGAGAGCTGATCCAGCGTGATGCCCGCGACATCGCGCGCAAGCCCCAAGCCGAGCAGATGGCAGCTTACGAGGCACTCCTGCAACCGGCCTCAGTCAGCGAGCCTGCCGCTGTGACCCATAACCCGGTTATGGGTCACGATGCTCCACCAGCCCCCGATATCGCCCCGAGTGCTCCGCTCGGACAGCCGCCTGCACCAGAACAGCAGGCCGCCCCCCAAGGTGATACCCATAACCCGGTTATGGCTGCAGAGTCCGCCACGTCGGTAGCGACGGCTGAGCCGGACCTTGCCGTCGACGCTGCCTCGGGCGGGGAGACGGTGCCGGTCCCCTCCCAATCCACGGGCCGCTCCGCGCAGCACGAGGACACCAGCGGTATCCCCTGGCACGATGCCGAGCTTTTCCTTCCGCACCTCAAGCTGCACATGCCGCCCAAGCAGCGCAAGCGGCTGGCAAGTCTCCTCCTCAAAGACAACAGCACGTCGCCTGAGTAGCACGCTGCAGCCGGGTAGTCCTTGAAAACACCGAAGGCCCGGTCCCCCGTAGTGAACACGGGGGACCGGGCCTCTGCTGTGTGTCAGATGTCCGAGCGTTCGGTGAGGTAACGCACGGGCTGCCCGAGCGCGGGTGTGGACGGTGCGGCGGTGCGCGACGAGGCCGGCGCTTCCGCCCTGGATCGGGAGGTGGCAGTCCAGGCAGCCGTCTGCCCGCTGGTCCCCGGCCGGGATGTCGGCCGGGGTGAGCGGGTGCGGGCCGTCTGCGGCGCGGCTCACTCGCGGACCGCGGCCGCGAACTGGACTTCCAGGCCGGCACGGCCCTCGGGGGCGTCGTCCCGGTCGTAGTCGTCGGTGACTGGGGAAGAGGCGGCGTTCCAACCTTGCGCTATGTGGGTCGGCACAAGCTCGCTGAGCCTCTTCCGTTCTCTACTGGAGGGTGAAACAGGATGGCCAACGGGTGTGGTGAGGAGGCAGGGGACCTCGTCGTCGGCGTGATGGTTTCACTCATAGCGCCAGTGTCTGGAGGAACCCACCGCAGCCAATTTTGTGCGCGCAAAGAACACATAGACGGCACTACCAGACAAGCACCGCTTGTCCGGATCCGTAACTTCTACGTGCAAGGGGCCTGCCTGCAACTACGGCCCCGCGTGTTGCATCAAGGGAGTGAGTGATGAGTTCTCAGATGAAGGCATTCGGGTTCGGCATGCCGTGGGAGTCGTTGTACGGATACAGCCAGGCCACTCAGGTCGGTGACACGGTTTATGTGTCGGGGCAGCTGTCTCATGACCGTCACGGCAACTTCGTGGGTGACGGCGACTTCGAACTGCAGGTCCGCACCACGCTGGAGAATCTGGACCTGGTGCTGAGACAGTTCGAGGCCGAGCGTAGCCAGATAGTGGAGACCACAGTTCTGGTGAGGAACCTGCGGGACAACTTCGACACGACAGCACGCCTCCACGCCGAGTACTTCGGGGAGCACCGGCCCGCCAGCACGGTCATGGGCGTTTCCGATCTGGCACTGCCGGACCAACTTGTGGAGATTGGCGCGCTTGTGCGTCTCGATATGAAGCCATAGGTGAGGAGGCCAGTCTGATTCCTTCGGCGGGGTGTACGGCTCCGCCATCACCTTCGCGGGTCGCGATCTCGTACAGAGCCGTTGTCACGCACTCGTCCCCGCGATGGCGTCGTCCAGGAACTCGCGAACATCACCCGTATACGGGGCGATGTAACTCTTGTGGGCGTTGGCGTCGAACTCTGTCGTCCAGGCGCTGACCCAGGCACCGGGTACCAGCGTGGTCTCCCGTCCTTCCAGTGCGGTGATGATCCGGGCGGCGTGCTGGGTCTGCGTGTAGGGGCCGGGCCGCAGGAGGGTGTGGCCGCTGCCGTCTTGCTTGCAGGCTTCGACGGTGACGGCGTAGTGCGCCGGGTCCATGCCGATGCCGTCGCGGAGGGGCAGGTTGGCGGCGGCGTGGGTGAGCGGTGCGTAGGCCGGCTGCCAGGTGCCGAGGATCGCGGTCGTCTCGCAGCGCAGCCAGCCCCTGCCGGTGTAGCCGAGCTGGTGGCCGTGGAGGTACGCCGCGGCAGTCGCGGAAAAGCTTCGGCGCGCGGGGAAAGGCTGGCCGTAAAACGTCCACCCTGGGTGGGCTAGAGAGAGCACGCTGCGTTTGCCCCCGCCGGAACCTTGCAGCGCAATGGAACAGCAGACGTGATGGTTCGAAGAGGAGGGGCATTCGCCCCCGGCCGGGCGTCGCTGAAGGAGAGAGCGTTTATGGACGGTATGCGCAGGCCCGAGGACTTTCAGGGGCTCACAGCACATGACCCGGAAGGCAACAAGATCGGGAGCGTCGAGCAGGTCTACGTGAACGACGCGGACGGTACCCCGGAGTGGGTCACCGTCAGAACCGGCCTTTTCGGCACCAAGGAGTCCTTCGTCCCGCTCGCAGGCGCCCGCCGCGATGGGCAGGAACTGCACGTGGCGCACCCCAAGGACACCGTCAAGGACGCCCCCCGCGTCGATGCCGACCAGCACCTTGACGCCGCCGAGGAGAACGAGCTCTACCGTCATTACGGCATCCCCCAGGCCGCCGACCGGGCTGCCGCAGCCGGCGACGGGACGCAGCCGACGGCCAAGGGGGACGGGGCGGCCACCTCCCGCACGAAGGACGCGGGGAATGAGGGCATCGTGCGTTCCGAGGAACGGCTGCGTGTCGGAAGCCAGGAGCGGGAGGTCGGCACGGCGCGGCTGCGCAAGTACGTGGTGACGGAGAACGTCACCACGACGGTGCCCGTCAGTCACGAGGAGGTCCGCGTCGTCCGGGAGCCTCTGAGTGGTGATGCGCGGGGCCGGGCGGACATCGGCGAGGCGGAGACCGAGGTCACCCTGCACGCGCAGGAGCCCGTGGTCCGCAAGGAGACCGTCCCCGTCGAACGGGTCCGGCTGGAAACCGACGAGGTCACCGAGGAGCGCGAGGTGTCCGACACCGTCCGCAAGGAGCAGATCGCCTTCGAGGACGGCACGGGCGAACGCGGACGCGGCCGGGGCGGTGAGCGCCGCGACGGCGGCAAGCCCGGCCCCCGCCCCTGACACAGAGGCTGTCCCCCGCAGCTGGGGCGTTCCCAGTACGTCCCGGACCGCTTTGGCGGTCCGGGACCAAGGCGTAACTCACAGGTCACCATGGGCGGTGCAACCAGCGAAGCAGCACGGTGTGGATGGTGTCGTCCAGTGTGCTCAGCACCTCAAGGGCCTCCATGTCTCCGGGGGCCGGCGCGATACCGGCGCGCGTCAGGGCGGCATGCAGGTCCAGGCGTTTGCGGTTCGAGGGCTCGCCCCGCGCAGGCAGACGCCGCCCGGTATCCAGTGCGGACCGGATGGGATTTCGTGACTCGATCGTGTCGCATGCGGGCCCCGGCGGCAGGTCGTCCTCGGCAGTGGCGGCGCCGGGGTACCGGTAGGGGTCTGCGTCCAGCCATCCGGCCACCGACGGAACCGCAGACATCTTCCAGACGGTCATGCGTATCTCCCCACACGTAGGACGAGTGTTGGGAGCGGGGACGACGTAGGGCGCGCCCTCAGTTTCGTCGGCGTCCGCAGTCCACCCGGATGCCCCCTTCGCCATCTCGTCACATGAGCAGGCGGGCTGGGGGATCCGGGCGCAGCGGTGGTCAACTGCTCGCTCGCCCTCACAGTCCGGTCTGTCGGCGTACGGACTTTTCTCCCCGGCTCCGGCCGTAGGCAGCGGCAGTGGGGCAGAGGATGTCGGTTGAGATCGATGACCCGAGCAGGGACACTCACGCGATGAGCTCCAGCACATCGTCTGAACCGATCGAACAAGGGTGGGACGAGCCCTGATATCGGCCCGCATGGAGGACTTCCAAGCGTCGTTCCTGCCCAGGACGGCGACGACTTGGACGAGGTCTGCAACGTCGATGTCTTCGTGACGCTGAAGGATGGATCTCGTTGGACCGCGACCGTGTTCACCGTCGCGGAAGTCGAACGTCTGATGAAGCTCTGGGCAGGGACCGACGAGGCCCTCGGGGGGCCAGTATTTCTGGGTCTCGGACGGCCTGATCGTCAGAGACCCCGGCATCTACAGCATGGCCGGCGTGAGTGCCGGGCTGATCGAGAACGGCGCGTTCTCCGAGATCTTTCGACGGGTTATCAACGACTGATCACGTGCTCGGCCGCCGGAAGCGTCGGGGTGGTCAGGCCACGTCGTTCTCGCGCTCGATGGCCTTGTGGCGGTTCTTCAGCCGGTAGCTGAGGTCATTGATGGAAATCCCTTCGCAGGGGTGTCGGTGTGCGGACTTGCCTCCTCTGCCCGGTACGAGCGAACGTCCTTGGCTGCTTGGCCGCTACATGGCCGGGGCCGGTCGACAGCCAGCCGGCCTCAGGACAGGCGGTCGGGCCAGGAGGGAGCGTAGCTCCGTCCTGCGGCGACTACCGTCCGTCGGCACATGCGCTGAACCGCGGGCGCGAAGGAACCGGCTTGCGAGACGGCCGGGAGCCGCGGTCGAATCGGGCGGCCTGTGCATCTGCGGCCCGGGCAGGGGAGGGATCGGTTCATGGACGGGACGACAGCGCTGGACAACGTGCTGCAGCAGGCATTTGAGGTTCGGGTCAGTTCGGTGAACGGGGTCGCGGCGGTCGGAGAGATCCGGGTGGACCTCTCCGATCCGGCGGAGTCGGCGAGGTTAAGGACGGCCACTCTCCCGTCCAAAGAGACTGCCGGCAGTGCCGAGGCACACGCCTCTGCAAGAAGCCACCGTCACCCGAATCCCGAGGGAGCATGTGACTGACATCAAGGCAGGTGGGGTTCGCGGGCAGCGCAGATGCGGTGGAAGGTGCCGGTTAGGGAAACTGCTGCCTCGTAAGCGGTGTCCCGTACTGTTACTCCGCCCCGCACCTTCTCACGGGGGCTACCTGATCACCCTGCTCGCTGTCGGTGCTTACTGCCGACTTCCTGTCGGGGCATCTGCCGGGGTGGCAGGTTCGCGTCGGCTTTGGGCAGTCTGCCTCTCTATGTACGCTGCCTGCTTTTCCAGGTCTTCGTTCATGAGGAGGGGGTCGCTGGGGAGGTAGATCCGGTGTCGCTCTTGAAGATGAGTGCGATGTTGTGTCCTCCGAACCCGAAGGAAGTGCTCAGGGCGTTGATCGGGCCTGGCGCAAGGGAACGGGGAGTCTGTTTGACGATATCCAGCGCGATGTCCGCATCGAGAGCGTTCAGGTTTATGGTCGGCGGGGCGAGTCTGTCCACGAGGGCCAGGACGGCGAAGACTGCTTCGAGCGCGCCGGCTGCGCCGAGGAGATGCCCGGTCATCGATTTGGTTGCGGAGATGGCGATCTTCTGGGAGTGGTCGCCGAATGCCTTTGTGTAGGCCCGCGCTTCAGCCAGGTCGCCGGCTGGCGTTGAGGTTGCGTGGGTGTTGGCATGGGTGATGTCGTGAGGGGCCAGGGCGGCACGGGCCAGGGCGAGTTCGATGGATCGCGCCGACTGAATGGCATGGGGGGCAGGCAGTGCGACGTGGTAGCTGTCGGTGGTGAGCGCTCCGGCGGCAAAGGTGCAGTAGGCCGGGGCGCCTCGGGCTCGGGCGGACTGCTCTGACTCGAGGATGAGAGCCGCAGCGCCCTCACCCAGGATGAATCCGTCACGGTTTGCGTCGAAGGGGCGGGACGCCAGGGTGGGATGTTCGTTGTTTGTGGACAAGGCGCGCATGGCTGCGAAGCCTGCGATGGTAAGCGGCACGATGGGTGCTTCCGAGGCCACGGCGACCACGATGTCTGCCTCGCCGGCTCGGATGAGCTGGCTTGCGCGGAGTATGGCTTCGGCACCTGAAGCACAGGCACTTGCCACGCTGAGGGCTCCGGCTTGTGCGCCGATCTCGATGCTGATGTGCGCGGCGGGTCCGCTGGGAATGAGCATGGTCACTGCGTGGGGGCTGATCCCGCGTGGCCCGTTGGTGCGTAGCGTTTCCTGTTGGTCCAGTGTGGTGCTCAGGCCCCCGATCCCGATTCCGGCGACTACCGCCACGCGCTGTGGGTCGTGCGTTCGGCGGTTGGCGGCCTCTTTCAGTCCTGCGTTTCGCCAGGCTTCGCGGGTGGCGACTATGGCGAGTTGGCTGCATCTGTCCATGCGTCGCGCTTCCACTCGGGACAGCGGCAGTTCAGTGGTTACCGGTGCAGCGATACGTACCTGTAGATCTTCCGCCCAGGGTTGGTCAAGTGCGCGTACGCCGGAGTGGCCAGCGAGGGCGGCTCGCCAAGTGGTTTCGACGTCGGACCCGAGCGGTGTGATGGCGCCTAGGCCGGTGATCAGGATCCGGGTACTGGATAGGGGGGTCGTCATGCGGGGCTCGCCGGTGTCGTCCTTTGGGCGAGGGAAGCGAAGGGGTCTTTTTCGCGGCCGGCTTGTTCTTGTAGCTTCGCGAGGGTGGCGGCGGGCCTTTCACGGATGTATTCGGCCTGGCCGTTCAGGTCGGTCAGGTCGACGAAAGCCCAGTGTTGGAGCAGAGGCTGCCTTACGTCGTCGAGGTACACGGTTCCGTCCTTCTGCTGCGCGCTTCGGGCGGTTATGGCAATTGCACGACCTGTGCCGCGAATGTCATCCCCGCTCCGTAGCCGAGGAGGAGAGCAAGTTTCCCGGACAGGTCGGGCCGGATGTGCAGGAGCGTGTCCATGGCCATCGGGATGGAGGCTGCTGCAGTGTTGCCGCTGTGGGTGATGTCGCGAGCCACGGCTACGTGCGGCGGCAGGTCCAAGGCCACACTCAGCGCGGTGATGATGCGGTCGTTGGACTGGTGCGGGATGAAGGCCGCGAGGTCGCAGACGTCGACCCCGGCTCTCTGCAGTGCTGTCGCGGCGACGTCAGGGAGATGGTCGATGACCCACCGGTACACCTGTGGCCCTTGCATCTGGAGCATGGATGGTTCGCCGTCAGCCCGGTTTAGGTCGGGGCGGGTGATCAGGTGTCGGCGTGCTGGGTCGCTGCCCCAGGCAGGAGCCCCTATGCCAGTCTGTGGCGCGCCGTGGAGAAGTACCGCTCCCGCGCCGTCGGCGAAGACGGGTGCGGTGGCACGGTCGTCGTCGGCGACGATGTCTCTCATCCGCTCGGAGCCGACCACGAGGACCGTGTTGAAGGTGCGCCCCTGGATGAGGCAGCGGGCGAGTTCCAGAGCTACGCAGAAGCCTGCACAGGCAGCGTTCACATCCAGGGCGGCACGAGGTGGCTTCGGCAGAAGATCGGCGATCGACCGGGCCAGGGAAGCACCGGGGTCTTGGTGCGTCATTGACGCGGCTATCAGGCAGTCCACGGTATCGGTGCCTGGACCTGCCCGTCGCATTGCTGCGTTGGCGGCCTGCGCCCCCATGTACGCGAGTGTTTCTTCGTCGCTGGCGACTCGTCGTGTGCAAATTCCGGTGCGCCGATGAAGCCAGATGTCGTTCACTTCCAGGTTGGCTGCCACGGCTTCGTTCGTCAGGACGCGAGAGGGCCGGTAGGAACCTACCGATAGGAGCCGTGCATAGGTGGAGGCGCTGGTCATGGGCTTGTCTGTGTGATCACGGGGAGGGAGGTGATTGTGCGGTCAATCAGAAGCCCTCGCCAGGTGGTGTGTTCATGGGGGTGGATGAGCTGTAGATCTGGCAGCCGCGCGAACAGGGTCTGGAGCCCGATTCTGATCTCCAGACGAGCGAGGTGGACGCCGATGCAGTAATGCGGGCCGCGTCCGAAGGCCAGGTGCGCGGGTGTGGTTTGTCGGTCCGGAACGAGTTCGTCAGCGGCGGGGAAGGCTGCGGGGTCGCGGTTGGCCGATGCGAGCAGGATCAGGACCGGTGAACCTGCTGGGATCGTCGTCGATCCGACAGGGACGTCAAGGGGGGCGAAGCGCCAGGAGGCGAACGGGATAGGGGGGTGGTGCCGAAGTATTTCGTCGACGAGGCACGCGGCGCCCTTGGCCGAGCCGAGCAGGGGACGCAGCGCAGCGTGGGTGTACATGAGTGTTGCGGCCGCGTGTCCTAGTCCGGTTGCGGTGGTGGAGATCCCGGCGGCAAAAAGGAGCATGAGAGAGGAAGCCGCCTCGCGTCGGCTCAGGTCACCGCGGGCGACCGCCTTTCGGAGGCCGCTGATCACGGTTTGGGGATCGTCGGTTGGGGGGTGGGTGGTCAGGTCGCGCACCAGGTCGACGAGGTCGCTGTAGGCGCGGCGCATGGGCGCGGTGGCGGGGTTGTCCCGGCCGGACAGTTGCCGGCTGAGGCGGCCGATCACGGGCATGGTGTGGTCGGGGACACCGAGGATGCGACCGATGACCAGTTCGGGAAGGGGCTGGGCGTAGGTACTCATCAGATCGACCCGCTCCTGCGACGCCACCTTTTCGATGAGCGTGGCTGCGATCTGCCTGATCTGCGCCTCGTGTCCGACGATGGCTTGTGTCGTGAAGTAGGACGCCACGGCGGAGCGCAGACGGCTGTGTTCGGCTCCGTCGCTGTTGAGCATGTGACGGCCTTCAGTGGCCAGGATGTCTTCGGCGTACCTCTGGCCGGCGAAGCCGTGCTCAGGATCCTGCAGGCGGCGCATGTCTTTGACGAAGCGCGGGTCCGTCAGGGCCTTGCGGCTCTCCTGGTAGCGGGTGATGACCCAGACCCGCAGGCCTTCGGGCAGGTCGACCGGCACCACGGTGTCGTGCTCTCTCAGTGCGCGGAGGGCAGCTTCGGCTTGGGTGTCGAGGGCTGCGGGCTCAAGGTGTATGGGCTCGGCTGCGCTCATGAGGTGCCCTCCTGCGCGGTGGCGGTGCGCAGGATGAGGGTGCACAAATCGTCGCCAGTGCGGACATCGAAGAGTTCCTCTTCGTCCAATTGGATGTTCCACTGCTTCTCGCAGGTGACAACGGTCTGAACCAGGTGCAGTGAATCCATTCCCGGCAGGACGGTCAGCCGCTGGGTCATATCCACCTCGGTGGGCGGGCGCTGGAGGACTTCTGCGAGGAGAGTGCGCACGCCTTGGCTGATCTGTTCCGCGGATGGTGGCGGGTCGGATATGGGGGGAGTGGGCATGGCTACTGGGCCTCCTTGCTCGGGCGGTTGCCGGCCCGGTCCGCTCTTGAGGCGACCGCGTCAGCGCTTGGGAGAGTCTTTGGCTTGGGTAGGGAGGGCGAGCAGTTCGCGTACGCGGGAGCGCTGCCATTTGCCGCTGGTGGTTCTCGGAAGTGTGCGTGGAGCGACCAGATGCACGCGGACGGCGGACAGGCCCAGCTCCGTTGTTACCGCGCCCTCGACGGTGCGCAAGAGTCGCTCATGTTGCGCAGTGCCCGGCGGGGCGGTGGATTCGGCGACCACGACTATGTGTTCTGTATCCGGGTCTGCAATGGCTACGACGCGCTGGCGGTATATCCCCGCCAGATCCCTTACGAGCTCTTCGACGTCGTCGGGGAAGTAGTTGCGCCCTTGGACCACAATCATGTCCTTGAGCCGGCCTGCCACGAAGAGTTCTCCGTGATGGAAGAAGCCCAGGTCACCGGTGTGCAGCCAGCCGTGCTTCAGGACTCTCCCTGTGGCGTCTGGTTGGTGCAGGTAGCCGGTGGTCACGGGGAGGCCCCGGATGCAGATCTCTCCCAGACAGCCCTGGCCGAGGCCGGTGTTGGCATCCATTGCGGTGATTCTGACCTCGATGCCGGTGACGGGAGTGCCGGCACCGACCAGGGTCACGCCGCTGTCCTGGTGGTCTACGAAGGACACCTGCTGCCCCGGAATGAGCGTGTCCCGGGCCACGTGCACACGCCGGGGCGTCGTGCCTGGTTGCGGCAGGCAGACCGCCAGTACCGCCTCCGCCAGGCCGTATACGGGGTACAACGTCCCGGGGGAAGCTCCCAGCGGGCCGAATGCCGTCAGGAAGTCGTCCAGGGTGCGTGCCGGCACCATTTCCCCGCCGTTGAGGGCCAGTCGCCACTGCGAGAGTCCATCGGGTGTCGTGAGGGCGGGTGACATCCCATCTGAGAGGGACGCCATTTTGTCGTAGGCGAAGTTGGGGCTGGCGGTCACCGTTCCGCGGTGACGAGCTATGTGCTTGACGAGCTCGGCAGGTTTACGGATGAAGGCCATCGGGCTGAACAGATGGGCGTCGGCGTGCGCGTGCAGGGAACAGAGCAGGGAAACGAGTCCCATGTCGTGGAACAGCGGTACCCATTGGACGAGCACATCATCGGAGTTCGCCCTGATCCGCTCATTGATCGCGCTCACCCCGGCGAGAAGACCCCGGTGGGTATGCATCACGCCCCGGGGCCGGCTGGTACTTCCCGAGGTGAACTGCACCAGCGCCAGGTCCTGGGGCCCGGGCGCTTCGCCCGCACTCGGTTGCACGGCCGTCGTGCCCGTCCCCGCCACGTCAGCCAGCGTGGCGGAAGCGTCCACGAGGCACAGTTCCGGATGGGCTTGGGCGAGGTGTTCTGCGATCGCCCGCCCGGTGCCGTGCACCACCAGATGCCGCATGCGCGCCGTTTCTACCATGGGCGCCAGATGACGTGCGGCGGCGGCCGGGTCCAGGACTACCGGGGGCAGGGGCAGGATGCTCGCTGCGGCGCCCGCGCCGGCCACTGCGAAGAAGGCGGGCAGGAACTCCGGCGTCGTGGGCATGAGCAGGCCCACGACGTCCCCGCGCCGTACCCCCTTCTCGAGCAGCTCGTGGGCGAACCTCTCGGCCTGCAGCGGAAGGACTCTGTGCGGCAGCACCGTGTCCTGCTCCGGGAACACCACCTTGGCGGCACTGGTGTGAAGGGAGTCGAGCAGCATGCTGAGGGTTACTGGAGTGCCACGCCTGTTCATGACGTCGCCACGCCCTTCTGGGGTAGTTTTGCGTCCGTGAGCGGGGACACCGCCTGGACCACCAGGCAAGTGGCTGTGAAGCCGCTTCCCACGCTCACCAAAAGCGCGTACTGGCCCACCTCCAGGGCATCCTCCCGCAGCAGGTGATCGAGATTGGCCGTCATGTCGCCAGCGAAGAGGTGGCCGGTCCGCGCGGTGAGCCGTAGCTGCTCCGCCTTGAGCGACTCGGGCAGCAAGCCGGTCATCAGAACATCCAAGAGCCACGGCGCCAGGCGCGGCAGCATCACTATCCGCAGCCGCGGATCGTCGGCATTCAACCCGGCATCAGCGAGTGCTCCCTGCACGGCGTCGCGGACACAGCGGCGTAAGAGAAACGAGCCACTGCCGTCCTTGGCCTGTGCAACCGACGCTGGGGGCGGGGGGCCGAGCAGGGGATTGGCCGTGGGAAGTTCGGCCTCGTGCTCGCAGTGACCACTCGATGCGATGGACCTCACCGCGAGGCGCCCCTGGGTTCGCGACAGCAGCAACGCCGTAGCTGCGTCACCCATGAACGCGCCCTCCGCTCCGGCCCATCGTCCTGGCGCATCGGGTCCGAGCGCATCGCCCGTCAGAACGAGCGCTGCCCGGAGCGATGCTTCCGCCATCATCTGTGCAGCTGCTATCTGCACACCCATGGCACCGCCGTTCGACAGCTGACGTACGCCAACGGCCACGGCACGCCTCGCTCCAGCTTTGCGTGCGAGACGTGGAGCAAGTTTCCAGTCCGTGTCGGTATCCAGTACCCACGCGCAGATCACGAGCCCGACGTCTTGTGCCGCACGGGGACTCGCGAGGACATCGTGGGCGGCAGTCACCGCCATCAACTCCCTGCAGTGCGCATGGTCAGCGACAGGAACCTCTGTCACACCTGACAGTTCCAAGGACAAGCAACCCGGTTGGACGGCCTGGCGAATCGTCTGACGGCGAATAGGCAAAACGACGCTTGTAGCCTTGACGAACACCTCGTCGCGGATTCGCAAGGCGCGCTCCCTTCGCAGCTACTCGATACCTTCTGTGTGCCCGCTGCTGGGTCTCTGCAAGGGAGCGTGCGGAGTCGCCGACGGCAGTGCGAGGCACACCGGCGCTCGACAACGTGCGGGTCAGCGCCAAGCGAGCCCAAGGGCGCGCGATCATGCCGCTGTGTCCGCTGTGAGTGAGGGGTGGGGTGACAGTGGCTGGGCAGCGGGCAGTGGGCAGCAGTGAAGTCATCTTGTCGGGCGATGGACACCGGAAAATTCCGGCCGTGCAGGCGCCGTAGATGCCGTAGGCGTGTGGATGGCTGTCGCCTCAGTGCTCTGCCGGCTGCTTTCGGGCATCGGATTGCGTTCGGGCAGTACAGGGACCCTCCGGTGCTCGAGCAGCGGCATAATGGCCTTCATGGGATGTCCAGCGAGATAGACCGCTTGCAGGCCAACGCTTCCTTCCGGACGCCAGGAAGGCCGTGACTCGCGCATATACGCCCAAGGACAACGGGCACGCACAGACCCCCAGGATCGGGCCGCACTCGTGCCTATGCTCCGGAGCGCACGGCCTGTCCAACACCACCCGCGCACCTCCGTGCTTCCAATTCCCAGCTACCTCCTTCTGACTCTAAAGTCCGGGCCTCAACAGTTCTCCTCCGCACCCACCGCCTCCGTGACCTGGGTTTTCGTGCTCCCAGCCGGTAGCTCGGCCTGCCATGCCGGGGCAGCCCAAGCCGCGCAGGCCAGGTTGACGCCTCCGGATCCCAGCGTTCCTATAAAGGAGTCGCGCGCCGCTCGGCTCAGCTCCCGCAGCACGGCGCGGGCATACCGAGCGCTCGCGCAGACGCTGCACCCTGCTTCTGCGAGCGTGCCTCTGAGAGCACCGATCCCGGCAAGGAGAAGTACGTGGGCAAACGCCGCGACAACCCAGTCGACCGGCTCGCCGATATGGTCGAGGGCTTCGACAAAACCCTGGTCCGAGGACTACGCAACAAGAAGAAGAGCGGGGGCTCTCCTAAGCGCCAACGTCGAAACGAACGGCACATCGCCGAACTGAGCACCCAGGTCACAGCACTGACCCAGGCGGTGGCCGCGCTCACCGCCCACGCCGGCCAAAAGAAACCTCTGCAAACGGGCAGCGAGTAGGTGGCCTGCCTCTTGGCTCGACGCGCTGCGTCTGATGGCTGACAGACGCGGGCGCCGAGCGACCGGCATCGTCGTGCGAGCCGTATCGCAGGAGGCGCTGCACACCCTGCGGCTCGCACGGCATCCTCCCAGCGCCGACTCCTTGGGACGCGCTCGCCGGATGAGGCGGACGCTGGAAGAACTCGGCCCCTTCTACATCAAAGTCGGCCAGATCCTGGCCACGCGCCCGGACTTCGTTCCCGAACACGTTCGCAGCGAGCTCAGCGTGCTCAACGACGAGGCGACCGCCCAACCCTTCAGCTCTTTCTCTCCCGTTCTGGAGCAGGATCTGGGGTCGGCCTGGCGCGAGCGGTTCGCCGCGGTACGCACCGAACGGCCTCTTGGATCCGCTTCGCTGGCCCAGGTCTACCGCGCCACCCTCGCCGACGGCACACCCTGCGTCATCAAGGTGCAGCGGCCCGGCGCCGACCAGGCTGTACTGGGCGACATGCGCGCTCTGCGCAAAGCAGTAAGCGTCATCACGCACTTCACACCGCACTTCAACGAAGTCATCGGCATCGACGCCATGATGGAGGTCCTGTTCGACGCCATGCGCGACGAACTCGACTTCACCCGAGAAGCCTCCAACATGAAGGCTGCCCGCAAACTTGCCAGGGACTACCGGCGCATCAGCGTCCCCAAAGTGCTCCATGCCTCTCCCCGGGTGCTCGTGCAGAGCCTTGCCGACGGGGTCGCCATCAACCATGTCAAGGACGATGCGCTCACCGTCAAGCAGTGTAAGCAGATCGCCCGTCAGCTCATGGCGTTCATGTTCCGTTCCTACTTCGTCACCGGCCGCTTTCACGCTGACCCGCACCCCGGCAACATCCTCATCAGCCAGGGCGGCACCGCCCATGTCATCGACTGGGGCATGGTGGGCCGCCTTGACCGCAGCACGCGGATGGCAATGCTAGGCGTTCTGATCGGCATGATGTGCAACGACGCAGGAGCCGTCGCCCGCCAGTGGATCCACATGGGAGCAGCCACCCCGTGGAGCAACCCCACCGGCTTCGTCCAAGATCTCTCCCGCAAGGTGCCTCTATGGTCCAACGCCTCCCTCGAAGAGCTCAACTACGGCGTGGCCCTGATGTCTGTGCTGCAGTACTCCAGCAAACGGGGCATCCAGGTTTCCCCCAGCGTCTCCGTCATCGGCAAATCCCTGGCCAACATCGAAGGCTCCGTGCGCTGTCTGTACCCCCAGCTGAAACTCGTCAAGAGCCTCAGCAGCACTCTCAACGGCATCATGCACGACCTGCTGAGGGAGGAAGCCGCACCCGAGCGGCTTGCCCAGCATCTCTTGGACGTTCTCGTTTTCACCAACAAAAGCGCCGGCCATCTGGAAGCACTCCTCAGAGACCTTGCGTCCCGCCAATTCACCGTGCAGGCACGCACCAACCTCGGGGACCCGATCACCGCAGGGCGCTCACACCGCTGACAGCGCCCTACGACTGCTCTCCCCTGTCCCACCACCGCCCGGGAGCACGAGATGTTTCTCCGCGGCAGAAGCCTGTCCTTCTGGGCTGTACTCGTCATCCTCGTCTACCTGGTCGCTACCAGGCCCATAGCCTTCGCCGACTCCCTCGCCAGCACGCTTCACGGGACCGTTGGTGTACTGCGCGCGATCGGCGACTTCTTCGACGCACTCAGAGGCTGAACCGTCGCACCGTGCACAAACTCGCCCGCCGACGAAAAGGCACACCATGGGACCCGGCCGAATCTTCGCCGCACTGGTCACCGCCACCACCGGCTTACTTGCCGCCCTCACCTTCCGACTCCAGCACCCCGCCCCCACAACCACCATCTCCATCACCGCACCCACCGCCCTGACCACGATCACCGCGACCACCACGCAGCCCCCCACGACCCCCTCAATCGGGGCGACCCACCCCTCGCCGACAAGACCAAGAGAATCCACAGGGCCCACGAAGCCCACTACGCCGCCCGCTACCCTCAACCCACCTTCCTCTTCACCCCCGGTATGCCCCACCCCGGTGACGCCCAGCCCTCCCCACGTCCCGTCTACCCCATCACCTCACCACCCCAGCCCTACACCGCCTGCCCCGCCCCTCAGCACCGTCCCTGCCCCGCCCCTCAGCACCGTCCCTGCGCCCTCACCATCCCAGCCGACCAACACCACTGGGCCACCACGCACAGCCGCCCTGCCTCCAGCCACCCCGGCGGGGCCAGCACCGACCTCCGATTCCGCCAATACCCGGCCCTCCACACCAACAGCGCCCACAGCGGCCGCCGCTGTAACGCCCTGCGAAAGCCATCCACAGAACACGTCAGACGGCAGATAGGCCATGTCTGACAAATGATCACGGACTGGTTTCGCGGAGCCAGAGAATCAGCGAGGCCAGGAGGACTCCGGCGCGGCAACGGTTGGCTAGCTTGTCGAATCTGGTCGCAATCGCGCGGAACTGCTCGAGGCGTGCGAAGCATCGTTCGACCACGTTGCGCTCGCGGTAGACCTCCTCGCCGAAGGCAGGCGGTCGTCCGCCGAGGCGCCCTCGGCGTCGGCGGTTGGCCACCTGGCCGCGGCGCTCGGGGATCGTGACGGCGATGCCGCGGCTCCGCAGCAGGTGCCGGATCGCCGGCTGGAGCAGGCCTTGTCGCCCAGGACTCGGGTCGGTGTCCTGCGCGGGCGCCCAGTGCCGACTCTCGGAACGCGGATCCCGTCGAGGATCTGGTTGAAGGCGGCGTCGTCGTTGACATTGCCGGGCGTGAGCATGGTGGACAGGGGCAGGCCCCGACCGTCGATGGCGAGGTGAACCTTTGTGGTCAGCCCGCCTCGGGACCGGGCGAGGGCCTGACGTGTCTGCGAGCGGCCCGGATCTTCCAGTTCGTCCCCGTCTGCATCCCCCTTTTTGCGGGCACCGGCGGCGTGCTGGTAGAACCGGTTGATCGTGGAGTCAACGGCGACGGTCCACTCCACCCGGCCCACCGCGTCGTCGCGGACCTGAACGGGCAGTGGTGCCCGAGCAAGCCTCATCCCCTAACGACGACGCGGTTCAAAACCCGGTTTTGAACTCTGCAGCCTTCCCTCCCTCGCAGACACAGGTCGTTCAGTCTGACTCGGGGCCGACCTCGTCCCGGCACGGTTACGCAAAGGACCTTCAAAACCCGGTTTTGAAGCCGTCCGGCATTGTGGTCGCGGCAGCCCCGCCCACCCTCGGCGGCCTGCCAGTGAACTGGGCAGATGCAGATGAGGTCTTGGCATTCCTCATGGAGCGCATACCGCTCGTCAGCCGGAAGCGACTAGCGAGCCGACTGCTGCGAGAAAACACGGAACTCTGATCCTCACGCGCCAGGGAGGCACGTAACTCACAGGCCACCAGGCCACTTAATTTCCCCCGGTCCCTTCACACCGCAGGAGGGACGTCGGTCCCTGAAACAGAAGAAGGCCCGTCCGGACGCGACCTCGCGTCCGGACGGGCCTTCTGATTCCTACAGAGCCGTTGTCACGCACTCGTCCCCGCGATGGTGTCGTCCAGGAGGTCGGGAACATCGCCCGCGTACGGGTCGACGTAGTCCTCGTGGGTGTTGGCGTCGAACGGGGTCGTCCAGGCGCTGACCCAGGCACCGGGTACCAGTGTGGTCTCGCGTCCCTCCAGTGCGGTGATGATCCGGGCGGCGTCCTGGGAGGCGTGCTGGGTCTGCGTGTAGGGGCCGAGCCGCAGGAGGGTGTGGCCGCTGCCGTCTTGCTTGCAGGCTTCGACGGTGACGGCGTAGTGCGCGGGGTCCATGCCGACGTCGTCGGGGAGGGGCAGGTTGGCGGCGGCGTGGGTGAGCGGTGCGTAGGCCGGCTGCCAGGCGCCGAGGATCGCGGTCGTCTCGCAGCGCAGCCAGCCCCTGCTGGTGTAGCCGAGCTGGTGGCCGTGGAGGTAGGCGGCGGCGGTACCGGTGTCGGGGTGGGCCAGGGAGACGGCGATCGTCTCGGGGCCGTGGTCGTCGCCGGGGCGGGGGTGCGCGCGCTCGATGAACGGACCGACTCGCACGGCAATGTCCTGGCAGGTGCCGGGTGTCCAGGGCTTCGGCGAGCGGAGGGCGGCCATGGCGGCCTGATGTACGCGGAACGTGTCAGCGGCGATCTGCTCCTCGGGCGTGACGTCGGCGGGTGTATGGCTACCCCGGCGGAACAGGTGGCGGGTCATCAGGCGGTCTCCTTCTTGGAGGTGACGGGCGGGGGGTGTCTTGAGCACGCGAGGAAGATGTGCAGGGAGGTGCTCGACTTCGACCTGGCGGCTGCGGGCGCAGAGTTGGCGGGCAAGGATTTCCGTGAGGCCGTATGCCCTTTTCCGGGCTAAGCGGAGGCGCTCAGAATCGAGGGGACGCAGCCGTGGAACCGCACGTATCCTCCGAGTCGTGACACCGACATACGTGCTGGACGGCAGGCAGATCAGAACGCTGGAGGACTTCTGGCGAGTCATCGGCGAAGCGATCAACGGTCCGAGGGGTTACTTCGGTCGAAACCTCGACGCCTTCGCTGACTGCCTCAGCGGTGGCTTCGGAGCGCCCGACGACGATGACTACGTGGTTGAGTGGCGCGACCACCAGGTGTCTCGCCAGCATCTCGGTTATCCAGAGACAGCTCGCCAGCTTGAGATCCGGCTGTCACGCTGTCACCCCACGAACCGCCCCTCTGTGGGCGTCGACCTTGCCGCCGCAAGAGATGGACGCGGATCCACGGTCTTTGATTGGCTGGTCGAGATCTTCGACGAACGCGCCCCTGGCGTTCTGCGGCTCCAGTGACGGGTCACGAGGACGCCTTGTTCAGCACCTGGGGGAGGTGGGCGTGGAGGCGCTCGGCTTCGGCCTGGCGGTCGCGTAGTTCGCGGGTCAGGCGGATCGGGTGAACAAGGCGCCCTTCAGACCGTGGGTGAGGGTGGAGTGCTGGGGGAGTGCGGTGGCCGGCGGGAGCCACCGGTGGGCGCAGTGCCGGCAGCGGTGGTAGGACGCCCATCCGGTGGCGTGGTCGGGTCCGGGGCCGAATCGGACCGAGCGGCTGATGCGGGTGCAGGCCGGGCACGCGGAGGCGGCCCTGATCTCTTCCCGCTCCAGCCATCCGCAGTGGATGACGGTGGCGGCCTGCGCGGCGGGGTGGCTGGGGGCGGCGTCGTCGACGTACCAGGGGCAGTCGTCGTCCAGCTGCGCTCGCACGGCGCGGACGTGGACGCGGTGGGTGCCGAAGGAGATCAGGTCGGTGAGTTCCCGGTCGGGGACGATGCGTTCTCCGAGTGCCCGCCGGTGGTAGGCGCTGGTAACGGCGAGTACGGCGCGGTCGGTCAGGTGACCCGGGGCCAGGAGGCGGTCGCATTCCTCGCCGAGGGCGGCGACCGGGATGCCGTGCAGGCGGTCGAAGTCCGGCTCGGTACCGGACAGGGTGAACTCCTCGCCGGAGGCGGCGTCGTTGAAGACGGTCACAGGGTGCTCCTCGGGTTGAGGGGTGGCATCCGGGGCGGCCGGGCTCATGGCCGGCGGCCGCCCCGGGCCGGTCAGGGGTGAAGCGGCCCGCCCCGCTGGGGGCCGCTTCGAGGGTGTGCTGTTCGCAGCGGTGGTCAGTTGCTGGCGGGGGTGTCCATGCGCAGTTCGGCCAGGGCGATCCCGACGGTGGCGCAGGGCCCGGAGCAGAAGTCGCGGATGGGCATGGTGGAGCCCTGGACGTGGATGCGGACCCAGCCGCGGTGCTGCACGCTGCGGCCCGTGGCCTCCTTGCCGCATCCGTCGACGGGGCAGGCGCCCGGCGGCGGGATCCGGCGGCCGGGCTGGGAGCCGGACGCGGCGGTGACGTACTGCCCGCCGTACCACTCGCGCTGCTTCTGTGAGCGGTCCTTGACGGGCTTGCTGGTGCGCTGGTTCTCGCGGACGGCGGCCAGGCATCCGCATGCTTCGGTCGCGGGGACCTTGCGGTAGGTGTGCTGGCGGTAGCCGCGCATGCTGCCGTGGTCTATCCCCTGTTCCTGGCCGATGACGCTCACTTCGCCGTCTCCTTCGGGTTTGAGGCGGTGAGGGCCACGGCGGCGTTGAGGATGTCGGCGTGGTCGAACGCGAGACATTCCGGCAGGGCGTCCAGGGGCCACCAGTGGGCGGTGCGGGCGTCGTCCCCGGCGACGATCGGGGTGTTGGCGGGGACGACGGCGAGGAAGGCGTCGGTACTGTACCTGCCTCGCGGGTCGCGGCCGGGCTGGTCCCAGGTGCCGATCAGGTGCAGGGCGTCGGCAGCCACAAGGAGACCGGTCTCCTCCCCGAGCTCGCGAACAGCGGCCTCGCGGCTGGACTCCCCCAGGTCTCGGTGGCCCCCGGGCAGGGCCCAAAAGCCCTCGAACGGATCCCAGTCGCGCTCGATCAGCAGGACGGTCCCGTCGGGTGTCAGGGCGACCACGTCGGCGGTGTAGCAGGTGGTCTCGGTGTCGGTCATGTGCACCTCTCGGTGAAGTGGATCAGTAGGTGGTGGTGTGGGTGACTACGAGGAACTGGTCGGTGTCCAGGTCCATCACGACGTGGGCGTCGCGGCCCTGGTCGCGCTGGGTGGCGGCGTAGGCGTCGGCGGGCCAGGAGCCGCGGGGGTGGCCGGCGGGGAAGCGTTCCAGGACGGTGCGCTGGGCGGGGGGTGTGGTCGTCATCGCGGGCCGTCCTCGTCCTCGAAGCTGGGGTCGTCCACGTCGCCGAACATGGCGTCCATGGCCTGGCAGATCGCCGGACGGGCCTGCGGCGGGGCAGTCTTCAGGACCTCGTGGGTCAGATCGAGCAGATCGAGCGCACTGAACAGGGAGTTCAGGTCTGCCACGGTCACCTCGTCCAGGTCCTCCGGCGGGGCACTGGCGTGGAGGGCGTTCATGGCGTCGACGGCGTCGGCGAGCTGGTGGGCGCGGGCGGGGGTGAGGTGCAGGCTGCGGCTGAGGTCCGCACCCGCCGGTGGGGTGCCTGTGGGGCTGAGGTGGATCCGGATGCGCTGGTCCGGCCCGGGGGTCTGGTCTCCGGCGAGGGCCTGGGCGAGGGTCTCGATCGCTGCGGCGATCTCGGCGCTGGCCTCGGGGGTTTCCTCGTCGTCGGGGAGGTCGGGGGCGGCCCAGAGGATCTCCACGCTGTCGGCATGCAGGCAGAAGCCGCCCTGGGCGGTGTCCGGGAGGGTGAGGTGCCCGGTGACGCGGAGCAGGTCGCCGGGGCGGCAGTCGGTGAGCAGGGTGTCGGCGACGTGCGCGTTGCTGGTGGTGCACGGCATCAGCGCGTCGTGGATGAGGTGGTCGGTGGGGGAGGAGTTCAGGCGCCAGGACGCGGTGTCGACGCTGTCGCCGGTTTCGGCAGGGGCGTCGAGGTGTCCGTCCAGGACGAGGGGTATCTGTTCCATCAGGAGGCCACCGCCTGCCGGTTCGAAGAGTGGGCGGCGTCGTAGGCGTCGAAGACCTCCCGGGAGGGGTTGCCGCGGTTGGCGACCGTGTAGCCGTTCGCGCGGGCCCATGCCCGGATCGCCGCCAGTTCCTCCTTGCTGCGGCCGTGTCCCTTCCTCTGCGACAGCGCCGGGGAGCCGGTGGTCACGGTGGCGGGGGTGCGGCCGGCCTTCACCTCGCGCAGCTGCTCCTGCGCGGCGTCGAGTGCGGCTTTGAGCTGGGCGACGCGGTCCTCGGCCGCCCGCTGCGCGTCGGCGGCGGCCCGGCGCTCCGTGAGTTCGGCCAGGTCGTGGCGGACTCGGGCGGCCTTGTTGCGGATCGCGGTGGCCGCGTGGGATTCCGCCCATGCGAGCAGCTGCTCAAGCCCGCCGTCAGCAGCGACCGCCACGGGTTCTGCCGCGTCCGTCGCGGCGGAGGCGGATTCCCCGGAGGGCAACTGTGCCTCCTGCTTGTTGACGAGGGCCGTGATCTCGGTCGTGGTCAGTCCGGTCACCGTGGTGATCTCACTCATCGGGTGGTCGGCGTAGTGCATGGACAGGGCCATCGCCTCGAACGCGTCGGTCTTGTTCGGGTTGGTGAACTGCATGTCGGTGGTTCCTTCGTGGTGGGTGGGGGCGGTGGTCATCGGGCGGGGCGGGGGATCGTCCAGCCGCGCAGTGCCTCCAGGAGGAGGGCCCGGTGTTGCTCGCGGTCCTCGCGGGTGAGCGGCAGGACCCTGCTGCGGCGGGACCACGCGGGGGAGGCCGGCGGTTCCGGGTGGGCGAGCGCCCGCTCCACCTCGGTCGCGGCGTCGGCGGGAGTACGGGAAACGGGGAGAGGGATGGGGAGGGGTTCGCTGGAGTGCGTCACGGCAATCTCCTGAACATGCGAAGGTTGAAGCAGCCCCGGGGGGCGGTTCGGCTGGCCACACGGCTGGTGACGGAACGAACTGCCCCCGGGGGCTTTCCTGTTAGGCGTGGCCGGTGTCGCGGCGCTTGGCCTGGACGTCGTTGGCGAACCGTCCGAGACGGGCTTCGATCGGGTTCGCCTCGATCCACGCTTCGGCGCAGGCCTTGTGGACGGCCTCCCCTGCGTGGGAGCGCATGGGGGCGGGCCGCAGGCACAATGTGCAGGGGGCCTGCCGGCCGTCGAAGTGGCGGGAGTCGCGCCAGTCGAGCAGCCCGCCCGGGGCCGGGACGGTGCCCGGCTCGAACGACTGCTCTTTGCTCTTCCTGCGGCCGGTCACGGCCGTAGGTCGGGCAGCTGCTGAAGCACCTGCGTGAGCAGGTCTTCAGACGGCTTCCACAGACCGAGGCGCCCGGGAGCGGGGACGGGCAGGGCGAGCTCCTGGACGTCACGCAAGACCAGGTGCACGGCTCCGGGCTCCGACCAGGCGGTGCAGGGCGGGGCCCCGTCGGCGTCCTGGTGGCAGTCGACCAGTTGGGCCACGCCGAGCACGGCGCCGGTCACCAGGTCGCGGCCGCGCACCGTGCGGGCCACCAGCGGGTGGCGCAGGGCGGGCCGGTCGAGGCTCTGGCTCGCGTGCAGCAGCACGGGCCCGCGCCACGGCCACTGGTCACGGGACCGGTTCTCGACCATCTTCTGGCCGGCCAGGATGGCAGTGATCCAGGGCTGCTTGATGCTGATCGCCCGGATCCAGTCCCCCTTGGGGAGTGGGGTGTTCATGCTGCTCGCCCCCATGCATCTGCGCCCGGCCGTCCCGCCCGGCGGCCGTTCACCGTCGGGGCCGTGGTGTGCGCGGTGGTCGCCAGGACGGCCCGCCCCGAGCGCTTGCCGTCGTACATCGCGGCGTCGGCGGCCCGCTGCAGTTCGGACAGGTCGTGGCTGCCGATGGCCGGCGGAGATGCGGCGCCGATGGAGGCGCCGACGAAGGCCCGGCGTCCGTCGTCCAGGACGACCGGCGTGTAGAGCATGCGGACCAGCTGCTCCAGGCGCTGCCAGCGGACATCGGCGGGAAGTTCCAGCGCGAGGGCGAATTCGTCGCCTCCGAGCCGGCCGACCGCCGCACCGGGGCCCGCCCATGAGGTGAGCCGGGCGCCGTACGCGGCGAGGACGGCGTCGCCTGCCGCGTGCCCGAGGGTGTCGTTGATCTGCTTGAAGCGATCGACGTCGACCAAGAGCACCGCGGTGTCGTCGCCGTGGCGGCGCAGGACCTTGCGGGCGCGGGCGGTGTAGGCGTCGCGGCGCAGCAGGCCGGTCAGCGGGTCACGGGCGCGGGCAGCCAACTGCAGGTGTAGGACTGTGGCGTGCACCGCCCAGCCGGTCAACGGAATGGCGGCGGTGGTCAGTAGAAGGGCGCGTTGCCCGATCCGGGTGTACGCGCGCAGGACGGAGTCCATACTGGGGTTTCTCCCTCTCGTCTTGTACGGGATGGGTGGGCCCGGGACAGGCGGCTTGGTTTGGACGCCGTTGTGCGTCTGTCCCGGGGCAGAGCTACCTGGGGTTGAGCAGGTTGGTCGGGTTTTCCCAGCGGCAGGTCGTGGCTGCGGGCCACTCCAGCTCCCAGCCGGGCCGCAGTCCCCGTGCTCCCCAGTGACCGGCCTGCCTGCTGGGGATCGCGTCTCCGGCCTGCTGCGCGGCGAGCGCGGCGTCGTATGCCTCATGGGCGCAGCGCAGGGCCGTGGTGGGGGAGTCGGCGAGACCGATGAAGACGTGCACGCCGGTCAGGTCTGGGACGTTGGAGTGGTGTATCGGGACGTCGACCTCGAAGTGGGGCAGGGGCATGTCGTCCATCTCCCTTCGGTGTGCTTGTGCTTGGTCCTCGTGAGGTGAGGGACCACCGCGACCGCCCCGGCCCCGGCCGTGTAGGCGGGGGCGGGACGGCACGGAGCGTCCGTCAGCGAAGAGGCGATTCAGCCCTGGACGTATCCGGGGTGGTCTGGGATCAGGTCAAGCGGCTGCGACCGCGGTAGAGGAGTCGAGGCCGATGCCGCGCAGTGCATCGAGGACGTACGCCTCGAAGCGGTTCTGGTGCTGGGCGGCGACCAGCGTGGCCGGTGGCGCGGCTGTAGGCGTAGCAGCGGGCCATCATGCTGGCGTCGGTGTCGGTGAGGGCCTGGTCGACGGTGTTGCGTGCGAGGTGTTTGTTCCAGGTTTGGGCGACCGACTCACGGCGGTTGTGCGAGATCGACACGGTGAGGGATTCCGCCCACCGGCCGCTGGCGCAACCGGAGCCGCCACACTGCTTCCAGTCCCACACGTGTTTCGCAAGGTTGTGGCCAACGGAGAGCACGGCTCACACCGAGCCGAACGTCGCCAGCTTGGTGAGATTTTCGAGGGTCATTGCCGGGTGCCCCCAACAACCGTGGCCTGAGTCGCCGCACACGCCAGCCTTGGCCACCTGAGCAGCCACGATTCCCTCTGCAGCCGAGGCGCTAGAGTGCCCTTCACATTGGGGAAGGGCATGACATGGCAGAGAAGCGCTGGCAGCTCAGGCAGGAAGATCGCCTCGTTGGGACATTGACCCTCGTAGAGATCGACATGTTCTGGTCGGATTGCCACTTCGAGCCTGCTGGTGCTTGGAACGACCTCCGCCCGCTCTTCGCTGCTTCGCGGGATGCATGGGTTCGCCATGACGAAGAAGCTGCCCTTGCAGCCGATGAGGCGATCCATGCTGAGGCGCTCATCCTCGTACCCGACGGAGGTGGCGACCCCATCACAGATTTTCTGATCCGGATCAACGGAGAGACGGCCCGCTTCCGGCACTGACCGCTCCTGGCCGCCATAACCAGCCGGACGAGTCATGGTGCAGAGAAGGTCAGTCAGGTACGTGCCGTTCATCCCGGCTTTCTTCAGCTCCGCGAAGCCCTTGGAGCCGATGCGCTCCAGGAGTGTCAGCAGGTTCGGATATTCAGGCGTACGGAATAGGGGAGCCCCTTCAGCTCAGCTCGATCGCGCTATCGCAGGATGCATAGGAGGCCCGCACCCGCTGTCCTGCGGGCCGCTGGGTAGCGTCGCCCTGGTGAATCTCAACCTCTTCAACGATGTGCCTGACGACCTGACTCGACGGGCCCGATCGTTCGTCAGCGCGCACGGCATCAAGGTCAACGTCCGGCCCGTGGAAGGGCACCGGCAGTGGTGGCTTGAGCGAGACGTCCCAGCAGCAGTGATCGACCGCATGGCGGCCTACCAGGAGAAATGGGGTGGCCTGCTCCTGCCACCCGCATCGCAGTACGACGGAGGCCCCAGGTACCTCGATCCGGACTCGCCCGAATCAGACTCGGCAGGGTGGTGGTTCGAAGCCGGGATGCAACGAACCGCGATCCCCTACTCATTCATGATCGGTCCGTCTGGTGAGTTCGGAATTCAGGCAGATGCGTGGGCGCCTCTCCATGAATCCATCGAGGGCTGGGTGGAATCGCTCGCCCTGGCCCACCACGCAACGGTGTGGGCGAAGCAGATCACCAAACTTGTAGGCGATGACGTCGATGGCATCGAGCTGGATGGCTACGAACCGGTGCGTGAGGTGATGGGCCTTGTAGACACCTGGTGGAGAAGCTCTGACTCTCTGGTGGCGCTCTACTGCGGGGAGGCCAAGTCTCTCGGATTCCCAGGCGGCCGTGTCGCGTTGATCTATTCAGGGCTTGATGAGTGGGGGCTGCGAGGCGGCGTCGAGGCAGACGCTAGCTGAGATCGCTTGGGAATGAGCAAGCACCGCCCCGAAGGTCACCAGGGCCGCGATTTGCTCGTTGGAGGTCATCGGGCACCTCCTGCTGCGGCCATGAGATCGTGGTCCAGAATCAGGGCATGGACGTCCTCAAACTGCTGGAAGCCGCTTCCCTGCTGGTTCCTGAGAAGATCGCCACTGAGAACGACATCACGGTAAGTGACGTCTGGGAGTACCTCGCTCACGACGAGTGGGAAGTAGCCCTCGATTTGCTGGAAGAACTCGGTGACGTCCGCCCGCTTCCGCTCAGCTTCTGGGAAGCCCTGGCCACCGCTGCCGAGCAGATGAGGCTGGAGGAGAGCGCGGCCTGGTGCCACTGGCGCGGCTTCGAGACCTGCCACGGAATTCTCCGGGCCGACCTCACCCTTCTCCCGGCCACCGAAGCGCGACGAAAGACGCCCATCTCCGGAGCTGGTGTCCTGCGGCCGATGTGGGACATCGGCCACCGGACCGCGGCTGGCGAACCGGCTCTCAGCATTGCCCGGCTCTGGGTGGAGTTCACACCCTTCCTGGAGCCTGGGGGGCATGCTTCGGTACGGCTCGCGCCCCTGGACCCTTCGCAGTGGCAGCACCTTCAGCCCGGCCAGGTGATCACGATGCACGAGGACCAATCCGTGGCAGGCACGGCAGTTGTCCTGGAGGTCCAGCGACCCCCGGCCACGTTCACCACGTAAGAACGAGCGCAGTCGACTCGTGCCGTTGGTGCAAAGAAAGTTCAGCTCCATCAGCGCGGTCCCAGAACCGGAAACGTCCTGGACGGCCTTGGGGTGCTTGGTGCCCTCGCCGCGAGCCTTGCGGACCACTATGGCGTGCTTGATGTAGCCGGACTTGCCGGCCTTCTCCGCAAGCCAGAGCAACGGTTCGCTCCTGCCCAGGATTCCGTGGGTGATCGCGTTGATCGCGGCGCCGGTGAGCAGGGCACCGGCAGGGACGCGGTACCCGACGGAGAGGGTGGAAGCGAGCTGCACGGCCGAGTAGGAGGCGACGTGTCGGCCCGCCAAGCGGCGGCCGTAGGCGCTGGCGATGCAGGTGCGGCCTCCCTTGCCGTGCCACCAGGGGTTCTCTTCTACCGGGGAATCGTCGTTCTTGTAGACCAGGTGGGAGCCGTGCATGCCCTTGGTCATCGCGTCGTGTGAGTTCTGCACGAGCTGCCCCCCGTGCGTGGACTCCGTCGAAGCCGGCGGTCAGGGCCAGACCCTCGATGGCGCGGAGGCGATCGGTCATGCTGAGTGTGCTCCTCATCTCGGATTCGACGGTGGGGTGCGGGGCAGTCGGCCTCTTACCGATGCTGCGGTCACCCTGTGGTGCCTTCGCCCCCGGCCGGTCTCCGGCCGGGGGCAGTAGTGCTCAGAACGGCGGCTCGTTCCAGGCCGGGATGGGCAAGAGCCGGATGCACAGCTCCCGCCAGTCGGACCAGCAGTCGTACGCCTCCATCTTTAAGAAGGCTCCGCCGACCCATCAACCGTCCTCACCCCGGCAGTCGGGGCAGGAGCGACGGGCCTCGGATCGCAGCTCGATGCGGTGTCGGTCGGCGTAGAACTTGAGGGACCGGCCTTGAGCGCGGCGGCGTCGGTCAGCACGCAGTGCGCCGCGCAGGTGGCGGGTACTCACCGCAGCGGGATGGCGTGGCAGGTGGCGGCGTGGTTGTTGGCGTCCGGCCGGATGTAGAACAGGTAGTCCTCCTCAAACCTGTCGGAGGCGTCGCCGCAGCCATGGCAGGTCCAGCGTTTGTTCTTCGCGTGCTCGCCGGGACCGATGACGTCCACGTACGAGCCGCCGACCGTGATGAACCGGATCAGCAGGTTGTTGGGGCGGTCCGGCTCGGTGAAGGCGGCGAGGGTGGCGGTGCTCATCGGCTGGTGTCCTCTCGGATCAGGCGGCCAGCAGGTGCTTGGTCGGGGGTGCCCCTATGGGTTTCGTCAAGGGAATCGGGCTGCGTTTCGGCGCGTGGCAAGGCAGCATGGCGTGATGCCTGACCTGCTGTGGGATGACGTTAAGAGTTTCTTTGCTCCCGATCTGATGGGATCGCTGCCGGACGTCCGTGTCCCGGATACCTCGGTGGAGGACTGGCAGGCGGTGCTTGACCTCATTCGGTCACGGGGGTGGTCGTGTGAGTACTCCGAGGACGGTGTTGTGGTCCGGCTGCCGAGAGCTGCGGAGATGCTGGTCCGCGGTGAGGATGCCGACGTGTTGCTGAGGGTCTGGCCGGTCTCTGGGTTCCTCGTGATCTTTCGGGCGTATGAGGCTGGCTCGATCGACTTCGACGTTGATCTGCGGGAGTTGCAGGGTCAGGACGGCGTGGACGTGCTGTGCCGTCTACTGCGGGCTATCGGGCGTCGGCTCGGCAAGCAGGTATTGCTGAGCCCGGAGTCTGATCCGCTCCACCCGGTTCTCGGCTTCGACGGCGAGGCCAACCGTGTGATGCTGCTGGCCCGTGCAGGAAGTCGCCTTCTTCCCAGGAGGCGTTCCATCCGGCGCGCAGCTGGGTGAAACATGTGGTCCTTGGTCAGGTCGGTGTTTGGCGGCGCGGATGCCTGGTTGAGGGGGTCGAGGAAGCCCGGGTTGTTCGGGTGGTGCTGGCCGTTGACGGGCTTGTCGTCGGATTGCATGGCGGGGCGCTCCCTTGGTCGGGTTCGTATGACGCGGGGAGGGGAGGCCGGAGGGCCTGGCCCGCACCCGACCGCGAGGGGTTCAAGTGCGAGGAAGACACCTCAGGCAGTCAACGTTTCAAGCTGCGGCCCCCAGCCCGCTGTGTAGCCTGTCGATCTGTTCGAACGGGATGGGGGTGGGACGTGAAGACGCTGGTAGAGGGGGCCGTCGAGGAGGCGCTTCGCGACGGGCGCGGCAAAGCGGTCCGCCTGTATGTCGCCGCGTGTGCGGAACGCATGGCGCCGCTGTTCGTCGGCTTGCGGGCGGGCGTACCGGGGCGGGAAGCCGACGTGGACCTCTATGTGGAGTCCGTGAGCGGTCTTTGGCTTGCCGACAGGCCACTTGCCGACGCCGCCGAGCGAGTGCGCTGGCTGGAGCGTTTTCCGGAGCTCCAGCCGGATGAGGAGGGGATCACCGGTGTCGCCGACACCTACGCGTTCTTCGCCGCCCTCTGTCTGCGCTATGCCCTGCTGGCCCACAACTCGGGCAACGCTGATGACGCGGTGTCCTGCGGCCATGCGGCACTCACCGCGATGGGCATGCTGGACCAGAATGTGGCGGGCGCCAGCCTTCTGGCCGACGAACAACGGCTCCAGTCCCTCTCATTGAGCAGTGATGCAGCAGGTCTGTGGGACGCGAGCGTCACAACAGGGCGGGAGAGGTTCCGGGTCGTGATGGGGCGCCTGCCCCGATAAGCGTCTCCATCGCTGCCTGTGCGATGTGGCCTCTCCTTTTACTACGAATTCGACAAGTACCGTCGCCTCCTGCGGAAGCGCGGCATCAAGCCATTGATCGCACGACGCGGCGTCGCCCACGGTTCCGGACTGGGCGAGGTGCGCTGGGTCGTTGAGCGCGCCTTTGCCTGGCTGCACCAGTTCAAACGGTTGCGCATCCGCTACGAACGACGCGCCGATCTCCACCAGGGTCTGCTCGAATTGGCCTGCAGCCTCATATGCCTGCGCCGCCTGCGAACCGCACCCTGAAGTGATCAGATCGCCACGCTGAACCATCCCGGCCGAACCTCGTTCACGAACGGTTGCAGCAACCGAACTGCGGCCTGCAGGTCCTCATCCGTGACGTCTAGAGGCTCCGGCAGGCTCAGCCCGTACCGGCGCAGTCGCCAAAGGTCGAAGACTTCGCTTCCGTCGGCTGCGAAGTCCACATCGACCTCAGTGCCGTTGTCGCTGACGAAGAGGCAGCCTGCCCCATGAACCTGGTAGGCGTAGGTTCCGACGTGCCCGCTCCGGCTGATGGCCCGGGACGAACGGACCAGGCTGAGAACATCCGCCAGCTGCTCAAGAGAGGGGATCGCCACCCTCATGGCCTCGTCGACCGCGTCCAGGGCGTGGACGTAACCGAGCACGAGTTCTCGTGCAGCCCTAACCTGTTCCATGCGGCGTCATCCCCCCTGAACTCGTGGCTGAAGGGATTGTTCCATGGGGCCGCCAGCGTCCCCGCAGGACGGCATTCTGAAACGATCAGTCAGTCGAGAAGACGTACAACCTGCCCCGAGCCAGCAGCCCGTCCGCGATGCCGAAAAGCAAAGGGCTGTCCTTCCTCCAGGGCAACAGGCCGTTCGAGCGTAACCGTCACGTCGCCCCGGTGGAGCGGATGCAAGACATCCAGCCCCCGGTCCGGAAGGCGGCGCGCGGCGGGGCTGTCCTACTCAGCCGGCAGACGGAGCATCGGTTCGAAGGGCGCGTCCTTCTCGCCCTCGACCGAAGGGAGGAAGCCGTCCGGGACGGTGCGGGCGGCCGTGGTGAGGAGGCGGGCCAGGACCTCGGGCTCGGTGGCTGGGGGGAGGCGGAGGGCGGCGAGGAGGCGGTCGCGGACCTCGGGGTGGTCCGGGTGGTCCTCAAGGTAGTCGGCGTTGAGCGCGGGGGGACGGAAGCCGGCCAGGGCGTCGTGCCAGGAGGGGAGGACGATGGCCAGGGTCAGGGCCTCGGCGAGGGACTCCGCGATGAGGGAAGCCCGGCCCTCGGAATCGGTGTAGAGGACGGGGCGGACGCGGTCGGAGCCGGCCGGGCCGCAGAGGTAGTGGGTGCCTCCCGCGTTGCAGCCGGCCACGGGCTTCACCGGGAGACCGGCCGGCAGGGCGATCGACTCGATGGGGTCGGTCCGCGTGAGGTCGAATTCGCCGTCGCAGGCGAGGTACGCCTCGACCTCGGGGTCGGCGGCGATCCGGCGGAGCAGGGCCTCGTCGGAGAGGGCGGCCGGGTTGAGGCTGTGGGCGGCTTCGGGGGTCAGGGGGTGGCCCGCGAGGACGTGGCGGACGGTGTCGAGGGGGACGGGCCGCCCGTAGTCCTCCTCGAAGTGCGCCTGGACGGCCTCGGGGGAACGGTCGGTGAGGAGGTGGAAGAGGTGCCCGGAGCCGTCCGGGTCCGGGCTGCCCGAGGGGAACTCGATGCCCGAGCCGGTGCGCCAGGCGCTGCCGCCGGTCTCCCACCACAGGCAGGCGGTGACCCGCGGGGCGCCGAGGCCTTCGTCGACGAAGGCCGGGTCGTCCAGGAGCGGGCGTAGCGCGGCAGGCACCTCGTCGATGACGCCGGGCCAGACCTGTTCGTCGTCCGTGCCGTACGGGCTCATCTCTGATTCGTGATCGAAGCCGCGGACGAGCGCACCGGCCGGGGTGAAGAGGACGCAGAAGTCGTCACCCGAGCCGTTGTCCATCAGGGCCGCCTCCGTCCCAGGCCCCCAGGTGGTGGAGAAGGAGTAGCGGGAGAACTGCGGGTCGCGGCAGATCGCCTGGTCCAGCACGGCCAGCGCGCGCAGGTGCGCGCGGAGCTCGGCGGGGTCCGGGAGGAGGGCGGCGGTCGTGTGCACGGTGTCCATGAGCTCATGCAAGCAGCCGGCACTGACATCCAGAGCGGCGGTCCGCTCACACCTTCTCTCACTCAGGGAACGGAAAGCCCAGCTCACGCAGGCGGGGCAAGCACATTGCGAGGCATTGCTCCACAGACGCGGCATCGGTTCGCACAAGGATGTCCTCGCGCAACGGCGCTCCACTGGCGACGAAGGTCCAAGGCCTGCCCCTCTCTGCCATCCGCTCAGCGTCGGCCTTGAGCAGCACCGTTACGCCCTGTTCAGCCAGTGCTTCCATAACCGCGACGACGTCCACCGGCACTCTCTCCTCCCGAAGCGCTTCGAACGCGCCATCGGACGACCATATTCACTCCGGGCCGGACCCTGGACACCGCCCGCATGATCCAAAGCGACCGATCGGGGCGCTCTGAACTGGAATACGCGGCACCTCACCATCGAGCTCACCAGTTGCGAGGCCGTGCAGGGCGGCTACTTCACCTCAACACGCTGAACTTGACAGAGAAGTCGTCGCTCACGATTTCGCGCAGTGCGTCCAGGGAGAGGACCTGGGAGGCGGGCCAGGCGCGGGCGATCGTGGACTTCCCGGTGCCGGACGGGCCGATGAGGACCACCAGGGTGTTCGGGGGCATCTCCGGGTAGATCATCTCGGTCATTCGGATTCTCCTTTGGCACTGAAAAGCCGGGCAGTGGCGTAGTCGATGAGGAGTGGCGGGTGGGCACATGGCCTCCAGCGGTCGGCCGTCCGGTCTCGGTGTGGCCGGGTGGGCACCGCACGTCCCCGCCACCCGCCCCCGGGAGTTGGGGGTGGGTGGCGGGGACGGCGGTGTCCGTCCGGTCAGCGGTCGACGACGGGCCGGTGGAGATCGCGGTGGAGGACCGTGGCCGTGACGCCGCGCTCGTGCAGAGTGTCAGCGAGGTCCAGGGCGACGCTGCCTGCACGATGTTTGCCGCCGGCGCAGCCCAGGGCGACGTTGATGGTGTGCTGGTGGGCGCTGGGTCCGGCCTGGTAGGCGTGGACAGTGTCGGCGAGCGCCTGGACCAGCTCGGGGATGCCCGGGGTGGCGTCGACGGCGGTGCGGACCGCGTCGTCGAGAGCGGTCTGGTGGCGCAGCGCGGGATCGATGTGCGGGTCCTTGAAGTGACGGCGCAGGTCACACAGGACGTCGACACCGTCGGTGGGCAGCGGGCCGTGGAGGTAGCCGAAGGACACGATCACCAACTGGGGGTCGGTGGTCGTCGGTGTGGTGGCGGGCGGGCACGTCATGGGAAGCACCTCATTTCTGGTCAGCATGGAAGAAGTGCGGGGGATGTCACCGGGGCGGCTGGACTCGCGGCCGACAGCCGCCCCGGGGGCCAGGGGTGTTACGCGCCCAAGCGGTGGGTGACGAACGAAGGACGGGCGGTCACCGCAGCGGAATAGCGCGGCAGGTGGCGGCGTGGTTGTTGGCGTCCGGCCGGATGTGGAACAGGTAGTCCTCCTCGGGCCGGTCGGAGGAGTCGCCGCAGCCGTGGCAGGTCCAGCGGTTGTTCTTTGCATGCTCGCCGGAGCCGGTGACGTCCACGTACGAGCCGCCGACCGTGATGAACCGGATCAGCAGGTTGTTGGGGCGGTCCGGCTCGATGAAGGCGGCGAGGGTGGCGGTGCTCATGGTGTGGTGTCCTCTCGGATCAGGCGGGTGCGGGAAGGACCGGTCACCGGGTGGCGGCGGTCATGTCCTTACCCTGGGGCTCCACCGGGGCGCGGTCGCTGCTCTCGGTGACCGGGGTGGCCGGGAGTCCGGCGGCGCGGGCGGCGAGCTGATGGCGGATCTCTTCCACGTGCCGGATGGGTACCGGCTGTTCGCCGTCCCCGGTCAGCAGGGTGTACTCGCTGTTGCGGCCGTACTGGGTCGGCGTGGCCTGGTAGTACAGGCAGACGCCGGGCGCGAGGAAGAAGGACGCGCTGCCGTCCTCATAGCCCCGCCAGCGGTCTTCGTTGCGCAGGAAGCCCTCGCTGCGGTCGACGTTCCACATGTCGGTCGCGGCCCGGACGGCAGCGTCGGTCTCCGTGGCGGCTACGGTCTGCGCCAGGGCTCCAGTCAGAGTGTCGGGCACCGGCACGGCCACCGGCACCGGCACCGCGGGGCACCGGCCGATCGCGGGACGGAGGCTGCTTCGCGCCGCGGTTACCCGGCGCCGCAGCGGAGCCAGGAACACGTCGGCCAGGGAGTTCGCGGCAACGGCGGACACGACCGCGACGCCGCCGGCCAGGGCCAGGCGCCCGTCGGTCGGCCAGTGGGCAGGCGTGTGGGTATAGACAGCCCAGGCACCGGCGGCACCGCCGAGCACGGCGGTGACGGTGTCCAGGCCCTCGGTCACGGCATCGGCCACAGCCAGGGCGGCGCGGTGAACAGTTCGCTGCATGGTGGGGTGCTCCTTCGTCGGTCGGATGTGAGGCAGGTGGAAGTAGTGCCGAGTGTCGGCCCGTTGGCCGTACCTCGCCTGTGTCACCGGGGCGGCCGGGCTTGTCGCCTGCGGCCGCCCCGGGAACTGGGGGGTTACGCGGCCAGCCGGTGTCCCGGGGCGGCCGCAGGGTGGATGTAGGTGTCGGGGCTGGGCTCGTAGCCCCGGGCGCAGGGGTCACAGCGGCCCTGATTTTTCAGGGGTATTAGCGGAGAGCACTTGTTGCGCGCGTGTCGTATTCCGGGACGCCACGGCCCCTGAGGCTTTAGACGGTGTCCTATGTGGGGGTGCTGGGTATCCCTGTTCAACATGGGCCAGGGAACGTGGAGTTGGATTGTTCCGGATGGGTTGTGGGAGATCGC
>NZ_JBVIUQ010000018.1:0-83724 GCF_055596485.1 Streptomyces sp. NPDC039736 | reverse complement strand
CAGGGGGGACCCTGTGGGAGAGTAGGACGCCGCCGAACAATCATTGTGGAAAAGCCCCGTACCGGGAAACCGGTACGGGGCTTTTCTGCGTTCGGGGGCTTTTGCGTCAGTGGGGTGCGTTGCAGGCGCAGCCGGGAGTGGCCGTGGCCGGAAGTGCTTCTTCTTCGGGAGGGGTGCTTTCGGCTGCGGCCTTTTCCACGTCCGCGAGCAGACGGACGCGGTCGGCGGGGGAGAGGTAGTGGCCGGCGTTGACCACGGAGTGGATGTCGCGGGTGCGACGGATGTCGTGGAGGGGGTCGCTGTTGAGGACCAGGAGGTCGGCGGGACGGTACTTCGGGAGGCGCAGGAGGGCGTCGGGGTGGGTGGTGGCCGTGGCGAGGACGTCGGGGGCGGGGAGACCGGCTTCGGAGAGGAGGCGGAGTTCCTCGTGGAGGGAGAAGCCGGGGACGGCGTATCCCGTGCCCGTATCCGTGCCCGCGGTCAGGCGGACGCCGGCGCGGTGCATCTCGGAGACGAGGGTGAGGCGGTGCTCGTAGATGCGGCGGATGCGGGCGGTGTCCTCCGGGGTGCGGGAGCCGGTCATCGCTTCCCAGATGGCGGGCCAGGAGGCGACCGCCCAGGCGGGGAGGTACTTCCAGTCGGGGGAGGAGGCGGGCAGGTCCGCGATGCGTTCCAGGGAGTGGTGGACCAGGAGGGTCGGGGTGACGTACGTGCCGTTCTCGGCGAGGGTGTCGAAGAGGCGGCGGGCGCGGCCCTTGTCGTACGAGAGCGTGGCCTGCCACTCCAGCGGGTGGACCTGGCGGAACCAACTGCCGTAACGGGAGAGGCTGGAGGGGTCGGTGGGGTCGATGCGGACCTCGGCGAGGGCTCGGCGGATCTCGTCCTCGCGGGAGGACGTGGCCAGGAGCATGGCGTGCAGGTGCTCGATGGAGCGTTGGCCGGAGGTGGCGGCGCGGGACATCGGCAGGATGTCCGGGCAGTGGCCGGCGAAGGGGATGCGCAGGCGCTTCGCCTCGTCGGCGATCGCGTAGTAGGCCTCCGGGGAGAGGCGGGAGTAGACCTTGACGAAGTCGGCGCCCTCGCGGTGGACCTTGCGTACGGCGGCGCGGGCCGCCTGCGCGTCGGCCACTTCGAGGACGGGCAGACCGAGGTCGTCCGCCCAGATGGACGGCGGGCCGTCGAGGATCGGGCTCGCGATGACGAAGCGGGGACCGAGGAGGGTTCCGGAGGAGATCCTGCGGCGCCAGGCGTGGTGGAAGGGCTGGCCCCACATCTCGCGGACCGAGGTGATGCCGGTCAGCGGGAAGAGCGGGGCGGTGAGGGCCTCGTCGCCCAAGGTGTGGATGTGCGACTCGGTCAGGCCCGGGACGATGTACTTGCCCGTGAGGTCGACGACCCGGGCGTGCGGCGGGGGTTTGAGTTGGGAGCTCGGTCCGGTGGCGGTGATTCTGCCGTCGGTGAGGAGGAGGGTGTGGTCGGGGAGCGGGCGGGAGTGGGGGGTGAGCAGAACGGTGGCGTGGGTGAGGGCGAGGACGAGGGGTGCCGGGCGGGCGGCCCGGGGGCTCGCGGTGGCCGGAGCGGGGGCGAGGTCCGTGGTGGTGGGCGCGGCCGTGGTGGCGGGGGCCGGGCGGCGGTCGGGGTGGGTGTGCGGGGGCTTGGACATGGGTGGGCGTCTCTTCCGACGGGAGTGGGTGCGGGCCGGGTGGGTGCGCGCCGGGCCCGCGCGTCCGTGAGGTCCGCGAGGCCGGTGCGTACGACTCGTCACTCTTGTCGAAGAGAGGGGCGAGGGGGAGGGGGGTGGCGGGCCTGTTCGGGGTGGTGGTCGGTGCACCCCGGGGGCGTTTCAACGTGTGCTGGGCCAGGCCGAGTTGAACTGTTCCTGGGAGCGGAGCAGGGCCAGGGTCGGGAGGCCCTGGGCCCGGCCGGAGGTGAGGAGGTCCGGGAGCTGGGGGAGCGGGGCCACGGCCGCGATGTCGTCCAGGACGAGCGTCATTGGTGGGTCGAGCCGACCGTCGGATGACCGTGCGGCCATGCGGCGGCCGTGCTCGACCACGTATGAGGCGAGGGCGGTGAGCAGCGGCATCGCGCCCGGTCCCGAGGGGCGGGTGCGGGGGTCCTCGATGGATTCACCGACCATGTAGAGCGTTCCCCCCTCGACCACAAATGATTCCAAGGTGAGCGAATCGGTTCGGTTGGGGGTGCAAGCCTCGCGGAGGTGGATCGAGGAGAGGGCGGAGAAGGCGCGGGTGGTGAGGTTTTGGGCCTGTTCGCGGCGTTCGGGATAAGCGGTGAGGGCCGATTCGAGGAGGCCGGCGGCACCGGAGCGGGCGCGGGGGTGGGTGCGGAGGATGCGGACGGGCTCGTGGGCCCCTGATCCTTGCGCCCAGCGGAGCAGGTGCTTGAAGGGGCGGTCGTCTATGGCTGCGGCCTGCAGCCAACTGCTGAGGAGGGTCTCGGCGGTTTCGGCGACGGCGGAGTCGGCTCGGGCGCGGGGGCGGACGGGGGCGAGCAGGGCCCGGGCGCGGGCGGTCGCCGTGCCGGGGTCCTGGCAGCCGGTGGTGGGGGACCAGTGGAGGCGGGAGGGGGTGTCGCAGCGGTGCTCGGGGTCGTAGAGGAGGACGGGGCCCAGTTTGGCGCGGGCGTCTTTGGTCTCCGACCAGAGGGCGGGGTCGGAGGTGAGGACGAGGGCGGGGCCGGGGGCGTCGAGGATGGCTTCGGTGGCGGTGGTGCGGTGGGTGTGGCGGTTGAGGAGGAGGCCCTCGTGGGGCGTACGGGGTGAGGGGGACGGGGCGATGCGGGGGGTGGTCAGGTGGGCGGTGGTGGTGGGTGCGGGGGGCTGGGTGGTGCCGGGGTGGGCCGGGGCAGGGGCCTGGGCGGCACCGGGATGGGCCGGGGCGGTGTCGAGGTGGGCCGGGGCGGGGGGTTCGGCTCCGCCGGGGGCCGCCCCCTTGCCCGCCCGTTCCGCCCCCTTGGGGCGGCCCCGTCGCCCAAGGGGGCTCAGGGGAGCGGGGACCTCTTGGGCGAGGGGGCTCACGGGAGCGGAGCCCCGTCGCCCAAGAGGGCTCACGGGGGTGGGGTCCTCTTGGGGGAGGGGGGCGGTGGATGTGCGGGAGCGGGCGCGGGTGTGGCGCCAGCGGGTGAAGGTGCCGATGGCGAAGATCGTGAGGACCAGCAGGACCAGGAGCTGGCCGATGAGCAGGCCGTAGAAGAGGCCGTAACCGGAGAGTTCGGCGGGCGGGGTGGCGGGCCAGGCGGCGGGGATGTCGCCGGGGTCGGCGGCCAACTGGCGCAGGGCGGACGGGGTGTGGGGGAAGGTGACCCGGCTCGGCCAGGAGCCGTGGGCGAACAGGCCCGCCAGGCCCGTGGAGGTCCAGGTGAGGACCGTCAGGCCCAGCAGCAGGCCGAGGAGGGCCAGCAGGAGGCCGTCCGGGATGCCGCCCGTTCCTCCGCGGTTCCGGTCGCCGCCCCGACTGCCGGCGCCGTGTCCCCGATCGTACGAACCGGGCATGTCAGGCCACCGTCGCGTCCGAGGACTCGACTTCGGCCATGTGCTGCTCGATGAGGGCCGCGCGCTGCTCCGCCTCCCAGTCGGCGGCGCGGGCGTCGTCGTTGAGGAAGGACTCCTCGGGGGTCGCCGAGGACTCGGTCATGGCGCGGTCGGTGAAGACCAGGGGGCGTTCGGCCTCGGTGATCAGGTGTTTGACGACCTGGACGTTGCCGTTGACGTCCCAGACGGCGATGCCGGGGGTGAGGGTCGGGATGATCTCCACCGCCCACCGGGGGAGGCCGAGGACCTTGCCCGTCGCGCGGGCCTCGTCGGCCTTCTGGGCGTAGATCGTGCGGGTGGAGGCCATCTTGAGGATCGCCGCGGCCTCGCGGGCGGCGGCTCCGTCGACGACGTCGGAGAGGTGGTGGACGACGGCGACGAAGGACAGGCCCAGGCGGCGGCCGAATTTGAGCAGGCGCTGGAAGAGCTGGGCCACGAAGGGGCTGTTGATGATGTGCCAGGCCTCTTCGACCAGGAAGATGCGCTTCACGCGGTCCGGGCGGATCCAGGTGTGTTCCAGCCACACGCCGACGATCGCCATGAGGATCGGCATGGCGATGGAGTTGCGGTCGATGTGGGAGAGGTCGAAGACGATCAGGGGGGCGTCCAGGTCGATGCCCACGGTGGTGGGGCCGTCGAACATGCCGCGGAGGTCGCCGTCGACCAGGCGGTCCAGAACCAGCGCGACGTCCAGGCCCCAGGCCCGTACGTCGTCCAGGTCGACGTTCATCGCCTGGGCGGACTCCGGTTCCGGGTGGCGGAGTTGTTCGACGATGTCGGTCAGGACGGGCTGGCGGTTGGTGATCGTCTCGTTGACGTAGGCGTGCGCGACCTTGAGGGCGAAGCCGGAACGTTCGTCCAGGCCGTGGCCCATGGCGACTTCGATGATGGTGCGGAGCAGGGCGAGCTGGCCGGTGGTGGTGATGGCGGGATCGAGGGGGTTGAGCCGGATGCCGTCGTTGAGGGCGGCCATCGGGTCCAGGCGGATGGGGGTTATGCCCAACTGCTGGGCGATGAGGTTCCACTCGCCGACGCCGTCCTCGCCCTGCGCGTCCAGGACCACGACCTGGCGGTCCTTGAAGCGGAGCTGGCGCAGTACGTAGGTCTTCTCCAGGGCGGACTTCCCGTTTCCGGATTCGCCGAGGACCAGCCAGTGGGGGGCCGGGAGTTGCTGGCCGTACAACTGGAAGGGGTCGTAGATGTAGCCCTTGCCGCTGTAGACCTCGCGGCCGATGATCACACCGGAGTCGCCGAGGCCCGGGGCGGCGGTGGGGAGGTAGACCGCCTGGGCCTGGCCGGTGGAGGTGCGGACCGGGAGGCGGGTGGTCTCGACCTTGCCGAAGAGGAAGCTGGTGAAGGCATCCGTGAGTGCGGACAGGGGGTCTCGCATGGTCTGTCCTTCCGGGGGGAGCGGTCAGCGACGGATGCCGGTGGCGAAGGGGAGGGTGTTCACGAAGGCGCGGTGGTGCTCGCGGTCGCACCATTCGAGCTTCAGGTACGACTTTCCGGCGGAGGCGCGGATGGTGCGCTTGTCGCGGGCCAGCTCCTCGGGATTGCGGGAGGAGACCGTGATGTAGCCGACGATGTTGACGCCGGCGGCTCCGGAGGCCAGGTCCTCGCCGCGCTGGTCGAGGCGGCCGTGGGCGGCGATGTCGCGGGGGTCGACGGTGCGGTTCATCTTGGCGGCGCGCGACGCGTCGGCCTCGTCGTTGGTCTTCTCGGTGAGCATGCGCTCGATGGCGACCTCGGTGGGTTCGAGGTCCATGCAGACGGCGACGGTACGGATCACGTCCGGGGTGTGGACGAGGAGCGGGGCGAGGAAGTTGACGCCGACGGGGGTCATCGGCCACTCCTTCACCCACGCGGTGGCGTGGCACCAGGGCTCGCGGGTGAGGGACTCGCGGGTCTTGGCCTGGAGGTAGGTCGGCTCGACGGCGTCCAGCTCGGCGGGCCAGGCGTTGCGCTTGGTCATGGCCTGGATGTGGTCGATGGGGTGGTCCGGGTCGTACATGGAGTGGACGAGGGAGGACAGCCGGGACTGGCCGAGCGGCTGGCGCACCCGGATGTCGGCCTCGGCGAGGCGGGCGCAGATGTCGGTCAGCTCGCGGGCCATGACGATGGCGAGGCCGGAGTCCTTGTCGAGCTTGCGCTGGCCCTTGGGACGCGACGCGCGGGCCATCGCGGCCCCCTCGGCGGCGAGTTCGCGGGTGTAGTGCATGCAGGCGACGAGGTAGGCGCGGTGCTGCTCGCTGGAGGTGGACACCATCGACTGGAGCTGGTCGTACGAGTCCAGGAGCCAGTCGGGGGCGGTGCGGTCGCCGCGCTGGGCGACGTCCTTGGCGTGCGCGTCGGGGTCGGCGGGGAGGGTGCGGGCGAGCATCTGGAGGCGGGTGACGAAGCCGTCGCCGTTCGCGACGTGCTTGAGGAGCGTGCCGAAGCGGTCGACCAGGGCCTCCTGGTCCTCGCTGTCGCGCAGCCCGACGCCGGGGCCCTCGATCTCGATGGCGGCGGTGACGGTGCGCCGGTCCGCGTGCAGCAGGACGGCGATCTCGTCGGGGCCGAAGGGGGCGGCCAGCCAGTTGATGCGGCCGATGCCGGGGGGCGGGCCGATCTCGACCTCGCGGCCGTCGATGCGGGTGCCGGCGTCCATCGCCTGGGAGCGGTAGGCGGTGCCCTTGCGGAGGTTCCGCTTGTAACTCCGGTTGATCTCGAACCACTTGTAGAAGGTGCGGTGCTTGTACGGCACGTACACCGCCATCAGGGCGAGCAGGGGGAACCCGACGAGGAGCAGGATGCGCAGGGAGAGGCTGGGGACCAGCAGGCCGCACATCATGCCGATGAAGCCGCCGGCGATGATCAGGGCGATCTCGCCGGTCTCGCGGTTCTTGCCGACGATGGCGTTGGGGCGGGCCCGGCCGATGAGGTAGGTGCGACGGGGCGCGATCGGGTGGGACTGGGTGGTCAACGCCCTCCCCCTCCTGAGTTCTTGCGGTGGCTGTGCGGGGAGTTGGAGGTGCCCGTGTTGCCGGTGCCGCGGTTGCTGTGGGTGCTGTTGCTACGGGCCGACGGGGCGGCGGAGGGGATGGACCCGGTGCCGCCGGTTCCTCCGGTCGGGGTTCCGCTCGAGGTGGGCCCCGGATTTCCCGTACGGGAGCCGTGGGCGGTGACGCCGGAGGAGGCGTTCGCGGCCTGGCGGGGGGCGGGGGCGCTGCCTCCGCCTCCGCCGCCGCCCCGGCTGCTGTGGGTCTTGATGCCCTGGGAGACGAGGTTGGCCGGGGAGGAGAGGACCGCGGAGGCGCGGGCGCCGTCGGTGACCTGCTTGCGGCTGGCGCTGGCGGCGGCGATGTCGTCGCCGAAGCCGGGCACGAAGCGGTAGATCATCGCGGAGGCGAAGATGGCGAGCAGGATGATCGCCAGGCCCGAGACGACGGCGGAGAAGGCGTTGGGGCCGTCGCCGGTGGAGAGCGCTCCGGCGAGGCCGAGGACGATCACGATGACCGGTTTGACCAGGATGACGGCGATCATGATGCCGGCCCAGCGGCGGACGTGGCTCCACAGGTTCTTGTCGACGAGGCCCGCGTAGACGACCGTGCCGAGGAGGGCGCCCACGTAGAGGAGGGCGGCCCTGATCACCAGTTCGAGCCAGAGGACGCCGGCGGCCAGGATCGTGACGAGGGCGACGACGATCAGCATGATCGGGCCGCCGCCGATGGACTCGCGGTTCTTCAGGGCCTCGGCGAAGGAGCCGAAGAAGACGTCGGTCTGGCCGCCGGACGCGGCGGCGATGACCTCGGTGACGCCGTCGGTGGCGGAGACGATCGTGTAGAGGATCAGCGGGGTGAAGGCGGAGGCCAGGACGGTCAGCCAGAGGAAGCCGATGGCCTCGGATGCGGCGGTGGCGAGGGGGACGCCGCGCATGGCGCGCTTGGCCACCGCGAGGAGCCACAGGACGAGGGTCAGGACGGTGGAGGCGGCGAAGACGACGGCGTACTGCTGGAGGAACTTGGGGTTAGTGAAGTCGACGTTGGCGGTGGACTTCACGGCCTCGCTGAGCTTGCCGACGATCCAGGCGGCGGCGTCGGCGCAGCCCTTGGCGAGGGAGGTGAGGGGGTCGAGGGGGGCGTCATTGGCGGGCGGCGACGGGGCGGCGCCGGGGTCGGAGCTGCCCCGCTCGCAGTACTCCCGGGACGAACCGATCAACCCGTCGCAGACGTTGCTGCTCGGGCTGGGCGAGGGGGTCGCGGCAGGGCTCGGCGGCGGGGTGGGCGCCGCCACGGCACGGGTGGCCGCCATCAGGACGGCGACCTGCGCGGTGACCAGTACGGCCAGCGCCGGGGCGGTGCGGCTGCGGAGGCTACCTGGCATAAGTGAACCCTCCATACTCTTCGACTGCCTTGCTGATCTCTGCCGAGTCGGAGGCCGCCTGGTCGCCGGGCAACGGAGCCGGTCCCTTCTTCTCCGTGGTGCTGACGACCTTCCAGTCGCCCTTCTCCCACCTCAGCCGGAAGGTCAGGGTGTTCCAGCTGGACTTCACGGGGTCGGTGGAGCTGGGGCTGGACATGCCGATCAGGGCCGAGTACCAGACGGACACGGTGGCGTTGTCCGCGTCCGCCGACTCGACCTTCGTCCCCACCGGGAGCGCGCGGGACACGAACAGACTCCCGGCCGGGGCCTCGCCCCGGGCGTCGAGGCCGGTCCGGCGCAGGAACTCCGCGGAGTACAGGGCGTCCTGCGACGCCTTCAGCCCCGGCGCCTCGGCGGAGGTGTAGAGGGCGTCGACGATGGCGTGCCGCTCGGCGGTCTTGAACATGTCCGCCGAATTCAGCGCCACCGTGTAGTTCGACGCCGCGCTCTGCGCGCCCTGGCTGCTCCGCGCGAAGCCCGAGGGGATGCCGGACGGGCCCTTGGCCGTCACGGGCTTGTCGCCCGTCGCCGCCGTCGAGCTGGACTCCGGCTCGCCGCCCGCCCGGCCCGTGCCGCCGCCGCTGCTCCCCGGCCCCCGGTTGACGAACGCGATCGCCGCGATCAGCAGCACCGCCACGCCCACCACCGTGACCGTCGAACGCGACGCCCGGGCCCGTGGGGCGCGCGGCCGGGCCGTGCCCGTGTCGTCCGGCATGCGGGTACGCGTCTGACGGGTGCCGCCCATCGTCGTATAGGGGTCGTCCGTCCCCCGTCGCTCGTCGTCACCGCGGTTCATGCCGCGTACGCCCCCTCAGCCTTTCGCCGTCCCGTGTCCGTCCCGCCGCACCCGCACACGTATGCGGAGGCGTACTGCTTAGACGGTAGCGGTGCCGCTTCCCGGGTGGGCGCGGTGTGGTGACTCGTCAGGTGAGTCGGCATCAGAGAACGCAACCTCGGGGGGAATTCCGGGCACGCCCGGTGCGGAGTGGGGGGGGAAGGGGGCTAGACAGCCATGCCGTACACGATGGTGAACAGCGTGCCGAGCGAGCCGATGATGAACACGCCGGTCAGACCCGCGACGATGAGGCCCTTGCCCTGTTCCGCGCTGAACGTGTCGCGCAGTGCCGTGGCTCCGATGCGCTGCTTGGCCGCGCCCCAGATGGCGATGCCGAGGCACAGCAGGATCGCCACGGCCATGACGACCTCGACCATGATGCGGGCCTCGTTGCCGAGGTTTCCGAACGGTCCCCAGTTCGGCGCGATTCCGCCGATGATGGTGGTGATGTCGCCCTTTTCGGCTGCCAGGATCATTAAGTCACCGCCCCTGTCGGGTAGTTCGCACTCCTGCCGGACGGCAGGGAGCATCGCCCTATCTTCGCTGATGAAACCGCCCGGGTATGTCGACTTGGCGGCAATCTTTGTCGGTTTTTCGCACACAGGTCCGGTCTCACCGCTCTGACCTGCGGTGCGGAGGGGTCCAAACCGGTTGTCGGGCGAAAAGCCGTACGGTCACTCTGTGTATCACGGGGGGTGACTCCGGGCAATGACTGGCGTTGTGCACCTTGGCCCTGTTACATCCGGCCGAGGCGTGCGCTCCCCTGCGCCCGCGTTGCGTCCACGCGCGCGGGCGCTGCGTCGGATGCGGTGGCGGGCCGGCGTTCCGACGTCCTTTCGTCGGGGCCCCTCGATCCGAACGCATGTGCTTTCCGGGGCGTCGCCGCGCGATAGTGTCCAGCATGCCCGAGACCCAGGCGCCGCCCCGGCCCCGGACGGACGGAGTGGAACCGGCCGCCGCCGCCCGCCCGTTCGCGGACGCGCTGCGGTACGCCGCCCCCGCGCTGCTCGGCTATGCCGCCGTGCGGCTCACCGGTCTGGCGATCCTGCTGGCCGTCGCCGCCGCCCGGGGCCAGGACGGCGTGCTGCGGCTGCACGGACGCTGGGACTCCCTCTGGTACCAGCGCATCGCCCAGCACGGCTACGGCCACACCGCGGTGCTCCCCGACGGCACGCTCCACTCCGACCTCGCCTTCTTCCCGCTGCTCCCGGCACTGGAACGGGCCCTGCACGCGCTCGTGCCGCCGCTGGACGTCGCCGGGGCGGGGCTGCTCGTCTCCTGGGCCGCGTCGGTCGCCGCCGCGTGGGGGATCTTCGCGGTCGGCGCGCGGCTTTACGGACGCCGGGCGGGCGTGCTGCTGGCGGTGCTGTGGGGGGCGTACCCGACGGCCTTCGTGCAGTCCATGGCGTACACCGAGACGCTCTTCACCGCGCTGGCGGCCTGGTCGCTGTACGCGGTCCTGCGCGACCGGTGGGTGTCGGCGGGCCTGCTCGCGGTGGGCGCGGGGCTGACCCGGCCGGTGGCGGCGGCGCTCGTCGCGGCGATCGCCGTCGCGGGGGTGCGGCGGCTGGCTGCCCGGCGGGGGTCCGGCGTGCGTCCCCGGCGGGTGGTCGCGGGCGTGCTGCTGGCCCCGCTGGGCTGGCTGGGATACGTCTGCTTCGTGGCGGTACGGGAAGGGCGGCCGTTCGCGTACTTCGACGTCCAGGCGGGGTGGGACAACCGGATCGACGGCGGAGTGGCGCTGGCGCGGTTCGTCGCCGGGCAGTTCGCGGTGAACGCCTTCGCGGGGGCGGGCCTGTGCGCCGCCTTCGCGGTGCTGGGGTGGGCGCTGTGGGCGGCGCTGCGGCTGCGGCCTGCGCTGCCGGTGGCGGTGTACGGGGTGGCGGTCGTCGTGGTCTCGCTGGTCGGGTCCGGGTACTTCGGGTCGCGGCCGCGGCTGATGATGCCGTCGTTCCTGTTGCTGCTGGGGCCCGCGGTGGCGCTGGCGGGGCTGCGGCGGCGCTGGGCGCCGGCGGTGGTCGTGGGGGCGGCGGGGGTCGCGTCGGGGGCGTACGGGGCGCTGACGCTGCTGGGGACGGGGCCGCCGTGAGACGCGAGGGCAACGGGGCTGCTCCGCCGGGGGGTTCGGGCGGGCCGCGCGCCGCGTGACGAGCCCCGCGAACGGCGAGTGCGACGCCTGCCGCGCTCCCTGCCGCATGCCGGGCGCTCTTGCCTGGACCGGCGGCGCGACACGACAGTGTGGAGAACCCCCGTGAACCGGGCCGCGATGAGGGAGGGTTGGGGCGTGCGCAAAGTCTGGGTGGCGAGCGGGGCCGGGATCGGGCTGTTCCTGGCCTTCGTCGTGCTGCTCGTGGTCGGTACGTTCTCGGCGGCGGCGGGCATCGCGGGCCAGGGCGGTGCCGGCGGGCGGGCCGTCGGACTGGTCAAGGGGGCGGTGCCGGCCCTCTACCAGCCGCTCGTCCAGAAGTGGGGCAACCTCTGCCCGGCCATCAACCCGGCGCTGCTGGCCGCCCAGCTCTACCAGGAGAGCGGCTTCGACCCGAAGGTGGTGAGCCCGGCCAAGGCGCAGGGCATCGCCCAGTTCATCCCCGGTACCTGGGCCACGCACGGCATCGACGGCGACGGCGACGGCGACCGGGACGTGTGGGACCCGAAGGACGCCATTCCGTCGGCCGCCTCGTACGACTGCGAACTGGCCGGGTACGTGAAGAAGGCCCCCGGCGACCCGACGAACAACATGCTGGCCGCCTACAACGCGGGCGCGTACGCGGTGATCAAGTACGGCGGGGTCCCCCCGTACAAGGAGACCCAGAACTACGTCAAGATCATCCGCTCCCTGGAGCAGAGCTTCGCCAAGCCCGTCGGCCGGGTCGCGCCCTCGCGGGCCGCGGCGACCGCCATCAACTACGCGCAGAGCAAGCTCGGCACGCCGTACCTGTGGGGCGGCAACGGGACGCCGGACCAGCAGGGGCGGTTCGACTGCTCCGGGCTCACGCAGGCCGCGTACCGGACCGTCGACATCGAGCTGCCGCGCGTCGCCAACGACCAGTACAACGCCGGACCGCACCCCTCCCGCGACGAGCTGCTGCCGGGCGACCTGGTGTTCTTCTCCGACGATCCCGCCAACTCCCGGATGATCCGGCACGTGGGGATCTACGTGGGCGGCGGTTACATGATCAACGCGCCCTTCACCGGTGCCGTGATCCGCTTCGACAAGATCGACACGGATGACTACTTCGGGGCCACCAGAGTCACCGCTGATGGCGCGAAGGCATTGCCCAAGGCGTGATGCGCGCCGTCGTCCGGAAGCCTGACGGGACGTCGGTTCTGGCCGGAACTCTCTGTGACGACTCCGCCCTGAGCTGGGACGATGAGTCTCTCTTCGATAACGTCATGGTGATCGTTCGGTGGAGAGTGGAACCTCGGGACGCCCCAGGGCGTTCCCTGGACGCGACGACCGTGACGACGCGGCGACCGTGCTGTCGAGGGCGTCGGCTCCAGCTTCGGGAAAGACTTTCGGGAAGAACTGTCACGGGGGTGATGGGCCCGCCGCGCACAACGACGTGCGCGGGCCGGGAGACGTGCGACTGCGACACAGCAAGGGCAAGGGGCCGTGCAGATGGCTGGACTCTCGATGGACGGGTCGAACCCCGATGTCAGCCTGCTCTACGACATCAACGGCATCGCCGCCGACGCACCCGGCTGGGCCGACCGGCTCGTGGAGTACGTCGGCGAGTACGGAATCCTGCTCGGGCTCGTCCTGGTCGCCCTGTGGTGCTGGTGGCGCGGGCGCACGCGCGGGAGCGCCGAGGACTCGGTGGCGTCGGCGGCGGCGATCGTGTGGGCCCCGCTCGCGGCCGGCATCGCACTGCTGGTCAACATCCCGATCCGGAGCTTCGTGGAGCGGCCGCGGCCCTTCCTGGAGCACAAGGGGCTGGAGGTGCTGGTCGCCGGCAAGACGGACTTCTCCTTCGTGAGCGACCACGCCACCCTGGCCATGGCCGTCGCCATCGGGGTGTTCATGGCGAACCGCAGGTGGGGGCTGCTGAGCATCGCGCTCGCCTGCGCCGAGGGCTTCTGCCGGGTCTACATGGGGGTGCACTACCCGACCGACGTGGTGGGCGGCTTCGCGCTGGGCACCGCGGTGACGCTGCTGCTGGCCCCGCTCGCGCTGATGCTGCTGACACCGGCCGTGGGGGCGCTGTCCCGCTGGGGGGCGACGCGCTTCCTCGTGCGGTCCAGGAGCGCGCGGGAGCGGGACGCCGAGCGGCGGACCGCCGCGTCGGCCGGACAGGCACGGGCGGCGGTGGAGGCGCGGCAGGACGGCAGCGGTTACAACGGACTCGCAGCTTAGGTTTTTTGGCTGAAAACCGTCGGGCCGAGCCGCGGCCGGCGGACCTCGGGGGTCCGGGCGGCCGTGGCGGAATCAGAGGGCCTGCGGGAAGTCGAAGAGGCGGTCCGGGTCGTAGCGGGCCTTGAGCCCGGTGAGGCGGCCGGCCGCGCTGCCGAAGTACGCACGGCGCCAGTCGGGCAGGTTCGCGTCCGGGTAGTTCTGGTAGGCGGAGCCCGAGGCGTGCCTGCGCAGCGCGTCATGAGTGGCCGTCAGCCACTGCTGGTGCGCGGTGCCGGGGGTGGCGGGCCGCCAGGACGCCGTGTACTGGGCGAGCATCCGCATGTTCCGGTGGACGAAGGCGGTGGCCTCGGGCGCGACCCGGTTGACCGCGCCGCCCAGTGCGGTGAGCGCGACGCTGCCGGCGCCGCCCTGCGCGGCCGGGACACGGGTGAAGCGCTCGACGGCGGCGAGCAGGGTCCGTACCCCCGCCCGGTCGAGGGACGCGGCGAAGAAGGCGGAGCGGGCGCCGTAGTTCTCCCGGCCGAGGGTCCCGGCGGGGTCGCGGCCCGGGGTCGTGCCCGGCAGGTGGCACTGGGCCTCGGAGAGTCCGGCGCAGCCCGCGTACTGGAGCATCGCGTCGAGGTGCGGGGTGGTGCGCAGAGAACTGGAGCGGGGGGCTCCGGCCCGCGCGGTGAGGCGGTCGAGGGCGTCGGCCAGTGCGGAGCGGGAGCCCAGGGAGCAGGCGGTGACGTTCACGGTGGGGGTGCCGCCGCCCGCGCCCGCGGAGAAGTGCGCCGAGGACCAGATCTCGTCGGGCTGGGCCGGGCCCCACTCCTGCCAGGCGGTGAGGACGGCCGCCGCCTTCGACCAGGGCCAGGTGAGACGGGCGATGACGACCTCGGGGGCCGGGTGGGTGCGGAATTCGAGCCGGGTGACGACGCCGAACTGCCCGTTGCCCGCGCCGCGCAGGGCCCAGAAGAGGTCGGGGTGGGTGGCGTCGTCGCAGCGCAGTGTCGTGCCGTCGGCGGTGACCAGGGTCGCGGCGGTGAGGCTGTCGCAGGTCAGTCCGTACGCACGGGACAGCACGCCGTGCCCGCCGCCGAGGGTGAGTCCGGAGATGCCGACGGTGGGGCAGGAGCCGCCGGGAACGGTGCGGCCGGTGCTGGTGGTGAGGGTGCGGTAGACGTGGACCAACCGGGCGCCGGCACCGACGGTGGCGGTGGAGGGGGTGGTCGTGATGGCGCTGAGCTGCGACACGTCGATCACCAGGTGGCCCGTGCCGCTGGACCAACCGGTGTAGGCGTGGCCGCCGTTGCGGATCGAGACGGGGGTGCGGGCCGTCCGGGCGAACGCGAGGGCCTCGCGGACGTCGGCCTCGTGCGCGACGTAGGCGACGGCGGCGGGGCGCAGGCCGTCGAAGCGGGGGTTGTAGAGCTGGCGCGCGGTGGCGTAGTCGGCGTCCTGGGGGCGGACGAGGGGGCCCTGGAGGGAGCGGGCGAGGGCGGCCCAGTCCTGCGGGGCCCTGGGGGCGGGCCTGGGAGGCGCCTCGGGGGCGGGGTCCGCGCCGGGCTTCGGGTCCGTCGGCGGCCGCGGCGCGGGAGCGGTGTCGCAGGCCGAGGTCAGGGCGGCGGCGCCGGTGGCGGCGAGGAGGGTGCGTCGGCGGGGCAGGGGCATGGCGGTCTCCCGGGGCGGACGGGGCGGCGGCCCGGGACGGGGGCGGATGGGCGTTGCCGCTGCGCGGGGCGGTGTGCCCGGCGCGGAGGGGGTTGAACCGAGGGGGCGGGGTGCGGGACCGCCGGTCGGACTGGGGCTTCCCGCCGGGGAGCTCGGGTCGCTCGGTGGGCCGGGGCTTCCCGCCGGGAAAGCTTGGGCCGCCGGCCGGGCAGGGGCTTCCCGCCGGGGGTGCTCGGGTCGCCGGTCGGGCCGGGGCTCTTGTCGGGCGGGGCGGTCAGCGGGCCGCGGAAGCGTGTTCCGTCGCGTCCGTTCTGGCCCGGTCGCGGCTGCGGCGGGCTGGGCCGCGCCAGCCGCACGGGCAGTGGGCGTGGGTGAAGGAGCCGTGTTCGGTGACGGTGGGGGTGTGGGGGGCGGTGGAGGCCTGCCGGGGGGACTCGTTCTCGGGCACCTCTCCACGGTACGGCGTGACGAAGTTCCCCCGGCACTCGTTAGGCGGGGCGAGCAGGAGGCTCGTACTCCGGAGGCAGACGGATGGACAGGGTGAGCGGGGGCGCGGCTGCGCTGGCCGTCGTGGTGGGGCTGGTGGGGACCTGCGCCGGGTGCGGCGGGAGCGGGGCCGCCGCCGAGGACCGTAAGGGCGTCGATCCGGGGCGGGCCGTCAGGGGAGCCGCCGACGCGGTGCTGCGCGCGGGCAGCGCGGACGCGGTGCGGACCGGCATGGAGATGGCGGCCGGCGGCACGCGGGTGACCATCCGGGGCACGGGTGTCTACGACTTCCGGCGCAGCCGGGGCCAGTTGGAGGTGTTGCTGCCGACCGGCCCGGCGGGCAAGCAGGAACACCGGCCGATCATCGAGGTGTTCGTGCCCGGGGCCCTGTTCATGAAGAACCGGGGAGCCGGGGTGCCCGCCGACAAGTGGGTGCGGATCGACACGGCGGCCCTGGCCGACGGGAACCTCGTGACGGGCGGCGCGACCGATCCGCTGGCCGCCGTGGAGCTGTTGCGCGGGGCGCGGGAGGTCGCCTTCGTGGGGCAGGGGGCGGACGGCGTCCGGCGCTACCGGGGCGTCGCCGATCTCGCGCTCGCGTCGAAGGCCGCTTCGCCGCAGGTCCGGGGGCCGCTCGGAGCGGCGGCGAAAGGGTTCTCCACCAAGGGGGTGCCGTTCGAGGCGTACCTGGACGGGGCGGGCCGGGTGCGCAAGGTGCGCCACGAGTTCAGCTTCGTGAACGCCGGGAAGACGGTCGCGGTGGCCTCCACCGTCACGTTCGACGGGTTCGGGAAGCCGGTACGGGTCGTCACACCGCCCGCCGGCGACATCTACACCGGGAAGATCCGCAGGCAGTAGCGGTCGGGGGCGGGCCGACCGGGGTTCCGGCCGGCCCGGGGGCCGGGTCCGTGGTCCCGGCGCGCCCCGGCGCATGGCGAGGGCGGGTGGGGGTGAAATGGCCCGTCCGTGCCATGCGCGGTGAGTGCCGTCCTCCCTACGCTAGGAAGTCGGCCCGCGGGGGGAACGAGGTCGGGAAGAGGTGATGCACGTGGGTTCGATGCGTGGTGCGGCCGTACAGGACCGTGTCGCCCTCGCCGAGATCGAGCTGTGCGGCGAGTTGATGATCGCGGCGTCGTCCGTGGACGGCGACCGGCTCAGTCCGGACCGGATCGACGAGGTGCTGATGCACGCGGCGAAGGAGTTCGAGTAGCCGAGGGGGACGCGTGCGGGCGGGACCGCTCCGGCGCCGGCGGGCGATCCGCGTTCCGGCGGCCCCGGGCAGGAGGAGAGGGGGGAGGCGACCGATGTCGTCTCCCCCCTCTTCCGTGCGCCCGGCTCGCGCACGTGCGGGAACGGTCACGTCCGCAGCATGCGGGCGATCGCCTTCGTCGCCTCCTCCACCTTCTCGTCGATCTCCGCCCCGCCCTTGACGGCCGCGTCCGCGACGCAGTGCCGCAGGTGCTCCTCCAGGAGCTGGAGCGCGAAGGACTGGAGGGCCTTCGTGGAGGCCGAGACCTGGGTGAGTATGTCGATGCAGTAGACGTCCTCGTCCACCAGGCGCTGGAGGCCGCGGATCTGGCCCTCGATCCGGCGCAGGCGCTTGAGGTGCTCGTCCTTCTGCTTGTGGTAGCCGTGCGTGGCGTGCACCACGGCGGTGCCGGCGGCCTCGGTGGAGGGCGCGTCCGTCGTGGTCACGCCGGCCGCCTCTTCGGTGGTCGTCATCGCGTCCTCCTGGGGAAGGGGGGAGGGGCCGTATACGGGATCGCATACCCCTCGTGGGTATATTCTACGGGATTTTGCCGGGGTGCTCGGGGGCCGCTGCCTGCCACTGTCCCCGATGGGCGACACTGAAGAACGCCGGTTAGCCGTGGCCGGATGATGCGCCTAGCATCAGCCTGACCGAATCCAATGCACCCCGAGGACCCCACGTGCGCTTTCGTCTGACCCCCCGGGAGACGAGCTTCTACGACATGTTCTCCGCATCCGCGGACAACATCGTCACGGGCTCCAAGCTCCTCATGGAACTGCTCGGTGCGGATTCCGCCGCCCGGGCCGAGATCGCGGAGCGGATGCGGGCAGCCGAGCACGCGGGTGACGACGCCACGCACGCGATCTTCCACCAGCTCAACTCCTCCTTCATCACGCCGTTCGACCGCGAGGACATCTACAACCTCGCGTCGTCGCTCGACGACATCATGGACTTCATGGAGGAGGCCGTCGACCTCGTCGTCCTCTACCAGGTGGAAGAACTGCCCAAGGGCGTCGAGCAGCAGATCGAGGTGCTCGCGCGGGCCGCCGAGCTCACCGCGGAGGCCATGCCCGGTCTCCGTACGATGAGCAATCTGACCGAATACTGGATCGAGGTCAACCGCCTGGAGAACCAGGCCGACCAGATCCACCGCAAGCTGCTCGCCCACCTCTTCAACGGCAAGTACGACGCCATGGAGGTGCTGAAGCTGAAGCAGATCGTGGATGTGCTGGAAGAGGCCGCCGACGCCTTCGAGCACGTGGCGAACACGGTGGAGACCATCGCCGTCAAGGAGTCCTGAGCTTCGTGGACACCTTTGCGCTGGTCGTGACCATCGCCGTCGCGCTCGGCTTCACGTACACCAATGGCTTCCACGACTCGGCGAACGCGATCGCCACGTCGGTCTCCACGCGTGCGCTGACGCCGAGGGCGGCGCTGGCCATGGCCGCGGTGATGAACCTCGCGGGCGCCTTCCTCGGGCAGGGCGTCGCGAAGACCGTCAGTGAGGGGCTCATCGCCACTCCGCACGGTCAGAAGGGCATGGGAATCCTCTTCGCCGCGCTGGTCGGGGCGATCGTGTGGAACCTCGTGACCTGGTACTTCGGGCTGCCGTCCTCGTCCTCCCACGCACTGTTCGGCGGCATGGTCGGAGCGGCGCTGGCGGGCGGGACGGAGGTGATCTGGGGCGGTGTGCTGTCCAAGGTCGTCATCCCGATGTTCCTGTCGCCGTTCGTCGGCCTGGTCATCGGCTATCTGGTGATGGTCGCGATCATGTGGATGTTCCGGAAGTCCAACCCGCACAAGGCGAAGCGGGGCTTCCGTATCGCCCAGACGGTCTCGGCGGCCGGCATGGCGCTCGGTCACGGTCTCCAGGACGCGCAGAAGACCATGGGCATCGTGGTGATGGCGCTGGTCATCGCCGATGTCGAGGGTCAGGACGACGCCATTCCGATCTGGGTCAAGATCGCGTGCGCGGTGACGCTCTCGCTCGGCACGTACGCGGGCGGCTGGCGCATCATGCGGACGCTGGGACGCCGGATCATCGAGCTGGACCCGCCGCAGGGATTCGCGGCGGAGACGACCGCGGCTTCGGTGATGTACACGGCCTCCTTCATGTTCCACGCGCCCATCTCGACTACGCACGTGATCACCTCGGCGATCATGGGCGTCGGCTCGACGAAGGGGCCGCGCGCCGTGCGGTGGGGGGTCGCGAAGAACATCGTGATGGGCTGGTTCATCACGATGCCGGCGGCGGCGATCGTGGCGGCGGTCAGCTTCTGGGCGGTTCAGCTCGTCTTCGGCTAGACGCTCTCCTTTCTTCGTACGGTCCTGGGCCCGTTCCCGGCGCTTTTCGGCGCGGGGGGCGGGCCTTCTCCGTGCCCCGGGGACCACGTGCTTCGCCCCGCCGGGGTCTGGCCCGGCGGGGCGAAGGGGACTCGCGGTGGCACCGCCATGCAGCACCGCGAGGATCAGGGGGGCCGCTGGGGCCCGTCCGGTTCAGCCGAAGCGGCCGGAGATGTAGTCCTCGGTGGCCTGGACGGAGGGGTTGGAGAAGATCCGTTCCGTCTCGTCGATCTCGATCAGCTTGCCGGGCTGGCCGACCGCCGCCAGGTTGAAGAAGGCGGTGCGGTCGGAGACGCGGGCGGCCTGCTGCATGTTGTGCGTCACGATGACGATCGTGAAGCGCTCCTTGAGCTCCCCGATCAGGTCCTCGATGGCGAGGGTGGAGATCGGGTCCAGGGCGGAGCACGGCTCGTCCATCAGGAGCACCTGGGGCTCGACCGCGATGGCGCGGGCGATGCACAGACGCTGCTGCTGGCCGCCGGAGAGGCCCGAGCCGGGCTTGTTCAGGCGGTCCTTGACCTCGTTCCAGAGGTTGGCGCCCTTGAGGGACTTCTCCACGACGTCGGCCAGTTCGGACTTCTTGTACGAGCCGTTCAGGCGCAGCCCCGCCGCCACGTTGTCGAAGATCGACATGGTGGGGAAGGGGTTGGGGCGCTGGAAGACCATGCCGACGGTACGGCGTACCGAGACCGGGTCGACGTTGGAGGCGTAGAGGTTCTCGTCGTCCAGGAGGACCTTGCCCTCGACCCGGCCGCCGGGGGTGACCTCGTGCATGCGGTTGAGGGTGCGCAGGAACGTCGACTTTCCGCAGCCGGAGGGGCCGATGAAGGCCGTGACGGAGCGGGGTTCGACGGTCATGGAGATGTCGTCGATGGCCCGGTGGGAGCCGTAGTAGGCGGAGAGTCCGGAGACGTCGATTCGCTTGGCCATGATGTCGGTCACTTCGCTTTCGGGGGGTGTCTCACGCGGCAGGGCCGCTCATCGGCGCTTCAGCGACCGGTCTTGGGTGCCTTCCAGCGGGCGATGCCGCGAGCCACCAGATTGAGGATCATGACGAAGGCGATGAGGACGAGGGCCGCTGCCCAGGCGCGGTCGTAGCTCGCCTCGCTGCCGACCCGGTACTGCTCCCAGATGTAGAAGGGGAGCGAGGACTGGGCGCCTTCGAAGGGGTTCGGGTTGATCAGCTGGCTGCCGAAGACGAGGAGCATGATCGGCGCGGTCTCGCCGGCGATGCGGGCGATGGCGAGCATGACGCCGGTGGTGATGCCGCCCAGGGCGGTCGGCAGGACCACCTTCAGGATCGTGCGCCACTTCGGTACGCCGAGGGCGAGGGAGGCCTCGCGCAGCTCGTTGGGGACCAGCTTGAGCATCTCCTCGGTGGAGCGGACGACCACCGGGACCATCAGGATGGCCAGGGCGAGCGCGCCCAGCAGGCCGGAGGGGCCCAGGCCGAACATCAGCATGATGGCCAGCAGGAACAGGCCGGCGACGATCGAGGGGATGCCGGTCATGACGTCCACGAAGAACGTCACCGCCTTGGCGAGCGCCCCCTTGCCGTACTCGACCAGGTAGACGGCGGTCAGCAGGCCGACCGGCGCGGCGATCAGGGTGGCGATGCCGACCTGCTCCAGGGTGCCGATCAGGGCGTGGTAGACGCCGCCGCCGGTCTCGAAGCCGGGGACGCCCGCCATCGAGTGGGTGAGGAAGTAACCGTCGAGGACCTTGATGCCGCGGCTGATCGTCGTCCACAGGAGGGAGACCAGCGGAATGATCGCGAGGAGGAAGCAGACCCAGACGACGCTGGTGGCGACCCGGTCCTTGGCCTGCCGCTTGCCCTCGACCGCGGTGCTGACCGTGTAGGTCAGGACGACGAACAGGAGGGCGGCGATCAGGCCCCACTGGACCTTGCTGTGCCAGCCGGCCACGAGGCCGAGGCCGGCGCCGAGCGCCAGGGACACGGCGGCGAAGCCGAAGGGCGACCAGCGCGGCAGGCTCTTGCCGGCCAGCGAGGAGGGGCGGGGGGCCGCGGGGGCGGTGGTGTCCTGGGTCATCGTTGCCTGGCTCATGCGTTGGCCCCCGAGTACTCCTTGCGGCGGGCGATGATCAGCCGGGCCGCGCCATTGACGATCAGGGTGAGGACGAAGAGGACCAGACCGGAGGCGATCAGTGCGTCCCGGCCGAGGTCGTCGGCCTCGTCGAACTTCGCGGCGATGTTCTGCGCGAAGGTGCCGCCGCCCGCGTCGAGCAGGTGGAAGGAGAGCAGGAAGTTGGGGGACAGGACGGTGGCGACGGCCATCGTCTCGCCGAGCGCGCGGCCCAGGCCCAGCATCGAGGCGCTGATCACTCCGGAGCGGCCGAAGGGGAGCACCGACATCCGGATGACTTCCCAGCGGGTGGCGCCGAGCGCGAGGGCGGCCTCCTCGTTCATCTTCGGGACCTGGAGGAAGACCTCGCGGCTGACGCTGGTCACGATCGGCAGGATCATGATCGCGAGCAGGATGCCGACGGTGAACAGGTTGCGGGCGGCGCCCACCTCGGTCTTCTCGAAGACGATCGTCCAGCCGAGGAAGGCGTCCAGCCAGGAGTTCAGGCCGTCGAGGTAGGGGACCAGGACCAGGGCGCCCCAGATGCCGTAGATGATCGACGGCACGGCGGCCAGCAGGTCCACCACGTAGGCGAGCGGCGCGGCCAGCTTGCGGGGCGCGTAGTGCGAGATGAACAGCGCGATGCCGACGGCGATCGGGACCGCGATGACCATCGCGATGACCGAGCTGACGACGGTGCCGTAGAGGAGTACGGCGATGCCGAAGACCGGCGGGTTGGCGGCCGGGTCCCAGTCGAAGGTGGTGAAGAAGTTGCCCTCGTTCTGGGTGAGGGCGGCGGTGGCGCGGACCGTCAGGAAGATCGCGATCGACGCCATGACGACGAGCAGCAGGATGCCGGAGCCCCGGGAGAGGCCCGAGAAGATCTTGTCGCCGGGGCGGTTCGCGGATTTCGCGGTGACGGGCGGTGGAGGTGGGGAGGGGGGCGAGTCGGTCGGTGTGGCGGTGATGGTCATGGTGGGTCTTTCCGGTCTGGGAGGGAGCGCCCTGGGGCGCTCCCGGGCGGCGGTGCACCGGATCGGGCTGGGTGGGGCGGGGTCGTGCCGGGCGGGCGGGGAGGCGGGCCGTGCGGGGCGCGCCTCCCGTCCCGGGTGCTGCGGGGTGTTACTTCAGGCCGGCGATGGTCTCGCGGACCTTGGCGTTGATCTCGGCCGGGATGGGCGCGTAGCCGATGCCGGAGAGGGCCTTCTGGCCGTCGTCGGAGGCGGTGTAGCCGAGGAAGGACTTGAGCGTCGGCAGGGTCTCCGGGTTGTTGCCCGAGTCGCAGACGATCTCGTACGTGACGAGGACCAGCGGGTAGGCGCCCTCGGCCTTGGTCGCGTAGTCCAGCTCCAGCGCCAGGTCCTTGCCGGTTCCCTTGATCTTGGCGGCGGCGATGGCCTTCGAGGCGTTCTCGGAGTTGGCGGCGACCGGGGCGGAGGCGCCGGTGTCGACCTTCACCGTGGGGATGGACTGCGAGGTCGCGTAGCTGAGCTCGAAGTAGCCGATGGCGCCTTCCACCTGCTTGACCTGGGCGGCGACACCGGCGGAGCCGTTGGCGCCCTGGCCGCCGGGGGCGGGCCACTTCTTCTCGGCCTCGTACTTCCAGTCGTTCGGGGCGGCCTTGCCCAGGTACTTGCCGAGGTTCTGGGTGGTGCCGGAGTCGCCGGAGCGGTGGACGGACTGGATGGGCTTGTCCGGCAGCTTGGCGTTCGGGTTGAGCTTGGCGATCGCCGGGTCGTTCCACTTCTTGATCTGGCTGTTGAAGATCTTGGCGATCGAGGAGGCGTCCAGGACCAGGTCCTTGACCTCGGGGAGGTTGTAGCCGATCGCGATCGGGCCGCCGACCATCGGCAGGTCGATGCCCTGGCCGGTCTTGCAGGCGGTCTTGGAGGCGGCGACCTCTTCGGGCTTCAGCGCGGAGTCGGAACCGGCGAAGCTGACGACGCCCTTGGTGAAGTTGCTGATGCCCTCGCCGGAGGAGGAGGACTTGTAGTTGACCTCGATGCCCTGGCAGGCGGCCATGTAGTTCTTGACCCAGAGGTCCATGGCGTTCTTCTGCGCGGAGGAGCCGGCGGCGAGGAGCTTGCCCTTGGCGCCTTCGCACTTGACGTTCTTGGCGGCGGTGTTGGTGCCGGTGCCGCCGGTGCCACCGGTGTTGTTGTCCGAGCCGCACGCCGTGAGGAGCAGGGCGCCGGAGACGGCGAGGGCGCCGAGTGCGGAGGCGCGGAGCCGGTTCTTGCGCGGGAGCTTCATCACTCTCTGGGTTCCTTCCGGGTGCCGCCGGGCCCTGTGGCGGGCGGCGTGCGAGGTGGGACAGGGGGGTTCTCGGCCGGATAGCCGGTCCCTTGCGTTGCCAGTACGAAATTAGGCAGATCAGGTGAAGCGGGCTGCGGGGGAGAGTGAACGGGGGGTGAACCGTGGCGGGCGGGCAGGGGACTTCCGGAGCTTCGCGTTCCTGCCCGGCTCATCCGTGCCCCGTTCCGGGGCGCGGGCAATCGCGCGCCCGCACATCGCCATGCGGGAACGAGGGGAATCAAGGGGGAACGGAGCCGTCCAGGGAGAGCGGGGAGAGGGAAGCTCCGCAGCTCAGAGGCTGGAGAGGAGGGCGGGCAGGAGCGGCCGGTCACGGGGGTGGGTGAGGCGGGTGGCGGCCGCGCCCGGCGGCAGCCAGAGGAGCCGGTCCACCTCGGAGTTGGCCGCGAAGGAGCCGGACACCGCCTCGGCGGCCCAGTAGAGGACCTGCTTGGGCCGCCCCCCGGTGACATACCGCAGGGTGGGCAGCCGCGCCCCCGGCCGGGCGTGGAAGCCGGTCTCCTCCAGGACCTCCCGCAGGGCCCCGGCGAGCGCATCCTCGCCGCGCTTCAGCTTGCCCTTGGGGAAGGACCAGTCGTCGTAGCGCGGCCGGTGCACCAGGCACACCTCGAGCTCCCCGTCGTACGGCGCCCGCCGCCACAGCACGCACCCCGCCGCCCGCACCACCCCGCTGCTCACCGCGCCACCACCGCCTGCCGCCACGCCCGCTGGAAGGCGAAGCGGGCCGCCTCGACCTCGTGGCGCTGTGAGGAGTGGAGCACCCCGAGCGCGTACGCCGTGGCGGGCGCGATGCGGGCGGTCCTGGCGGCCGCCGCCGCGGCGGCCCCCGCGTCGGCCGCGTCGCGGTGCCGGTCCAGGGCTCCGCCCGCCTCGGCGAGGGCCCCGGTGTCGCCGCCGGTGACGTCGGCCGCATACCGGTGCAGGCGGAGCAGCAGGCGTACGTGGTGCCAGGGGGAGTCCTGCCCGTCGTGGGCGGCCTCCGCGTTGTACGGGCGGGCCGCCCGGCCCAGGGGCAGCGCGTCCACCGCCTCGGTCAGCCGGCGGGCGGCCCGCGCCGCGTGTTCGTACGGGTCGCCGGGCACCACCGGCGCGTCCGACGCCAGCAGCGCCACCGCGTCGGCCAGCGCGTGGAAGCGGGCGGAGCCGAGGGCCTGGAGGGCGGCGGAGTGGGCCCGGGTGCGGGCCAGGGTGAGCTGCCGCTCCAGCAGGGCGCCGGCCCGGGCGATGCCGAGCGCGGTCTCCCGTACGGAGGCGGCGGACGGGTCGTCCCGCTGGCCCGGCACGGAGGCGCCGGAGCCCAGCCGCTCCATCGCCTCCAGCAGCCTGCCCAGCCGTGCCGCGCACGCGTGCTCCCGGCCCAGGGTGCTGCCCAGCCAGGCCAGTTCGGCCCGCAGCGGGTCCGCCCAGGCGGTGTCGGTCATCGGCCGGAAGGTGTGCAGGGCGCTGCCGATCCGGCGGGCCGCGCGCCGCATGTCGAGCGCCGAGCGCGCGGCCTGCGCCGGGTCGGCGGCGTCCGAGCCCTCCCGGTGCCGCCGCAGTGCGCGCAGGAACTCGGCGGCGTGGGCGTTCAGGTGGCCGGCGAGCATGGCCTCACCGCCCGTGACGGCGGCCGCGGCGCCGGGCCGGGCAGGGGGAGTCGAGGTAAGCGGTTCATGGTGTGGCACGCCGGCGCCTCCGGGCGTCGATCAGCATTTCCTGTACGTGACGAAGGGGGTGCCCGTCCGCGTCCGTGGCGTGGCGCGTCCAGTTGCCGTCCGGGCCCAGGTGCCAGGACGAGGTGGTGTCCGACATGCCGGTCTCCAGCATCCGGGACAGGGCGGCGCGGTGGGCCGGGTCGGTGACGCGGACCAGGGCCTCTATGCGCCGGTCGAGGTTGCGGTGCATCATGTCGGCGCTGCCGAACCAGACTTCGGGCTCGCCGCCGTTGCCGAAGGCGAAGACGCGGGAGTGCTCCAGGAACCGGCCGAGCACGGAACGCACCCGGATGTTCTCCGACAGGCCCGCCACGCCCGGCCGCACCGCGCAGATCCCGCGCACCCACACGTCCACCGGGACGCCCGCCTGGGAGGCCCGGTAGAGGGAGTCGATGACGGCCTCGTCGACCATCGAGTTGACCTTGATCCTGACGTACGCGGGGCGGCCGGCCCGGTGGTGCACGACCTCCTGGTTGATCCGCGAGACGAGGCCGTCGCGCAGGGACTTGGGCGCGACGAGCAGCCGCCGGTAGGTCTCGCGGCGCGAGTACCCCGACAGCCGGTTGAAGAGGTCCGAGAGGTCCGCCCCGACCTGCGGATCGGTCGTGAGCAGCCCCAGGTCCTCGTACAGGCGGGCCGTCTTGGGGTGGTAGTTGCCCGTCCCGACGTGGCTGTAGCGGCGCAGCGTGTCGCCCTCCTGCCGGACGACCAGGGAGAGCTTGCAGTGGGTCTTCAGCCCGACGAGGCCGTAGACGACGTGGCAGCCCGCCTCCTCCAGCTTCCGCGCCCACTTGATGTTCGCCTGCTCGTCGAAGCGGGCCTTGATCTCCACCAGTACGAGGACCTGCTTGCCGGACTCGGCGGCGTCGATCAGCGCGTCCACTATCGGCGAGTCGCCCGAGGTGCGGTACAGCGTCTGCTTGATGGCCAGCACGTCCGGGTCGGCGGCGGCCTGCTCCAGGAAGAGCTGGACGGAGGTCGAGAAGGAGTCGTACGGGTGGTGCAGCAGGACGTCCCGCTCGCGCAGGGCGGCGAAGATGTCCGGCGCGGACGCCGACTCGACCTCGGCGAGGTCGCGGTGGGTGCCGGCGATGAAGCGCGGGTACTTCAGCTCGGGCCGGTCGAGCCCGGCGATGCCGAAGAGGCCGGTGAGGTCCAGCGGGCCGGGCAGCGGGTAGACCTCCGCGTCGGAGACCTTCAACTCCCTTACCAGCAGGTCCAGTACGTACGGGTCGATGGACTCCTCGACCTCCAGGCGCACCGGCGGCCCGAAGCGGCGCCGCATCAGCTCCTTCTCCAGGGCCTTGAGGAGGTTCTCGGCGTCGTCCTCCTCGACCTCCAGGTCCTCGTTGCGCGTCACCCGGAAGGCGTGGTGGGCCAGCACCTCCATCCCCGGGAACAGCTCCTCCAGGTGCGCCGCGATGACGTCTTCGAGGGGCACGTACCGCTCGGGCGAGGCCTCCAGGAAGCGTGTGAGCAGCGGCGGGACCTTCACGCGGGCGAAGTGGCGGTGCCCGCTGACCGGGTTGCGCACCACCACCGCGAGGTTCAGGGACAGCCCCGAGATGTACGGGAAGGGGTGCGCGGGGTCCACCGCCAGCGGGGTCAGCACCGGGAAGATCTGCTGCCGGAACAGGGTGAAGAGGCGGGCCTGCTCCTTCTCCGTGAGTTCCGGCCAGCGGATGAGGTGGATGCCCTCGTCGGCCAGCGCCGGGCAGATGTCCTGCTGGAAACAGGCGGCGTGCCGGGCCATGAGCTCGCGCGAACGCGTCCAGATCAGGTCCAGCACCTCGCGCGGCTGGAGTCCGGAGGCGGACCGGGTGGCCACTCCCGTCGCGATGCGCCGCTTGAGACCGGCGACCCGGACCATGAAGAACTCGTCCAGGTTGCTGGCGAAGATGGCCAGGAAATTAGCCCGTTCGAGGAGGGGGGTGCTGGGGTCCTCGGCCAGTTCCAGGACCCGCTCGTTGAACGCGAGCCAGCTCCGCTCCCGGTCCAGGAAACGCCCCTGGGGCAGCGGGACGCGGGTGCCGTCCCCGCCCTCCTCCTCGCTCTCCTCGTACGTGTCCAGGTCGGAGTCCAGGTCCGGATCGAACCCGGAGGAGGGTGCGGCGGCCAGGGTGTGCGGCCGGTGGGCGGCTATGGCGCCGACCGAGGGCTGCGCGTGCTGGACCGGGACGTCGGCACTCGCGCCGGCGTTCTCGCTCGCGCTCTGGCTCGTGCTCTTGCTGGCGCCGGTGCTGGGCTGCTGGCTCATGGACCCATTCTTCCGTGCGGGGCCCTCGGCGGGCGCGCCGAAATAGAGGGCGGCGGGAGGGGTGGGCGCGGGGGGTCGCATTGAGCGAGGGTCGCAAGGGTGTCTGAATCCCGGGTTACGGGGAGGTGGCCCCTCGGGGAGCGGCGGCGAACCGGGTCCCTCCGCACCGGACCGCCCGCGGCCCTCCGGCCGGGACGCCGGCGCCCCGTGCCCCGCGGGTTCTATTCCTCCCGCTGCCGCGCCCGCTGGGCCCGCCAGCGTTCCATCATCAGCGGGATCTCCTCCTGGACGAAGGCGAAGAATTCCGCCGACTCCGCGATGCGGCGGCCCGCCGGGGTGTCCGGGCCCAGCAGCTCCGCGCCCTCCACGAGGACCGCCTCCCAGCGCACCAGGATCTGGTCGCGGCGGCCGAAGGCCTCGTACCAGAGCTGGTCGTGCAGGAGGTAGCGGTCGCGCCGGGTGCCCGGTTCGCGTTCGCGGCGGACCATGCTCACGTGCGTGAGGTAGCGGATCGCGCCCGAGACCGCCGCCGGGCTGATCCGGAGCTGCTCGGAGAGCTCGGTGGAGGTCAGGGAGCCCTTCTCGGAGGCGAGGAGCGCCGCGAAGACCCGGGAGGCCATCCGCTGCATGCCCGCGTCCGCCATCTCGCCCGCGAAGCGCTCCACGAACCGGGACACGGCCTCGGGGTCCCGTCCGCCGCCCGGCGGGGCACCGTTCGTACTGGTCATCGGCCCATCTTCTCCCCTGCTCCGGGTCCCCCCGCCGTCGCCCCGACTTTATACGCTTCCTTAACTTCACAAATTTGTGAAGTAAGCGTACGTTCAAAAACATGACCACCGCACTCAGCGTCGCCGGACTCCGCAAGTCCTTCGGGCGCACGCACGCATTGGACGGACTGGACCTGGAGGTCCGCTCCGGCGAGGTCCACGGCTTCCTCGGCCCCAACGGGTCCGGCAAGTCCACCGCCATCCGCGTCCTGCTGGGCCTGCTGCGCCCCGATTCCGGGACCGTGCGGCTGCTCGGCGGCGACCCCTGGCGGGACGCGGTCGCCCTGCACCGGCGGATCGCCTACGTGCCCGGCGACGTCACCCTGTGGCGCAACCTCTCCGGGGGCGAAGCCATCGACCTGTACGGCGCCCTGCGCGGCGGGCTCGACCCGGCGCGGCGGGCCGAGCTGGTCGCGCGGTTCGAGCTCGACCCGACCAAGAAGGGACGTACGTACTCCAAGGGCAACCGGCAGAAGGTCGCCCTCGTCGCCGCCTTCGCCGCCCGCGACGTCGACCTGCTGATCCTCGACGAGCCGACCAGCGGGCTCGACCCGCTGATGGAGTCGGTGTTCCAGCGCTGCGTGCGGGAGGCCCGCGACGACGGGCGGACCGTGCTGCTGTCCTCGCACATCCTCAGCGAGGTCGAGACCCTCTGCGACCGGGTCAGCATCATCCGCCGGGGCCGCACCGTCGAGACCGGCTCGCTCGCCGAGCTGCGCCACCTCGCCCGCACGTCCATCACCGCCGAACTGGCCTCCGCGCCCGACGGCGTCGCCGCGCTCCCCGGCGTCCACGACGTCGATGTGCGGGGCCGCCGGGTCCGCCTCCAGGTCGACACCGACAAGCTGGACGCGGTCCTCGGCGCGCTCACCGCGGCCGGCGTGCGCTCGCTGACCAGCACGCCGCCGACGCTGGAGGAGCTGTTCCTGCGGCACTACAGCGACGCGCGCGCCGAGGGGGTGCCCGCGCGATGAGCGCGCTCACCCCCGCGCCCGCCCGGTCGCGCCGACTGGCCGGCACGGGAACCCTGTTGCGGCTCGCCCTGCGGCGCGACCGGATCGTGCTGCCGGTGTGGGTCCTGGTGCTCGGCCTGGTCGTGAGCAGCGGCGCCGGCACGGTCGAGGGGCTGTACGGCACGGCCGCCGAGCGCGCCCAGGTGGCCGGGACGATGTCCGCGAACGGTTCGCTGCGCGCCCTGTACGGACCGGTCTTCGACTCCTCCGTCGGCGGCCTCGTGGCCTGGCGGCTCGGCGGGTTCGTCGCCCTGATGGCGGGCGCGATGAGCCTGGTCGTCGTCGTACGGCACACCCGGGAGGAAGAGGAGACCGGGCGGCAGGAGCTGCTGTCGTCGGCCGTGGTGGGACGCCGGGCCCCGCTGGCCGCGGCCCTGCTCACCGCCCTCGTCGCCGACACGGCCCTGGTGCTCCTCACCTTCGGCGGCCTCGCCTCCGCCACCGGCGACACGGCCGGGGCGCTCGCGCTCGGCCTCGGCATCGGCGCGACGGGCATGTTCTTCGCCGGGGTCGCGGCCGTCACCGCCCAGCTCAGCGAGAGCGCCCGGCTGGCGAAGGGGCTGGCGGCGGCGGTGCTCGGCGCGTCCTTCGTGCTGCGGGCCGCCGGCGACGCCGCGACGGCGGACGCCTCGTCCGCGCTGAACTGGATCTCCCCGCTCGGCTGGACCGAGAACATCCGCCCGTACGCCGCCGAACGCTGGTGGGTCCTGCTGCTGCTCCTCGCCGGTGCGGCCCTGCTGGCGGTGGCGGCGCAGCTCCTGGCCGCCCGCCGGGACGTCGGCATGAGCTTCCTGCCCGCCCGGCCGGGACCCGCCGCCGGACGCCTGTCCTCCGCGTACGGACTGGCCCTGCGCCTCCAGCGCGGCACCCTGGCCGCCTGGACCGTCGCCTTCCTGCTCTGCGGCCTGCTCTTCGGCGGCATGACGGACGGTGTGAGCGACCTGCTCGGGGGCAGTGCGCGGACGGCCGAGATCTTCCAGCGCCTGGGCGGGAAGCAGGGGTTGAGCGAGGCGTTCCTCGCCGCGATGGTCGGGCTGCTGGGCATGGTGGCGGCGCTGTACGTCGTCGGGTCCGTGCTGCGCCTGCACGGCGAGGAGACCTCGGGCCGGGCCGAACCGGTGCTGGCGGGCGCGGTGGGACGGCTGCGCTGGGCGGCCGGTCACCTGGCCGTCGCGTTCGGCGGCACGGTGCTCGTCCTGCTCGCCGGAGGGCTGGGGCTGGCCCTCGGGTACGGCGAGGGCTTCGCGCCGGTGCTGGGGGCGTGCCTGGTCCAGGTGCCGGCGGTGTGGGCGCTGGGGGGCCTGGCGGTGCTGCTGTACGGCTTCGTGCCCGCGCTGGCGCAGGCGGCCTGGGGCCTGACGGGGCTGTGCCTGGCGGTGGGGTGGATCGGGCCGCTGACCGGCGCGCCGGACGCGCTGCTGCGGATCTCCCCGTTCGGGCATCTGCCGAAGCTGCCGGGGGCGGGGATGGAGTGGACCCCGGTGACGGTGCTGCTGGGGCTCGCGGTGGCCCTGGTGGGAGCGGGGCTGGCGGGACTGCGGAGGCGGGACGTGACGGGGTAGGGGCGTCCGGCTCGGGGCCGAGGGGGGCGGCCCCCCTCGGCCGGTCCGAGGCACCGCTCAGGGTCTCGGGGCGAGCACCCCGGGGGCCCGGGGCGCCCGCTCAGGGCCCCGGAACGACCGGAGCATCCGGATCGACGGGACCGCCCGAGCCGCCCGGGCCGCCCGGATCAACCGAACCGACCGGATCGAGCGGCTCAAGCGGTTCGACCGGACCGGCCGAACCGACCGGCACGACCAGCCGCCACCCGCCCTCCCGCACCGTCCACGTCCTCCTCCGGACCGGGCCCCCCACCGCCCCGTCCGCCCGGTAGCGGAAGTCCGGGCCCGAGACCGTCACCGTGCGGGCGCGGGCCGACGCGCCCGAGGTTCCCGCGACCTCCACCTCGACCGTGCCGCCGCCCCGGGAACGGAGCGACACGCCCCGCACCGCCTCGTCGAGATCGCTCAGCAGCACCCCGTCCGCCTCCACCCGCAGCCGGTACGTCACCAGCCGCTCCGGCGGCGTCGGGCGCACCAGCGTACGGACGAGGGAACGGCAGGCCGTCCAGACCGAGGGCGGGCTCCCGGAGGCCGCGCCCGGCCCCGAGGGCGAGAGCGCCGGGACGCGCAGCCCGCCCAGGACCACCCCGTCGCTGTCGTCGACCAGGAGGTCGAGCCGGCGCGAGGCCCCCTCCAGGACCGCCCGCGCCGCCGCCACCGTCTCCGTCGGCACGCCGAGGGAGCGCGCGAGCACCACCCGGTCGCCCACCGGGACGAGCCCCACCGGCCGCCCGTCGGAGAGCTCGCGTTCGCGGTGCAGCAGGCCCACGGCCCGTAACAGCGCCCGGTCGTCACCGATCACCACCAGCCGCCTGCGGCCCCGGCGGGACAGGGCCCGCGCGAACTCCTCGGCACTCTCCGGAAGAGAGATCCTCGTCCGTGCCCCGGCGCCCAGCACGTCCTTCGCGATGCGCACGGACTCGCCGTCCGTACGCCGGGCGACCGGGTCGATGACCACCATGAGCTGGTCGGGAGCCGACACCTCGGTCCTTCCTCGGGTAGCATCTTTGTGCAAGAGCCCCTTGCGCTATTGCGCCAGGGGCTTCGTCTATTCCGGGGCAGCTCGTTCAGCGGTCAAGGCACGCGACGGACGTCAGCAGACGTCTCGTACGCCGACACAGTCGTCGGCGCACGTCATCGCGCACTCCCCTTGGCCTTGGACATGCCCCGCCCGGAAGGGGTGTACGCCTGTGCCCGCACTTGTGCTGCTCGGTGCTCAGTGGGGTGACGAAGGCAAGGGAAAGGCCACCGACCTGCTCGGTGGGTCCGTTGACTATGTGGTGCGCTACCAGGGCGGCAACAACGCCGGCCACACGGTCGTCGTCGGCGACCAGAAGTACGCGCTGCATCTTCTCCCTTCCGGAATCCTCTCGCCTGAGTGCACGCCGGTCATCGGAAACGGTGTCGTCGTCGATCCCGCCGTCCTGCTCTCCGAGCTGAGCGGACTGAACGACCGCGGTGTCGACACGTCCAAGCTCCTGATCAGCGGCAACGCTCACCTGATCACGCCGTACAACGTCACCGTCGACAAGGTGACGGAACGGTTCCTCGGCAAGCGGAAGATCGGTACGACCGGCCGGGGCATCGGTCCGACGTACGCCGACAAGATCAACCGCGTCGGCATCCGCGTCCAGGACCTCTACGACGAGTCGATCCTCACCCAGAAGGTCGAAGCGGCGCTGGAGACCAAGAACCAGCTCCTCACGAAGCTCTACAACCGCCGCGCCATCGAGTCGGCGCGGATCGTCGAGGAGATGCTCCAGTACGCGGAGCAGATCAAGCCCTTCGTCGCCGACACCACCCTGATCCTCAACAAGGCGCTGGACGAGGACAAGGTGGTCCTCTTCGAGGGCGGCCAGGGCACCCTGCTCGACGTCGACCACGGCACGTACCCCTTCGTCACCTCCTCGAACCCGACCGCGGGCGGCGCCTGCACGGGTGCGGGCGTGGGCCCGACGAAGATCAGCCGCGTCATCGGCATCCTGAAGGCGTACACGACCCGCGTCGGCGCGGGCCCGTTCCCGACGGAGCTGTTCGACGAGGACGGCGAGGCGCTGCGCCGCATCGGCGGCGAGCGCGGTGTCACCACCGGCCGCGACCGCCGCTGCGGCTGGTTCGACGCGCCGATCGCGCGTTACGCCACCCGGGTGAACGGCCTCACGGACTTCTTCCTCACCAAGCTGGACGTCCTGACCGGCTGGGAGGAGATCCCCGTCTGCGTCGCGTACGAGATCGACGGCAAGCGCGTCGAGGAGCTGCCGTACTCGCAGACCGACTTCCACCACGCGAAGCCGATCTACGAGAAGCTCCCCGGCTGGTCCGAGGACATCACCAAGGCCAAGACCTTCGCCGACCTGCCGAAGAACGCGCAGGCGTACGTGAAGGCGCTGGAGGAGATGTCGGGCGCGCCGATCTCCGCGATCGGCGTCGGCCCCGGCCGCACCGAGACGATCGAGATCAACTCCTTCATCTAGGGGCTTTCGGCGGTACGGGAAGGGGCGTCCGGACTTCGGTCCGGGCGCCCCTTCCGTCATGCCCCGACGCGCCCGGTCTTGTGAGAACTCTGGTCAACAGGCGTACCCCTTGGTAACTTTCGGCGCTGTTACCGCCAGGTAACACCCCCCCCACGCCGTCCCCGTGTTCCATGAGCCGAATCCGAGGGAACCCATGCCCCGCAGCACCGCACCGCGCCTCGCACCCCGCCGCACGCCGGGCAGGCTGGCCGCCGCCGTCGTCACCGCCCTGGCCGTCACCGCCGTCCCGATGACCGCCACCGCCACCGCGTCCGCCGCCCCGCGCGAGGCCGTCTCCGCCGCCGCGAAGGACCCCTTCTACGCGTACGACGGAAGCAAGCCGCTCTCCGAGTACGCCCCCGGCGACGTGCTGAAGACGCGCACGCTGAAGTACCACGTCCTCGGCGTCCCGACCCCCGTCAGGGCGACTCAGCTCCTCTTCCGCACGGTCGACGCCCAGGGCAGGCCGTCGGCCGGGGTGACCTCGGTCGTGCGCAGCCCGAACGGCGACAGCGGCAAGGCCGTCTCCTACCAGTCGTTCTACGACTCCCTCGACCCCGAGCACGGACCGTCCCGGGCGATCGCCGGTGACGTCTCCCTCGGCGGCGCGATCGCCAACGGCGAGTCCCTGCTCCTGGCGCCGCTGCTGCTCGCGGGCTACAACGTCGTCATCCCGGACACCGAGGGCCAGACCGCCAACTTCGCGGCCGGCCCCGAGTACGGCACGACCACGCTCGACTCGATCCGGGCCGCGAGCAAAGCCCCGGAGACCGGCCTGAACTCCGCCACCCGGTTCGGGCTCGCCGGGTACTCCGGCGGGGCCATCGCCACCCACTGGGCGGCCGTCCTCGCCCCGGGCTACGCGCCGGACGTCAACAGGAGACTGGTCGGCTACGCGGAGGGCGGGCTGCTGGTGAACCCGTCCCACAACCTCAAGTACATCAGCGGCAGTTCGATCTGGGCGGGCGTCGCGCCGATGGCCGTGATCGGGGCGGCCCGCGCGTACGACATCGACTTCACGCCCTACCTCAACGACTACGGCCTGAAGGTCTTCAAGAAGCTGGAGAAGGCGTCCATCGCGAACGCGCTGGGCCAGTACCCGGGTCTGACCTGGAAGAAGATGGTCAAGCCGCAGTACGAGAACCCGAACTCGGTGGGCCCCTTCCTGGAGGCCGTGAACAAGCTCAACCTCGGCTCGGCGGCCACCCCGCAGATCCCCGGCTACATCGCCCAGGGCAACGGCGGCGTCCTCGAAGGCACCCTCAGCAACCACCCGGGCATCGGCCGGGGCGACGGCGTCATGGTGTCCGGCGACGTGCGGGCGCTGGCACGGCAGTACTGCGCCAAGGGCGGCACGGCGATCAAGTACCAGCAGTTCGAGCTGCTGAGCCACGTCGGGGCCGCCGTGCCGTGGGCCCCCACCGCCCTGGGCTGGCTGAACGACCGCTTCGCGGGCAAGAAGGCGCCGTCGGACTGCGGGCGCATCCCGGCGGGCAACTCGCTGGACCCGGAGGTTCCGACGGGGTCCTGAGGGCGGGGCGCCCGGGTGCGGCCGGGGCCGCGGACCGCACCCGGGTGACGCTCCATGCCTTCCTGCGTCAGCGGGTACGGAGTTCCGCCCTCGCCGTGACCGCCAGGGCGACGGCGGTCAGCAGGCAGAGCAGCGCCCAGGCCGGGGTGAAGCTGCCGGTGAGGTCGGCCAGCAGCCCGAGCACGGGCGGCACGGTGACGATGGCGATCTGGTTCACGGACATGGCCAGCCCCAGGGCGAAGCCGGTCCTGCCCGGCGGGGCCGCCTCGGTGACGTGGGCGACCCAAGGGCCGTACCAGCCGAAGCCGAAGAAACCGAGCCAGACGAAGACGCCGGACGCGACGGCCGGCGACCGCCCGGCCGGGGTCATCAGCACGGTCAGGCCCGCGAGCACGGCGACCATGCAGACCAGCACGACGGCACAGCGCCCGGACCGGCTCCGGTCGCTCCAGGCCGCCAGGCAGATCCGGCCCGCGACACCGGCGGCCTGGGAGGCCACCAGGACCAGCGCCGCCGTCCCGGCGCCGACCGATGCCGTCCGGTGGAGGTGGAGCACCGTCAGAATGCCCACGCCGCACTGCACGGAGACCAGGCTGGTCCCCGAGAGCATGATCTTCACCGTGGACGGCTCCCGGAGCATGCGCAGCCGGGCGCGGAGCTGGGCCGCGAGCGGGAGCGGGGCCTCCTCGTCCTTCGGGACGTCCGGCGCGGGCGGCCGGCGGTGGCAGCCCATGAAGAGACCGGCTCCGAGCAGCGCGACGAAGCCGCTGGCCAGCAGGGTCGCCCGCCAGCCGAACTCCACCGCCACGAAGGGCAGTACGGCCGAGGCGAGCGCCGCTCCCAGCGGCAGCCCGGCCTGCCGGACGCCCATGGCGAAGCCGCGCTGCGACGCGTCGAACCAGGACGCCACCGACTTGCTCCCGCCCGGCTGGACGGTGCTGTACCCCATCCCGACCACGAACAGAGCGGTCAGCAGTGCCGCGTATCCCGGTGCCAGGCTCCCCGTGCACAGAGCCAGCCCGACCGTGCCGGCCCCGATGCCGACCACCCAGCGTTCGCTGTAGCGGTCCAGCAGCTCGCCCGCCACCAACAGCCCTGCCAGCGGCGCGAGTTGGGCAGCCGAGACCAGCAGGCCCAGTTGCGCAGTGGTCAGGTCCAGGGCGCTCTGCAGGTGGACGCCGAGCGCGCCGATGCCGCCCACGAAGAAGCCGGACGCCGCCTGGGTGAAGGTGGCGACGCCCAGCACGACCCAGCGGTAGCGCCACGGGTCGCCGGACCGCAGTCCGGTGCGCCTGGCGGAACGTACGACGTGCCCTGCCGTGCCTTGTGTCATGCCCGACACCCTGCTGTCATGGTCTTGTGCAGCTCAACCCTTACGGCGCGGACGCGGTGAATCTCGCCGCGGACCTGGCCAGCCGACGGCCCGGCAGCACGGAAGAGCTGGCGGATCGCTGCCGTGCTGCCGGGCTCGTACTGGAGCGCCCGGTGACGGCGGACGACCTCGACCGTGCCGGGGCCGCACTCGACGCCTGGGAGGAGGTCGTCGACGCCGCCGGGGAGCAGGAGCGCGCCGAGCTGCTCAACCGGATGCTGGCCGAGGCCGCCGCCTACCCACGGCTGACCTCCCACCCCGGCACCGGCTGGCATCTGCACTACCGGGACGAGGAGCAGCCGCTGGGCTCCGTCCTGTTCACGCTGTTCGCGGTCGGCACGGCGTTCCACCTGGCGGGCCGGGGCATGCACCGCCTGGGGCGCTGCGAGACGGCCGGATGCGCCACGGCCTTCGCCGACACGTCGCGCACCGGACGGCAGCGCTACTGCTCGCAGCGCTGCGCCAACCGTGACGCCGTCCGCCGGCACCGGGCGCGGTCGACGCCTGCCTGACCGGAGCGTGCTCCGGCCGGCCTGCGGCCTCTGCCTACGTCCTGGGGCGCAGGCAGGTGGAACAGTCGGGGGACGGGGAGAACAGGCCGTGGACGAGGGCCCGTGTCGTGCGGTCGAGGTCGGACTCGGGCAGGGCGGAGGGCAGCAGGGCGAGGGGGACGAGAGTGAGCAGGAGGACGGGGGCGTAGGCGGCGGGCGCGGGGGCCGGGGAGGCGGTGCCCGCCGTGTCCGGGGTGGTGAGGGGGGCGGAGTTCCTGGCGTAGTCGCTGAGGCGTTGGTGCAGCCAGGACTTCGCGGCCCAGTACAGGGGGTGGTCGCTTGTGCTCGCGGCCTCCAGCAGTACGTCGGGGGAGCGTTGCCGGAGTGAGGCCGTGAGCGGGTGCTCGCGCAGGAGGCGGGTGGCGTACGTCAGTTGAGCGGCCAGCTCGCAGAGCGGCGGGAGCCGGGTGAACAGCGACTGCGGAGGTTCGGCGGCGTGCTGGAGAAGCATGTCGAGGCCGTAGGCGAGGGCTTCGGAGAGCAGCAGCCGGGGGCGGGGCCAGTGCCGGTAGAGAAGGCTCCGGTGGGTGCCCGCGAGCTGGGCGATGTTCTGGAGGCCGGGCGTGCGGACGCCGCGTTCGGCCATGGCCTGGAGGGTGGCCTCGTACACGAGGCGCTGCGGAGGCGGGTCCATCACCCGGGGACGAGCGTTCATGCCACCAGCGTGGCCGCGCTCCCGGCTGCCGCGCGGTCGATACCCCACAAGATCACCCAGAGGTGGCGATCGGCGGGGGGTGCAGGAAAAGTGGGACGCTTTCGGGGGAAAGTGTCCCACTTTTCGGGAGGGGGGACTTTTTGGCGGGAGGAAGCACGTCACCGTCCGGGCCCGGACGGTGTGTTCAACGCACCAGAGCGCTGCCGAGGAACGCCGTCCAACTGGCGGAGGCGACGGTGAAGACGGGACTGGAGTCGCTCAGCTTGGAGTCACGGACGTGGACGGTGTGGGGGCACGCGGAGACCTCGACGCACTCACCGCCGCTGCCCGCGCTGTACGAGGACTTGTGCCAGTCGTAGGCCACTTCGAGGCACTCCCCTCCGCTGCCCGCGCTGTAACTCGACTTGAACCACCGGAGGGTCTTGCTCATGTAAGTTCTCCCGCCAACTGTTCGACGAAGCCTAGTGACTTACGGGGACTCAAAGCCTGTTCCCGGATCTTCGCATACCGCTGGACGTAGACGCTCACTGCTGAGGGTTCATCGATCAGTGTGCTGATGTCTTGAGTTTCCGTGTATGCCCGATACTCGTGGTCGCGCGTTTCGATGACAGTCAACGGGCCCCGATCACCCGCGTATTCACCCTCGTAGCCGCAGTCCAGGGTGAGCACCCGCATGGTGACATTCCGGCGCTTGGCGCACTCGATGAGATGCACCAACTGATCTCGCATGATCGCCCTGTTGCCGACTCCGCGGGAGAGGACCGCCTCATCGAGGATGACCTCGATCATGGCGATCGGGTCGCGGTCGAAGAGTTGCTTGCGTGCCATGCGTCCTACCGTCAGCTCCTCCACCCGTGCTTCAGAGTTCAGTGGGTAGGTGCCGTTGAAGAGAGCGCGCATGTACCCCTCCGTTTGGAAGAGCCCATGGATCACGTGCATCGAGTAGATGTGCAGTGACACGGCATGCCGCTCCAGCTCCGCGAACGCCTGGAACTCGGATGCGTACCTCTCACGTCTTATCGCGATCATTGCGTCCCTGAAAAAACCCGATCCCTCACCGAGGACCGCTTCCAGCCGCATCAGCATCTGATCACTGGGCGGTTGGGCAAGCGTCTCCAGCGCGCTCACCGCTGCACCTGAGTATCCGAGTTCGTGGCCGAGCCGCTCCTGGGACCATCCTTTCTGCTTGCGGATCGACAGAACCATCTTCGCTACCAGCCTTGCCGTCGGACCCGCCGATTCCTTGTTCTCCGAACTCGCCATCGCGCCCACCGATTCGCTCTCAACTGGCCTCAACCAGCCTCAACCAGTCCCCACCGAATTCAACCCGTCGCAACGGAAGCTCGTTCTGCTCAACGGTCCGCCGAAGCCTATGGAAAACGTAAGTCAGACCTCGCCAAGCTGTCAGCGTGAATACGCAAACTCGCGAACTAAACATCGACTGGATTCCCGCATCCGGCTTCCAGCTCCGCAAAGCGGGCGTGCAATTCGATGCCGTACGCATCGAAGGCGACGCGGGCCGACGCGTGGCGGAGGCGCTGGAGGAGATGACGGACGGCGACCCCGGACCGATCGTCGCGGAGGTCAGGGGTGCGCGCGCCGTGTACTTCCTGGTCCGGGCCGGCAGCACGGGGTACCGGGCGTGGCCGCAGGGCGTGACCGTACTCAACTCCGGCCCGAACAGGGTCAGTTACATCCCGGTTCCCGCACTCAGTGGCGGGACCTGGCCATTGGTGTGGTGGTGTCCGCCGAGTTCGGCCGGGCGGCGGGTGCATCTGGGACTGCTCGCCGGGACGGCGGACGCGGTGCTGGGGGAGGGGTCAGCGGAATCGGAGTCCTCACCCGTATGAGTGGGAAAGGCCAACTCGGCTTGCGTGGCGCGCTGTTGATGGTCGCGTAATGGTCACCGACACATCAACACACTGACATAAGTCGGCCCCGCGGTGTTCTCAGCACCCGGGGCCCGGCACCAGGAGAAGCAAGCTCCGATGCAGATTCACCGTACCTCCCCCACGCGCGCCTTCACCGTCTTCCGGAATGAATTGCTGCGCGATTGCTCGATCTCCTGGTGCGCGGCAGGCGTACTGATGTACCTCATCAGCCTCCCCGAGGAAGCCCGCGCGTCCGTCCGCTCACTGGCGGAGAAGCGCAAGGAGGGCCGCGCCCGGATCGCTTCCGCCCTGCGTGAGCTGGAGAAAGCCCGGTATCTGCGGCGCGAGGTGCGCAAGGACCCCGGGTCGGGGCAGCTCCGCACGGTGTACGTGGTGTTCGACAACCCGTACGACAGGGGTGACGCGGAGCCCGTCGAGGCCGATCCCGGAAATGAACCCGAAAGTGGCCGGAACCCGGCCCCCGGCGGCCCGGAGGCTCCCGCGACGGGCCCGAAACCCTTGGTTTCAAGCACCTCTTCCAAAGAACCTCCCTCCCTGGCGGAGGGCGGGGCCGACCCGGCCGTACGAACCGGCCGGGCCGCCCGCTTCCTGCACGGGCTCGGGCGGACCGCCCCCGCCCTGTCGCTGGGAGCCGCCGAGGCGCTGAAGCTCGCACCGCTGGTGGAGGTGTGGTGGGAGCGGGGGGCCAGTGACGCCGTGCTGACGAAGGCGCTGACGGCGGGGCTGCCCACGGAGGTGCACTCGGCCCCGAAGCTCCTCGCCGACCGGCTGCGGCGCAAGTGCCCGCCGGTGCCGCCCGCCCCGCCGGAACCGCTGCTGCGGCACGCGTGCGAGGGGTGCGGGGCGCGGCTGCCGCACGCGGGGCGGTGTGCGGCGTGCGTACGGGCGGCGGCGCGGGACAGCCGGGAGCCGGTGCCGGTCGCCGAGGGCGTGCTCGGGTTCATCGAGTCGGCCAGGCGGGGCGCGGAGGCGGCACGGGCCGCGATGCGGGGGCTGGGCGGGGACGCGCCGACATCGGGCGGCCTCGCGGCGGTGTAGCGGGGCGGGGCCCCGTACGCCCAAGGGCTTCCGGTCCGGACCCGGGCCGGTGGAAGCAAGTAACCGAAGAAGCAGGAAGGGATCCTTGTGACCGCATTGCTCGAACCACCCCAGGCGGTATACCGGCGGTATACTGTTGTCATGGCCGACACCACGATCAAGGTTGACCCCGACACCCGAGACCGGCTCATGGTCCTCGCCAGGGAGCGCGGCATGACCATGCGCGACCTGCTCACGGAGCTGGCCGGTGCCACGCCCACCCGTGAGGAGCTCCGCAAGCGGTACGAGGCGACCAAGACGTACTGCGAGACGCACTTCGGCGTGACGCTGACCGACGACGACCACGATCGGGCCGAACAGGCGTGGAAGGACTTGGAGGCCGGACGGCCCGTGGACAGCCTGTGACCCGATCCGTGGCGGTGGTCTACGACGAATCCGCGCTGCTCGCTCTGGGCCGGGGCAACCGGCTCGCCTCGCAGTTCCTGTCCAACACCGAGCACGGACCGACCCGGCACGTGTACGTGCCCGCCGTCTGCCTCGCCACGGCGGACGGTGTGCGCAAGGGGCTCGCGGACCACGTCGGAGCTCTGCCCGCCGCCGAGATCGTGGATCTGGATTTCGCAGGTGCCTCGGCGCTGGGCGCACTGCTCAGGGACGGGATCGCGATGCCGGTCGGACACGCCGTACATCTGTCCCGCCCCACTCTGGACTGGCCGGACGGGCGGCCGGTCGTAACGGTGGAGCCGGAGCTGTATGCCGACATGCCGCTGGTGCGAACCATCCGGCTGCCCTGAGGTGAGGGGGTGGGGCGCGCCCCACCCCCGGCGTGGCGACCGGCCCACCCACTCGCGGCGGGGCGGGATCAGCCCCCCGCCCCCCACTTCCGGGTGAACTGCCCGGGTTCGCTGTCCGTGCCCATGGAGAAGTCCTGGAGGAGCTCCTTGCCCTCGTGGCGGATGATCCGCAGGTTCCGCGAGGTCGTGTCCCGTGGGCACTGCTGGTCGGAGGTGTCGCGGTCGAGGGTCATCGGGCCGAGCACCAGCAGGTTCCCCGCGCCGCCGACGGTCGCCGTCTTCACGCACAGCACGTCGCCCGGCAGCGGGCTGCCCTCGGCGTCCGTGCGGGGCATGGTCTCGTCGATCCGGACGAGCGGGGCCCCGACCGGCCCCTGGCTGACGGTCAGGGTGGTCCGGTAGCGGTCCTGCTGCTCGCGCGGCAGCTCCTTGAACGGCACGCTCTGCCAGACCCCGACGAACCGCGCGGGCACCGCCTCCGGTCCCGCCTTCGCCCGCTTCAGCGTGGCGGTGAGCTGCCCCGATCTCCACTCCAGTACGTCGGCCGAGCGCAGGGTGAGGGTCTGGCGGGCGGCGGGGGCGCACCGCTTGGCGGGCACGCCGGTGGTCACGTTGCTCTCGCCGAGCTCCACCGCGTCGGCGCTGGCCGAGACCAGTACCGACCGGCCCATGCACAGCAGGTCCGGGCCGACCTGGACGTACGTTCCGGCCTTGTCCCCGGCCCGCCCCTGGGCGAGCTCGATCCGCCGGGTCTCGCTCGGCATGTCCTGGTCCCCGCGCACGACGCCCTCCCACGCCCCGAGGAACGCGGCGGGCACGGCACCGGCGTCCTGTGCGGGGCGGGTGGGCGAGGGGGAGGCCCCGCCGCCCGCCGCGCCCGGCGTCTCCTTGTCCCGCGCCTGGTGGGCGGCGAAGGCCCCGCCCGCGGCGAGCGCCAGCACCGCGCAGACGGCGACGACGGCCCGGTGCCGGCGGCGGGGCGGGGCGGCGGTGGGGGAGTCGGGCGTGCCGGTCCCCTCGGGCGCTGCGGGGGGTGTGGGGGGTGCGGCCGCGCGCTCCTCGTCGCCCGCCGTGCCCCGTACCTCGAAGTCCAGCAGTTCGGCGTTGCGCTCGCCGATCAGCGCCAGCACCCCGGCGGGCAGCCACGGCCCCGGCGGGGGCGACAGGTGCGCGGCGATCGTCGCGGCGTCGGGGCGGGCGGCGGGGTCCTTGCGCAGACAGGCCCGCACCAGACCGGCCAGGTCCTCGGGCAGGTCCTCCGCCCCGGGCAGCCGCGGCTCGTCGTGCGCGATGCGGAACATCACCGAGTGCGCCCCGCTGGCCCCGTCCCCGAAGGGCTGCGTCCCGCTCGCCGCGTACGCCAGCAACGACCCGAGGCAGAAGACGTCGGAGGCCGTGCCGACCCGCTCGCCGCGCACCTGCTCCGGCGACATGAACCCGGGCGACCCGAGCAGCTCGCCGGTGCCGGTGAGGGTGAGCGCGCCCTCCCCGGTGACCGCGTCCAGTGCCCGCGCGATGCCGAAGTCGATGACGCGCGGGCCCTGCACGGCCAGCAGGACGTTCGACGGCTTGAGGTCCCGGTGGACGAGACCCCCGGCGTGGATGGCCTCCAGCGCCTGCGCCAGCCCGTACGCCAGGACCCGTACCGTGTCGGGCGGCAGCGGACCGAACTCCCGGCCCACGACGTCACGGAGGGACGGCCCCGGGACGTACGCGGTCGCCACCCACGGCACTTCGGCCTCCGTGTCGGCGTCGATGACCTCCGCCGTCCAGAGGCCGCCCGCGCGCCGGGCCGCCGCGACCTCCCGGGCGAACCGCTCCCGGAAGGCGGGCTGCTGCGCCAGGTCCGGCTGGACGAGTTTGACGGCGACGGTGCGCCCCCCGGCCGACCGCGCGAGGAACACGCGGCCCATGCCGCCCGCCCCGAGCCGGGCGAGCAGCCGGAACGGTCCCACCCGAGCGGGGTCTTCGGCTCTCAGCGCATCCACGGCGGCATGATCCCACGAGGCGCGGCGGGCGGCCGAGGGCCTCCGGGAGGGTCAGCCGGCGGCGCGGGTCAGGCGGCCGGTCTCGTTGTCCTCGACGGTGGCGGTGGTGCTGGTGACGCGGGTCGGGCGGGACGGGTCCTCGCACCGGGGGTCGCTCAGGACGGTCGCGCCCCACGTCGACCGGAAGAGGACGGAGGGGGAGGGGTCGCCGAAGTAGCGGCGGATCTCCCACTGTTCGGTGCCGTTGGCCTCGTCCGTCCGCAGCCGGAACCTGTCGTGCGTGAGGTGCACGAGGAAACCGGCGCTGACGGGGCGGTTGTGGTGGTCGAAGTGGACGCGTCCCACGTACGTCCCGCCGAGGTCTCCCGGGTCCGCCCAGTCGGCGGCGGTGCCGCCGCATTCGGGAGCGGGAGCGGGAGCGGAGGCGGCCCCGGCGGGGGCCGGGGCGGCGGCGAGGAGGGCGGTGGTCAGGGCGGCCGCGCTCAGGGTGGCGGCGAGGGGGCGGTTCATGCGGAACATCCTGTTCCAGTACGCCGGGCCGCCGCGCGGGGGAACTCCGAATGGACGCGGGGGCGAGGGAGCGCGAGAAGGCGTGCGGAGACGGGTGTGCGCCGGGCATGATCCCCGTTATGACTGCTGCCGAGATCGTTCTGATGGCCGACCCCCGCATAGCCGCCGTGCCGGTGCGGGACTGCGGCGAACCGCTGGTCGACGTACGGGAGTCCGGGCTGGAGCTGAGGCCGGAGCGGGTGGACGGGGTGGAGGCGTACGCGCTGCTGCGGTCGGGCGTCGTCGAACGGCTGCTGAAGGCACAGGAGCTGCTGCCCGACGGGCTGCGCCTGGTGATCGTGGAGGGTTACCGGACGCCGGCGCTCCAGCGGGAGTACTTCGAGGAGTACGAGGAGGAACTGCGCGGCCTGCACCCGGACTGGCCCGCCTCCCGCGTCCGGTCCGCGGCCAGCCGCTATGTGTCGCCGCCCGAGATCGCCCCGCACAGCGCGGGCGGCGCGGTCGACCTGACGCTCGCGGACGCGGCGGGCGTCGAGCTGGACATGGGCACGCCGATGAACGCGAGCCCGGAGCAGAGCGGCGGCGCGTGCTACACGGAGGGCCCGGGCGTGGGCGCCGCCGCGCGGGCGAACCGGGCGGTGCTGGGCGCGGCGCTGGACGCGGCGGGTCTGGTCAACTACCCGACGGAGTGGTGGCACTGGTCGTACGGGGACAGGTACTGGGCCCTGGCCCGGGGCGAGCGGGCGGCCCTGTACGGACCCCGGGGCTGAGGCGGCCCGGTCCGGACGCGTTGCGCGTCAACACCGTTCCGGTGCAAGGGCGTTGACAGTGAACTGTCGTGATGACAGCCTGCTGTCACCGGTCCGAGGGGGCCGCGTTCCACGATCTCCAGGAGACGTCCATGTCCCGCAAGACCGTGCACCTCGCCGTCTACGACACCTACTCCGACTGGGAGTCCGGCCACATCACCGCCGAGCTGGGCGACCAGGGGTACACGGTCAGGACCGTCGCCCTCACTCCGGAGCCCGTCACCACCAAGGGCGGCCTCCGCGTCCTCCCGGACCTCGTCCTCGCCGGCCTCCGGCCCGAGGACAGCGCGCTGCTCATCCTGACCGGCGCCGAACTCTGGGACGAGGGCGTGGAGCTGGAGCCCTTCGCCAAGGCCGCCCGGACCTTCCTCGACGCCGGGGTGCCCGTCGCCGCCATCTGCGGGGCGACCGCGGGGCTGGCCCGCGAAGGGCTCCTCGACGACCGCCCGCACACCAGCAACGTCCCCTTCTACCTCGACGCCACCGGGTACCGGGGCGGCGCCCACTACGTCGACACCGACGCCCTCACCGACGGCGACCTCATCACCGCCAACAGCACCCAGCCCGAGGCCTTCGCCCGCGAGATCCTGCGCCGCCTGGACGTGTTCCCGCCGGAGAAGCTGGACGCCTGGTACCGGCTGTTCCACGACTCCGATCCCGCCGCGTACGAGGTCCTCGCGTCGTGACGTCCCCGCGCCCGGGCGCCCGCTCCCCGGAGACCCTCGCCCAGCAGCTCCTCACCCGTACCGCGCTCGGCGTGTTCCACCTCAACGGCCAGTTCGTGGCCGTCTCCGACCGGATGGCCCGCGAGGTGGGCCTCACCGCCGCCTGGTGGCAGGTGCTGGGGGCCGTCGACCGAGCGCCGGCCCCCGTCGCGGCCGTCGCCCGCACCATGGGCATCACCCGCCAGAGCGTGCAGCGCATCGCCGACGTCCTGGTGGAGCGGGGCCTCGCGGAGTACGCCGACAACCCCGCCCACCGCCGGGCCAAGCTGCTGCGCATCACCGGGGAGGGGGCGGACGCGCTCCGCCGGTGCAACCCCTCCCACGAGGCCCTGGCGAACCGGCTGCGCGCGGAGCTGGGCGAGGAGGGCTTCGCGGAGACCGTCCGCGTCCTGGAGCGCCTCTCGGCGGCGATGGACACGGTGCCCCCGGCATTCCCCTCCCCACCGGCCGCGCCATGAGGGACACTCGGTGACGAAACGGTAGCGATCGGCAGACTTCTCCGTCGTACGACGGCACTATCCTCGGCCCATCGCTGTCGCATCGGGGGAGGGTGGCACAGCAGTCATGGCCATGGAGAAACTGGGGCCCGTCGACCCCCAACACATCGGCGCCTACCGCCTGTTGGCCCGGCTCGGTGCGGGCGGGATGGGCCAGGTCTACCTGGCCCGCTCCGACCGCGGCCGTACCGTCGCCGTGAAGCTCGTACGGCGCGAACTCGCCGAACAGGAGGAGTTCCGCTCCCGGTTCCGCCAGGAGGTGCGGGCGGCGCGGCGCGTCGGCGGGCACTGGACGGCTCCCGTGCTGGACGCGGACACCGAGGCCGAGGTGCCGTGGGTGGCCACGGGTTACGTCGCCGGTCCCACCCTCCAGCAGGTCGTCTCCGGCGGGCACGGGCCGCTGCCCGAGCGCTCGGTGCTGATCCTGGCGGCCGGTCTCGCCCGCGCCCTGAAGGACATCCACGCGGCGGGCCTCATCCACCGCGACCTGAAGCCCTCCAACGTCCTGGTCACCATCGACGGCCCCCGCGTCATCGACTTCGGCATCGCCCGCGCGCTGGAGACGGTCACCGACAGCGGGCTGACGCGGACGGGCGCGCTGGTCGGCTCACCCGGGTTCATGGCCCCCGAGCAGATCCGGGGCGACCGGGTCACCGCGGCCTGCGACGTGTTCTGTCTCGGTTCCGTGCTCGCGTACGCGGCGACCGGACGGCTTCCCTTCGGTACGACGCACAGCGGCGTCCACGCGCTGATGTTCCGCATCGCACAGGAGCCGCCGGACCTGGCGGACGTGCCGGAATCCCTGCACGACCTGATCCGCGACTGCCTCCAGAAGGCACCGGAGGCGCGCCCGGGCCTGGACGCGGTCCTGGCCCGCACCGGCCCGGCGCAGGCCCCGGGCGAACCGTGGCTCCCGGCGTCGCTGGTGGCCCAGCTGGGCGCGCACGCGGTGCAGTTGCTGGACCTGGAGAACCCGACGACGTCCTTGCCCGGGGCGGGGCCCGGGTCCGATTCCGGGTCTGATCCCGGGGCCGGGCCCGGAGCCGGGGTGCGGACGCCGACGATCGGTGTCGGGACTCCGCTGCCGCCCGGGACGCAGCCCCCCGGGGGCAATGTGCACGCGCTGCCCACGATGAGCGTCGGCCCGCGGCCGGGCGGCCCGCCCCCCGGCGACCCGAGCGGCGCCGGTACGAGCGGCCAGGCCCCCTCCGCACACCCCGGCGCACCGGGCTCCGCCGGACCGCCCGCCCCCGGGACCCCCGGCGCGTCCGGCACTCCCGGCGCCTCCGGCAGCGCGGTGCCGCCGCGTGCCGCCCCGGGCCCGGGGCTCCCCGCGCTCCCGCCCGCCGCTCCCGCCCCGTACGGCTACCCCGGCGCCCCCGCTCCGCAGGCCGCCTACGCCTACCCGCCGAGCGGCTTCGACCCGTACGGCAGGCCCACCCCGCCCGGCGGCTACGGCTACCCCGGCCCGGCTCCCGGCCCGGCCCCGGAGCCCCCGGCGCAGCGCAGCAGGCGTTCCACGGCCGCCCTGGTCGTCGTCGCGGTCGTCGTCGCGCTCGCGGCGGGCGGCTCGGTGTACGCGTTCATGCGGGGCGACGGCCAGGACAGACCGCCGGCCGCCGTCGGCACGTCCGACGACAAGCCCTCCCCGCGGGGCTCGGCGTCCTCCTCGGGCGGCGTCCCCTCCAGCGGCACGGTCACCACGCCCCCGCCCACCTCGGCCGACCCGGCCGGAACGATTCCCTCCGAATTCCTCGGCACCTGGCACGGCACGGTGAGCGGGGACTCGGGGACGAGCACCCGCGACCTCACGCTCCGGCAGGGGCGGTCCGGCGAGATGGTGATGTCGCTGGTGGCGGAGGGGTCTTCGTTCCGCTGCCTGTTCGAGGCGGAACTCGCCGCGGACCCGCCGCCGGGCGGACCGGTCCGGCTGGGCCCGTCCCGGGTGGTGACGGGCCCGGCCGCGTCCTGCTCACCGGGCCGGGCGTCGGAGGTGGTGCTCCTGCCGGACGGCAGAATGCGCCGTACGACCCCGGACAACAGGTCCGTCACCTACACCCGGTCGGACTGATCCCGGTACGTCAACTGAAGACGATCATGGAGCCCTGGCCCAGGCTCCGCGTGGTGGCGGCGTGCAGCCCCAGCCAGACGTGCCGTTCGCGCGCGAAGGGCGAGGGGTCCGTCACCGGGGCCGCGGGCTCGTCCAGCGCGGTCGGCCCGGCGGGCGGCAGCGGAGGCGCGGGCGGGTTCGCCGGATCGATGCCGATCGCGGGGGCGACGTACTCCAGCTCCCGCAGGAGTCCCTGGGCGGAGCCCAACGGGCCGCCTCCGGCGAGGAGTTCCTCGTTGGAGAGGGGGGCCGGGAAGTCGACCGGGACGTACGCCCCCGCGTGGTCGAAGTGCCAGACCAGGTGCGAGTGGAGCGCCGTCTCCTCGAAGATTTCGAGCAACTGCTCGTAGTCGCCGCCCAGTTCGTCGACCGGTGTCACCGCGAGCCCGCGCGCCTGGAGCATGTACGCGCGCCGCAGCAGGTGCAGGGCGTCGTAGTCGAAGCCCGCGACCGGGGCCACGTCGCCGGACAGGCCCGGCATGTACGGGAAGATCGGGACCGTCGGCAGACCGGCGTCGGTGAGTGCCTTGTCGTAGGCGGCGATCTCTTCGGCGAAGGGGTTGTCGGGGCTCTGGCAGAGGATGTCGACAAGGGGGACCAGCCACAGGTCACAGGCCAAGGGGTGCGCTCCTCCACGGTCCGGGAAGTGTCGGGGATGTCCGGGGCTCCCGGCCCCGTGGTCGGCGACCGGTCGGTCCAGGCAGCGTAATGCCATGTGTGCGCCGAGCGAAGACCACCGGCGACAAGCCCCGGGCCGGCCGCTCCACCGACGCCCGCACCGCCACCGGGCGCACCGCCCCGCCGGTGTCCGCGCCCGCGCCGGTACGGCCGCCTCAGAAGCCCGGCGGGCCCGCGTACCCGCCGCGCCCCTCCAGCCGGTCCGCCCACCCGAGCGCCCGCTCGTCGTGCTCGGCGAGGAGCGCGTACACCCCCTCCTCATCCCCCCGGGCGAGCGCCGCGACCACCTCCTCGTGCCGGCTCCACAGCCCGCCCGCGCCGCTGCCCGGCGCGTGCCGCAGGAGCTCCGCGCGCAGCCGGGATATGGAGAACACCCAGCAGCGGACCCGGAGTTGGTGGAGGAAGGCGGCTATGTGGGGGTTGCCGACCATGGTCGCCAGCTCGCTCCAGAAGCGCAGGTCGTAGCCGATCAGCACGTCCAGGTCCCCGGCGCCCGCCGCTCGGGCGGCCTCCTCGGCGCGGCGGCGCAGCACCGCCAGCCGGTCGGGCGCGAGGTCGCTCGCGGCGATGGCCAGCCGGCCCTTGACCCCGGCGACGACGAGCGAGCGGGCCTCGACCATGCCCCGGAACTCGGCGACGCTGTACTCCCGCACCCGGAAGCCCTTGTGCTGGTCGGATTCCAGCAGGCCCTGCGCCGCGAGGTCGAAGAGGGCCTCGCGCACCGGGGTCGCGGAGACCTCGTACTGCTCGGCGATGTGCTTGACGGTGAACTCGCGGCCGGGCGGCAGGCGTCCCGCCAGGACCTCGTCCCTCAGCGCGTCGGCGAGCTGCTGGCGCAGCGTGCTGCGGTGCACGATCCCGCGCGCACCGGCTCCGCTCGCGGGCATGGTGTCTCCCCCTTCGTCCGCTCCGGACACCTTATGGGGCGTTCGGAGCGGGACAAGGGGGAAGATCACATTCCGTTACGCGGCCGGGTCCGCGGTCCGGTCCGCGGCCGCAGCCGAAGCCGAGGGCGCACCCGAAGCCGCGGCCGGCGGGACGGTCACGCCGTGTGTTCGTCCGCCACCGCGAGCGCCTCGTCGAGCGCGGCCAGGCCCTCCTTCGCCTCGGCCTCGGTGACGTTGCACGGCGGGACGACATGGGTGCGGTTCATGTTGATGAAGGGCCACAGGCCGTTCTTCTTGCAGGCCGCGCCGAAGGCCGCCATGGGGGCGGCGTCCGCGCCGGTCGCGTTGTACGGGACGAGCGGCTCGCGGGTCTCGCGGTTCCTGACCAGCTCCAGCGCCCAGAACATGCCGGTGCCGCGCACCTCGCCGATGCTCGGGTGCCGCTCCGCGAGGTCGCGCAGGCCGGGGCCGATGACGCTCGCGCCGATGTGGGCGGCGTTCTCGACGACCTTCTCCTCCTCCATCACCCGGATCGTGGCGACGGCGGCGGCGCAGGCCAGCGGGTGCCCGGAGTAGGTGAGGCCGCCCGGGAAGGCCCGCTTCTCGAAGGTCTCGGCGATCGCGCCGGAGATGGCGACGCCGCCCAGCGGCACGTAACCGCTGTTGACGCCCTTGGCGAAGGTCATCAGGTCCGGTACGACGTCGTCGTGCTCGGCGGCGAACCACTTGCCGGTCCGCCCGAAGCCCGCCATGACCTCGTCCAGCACGAACACGATCCCGTACCGGTCGCAGAGCTCGCGCACGCCCTGGAGGTAGCCGGGGGGCGGCGTCATGATCCCGGCGGTGCCGGGGACGGTCTCCAGGACGATCGCGGCGACGCCGGCCGGCCCCTCGAAGACGATGGTGTCCTCCAGGTGCTGGAGGGCGCGGGCGCACTCCTCCTCCTGGGTCGCGGAGTAGAACGCGGACCGGTAGAGGAACGGCGCCCAGAAGTGGACGGTGCCCGACGACCCGTTGTCGGAGGCCCAGCGGCGCGGGTCACCGGTGAGGTTGATGGCCGTGTTCGTCGCGCCGTGGTACGAGCGGTAGGCGGCCAGCACCTTGTGGCGGCCGGTGTGCAGGCGGGCCATGCGCACCGCGTTCTCGACGGCCTCCGCCCCGCCGTTGGTGAAGAAGATCTTGTCGAGGTCGCCGGGGGTGTGCGAGGCGATGAGGCGTGCGGCCTCGGACCGGGCCTCGACGGCGAACGCGGGCGCGAAGGTGGTCATCCTCGCGGCCTGCTCCTGGATCGCCCGGACGACCTCGGGGTGCTGGTAGCCGATGTTGGTGAAGACGAGGCCGCTGGTGAAGTCGAGGTAGCGGTTGCCCTCGTAGTCCCAGAAGTACGACCCCTCCGCGCCGGCGACGGCCAGGGGGTCGATCAGGCCCTGCGCGGACCAGGAGTGGAACACGTGCGCCCGGTCCGCGGCCTTGACGGCTGCGCCCTGGGCCGGGTCGGGGGTGAGATGAGGGGTCATGGGGGGAGGGTAGATCGCCCCGGGCGGCAGGGGCCATGGCCATCCTGTACGGGATGGGCCGCCCGGATCGGCAGGGTGTCGAGGCAGACCCCCGCCGGAGCCCCGGGAGGCCGCGGGGAGGCGGGCCCCGCAGGGGGCGCTCCGCCGTCGGCCGGGGAGGGCGGGCCCGCGCCGGCGCGGCCCCGCTAGCGGGGCGGCTCCGGAGGGCGCTGGCGGGGCATGTTCGGGCGGGCGCCCGGGGGGAGGGGGATGCGGCTCGGGTGCGGAACGCCGGGCTCCGGGCGGGCCGGGGACGCGCCCAGGGTCTGCATGACCAGGGGAGCGGGCCCCGAGCGGAACTCGACCATCCAGTCCGTCGTCTCCACCCGGATCAGCTCGGTGATGTCCTCGGTGAAGCGCCGCAGCACCCCCAGGCACCGCTCCGCGGCCTCGCTCGCCGTGCCCTCCGTCGGCCCCAGGATCTCCCGTACGCTCTCCGACGCCCAGTCGAACTGCAGGGCCGTCAGCCGCCGCTGCACCGCCTGCGCGGTGGCCATGTCCCGCATCCACCCCGAGGTCAGCCCGAAGTACCGGTCGCAGGCCAGGCACGCGGCCCCCGCCAGCAGCGCCAGATACCCCCATCCCGCGCCCCCGGCGACCGTGCCCGTCAGGTCGAGCAGGGGCAGCGAGGCCCCGGCCACCACCCCCACCGCCGTGCCGATCCGCAGCGCCCGCGCGCCCCGCCGCTTCCAGCCCCGGTCGGCGAGGTACCAGCGGGCCGTGCGCAGCGCCCCCGCCTCCACCCACCGGTACAGCTCGTCCAGCCGCTCCGCGGGCTCGCCCCAGTCACCGAGCGGAAAGGGCCGGCCGGCGAGGTCCTCGGCGTCCCAGCCCCACTCTTCCCCGCCGTTCCCGGCGAAATCGTGACCGGAACCGGCGTCGTGCCGGGCCGGCGGCCCCTCGGGCTGCATCTCCGGCTGACTCACCGGGCACTCCTCTGCTCTTCTGCTCTGAGAGTTCCGCACCGGGAACGCCGTACGGCGAACCGGCAAACTGCTCCGTACGGGTGCGCTTGCCCTTCCTACCGCCGCAGGGCGCGCCCTGGGGCCGTTGTCCCGGTATTTCCCCCCGTACGAGGCCGTGAACAGGTGGAGGAGCCGAAGCGCCGTCACTCGAAAGAGTCAGCTCGTACGGCGTGCGGCGGGCCGTCGGGCGACCACGTAGGCTCGGATCGACCGACCTTTCGACCCGTACGCGTTCCCCGTGATCCGTACGAGGTCCTCCCGACCCGTAGGAGACATGCCGTGATCCCCGGTGGTGGCCAGCCCAACATGCAGCAGCTGCTCCAGCAGGCCCAGAAGATGCAGCAGGACCTCGCCCAGGCGCAGGAGGAGCTCGCCCGCACCGAGGTGGAGGGCACCGCCGGCGGCGGCCTGGTCAAGGCGACGGTCAACGGCTCCGGCGAGCTGCGCGGCCTGGTGATCGACCCGAAGGCGGTGGACCCGGAGGACACCGAGACCCTCGCGGACCTCGTCGTCGCCGCCGTCCAGGCCGCGAACGACAACGCCCAGACCCTCCAGCAGCAGAAGCTCGGCCCGCTCACCCAGGGCCTCGGCGGGATGCCGGGCCTGCCCTTCTAGGGCGAGCCACCGGCCCGCGGCCCTTCTGCGCGGGCCCCCGCAGCAACTACCGTACGAACCGAGCACGACCGCAGGAAAGAACAGGAAAGGCACTCCGTGTACGAAGGCGTGGTCCAGGACCTCATCGACGAGTTGGGCAGGCTGCCCGGCGTCGGTCCCAAGAGCGCGCAGCGGATCGCCTTCCACATCCTCCAGGCCGAGCCGACGGACGTCCGCCGGCTCGCGCACGCCCTGCTGGAAGTCAAGGACAAGGTCCGCTTCTGCGCGGTGTGCGGGAACGTGGCGCAGGAGGAGCGGTGCAACATCTGCCGCGACCCGCGCCGCGACCAGACCGTCATCTGTGTCGTGGAAGAGCCCAAGGACGTGGTCGCGATCGAGCGGACGCGGGAGTTCCGGGGGCGCTACCACGTGCTGGGCGGCGCGATCAGCCCCATCGAGGGCGTCGGCCCGGACGACCTGCGGATCAGGGAACTGCTCGCCCGCCTCGCCGACGGCTCCGTCACCGAGCTCATCCTGGCGACGGACCCGAACCTGGAGGGCGAGGCCACGGCCACCTACCTGGCGCGGATGATCAAACCCATGGGTTTGAAGGTCACCCGGCTGGCCAGTGGTCTCCCCGTAGGGGGAGATCTTGAGTACGCCGACGAGGTCACGCTCGGGCGTGCCTTCGAGGGGAGACGATTGCTGGATGTCTGAAGCCACCGCCGCAGCGACGCCTGTCGGCACCGAAGCCGAACCGGACGACTTCGCCGTCCAGATCGCCGACCAGATCGAGAGCTTCCTCCTCACCGTCACGGAAGTGGCGAAGGGCGACGAGCCGGACAGCGCGGTGCCCTTCCTGCTCCTGGAGGTGTCCCAGCTCCTGCTCGCGGGCGGCCGGCTGGGCGCGCACGAGGACATCGTCCCGGACGAACGGTACGAGCCGGACCTCGGCCCCGAGCCGGACGCCGACGACCTGCGCATCCGCTTCGCGCGCATGCTGGAGCCGATCGACGTCTACTCCGAGGTCTTCGACCCGTACGAGCCGCGCAAGGCGCCCGTCCCCTGCCGGATCTCCGACGACCTCGCCGACATCGTCACCGACCTGCGGCACGGCCTCGCGCACTACCGCGCGGGCCGCACGTCCGAGGCGCTGTGGTGGTGGCAGTTCTCCTACTTCTCCAACTGGGGCTCCACCGCCTCGGCCTGCCTGCGCGCCCTCCAGTCCCTGGTGGCGCACGTCCGCCTCGACCAGCCGCTCCAGGAGCTGGACGGCCTGGACACCGACGAGGACCTGGGCGAGAAGGACCTGGAGGAGGAGGCGGGCCGCGTGATGCTGGAGGAGATCGCGGGCCCGCTGGGGCTGCGGACCACGTAGCGGACGCCGGTACGGGGAGGGGGGCGGCCCGCGCGGTGCGGGCCGCCCCCCTCCCCGTACGTACCGCCGCACAGCGGGCATGTGAGGCAGGACACCTTTCGCGTAGCCCCCGGGGAGCGGGGCAGCATCCCGTTCGAGCAGGCAGGACGCCGGCGGCGGGACCAGTGCGTGAGCGGGACGTCTCACCATGCGATACCCGCCCGGCGCGGGACTCCCGCTCGTTAAACTGACCCGAGCGCAGTAATGAACTGCCGCAATGGACTAACGAGGAGCGCACGTGGGCCTTGTCGTGCAGAAGTACGGAGGCTCCTCCGTCGCCGATGCCGAAGGCATCAAGCGTGTCGCCAAGCGAGTCGTGGATGCCAAGAAGGCCGGCCATCAGGTCGTCGTCGTGGTGTCCGCGATGGGCGACACCACGGATGAGCTGATCGACCTCGCCGGGCAGGTATCTCCGATCCCTGCCGGACGCGAATTCGACATGCTGCTGACCGCGGGAGAGCGGATCTCCATGGCCCTGCTGGCCATGGCGATCAAAAACCTGGGCCACGAGGCCCAGTCCTTCACGGGCAGCCAGGCCGGAGTCATCACCGACTCGGTCCACAACAAGGCGCGGATCATCGACGTCACCCCCGGCCGCATCCGGACCTCGATCGACGAGGGCAACATCGCCATCGTCGCCGGGTTCCAGGGCGTCAGCCAAGAGGGGAAGAACATCACGACCCTCGGTCGCGGTGGCTCGGACACGACGGCCGTGGCGCTGGCCGCCGCCCTCGACGCCGAGGTCTGCGAGATCTACACGGATGTGGACGGCGTGTTCACCGCCGACCCCCGGGTGGTGAAGAAGGCGAAGAAGATCGAGTGGATCTCCTTCGAGGACATGCTGGAGCTGGCCGCGTCCGGTTCCAAGGTGCTGCTGCACCGCTGTGTGGAGTACGCACGCCGATACAACATCCCGATCCACGTCCGCTCGTCCTTCTCCGGACTGCGCGGCACCTGGGTCAGCAACGAGCCGCAGGGAGACCAGCAGGTGGAGCAGGCCATCATCTCCGGAGTCGCCCACGACGTCTCCGAGGCCAAGGTCACGGTCGTCGGCGTCCCGGACAAGCCGGGCGAGGCCGCGGCGATCTTCCGCGCCATCGCGGACGCCGAGATCAACATCGACATGGTCGTGCAGAACGTGTCCGCCGCCTCCACCGGGCTCACGGACATCTCCTTCACGCTGCCCAAGACCGAGGGCCGCAAGGCCACCGACGCGCTGGAGAAGGCGCGCACGGCCATCGGCTACGACTCGCTGCGCTACGACGACCAGATCGGCAAGATCTCCCTGGTCGGAGCCGGTATGAAGACGAACCCGGGCGTCACGGCCGGCTTCTTCGAGGCGCTCTCCGACGCGGGCGTGAACATCGAGCTGATCTCGACCTCCGAGATCCGCATCTCGGTGGTCACCCGCGCCGACGACGTCAACGAGGCCGTCCGCGCCGTGCACACCGCCTTCGGACTCGACACGGACTCCGACGAGGCCGTGGTCTACGGAGGCACCGGAAGGTGACGCACAAGCCGACGCTCGCGGTCGTCGGGGCGACCGGAGCGGTCGGCCGGGTCATGCTCCAGATCCTGTCGCAGCACGCCGACGTCTGGGGCGAGATCCGACTCCTCGCCTCCCCGCGCTCGGCCGGCGCCAAGCTGGCCGTGCGCGGGGAGGAGTGCGAGGTCCACGCACTCTCCGAGCAGGCTCTGGAGGGCGTGGACGTCGCGCTGTTCGACGTGCCCGACGAGGTGGCCGCCCGCTGGGCGCCCGTCGCCGTCGCCAAGGGCGCGGTGGTGGTGGACAACTCGGCCGCCTTCCGCCAGGAGGCGGACGTTCCGCTCGTGGTCCCCGAGGTCAATCCGCACTGCGTACGGGTCAGACCGCGCGGCATCGTCGCCACCCCCAACTGCACCACCCTCTCGATGATCGTGGCGCTGGGCGCCCTGCACGCCGAGTTCGGCCTGGCCGAGCTGGTGGTCTCCTCGTACCAGGCGGCCAGTGGGGCCGGGCAGCGCGGCATCGACACCCTGCGCGCCCAGCTCTCGCTGCTGGCGGCCGAGCCGGACGCGGGCACCACCCCCGGCGGGGTGCGCCGGGCGGTCGGCGACGACCTCGGCCCGTTCCCGGCCCCGCTCGCGCTGAACGTCGTGCCCTGGGTCGGCACCCCGCAGGACGGCGGCTGGTCCTCGGAGGAGCTGAAGATCCGCGAGGAGTCCCGCAAGATCCTGGGCCTGCCCGATCTCCGGGTCACCGCGACCTGTGTCCGGGTACCGGTCATCAGCACGCACTCCGCGTCCGTGCACGCCCGCTTCGAGTCCGAGGTGACCGTGGCGCGGGCCGAGGAGATCCTCGCCACCGCCCCCGGCGTGGTCCTCTTCGACGACCCGGCGGCCGGCGACTTCCCCACCCCCGCCGACGTGGTCGGCACCGACCCCACCTGGGTCGGCCGGGTGCGCCGCTCGATGGACGACCCACAGGCCCTGGAACTCTTCGTCTGCGGCGACAACCTGCGCAAGGGATCTGCCCTGAATACGGTGCAGATCGCCGAATTGGTCGCTTCCGAACTCGCTCCGAACTGACCGGAATTCTTTGTAGGATCCGTGAAAGCCCTGTGGATGAGTGACAGGTCCGGACCACAGAGGATGGACTGTCGGGCAGGGCACTGTCGTGCAGGTTTCCCGTTGCGCGGGGGGTCGTACGGGAAAGTGTGCGGGCCGCCGTGCGGGGAGCACGGGAGGCACGGGAAGCACCAGCAGCACGTGAAGCACGGGACGTTCGGGAAAGTTTCGGGGAAGCCCGGGGAAGTCCGGAAGGTCCGCGGGAGTTCGGGAAGGGCCGCGGGTGATGCCTGCGGCCCCGCGGGAACCGGCGGTCGGGCGCGTGGCGTCTTCGCCGACGCCCTCGGACGGGCCGCGGCGATTTCGGGGAAAATTCCGGGGTGAATTCCGGGGCAAAGGGGAGGGGCGGTTACGCATGGGGCACATCGATGCGGCGCGGGTGGGGCACCGCGCGACGCGTACATCGAGCACGCCGGTGAAAGCGGCGACCCGCGCGTACAACCCTGACGGGGAGAAGCGTGTCCAACAGGCGTGGCAGCAGAGGTTCTCGACATCACGGCGGTCTCGCTGCGCGGCGCGTCGGCGCGCCCGCGGCGCAGGTCCCGCGTGCCCGGCGGCATGCCGGTGATCGCCCCCATGCCCGCGGCGCGCCCGGTGCGCCTGCCGGTGCAGCAGGCGCTCTCCGCGATCCCGTCGATGGCGGCGCCTCCCGTGCCGCCGGCGGTGTCGCCCGTCAGGTCCGTACCGGACCGGTCCGCCGCGCCCTCGGGACCCGGGCCCGTGGGCGCTGAGGAGAGGACCCTCGCCGGACACCCGGCCGAGGGCACGCAGAGCGCCGCGGGCGCGTACGGCGCGGCGGGCACGCCCGGTGCGGCAGGCGCGCAGAGCGCCGCCGGCCCGCACGCCGCCGCCGAGGGCACCACCGTCGACCACCTCACCGAGACCTACCGCGCGCACTACCGCTCACTGCTGGGCCTCGCCGCGCTGCTGCTGGACGACCTCGCCTCCTGCGAGGACGTGGTCCAGGAGGCCTTCATCCGGGTCCACTCGGCGCGCGGCCGGGTCCGCGAGCCCGAGAAGACCCTGGCCTACCTGCGCCAGACGGTCGTCAACCTCTCGCGCTCGGCGCTGCGCCGCCGCATACTCGGCCTCAAACTCCTCTCCAAGCCGATGCCGGACATGGCGAGCGCGGAGGAGGGGGCGTACGTCAGCCTGGAGCGCGACGCGCTGATCAAGGCCATGCGCGGCCTGCAGCGCCGCCAGCGCGAGGTGCTGAGCCTGCGCTACTTCGCCGACATGACGGAGGCCCAGGTCGCCGACGTGCTCGGAATATCGCTGGGCTCGGTGAAGGCGTACGGTTCACGCGGGATCGCGGCGCTGCGCGTCGCGATGGAGGCGACCGCATGAGCGGGAGCGACCAGGAGAGGCACGGGCCGGACGGGCCGCGCACCGACCGGACCGGAAAGAACAGGGCTGTGAACGACGGGCGCGACGGGCGCGAGGAGCGCCACGGGCGGGAGAACCCGGCGCATCCTCGCGGGGAGTCCTCCGACTCCCGCACCGAAGCCTTCGGCGACAGGGGTACGACGTCCTGGGGCGCGGACGGCGACGACAGGGGTACGTCCTGGGGCTCGGACGGCGGTGCGTTCCCGGCCGGTGCGTTCCCCGGCGGTGCGTTCCCCGCCCGGAACGGCGGTGGTTCCTCCCCGGGCACGGGCGGTCCCTCCCCGGCCCGCGACGCCTTCCCGGGGCCCCGCCGGGCCCCGGCGCCCACGCTCGCCTTCCCCGCCCCCGGCCCGCAGCCGGCCGGCGCCGCCCTCAGCCCCGACGAGCTGGCCATCAGGCGCCTCATGCAGGGCGCGGTGCACGACCTGAAGCCCGCCGACGGCGCGCTGGACCAGCTGCGCCGCGCGGTGCCGCTGAGGCGCACCCGCAGGCGGCAGGCGGTGGTCGGGGCGGCCGCCGCGGCACTGCTGATAGGCACCGCGATCCCGGCCTTCCTGCACGTCTCGCGCTCCGACGGCAGCACCACCGCGCACTCGGCCAACGCGGGCCACTCCCAGAGCACCGAAGGCTCCGACGGGGACAGGTCGACCGGCACCGGCAGCGACGGCACCGGCCAGGGCCCGGCCGACCCGCAGGGCAAGACACCGGGCAAGACCACCGGCAAGGACCCCGGCGCCTCCCGGCCCCCGGCCCCCGGCGTCCCCGACACCGGGCAGAACGTCACCGAAGGCTCCGACGAGCACCGCCCGGACGCGTACGAACAGAGCGGCGACGCGCCCGAGAAGCCCGCCTGCGACGGCGACCAGCTCCAGGTCATCCAGGCCACCACGGGGGCCCCGGACGCCACGGGCAAGGTCTACGGGGCGTTCCGCATCGCCAACAAGTCCGGCGCGGAATGCACCGTTCCGGGCGAGGGCCGGATGAAGTTCCAGGCGATGGGCGCGGCCGACCAGAAGCGCATCAAGGTCGTCGAGCACAAGCAGGGCGACCCCGCGGTGGGCCTGCCCGATCCGGCGAAGGAGGCGCGCAGCCTGGTGCTGCCGCCGGAAGCGGCGTACGAGGTGCAGTTCGCCTGGGTGCCGCAGGACACCTGCCCCAGCACGAACGACACCACCCCGGAGCCGACCCCCACGGGCGAGAACCCGGGCGCGAGCGGCACGGTCGGCGGCACCCCGGGCGGCGAACCGGGCGGCAAGGTCCCCGAGCCGGGCCCGGAGGACGCGAAGTCGACGGGCACCACGACGCAGCTCCTCACCGGCGACGGCGACCCGGCGGACGGCAAGGTGGCGGTGACGCACACGCCGGAAGAGGGCGCGCCGAGCGCCGCGACGACGATCCCTAACGCGTGCGCGGGAACGATCTACCGGACGGGCGTCCTGGACGCTCCCTGACCGGCGGACTCCTCCTGGCCGGTGGTCTCCTCCTGACCGGCGGACTCCTCCTGGCCGGCGGTCTCTTCCCGCCCCGTGGAACCACCCCGACCGGCGGTCCCGTCGTGACCGCCCGTCCCCCCGTCCTCGCTCGGAAGCCCGAGTGCGAGGTCCCGGGCGGCCTCGACCTCCCTGCGCACCAAGCGGAACCACATGAACAGCACGAACCCTGCGAAAACGAACCACTCGCCGGTGTACCCGAGGTTCTGGAACGCCTTCAGGTCCAGCCCGCTGCCCTGCGGCGCCACCGCGGGCACCGCCTTCATCCCGGCCGGCTGCCCGGAGCTCTGCGTGATCCACGCGTCGTGGACGTCGTACGGCACCAGATTGACCAGCGTCGCGGAGCTGATCATCCCGACCTGCCCCCGCGGCAGTCCGCCCGCCGCGTCGACGCCGTCGGTCCGCGCGTTCTCGGAGGCCTGAAGCGCCCCGACGACGGTGACCGGGCCCCGGGGCGCGGGCGGCGGCGCGGCCTTGTCCGCGTCCCCGGCGACCCACCCCCGCACCACGGGCAGCGCCGGGCCGCCCTCCGTCCGCAGCATCCCCAGCACGTAGTACCCGTCCCGGTCGTCGAGCCGCCGGCCGGGCACCAGGAACTGCTCCGCGTACGTCCCCCTGGCCTCGGCCTGCTTGCCGGACGTCTCGGTGGTCACCGGCAACAGCTCCGCCAGCGGTACGGCAGCCTGTCGGGCGGGATCGGGGGCGGCCTCGGCGCTGCGGTGCGAGTCGACCCGGTCCTCGAAACGGCCGAGCTGCCAGGACCCCATGAAGATGCAGAAGGGGATGGCCAGCACGACGAACAGGTTGATCCCCCACCACCGCGGGGTCAGCAGAAACCGGTACACCCCCCCAAGGTACGTTCCCCTCCTCCGGTCCCCCCACGCGCCCCTGCGGGGTGCGGCCCGCTCGTGCGGAGCGGCCGCACCCGCCCCGGCCCGTCAGCCCAGATGCCGCTTCACGAAGTCGATCTCCAGCCGCACCTGCTTGATCCGCTCCTCCACCACCAGCGACCCGTGCCCCGCCTCGTACCGGTACACCTCGTGCACCGCGCCCCGCGCCGCCAGCCGGTCCACGTAGTTCTCGACCTGCTGGATCGGGCACCGCGGATCGTTCATCCCCGCCGAGATGTAGACCGGCACCCGCACGTCGTCCACGTAGGTGATCGGCGAGGACGCCGCGTACCTCTCGGGCACCTCCTGCGGCGTGCCCCCGAACAGCGTCCGGTCCAGCGCCTTGAGGGCCTCCATCTCGTCCTCGTACGCCGTCACGTAGTCGGCGACCGGCACCGCCGCCACCCCCAGCGTCCACGCCTGCGGCTGCGTCCCGATCCCGAGCAGGGTCAGGAACCCGCCCCACGACCCGCCGGACAGGACCAGCCGCTCCGGGTCCGCGAGCCCGCTGTTCACCGCCCACTCCCGGACCGCCCCGATGTCCTCCAACTCGATCAGCCCGACCCGGTGCTTGAGCGCGTCCGTCCACTCCCGGCCGTACCCGGTGGACCCCCGGTAGTTCACCCGCACCACGGCGAACCCGTGATCCACCCATGCCGCGGGCCCGGACGCGAAGGCGTCGCTGTCGTGCCACGTCGGCCCGCCGTGCACCTCGAAGACGGTCGGGTACGGACCGTCTCCGGCCCCCTCCGGCCGCTGCACCAGCGCGTGCACCCGCCCGCCGGGCCCGTCCACCCACACGGTCTCCACGGGGACCGACCTCGGGGCCTTCGCCCCGGGCGGGTCCAGCACGACCCCGCCCGCCGTGGACCGCACCACCGGCGGCTCGGCGGCCGACGACCACAGGTACTCGACCGAGCCGTCCGGCCGCGCGGTCGCCCCGCTCACCGACCCGGCCGGCGTCTCGATCCCGACCAGCTCGGCGCTGTCGATCTCGTACCGCCACAGCTCGCCCCGCGCCTCGAAGCTGTGCCCGACCACCAGCGCCGAGCCGTCCGGGTACCAGTCGGCACTGACATCGCCCGGCAGGTCGATGGCCAACTCGGTCTCGGTCCCCGCCACGGGGTCCCAGATCATGGGCTCCCAGCGCCCCCGCCGCTGGTGGCCCACCAGCAGCCGGGTGTCCCCGTCCACCGGCGAGAACCCGAGCACGGCGAGCCCGAGCTCCTCCGTGCCCCCCTTGGTGTCGTCCAGCTCCGCGACCACACCGCCGTCGCTCACCCGCAGCACCCGCAGCGACGAGTGCATGGCGTCACCGTGCTCGGTGTGCTCGACGGCGAGCAGGGAGGAGTCATGACTCAGGTCCCCCACCCCGGCCGACTCCCGGTGCCGGTAGATCTCGACGGGCTCGCCCACCCCGCCCCGGACCACGTGCACGGTCGACCCGTCCTCGTCGGTGGACCGCCCGACGACGACGGTCCCGTCGGCCCCCAGCGCCAGCCCGGCCGGGTACGAGGCCGCCAGGCCCGCTACGGCGACGACGTCCGCGCCCCCCTCGAAGGGCTGCCGCATCCAGACCCCGAACTCGTCCCCGTCGGTGTCGCTGAACCACCACACGTGCCGCCCGTCCGGCGTCAGCACCCCGTCCGTCGTGCCGTTCGCCCGGTCGGTGACCTGCCGCTGCACGCCGGTGCCGCGGTCCCAGGCATACAGCTCGTACGTCCCCGTGGCGTTCGACACGAACAACGCCCGCTCGGGAGCCTCCTCGGCCCACTCGGGCAGCGAAACCCGGGGCGCCCGGAACCGCTGCTCCCACACGGGCACGTCCGCCGCTTCGTCCTTACCCACACTGCTCTCACCACTGGTCATCCCCCCATCAAACAGGACCGCCCACCACTCCCGCCCCACCCCCAAGCGGAATCCATACCCCCTGTTTGTCGGACCCGCCGGGCAGACTGCCCCCATGACGGAGAACACACCGAACCCACCGAACCCACCGGCCGCTCCACCCCTGGACGCCCTGATCGCCACGTACTGGAAGGCGCTGGACACCCGCGACTGGGGCCTCCTCGACACGACCCTCGCGGACGACGTCGTCCACGACCTCCCGCAGACCCGCGAACGCATCCGCGGCAGGCAGGCCTGCTCCCGCTTCCACCGCGACCACCCGGGCGCACGGCAGACCCGCGTCCTGCGCACGGTCGTCGAGTCCCCCCAGGCGGCCACCTGGACCCACACCACCTCAGGCCTGACGGAGCTCCACGCCCAGACCTTCTTCACCACCGACCCGCACACGGGCCTGATCACCGAGATCACCGAATTCTGGCCCGAACCCTACGAACCCCCCGCCGGCCGCGACCACTTGGTGGAGCGCTACTGACACCCGCTTCCCCGTACCCCCTCGCCTCCGGGGCAGCCGCACCACCACGGTCCCGCCCGGCAGCACGAGCAGACTCCGCTGCCCGCCCGCCCCCTCCGCGGCAGCAACCGACCCACTCACGCCACCACGGCTGACGCGATACGGCTCAGACGGCCCTCGCCCGTCCCCCCTCGGGCTTCGGCCCCAGCCACTTCCGCAGCGCCTTCCCGCCCGGCCGCTCGACGAGCCGATGGACGGTGTACGACACCACGAACAGCCCGGCGAGCGTCACCCCGATCACGGCCCACGGCGGCATCGAGGGATGCAGCCACCGGATCGCCTCCCAGCCGAAGTCCTCGTGCAGCAGGTACAGCGGATAGGTGAGCGCCCCCGCCGTCACGAGCCACGGCCGGTTGACCGCCCGCAGCGGCAGCAGCGCCACGGCCAGCAACAACCCGTAGAAGACGGTCACCAGCCCCAGCGCGATCTCCCACGACAACTTCCCGCCCACCGCGCCCTCGGCGCCCTCCACCAACCCCTGCAACTGGTGCTGTGCGACCAGCCAGGACCCGCCGAGCAACAGCCACAGCACGGCCGACGTCCCGAACCGGCGCATCAGGAAGACGACCATGCCCCCGACGAAGAAGGGCGCGGCCTCGGCCATCACCGCCATCTCCACCAGCGGACTGTCCGACTGCGGCGCGACCATCGCCGCCAGCAGCCACAGCGCACAGAACACCACGCACCGCCGGTAGGTGACCCCGAGCGCGCACACCACGGCGAACAGGAGATAGAACCGCATCTCCACCCACAGCGTCCACGCCACGGGCGTGACGTTCCCGACCCCCATGCCGCCCTGGAACATGGTCAGGTTCGTCAGGATCTTCGACGCCGTGATCCCCGTCTGCTCCGACCCGTGCACCAGCAGCATCAACGTCGCGACGGCCAGCACGGCGAACCAGTACGCTGGGTACAGCCGCACGATCCGCGACACCGCGAACTGCCGGACCGTACGCCCCCAGCAGGACATGCAGATGACGAACCCGCTGATGAGGAAGAAGAACTGCACCCCGAGCCACCCGTAACCGCCCACCTGGTGCGCCACCGGGAAGACCACCGAGGTGGACTCGGGCCACGGCGGAGCCGTCCACCGGTCGTACCCGACGAAGTGGTACCCGACCACCATGAGCGCGGCCACCAGCCGCAATCCGTCCAGCACGTACAACCGCCCGCCCCGCGCCCCCTCCGGGGAAGCCGGCGCCCCGCTCTCCCGGGGGAGAACGGGCGCAGGTATGGCAGGGGGCCCAGCCACGACGGACGCAGTCATCGGGATGTACTCCAATAAGAGGCGGCACGGCCACGAAATGGACCCGGAGCGCCAGACCCCCCTGGCACACGGCCACCCACACCGCTCCCGGCCCACCTCAATCAGCGGCGAACTGTACCGGCCCCGGGCCCCGGACGCCCGCGTACCCCCACGGCCCGCATCGGCTACGGGGCGGGGATGATCCGCTGACCGGTGACGGCGCCGATGCGGGCGTCACCTCCGCCCACGCCCAGCCACAACGATCAGGCCGGGAACGGCACCGATGGAGGCTTCAATCACAGCGGAACCTCGGGGGACGACAGAGCCGGATCAGGGTGAAGGAGTGTTCCGGCCCTGAGGAGGGGGACGCTGGGGGTGCAGTACCTGCCCGTGGTCGCCGCCCTGCCACCGCCGCGGTCATACGCACGTGGACCACATGCGGGGAACCGTCGCCCTGGCCGTCGGCGGCACCGATGTCGCGGGAGCGGCGCTTCCCCCGTTGCTGGACGCCGACCGAAGATCCACTCACTCCCCACGGCCTCCCCAACGCAAATCAGGCCCGGTCTTTCCCTAAGGAAGACCAGGCCTGACCTGATGTTTCAGCTGTCGGGGTGGCGGGATTTGAACCCACGACCTCTTCGTCCCGAACGCGATTAGGGGCGCGTGCGACGCAGGGACGGCGGTGGTCACCAGCGCTTTCGGGGACTCTGAGTGTCCGTAACCGTCCGAGGTGATCCAGCCGAATTTGCCACGGGTGGCTCCCTGTTTGGCTCCCAGGCATGCACTAACGCACGGACGGGAGTCGCTCCGGACGTGCGGTTTCGTCTGTGAATCCGTGAGCCGTGGGGCACGCTGCGCGCTGGGCAAGCCACCCTGAGACGCGCGGCCCTCCGTTCACAGCACCGCCCTCCCGAACCGTACGAACGTGCTCGAACCCATGGCGCAAGTAGTAGCGCTGAAGCGCCTCGTTGGTGGTCCAGGCATCAAGGCGTACCCACTTAGCTTCCGCCGCGTGTGCGCGGTCGCATGCCCAATCCAACAGGCGGCCACCGACGTTCTTCCCTGCGTGCGTGCGGGCCACGGTGAGCTTGTTGACAAACATTGACGGCTCCTGGAGTTCGCTGTCAGACCAGAGCCCTTCCTCAACGTCCGGAGTGAGGGTGATAGTCGCGGCAGTCGCGTCGTGGTCCCGGACCATGAACACGGTGCCGGACTGGATCGTGGCGAGTAGCCGATCCGCTGGGTACGGGCGCTGCCACTGATCGGTGCCGAGATGGCTCAGCCATGCCGCAGCTTCCGCCCGGAAAGCTAGAAGCTGCGGCAGGTCAGCAGGTTGAGCAGGGGTGATTCTCACTGAGGGTCGTTTCCACTTCGCCCGGCCAAGTCGCCGATCTCGTAGTTCATTCGGTTCAGGTCGCCCCGGAAGGTGGTGATGGTGCACCGGATCGGCCGCTCATCGGTGTAGCCGGTCCGCGTCCAGAGCAGGACCGGAACCCCCGCGCCGATCTCTAGCAACCGGGCCTCTTCCGGCGTGGGCATACGGGTTGAGATCTCATCGAAGTACCCGATCTGCGTGATGCCGGCGGATGCCAGGTAGCGCGTCGTGCCTTCCGCGATGTCGCCGGGCGACGTGAGACGCGGCGCCTTTTCGATCAGCCACTCGGGATAGTGGGTGTCCTGGGTGGACCACGGCACGTCGTCCACGAAGCGGTGGCAGTGTCGACGCACTGTTGCGGAGGTGGGGGCGATCAACAGCCTCTCCGCGATGTAGTCAGGGGCGGGACGCAGCTCAACCCGGAACGTCTGCGTGGGCCGGCGTCCGGCGTTTGTCACGTCGGTGTTGTAGGCGTCGCCGTGCTGCGGGAACTCCAGGTTCTCGAAGCGCGTGGCGTTCAGCTCGAACACCTCATGCTTGACCACCTCGTACCCGAGTCCCTGGCTGGACGAGATCAACCCTTGTGTGACCAGGAGGCCCAGCCCTGAGCGCACCGTGTTGCGGGACGCATCGAAACGGGCTGAAAGCTCGCTCTCTGAGGGCAGTCGCGACCCAGGCGGGTACGTGCCGTTGTCGATCTCACGACGCAGGGCGTCGGCCACCTGTTGGTACTTCGGCTGCCTACTCATGCCGCCATCATGACGCACTCGCGCAACTTGTTGGTACATCTAGCGTCCAATCACTTGACGACTCACGGTCCGTGGGTGCAGCATCACTACATCAGCTTGTACCAACAAGCTGAGCAAGCGGTGCAACGCCTTCAAGTGTCTCCGCTTGTGCGGTATTCCGGCCCTCTGGGTCGGTGCACGACCAGGAGCCCCGCGTTGGTCGGGGGGAGGGTGCCGGACAGCCGCTCGCGCGGTCCCTTGTCAGTCCGGACGGTCTGTCTCACCTGAGACGGGGCCACGACCTGTACCTGATACGGCAGGCGCGGTCCCGAACGAGACACCTGAAGTACCCAACTCCGCAGCGTCTCGCTGCGGCCGGTTGCCTCCCCCGCCCGTCCGGCCCCTGTGGTCGTACGGACGGGGCCGAGGGGAGCCGGACACCTGCTCCACGGCGTGCGGCCCCGGTGCTCGAACACCGGGGCCGCTTCGGGCCGTTCCTCCCAGAAAGGAACCACGACCCATGGAACACATCGTCACTGTTCAGGAAGCCGTTACCGCGTTCTCCGACTGGTGTGAGCCCACGGATGCGGAGCTGGGCGCCATCGAGCGCGAGATGCCCGTCATCGTGGCGGAGGTCGCGTTGCTGGACGCGCAGATTGTCGCCCTGACCCACCCCGTCCCGAACGAGCTGGACGTCCGCCGTCTGCGCCGGGCCCACAACCGGGTGTTGGCGGCCCGCCGGGACCTGGAGAACCGGGCTGCCGTGGCGGACCTGCCGGGCGGTGCGGCATGAGCCACACCCTTGCGGCACTCGCCGCAGCCCTTCCCGTCGCGTCCGGCTGGTCGGTCCACACGCTGTGGATGCGCCGCCGGATGGAGTCCGCTCGCCGTGACCCGCTGACCGGTCTGTGGACCCGTGAGCCGTTCGAGGAGCGGGCCCGTAAGAGCCTGGCCCGGGGGCAGCAGCAAGCCGTGTTCGTCGTGGACCTGAACTGGTTCAAGCAGATCAACGACACCTTCGGCCACGCGGCGGGCGATGCCGTACTGCGGGCAACCGGCCAGCGCCTCGGGCAGTGGGCCACCGACAACGCCGGCGTCGCGGGACGACTTGGCGGGGATGAGTTCGCGGCAGTCACTCCCGTGTACGGGGAGCAGGGCACCGTGACCGGCAACCTGCTGGTCACGCTCCCTGACCTGCTGCATCGGCTGGAACGTCCGGTCGAGTTCGAGGGCCGGCGTATTGACGTTCACGCTTCCATCGGTGCGGCACGGTACTGGCGTTCCTGCGGTGCTGACCTGTCCGCGCTGCTGCGTCGGGCGGATGAGCACATGTATGAGGTCAAGCAGGAAGGCGGAGGCTGCGGCATCGCCCCGCTGTTCGGGTCCGCCACGGGCGTGCGGACGGTCAACGGCCGTCGTGAGGGCCGCTCGGGCACCACGGTCACGGAGGTGTCGTCATGATTCGCCTGGTCACCCGTTCCCGTCTCGCCCGCCTGGCCGCCGACGCGGACGCTGCCCGCTCTGGGGCCCGCCTGGTGCGGGAGCAGGCGGATGCCGCCTTCTCCGAGCACATCCGCACCGTCTACGGGCTGACCGGCCGTGCCGAGTCGTCCGAGAAGGAAGCGGACACCCTCCGGGCGGACATGCGGATGATGCAGGTCGCCCTGGAGGACTTGGCCGACGACCTTCACCGCACCCGCAAGGAGCTGGACGACCGCACCCGCGAGGTCGCCGCACTGAAGGCGGCGCCGACCGTGGAGCTGCCGGTGCTGCTGCTCCACTACGGGAAGCCGCACAGCATCCACCCCGACAGTGCCGCCGCCCGCGCATACGCGGCTACCCACGGCGCCCCGCTGAACGGCTGGGTGAAGTGCGATGAACGCTCCGCCCCCGCGCTGGCGTGGCTGTGCATCCCGTTCACATTCGATGCCGGCCGGGGCCACTTCGTGAGCGTGGTTGCCCCCGCGGTGCGGGCAATGGAGGGTGCGCGATGAGCATCTCCATGAACAGTGTTCAGGTGCGTTCAGCAGAGACCGCGCTGTCGGTCGGCACCTGGCTGATCGTGGCCGGAGCGATGCTGTACTCGATCCTCACCGTCACGCCGCTGATGGTCTCCCACACCGCCCCCGAGTGGCGGTGGACGGCGCCGATTCTGCCGCTGGTTGTCGACGCGGCGGTGGTCATCGTGGTCCGCCTGGACTCCGTCCTGGCCCGACTTGGCGGGCACGGCGGCCGGTGGCCGGTGGTCCTGCGGTGGATGACCGGGGCGATGACGCTCGCCCTGAACATCGCCGACTCCGCCCTGAAGAAGGACCTGGTGGGCGTCGCCGTCCACTCGGTCGCCCCGCTTCTGCTTATCGTCACGGCAGAGAGCGGACTGGCTTACCGCAGGGCCATCACCGCCGCCGTGAACGCCCTTGAACAGGAGCGCCGCAGCGAGCAGGAACGACGCGAGCAGGCGGCCCGGGAACGTGCTGAGGCCAGCCGTGCGCAGGCCCGTGAGGAGCGTGAGCATGCAGCCCAGCTCGCCCGCGAAGAGCGGGAGCACGCAGCCAGGCTCGCCCGTGAACAGCGTGAACACGAGGACCGGCGACGGGCGGAAGACAGGGAGCGGGCCGAAGCCGCAGAGCGTGCGGAGCGAGAGGCCCGTGAACGCCGTGAACGTGAGCGTGAACAACTTCGCGTGGCCAGTGAACAGCGTGAACGCCAAGCCGCCGAACGCATCGAGCGTGAGCGCCGCGAAGCTGCGGAGCGGGCGGACCGTGAACGCCGTGAACGCGAGGAACAGGCGGAGCGTGCACGCGCCGCACTGCTGGAGCGCGGACCGGCGGCTGAGAAGCTGCCCGAGGACGAAGCCCGCGCCCTGGTGAGCCAGGCGTTCACTGTCAGTCTCCCCGTGCGGGCCGCAGCAGAGCTGTGCGGCTGGTCGGTGGGGTGGGTCAGCAGCCGCTACGCCGAACAGCGCCCGCCGCAGTCACAGAGCCGGGCCGATGACCTGGTGAGTGCCTGATGGGCGCCCTCAACGGCAGGTGCCTTGGGGCGCCGGCCCTGGGGGAGGTGCCGCGTGTGCTGTGGCGGTGCGCCCCCAAGGGCTACGCCACCCGCCGACAGCTCCGGGCCATGAACCTGCGGCCCGGGGGCCAGGACGTGCAGATCGAGGTGTTCCGCCCGCGTCACCGGCGCGGCCCCCTGATCGCCTACCTCTACCGCGTCGACCTCGCCCTGCCGGTGCGTCCGATGACCCCGGCCAAGCAGGCCGCGCTCGCCAAGGCGAACACCGCCCGCCGAACCTGCCCCTCCTGCCGACGGGACGCCGGATACGTCATCCCGGCCTCACTCGGCATGTGCGTGCCCTGCGCGTACCCCGAAGAACAGCGCGCCGCCTGAACACCCCCCATCAGACAGGCACTTCAAGCGCAGGACCCGAACGCCGCTGGCAGGCGAAGACCGTCCGGGTCCTGCTTCTCCCCATAAGGAGTGGCACCAGCATGACCGACACCACCCTGACCCCGACAGAGGCCCCGCCTCCCGCCGCACCGATCCAGACACCGCCCCCGACCGAGCAGAAGGCCACCACCGGGCCGGAAGTGGAGTCCACGCCCGGTGGCTGGCCGGTGGTCCCGCTGGCGTTCACCGGGGCCAACACCACCGTCAGCATGGTCGCCGCCGCCGGTCTCGCCGGGGGCCCGGTCGCCGCGATCGTGGCCGCGACCGGCGCCGCCGTGCTCGGTACGGTCGCCACCTACCGCAACCGCAACCCTCGCCCCAAGCAGTCGGCACGGCGTGCTGCGGCTCACGCCGCTGGACACCGTGCCGCACCCGGCCACCGTGCCGCCCTCCGTTCCGCCGGCCTTCGTACGGCGGGCAGTGCGGGGCGGGTGCCCGGCCAGAAGCGCCACGGCTCGCACGGCGCTGCGGGCAGCAACCGCAGTTCCACCGCCGGGCAGGCCCGGGCAGGAGCGGGCAGGCACAGTGCCCCTTCGTCCCTGAACAAGCCTGCCGGGCTGAGGAGCAGCCGTGGCGGTGCTGGCATGTTGGGCAAAGCCTCGCAGGTGAAGGCGTTGCGGTCGGCGCAGAAGGCGGCCGGTGGTCGCAGTGAGAAGCGGGCGCAGACCACGGCGGCCCGCCGTGCGGTCGCGGACGCCCGCCGCAACACCGCCAAGCCTCAGAGCCTCAAGGCCGCTGGTGGCGGGCGGAGCGGGTCCGACAGGAAGTCGGGCCCGCGGGGCGGTGTGGCCGGCCGCCTGACGGGCGGCGCGAAGAGCAAGGCGCGGAGCGCCCGGGACAAGGCGATCGCGAAGGACCGGGGCCGCCGGGACGCGAACACCCGCCGGAAGGTCGACGGCAACCGCTCTGCGGTCCGTAAGGCCCCGGCCCGCAAGGCGGCCCGCAGGGCTCTGCGCCGCTCGTACGCCCGCTTCCAGGGCCGTCGTCTGGTGGCTGCTCTGCTGGCCCTGCCGGTCGGCCTGCTGGGGTTTCTGACCAGTCCGATCGGCCGGAAGTTCGGGTGGCCTCTGCTGGTCCACCCCGGGCGCCGCCTGTACCGGCGGATGACCGAGGAAGCCGCCGCCCGCCGTGCCAAGCGCGACGACACCATCCGCGGCGAACTCGCCACGGCGGAAGCCGCGGCGGACGCGGACGCGGAGCAGGACGCAACCGACGGGGTCGGGGACCGGGTGGAGCGCCCGGCCGGCCAGGTCCCGGAGAACACCACCGCAGCAACTACCGGAGGAGAGCACGTGTCTGGGTTCCAGTTCGAAGAGCACGCCGCCGAGATGGAGAGCGCGGCCAACTCCTACGACCCCGAGAACGCCATGGAGATCCTCGCCATGGTCGAGAGTCTGCCCGCCGCGATCACCTCGGTCGCCAACGTGATGCGCATCCTCGCGGAGCGCTCCGACAGTGAGTTCCCGCTGGAAAAGGAGGTCGCGGACGGCTTCAACGACATCTTCGGCGCCCTCATGAGCGCGGTCGCCGTGGCGGAGGACATGGGGCCGCTGTTCCGCCAGGCCCACGAGCAGGACATCGCCCGTCACGAGGACCCCCGCAACGGTCCCGAAGCCGAGAAGGGCTGGAACGTCTGACATGAGCGCCACCACTGCCACCAACAAGCGCAAGCAGGCGGACAGTGGCCCGGTGCTGGACTGGAGTGCCGGTCACGGACCCGTGACCGGCGCTCTGTCCGCCACCACCGGAGCCCTCGCCGTCGCCACCACCGGCGCCGCCACCGGCATGCCGCCCGCCTGGGCACTGGCCGTCGGAGCCGCCGGGGCCCTCGGTCACACCGTGGCCGGGCTCAAGGTCCGCAACGCGGGCCGCACCCTCGCCTTCAAAGCGTCCTCCTGGCTGGTCGGAGCAGGGTGGACCACGTGGGCCATGACCACCGGCCCGCTCTCCTGGGCCGCCCTCGGCAGCCTGGCCACGATCGGCGTGGGCATCGGGGCCGGGGCCCGCTCGGTCGCCCTCTACGAAGAGGCCCGCGAGGATGAGGCCCTCGCCGCAGCACACCGTCAGGTCGTCGCGGAGCTCTCCGCCGACCGGCGTGCGATCGCTGCGGAGTGGGCGGAGCGCATTCAGCGCATCTGCAACGTCACCGTCAAGGTGCTGGCGGTCGAGATGTGGGAGACCGGCAACGGCTACTCCCTCGACCTCGAACCGCAGGGCGGCGTCACCCATGACCGCATCGCCCAGTACGGGCCGCAGTTGTCGGCTGATGCGAAGCTGCCGCACGGCTGCACCGCCTCGGTGGGCCCCGGCGTCCACCAGGGGCGGGCCATCGTGGACGTCACCACCCGCAACGTCCTCGCGGAGGCCCGCATCTACCCCGAGGACTACAGTCCCCTCTCGGTCCACACCGGCATTCCTTGGGGTTTTCGCACCAACGGTGACGACGTGCTGGCCTACCTGCGCGAGCAGTGCGCGCTGGTCGTCGGGCCCACGGGGTCCGGGAAGACGAACCTGCTGCACACCATCCTCGCCGGGTTCGCCCGCGCGACCGACATGCTGACCTTCGTCATCGACCTCAACGCCGGATCGGCCGGCCTGCCGTGGGTGCTGCCCGCCCTGAACGGTGAGCTGAAGCAGGACAACGGCAATCCCGTACGGCCCGGAATCGACTGGCTCGCCGGAACGTACGAGGAAGCCGTGCTCCTCCTGGACGCCGCGCTGGCCATCGGCTCGACCCGCAAGCGCGCCTATCAGGAGCTGATGGCCAAGCACGACACCGACCTCCTGCCAGTGAGCGCGGAGGTTCCCCAGATCATGCTGGTCGTGGACGAGGGTGCGGAGATCCTCGTCAGCACCGACCGGCGGATGAAGGAACTCGCGGGAAAGATCCGGGAGTTCATCCGGATGCAGCGCGCCATGGGCGGGCGCACCGTCATCACCGCCCTCGGGGCCACCGGCAGCGTCCTCGGGGATCTGCTCATCCGCCGCGAGGCCAAGGTGCGCGTCGCGTTGACCGGCGGTGAGACCGAGGGCATGGACCTCTCGAAGATGTTCCCCGGACGACGGGGGCTGCGGGTGGACCAGGCCCCGTTCAAGGGCGCCGGGTTCATGGGCACCCCCGAATCCCCGGGGGCCCTGTTCAAGGCGTGGCGGATCAAGCCCTCGCAGATCCGTGACATCACGGTCGCCACGTCCGAGCGGCGCCCCCGCCTGGACGCGGTGTCCGCGAAAGCCGCGGGCAGCGCGTACGCCCGGCGGTGGAACAGCGACCGCACCGCGTGGATGCGCGACCTCAGCACAGCAGCATCCGAGGAGACCCCCGGCCCGGCCGGGACGGGCCACAGCGCGGGGCTCAACCTGTCCGCCCACCGCGCCGCCCAGGCACCGGAAGACGAGCTGCTGGCGAAGTTCCGGCAGGAGATCGACGCGCAGTTCGCCACCGCACCCGACCCGGACGCCACCACCCGCGAGCCGGGAGCCGGTCCGGGGCTGAACCTGTCCGCGCTGCGCAACGAGGCGGAGCAGGACAGTCCCGCGCGGCGGGCAGCGCTCGCCGCACTGCTGGCCGCCGGCCGTGAGGGAACGGGGGCGTCCGCGATCGCCCGCGCCCTCGCGGACGGGCACGGAACGACCCGGCAAACGGTCGTCGGATGGCTCAAGGAATGGGCAGAGGACGGCACCGCCGTCCGCGTCGGGGAGGGCACCAGGGCCCGCTACGTCCACCGTGACCACGCCCCTGGACAACCGCCCCGCAACTGACCGCTTGTCGCTTGTCGCCCGCCCTCACGAAGAGCCCTCCCCGGGTTGTCGTCCCCCCGGAAAAGGGGCTGTGACCTGGGAGGCGACAAGCGACAAGACAAGCGACAAGACAAGACAAGCGACAAGTGAGCCGACAAGCCACACGACAAGCCAGGCCCCCGCCCACACGCCCCACAACGGGCCGGGGCCCGGCGCGCCCGCATCCCCTTCAAGGAGGTTCCGCCATGGCCCGCTACCACCCGCCGACCACCGCACCGCCGGGGCTCACCCCGCACATCCCCGCCGACCTCTACCACCGCGCGCAGGCCACCGGACAGCCCATCGTCATCGTCCAGCAGGCCACCCCGGTACGCGTCCGGCGCCCGGCAGGTGACTACCTGATCCCGCTCGCCGTCACCCTCGCCGGGGCCGCCGGAACCCTCGGACTCGTGGCCGCCGCGATCGCCCTGTTCGAGTTCGCCGTCCGTACCGCCGTCCTGATCGCCGGGGCGGCCGGACCGGTCGGCATCGGCCTCACCCTCAAGCTCACCCGCCCCCGCAGCAAGTGAGGAGATCTGACCCCATGGACGAAACGACCTACTGCGACGAATGCGCCGACTACGGCTGCCCCGGACACGAGATGTGCGAGGAGTGCGGCGGCGACATCTGCAACGAGTGCGGCGGCTGCGACTGCCCCGACACCGCCTGCCCCGGCCCCGTCGCCCACGCCACCGGCAACGACTTCTAGACGCGCCAAGGGCGGCCCCCGTATCTCGCCAAAGTCACGGGGCCGCCCTTGTCCACCCACCAGTCATCAAGACCTGTGGAGGTCTCCAGCATGACGCAACCCACCACCATCCGGCGAGACGGCCCCCGGCCGTTGCTGCTGGATCTGTTCTGCTGCGCCGGCGGCGCGGCGATGGGCTACCACCGGGCCGGATTCGACGTGATCGGCGTCGACATCGCCCCGCGCCCGAACTACCCCTTCACCTTCCACCGGGGCGACGCCCTGGAGCACCTCTCCCGCCTGATCGCCACGGGGGAGATCCGGCAGTACGCGGCCGTGCACACCTCCCCGCCGTGCCAGCACGCGTGCGCGCTCACCGTCGGCACCAACCAGGCCATGGGGTGGGGTCGCCCCCACACCCAGCTCATCCCCGCACTGCGGGAACTCCTCGACGCCACGGGGCTGCCGTACGTCATCGAGCAGCCCACCGGGCGCGCGCCGGTCCGCAAAGATCTCGCGCTGTGTGGGGAGATGTTCGGGCTGGGGGTCCTGCGGCACCGCAACTTTGAGCTGGGCGGCTGGACGGCCGCACAGCCCGCCCACCGGGCGCACCGGGGCCGGGTGCGCGGCTGGCGGCACGGCCAATTCTTCGACGGCCCCTACGTCGCCGCGTACGGGGCCGGCGGGGGCAAGGCCACCGTGGCGGAGATGCAGACGGCCATGGGCATCACGTGGACGAACGTCCGCGAGGAGCTGACCGAGGCGATCCCCCCGGCGTACACCGAGTGGATCGGCCGCGCGTTCCTCGCACGCGTCACGTCCGGGGCGGTGGCGGCGTGAACGAGAACCTGATGGACGCCGCCCTGAACGCCGCCGCCCGCGGCTGGCCCGTGTTCCCGCTCCGCCCCAACGACAAGCGGCCCGCCCTGCACGGTGAAACCGCCTGCCCCCGCACCGGGGAGTGCGCGGACGGGCACGTGAAGTGGGAGGGCCGCGCCACGACCGACCCCGACCGCATCCGCCGGGCGTGGTCGACCGGCGCGTTCAACGTCGGGCTGGCGACCGGCCCGGCGGGGTTGCTCGTGGTGGACCTGGACCAGGTCAAGGCGAAAGACGTGAAAGGAACGCCTGACGGCGTCACTTCCTTTGCGGCGCTCTGCGAGCGCGCCGGGCAGCCCGTCCCGCACACCTACCGGGTGCGGACTGCGGGCGGGGGGCAGCACCTGTACTTCTGGGTGCACCGGGCCATCCGGATGCCGTCCAGCAAGGGCAGGCTCGCCCCGAAAATCGACACCCGGGCATGGGGCGGGTACGTCGTCGCCCCCGGCAGCACCGTGGGCGGCACCCCCTACGAGGTCACCGACGGAATGCCCGTCGCGGAACTGCCCACCTGGCTCATGCTCCAGCTCCAGGACCGGCCCCGCCCGGCCACGCCGCCCGTGCTCGCACCCGTCGGGAACGGGGCGCGGGTGTCGCACGTCGCCCTGGAACGGGAAGCGGCTGCGGTCGCGGCGGCGGTGGAGGGGGAGCGTGAGGCGACGCTGTTCAGGGCCGCCCGGTCGATGGGGCGCTTCGTGGCGTGGGGCGACATCCCCCGGCACGTGGTGGAAGACGCTTTTCAGGTGGCGGGGGAAGCGGCCGGCCTCAAGGCGTACGAGGTGCGCTCCACCCTCCGCAGCGCACTGAACTGGTCCATCCGCACCGCACGGCCCCGGGCGTCGGCATGAACGCCCACCACCCCACCACTGAAAAGCCGTCGTTGACCGCCCACGGGCCCGACGCCGCCGGACCGCCGGTCACCGTCACCGGCGTCCGCCCCGGTCTCCAGGTGCGCGGGCTCGACCGCGGACAGGTCCCCGTCGCGGACTGGCTGTGCTCCTGCGGCCACCACGAACGCGCCCGGGGCCGCAGGGCCGTGCACGCGTTGTGCGAGCGCGTCACCGCAGGCCACTGCCCGCACGCCGCCGACGCACCCGCACCGCCCCCGGCGGTAGGCGCGGAAGTCGTCGCCTCAGTTCTTCGTTCTGACCCGCACCCTCACGCCGCTTCTGCGGCCGGAAGGAGGCACGCCGCATGACCACTACGACCACCACCGAACCCGCCACCACGACCACCTCGACCGCCAGTGAAGGGGCGGCTTTGCTGGACGAGGTGGAGGCTTTCCACCGTCGGTTCAACGTGTTCCCCACCGAGGCGGCGTACGTCGCCGTGACGCTGTGGGACGCGCACGCGCACCTGTTGGACTCCTTCGACTCCACCCCGCGTCTGGCGTTCCTCTCCCCGGAACCCGGGTCGGGCAAATCCCGGGCGCTGGAGATCGTGGAAACCCTGGTCCCGCACCCGATGGTGGCGGTCAACGCGAGCGCGGCGGCCCTCTTCCGGGCCGTGTCCGCGACGGCCGGACGCCCCACGATCCTCTTCGATGAGATCGACACGGTTTTCGGCCCGAAAGCGGGGGACAACGAGGAGCTGCGCGGGTTCCTGAACGCCGGGCACCGCCGTACCGGGGTCACCTACCGGTGCGTCGGGGACGGCGGGAACCAGACGGTGCAGGCATTCCCCTCGTACACAGCCGTGGCCGTCGCCGGGCTGGGCTCGTTGCCGGACACGATCCTGACCCGCTCCGTCATCATCCGCATGCGGCGCCGGGCCCGGAACGAGAAGGTGGAGCCCTTCCGGGCACGCCTTCACGAGCTGGAGGGCCACAAGCTCCGCGACCGGCTCGCCCGGTGGGCGGAGCAGGTAGAGAAGCGCATCGCCGGGGCCTGGCCGGACATGCCCGAGGGTGTCACCGACCGGCCGGCGGACGTGTGGGAACCGCTGCTGGCCGTCGCGGACGCCGCCGGGGGCGACTGGCCTGCTCGGGCCCGCACCGCATGCGTGGACCTGGTGAACGCGTCCAAGGCCAACGACAAGGGCAGCATCGGTATCCGCCTGCTGACCGATCTGCGGGATCAGGTGTTCAGCGGCATTGACCGGCTGCCCACCGTCGCCGTTCTCGACCGGCTGTGCAGCCTGGACGAGTCGCCCTGGGCCGACATGGCCGGGCGCCCGCTGGACTCCCGGGGGCTGGCGCGGATGCTCCGGGAGTACATGACCACCGACAACACCCCGGTGACGGCCCGGAACATCAAGACCGGCGCGAGCGTGATGAAGGGCTACTACGCCAAGGACCTCCACGACGCGTGGCAGCGGTACTGCCCGCCCCCTCCTGAGAGTCCGCTACCTCCGCTACCTCCGCTACCGGGCAGCTCAGAGGCCCTGTAACAGGTAGCGGCAACCACCCCGGTAGCGGACGACTCCCGCTACCGCCGACCGGCCCCGCACGCATGACGTGCGGGGCCGGTAGCGGCAAACGTCCGCTACCGCTACCCCTTGCCGCTACCTCGATCATGCCCCTGACCAGGGCGGTAGCGGAGGTAGCGGAAGTAGCGGACCTGACAGGGGGACCCCCTCCGTGTGATCGAAGGAGACAGGTTCATGGATACGGCGCCTTCCGCCTCCACGCCCCAACTTCGGCTGCACCGCGTAGAGGACGCGGCTGCACTCCTCGGTGTGAAGCGCTCCACCGCGTACGAGGAAATCCGACTCGGACGACTTCAGACCGTTCGCATTGGCCGCCGACGCCTCGTGCCGGTCGAGTACATCGACGACTACATCGAACTACTGAAGCGCGAAGCGACCAACGCCGCGAGCTGACCGCAGCATCCGAGCGACCTGCCAAGGACCGCGTCCAACAGGGTGCGGTCCTTGGTCATTCGAGAGATAGGGAATCAAGATGACCGAGACTCCGCCGCGCACCCGCAGGGCTGGTCAGGGCGAAGATTCGATCTACTGGGACGAGTCCAAGAAGTCGTTCGTGGGAGCCGTCTCCCTTGGTTTTACGCCGAGCGGCAAGCGCCGTCGTTCGAAGGTCTACGGGAAGACCAAGACCGAGGTTCGGGCCAAGCTCCGTGTCCTCAAGAAGGAGCTGGAGACCGGCGTCAAAGCCCCGGCTAACTACACGGTCGCGAATGCCGTGACGGACTGGCTGGAGCGGGGCCTCAAGGGCCGCGATGACGCGACCGTGAGCAAAAACCGCACCCTCGCGGACAAGCACCTCGTGCCGTACATCGGAAAGTGCAAGCTCAAAGATCTGAGTGCCGATGACGTCGATGACTGGCTGGACGGTCGCGTGGAAGTGCTCGCCACTCGCTCCCTTCGGGACCTGCTCGCCGTACTGCGTCGTTCGATCTCTCACGCACAACGACGCAACAAGGTGCTGCGGAACGTAGCCGAGCTGGTGACCGTTCCGGAGGGCCGCGCCGGCCGACCGAGCAAGGCCCTGAACCTGGAGCAAGCGCGGGCGGTGCTGTTTGCCGCACGAGGCTCCCGCCTCTACGCCTACCTCGTACTGTCGCTGCTGAGCGGCGTACGCACCGAGGAAGCGCGTCCGCTCACGTGGGATCACGTCTATCTCGACCCGGGCAAGGATCAACCGCCGCACGTCGCCGTTTGGCGGTCGGTGCGGAAGCACGGCGACACCAAGACTCGGAAGAGTCGCCGGACCATCGCTCTCCCGAAGCAGGTGGTGGACGTACTGGAAGAACACCTTCGGTGGCAGAAGCAGGAGCGCGCATCGAAAGGGCAGGAGTGGAGCCCGGCCGGTCTCGTGTTCACGACCCGGAGCGGTGAACCCCTGGACGCGGCGAACGTGCGGCGCGACTTCCGGGCCATCGTGGTCAAAGCAAACCTTGCCCCGGAGTGGACGCCGCGTGAGCTGCGGCACAGCTTCGTTTCGCTGCTCTCGGACCATGGCATTCCGCTGGAGAAGATCGCCGTTCTCGTCGGCCACAGTAGTCAGGCAACGACCGAAATCGTCTACAGGCATCAGCTTCGCCCTGTGATCACGCAGGGTGCGGAAGCGATGGATGAGATCTTCCCCGTTGAGGCTTCCGACAAGGACGGGAAGGGCAGCCAGAAGGGCTGACACTCTCCCGGTGGCTCCCTTTTTGGCTCCCCGGACACGCAAGAGGCCACCTCCGGAAATCCGGAGGTGGCCTCTTACCTGCTGCTTTAGCTGTCGGGGTGGCGGGATTTGAACCCACGACCTCTTCGTCCCGAACGAAGCGCGCTGCCAAGCTGCGCTACACCCCGATGTCCACCGCGTTGCCGTGGCGACATCGATTACTTTAGCCCACCCGCGCGCTCACGCGAAATCCGGTTTTCGCGGCGGCGCAGGTCGGGGCGTACGCGGTCCAGGGCGACCAGGCCGAGGGCCAGCGCGTAGAAGGCCAGGCCCAGGACCAGGGCGGCTGTGGCGGTACTGGCGTAGCCGTGGGCGGCGACGTCCAGGAAGGGGTAGGGGTAGCGGGCCTCGGCGGCGGGGGCGAGGAGGGCGCCGCGGATCAGGGCGAAGGCGAGGTAGGCGGCCGGGTAGAGCAGCCACTGGGCGGCGTACCGGAAGCGGAGGCCGCCGGGGGCGGTGAGGAGGAACCAGTCCAGGGCCGCCCCGAGGGGGGTGACGGTGTGCAGGAGCTGGTTGGAGGCCGCGCGCGGGCCGGTGAGGGCGTCGCCGGTCATGGAGAAGCCGCTGGAGTCGTTGGCCAGGATCAGGTGGTAGACGAGGCCGGTGATGGCGATGAAGAGGAACGCGCCGCCGGTGAGGCGTGGGGAGAGGGTCGGCCGGCCGGTCCAGGCGCGCTGGGCGGACCAGCCGAGGACCAGGGCGAGCAGGGCGTTCGACTGGATCGTGAAGTAGACCGGCACTCGGAGCGGATCGCCGAGGGCCGTGTCGATCACGATGCCGGTGACGGCGGCCGCGCAGAGCAGTGCGCGGAAGACGGCTGCGTACGGACGACGGTGGGGCGGCACGACCGCTGCGGCCGGCACACCCGGGGAGGACGGGGCGATCATGACTCCCACGGTAGGGGAGTTCGTCCGGGTTTGAGGCGGTGGGTCGAGATGGGGGAGCGGGGCCGGGTCTCCGGCGCGGTGGGCCCCGGGCCCGTACGGGTGGGGGCGCGGGCCGGGCCCCTGCGCGGTGGGGCCCGGCCCGTACGACCGCTGGTCAGGCCTTCGGCGTCAGCGTCAGCAGGGTCGCCTCCGGGGGGCAGGCGAGACGCACCGGCGTGTAGCGGTTCGCGCCGCAGCCCGCGGAGACGTGGAGGTAGGAGCGGTGGCCGCCGTGGGTGTGGGTGGAGAGGCCCTTCACGCGGTCGGTGTCCAGGTCGCAGTTGGTGACCAGGGCGCCGTAGAAGGGGATGCAGACCTGGCCGCCGTGGGTGTGGCCGGCGAGGACCAGGGGGTAGCCGTCGGCGGTGAAGGCGTCCAGGGCCCGCAGGTACGGCGCGTGGACCACGGCGAGCGAGAAGTCGGCGGTGGCGGAGGGGCCGCCCGCGACCTCGGCGTAGCGGTCGCGCTTGATGTGCGGGTCGTCGAGGCCGGTGAGGGCCAGGTCGAAGCCGTCGCGGAGCTTGAGGTTGCCGCGGGTGTTGGTGAGGTTGAGCCATCCCGCGGCGTCGAAGCCGTCGCGGAGCTCTTCCCACGGGTTGTGGACGGCGCCGACGACGGGCGGGTTGCCGTTCAGGCCGTGCTTGCCCTGGACCTTTTCGAGGAGGTAGCGGGCGGGGTTGCGGGGCTTCGGCCCGTAGTAGTCGTTCGAGCCGAAGACGTACGCGCCGGGGAACTGCATGAGCGGGCCGAGCGCATCCAGGACCTCCGGCACGCCCTCCGGGTCGGAGAGGTTGTCGCCCGTGTTGACGACCAGGTCGGGGCGCAGCCCGGCCAGCGACTGGAGCCAGCGCTGCTTCTTGCGCTGGCCGCTCACCATGTGGATGTCGGAGACCTGGAGCAGGCGGAGGGGCTTCGCGCCCGGCGGGAGGACGGGAACGCTCACGCGTCGGAGTCTGAAGGAACGGGCCTCGAAACCGGCCGCGTAGGCGAGTGTGGCCGCGCCAACGGCCGTGATTCCCAGGGGTACTCCGTAACGTGCGCGCATGCCTCCCATCGTTGCAGATGGGGGAGGGGCCGGACGCCGCGGCGTAAATCGGTGGGCGGCGGGGGCGTACGACCTGCCACACTTGCGTCATGACCACGCTCAAGTCCCAGCTCAAGTCGCAGTTGAAGGAAGACCTCACCGCCGCCATCCGGGCGCGCGACGAGCTCCGCTCCTCCACGCTCCGGCTCACCCTCGCCGCCGTGCAGGTCGAGGAGGTGTCGGGCAAGGAGGCCCGCGAGCTCTCCGACGCCGAGGTCGAGAAGGTGATCGCCAAGGAGGCGAAGAAGCGCCGCGAGGCCGCCGACGCCTTCGCCAAGGGCGGTCGCGCCGAGCAGGCCGAGCGGGAGAAGGCGGAGGGCGAGATCCTCGCGACGTACCTGCCGCAGCCGCTGAGCGACGAGGAGCTGAAGGCGGTCGTCGCCGAGGCCGTCGCCGAGGCGCGGGCGGCCGGGGCCGAGGGGCCGCGCGCGATGGGCGCCGTCATGAAGATCGTCAGCCCGAAGGTCGCGGGCCGCGCCGACGGCGGCCGCGTCGCCGCGGCGGTGAAGGAGCTGCTGGCGGGCTGACCCGCAGCGGCCGAGGTACGTGTGAGGGCGCCACCCCGGTCGGGGTGGCGCCCTCACGTCGTGCTCAGGGGGTCACCGGTGGCGCCGGATCACGGCCAGTCGCCGAAGATGTCATCCCCGTCGTCGCCCCCGCCGTCGCCCCGGCCCGGGGGCTTGTTGTCGCCGCCGGGGCGGTTCTTGTCACGGCCCTTGTTCTTGTCGGGCTTGCCCTCGTCCTCGCCCTTGTCCTTCTGGGCCTCGGGGATGTGGACCGTCCTGAACTGCGGCGAGTCCTTGCCGGCCAGGGCGCCGGACATCGCGTCCTTCCAGATCGGGCCGGGGACCTGCCCGCCGAACACCTTGGCCTCGTACTTGCCGCCGATGGTGATGTTCTCCATCTTCACCCGCTGGGTGGGGCTGCCCACCCAGACGGCGCCGGAGAGGTTCGGGGTGTAGCCGACGAACCAGGCGTTCTTGCGCTCGTCGGTGGTACCGGTCTTGCCCGCGTTGTCACGGCCGTCCTTGAGCCCGGCTTCCTTGCCCGTACCGGAGTCGACCACTCCGCCCAGCAGCGTGTTGACGGTGTCCGCGGTCTGCTCGGCCATGGCGGCGGAGCAGGAGGTCTTCGGCACCGGCAGCGACTTGCCGCCGGGGGCGGTGATCGACTCGATGGCGATCGGGGTGCAGTACGTGCCCCGGTTGGCGAAGGTCGCGTACGCGCTGGCCATGGTCAGCGGCGACATGCCGGTGGAACCCAGGGTCAGCGTCGAGGGCACCTCCGGGATCTTCTTGCCGTTGCCCTGGACCAGGCCCATCTTCTCGCTCATCTTGGCCACCGGGCACATTCCGATGTCCTGGAGCATCTGAACGAAGTAGGTGTTGACCGACATGTTCATCGCTTCACGGAGCGGGTACGGACCGACCTCCTTGTCGTTCTCGTTCTCCAGCTTCTCGTTGGCGGCGTTGACCCACGGCTTGCCGCTGCACGTCTGGATGCGGTCCGGATAGGGCATCTGGTACGGCGCCGAGTACACCTGCGTCGGGGGCCTGCCCTCCTCCAGCGCGGCCGCGGCCAGGAACGGCTTGAAGGTCGAGCCGGTCGGGAAGCCGAAGTTCGAGCCGCCCATCTTCTTGTCGACCGAGTAGTTGATCTGGGTCTCGTTGTTCCCGAAGCCGTACGGCTTGGACTGGCCCATCGCGAGGACCTTGCCGGAGCCGGGCTCGACCAGGGTGACGGCCGTGGCGACCTTGTCGCTCTTGTAGACGTGGTCCTTGATGGAGGCCTGCGTCGACTTCTGGGCCTTCGGGTCCAGGGTCGTGCGGACGGTCAGGCCGCCCTGGTTCCAGATCTTGGCCCGGTCCTCCTTGGTCTTGCCGAAGACCGGGTCGTTGAGGAAGATCTCGCGGACGTAGTCGCAGAAGAACCCGGCGCCGCTCACCGCGGTGATGCAGCCGTTCTTGGGCCGGCTGACGTTCAGCTTGAGCGGGGCGGCCTTGGCGCGCGCGGCCTCGGCGGGCGAGATCTCGCGGATGTCGGCCATGCGCTGGAGCACGACGTTGCGCCGCTTGGTGGCCTCGGCGGAGTCGTTGACCGGGTCGTAGCGGGTCGGCGACTGGACGAGCCCGGCCAGCAGCGCGGCCTCCTCCAGCTTCAGGTCCTTGGCGCGCTTGCTGAAGTACCGCTGCGAGGCGGCCTCGACGCCGTACGCCTGCTGGCCGAAGAAGGTGATGTTGAGGTAGTTCTCCAGGATCTTCTTCTTGCCGAGTTCCTTCTCGACCTGGATCGCGTACTTCAGCTCACGGATCTTGCGGCCGAGGGTCTGCTGGGTGGCCTCGGCGACCTTGTCGGGGTCGTCGCCGGCCTCCTCGACGAACACGTTCTTCACGTACTGCTGCGTCAGCGTGGACGCGCCCTGCGCCGTGCCGCCCGCCTGCACATTGCGGTTGAGGGCACGCAGGATGCCCTTCATGTCGACCGCGCCGTGCTCGTAGTAGCGGTTGTCCTCGATCGCGACGATCGCCTTCTGCATGTACGGCGAGATGTCCTTCAGGTCGACCACCGTGCGGTCGCGGGAGAACACCGTGGCGATCTTGCCGCCCTGGCTGTCGAGGATCGTGGTGCGCTGGCTCAGCGGCGGGCGCTTGAGGTTCGCCGGGATGGTGTCGAATCCCTCGACCGTCCCCTTGGCCGCGAGACCGAGGGCGCCGGCCGCGGGCAGGGCGATGCCGGCCAGCACGGCTCCGGAGAGCACGCTGACACCGAGGAACTTGGCGGCCTGCTGGGTCCGCGTGAGACCCCCGCCCGAGCGCGTTTTTGCCATGGGGAGCAGCCTACGTTCTCAATCGCCGGACATACGTAAAGGCTCTGGCCTAAGACCGTGTCCTACGTGGTGAGGCGGTCGTTGTCCCGGTATGGGGCGGGGAACGTGGAGCTGGATCGTGCCGGATGGCTTGTGGGAGATCGC
>NZ_JBVIUQ010000017.1:0-94654 GCF_055596485.1 Streptomyces sp. NPDC039736 | reverse complement strand
GCGCGCGGTCTGCTCCGCAGACACGACGCGGCGTCGCTACGCGACGCTTTCCCGTATCGCTCCGCGATACGGGCTGCCGGTCCACTCCGTGGCCCAACAGCACCCTCGTGCGGCTTCGCCGCACGAGGGGTCGGCGCATAGCGCCGACGGGCCTGATCGCTCCGCGATCCGGCCACGGGTCACACTCCGTGCGACCCTAAAAACGCTGGCAGCGGCGATGGGATGGCGTGTGGGGCGGTGCGGGAGGCGGAGGAGGCCCGAAGGGCCGGCCGCCCGTGCCGAGGGCCGCAAAACCCGGCCAGACCAGGGCAGGAAACGGGCCGAACCCTTCAACCCGCACCCCCGAAGTTACCAGTTCCGAACACCTCCTATCACTCCCTCCAACCCGTGTGCGTCATTCTTCTAGGTCCGCTACTTTGGACCCAGCGCACGGACCACCACCCACCCGAACGACTCACCGAAAATCTGCGTCTGACTGCCACCACTAATCACCGACATTTCACCGGCTGAATTCCTTCGGGTGCAGTTCAGAATGAGCCGAGATAAGGGGAAGGTTGAATACCCTCGATCACTCGACTTGTTCAGCCAAAGAAAGGAAGCTGGGCGAGAGGGTGAGGTGTCGTGCGGTGTGCGGAGGTAGATGAGCCGTACGGCCCCCAGGCCGTACGGCGGAACCAGCCGCCGGGGCCGACGACTCCTGTTGGGGCTTGTCCCGTCCCCTCCCGAGCCAACGCGAGACTCAGAGCCGTTGCTGCTGTCCCCCTCCCGAGTGCTGAAGTCCGGCTCGCACGCGAAGCCGCGTGCACCCCGACGGGGTCCCGCAGGGGGGCAGGTGCGACCTCAGCCACCTAATACCTAGCGAATCAAGAATGCGCAGGTCAGAGCGACGCAATCTGCGAGATACGTCCCTCAGGAGAGACGTATCGAGGGAGTTGTGTCTCTCCTGAGGGTGCACAACGAGCTGCCCGTGTCATGTAGAGGCGACACGGCGTGCTGTCGAATGTCAAGTAGAGGTGACATGCGGCACTGGTTGTGTCCGGGCATAGAGGACGTGACATGGCCGGGGCGGGAGGGGGGAGATCTGTCCCCCCAGGGGGGACACAACTTTTCGCGGTGTCGTTCCGACATGACACGGGTGTCAAGCAGAGGTGACATACACTGCAGTCCGGACGAAGATCGAAAGCTGGGAGAGCACCCTCGTGTCACCCGCGCCGAAGCGCCGCAGCACCTCCTCCAGCAGGAGCGAGCCGAGCACTCAGCCCCAGCTTCCCTGGAGCGATCCCGCTGCGGCGTTCGACCACCCCGTGGCACCGGTGAAGGACCTCGACGACATTGCGCGCCGGTACCCGGCGCGGAAGATCACCGTCGAGCCGAGGAAGAAGCTGGAGTTCTTCAGCAAGCCAGAGGCGCCCAACGCCTTCGCCATGGACAGCCTGGAGTTCTTCTTCCAGATCGCGCAGTACTTCCGCGAAGCACTGCCTCTGCGCATGATCTTCTTGCTGATCGCCTGCCAGCGTGCCGGTGGGCGCATCCATCTGACGCAGGAGGAGATGGCCGACGTCCTGGACGTCACGCGCCAGAAGGTGTGTGAGGTCCTGGTCGAGCTCATGGAGTTCGGGATCGTCTACCGGGTGAAGCGGGGGGTCTACCAGTTCAACCCGCCCTTCAGCTACCGGGTGGCAGAATTCATCCCGGCAACGGACGGAACCGAGCCCCAGTACATCAAGGTCGAGCAGCACGAGGTCATCGAGCAGATCCGTGGTGACAAGGGCCTTGCCGAGCACGTCCGCTTCCCGAACCTGGACGCGATGCGCGCGGAGGTCGAGCGGGTAAGAGCAGTACGTGCCGAGAAGCGCAAGCTCCGCCGCGAAGAGCGCGAGCAGCAGAAGCAGCAGGAGAGGGACTGACCAGTGAGCAGCATGCATTTCGCCGCCGTCAACGCGGAGAGCATCCTCGCGGACTTGGATCTTCTGCCCGCGGCCTACCGCGTGCTGCTGAAGCTCCGTGCGTATGCCGAGGCTGGCGGACGCATCGAAATCGACCAGGCCACCATCGCCAAGATGCTGAACCTGAGCCGGGGTGCAGTGAACACGGCGATGCGCGACCTGGACCTGGCGCAGCTGGTGAAGCGGAAGCGGCCGGGGATCTACCAGATCAACGCGATGCTCGCCCCGTACGAGACACCTGAGGACGCAGTCGCCGCCATCAGGGCGATGCCGGCGGAAGAGCGGCTCAACTCGCCGGACTTCATCAAGCGCTACCAGTGGGCCGCCGCGGACTACCAGAACCAGCTCGCCGTGAAGCGCCGCGAGAAGGACGACAAGAGGCGCCGGGCGACCTTCAAGGCCGTCTCCTGACCGCGCTTCGTAGACGAGCTTTCCAGCGGCGCTGCACTTCGGTGCAGTGCCGCTGCTGCATGTGCTGCACACGCGCGTACATCTTTCCCCTTCAGGGGAAACCGCCGCATTGGCGCAGGTCAACCGCCCGGGCAGCCGTTGCAGGGCCCTGCTGCACCTGCTGTAGGCGGGTTGCAGCAGGAGTGCAGCGGCCATGCAGCAGACACGGTGCTGCTCTGCCGTATGAGCTGCACGTGGCGGGCGCCTGAGTCGGGAGCGCTGCCTCCCCTGGCAAGCGGGCCGCTACCTGTAGGGCACGGACGACCGTGCGAATGCTGCGCGGCCCGGAGGCTCCGCGACCCGGAGGCTCCTTCGTGTCGGGTTTCGAAGTACGCGACGACGACCACGGTCATCCTGTCCCTCGTGCTCGTCCTGTCCACCGCCCTCAACATCGCGATCACCGCGGGCCTGCTCGCTCGCCGATCCGGCGTCGGCATCCCTCAGGCGATCCTCACCGGCGCGAGCATCCCAGCCACCAGCCTGGGCAGACCCGAGGCGAAGACGAACTGTCTTCCGGCAGGTCAGCTCCTCCAACTCGCGTCTCCCACCGCGCTGTCGGCCCAGTCCGAGATGGACTCGTCCAAGTCGCACTGGTGGTGCTTGCCGAGCTTCGCGTACAGGGCGTCGAACACGTCGCTGTCCATGCCTTCCTGGTGCTCGGCCAGCCAGTTGCCCAGCACGTACTGCTCACCGTCGTCCAAGTCCCCGCTCATCAGCGCCAGCTCTGGAGTCCACAATCCCGAGCACCGCGCCACCTGTACGACGTCCATGACCAGCTGGAGCGGCGACGGCTTCCACCCGGACGCCTCCTGGACGAAGCCGCCGGCGTCCTCCCGGTCCTCGCGCCACGCCCGGTCCAGCACGGGCAGCCGCAGCCAGTTCAGGCGCTCCCCAGAAACGGCGTGCGTCGGGAACGAGTAGTGGGTCAGGAAGTCGTCCTGCTCCTCGTCCACCTGGGACTGGCGCGGCAGATGACGCGGGTCGCGGGTGTAGGGCGCCCCCTCGAACACCCCGCTGTCGGGCGTCGGCGAGACCACCCGCCAGGAGATGTGCACCTCGCCCGGCCGGAACGCCTCCGGCCACCGCTCGTGATAGTGGTTGGCGTCCTTTGCCCAGTAGCGCCACAGGACGTCCGCCGGCTGTCCCTCCGCCGAAGGATCCTCACAGATCGGCTCAGTGCCCCCGACGAGCCAGGACAGCGCCAGCTCCTCGGTGTGGACGTACCCGTTCTTGGACCGGAAGATCCACCGCGTGCCCGGAGAGTACGGCTGCACGCCCGCAAAAGTCGTGTTGCTCATAACCAAGAGTCTTCCAACCGCAGCCCGTCCGCACGGGAGTTCCGCCAAACTCACTCGGCGGGCACCAGTACTCGGGCACGCCCTGCACGGAGGCCCACATGCGGTTCACCACCGGGCGGCCGCCCGGGTGGCGGTCGCGGTACTCCCGCGCGAGCCGGTACGGGTCCCCGTCGATGGTGTGCAGCACCGTGCTCCCCTCGCCCATCACTGCGCCGCGAGGATCGAGGCCACGACCAGCGAGGACTGCAACGTCGTCACCGGCTCCTCGGTCGGCTGCGCCTGTGCGGGCCGGCCGTCCAGCGGAAACAGCAGCACGGCCCACGAGCCGTCCGGCTGCTGCTCGTGATAGGCACAGCGTCCGAGTCGCGCGGCATTGGTCTCACCGTTACATCAACTCTTAGTTCGGAGAAGGCATGTGAGGCATGAGGTGGTTTCCGTACGTGCCTCACGGATATCCCGATGGTTCGTCAGGCTCGTTGGGCACATGTCACCGGGCCGTGGTGTGTCCGGGGCCGGTCGGGCGCCGGACCTGACCAGCCGTTGGGATCGTCGGAGTCCCTGAGGCCCGGCTATGCCCTTCGCAGCACGTGGGCCCCCGGCGCCGTCCTCCCGGTGCGGGGGCCCACGTGTGTTTCCGGTGTCGGCCGGTGTTTTGGCCGGCCGGGGGTCAGGTGCGCTGGTGCGGCATGCGCGTCCGGTGCACGAGTGGGATGCCGAGGCGGGCGGCCACGGTTTTCTCCAGGGCGGAGACGACGTGGCCGGGGGTGGCGTCACGTAGCGGGATCACCCAGTACTCGACCCATTCGTCCCGCTTCGACTTGCTGTTGTTGATGTGCTGGCTGAGCCTGGTCGCGGCGGCACCCCGGTTCAGGGCCCGGGTGGGGGCGGTCTTTCCGCAGTAGCAGGCGTTGCCGTTGTGGTTGACCGCGATGTAGATGGCCTTGTCCTCGTAGCCGGAGTCCTCGCCGATGGGGATCGGCTCAGGCTGCGGTTCGACGAGCCATTGGCCAGCGAGCCGGGTGAGCATGACGTAGCGGTCGTCGGTGATGGCGACGACGCCGGTCCAGGTGGTGTCGGTCATCAGCGCGGCTCATCCTCGGAGACGCGGGTGAGGGCCTTGTCCATGCGGTTGAGCTGCTTGAAGGACGGCTCGACGACGGTCCAGGAGAGTTCGGTCGTGGTGCCGTTCTTCTTGCGCAGGGCAATCAGGTCGTCGAGGTCGGCGGCGGTCGTGGTGAGGGATACCTGGAAGGCGGTAAGGGCCTTGTCTTCGAGTTCGGTGGCGGTGGGGTCGTTCTGGTAGCCCTCGGGGTCGAACCCGTGGTTGGCGGCGAGGCGCAGGTGGGCGTTGAAGTCGCTGCCCTTCCAGTCGTCGCGCTCGACGAGGTGGCCGTTGGCCCACCACTGCGGGCGCAGGCCGGCGCGGATCCGCTTGATCGCGTCGGCGAGGACCTGCCGGCCCTCCTTCTTATCGAGGACGGTCTTGATGACCGTGCCGACACCGGCGCGCATGACCTTGATGTTGCCCACGATCTGCTCGGCGGAGCCGCCGGGGGCGAGGAGGTAGCCGCTGGTGACGAGGGTGACCATGGCGAGCACGCCGAGGAGCAGCCGGGCGGGGACGTCGCCGTTGTCGGCGCGCTTTAGGAGGTCGTCCACGGCCTGGTCGTTGTCGATGTTCTCGACGGTCCACTCGTGGTGGGTGAGGGCCTGCCACAGGCAGCCGGTATCCAGCGCGGTGCGCACGGGCGCCAGTTTCTCCTTGGGGAGGCTGGAGTAGGAGCGCAGGCCGAGTTCGACGATCGGGCCGCTGCGGTGGGAGACATGGAGGCGGCGCTTGTCGAGCTTCGCGGCCATGACCGCGTTCAGCCGGGGCTCCTTGCGGGTGAGCTGCTGGACGACGAACGTGAACCGCAGGTCGCGGAAGGCGGGGTTGAGTCCGAGGGACTTCATGGCGTCGGTGACGTCGGCGCGGCCAAGGAGGACGTCCCTTACGGACCCGGCGTTGTCGCCGAGTTCGCCGGCGTCGAACAGGGCGGTGACGATCTCTTCGGCGGTGACACCGTTTTGCGAGGACGCGTCGAACGGCTTCACCCCGATGTTCATGCGCATCAGCAGCGAGCGGACCGCAACGGGGAAGCGCCGCATGTCCGGGTTGTCGTCGGTGTAGCCGACGATGACCTGCACTGGGACGGTCATCGCGTTGAGGAGCCTGGCGGCCTGGTCACGCTTGGCACGGGCGGCCTTGCTCGTGCCGGTGGCGGCGTTGATGTCGCGGTGGGCGCTCTTGACGATCTCGCGGACGAGATCCCGCCGCTCGGTGAGGGGAAGCCGCATGAGGTGGGACGGAAGCAGGCTGTCGGGGTCCTTGGCGTTGGTGGGGCGGATCGAGCTGGACGGGACCTTGATCCCGGCGGTGCAGGACGCCCAGCGGCTGTTGCCGTCGACGATGCTCAGGTCGTCATCGGGGTGACGTCCGGGGTTGAGGAAGGTGGCGGGAACGGCAGTCAGGGGCCGCTCCACGATGCGCCGGCCGACTTCCTGCGGGTTGTTCCCCCTCACGCGCATAGACGCCCGGTCAATAGCGGCGAGGAGGTCGTCCATGGCATCGGCATAGACAAGGGTGGCGTCGGTGGCGTGCGCGGTGGGCATGGCCAGGACACGCTGGTCGTCGCTGGCGTCCGGGTCGGCCGCGTAGTGGGCCTCGTCGAGGAGCCGGTCGTTCTCGATCGCGGGGGACAGCATCAGCGTGTACGCGCGGTAGGTGAGGACGCTCAGCCATCCAGTCTCGACGCGGTGCCGCTCCAGGCGGGCTCCTTCGAGGAGTCCGGGCTCGACCGCACCGAACGCGATCCGGCGGACGGCAGCCGGGGAGATCTGAACGTCGGGGTGATTCTGGAGGAACTTGATCGCCTTGGTGGTCTTGCTGACCGGTTCGACGCGGTGCTCGAACGGCGTGGAGCGGTCGCCGGAGCGGATGTCGATGACCTCGATGCCGTCGATGTCGTCGTGCTCGTCGGGGATGTCGATGGTGCTCACAGGGCCTCAATCAAATGGGCCGACGCGAGGTGGGCTCGCGGCCGGTGATCGGCGTACGCGAGCAGAGCGCCATCGGAGCGCCACGCACCCGTGCCGTCCCGGTGAGGACCGCGGTCCGTCGCTGGGCTGACCCGGCGTCGCTTTGGTGACCTGCAGGCGGATCCGGGTACCCGCCCGTGTAGGCGGCGTACTCAGGTCTCGCCGGTGGACATTGTGGTGTCCACCGACTGCTCAACAGGCCGCCCTCGGCGGCGGCGATGGCAAGAGCATAGAGCCACCGAGTGGGCGATGTACGAGAGTTGACGGGCTTTCCGGTCCGACATGCTGTGACCTGCACGATCTCGCCCCAATGGCCCGTCAGGGGCTGGGTAGGGGTTGCATACCGTGCGGTCCGGCCACCTCGACGACCGCTCCGCCGGGGCGCAGCGGCTTTGAACACGAAACACAGGTGGCCAGCCGATGACACAGGACGTGGGATCGATGGTTCGTTCCGACGGACGTTCACCGCTTCCTCCGGCGCCCCCATCCCCCAATGTGACTCCACTACCTGCGGAAACAGCGCTTCCATCCCCCAATCCCCCAATAGAAACGGGTGCATCACGCGGGTTGGGGGGAAGCGGCACTCAGTGGGGTCTGGCCAGCCCCTTCGGGCAGGCGACCCAATGCCCCAATGAGAACGGGTACATCCAGCGCAGGCCGGAGGGAAGCATCACCAGTACGCAGTCGGGGAGGGCGGCTAGCATCCACACGCGGAGCGGCGAAGCGTTGATCACGCCGAGTGAGTGGAATTGACCTCTGACAAACGATCTTGACTGCTTGTCACTGGGGTTTGATCGGTGACGACTCCCGAGGTGTATGCACTCGCGCAGCAGGCGGGACGACGTAGGGCGGGGGCGAAAACGGTCGAGGGGGAATTGCCCGGCGCCCAGTTGATCCCCCCACAGCACCTACGGACCGGGCTGGCCGACCTTCAGCCGCCCGGCCGGCCCCTGGGCGTGGGAGGGCTACATGCCCTGATCACTGCGACAAAGTCCAGGCGGCGGCACATACCGCCCCTCTACAGTCGCCCTATGTCGCAGCACGCCAAGAAGCATCACTTTGTACCCCAGTTCCTGCTCCACCACTTCGCTGGGCCGAAGGGCAAACTCGTCGCCCACCAGGTGATGAACGAGCGGCGATTCCCCACCGCCGTCCGCGACCTCGGACACCGTAACTTCGGCCACTCGATTTACCGCCCGGGTCAGGAACCTGACCACATGTCAATGGAGGAGGCCATGGGAAACATCGAGGGCGAGGCAGCCACGGTTGTCAGGGAACTGGTGCAAGGTCGGGAGTGTGCTGTACCCGCCCACGCCCGCAGCGCCCTGGCCTGGCTCCTGGCACTCCAGTGGCAGCGCAGCCGCTTCCTGATGCACGTGACAGGCAAGGCAGTCAGAGACGATGACATCTGGACGTCCGAAGGCGATGACATCTGGATGTCCGAAGGCGATGACATTTGGGCGTCCGAAGGCGATGACCTCCAGATGTCCGACGAACAGCTCCAAACGAGCATGATGGGGCTCATCTCCATGTACGTGATTGAACCGTGGCTGGTTCGCAACGACGAGGACGCGTACTACAAGGACCAGTGGAATCACCTGGTCTCCACTTTGCTGGACAGCAGCATGCACTGGTCCTGCTACCGCCCCCGCGGAGGCGGGCTCCTGGTCGGTGACAACTCAGTCTGTTTCTCTGGCGTGGTGGGTACCCCGCCGAAGGATATTCCGCCCGCCTTCTTCGACCACGGTGTCGGGATCGGGTTTGCGAACTTTCGGCGCCTGACTCTGCCGCTGGGCAGCAGTCTCGCCGTGATCATCTCCCGTGACCCCCAGGACGCCTCCCGGCTGCGAGTCGCGGACATCAACCGTTACACCGTCTTCAACAGTCGTGAGTTCGTAGCGCACGCTCCGGACTGGGCCAAGGCCCATCCCGCGCTCGCTCGCGAACTTCCTCAACTGCTGGAGCGGCAGCGCACGGTCGCACCCGCTTTCCTGCAGGGATACGCCCCGGGCGGCCGCAACTAGCGTCTGGCGCAGGTTCAGCCACTTACACACTTGGGCGCGGATTGGCGATCCGATCACAGGCGGGGGCGGAAACGGTCGACTGCGCCGACCGCGCGCCGAGCCACGGGGGAATGGGCCTCCGGGCCCGTCGCGTGGCCAATTGGTCCATTCCGCAGTTTCGCCTCCCGGTTCCGCCTCTCCTGAGGTCAAATCCGGACGCGTCGGGCAGCCGCCCGCCCCCGGTCTGCATGGGATAGGTGACCTCGTTGATCAAGATCAGGTGGCAGAAAACTATCCGTCGTCAAGATCACCTGGCAAACGGCCAAGATGCTTTGTCAGAGGTCAGGAATTGCGACGCCGCTCTCAGCTCGCCTCCCACCTCAGAGCCTTCCCCCAGGAACGTCGTCACCTGGGGAAACGGGGGGACGACCTCCCAGGTCCACCTGAGAGGATCAGATATTTAGCCGTATAACTCCTCGCAGGCTCCCAGCTCCATACGGGCGTGCGGGGGCTGATCTGGAAGCCTGTGAGGTCGCCCAGCGTGACCGTTTCAGCCCGTCGCAGCACCGTGGCTGGCGGCGGCCTGCTCCAGAACGTCGACGAGCTGCACGGTGGCGTGCGGGTGCGCGCGGGCGAGCTGCCCGGTGAACTCGACGCGGGCGGCGCCTTCACTGCCCGGGGTGAGGCGGGCGAGCGCGGACAGCAGCGCTGCCTGGACGGTCACTTCCCGGGGCAGCAGGCCGGCGGCGCGGGTGCGGGCGTCCGGGTCGGCGTAGTGGCCCCGGTGAGCGGCGAGGGCGGCGGCGAGCCACCCGTCGACGGCGGGCAGGCACCAAGCGGAGCTCCCGGCGATCTCGGCCCGGACCTCTTCGTCGCCCTGGCGGGGCTCGACGGTGGCGAGCCGGTCCTCCCGTGCGAGGCGTACGAGCTCATCCCGGCGGTCCGTCAGCTCCTGCTGGCGCCGGGCCCGCTCGGTCTCCGCTTCGGCGGCCGCGGCGTCGGCGGCGAGCTCAGCCTGGACGACGACGTCGCCGTCCGGGTCGTACACCTCGCCGGTGCGGGCGAGCAGCTGCTCCAGGCGTTCCCATTCCGCGAGTTCGGCCAGCCCGCGCAGATCGTGGGCGGACTCTTCGTCGCGTGAGCGGTGGCGGTCGAGGCCGCGGGCGTCTTCGAGCGCGGCCGCGATCTCGGAGTGGGTCATGCCCCGGGCCCGGCGCCGCACCGAGGCGCGTCCGATGCGGGCCGGGTCGACGGGGCGGGGCGCCGTACGGGGTGCGGGCGGCGCGAACGGGTCCCGGGGGCGTCGTCGGTACGTGCTCACGTGGTCCTCGCATTTTCGGTCGGCTGAAATCGGTGTCGGGCAGGAGGAGGGGATTTCCTGCGTCGGTTATAGCAGCCGGAAAACGCCGGTGTTTCACAGACGGAGAATGTTCCCGGTGACAGCAGGCGCACCCCAAAATGCTGTGCGATATTTCGATTCCGAGACGGCCTGATAAGGAAGCAGCGCTTCAAGGAGGTCCTCAGACCCCTCTCGAAGCGCCTCCTGCAATCCTCGGTTCACGGCTGCTGAGCACCGGCTTTGCCGTCGTTTCTGGTGCTGGTGAGCTGGCAGAGCCTCCCGCGAGAGCCGGGTGCGTGGGGAACGGGGTGGGTCAGGTGGGCAGGGCGTCCAGGGCGGCCTGCCACGGGTACGCGTCGAGGTCACCCTGGCGCGGCTCGTGCGGTGTGAAGCCGTCCTCGCCCAGCAGCACGGTCACTCCGGCAGTGCGCAGCGTCTCCACGATACGGGCCACCGCGGGGTGGCGGTTCTGTGCGGCGTTCCAGTGCGGCAGGGCGACGATCGGCAGTCCGAGACCGATGCCCTCGGTGAAGAGTCCCAGGGCGAGGGTGTCCGAGGTTCCGGCCGCCCATTTGTTGACGGTATTGCTGGTCAGGGGTGCGACGAGGAGAGCGTCTGGGGGCGGCAGGACGTCGGGCTGGGAGGGGAGCTTGTACTGGTGGCGGACGGGGTGGCCGATGCGCTGCTCCAGGGCCTCGATGCCGCCGTCGAAGTCCTCCCGCGCCCACCAGTACGGCAGGAGATCAGATACAAGGTCGAGCCGGACGACGTCGAGCAGGACACGCTCGACCAGGGCGTGTCCGTACGGCGCGGCCAGGGCTACACCCATGGCAGGGGCCCGAAACCATGCGCCTGTGACTAAGCGCTTCAGTGGGCCACTGAGCGCGACGGTCGGCCATGGCCTCGCAGGTGGGCCAGCCCCTGCCCGCTACGTGGTGATGGCGAGGACGGTTGTCGGGACGAACAGAGCCAGAACGCTGAGGGACCAGTACGCACATGGAGCAAGCGCCGACCTGCGGCGGAGCGGCTTATTGGCAAGCCACCAGAGCAAGGTGTACAGCCCGGCGACGGGGGCGGCGATGAGCAGCCAGCCCAGCATGCCGTCGTTCTCAGTCGGCTCTCGTACGGTCAAGCCAAGATCAGCGAGTGGCCAGTTCACCACGAGGTACCAGAGCAGCCAAATAGGCAGCGTGCCTGGGAGCCCAAGCAGAACATTCACCAGTAGCGGTGCCGACCAGTGCTTCGTCATCCGTCCCCCTTCGGCAGCGTGGCCAACTACGGCGCTCAGTGTGACCAACTGAAGCGCTCATTGGCCAACTGAAGCGCTGAGTCACAGCGCCGGTCCGGGCCCCTGCCGTGGGCGGTGACCTACAGCTCGATGTCGAGCCGCTCCACGTCGGTGAACTCCACGCCCAACCCGTGCGCGCGGGAGTTGTTGGCCCGGAAGTACATCCGGGCCAGGCCGTCGGCGGCGATCTGCCGGAGCTGGCCCTCGCTGGCGCCTTGCTCCCGTGCGGTGAACGGCTTGTCGGCGTACTCGGGCGGCAGTGCCTGGGTGATGTCCCGGATTCGGGCGTCGTCGGTCGTGCCGTCGGCGGCTTCGAAGCCGAAGCGGGCGCGGGTGGAGACGACCAGCCCGTCCGTGGACGCCGCCTTCTTCCTCGCCTTCGCGCGGATCTGCGGCTGCCACCTCTTCTTCACCTCGCGCTCCAGACGGCCGCGCAGGTCCTGGCGGGGCCGCTTGAGCTTGCCCGTCACGTACCGCTCCACGGTGCGCTGGGAGATCCCCCAAAATTCTCCTTAACCGCTGGAATGAGAAGTTGATATAAGCTGCTTACGTCGCTTAGAATCGAAGCGGAATTAAGCGAACAGGCTTCAGGGCCGCTGATGGCAGGAGAACGCATGGCCACGCTCAGCATCCACTTCGACCCCGCCGTCATCGCCCGGCTCACGAGCGCGAACGGCGACGACACCATCCACGTCACTCTGTCCCTCGGCGGCGGATCCGACGACGCCACGGCCGCGCCCGTCATTCCGCACGGGCCGCTTGCCGCTCTGATGCAGGCCGACCTGCTGAAGCCGGGCACCGTCCTCACCTTCCACCAGCGCCGCGCGAACCGGTCGGGCCGCGCGGTCGTGACCGCCGACGGCCAGCTCATCGTCGACGGCCACTCCTCGCCCTTCCCCTCCCCGTCAAAGGCGGCGGAAGCCGTCACGGGCAACGTCATCAACGGCTGGACTCTGTGGCACACGCCCGGCGGACCCACCCTGGACCAGCTGCGCCAGAAACTGAGCACCGAGTAGGCGGCTCGACGGTTCTGGCTCCGCACACGACACCGTCCGCGGAGCCAGAACGGTCACCTCCTACGGGACACAAGAGCTCGCACGCGGCCGGGAGGCGTTGGTGGAGAAGTACGGCGAGCTGCTCGCCCAGGTAAACGTGCCGAAAGGGACGGCAGACCCGGTGACGAAGGAGGCCCTCGCCGACTTAGCAGCGGGCGATCCGCCCCCCTTTCCCGCGGACAGCGCCCTCAGTCGGCGGATCCTGTCGACCTGGACGGCGGCGGCCGCTCGTCAGGACCGGCCGGTCCGCGTGTTCGTCGCCGGGCCGCCGGGAAGCGGGAAGACCGCAGTCGCGGACCTGGTGCAAGACGCCTTGGAGCAGCGGGGCGGTGCCGTCCGGATCAGCAGTGATCTCTATAAGGGCCTGCACCCGCACTACGCCGCCTTCCTCGCCGACGACGTCCGCACGGCCGGACTGCGGGTACGCACCGACACCCGCCGGTGGCAGGAGCAGCTCACCGCCCACGCACGTTCCCGCCGGTACGACACGGTGACCGAGACCGCCCTGGCCGACGTGGAGGAGCTCCGCACCGCCGCAGTGGCCGCCCGCCAGGACGGCGCCCGCCTCGAACTGGTCGCGGTGGCCGCCCCGCTGGCGCTGAGCCAGGCGGGCATACTGGACCGCTTCCTTCACGGGGCCCTGGACGGGCCGGGCGGGCGGTACGTGTCCTGGGACAACCACGACACCTGCGCCCAGCAGCTGCTGACGGCCCTGGACGTCATCGAGCGCGAGCAGCTCGCCGACCGGATCATCGTCGTGCGGCGCGACGCCACGGTCCTGTACGACAACGAGCTGTGCGACGGCCGGTGGCAGCGCACCCCCGCCGCGAGCACGCACGTCGCCCAGGAGCGGAACCGGCCGTGGTCGGCCGCGGAGACCGCCGGCTTCGAGCGGAACCTCGCCCGCACCGTACGGCGCCTGCACGCCGCGTCCGTCCCCGAGGACAGCCGGCTGGCGGTCGAGCGCGATGTCGCCCGGGTGGCGGCGCTGGCCGCCCCGGTGCGCCGTACCGCGCAGGCCCTGCGCACGGCGCCGGGCGTCGACTACCACCGCCTTTCCGCCGCCGAGCACGACTGGACGTTCACCGAGCTGATCGTGCCCGGCTACCTGGACGACGTCCTCGCCCAGGAGCGGCCGCGGGCGGTGTACGTGATGGGGCAGCCCGGGGCGGGCAAGACCCGGGCCGCCCTGAAGGCGCTGCGGGAGCTGCGGGACCAGGGCCGCCGTCCGGTGCGTGTGGTGGGTGAGCGGTTCAAGACGCGGCACCCGGACTACCTGCGGCTGCTCCAGGACGAACCGCGCACTGCCGGGGCCCGGATCCGCCACGACTACACGGCCTGGCAGGACCGCGCCGAAGCGTGGGTGCGCGAGCGGCGCGGCGACATGGTCATCGAGATCGCTCCCGGCAGTGCCGGGCGCTTCCTGGAGGGGGCCGCACGCTGCCACCGGGCGGGGTACCGGGTCGAGCTGGTGGTGCTCGCGGTGCGGGCGGCCGACAGCCGTCAGGGTGCCGCCGCCCGCTACGCCGAGGTCAGCGGGCGCGGCCTGCCCGCCCGCTACACCTCCACGGGCGGGCACGACCAGTGCTTCGCCGCGGTCACCGACGCCCTGGCCGCCGCCGAAGACGACAGCGCCGGCCCGGTCGTCGGCGAGGTGCGGGTCGTACGGCGCGACACCACCGTCCTGCACCACAACACCCGCACCCCCGACGGCCGGTGGCGGCACCAGGCCACCGGGGTGCGGGCACTGGTGGAGGAACGGCTGCGCCCCTACAGCGCCGACGAAGCCGCCCGTTTCCTGGCCGTCCACGAGCACCTGCGCCGGGCCGTGCCGCAGTACCGGGCCGAGCTGGAGGAAACCCTCCAGCTCGCCGCCCTGCTGATGCCCCGCGCAGGCTCCCGCGGGGCCGGCAGGGTGCTGGCGGCGCTGCCCGGGCCCGCCGTGCCGGTCCCTGAGGGGGCCTACTGGCCAAAGAGGTCCTTGAAGGCCGCCTCGTAGCGTGCGGCGATACGCGCGATTTCGGTGTCGTCGGCCTCCTCCAGGGCGCCCTCGTCCACCTGGGCTTCCCGTACGGCCGCGGTCAGGGCCTCCAGACGCTCCTGGTCCGGCGCGGGCGCCTGGCGCTCGGTGTGGATCTGCTGCCGGTATCCGGCGATCACCTGTCCCACCATCTCCAGGGCGGCCTCAACGCTGACTGGGCCCGGCACACCGGAACCGGAACCGGCACCAGAGCCGTGCTCAGGTGTGGGGCTGTGGGGATTCGGGCTGTTCATCAGAGATGCCTTCCGGTTCCAAGGGGCAAAGAAAGATCATTTTCGGTGTGCGGGGACGGACCCGCCAAGGCAACACGTGCCGGCACCGCCCCGGGAAGAGCGGCGCACCCAACCCATACCGGCAGTGGCTGCCCAACTGCGGGGGGTCGCACGTAGGTTGGAGTCCGGTGATCACACACGGGGGTGGGTATGGCAGGGCGGGATCTGCGAGCGCTGTTCGGCTCGAACGACCAGAACGTCACGGCCGGGGAGGCGTTCACCAACCGGCAGGGCCAGTGGCAGCTGGTCGCCGCCGCCCTCACCGAGCACCTGCACCACCTCGCCCGGCCCTCCTTCCAGGTGGACGACTTCGAAGCGCCCCGCCGCAACCTCCTGGTCTTCCACGGCGTCGGCGGCATCGGCAAGACCGTGCTCTCCCGCAAGCTGGAGACCACGCTGAAGGACACCGCGGACCGCCCGGCGCAGTGGGGCGAGCCGGTGTGGCCCGCGGGGTGGCAGATCCTGCCCGTACGGATCGACCTCGCCCGCTCCGCCGGCACCGACTTCGAACGCGTCATCCTCACGATCCGCCTCGCGCTCGCCGAACTCGGCCACCCCCTGCCCGCCTTCGACATCGCGCTGCGCCGCTACTGGGAACGCCAGCACCCCGGGGAACCGCTGGAGGAGTACCTGCGGCGCTCCACCCTGGCCACGAAGGCCACCCAGAACCTGCCGCAGCAGATGCAGTCCGCGCTCTCCGACGTCGCCCAGGCGCTGCTGCTGCCCGGCACGGTCGGCACCGTCGTCGGCCAGGTCACCGGTTCCCTGGTCGGGGCGCTGCGCGAGCGCCGCCAGTCGGTGCGGGCGCTGGCCGGGTGCGCCCGGCTCGCCGACCTCCTGGAGGCGGAAGCGGACCTGGACGCCCTCTCCTACTACCCGCACCTGCTGGCCTGGGAGATCGACCAGCTCCCCGCCGGGAAGAAGGTGCTGCCGGTCGTCCTGCTCGACACGTTCGAGGACGTCGGCGACCGCACCCACCGCGACCTGGAACGCCTGCTGCAACGCCTGGTGTGGCTGATGCCGAACGCCTTCTTCGTCGTCACCGGCCGCTCCCGCCTCCAGTGGGCCGACCCCGCCCTGGAAGGGCAGCTCGACTTCACCGGCCCCCACGCCTGGCCGGGCCTCGCCGCCCACGACATCCCCCTCCCCCGCCCCGCACCCGGCAGCGCGCGGGGCCGGCAGATCTTGGTCGGCGACTTCAGCCCGGAGGACTGCGAGGACTACCTCGCCCGCCGCCTCACCACCCCCACAGGGCAGCCGCTCCTGCCCGCCGCCCTGCGCGAGCAGATCGCCGCCCGCTCGCACGGGCTGCCCCTGTACCTCGACCTCGCGGTCATGCGGGTCCTGGAAATCCGCCGCACCGGCCGCATCCCCCTGCCCGCGGACTTCGACGGCGGCTTCCCCGCCCTCATCACCCGCACCCTCCAGGACCTCACCCCCGACGAACGCAACGTCCTGCGGGCCGCCTCCCTCTTCGACGCCTTCGACACCACCCTCGCCGTCACCACCGCCGCCCTCACCCACGAGAGCGCCGCCCGCCGCCTCATCGAACGGCCCTTCGTCCGCGACAACCCCTTCGGCCTGTGGCCCTACTACCTCCACGCCCTCATCCGCACCACCCTGCGCACCGCCGACGACGCCACCGACGACGCCTGGACCCCCACCGACTGGACACAAGCCGCCAACCGGGCCCTGACCGCGCTCGGTACCCAGTGGCGGGAGCACACCGGGCCCGGCCGGCGCCTCCTGGTCGGCTGCCTGCGCCAGGGCCTCGCCCTCGCCCGCGACTTCCGCCTCGACCTCGGCTGGCTCACCGACGCCGCCTGGGCCTACGTCAGCGACTCGGTGTGGGAGCCGCTCGCCCCGCCCGCCCCGTCAGTCCCGCACGGGCCCGGCCCGGTGCAGCTGGAGACGGCCGCCGACGTCCTGGTCGAACTCCTCAGCGCACTCGCCCGCCGCCAGCACCAGCACCGCTCGCACACCGTCACCCGCCTCACCGCCGTTATCGAAACCCGCCTGCTCCCCGACGACCTGCAGCACATGGCCCTGTACTACCGGGCCAAGGCCCACCGCGACCTCGGCAACAGCCCGGCCTCCCGTGCGGGCATGCAGACCGTCGCCGACGGCCAGGGCCGCCTCGCCCCCGCAGCCCGCCGCGGACTGGCCCACCTCGCCCGCATGGCCGGCGACTTCCCCACCGCCCTCACCACCGCCCGCACCCTGGGCTGGGAAGGCCGCCACCACCGCGTCCAGGGCGACATCTGGTGGGCCCACGGCGACATGGACCGCGCCGCCACCGCCTACGCCACCGCACGCGACGAAGCCGACACCCACGGCATCACCGGAGAACGCGGCAACAGCCAGGCCCACCGCGCCTTCGCCCTGGCCTTCACCGACCCCTCCGCCGCCGACAGCGAACTCGCCCTCGCCCAGGAACTCCTGGCGGGCGTCGACCTGCGCGTCACCACCCTGATCACCCACATCGCAGCACTCGCCCGCGACGCCGGCCGCACCGACGCCGACATCACCGACCGCGGCCAAGCACTGCGCACCGAGACCACCGCAGCGGGCGTCACATACGCCGAACTCGCCCTGGAACTCGCCCTCGCCTTCCACCACGCCGTCCAAGACGACCAGGACCAGGTGGCAGCGACTGTCAGCCGCCTGTGCGAGAAGACCCGCGACGGCGACTTTGCCTACTACTGCGACATCGCCGCCTTTATGGCTGACCTGCCCATCGAGGAGGCTTCGCCCACGCACTGGATCGACAGCGCACAGCACACCCGACGACGATGGCGAGGACTGGTCACTGCCCGCCACGCCTATCTGACCGCCCACCGATGACACGCCGTACGACCTCAGCGCAAGCCCAGAAGCGAACGCCCTTTGAAATTCAGCAGTTCATGTACCCTGCTTCGCGCCAATCTGGGCGCCCATGGGCTGGTCGGCCTTGCCCTGACCAGCCAGGCGCATGAGCAGAATTACCGAACCGGCAATGGGAATAAGGACTAGGAGAATGTTCCACGCCGATCGACCGGTGTCGTGAAGACGGCGAGCCATGGCCGCATAGGTGGGGATGAGAATTAATCCAGACCACGCAATGGACAGTTCGGGAAGTCCTGCAACGCGGCCCAGAACCAGCAGTGCTACGGCGATAGCTATATTGACCAGGAAGAATACCCAGAAATCCGCTCTGTTACTCTGCCCGTTGAAGGTAAAGAACCTTTTCCACGGGTCGAAGTAGTGACTCACTCCGCCCAGCCTCCTATTTAATTTGAGGGCCTGGCGGCTGCCCAGTCGAGGAAAAGGGGCAGCCGCCAGACCTTGATGGAATTCAGTGCCGACCTAGGGGCCAGCAGCGAGAAACTGCGTCAGTACCGCTGTGCTTACAGGTTGCGCACCCATTTCTGAAGCCTCGCTGCACCCCTACCCCATGAACACCCAGTGCTGACGGCAGGGATATCCAGGTCTGCGCACTCTCCTGCCCACTTGGCCATTTTGTCCGATGTTTTGTTGTACTCCGCCTTGTCCTTCTTGTTGAGGCATCGCTCAAGAACCGCTCCTCCCACTTTGGCCCAAAACTGGCTCACGTTGTCGCAGTAATCTGTTCCCTGGGGGTCGATGCCGTTGACGGGATCGCCCGCCGCATACAGGTACGGGTTCTTTTCCTGCCCAGAGGGGTCGGGACTGGTGAAGCGGCCGATGCGCGGGTCGTAGTACCTGGCAGCGAAGTGGTACAACCCGGTGGGGTCCTGGTAGCCACCGGCGTACCGGTAGGGCTGGGGGACCCTCTCCGTGAAGGTGCCGTCGACGCCGCGGGGGCTGTAGCGGTACTCGTTCACCTTCGTACCGGTCTCGTCCGCGAGCGCGAGGACGGAGCCTTGTGCGTCGGTGAGGTAGTAGTACGACTTGCCTGCGGTCGTCATGGAGTTGAGGGTGCCCGAGGCTTCCCGGTTGAATCCCATGTCTCCGGACGGGTCCGTCTTGCCGGAGAGGCCGAGGGGGCCGTTGTGCATCGTGGTGTCGCCGTAGAAGAGGCGCTCGGACTGGTCGGTGGAGCCGTAGAGGCCGCTGTACTTCTTGCCCGCGACGGTCACCGAGGTCTGCTGGGAGTGATCCGACCAGATGCCGCCGGTACGGGCGCGCTCGACACCGCTGGCGCCGTCGGTCTCGTTGCCCGCCTTGTCGTAACCCCACCCGGTCGTCGACCCGGCGCGGGAGATGAGCTGGGAGGCGTCGTTGTAGGTCAGGGCGATGCCGGAGGGGCAGCCCTTCGCGGAGCCCTGGGAGGTGAGGTTTCCGGCGGCGTCGTAGCAGTACTGGTACGAGGCGGCGAGGGTGGTGCCCTTCTTCTCCTCGGAGTAGGAGAAGCGGCCCGCACTGTCGTAGGTGTAGGTCTTCGTCAGACCCATGATCCCGTCGGTGGAGGTGCGGATCTTGCTCCCGTCCTTCGTCGCCGTGCCGGCCAGGTAGGAGTAGGTGTACGAGGTGTTGGTGAGGGTGCCCTTGGGCGAGGTCGCCTTGATCAGGGTGGGGCGGCCGGACTTGTCCAGGGTGGTGTCCTGGACCGTGCCGCCGGGGTAAGTGGTCTTGGTGCGCTTGTCGTTGTTGTTGTAGGCGTACGTCGTGGTCTTGCCCGCCGGGTCCTTCAACGCGGTGAGGCGGTTCGCGGCGTCGTAGGTGTAGTCGGTCAGGCCCGCCGGGTCCTTGTAGGTGTCGACGTTGCCGGCCGGGGTGTAGGTCAGCTCGGTCTGGGAGCCGTCCTGGAGGGTGCGGACCGTCTCGCGCGAGAGCGGGTCGAAGGCGTACTTGATCAGGCCGCCGTCGTCCGTGCGCTGGGAGAGGTTGCCGTCACCGTCGTAGACGTAGCGCACCGTGGTCGTGGAGGAGGAGACCTCGGTGATGCGGTCACGGTTGTCGTAGCTGTAGACCGCGTTGACGCCGCGCCCGTCGGTCATCGTCTCGATGCGTCCGAGGGCGTCGTAGGTGTAGGTCGTCTTGCCCAGCGGTGCGGGCGGGGTCACCTCGGTCAGATTGCCCTTGGCGTCGTACTGGAACTTCGTGACCTTGCCGCGCGCGTCGGTGAGCGTGCAGCGCTGGCCCTCGAAGCCGCCGCAGGTCGGGGTGCCCTTGTTGTACGTGTACTTCTCCGTGCCCCCGCCCGTACCGGAGACCGCCACCGACTCGGTGTTGCCCGCCGCGTCGTAGGTGAAGGAGGTCTTCTCGCCGTCGGCGGACTCCATCGACCCGGGAACGTCACGGCCAGCCTTCGTCGCGTACCCGCCGACCGCCGAGGTCGCCCCGGTGGGGAGTTTGGCGGAGGTGGGGTTGTTGCGGGCGTCCCACCCGTACGCGGTCTCGTTGCCGGGTGTCGTGCCCACGCCCATCGCGTCGGTCGCCGTCTTGACGTTGTGGTTGGCGTCGTACGTGGACGAGCGGGAGTGGCCCAGGGCGTCGGTGGTCTTGGTGACGCCGCCGTCCTTGTTCAGCTCGTAGGTGGTGGTGTGCTGTTCCGGGTCGGTGACCTTCGTCTTCCCCGACTCGTAGGCGTACGAGTACGTCGGGCCCGTGTGCGCGTCGCCGTTGAAGGCCGTGGCCCGCTGCATCGAGGTGACGCGGTTCTGCGCGTCGTAACCGAAGTTGGTGACCCGGCCGTCCGGGGTCGTGATCCGGGTGAGGCGGCGCGAGGCGTCGTACTCGAAGGACGTGGACTTGCCGGCCGTGTCGGTGGTCTTCGCGAGGTCGCCGGCCGGGTTGAGGTCGAACACGGCGGTGCGGCCCGTGTGGTCCTTGGCCTGCCACTGCGAGGCGTCCGTCTTGACCAGGTCGACCGAGCGGCCCGAGCGGGTCTCGGTGAGCTTGAAGCCCTTGTGCTCGGCGCCCTCGTCGTGCTGCGTGACCGTGATCGTGCCGTTGTTACGGTCGGTGACCTTGGTCAGGGTGCCGCCCGCGTTGTACGTGTCCTTCGAGCCGGACTTGCGGTCGGTGAGGGTGAAGGTGCCGTCCGCGTTCGCCGTCAGGTCCTTCGAGTAACCGGCCGGGGTCGTGTACGTGCCGTCGGCCTTCTTCACGAAGCGGACCGAGGCGCCGGTGGAGTCGAACCAGGCGAACTCCGTGTCACTGACCTGCGCGTACCGCTCCCAGCCCTGCCACCACCGCTGGGAGACCTTGCCCCACGGGGCGTCCATCGAGTTGTACGTACGGGTGAGCTGGAGGGACTGGCCCACGCCGGGCACGTCGAAGTCCGTGCCCGCCAGCATCAGGTTGCCGGTCGAGTAGTTGACCCGGGCGACCAGGGCGTCCGTGATGCGGAAGTCGGAGATCTTGTGCCAGGGGACCGCGCCCTGTCCCTGGGGGATCTCCGCCAGCAGAGGCGCGGCCGGGGCGGCCAGGCGGGCCTTCTGCGAGGAGCGCGAGCGCTGCTTCTGTGCCGCCCGCCACACGGCGCGGTCCTTCGACGGGGCCGCCTCCGCGACCGGCGCGGGAGCCTTGTTCGTCCCCACCTTGACCGGCGGGACGGGCAGTTTGGTGGTGGTCTTGCCCCAGACCGAGTTCGCGGGGACCGGCGGCGGCTCCACCGGGTCCGCCATGGCGGTCGGGAGCGCTCCCGCGCCCAGGGCCAGGACCGCCAGGGCCACCGTCAATGTGCGTCTCGCCCGTATCTGGGTGCGGGCATGGGTGTGCTTCTGCATCAACTTCCCCCCACGGAAAGTGACTCACCGGCAACCCCGTTGGTCACCGGAGGCGCACACAGTCACACACTTCGCACACAGAGAGACCAGCCTTACCCCAAAGAAGTGAACACATGCGCACAGAAATAAGCCCCTCCGCTTCGGGGTGAAATGACGGGACATCACCTGAAGAGGATGGAGGTTTTTTGGGCGGCGGTAAGGATTCTACGGAAAAAGGTGGCCGGTACTTTTCCCTCGCCGCGCATGATCCTTTGCTTCAGAGAAGCCATGCATATGACTGGTGTAGCCACCTCGTGATGGAGTGGCCTGGCCCGCAGAGAAGATCCGGACTCGCATACGAGCACTCCAGCGCGCCTGCAAAGTGTTCACCCGGTGGTCGGATGCCGCCCTAGGCTGCTGTCTCGCCGGGGAGGAACTTTGCACAAGGGCATGTGCGCACAGTTGGACTGCGCGTCACTTCCTCTTCACGAAGACGGGGTACGGCACCGTCGGACGACGGGCAAACAGGAACCTGCACGGGCGCGGTGTCACAGGGTGCGCAGAACCGCCACGACCTTGCCGAGGATCGCTGTCCTGCTCGTCAGGGAAGCAGGAGTGAAAGCAGGGCTGCACGGCAGAAGCCAGATACCGTCCGCGGTCACCTGAAGCTTCCTTGCGGTGGCTTCGCCGGCTTCGTCGTCCAGCAGAGCGGCGACGATGTCGCCGTGTGCGGCAACGCGCTGGCGTCGCACGGTCAGGATGTCACCGTCGTATATCCCCGCATCGGTCATGCTCGTGCCCCGCATCGTCATGGCGACGAGCTCCCCCTCCCCCACCACCTGGCGTGGCATGGGCAGCACCTCCTGCACCTGCGGTCCGGCCTGGTGCGGCGTACCTGCAGTGAACCGGACGACCAGCGGAACCCAGGCCACTGCGGCTTCTCGCCGGATTTCCTCGACGTCTTTCGCGGGGCGGTCGTCGGAGGCTGTGGGCTGGGTAGCGGTGGCCAAGGCCAGTGCACGGGCGGTGGGGGTGTAGGCGCGGGGGCGGGAGGCGTCGCGGTTCAGGAAGCCTTTGCGTTCCAGGGTGCGCAGATGCCGGATGACCGAGGTCGTGGAGGACAGGTCCGCCGTCTGGCCGATCTCGCGCACGGACGGCGGGTAGCCGCGGGTGCGGATGGAGTCGGTGATGCTGTCCAGGACCGCCCGCTGGCGGAGTGTCAGACGGTCTGCATCATCACGCGCGACCAGGTCAGAGCGGATGGTGTGGTCGTTCACAACCCGCCCCCTTGTCGATCTTGCAACAGGACGACCGTAGCGCGCACACAGAGCGAAGGGAACACGCGCTTGCCCTACGCAACACACCTGCGCTTTCTGCGAGTTGTTGTGAGGGTGCAAGCAGGAAAGGATGGGGGCGGCACCCGGAACAACATGCATGACGGCATGGAGGCAGTCGTCTGCTACTGCAGTACGGGTACGTACCCGTACCCTGGCATCACGGGAACGTATTCGTTCGGGCGTTTGCGGCTCACCGGAGTACGACCGTGACACCGCACCGCTCAAGGAGTCGCACGATGTCCTCGAAGTAGGAGAGCCCGTCCTCCGGATCCTCCACCACGTCCGCCAGCGCGTGGCGTGCGACCTCGGAGTCGTGCCAGGCAGAAGTGAACGGCGGGGCCACTCCGAATCCACCGCACAGGCAGTCCTCGAAGGCGTCTCACTCCCGGCCGAAGTAGCACCACCGCGTCCAGGGCGACATCTGGTGGGCCCACGGCGACATGGACCGCGCCGCCACCGCCTACGCCACCGCACGCGACGAAGCCGACACCCACGGCATCACCGGAGAACGCGGCAACAGCCAGGCCCACCGCGCCTTCGCCTTCGCCTTCACCGACCCCGCTGTCGCCGACAGCGAACTCGCCCTCGCCCAGGAACTCCTGGCGGGCGTCGACCTGCGCGTCACCACCCTGATCACCCACATCGCAGCACTCGCCCGCGACGCCGGCCGCACCGACGCCGACATCACCGACCGCGGCCAAGCACTGCGCACCGAGACCACCGCAGCGGGCGTCACGTACGCCGAACTCGCCCTGGAACTCGCCCTCGCCTTCCACCACGCCGTCCAAGACGACCAAGAGCAGGTAACAGCGGCCACCGTCCGGCTGCGGGAAAAGACCAGCAACGGCGACTACGCCTACTACCGCGACATCGCCCGCTTCATGGCCGACCTGCCCCTCGACGAAGCCTCCCCGGCACGCTGGATCGACGGCGCCCAGCACGTACAGCACCGATGGCGCACCCTAGTACTCACCCGGCGCACGCACCTACAAGACCAGCTCTGATCACCGACTGCACACACGGACGGCCCGGTTTCCCAACCCCGGCTGCGGTGATCTGGGTGGGACTACCCCGGCGCGCGTGGACGGCACGCGAGGACGCCGCCGGTCGCGGAGCATTCGACGGGACTACCCCTGCGCGCGTGGACGGCACGATCTCCGACGCCTTGGAGAGGTCGCCTCCGTGGGACTACCCCTGCGCGCGTGGACGGCACGGTCTCCCGCCCCCGGCCGCGGTGATTTGGGTGGGACTGCCCCTGCGCGCGTGGACGGCACAACCCCGGACAACTAGGGAAAGGGTTGACAGAGGGACTGCCCCTGCACGCGTGGACGGCATGCTCCGGGCGGCCTGACCAGGCCGTTTGAAGGGGGACTGCCCCTGCGCGCGTGGACGGCACATCCGGCCGCCGAATGCGGTGTGGGGACGGTCGGGACTGCCCCTGCGCGCGTGGACGGCACTTCGCGGCCATCCAGCCCATGCCCTCGTCCGAGGGACTGCCCCTGCGCGCGTGGACGGCACCTCGCCTCAGGTGACCGCGATTCGGTGGGGCTGGGACTGCCCCTGCGCGCGTGGACGGCACGAGTAGGTGGCGGCCGTACCGGAGCCGTTGGGGGGACTGCCCCTGCGCGCGTGGACGGCACGCCTGCGTCGACTGGCGCGTCTTGAACGTCGCGGGACTGCCCCTGCGCGCGTGGACGGCACGGGTCAAGCTCAAACGACCTGTTCAGGGCGTGTGGACTGCCCCTGCGCGCGTGGACGGCACTCCGACCACTGGGGCATCCCGGTTCCGACCCTGGGACTGCCCCTGCGCGCGTGGACGGCACCCTTGCCGACCTGCGAAGTCTGTTGTGTCCGCGCCTGTTCAGCACCACTTTCACGGAATCCGTCATACACGCACAGCGCGACACATTCCGCGCAAAGAGAGGCAGACGGCCGGTTGCCCGGCCGCGCTGGCTGCCCGCATCGGCAGGCAGCCTGTCCGCTTCCGTCCGTCTCGTCGTCGAGGCGGAGTTTCCTGCCCTTGCCCGAAGGCTGGTGCAGTCCACGGACGTACTACTCCCCTGTCCAGGGGACGAGTTGGCTCCGTCAGCAATGAAGCAACAGCCACACCGTAGATGCCGTCACGGGGCAAAACCCTGTACGACACGTTCGGTATTTTTCGGGCAAATCGATTGTCAGTGGTGGGTGCAAAGCTGTCAACATGGACAAAGACACCAGCACTGTTGTGGTCCGGCTGCCGCTCGACCCGACCCGCGACCAGGTCGAGATCCTCCACCGGTACGCCACTGCGTCGCGGTGCTCCTACAACTTCGCCTACGGCATCAAGAAGGCCGCCCAGCAGCGGTGGAGCAACGGTCGGGACCTCCTGATCCGCCAGGGGCAGACACCCCAGGAAGCGGCCAAGAACGCCCCGGATGTTCCGATTCCGCGCGCGTTCGAGATGCAGAAGATCTTCCTCGCGGTGCGCGAGCAGCCGCTGCCCGGCCCGCTGCTGCCGGGGCAGGAGCCGCGGTTCCTCTACCCCTGGTGGAAGGGGGTGAACGCGATCGTGTGCCAGCAGGCGTTCCAGGACGCCGACAGGGCGTTTAACAACTGGCGGAGCGCGTCGAAGCGGGGTGTGCAGGTCGGCTATCCGAGGCCCAAGCGTCGCGGGCGCTGCCGGGACAGTTTCCGCATGTTCAGTGTGAAGCTGGTGCCGGGGAGCCTGCGGCATGTGCGGATCGGCGGTGAGCAGGCGAAGGGCGGGCAGAAGGCGTTCGTGGTGCGGCTGCACCGCTCTGCGCGCCCGCTGGCCCGGCTCCTGGAGCGTGGCGGGGTGACGAAGTCGGTGACCGTGGCCCGCGAGGGCCACCGGTGGTTCGCCGCGTTCAACGTGCGCATGCCCGCCCCGGCGCCGGTGGAGGCGACCCGCCGTCAGAAAATGGCGGGCGCTGTCGGCGTCGACCTGGGCGTGAAGGTGTTCGCCGCTACCTCCGATCCGCTGCTGGCCGGCGGGGAGAAGGTCCAGCTGTTCGAGAACCCGCGTCATCTCGAGCGGGCGCAAGCGTCGCTGCGGCGGTGGCAGCGCAGGATGTCGCGACGGCAGGTGAAGGGGGTGCCGGCCTGGGAGCAGTCGCAGGGGTGGCGTGAGGCGCGTGACCACGTGGTGCGGCTGGAGGCCCTGGTCGCGGCCCGCCGCGCCTCGACGCAGCACCTGCTGACCAAGCAGCTGACGACGCAGTTCGCGCACGTGGCCGTGGAGGATCTGCAGGTGAAGAACATGACCCGCAGCGCCAAGGGCACCGTGGAGGCCCCGGGGCGCAACGTGAAGGCCAAGTCGGGGCTGAACCGGTCGATCCTGGACGTCGGCTTCGGTGAGATCCGCCGTCAGCTGGAGTACAAGGCGCCCCGCTACGGCGCGCAGCTCACCGCGGTGAACCCGGCCTACACCTCGCAGACCTGCCACCGGTGCGGACATGTGGACGCGAAGAGCCGGCGCACACGCGACCTGTTCACCTGCACCAGCTGCGGACACAGCACACACGCCGACATCGGCGCGGCCGTCAACATCAAGCACCGGGCCCTCACCGGACAGGAAACAGGCCAGACCCACGCGAGGACCCGCAGGCCCGGAGCCGATAAGCCGCCGGCTTCATCCCGGCCACCTCGATCGGCCTGATACATGTGTTGGTACCTCCTGCCGCCTCTCCGCCGGCACTCCCGCCGTCGCAACGGTCGGAGGCACCAGCCCGCTGCCCCGGAGGCTGTCATGGCGACGTTCTCCGGGTCCTGGCCGTGCGGTTCGCTGGTCTCCGCCTGGGTCGTGTCCTAGGTCTCCTCCTGGGTTGCGCCCCGAGTCTCTTTCTGGGGCGCGCCCCAGGTCGCACAGGCGTTCTCCGGCGCGGGCCTTGGGCAGCGCTGCGATCAGCGCGTTCGGTGCGATTCTTTCCGGCGCTGGCCGCCGACTACTTGTCTGTGGCGTTCTCCATCGGCTGGACAGTCCCGTCGGCCTGGTGCTCGGCGTTGCGCTACGGTGCCTTCGGCTGGACGCGCACCGCCACCCGCCGCAGGCCGACGCCCACGCCGTCGTCCCGCGATCGGCCAAGGTCCTACGGGGCCCGCGTCGCCCCGACGTCTTTCCTCTTCGTCGACGGGCAGCGTGGGCACGCCCGTCGAGTCCGGAGAAGACGGATGCCGCGTCACCAGAACACTGCCGCCCAGCGCGCCCGCCAGGCCCAGCGCGAGACCGGAGGCAAGTACACCGCCGAACTCTGCAAGGCCCAGGCCGAAAGCCGGCCCGGGCCGTTCTCTCTGGGGCAGCTGCTCACCGCTTGCGGGACCGCGTCGGACTGGACCGGCGAGAACCCGGCCGTCGACCCCGAGTGGGCCCCGGAGATGTTCGACTTCGCCCCGCTGGGCGGGCCGGTGCCGTACTCGACCGTCCTGCTGCTCCTCGGTCTGCTGGCGCCCGCGAGCAGGTCCACCGAGCTGGAGCTGGAGTCCCGGAACGGCTTCCACTCGCTGATCGTGGCGTGCGGCGGTCGCCGTTTCGAGATGGTCCTCTCCCAGGACGACTACGTCACAGAGCGGTGCCGCGTCCCCGGCTGCGAACTCAGTCCGGTCTCGGCGCACTTGATCCCCTACTGCCCCCACCGGCACCTCGCCGAGCGGTCCAAGGACGAGCTCATCGAGATGGCCATGGCGTGGGGGAATGTCCAGCATGAGGAGTTCAGTGCCCGAAGCCCTGCCGCCGTGCCGCTGGGCGAGGAGGGCGACCAGCTGATCGCGGCCGCCGTAGCCCAGGGCGCCTTCTTCCCGGTCCAGGCCGCGCTGATCGCGTCGGCCTACGAGCAGCCGGACATGGTCGACGTCGTGTACTTCGGCGAGCAGGCCGCGCAGGTGCAACACACGATGGACACCGAATACTTCCGGCTGATGCGGGTGTCCCAGGCAGCCCGCCGCCGCATCCAGAAGCTCGCCGGCGGCCGCTGTGCCTGCGGTGCGGCGCTCCAGATCGGGGCGGGACCGGAAGTGCCGCCGCAGTTCTGCTCGGCCGCCTGCGCGGCCGCCGCGGGGCGGTAGCGGCTGCACGCCGCCCTGATTGGCCCTGTCAGACCTAATGGGTCTGACAGGCGCTGGCCTCGGGCGAGGGGTCGCGCTGCGGGGGAAGCTCGATCAGGCGCATGTTCGCGATGGTCGCCACCGGGACCTTGTACCGGCTGAGCAGCGCGTGGACCCACCAGCGGGTCAGCATCTGGGTGAGCTGGTCGCCGAGTGTCGCCCGGTGGACCTCGCCGAGGAACACATCGCGCTCCGTGCCTTTCAGGAGCCGCAGCACAGCAGCGATGGTGGGCTCGTTGGTGCCCAGGGTGCGGACGCAGACGAAGTCGGCCTCGTCGACGTCGCCCCACTCGATCGCGGGGCCGCCCTCCTCGTCGGCCGCCGTGAGCTGTACCGGCAGGGCGACGACCAGCTCGTCTGGCACACAGTCCTGGAGGGGGGCCACGGCGTCGGCTGGGATCGACTCCGTGAGGCGGCGTACGGCGTCCTGCGGGGTATCGGCGCCCGCGCCGGTGAGCCCGAGGGCCGGGCAGTGAGCGGTGTAGAGGCACGACGTGGTGCCTCCCTTCCCGCGTTTCCGGACAATGCTGCGGGTGATGACGATGACAGCGTGCGTGTGCTGCATCTGCGGTCCGCCCCTTCATGGTTCGGCTGGAGAACGGGCCCGGCCGGTAAGGGCCGCGGACAGGCGTCCGCCCCAGCCGGGCCGCTGGGTCTAACGGGTCCTGGCGGGGCGGGGATGCGGCGCGTCAGGCGAGGCCGGCGGAGGCCTTGTCGTCCCAGCCGTACTCCTCGAGCGGTGCCGGTCGGGCGTAGTGTCCGGTGAAGGGGTCGCAGTAGCGCATGGTCAGCCCGAGGATCACAGCGGGCGGCCGTTCGCGATAGGGGGCGAAGACGGTGCCGAGGCCGACCGCGATGCCCTCGCGGGTGTGGCAGGAGATGCAGAGCCACCCGCGTACGAGGTCACTTTCGTGGTCATTATCAAGAGACAGAAAGCCTCTCGCTTCCAGGAAGCCACCCCACTACCGTTCCGTCATGACAACCACGCCCCGCCAGCGCTTCTCCATCCGCGCCGGCCTCGTCGCTGCCGCTGAGAACGACGGCCCCTTCAGCGGGGTACCCAAGCATCTGCTCGTTCCGCTCCGGGAGTGGCTGAACTCTGCACTCACCGAGAGCGTGGGCATGTCCATCTGCCTCCGACTGCGTCTCGACCCAGGACCCATGGTTCCCGGCCGGATGTCCTACAGCCGGGCACTCGTGCAGACGGCCAACAACGTGCTACTGGACGTGGTGGACGAGCTGCTGCGCCTGGGAGGCGTGGATGAGGAAGAAATCTACGAACTCGGCGAGATCCTGAACCTTGCTGGATCGGCCTACCAGGTCAACGAAGGCGCAGACGGGCTGGAGGATCGCGTCACCCCCGCTGTGCGCGATGCCGTCCATCTGACCATGACTGATGCGGCAGCCCACTCTGCAGCAGGCTCGGCCGCAGACCACCTTGCTGCCGCCTGGCGGGCGGCGTACGGGCGGAACCCTGATTCGGTGCGCACTTACAGCGAGTCGATCAAGGCCGTCGAGTGTGCGACGAAGGCCGTCATCGAGCCGAACAACAGCAAGGCCACGCTCGGCAGCATGCTCAGCGTGATCAGGAACTCCCGGCAGAAGTTCACCACGGCGATCCCCTCGCCCGGGGACCCGATGGCTCCGGTGGAGGCGATGATGCGCACGCTGTGGGAGGGCCAGACGTCCCGGCACGGCAGCGACACCCCGACCGTGCCGGAGACCTTGGAGGCTGCCCGGGCCGTCGTGCACCTCGCTGCGGTCCTGGTCCAGTGGTTCACCTCCGGAGCGGTCACCCGCACTCCCTGAGCTATAGCCCCTCACAGCCGCCGCCCTCCTCCGGGCGGCGGCTTCGTTGTCTGCAGCCACACCAAGCACCGCCTGACATCGGATAACCCTCGGCAGTTATCCGACGCGATTACTCTCGTCCGCGAATCGCGGACGCCTGTCGCGACGACGGTCACAGCCGCCCTGACCATTTATGGATCTTCTTTCGCAGACCCGGAGAAAGCGCCGAACCCGCCCGGACAACCGGGCCGACCAGACAGACTGACGCCGGGTAAGCGACACGGCCCCTGAAGGGGGTTCCTGCGACTGGGAACTAGGGGCAGCGCCGCCGAGACCGTCCCCGCTGACGCGCCCAGAGGTCCGGGCGCACCCCCTCCATTCGCCGCACCGCACAGAGGAGCACGGCACGCCAGGGCCTCCGACGTGGCGTGCCCGCCCCATGTCCGACGTTCTTCACGACGCCCTGCCCGAGTTCCTCGGCGGCCTGGGCACCGTCCTCGTCGTCGCGACCACCTCCTGGGCCGCGAAGAAGATCCGCGACCACCGCCCCTCCCCGCCGCCGGCCCCGCCTGCGGGCCGCGAAGAACGGGACGACGGCCCGTACGCCGCCTGACGCCTCGTCGAGCCGCTCTCCCTGTCCCGGCCTCCCCGGCTTGGACGCTTCTGCTTCCGCCGCCTTCAGCAGGCGGCGGAAGCAGAAGCCGGATCAGAAGAGCCGGACAGCCGTAGACCTAGGCAACGCCTCCCGCTCCAGGTCCGAGACGAGAGAGCGGATCGCCCGTTCAGCGGCGGCATCGACGTAGCGCTGGGCTACTCGGCGCGCCGCCAGGTCGTCAATGGGCGTGTGACGCTGCCGCCTTACCGGAGGGTCCAGCAACATCGCCTTCTTGAGCCCTTCCTCGAAACGCAGCGATGCGCGGTCGGGGATGAGTCGTTCTCTCTCGACACGCTGCGCACGGTTCCATGCCTCTTCCCAGGCGGCCCAGTCTTTCTCGGGCACCTCGCAGGCGCGGAGGTACGCGTGGAGCTGGTTCAGGCTGCAGGGAATCGTCTGCCTGTTCACGATGCGGTGCGCAGAGCTCCGCGGCAGTATTCCGTACCCGCCCGCTTTCGCTTCCATCTCGCGCAGTGTCGGCGCACCTGCCCGTTCGTACAGCCAGCGCAGGGAAGCGCTGAGGTCGGCGAAGTCGCGTACCAGCGCGAGCCGCGGGGCGGGCGCCCTTCCGGCATACGGGGTGTGTGCCTGCTCCTGCCGGGCCCGGCGCAGGAGGAGACGGGCTTCGTCGGCTGAGGCGCCGCACCCGCGCGCGTATGCGAGGACCGCGTTCAGGGTGGGCACCGTTGCACCGGACGCGGCCCGTTGCAGGGTGGTGGCGTGCACTCCGGTGCGCTCGGCAAGGTCGCGGTAGCTCAGGCCCTGGGCGGCGCGGTGGGCGCGGAGCCACTCGACGAGGGCCCGCAGCGCTCTATTGGATGTGGTGATCGTTCGTTCGCGGCGTCCCACCAGCTCCTCCTCACGCGTTCGGGGCGAGGACGGCATGCAGGGCGGAGCGCAGCCCGCGCAGCGGGCGGCGGGTGCTGAGCAAGAGGGTGATACCGGCGGCGAACGACGCTCCGGCGACGAGCTGCACAGCGGCCAGGACAGGAACAGCCGCGGCGCCGACGAGTACGGCTGCCGAGGCGACGATCACGATGATGACCACGGCCTCGGGGGCATTGAGCCTGCGGAAGCTCGGTGCGCCGTGTTCTACGCAGGAGGTCGAAAAGGTGTTGGACATGGACAGCTCCCTGATCGAGTCCGGCGGCACGAAGGCCGCCGGACGCTACTGACTCCAACTGGGTGCACACACAGAGCGATTGCCGCCGCTCTCGGCGTGGTGCGTCGACAAATGGTGTCATCCCGTGGCCTGCAAACGGGCGGGCGAGCGCTCCGGGGGAGCGCTTTGATGCGGAGCCGTCCCCCGCCGGCGGCTTGCAACCCCACGTGATGCTGCTGACAACGAACGTCAACCTCCGGGGAAGTGCGTGACCTGATCTGCACGTTCACTCCGCAGGGCGTGACTGTCTGTAGGGGGTGCTAGGGCGCTTTGATGCGCCCGCGCTCCAATCCGCCTTGCGGGAAACCCGCCGACGGTTGCACACTTTCAACTTCCCTTAAGGACATGGTCTTTATGGGCCCCTGATTGCTCCTGACTCCAATGCTGACCAACAGGGAAACCGGGCTCGTGAATTGCCGCACCAGCCCGCTCAGGCCGACACCTCGGGTGTCGGCCTTGGTCGTTTTACGCCGCTATTGCCGGACGCACGTCACCGTGACCGTGGCAGGCCGGAACGTTCCGGCCAGGACCTCGACGACGAGCCCGGGTCCGCAGTGGTAGAACCCTTCGACCGAGGCGGTCCGCATGTAGTTGTCTGGCGCACCCGCGAGGTAGAGCATGACCGCGTTCCGCACTCTGCGGGAAAGCCCGGTATGACTTTTCAGTCCGGTGGGCAGAGCCCCTAGGTGCCCTTCACCGCGCAGCACGCACGGTATGGACGGCTGGATGCCACCCAGCCGGATCTGGGGTGCGATCTTGACTGGGCCGCCATCCACCGCGCCCGTGCCCCGCTGCACTGCCCGGCCTGTCAGAGCCGGATGATCGCCCGTGTTTCCTGGCGAGGACTCAGGCACTTTGCTCACCTGAGCTTCTGAGTGCTGAGGGAGGCTGGCGCGGTACGGCGTGTGCGGCTGCGGCACCCGTCTGGCAGCCGGTGGGCGGCTCGGCTCTAGGGTGACGGGCATGACGGATGCTGCCACCTCTGGCCCGAGCTCCCCGGCCTACCGGCGCGCCGAGGTTTTCCTCAACGAGCTCAATGAACATGTCGATCGGGTGTACCCGTACCTGTCCTTCATGGACGTGTGGCTCTTGGACGACGACGGCTTCCTCACCGGAGAGACGGGTGGGCCGTTCCGCACGCCGGAGGAAACCCGCGAGCTGATGGTCCGCTGGGCCGCACATCTCGGTGCCCACATCGAGGAGAAGGTGGGTCCCGACGGCACGGTGGAGCTCTACGCGCCGTGGACCGCCGGGAAGAGCCCGTACTTGGTCCGCGGTTGCCTGCGGGCGCACCTGCCCAGTCCCGAGCAGCGGGACGAGAACCCCCTCACGAGCGAAGTCCCGCATCCCGGGAGTGCGGGATGCGGGACGGGGGCCGAGGTCGGGGTTACTGCGTGAGGTCGCCGAAGACGAGCGGCTCGGTGTAGGTGCCGCTGGTGATGCTGTTGCTGGTGTCGCCCATGACCACGGCGTCGCTGGAGCTGGGAGTGGTGTTCTGGTTGTTCTGCTGGTCCTGCTGGTTGCTGCTGTTGTCCGGCACGGTGTGCTCCTCGGCTCTCGGTGGTGCTGCGGGGGTACGGGAGTGGAGGTGCGTGTGCTTCGGGCTGCTGCTGGCTGCCACGTTCGGCTTCGGCGGTCAGCAGCCGCCGTCGCGCCGGGCGGCCTCGGCGATCGCCTCGGCCTGCCGCCGGGTCGCCTCCTCGAGGTCCTCGGCCGCCTTGCGAAGGGCGGCCATCAGCTCCTCGGGGGTCTGCTCGCTCATGAGGGGTTGTCCTTTCCTTTAACGGGGTTGCCTGCCTTGAGGCGTCCGGACTCGTACGCGCGCCGGGCGTGGGAGTGCTTGTCGATGTCGTCCCAGAGGGCTGCTGCGATCTGCCGCCAGGACATGCCGTGCACGTCGCGCAGGCGAACGACCTGCGCGGTGGAACGGCGCTTGAGCTCGTCGGCCAGGGCGAGGGTGTGCATGGCGGCGAGCGCGTCGCGCTCGGGCGTGCCCTCGGGCTCGTCGACCACGCCGGTCGCACTGCCCAGGGCCTCCAGCGCGTACGCGAGCTGGTCGCCCTCGACCGCGCGGGCGATCCGGCCCGACGGGTCGTCTCCCGGTTCCCAGGTGATCTCTGCCGTGGTGCTGCTGGTCTTGGTGACGTTGACGGACACGTGCTGTGCTCATTTCTTCGGTGCGGCCCGCCGGAGTGCGGGCCCGTGCCCCGGCCGGGAGTCGGACCCGGCCTTCGACCATCGGGGCGGTAGAGCGTGCGGTGCGGTGCCGGCTCAGCTGAGGCCGGCCAGGGCGAGGGCCGCGATCGTGAGGGCGGTGAGGTGGGCGGTCTGGTCGACATGGGCGGCCCCGCCGCGGTCGGCGAATTCCGGCTGGCGCATGCGTTCCATCCAGACGAGGACGGGCCAGCGGCGGTCGATGATGCTGTGGGTCGCGCCGATCCACAGCAGCGCGGCCGCGGCGGCCGGGAGGGACAGCGGCAGGTCGAGGACGAGAAGACCGGCCGTCAGCGCGAGTGCCGACACGAGGACGTGCGTCCCGGCGTGGGCGAGGTTCGCCCGCCATCCGGCGCCCGACTTCGCGGCCTTGTGCACGGCCTGGTGGTCGGTCTGGAACGGGTAGTCCGCAAGCAGATGCGAGAGGTACAAGAGAACGAACAGCGATGCGAACATGGTGGTGTCCTTCCCTGGTTCGCGTCGGGAGGGGTGAAAGGGGGGCGGCCGTCCGCCTGGCAGTGTCCGGCCGCCCCTGGCTGCTCTAGTAGCCGCGCTCGCGCCGCAGCTCCTCCTGCACGGCCGCCATCACCGCGTCGGCCTGCGCCTCCGCGAGGGAGATGAGCCGCTGACGCTGCGCCTCTTCCTCCGCCTTCTCCCGCTCGATCATGGCCTGGATGTCGTGTCCGTTCATGGGGGTCTCCCTGGGTCGTGGGCCGTCCGGCCCGCCTGGTGTGCACTTTGTGCTCACGAGGAAGACTCTGCCAGGGGTGTGCACAATGTGCAAGGGGTCTCGGGGAATTCGTTCCCCCAACCACCCCCGGGCCGAGGCGAGTTGATGTCCGGCTTCATGCCCACCGGCCAACGGCCCCCTCGAACTACGCGCCCGGCGAAAGATCACACCACTCGGCTGCCTCCACCCCACAGTGGTGGCCATGCTGAACCGAGTAGCCGTCCTGTCCGACATTCACGGAGTCCTGCCGGCCCTGGAGGCAGTGCTCGCCGAACCAGACGTCAGCAACGCCGACCACATCGTGCTGACCGGCGACATCACCGCCGGCCCGCAACCGGCCCAGGTTCTCGACCTGCTGACCGGCCTCGGCGACCGCGTCCTATGGATCAGCGGCAACGCCGACCGCGAACTCCTCGAATACCGCCGGGGGCAACGCGACACGATCCCCGACCCGATCACCCCCTGGGCAGCCGAACAGCTCCGCGAGGACCATCTCGACCTTCTCAGCTCGCTGCCACAATCACTCTCCCTGTCCGTGAACGGCCTGGGAAAGGTGCTGTTCTGCCATGCCACCCCGCGTGACGACGAAGAGGTCGTCGTGGTCGACTCACGCCTCGACCGCTGGACGGAAATCTTCGACGGACTCGATACCGACATCCGCACCGTGGCCTGCGGCCACACCCACATGCCGTTCGTCCGCCTCGCCCACGGCCGACTCGTGATCAACCCCGGCAGCATCGGCATGCCCTACGGACGGACCGGAGCACACTGGGCCCTCCTGGGCCCGGGCGTCGAACTCCGCACCACGCACTTCGACCTCCAAGCCGCAGCCACCCAGCTCAGCCAGGACTCGTCCTACCCCGACATCACCGCATGGGCCGACTACTTCCTGCACGCCCGCGCGACCGACACCGACGCCCTCACAGCCTTCGCCCCACGAGACGGACGCGACCACGCACCGTGACACCCACTCCCCCTCCACGACAGCGGGCAGCCGAACACCGACCACACAATCAACGACGCCTGCCAATTTCGTCCCCCGGGTCGGCGAGGGTTGCAAGGGCAGTGATGCGCCCGTCGCCGCGCCAGTCCTGGAGGACGGCGCGCTCGACGACGGCGCGCTGACGCCGGTTCTCAGTGAGCTCCGCCCCGCCGACGATGCGGTGGATACGGGCGAAGGCCCCGCCGCCGGCCACGTATAGCTGCATGGGGCCGCCGATGAGGGTGACCTTCGTGCCGGCGGCGCTCACGCGGTCCAGCAGGCCAGGACCAGGGCTCGGTCATCAATCATGGCCGCCTCGTCGACGACCAGGCCATCGTCCCCGGCCGTCGGTGATGCAGCGGGTCCAGGCGGCAATGGTCTGGCTGTCAATGACCGCCTCAGCCGCGAGGTCCGCCGCGGCTGAGGCGGTCATCGAGGTCTCGACGACACGCGGCCCGGCACCCTTCCAGCCGACCCGGGCTGCTGACATGACCGTGGTCTTGCCCGCTCCGGCGATGCCGAGAACGGAGCCGACCGTGTGACCGGCCGTCAGCAGTCGTCCCACTGCTGTCCGCTGCTCGGTGGAGAAGCTGAAGCCGACTGACGGCAACCGGGGCCAGGTGATGCCAGGTGGTGGTGTGAAGGAGCAGATTTGATCATGTATTCGGGGTGACCATGGGGCATGACGAGTGGGCGTAAGGCGTGTCTGGTGGTCCTGGCGGTTGTGGGTGTCGCGGCGGCGGTGGGGTTGGTCGTGGTGCTCTTGTCCGCCGATCTCAACACAGCCGCCGCGGTGGGCAGCGTGGTGGGAGCGGTGGCGGGTGTCGCGGCGACCTGGGTGTCGGTGGCGGCGCTGCTGCGCGCCTCGTCGACATCGGCGTCGGTCCAGGCGGACAGCGGGTCGAACGCGGCGGGCCGCGACATGCGCAACCCCCAGGCGCGTGACACCGGGGCGGGTTCCGCGCCGCCTGTCACTCCGGGGCCGGGGGTGTCCGCATCGGGCGGGTCGAACGCGGCGGGCCGGGACATGAACGATCCGCGCGCACACCGCGGCCTGTGAGCACCTGGCACCGCCGCAAGCGGCCCATCGAAACCGACTTCCCCGCCCCGGCGTTGGGCGTCTCGGCGATCTCGGGGTCCAATGCCGCCGGGCGCGACCTCATCAACCCCGTAGCCGTCCACGCCGAGTACGCGCTGCCACCAGAGGCGTACGCGCCGATCCCCGACAACGCTGCGGCGTGCGGGGTGTCGAACATCGGGACTGGGCTGTTCGTCGGCCGCGCCGGCGAGCTGGAGGCGCTGGAGGCGGCGTTCGCCCGACCCGGTGAGGTCGTCGTGCGCGCGGTGCACGGGCTGGGGGGAGTGGGCAAGTCGGCGCTCGCCGCACACTGGGCTGCCCGGCGGTACGAGAAGGTGCGGTGGTGGGTGACCGCCGACACCGAAGCCGCGGTCCACACAGGGCTGGCCGCGCTGGCACGGGCCCTGCAGCCCGGGCTGGCCGGGCTGCCCGCCGAGATGCAGACGGCACGTGCGGTGGACTGGCTCGCCGGCCACGACGGATGGCTGCTCGTGCTGGACAACGTCGAGAACCCCGAAGACATCCGCCCGCTCCTGGACCGCATGCCGGGCGGCCGGGTCCTGGTCACCACCCGCCGTGCGACCGGCTGGCACCACCAGGCCGCCACAATTCGCCTCGGCGTGTTCGACCCCGCCGAAGCCCTCGACCTGTTCACCCGCATCTTCACCCACCAGGGCCCCCGCGACACAAGCGGTGCCGCAGCCGTGTGCGAGGAACTCGGGCATCTGGCCCTGGCCGTGGAACAGGCCGCCGCGTACTGCGCCGAGACCGGCACAAGCCCCCACGCCTACCTGGACATGCTGGCCCGCTGGCCCGCCACCATGTTCGCCGCCAACACCACCGGCGGAGACTCCGAACGCACCATCGCCCGGATCTGGCACCTCACCCTCAACCACCTGACCGACACCCCACTGGCCGGCGACCTCTTGCGCGTCCTGGCCTGGTACGCCCCCGACAACATCCCCCGCAGCCTGCTCCGCGGCATCGCCGAGCCACCCCTGCTGGCCGCAGCGATCGGCCGCCTCGTCGCCTACAGCATGATCACCGACAACCACGACGGCACCCTGACCATCCACCGCCTCGTCCAAGCCCTCGCCCGCACCCCCGACCCCAAAGACCCCCACCGCCAACCGGAAGCCATCGACCAAGCCCGCGACCAGGCCACCGCACTCCTCGCGGACACCTTCCCCACCGACAGCGACCAACCCGAGACATGGCCCCAGTACCAGGCCCTCCTCCCCCACATCGACGCCCTCACCCGCCACCACACCACCGACCACGACACCACCGACACCGCCCACGCCCTCAACTGTGCGGCCGCCTACCGGATCGGGCAAGGCGCACTCGCTCCCGCCATCCATGCCTTCCAACGCGCCCTCACCACCCACGAGCGGGTGCTGGGCGTTGACCACCCCCACACGCTGACCTCGCGCAATAACCTCGCGAGTGCGTACCAGGCAGCAGGGGACCTGGGGAAGGCAATCCCGCTGCACAGGCGGACCCTGGCAGAACGGGAGCGGGTCCTGGGCGGTGACCACCCCGACACGCTGGGATCGCGCAATAACCTCGCGTACGCGTACCGGGCAGCGGGGAACCTGGGGAAGGCAATCCCGCTGTACGAAGGCACCCTGAGGGAACGGGAACGAGTGCTGGGCGGTGACCACCCCGACACGCTGGGCTCGCGTAACAACCTCGCGGGTGCGTACCGGGCAGCGGGGGACCTGGGGAAGGCAATCCCGCTGTACGAAGGCACCCTGAGGGAACGGGAACGAGTGCTGGGCGGTGACCACCCCGACACGCTGGGCTCGCGTAACAACCTCGCGTACGCGTACCGGGCAGCGGGGGACCTGGGGAAGGCAATCCCGCTGTACGAACGGACCCTGGCCAACTCCGAGCGGGTCCTGGGCGGTGACCACCCCAACACGCTGCGTTCGCGCAACAACCTCGCGAGGGCGTACCAGGAAGCGGGGGACCTGGGGAAGGCAATCCCGCTGTACGAACGGACCCTGGCCAACTCCGAGCGGGTCCTAGGCGGTGACCACCCCGATACACTGACTGCACGCAATAACCTCGCGGGTGCGTACCAGGAAGCGGGGGACCTGGGGAAGGCAATCCCGCTGCACGAACGGACCCTGGCCAACTCCGAGCGGGTCCTAGGCGGTGACCACCCTCACACGCTGACCTCGCGCAGCAATCTCGCGGGTGCGTACCAGGAAGCGGGGGACCTGGGGAAGGCGATCCCGCTGCACAAGCGGACCCTGGCGGAGCGGGAACGGGTCCTGGGCGGTGACCACCCTGACACGCTGACCTCGCGCAACAACCTCGCGAGTGCGTACGAGTCGGCGGGGGACCTGGGGAAGGCGATCCCGCTGTACGAGCGGACCCTGGCGGAGCGGGAGCGGGTGCTGGGCGGTGATCACCCTGACACGCTGACCTCGCGCAACAACCTCGCGAGTGCGTACGAGTCGGCGGGGGACCTGGGGAAGGCGATCCCGCTGTACGAGCGGACCCTGGCGGAGCGGGAGCGGGTGCTGGGCGGTGATCACCCCGACACGCTAGCCTCGCGCAACAACCTCGCGTACGCATACCGGGGGGCAGCGGGGGACCTGGGGAAGGCAATCTCGCTGTACGAGCGGACCCTGGCGGACTGCGAGCGGGTCCTGGGCAGAGACCACCCCAACACGCTGACCGCACGCAACAACCTCGCGAGCGCGTACCAGGTAGCGGGGAACCTGGGGAGAGCGATCCCGCTGTACGAACGGACCCTGGCGGAGCGGCAGCGGGTGCTGGGCGGCGACCACCCCGGCACGCTGACCTCGCGCAACAACCTCGCGTACGCGTACGGGTCGGCGGGGGATCTGGGGAGGGCGATCCCCCTGTATGAGCGTGCGGTGGCGGACTGCGAGCGGGTGCTGAGCCCGAGCCATCCAATGATCGCGGTGGTGCGGGAGAACCTGCGACGGGCACGCTCCACATAGCGGTTGTGGTGGCCGCCATTGGCTGAGTGCCGCAGTATCTCCGGGCTGCGGACCGTCCTCGTTCCGGCCTCGCGGTCCCAGTGCTCTGTTCTGGCGAACCAGAACACGTCGGTTCCCCTTGCGATACCGACCCGGAACGGTCCCGAGGGTGGCGGGGCAGCTAGAGCGTCTCTTTGGTGGGTTGATCAGTTGAGCGGATGTGCCTGTCCGGTTAGTGACCACCGATGCGATGTGGGACCGGATCGAGGCGTTGATGCCGGCCGATCCGGTCCGTGGACGACGGTGGGCCGACCACCGCCGAACCCTGGAAGCCATCGCGTGGAAGTACTCCGGCGGTTGCGCCTCCCCCCTTTCGCACCCCCGTCGCGTCGTATGAGACACAGCCAAGTGTCTGGAGGCCATCGAGCTTGATCGAAAATTGCGCCCTGCTGGGCAGTACGTCCTGCACGGGGATATCCGGGGCCATGCTCGGGTGCATCACTTCTAGAGATGGGTGCAGATCTTGTGGCTCGGTGTCCACGCCCCCGGCTTCTGCGGAGGTCCACCGGCGGCAGCCGAGGCACTTCGCCCACCATGTATGGCACCAGCGCGTGCATCACGCGGTCCGCTCCAATGGCTGCGGTGCGGCCACCGGGCGGCCAGCCTTCTCGGTCCGGGCCCGGCGCAGCGCGGCCTCCTCGACGGCAGCGGCCTGGCGGCGCCGCTGGAGACGCGCCTCTGCGATCGGAGTCGGCGCCTCTGCCTGCGCGGCGAAGACGCGGGCACTGAGCTCGCGCATCGCCTTCGTCTGCCGCTGCACGGCCGCCGCGACCTCTGGATCAACCCGCCTTCCTGCCCGGGTGCCCTGGGCAGCGGCGAGCGCCTCCTGGTAACCGGCGCACCCCATCTCCCGGGTCCGGACCTTACCGCTGGGCTCCGGGGTGGCCTGGCGGCGGTTCGGAGCAGGCGGGGGTGGGGCGTTGGGGTCCAGGATGACGATGCTGCGCACGGCTGCGGTGCCGGTGACCTGGCGGGCTGCGGCGAGGATGCGGGTGGTGAGGTAGCGCAGCTGGGTGCGGTAGGCCATGGTCTCGGGCCAGAGGGCCAGGACCCCGGTGGTGGGGTCGAACCCGCTGGCCTGCACCCGGTCGGCGAGGGTGGGGGCGACCAGGGCGGCGATGTCGGGCCACTGGTCGAGGACGCTCGCCCCCAGGGTGGCCAGCTCCCAGACCCGGTCGGCGATCAACTCCTTCGTGACGGCGCCGAATGCGGCCGGCTCGCGGCGGTCGCCCCGGACAGTCCGGGCCGGACGGGAACGGGGTGTGCGGGCTTCGCTGGGGGTGTTGCCCCGGGCCCGGGCGGCGGCGTGGGCGGACTGGAGGGCGAGGCGGGCCAGGTCGGCACCGGACGCGCTCTCGGGCGTGGTCAGGCTGGTGGGTGTGGTCGTCATGTCGGGCCTCCTACCGGCCGGTGCGGAGCGTGGTCAGGGTGCTGGTGGCGAGGGCCGCCAGCTGCATGGCCTGGCGGACCAGGTCCGAGCCGTAGAGCTCCTCCGTCAGGTCGCGGCCCAGGGAGTGAAGGGCGTTGACGACCGTGGAGGGGTCGCCCTCCAGGAGCTCCTGCTGCACGAGGGCACGCCCCGCGGCCTTCTCTGCCTCCAGCTCCAGGTCCTCCACCGCGCTGTCCTGGGCGGCCTCGGGAACGACCGCAGGGGACGGCCGGAACGCGGCCCGGAAAGCCTCGGCGACGTGCTGACGCACGCTGGCAGTGGCGGGGGCCTGCCAGTCGCCGTCGAACTGCTCCCGCTGGCGGCGGACGTGCTGGATGCGGTGGCGGCGCATGGCCTCCTGGGTGCTGTGCCAGTGCTCGACCAGGGCCGCGCGCTTGGCCGGGGTGTCGATGCTGGTGTGTGCACCGGCCAGCAGGGTTGCGAGCAGCCCCGAGCCCCGCCGTACGTGGCCGTTGCCGATGCCGCCGCGGAAATCGATCCAGGCCCGGACCTCGGTGACCGACCATCCGGCATCGGCCACGTGCTGGCTGACCCAGGCGATACGGCGGACATGGCAGCCGCGCAGCCAGTCGATCTCAGCAATCAGCTGACCTGCGAAGCGCATGCGGTTGGCGACCAGGTTGCGCTTTTTGGGCCCACCGGCCCGGCGCTTCTTCCTCCTCGGGGTGGGGGAATCGTTCTGCCCGCTTGCGAGCTTGCTGTCAGGGGGGAAGAAGGTAGTTCCCGCAGAAGAAGCACTGCGGGAACTACCCCCCATTGGGGTGCAACGGGCCTCATCCGAAACAGCCGTCACAGCACCCTTCGCCGAGGCCTTCGAGGACGACTTCGCACGCCGCTTGCGGACCTTGCGGACCTTGCGGGCCGCCTTCTTCGACAGCTGCGCCATCAGCTCCCGGCCGGCCTCCGCGATCCCGGTCATCCGCCGCCCGGTGCCCTCACCGGCCGTACGGACACCCAGCGTCACGTCGAACTCCACCGGCACCATCCGCGCGAACTCCGATGCCTGCGCGGCCGCTCCGCGGACCCGGGTGCCCCGCACGACGTACGCGAGCAGCCCGGCCTCCCGCAGCATCCCCAGGTGGTACTCCACCGACCGCTCCGACAGCCCGGTGCGGCGTACCAGGTACGCGATGCCCGGACGGCACGGGAACAGCTCCGCGAGCTCCTGGGCGACGCGCACCGTCGTCGGCCCGAACGAGCGCGGCCCGTGCGACCGGTAGCGGCGCGGCTCGTACAGCCCGGACCTGGCCACCCAGTGGACTGCCTGCATCCACGAGTAGCCGTCCAGCGCGATCCGGCCCGTCGACGTCGATAGCCACTGGGACGCCTCCGGCACGAACAGCGTCGCGGGCAGCACGCCGACCGCGACGTCGTCGGCCGGCGGACGCGGAGCAGGAATCAGCACGGCGGCTGGTGCCGCCACGGCGCTCATCGGCCCACCGTCCCGGACGGGGTGATGAAGATCGCCTGTGTCGCCATCAGGCTGGTGTACACGCCAAAGCGAACACCCCCCTCAGCAGGCAAAACGCGCGCTTCGTGATCCATCCGCCGAGCCTGCACGAGGCGACCTGTGGACAGAGGCCAGCAAGCTCCGATTGCCCCCAGTCCTCCCGCAAGGCGGGCAACAATCTTGGAACCCATCCCGCCACACGGAACGGAGTCCCGGAGCACCATGACGGCCAGCTTCACGAAGAGGGCGGAGGACACCCGCTCGGTGAAGGGGTACCGGGCCGGGGCATCTGTGGCACTCCACCCAGAAGAACCTTCGTGATTAATGCCGTGAACAGGGAAAACAGGGTGTGCGAATTCCGTCACGCGGGACGCGCGGGTGGCTCGAACCGGCCTGAATCGGGCACCGTCAAGCTGACAAGGGTCGGGTCGATCATGCACTATGGCGAGGACACCTACTTCCATATGCGAGTCGGACCACCCGCGCAGCGGGACGGGCCGGCGAGTGGAGGCGGGAGTCCGCCCCCTCCGTGAGGAGCGGGCAGACACCGAATGGCAGGGGGGAGATCCGTTCCTTTGTCTGTTTGGTGGTGGATCGCAGAACCCCCGTGGTGGGGGCCCCGCGATCCGACGCGCAGCTGGCGCTGCTGCGGCTGTGGTGGCCGTGGTTAGTGGCCGGGTGTAGCGATTGCTGAATAACTGGCTCGATGAGCCGAAGCTCAGAACCGGCCTTGGAACCGGGACTGAGCGGCCGACCTGGGTGGTTAATCCGGTCGGAGCGAAGGGCCGCGCGGGGCCGGAGCGGGTGGTTAATCCGCTTAATGGCGCGCGCGGCCGGTGGCGATTACGTCACCCCGACCCCCTCGATACCGTAGGTGGAGTCGGCATGCCCGGAAGCGCACCCGATGGTTTGATCGCGATGGTGAAACGACGTAGTGGCGCGTGGAGTTCCACACGCGCGGGTAGCTTTCATCCCGCGAACGCCTCCTCTCCAGGTGGATCGCCCAACGAGGCTTTGCCCCGTTCGAGAGCCCCCAGTGGACCAGGCCTGGTACCTGGGGTTCTCGCCGTTATGGATCACTGCTGGGCACAGCCTAACTGCACGACCGGACATACTTGCGGGGCGAATTCGTGCAGAGTCCGAGAGGCCCGGAATGCTGCGACCGCGACGCGGGACGTAATCAGAAAGTTGCCCGTCACACGGGAAGTTCATTGACTACCTCGCAGTTCGCGAAGGTGCGCAACGAAGCGATAGAGGTCATATTTCGCAGGGTCGACCACGAAATGATTTTCGATGTTCTCGGGATACGGCTGGAGCTCAAGGATCCGGCGTCCCTCGTCGAACGCGACTTCAGTTTGCGACTGGTCGCCCAGCCACGTCCATGCCTTGACCTTCTGCGCATACAACTGCGCAGCGACGCTCTCGGTCGGCACCATGGCGATGCTGGCCTCCGCGGCCACGATGACGCCGCGGTAGTCGCCCCGGGCCAGATCCTTCACGGCTCCTCCTTCACGGTGGCTGCGGGCTTCTGGGTCAGTTAGTCGTGTCGCCGCTGGCAGCGCGATGGGCCTGGAGCACGTATGCGTACGCCGCTCCCAGATGGCCGTACGCCGTTGAGGAGTCTGCGGAAGTCGCGACGGTCGCCGACTCGGCGGCCCTGTGCAGCTGCTGGGCTACGGCAGAGGGCATGGTTGGCGTGCTCGCGAACTCGCCCAGGCTTCGAGCGATCTCGGAGAGGGGAGCGTCCTCGAGCACGCCGGTCGGACCGTTCGGGCCCGAGAGCGCGGGGATCCACCCGTTGGCCATGGTGAGGGAGCTGCGGATCTCATCCACGAGTTCGGTGGCAGCGAGCCGCTTCTCAGTGTTCATGGGGGGATCGGTCTCCAAGGACTCGCGGGGGCTTATGGGGTGGGCGCCCCGGCGTGGCCGGGGCGCCCTGAATACTTCGTCAGGCGAGTGGAGCGGCGTAGCGCAGCTTCCAGCCCTTGCCCAGGACGTGCTGGGTCACCTCGACAACGCGTCCGTTGGCGGTGCCGATGTGGTTGATAGTCAGCACGTCCGAGCCCTCGGACAGCCCCAGGCGCTCGGATTCCTCCGGAGTGGCGGTCCGAAGCTCGATGTCCTCGACGGCGGTGTCGCCCTGGTCGAAGCCGGCCTCCCTCATTCGGCTGATGATGCCGCCGACACCGGTGTCCACCTGCTCGATGCTGGCGGCCTCGGCGACGTCGACGGGGATGTACGTAGTGGCGAGCTGGATGACGCGCTCACCGTCGAACATCTCTCGGGCTCGCACGACGACGTCGCCGTCGACGCCCAGGAGCTGAGCGACATCCGTCGGCGCAGCGGCGCGGCTGACGGTGACCTCGGTGCGCGGGGTGCGGCCGGACCGGCGCAGTTCGGCGTCGAACGCACCGTGCGCACCGTTCTCTTCGCGCTGGTCGGTGGTGTACCGAGTGCGCGCGTCCCGCAGGATCACGCCGCTGTCGTCGATTCGGTTGCTAGCCATGTGCTGAATGCTCCTTGCTGGTGTCTTGTCGGACGATTGGGTGTCTCTTGCTGGTCAGCCGGTTCCCGGCGTATCTATGGCCCACTCGTAGGACAGGCGCCATTTGGCGCGAGGCAGTACGTGCAGGCAGATCTCCACGACCCGGCCCTCGGCAGTCAGTCCCATGTGGGTGATCTCCATAACGGCCTGCTCGGGGGCGATGCCGAGAGCTTTTGCCTCTTCCCGGGTGGGGGAACGTACTTCGATCTCCTCCCGGAGGCGCACCTGCGCGAATCCAGCCTCGGCCATGCGGCTCTTGCTGCCGCCTGTGCCGGTCTTAACGGCGGCGAGCGCCGGACAGGCCTCGACGACATCCGGGGGGAACCAGGACGTCGCCACCTGGACGACCTCCAGCGCTTCACCGTTGGCGGGCAGAAACACGGACATGATTCGCTCGCGTTTCAAGGCCTTCGCCCGGTGATGCATCTCGTAGATGCTGGTGACCTTCTTGGGCGGCACGTCCTTGGCGATGGTGACGGCGTTCTTGAAGTCGAATCCCTTCGCCCGCATCTCGGCCTCGAAAGCGCCGACAGCGCCGCCGGCCTCGCGAAAGCCGGGTTGGTACCGACTGGTTCGATCCGACACGATCTTGTCGATCACAAGCGAGACGTAGGTTCCCTTGCCGCGGCGAGAGAAGACCAGGCCCTCATCTTCGAGCAGACTGTAGACGTCGCGGGCAGTTTGATAGGCGATGCCGTGTTCCTGCTGGAGCTGAGGCACGCCAGGCAGGCGCGACCCAGGCGCGAGTGCGCCCCGCTCGATCTTCTCCCGGATCTCGGATGCGATCCGTTCGACCTTCCCGGGCTCCTTCTGCTTGGTGGCCACTGCTCCCCCTCCCATGCGCATCGTGAGGCCAGCGGATCTCGCTGTCCGGTGCGGACAGCATCGCATGTCTAGTTGTTTCTCGAAAGCAGGGACTCTCAGACACTCCGATCTTCTTTAACCTTACCTAGAAACTTGCAGGTCAGGGCATGTGTAGAAAACAGGTTAGCTAGACATGTTGACCGGGGAGCGATAGCAGGGTTCTAATCGAAGTGCTCAGCAAGCGGTGAGTAGCCGAATGCGGGGCGTAGCCAGTGGTGTGCTCATGCGTTTTGGGGCCCTGCTGGACGTACCACTGCACCATCGCGGTTCCTGCGGCTCGCCTCTTCGGAGGTGGGTAGTCGGAGGCGGTAGCACGATCAAACCCCCCGGCTGGCAGGACTGTGTGTACGACCTCAGCGCTGATGCGCTGTCTATCCGCCGGGATTCAGGGCCTGTTGGCTCGTGGACCTGGTGGGTGGAGAGAGCATCCGCCCCGCGAACACCCCTCCCTCCCCTCCTGCCGAGGAGTCGCCATGCCTGAGCTCGCCATGCCCAGGGCCGCCAAGCGCCGCGGCCGCACCCGTACCTCCCGCCTCAGCCCCCTCGACCCGATCGCCCTTTCGACCCTGTCGCCTGGGCACATCGACATGCGGACCGTGGACACCACGCAGACCCGCCGCATCTCGCTGGTGTGCCCCGACTGCGACACCTGGGTGGCCGTGACCCACCACCGCGGCACCTACCTGGTCAAGTTAGTCCCGCACCACACGGGCCGGGCCGGCGTCGCCGACGCGATCCGCTGCCGCTCCAGCAACCGCCTCGTCGACGTGGACATCACCGGCTACGCCTGGCGCCGCCAGTACAGGGACTGGGCGCGCGAGGAACACCTGGCGGTCGACCTCACCCGCCACCGCCGCGCCACCGTCCAGACCCTCAAGGTCGCCCGGCCCCAGGAGCGCCCCGCCGACCGGCGAGCCCAGTGGGAGCGTGCGGTGCCCGCCGCCCGCCGGGCCGACGCCGCCCGTACGGTTCCCGCCGGCGCGATCCCTACCACGCGCGGCCGGGCCGTCGACGGACCCGCCGGCGCTCCGCTGGCCATGGTCCCGCAGACCGCTGGTGACCGGCGCTCCGTCCGCGCCCTGGCCACCGGCATTCTCCGCGCCCTGGCCGATGCCGACCAGGACCGGTGCGCGAGCGACGTCCTCGCGGAGCACCTCACCCGCGCCGCCTACACGCACCTGGCCACGGTCTGGGGCCGCCCCCTGATCCAGGCAGACCAGCCCGCACACACCGCGCTGGTGGCTGCGGTCAGGGCCGCGCTGCCCGCCCCGGCCCCGGGTGAGACCGCCGCTGCGTACGCCACCCGCTGCCGCAGGACCGCACTCGCCGTCTGACCAACCGGCCTGCTCGTACCGATCAACTCCGGAACGCGGTGCACTGCGCGCCTTGCGTTTCTGATTGCCGCAGAGGAGCACACATCATGTTCAACCTCTTCATCGACGACCGGATGGTCCTGGCCGTGGACGACGCCTACGAGGCGTCGGCACTGGTCAACAACCTGCTCGACGCGGGCCACGCGGTGTGCTCGGACCTGTGGTCGGCGTACGACGAGACGGCGATGCTGACGCCCGCCCTGTACGCGGCGTGCGGCGGTGACCTGCTGTCCCTGGCGCAGAGGTACTGACACCACCAACGCCCACGGCCCTGACCGACCCGAGGAGTTACCGGGTCGGCCAGGGCCGTGGCCGTTCGTAGAGATCAGCCACTCCCCCGAAACCGTGTACGGCCCCATCAGAGAGGCTCCACGATGACCACTCCCGCCCTGTCCCCCCTGCGCACCGTGCGATCCACCGTGGCCGACGAGATCGGGCCCCGATTCCCCGGCGCGATCTATCAGAACACCGACGGACGGTTCGAGGTCCTGGTGCTCATCACCCGGCCCTCCGAGGCCGCGCAGCTCCTGCGCCGCGATGCCGCCCGGTGGGCGGTCATCGTGCGCGACACCCTGCGCCCCGATGGCCAGCCGTTCGCGGTCGGCTCGGTGTGGACGATGTCGGACCACCTGGTGCGCGCCGCCCCCGCCACGGCCGCGTACGCCCCCGCTGCCTGACAGCAACAGTTCCAGCCTCGTAGGAACGACCACGGCCCGTCGCCTCCCGGCTGAACCCGGGAGGCGGCGGGCCGTGGCTGCTCGTACGAACAGCCTGAACAGCACGACAGCCCCGGCGACTTGAGACCCCCGGGGCTGTCCAGGACCTACGTGGAGGACCTATGCAGCCCAGCATCGCACAGCACGACACCGACTCCGACACGGACATGGACGAGGCCCTGCGCCGCGTCCGCGAGGGGCGGTAGTCATGGACCGGCGCCATAACGCGGTCTGCCGCGAAGAAGACCCGGAACTGTTCTTCCCGATCGGCAACACCGGCCCCGCCCTGCTCCAGATCGAGGAGGCCAAGGCGGTCTGCCGCCGCTGCCCGGTCATGGAGCAGTGCCTCCGGTGGGCGCTGGAGTCCGGCCAGGACTCGGGTGTCTGGGGCGGCCTGTCTGAGGACGAGCGCCGGCGGATGAAGTGGCGTGCCGCCCGCAACCGGGCCAGGCAGGCGGTGTCGGCATGACGGACGCCGACCAGAAGCGCCTAGAAGACGAACTCCGGCGTATCAATCAGCAGTCGGAGGCCGACCGTCGTGCCCGGGACTGAGCGTCCCGTCCCCCAGGACGCAGACCCAACCTCACTCCCGCATTGAACTGTTCGGTCAGGTCGGCCGCCCGCACCACGGGCGGCCGACCTTTCGCATCCCCGGATCCGGGCATCGACCCGGTTTGACGTCCATCTCAGGAGGCGCCATGCGCACCATCCGCCGCGACGGCTGGACCGCCGCCGACTACGACTCCGAGCAGGTCCTGCACGAGCTCGGGCACCGCGACGCTGCCACCCGGGTCAGTCGGGCCCGCCGCCGGCGCCCGGTCCGCCGGGTCTGGCACTCGCTGCGTACCCGGCTGCACCGTCGGGCCCCGGAGACGGCCCCGTACATCGACTGGGACGCCGCCCGGGCGGCCGCCGACGCCGTCAACCGCGGCGACGTCGACGCGGCCGACCGCATCGTCCAGGCCACCGGCAACCCGCGCGGCACGGCTTTCGCGGCGTTCCGCTTCATCGGCGTTGAGTGACCTCTTCCGCCTGGCGGTTGCCTCCTCCGCCCGTCCCCGCCGCGCGCCGGGACGGACGGGGCCGAGGGGAGCCGGACAGTCCGGCCCGTGTCCAAGGGAGATCGTCATGCGCGGAGTCCGCGTCACGCTCACCACCGACATCGAGGCGCTCGGCACCCGGCACCAGGCCGGAGACCAGGGAGTCGTCGAAGAGGTGCACGCCGGAGACCACCTCACGGTCCGTATGGACGACGGCCGCCGCAACTTCCCCACCCGTGACGAGGTCACCACCGACCCGCAGTGACGGACTGCCAGTTGCTTGATCCGCCCGCACCGGCTGCCTCTGACTTCGGCGGCCGGGACGGGCGCTGAAGCGGAGCTGCCCGTCCAGCGTGACTGACCGAACTACCTGAATCGCCGCCCCCACCCAGGGACGGCACACGACCCGGAAGGAGGCGGCGTGGCCGCCACACGAACCGCCCGCAAGAGGAGTCCCGCCCGCAAGAAGTCGGCGGCAACCCGTCTGGCCCCGCAGCCCACCGCCTCCCCCACCCCTGACGTCTTCCCGGCTCCGGCCGCGACGACGAACACGGAGGCGGGGGTGGAGGTCGTCGACCTCGAGGCGTCGGCCCGTGTCGCGGACGTCCGTGACCGAGCCGCCGACGTCATCGACACCGCGCGCGAGCAGGCCGCCGCCCTCCAGGCGGAAGCCGAGAGCGAGGCGGCGCGCACCATCGCCGAGACGCATGAGCAGGTCACCGTGCTGATGACGGAGGCGCAGACCCGTGCCGCGGGTATCACCGCCGATGCTGACCAGGAGGCCACCGCTCAGCGCGAGGCCGCCCAGGCCGGCCTGGAAGCGGCGCGCGGCGAGGCCGACCGGCTCCTGGCCCAGGCCCGCGAGTATGCCAACACCCTGGTGAGCGAGGCCCGTGCGCAGGTCACGGACCTCACCGAGCTGGCCGCCACCGACCGTGCGGCCACGGCCACGGCCGTTGCCGAGCTGCGCCGCCTGGCGGAGGCTGACCTCGCCGAGATCAGCACGCTGGTCGACCAGCGCCGTACCGAGGCCGGACAGATTCTGGCCCGTGCCCAGGAGCAGGCCGACGACCTGGTGGCCGCGGCGCAGCGTGAGGTCGACAAGGCCCGCGAGCGGTTCGCCCAGCTCGCGGCGACGGCGGCGGAACAGTACGACGGGCGCCGCGCGGAGGCGGAGATGTTGTACGCGGACGCGGTCAGGGCCGCCGACGACCGGCGCCGCGAGGCCGACCAGGCCGTTGCCGCTGCGCACCGTGAGGCGGAGGATGCCCGCACCGCCCTGCGGGAGGAACTGCGCCAGCTCGGCGAGGAATTCGACCGGGCTGCGGCCTCCAAGCGGGCCGTCCTCGACAAGGAACTCGCCGACCTCAAGACGGCGTGCGACAAGCAGCGCGAGCGGCTGCGGGAGGAGGCCAAGACCGTCGCGGTACAGCTGCGTGAGGCCGCCCAGAAGGAAGCGAGCCGCATCACCACCGAGGCGGAGCGCAAGGCGAAGGCCGTCACCGAGCGGGCGAAGGCCGATGAGGCGCGTGCGCGTCGGCTGCTGGAGGAGGCCCGGGAGGCGAAGAAGTCCGCGTCCCGCTGGAACGGCTGGCAGCAGAACATCAGTCGCAAGGCGTGGAAGACCGCCCCGTGGATCGCGCTCGCCGCCGGCGTCGGGCTCGCCGCCTCGGGCGAGTACGAGCTGGCCCGCATGGTCGGCATCAACCAGTACGTCGCCCCGCTGCTGCCGGTCTCCATCGACGTCTACTGCGTCACCGCGTTCCGGGCCAAGAAGGACATCCCCTACGCGCTGCTGCTGATGGCGTCGGCGAACGTCACCTACCACCTGGCCGAGCAGGCCCACCTCGTCCAGGACGGCCAGTCGGCTCCCTGGCAGCTGACCACGTTCGTCGTGCTGATCTTTGTAGCGGTCATCTGGCGCGTCCACACGCTCATGCACGACGACAGTACGGACGCCCACGGCAGCAAGGCCGCGGCGGTCAGCCGTACCGGTACGGACAGCGGAAACGGAATGGTCGCCCGTACAGGTACGCACCGGCGTACCGAGGGAACGGACACCGCGTCGTCCAGCCGTACAGAGGGCGTAAGCCACGACCTGTACGCCGCGCACAACGCGGTTCGCACCGACGGCGCGGGCGCTGGATGGGACGGTACGGACCCTGTACGCCCCGCCTCGCACCAGCCGCGCCACAGCGGGACCGAAGGGGCGGTGACCAGGGCGTACAGCGACCGTACAGGCGGCGTACACACCACCCCCGACGGGGCGGCGCGTACAGGTACAGCGGCCGCCGGGCGTACCGGTACGGCCAGTGCGGCCGTCCAGGAACGCACCGGCACCGTCAGCGTCCGTACACAGCCCGGCGGAGAGGGTGTTCCGGGAACCCGTACAGGGACGGACGCCTCGTCCTCTTCCGTAACCGGAATGGGCAGTACGGCGGGCACGGAACGTCCCGGGACACCTGTACGGACGGACGAGGAACTCCTGCCGCTCGTACAGAACCTCCCCCGCGGCAAGGACGGCTTCGTAACCCTGTACCAGGTCCGCAACCAGCTCTCCGTGAACAACAACCGCGCGGTGCGCCTGCTCTCCAAGGCCGGCCTGCTGCACCCCGAGGACGCGGACAAGCACCTCGCCTGACACACCTGTCCGGCACACACCAAGGGCGGCCAGCCCGACTCCACTTCGGGCTGGCCGCCCTTGGTGTGTGCCGGAAGCAGTCGTTTCCCCAGTACACCAGGTCCTCCTCCGTTGAGCAGACCAGGCCCGGTACGGGACAGATTCCCCCTTCTCTTCGCCCGCCCGGCAGGTCTGTGCCGGGCGGGCACAGCCCTTTCCTGCCCCGCCCCAAGACGGGGTGAATGTGCAGGTGGAACGTCCAGGAGGACACTTATGCGCCATGACCGTGAACGCGAATACATCCAGGAGCGGTTCACCGACCTGACGACCGGTGCCCAGTGGGAGGAGCCCGCTGCCGCCCCGTACGGGCCGCCTGCCAAGGCCCCGGTCAGCGGGCAGGCCAAGCTGCTGCTGGGGGTGGCCGGACTGGCCATCGTCGGGGCCAGCGCGGTGGGCATCACCGCGTTCAACGCTTCGTCCGGGCAGGCCGAGGCGCGGGCCCAAGAGCTGCAGTTGAAGGCCCAGCAGCTCGAGGTGGAGCGGGCCAAAATCAACGCTCCGGACGCAAAAGCGGAAGCCCGCCGGGTGGCCGCTTTCCAGGCGTGCATCGAGAAGGCCGGCTTCAACAAGGACGTCTGCGCGCAGGCCTTCCCGGCTCCCGGCGGTACCGACATCGGGGGCCCGCGCGGTGCGGCGAATGCTGCTTCCGCTTCCGGTACGGGGCAGGGCAGTTCGATCGGTGTCAGCGGCAGCCTCATCATCGGCGTGGTCACGATCGGAGGCGTCGTTTTCTTCGTCCGCAGGGCCAACAAGGGCGGTAACCCCGCGTAGTTTCCTTCCCTCCTTCCTTCCCGGCCCAAAAGGCCCCTTCCCTGCCTCTGGGCAGCCGAAAGCAGGCTGCCCAGAGGCAGGGAAGGAGGGAAGGAAGTCACCGAACGTGAGGATTTTGACGTGACAGCACCCTCCGAACCGCCTCCCATGCCCGCCCAGCCCCCTGCTGCCAACCCGCCGGAGCCCGCACCGGATCCGGCCCCCAAGTCCCCCTCCGCGCCCGTCCCGGCTCCCCCGGAAAGCGGCGGAATTCTCGCTCCGGTTACCCTCGCGCGCCCCACCCGGGACGCCTCCGGCGGGTCCGCCGCCTACGCCGCGCAGGACGGTTCGACGGCCGTGGACAGCAAGCCCGGGGCGGCGGGAAAGAACACCGCTCATCCGGGCATGTGGAAGGGGATTGCGGCCTACCTCGCGAACCGCCCGCAGCGGAAGATGACGGTGCAGCACACCATCAGCGAGCTCCGCGGCTCCTCCACCGACCGCAAGATCAACCACGGGCTGACGGAGAAGCGCGGGTCCACCTCCGAGAGCAAGTCCCAGCGCACCGCCACCACCGCGCACGCCAGCAAGAGCGACAAGTCCGACAAGAACTCGCGGGACGCGAAGACGTCGGCAGCCAGCACCAAGGCCGACAAGAACTCCCGGGACGCCAAGACGGCGGACACCCGCGCTTCGGCGAAGAAGGACAGCCGCGACGCGAAGACGTCCGACACCCGAGCCTCGGCCAACAAGAACACCCGCGACGCCAAGGCGGCGTCGGACCGCAAGGACCACCACACCCGCCAGCAGACGGACAAGACATCGACCGACACGCAGGACCGCACGGCCCGTGAGGACAAGAACAGCCGGGGAGCGGACAAGGCCGGGCGGCAGCCGCCGGAGAGCAAGCCCGCCTCCGCCCCTCCCACGCCCAAGACACCTGCCCCAGGGGCGGCCGCAGCACCCGGCCCGGCCAAGACGGGGGACGACCTCAAACCCGACCCGAAATCGCAGTCGCAGTCGAAGCCGGAGCCGGGCCCGAAGTCGAAGCCGGACCCGGGGCCGGGCAGCGGGCCGGGAGCTGCGCCGGGGCCCGAGCCGGCCGGGAAGAAGGACAAGGACACGGTCCGAAAAGGGCCGTACACCGCACGGCCCGCCCGTGAGGGGGGTTTCCACGCCGGGGCACAGGAAGCCGCAGTCGAAGCGGACAAGGCAGCGTGGCGGGACGGCTACGAGGACGGCCAGAAGGCCATCCGGGACAAGGCCGCCCGCGACAAGGCGCAGATGGACGCCGCCCGGGACCGCGTTCAGGGCGCGCCGCCCGTACCGGCCAAGCCGCCTGCTTCGCCTGCTGAGGCACCGGCGAAGCCCGTCGCACCGCCGCCCAAGCCCGCTGCCCCGCCCAAGCCCGCCACCCCGCCCAAGTCCGCCGGCCCGCCTGCCGCGGCGGGCAGCCAGCAGGACATCCCCGCCAGCCATGCACGTCCGCAAGGAGCCCCGTCTGTGCCCCCGAAGCCCACCGCCCCCGCGGCCAAACCGGCCGACGCCCCGCAACCCTCCGCACCCGCGCCCGCGATGGGAGCTACGCCCCTGGGGGCGGAGATGGCTTTCGGCGGTGTTGTTCGGCTGTCCAACGGCCGGGCGATGCCGACCGGTGAGGTCCGCACTCTGCGCCACCTCACGCGGTTCCTGCAGGGCAAGGAGCTGGAAACGCATGAGATCGCCGACGGATGCAAGGAGGCCGAGGCGAAATCCACGCAACGCGTCATGGAGATCCAGAAGCTGATCGAGTCGTGCAGGAACCCGAAGATCAAGGGCGGCGCCAAGCTGGTCGCCTCCCTGCAAAAGCTGCACGAGGCGATCACCGTGCAGGCGAAGGAAGTCACCCAGCTGCACGGCAACGCCGTACGCGGCATCGAGGCCCTGCGGACGCTGAACCAGAACGCCGAGATCCGGCACGGCGGTGTCTACAAAGCCGTGATCGACAGCGATGAGACCAGCCCGGCCGAACGCGCCTTCTACCAGCGATAGACAGGAGTCATCCCATGGCAGAGACCACCTACCGGCAACTGCGCGCCGAGGTCCAGGCGCTGGCCCGTCTGGTCGCGCTGGACGGTGAGGCGGTCCGGCAGATCGGGCAGCGCGCCGACCAGAACGCCCAGGCGGTGGCCACCGTCGCCGACCGCCTCGCGAACGTCGAAGTGGACACCCTGACCACCGGCGAGGCCAAGGACGTCTCCCGGATCATGCGCGGCCTGTCCAAGGTGTCCATCACCGTCGCCGCCGCCTGCGACACCGTCGTCGGCGCCGCCCGCGCGGCCGACGCCCAGGCCCGCAGGACGCACGAAGGCATCGACGAGCAGGTCGGCGCGATGAACGTCCCCATGGCCCAAGCCGTCTTCTACACACAGGAGTAACCGACCGTCATGTCCGAGATCACCGTGACCCGCCGCCCCCACGCCGCCGACCAGGTCCCCGCGCTCGTCTCGGTGATCGCCCCTCCCCTCCTCGGGGCGCTCACCCCGCTCCTGGAGCCCGGGCTGGCAGCCCTCACCGCGGCCGCCACGGTGGCCGGCAGCGGGGCCTTCGCCACCCACTACGTGGGCAAGGTCCCCGACCGCGTCCTGAACGCCACAGGGCTGCGCGACGTCCTGGGTGCCCAGCGCTCCACCCTGCTGGGCTCCAGCCTCCTCACCTCGATGGCGACCGTGCCGGGGGCGTTCCTGGGGCCCGCCTACACGGACGCTCTGATGGCCGGGGTCCTGGACCCCGTATCGGTGTCGGGGCTCGTGTCCGCCGCCTGGTGGTCGGCGTGGGCCACGCTCACCTACAAGCTCCGCCCCGCCCTGGCCGCCCGCCGGGTCAAGATTCCGGCCCCGGCCCCCGGTGCGCCGGCGGGGCCGGGGCCGGGCGGTCTGTACAAGGTCTGGGCGGACCACATCTCCTCGGAGGGCGGCGCGCACCCCGGCCAGCACCTGGTCGGTGTGCGGGACTCCGGCGACATGTGGGAAGGCATCATCGAGGCCCCGCAGGGCAAGTCGGTGAACGTGGCCGCCGAATCCGTCGGCTCCGCCTACCGGGTCCCCGCCGCCTGCGTTTCCTTCGCTCCCGGTCACCACCCCGGCGAGCAGTACGTCACGGTGCTCCGCACCCCGCCGGCGGAACTGGACCCGAACACCATGGAAGGGCTGTGGGCCCGGCTGGTACGGCCCAAGGTCATGCCCGGCACCCACCTCGAGGACGCCCAGATCGACCCGGCCACCGGGGGGTGGGTCGCATGGGTCGTCGCCGACGACGACGTCCCCGCCGTCCCGGTCCCCGACCGCAAGCAGCTGGTGGGCGCCCTGCACTCCGCCATGACGCTGGTCGACTACCAGCCCCACCCCTCCAACCCCCGCAAGGGCAAGATCCGGATCATGGAGAAGAACCCCCTGGAGGACGGGGTCCCCTTCCCCGGCCCGCAGGTCCTGGAGCCCTCCACAGGCGGCTACATCGCCGTCGGGCGTGGCGTCTCGGGCCGCGTCGCCCGTCTCCAGCTCTTCGACCCGGTCCTCGGCGCGCAGCACGTGTTCATCGCCGGCGTCACCGGCTCCGGCAAGGGCGGCGTCGTCCAGATCGTCGCCCTCGCCGCGCACCTCGCCGGGATGGCGATCATCAACGGCGACCCGAAGGGGTCCTCCAACCCCGACGTGGAGGCGATGGCGGCCTACTCCGCGACCGGCGACGACACCATCAAGTCGCTGCGCGTCGCCTACGCACTGCTCCAGCACCGCATCGCGGACTCCGCCCGGCTGGGCCGCAAGAACTTCAAGGCCACATCGGACTGCCCGCGGGTCATGGTCGTCGTCGACGAGACCCACATGGTCACCGACCCTTCCACCGAGCACGTCAAGGAAGCCGTCTTCATCCTCGACAAGATCGCAGCCCTGGGCCGCAACCTCGGCATAACGCTGCTGATCGTGAATCAGGCCGTCAACGCCGACAAGCTCGGCGGGTCCACCGCCATGCGGATGAACGTGATCCAGGGCGGCGCGCTCGTCATGCTCCGCACCGACAGCGCCCAGTCCAACCTGGTCACCGTCGACGGTTTCGAAGGCATCGACCCCGGGGCGATCCCCGCCGCCTGGTCCGCCGAGGACGAGCACCTCGTCTGGTCCGACGACATCCCGATCAACGACCCCAAGCGCACCTACGGACTCGGCTACGTCGGCTCCCCCGGCGAACCCGTCCAGATGATGCGCACCTGGATCCTGGAGTCCGCAGCCCCGCACATCCGCCACGACCGCATCATCTGGCCCAAGGACTGGCCCGGCTGGGACGACCGGCACGACATCGCCGAGATCCCGGTCAACGGCGACGACGACACCACCCCGATCACCTCTTCGGGCGGAAGCAGCGGCCAGTTCGCACCCCCGCTCACTCTGGCGTTCAAAGCTCCGGCCGAGCCCACCGCGGACGCCGCCGTCCTCACCGTCCTCGATGACGCGGTGGGCCTGGAGGTCCCCAAGGACGACATCCGCGCCCTGACGGGCCTCAACGAGAAGACGCTCTCCAACACGCTGACCGCCCTCGTCAAGAACGAGACGATCGAGCGCGTCAAGCCCGGCGTCTACCGCAAGAACCACTAGAAGGGACACCAGCCATGCGCGGACACCTCCCCCAACCCGCCTCCCGCCCGGCGCCCCCGGCCGTCCCCCTGGCCAGGGGCACGGCCGGGCCTGACGCCCGCGCCGTGCAGGCCCTCATCAGCCAGATCGAAGAGGTGTACGCGGCCAGTCCCACCGGCTACCGGGACCCCAGCGTCCGCCACACCCTGCGCACCGCACGCGAGCTGATCATCCGCCACGGCTGGACCCGCGGCACCCTCTGCGACCACCGCGGCCTGTGCCTCCTGGGATCCGTCCAGGCCGCCGCCCTCGCCTACGACCCCCACGTGTGGGCACATGAAGTCAAAGCCGCCGAGGCCCAGCTCATGGCCGCCCTCGGTACCCGGGATCCGCACGAACTCTCCCGCTTCAACAACCGCCAGCAGCACCCCGGCCCGGTGCTCGACCTCCTGCTCCGCGCCGCCCACTGACCAGCTCAAGATCCTGAAAGCCACTGTTCCGCAGACCAGTTGTGCGGTTCCATGAAGCATGGACTGGATGGACAGCGCCCCCAACCCCGAGCACTACCCGGGACCGTGCAGCTGCGGTGCGCGGGACGACCACCCGCCCACCCTGGACTGCGACATCCACCCGCCCGCGCAGATTGAAGTGTCGGGCACCCGTACCGCCTGCCTGCAGGTCCTCCAGTTCTTGCGCACCCGGTACACCATGCTCATCGAGCATGAGTGGCAGACCCCGGGGCCGCGGGAATCCGAGGAGTGGGTGTTCAAGCTCACCGTGGAAAGGCCCCGCTTCGCGCCAGCCATGCAGTACACACCGCCTCCGCAACCCACACTGGAAGAGCGGGTCCGGGACTTGTTCCTCGATGACGCGGTAGGCGGAGAGACGGCCGTACACGACCTCTGCCTCATCACCGGCCTGGAGGAGAAAGACCTCTCCCCCATCCTGGACGCCATGACCGCCACCGGCGAGATCGAATACCTGCGGCCCGGCATCTACCGCAAGAACAGATAGCCGCCGCCTGACCCCTCCCCTCCCCATAGCCCCACCCTGCGCCCCGCTCGGAGATCCCTCCGGGCGGGGCGCCGCGTTGCCCTGCCCACCCCAACCACCAGGAGAGATACACCTGTGCGCCGCTACCGCTACCGCTGCACCGTCTGCCGCACCACCAGCCCCGTCCTCCACGAACTCCCCGACCTGGCCGCCGAAGGCGAAACCCACCGCCTGACCCTGCACGGCGGACACATACCCGACGAAGAAGTCGCAGGTGAAGTCGACAGACTCGGCCGCTGGTACGCCGCCCTGACCCCGCTCGTCGCCGTGCACGCGCGCCTCGCAGACGGACTCAGCGACCTCCACAACACCAAGACGACCGGCCACTACTGGTGGGCCAGCCTCGGTGCCGCCCTCATCCTCGGCGCGGCCGCCGCCCTCGTCTTGGCCGTCATCGCCGCAACCCTCTGACCCCAGCCCCGACCGCCCTGCCTGGTCCTCACCCACCCCGGGTGAGGGCCGGACAGGCCGACCGGCCCCCTTCCCGCGCCCCGCCGACGCACCGACGTCAGCGGGGCGCGGTGTCGTCCACCGCCTGCTGGAGGAGATCACTCGTGCTCATTCCTCGCCCGCGCCGCCGGATCGGCCGGCCTCGCCCGCAGCGCCCCGGCCCCCGCTACCCGCAGCCCCCGCACCGCCTCCCGAATCCCTGGAGCCGGTGATGCCCCGCCGCCGCAAACGGCGCCGCCGCGAGGCGAAACGGGTAGCGCGCAGCGACGCGCTCCTCGAGGAGTTCGACCGTGGTGCGGTACCCGAGGGACTGGTCACCCGACGCAAGTTACGGGAGATGGGCCTCAGCCCGGGTGGCAACAGGGGCCCGGTGGCCGTCCTGCGCTGCAAGCCGTGCAGGAACACCCCGCAGTGGTCCTGCCAGCACCCCACCAGGGGCTTCCTGCTCCGCGTCGACCTGGCCGTGCCCAAGCGGACGCCGACGCTGGCTCAGGAATGGGCCTTGGACCGGGCGATGGCAGCACGACAGACCTGCCCCGTCCCCACCTGCGGCCGAAGGTACGAATTCTGTCTCCCGCTGAAAAAGGTCGGCTCCTGCCTGGAGTGCGCCGAGGGCGTCCCGGCCGACCCGAGCACCTACACCACGCCTGCGGCCCCGCACCTCCTGGCCGCGTAACACCCCCAGCTCCCGGGGCGGCCGCAGGCGATATGCCCGGCCGCCCCGGTGACACAGGCGAGGTACGGCCAACGGGCCGCCGCCCGCCACTACTTCCACCTGCCCCACCATCCGACCGACGAAGGAGCACCCCACCATGCAGCGAACTGTTCACCGCGCCTCCCTGGCCGTGGCCGATGCCGTGACCGAGGGCCTGGACACCGTCACCGCCGTGCTCGGCGGCGCCGCCGGTGCCTGGGCGGCCTACACCCGCACCCCCGCCACCTGGCCGACCGACGGGCGCCTGGCCCTGGCCGGCGGCGTCGCGGTCGTGTCCGCCGTTGCCGCGAACTCCCTGGCCGACGTGTTCCTGGCTCCGCTGCGCCGCCGGGTAACCGCGGCGCGAAGCAGCCTCCGTCCCGCGATCGGCCGGCGCCCCGCGGTACCGATGCCGGTGGTCGTGCCGGTGCCGGACTCCCTGACCGGCGCCCTGGCGCAGACCGTGGCCGCCACGGAGACCGACGCCGCCGTCCGGGCCGCGACCGACATGTGGAACGTCGACCGCAGCGAGGGCTTCCTGCGCAACCAAGACCGGTGGCGGGGATACGAGGACGGCACCGCATCCTTCTTCCTCGCGCCCGGCGTCTGGCTCTACTACCAGGCCACGCCGACCCAGTACGGCCGCAACAGCGAGTACACCCTGCTGACCGGGGACGGCGAGCAGCCGGTACCCATCCGGCACATGGAGGAAATCCGCCACCAGCTCGCCGCCCGCGCCGCCGGACTCCCGGCCGCCCCGGTCACCGAGAGCAGCGACCACACCCCGGCGGAGCCCCAGGGCAAGGACATGACCGCCGCCACCCGGTGACCGGTCCTTCCCGCACCCGCCTGGAGCGGGTGCGGGCCTCGGTCGACATTGCCACGCTCGCCAACCCCGCCCCCCACATCGCTCCCTCCCCGGCCAAACACCTGCTGGCCACCCGATCCGAGAGGACACCTCCATGAGCACCGCCACCCTCGCCGCCTTCACCGAACCGGACCGCCCCAACAACCTGCTGATCCGGTTCATCACGGTCGGCGGCTCGTACGTAGACGTCACCGGTTCCGGCGAGCACGCCAAGAACAACCGCTGGACCTGCCACGGCTGCGGCGACACCTCCGACCGGCCCCAGGAGGACTACCTGTTCCACATCCGGCCGGACGCCAACAACCACGCCGCCACCTGCCGCGCCATCCCGCTGCGGTGACCACCCGTCCTCCGTTCGCCACCCACCGCCTGGGCGCGTAACACCCCCGGCCCCCGGGGCGGCTGCCGGCCACGAGCCCAGCCGCCCCGGTGACATCCCCGCACCCCCGCACGCCTCCACGCTGACCAGAAATGAGGTCCTCACCATGACGAGCCCGCCCGCCACCACACCGACGACCACCGACCCCCAGGTGGTGATCGTGTCCTTCGGCTACCTCCACGGCCCGCTGCCCACCGACGGTGTCGACGTCCTGTGCGACCTGCGCCGTCACTTCAAGGACCCGCACATCGATCCCGCGCTGCGCCACCAGACCGCCCTCGACGACGCGGTCCGCACCACCGTCGACGCCACCCCGGGCATCCCCGAGCTGGTCCAGGCGCTCGCCGACACTGTCCACGCCTACCAGGCCGGACCCAGCGCCCACCAGCACACCATCAACGTCGCCCTGGGCTGCGCCGGAGGAAAACACCGTGCGGGCAGCGTCGCCCTGGACCTCGCTGACGCCCTGCACGAGCGCGGCGTCACGGCCACGGTCCTCCACCGCGATCTCCACCGGCCCGTCGTCGACCGCTGACCGGGCGGCCGACACAACGAAGGGAGGACGTCATGTTCCTGCACCGCTTCGAGGTCGACGTCCCGATACACAGCCTCAACACCCCGGAACTGACCGGTGTGCACGTCTTCATCGGTCTCGCCGACTCCCCCACCACGGCTCTGCGTTGCGCCCACGAGGCGTACGACGCCGCGCTCGCCGCGCAGCAGACCGGACAGGACACCTGCGGTCTGCGGGTCGGGGACTGGGGAGCACGGGGGCTGCGGTCCGGCTGGGAGCTGGAGTGGCCCGCCGCGACCACTAGCCGTTGGCACAACCCGAACCACCTGCTCAACCCCAAGTAGTTCCGCCCCGGGACGGCCGCCATCGGCCTGGTAACCACGTCGACCGCCCCGGGCCACCCAACTCGTACGAGACGAGAAGGAGACCCCCAGTATGGACTCCGCCCTGCGCGCGTACACCCGGATCGGGCAACGCGCCCTTCTACTGACCACCGCCGCCATTCCGCTGACCGGCTGGGCGGTGCACGCCACCGTCCTGCACCGGCAGCTCGCCGCGAAGAGCCGCGACCCGCTGACCGGCCTGCTGCGCCGCGACGCCTACACCGCCCGCGCCCGCAAGGTCCTGCGCCGCCACGGCGACGACACCGCGGTGCTCCTGGTTGACGTCGATCGCTTCAAGCAGATCAACGACACCCTCGGGCACGCGGCGGGCGACGCCGTCCTCGCCACGTACGGTGCCCGGCTCACCGCGTGGGCGGGCCCCGGTGCGGCGGTCGGCCGACTCGGAGGCGACGAGTTCGCCCTCGCGCTGGAACTCCCTGCCGATGTCCGGTGGCAGCGCCTGGAGCAGCTGGTCCGCATGCTCTACACGCCGGTCGTCCTGGGCGACGGACGCCGGGCCTTCGTCGGCGCCTCCATCGGCGCCGCATCTCCGCCGGCCGTCGGCAGCCACGACCTGTCCGAACTGCAGCGGGCCGCCGACGCCGCGATGTACGACGGCAAGCGCTCGGGGCGGGCCGTCCTGGCGACCACCGCGCACACCACGGCCCCGACGGTGAACGGCCGCCGGGCGGGACGGCCGGGCGCAGCTGCATGGGGGCGAGCAGCATGAACACCCCACTCCCCAAGGGCGACTGGATCCGGGCGATCAGCATCAAGCAGCCCTGGATCACCGCCATCCTGACCGGCCAGAAGACGGTCGAGAACAGGGGCCACGACCAGTGGCCGTGGCGCGGGCCCGTGCTGCTGCACGCGAGCCAGAGCCTCGACCGGCCCGCCCTGCGCCACCCGCTGGTGGCCCGCACGGTGCGCGGCCGCGACCTGGTGACCGGCGCCGTGCTCGGCGTGGCCCAACTGGTCGACTGCCACCAGGACGCAGACGGGGCCCCGCCCTGCACTGCCTGGTCGGAGCCCGGAGCGTTCCACCTGGTCCTGCGCGACGTCCAGGAACTCGCCCTGCCCGTCCCCGCTCTCGGGCGACTCGGTCTCTGGAAACCGTCTGAAGACCTGCTTATTCAGGTTCTTCAGCAGCTGCCCGATCTGCGGCCGTGACCGGCCGCAGGAAGAGCAAAGAGCAGTCGTTCGAACCGGGCACCGTCCCGACCCCGGGCGGGCTGCTCGACTGGCGCGACTCCCGCCACTTCGACGGCCGGCAGGCCCCCTGCACGTTGTGCCTGCGGCCCGCTCCCATGCGCTCCCACGCAGGGGAGGCCGTCCACAAGGCCTGCGCCGAAGCGTGGATCGAGGCGAACCCGGTCGAGGCCCGTCTCGGCAGGTTCGCCAACGACCTCCAGGCCAAGCGCCGCGACACCGGCCACGCCTGACACAGGAATGCCCCGGAGGAAGTCCGTTCCGTCACCAGCCGTGTGGCCAGCCGGACCTTCCCCGGGGCTCCCTCACCTTCGCACGTTCAAGGAGCGCCTTGACCATGCACCCCGAAACCCATCCCGCCGCCAGGTCGCAGGACGCCGGCCTCCCGGCATCCCGGACGCCGTCCACGGCGGCCGCCGTCACCGAGGCGGACTTGGCCTACCCCCAGCCCGCCGCGCACCCGCTGTGGTCGCGCCGGTCCAGGTGCCGCCCGCTCACCGCGCAGGAGCAGCAGCGCAACCGCGATCTCCTGCTGGCCGCCCTGTGCGGCCCGCACACCTAGGAGGCCACGGTGCGCCACATCAGGAACCCTCTCGCCGCCGACCAGCTCACCCCCACGCCCCTCACCCCGGAGCAGGTCACCGCGGCCCGCCGTACCACCGCCCGCCACGCCCACGGCCGCGACGATCTGACGCTGCTCCTGGACGCCCTGGGCATCCCCGCCACGCTCCAACTCACCACGAACGGAGACACCATGCCGACCCCGACGCAGACCCCGGCCCCGGCTTTCACCGCGCAGCAGGCGGTGGCCGTGTCCCTCCACGCCAACGGCACCCCCCTCCCCGAGATCACCCGGTACACCGGAATCTCCGAAGACGACCTCACCCCGCTCCTCGCCGCCTCCCAGGACGGCACCCCGGTCCTGACCGGAGGGCTGGAGGAGCTGCTCGCCTGGGCACAGCAGCACAGCGCGGCCAGCGTCCGGCGCAAGGCCGACCGCATCCGGGCCGACATCGAAGAGCTCACCGCCCGTCGCCAGGCGGACGACGCCGAAACGGCGGCGCAGGAGCGCGTGGCCGCCCTTCAGGCGGAACTCCGGCAGGCGGAGGACGCCTTGCGTGCGGTCAAGGCCAGCACCCGCACCACCACGTCCCCGGCTGCGGCCTCGCCGCTGCCGGACGGGGTGGGACGGGAGGAGATCCGCGCGTGGGCGAAGGCCAACAACCACGAGGTCGCCGCCCGCGGCAATCTCCCCCAGCAGGTCGTCGACGCCTACACCGCCGCCCACCGCACCCTCACCTTGGCGAAAGCGAGCTGACCATGAGCACCCCCGAAACTCTCACCGTGGTCCTCGACGGGTTCCTCGACGACGGCGTCCTCGGCGATGAGCCGCTGCTCATCGAACTCCGCGAGAACGTCGCTCACTTCCAGCTCGTGGTCTCCCCCACCGAGGACCGTGTCGACGAGCTCGTCCTGCCCTGCCGCGCACAAGGCGACCTCGCGCAGGACGCCCTGACGCTCGGCACCTGCGACCTCTTGCGCGTCACCGGCAGCCTCCGCCTCCCCCAGCACCCCGAGGACGGACTCTTCCTCGACGTCACCGGACTTGAGGTCCTGGAGACCGGCACCGACGTCGACCACGCCGACAGCACCGACGAACTCGGACCGGCAGGCCTGTCGGAGCACGGATGGATCGAGCGGTTCGGCGACTACCAGGTCTGGCACGACCCGGACACCGGCACCAGCCACATCTGGCACACCTCCGGCCAGGCCGTCGGCATCGCCGACGACCCCCGCGACCTGGAGGACCTGATCCGCGCCTACGAGAATCCGGACCCGGGCCCCCAGGAGCAGCCGCCCCCGGCGCGAAGGCGACGGCTCGCCGCCCTGCTCATCCGCCTGCGCCTGCGCAGCACCTGACCCTCTCCCCCGAGATTCATCGACACCCCGGAGGCCCACTGTGGCTCCCACTGTCACCCTCAGCCGGGCGTCCCGCTGCCGTACCTGCGACGGCCGCGACGCCACCGTCCTCAGCGAAGTACCCATCGGCGAAGCCCGGGCGCTGCCCCTCGCGGACGACCGCGCGGCCGCCGCCGGGCACGGGGCGCACGTCCACGTCGACCAGGACGCCGACCGCTTCCAGGTCGTCAGGCCCCTGTAGGCGCAGGATGCCGATCCGTCCCGAAAACAAGCACCGGTACCCGCCTGACTGGAAAACGATCAGCACGTGGATCCGGTTCGTACGGGCCGCCGGCCGCTGCGAGTGCACGGGTCACTGTGGCCTGACGCATCCCGGCGGCCGCTGCCCCGCCGTCCACGAGGAGATCCACCCCGACACGGGGTCCGTGGTCGGCCTCACCACCGCCCACCTCAACCACACCCCCGAAGACGTGCGAGAGACGAATCTGCTCGCCGCCTGCCAGCTCTGCCACCTGCGCATCGACCACGGACACCACCGGGTCACCCGCTCCCTCACCCTCGCCGCCCGCGCGGCCGCCGCCGGACAGCTCGGCCTCCTCCCCGAGACCACGCTCGCCCGCACCGAGCCGCCCACCCCACCACGCCCGGCCCACGGGCGCAGCCCTGTGGCCGCAGTCCAAGAACCCCTCTTCCCCCACGCCGAATAGGAGACGACCCTCATGGCCCGCATCACCGTGTCCCTCCAGCCGCTGCACCACGGCCGCGAATGCCACCACACCGACGCACAGTGCCCCGGCCCCACCGGATACCGCGTGCGCTGCAGCCACCACGGCCAGGTCGGCGAACCCCACGGCCTGCGCACCCTCGCCGAACAGGCGCAGCAGCAGCACCTCGACAACCACCGGAAGATCGCCGCCCGGGCCCTGACCACCTGACCCGGCGCAGGCCGATCAGCCCGCCCCCGGCCGACCCAGCCGCCCCCCCGCAGGCTGCCCACCGATACCGTCCCGCCCCCGGTTGTCGCACTGCACCAGCTGCTCGACCAACGGCTCGACGGTGCCCCGAGCGCCACCTCGGAAAAGGAGACCGCCCGATGATCCGCCACTTGTTCCACCGCTGCAGCCACGCGCCCGGCGACGTCACGCCCGAGGACCAGGCGGCCGTCGACGCGGCCCGCGCACGCCTCGCCGCCATCGCCGCACTCCGCTCCCCGAAACCCTGGACACCCGAACTCGCCCAGGACATCGCCGTGCGGGTCGGCCCGTTCATCGAGCGAGCACACCCCCGCCCCGGCGACGACCGCGGCCCCGAGGTGATCGCCATCTCCCTGGCTCACCCCGACACCGGAACGGCTGCGGCCTACCTCCACGGCCACCAGCTCAGCTACACCGGCAGGGGGTGGCTGCGCTGCGAGACGACCGCGATCCTCGGCACCTGGCAGCCGGCCTACGCACCGCTCACCCACGCCGCCGCCAACCTGCCCCTCCCCGACGACATCGGCATGGACCCGGCGCACTACGCCGTCACCGTCGAAGCCTGCAAGCAAGACGGCAGCGGCCACACCCTCCTGCGACTTGGCCCCTATATGCAGACCCAGCACGCCTCCCAGGACGCCGCCCGGATCATCACCGCCTTGGAGGGACGGGAGACCACACTGGTACCCGGTGCCTGGGTCAGCGCATGGACGACACCGTTCGACGCCAGCACCCACGAGGACTACATCGATCCGTACGCGGGCGACGTTCCCGAGCTCCTGGACGACACCATCGCGGGGACGGCTCATGACCAGGACTCGGTCCGGAGTAGCTAAAGCCGAAGCTGGACATGCTGCACCGCCAGAAGATCCTGCTTGCTGACGAGACCGTCGTCGTTTGCCTGGCGGTTATGTCGGGGAGTCGACCCGCGCAGAGATCGGCGACGCAGACTCGCTCAGGCACCTCACCGATCGTCCGGACAGCTGACACACAAGAGGCCCGGTTTCCCGTGTTCAACGCGGGAAACCGGGCCTCTTGTGTTTTCGGGCCTATGCCTGTGTAGCCGTGGCGGGTGCCCGCTCGATGAGCAGCTCCGTGACCGTCACCAGCTCTTCGGGCGGAAGCTGAGCGACAAGAGCATCCACGATCTCCGCAGGCAGGACGCCCGTGAAGTCGAGCGTGGCGGGACGCTCCGCGCGCGCACGGGTATTAACGGCGTTAACGGTTTCGCTCTTCGCCGCGCCAGGCCGCGAGGGATCAGCGGAGGCATTAACGGCGTTAACGGTGTCCGTGTCCGGTACCGGCGGCGCTGGGTGCGGCGAGCGGGGCCTGGGGGGCTTAACGGCGTTAATAGCCTTCATCGCCGCTTCCGCCTGCTCCGCCTTCGGCATGCGCCCGATTCTGCGGGCCGGCTCCACCTTCAGGTCCCCGGCTTCCACCTTCTCCTGCAGGTCCGGGATGAGCTCCAGCAACGCGAGCCGCTGGGATACCCAGGCAGCGGTCTTCCCGAGCCGCTTGGCCACCTTGCCCTGCGACCCGTGAACCTCGACCAGTTCCCGGATGGCCTTCGCCTGGTCCATCGGGGGAACGTCGACCCGGTGCACATTCGCGATCAGCGCCGATTCGAGCATGTCCTCTGCGCTGGCCGCGAGGGAGTCGTTGACGTCGATACGCAGTTCAGCCAGTTCAGCCAGAGCAGCGGCCGCCAGGCGTCGATTGCCGTCGATGACGACGTACTCGGCAGCCCCGATCTCTTCTTCCTTCTCCGCATGAACGGACAGGAAAGCTGCCCGCCGGACAACAGCTACCGGCTGGAGCTGGCCCTTCTGGCGCAGCGACTCCGCCGTCTCTTCGAGGTCGGTAAGCGCATCACGAGGGTTGAAGGGGTTGTGTGCCAGCGCCGACAGCGCTACTGCGGCCGGCGGGCGCTTTCCCTCTCCCTTCATGATCTGCTCGCGCGTACGGATCGGGCGACGCGGCTTGGGGGTCTGGTCGGTTCCCTCTTCGTCGATCGCGAACCCCTGGGTCACCCGCTCGACCTGAGACTTCGACTTGGTCTGCCTCATACCGCCAACTCCTTCGCCAGGTCCCGCATCGCGTTGGCGTGCTCACTGTCCGGTGCGTATTCCAGCAGTGGGATCTCTCCGTCGCTGGCCTCGCGGCCTTCCTTGAGGTCTCCGATCACCGCGAGCACGGACGGCGAGGAACTGCGCTCCCACTGGTCCTTGTTCTGGCTGACGAGCTTGCCGCGGCGGCTGTCGTAGGCGTTGACGACCAGCCCGAGATAGTCGACCGTGATGCGGCCCTTCTGGCAGAGGTCGTCCTTCTGCTTGCTCAGCAGCTTGAACGCCCGGTGGGAAGCCTTGTTGGCCCACACCGGCGTGATGATGCCGGAACGGTCCGCGAGCTCCCCCTCCCGCCGACGGACGTAGTACAGCGCGGTGTCCATGTTCAGGCCGAGGCTGGGCGGCCCGTCGATGACGATGACGTCGTAGTCCGCCTCCAGCGGCTCCAGGGCCCGCTCCAGGGCGGCCTCGCTGAATGACACCTTGGAGAGAGAGACATCGCGCAGGAACGCGTCATCGGACGCCGGGAGGAGATGGAGGCGCTCACCGAAACGCTCCTGGTCCAGTGCCACCAGCAGGTCGTGAATGTCCTCCTTGGCGGTGCCCTCCATGTGCATGAGGAGTGTCTCCACGTCCTCCTCGTACATGAGGTCCTCGAAGCCGAGCTCGGACGTGAGGTGTCCCTGCGGGTCGTAGTCGACGATCAGCACCCGCTTGCCGGCTTCGGCCAGGGCCTGGGCGATGCCGCTGCTGATGAAGGTCTTGCCGACTCCGCCCTTCTGGTTGGCCACTATCACCCGGGTGACCGGCTGGGCCGTGAGCGGAGAGGAGGGGGAGGGGTGTGCCTCCAGCCACATGGTGATGGCCTGGGCGAGTCCCTGAACGTACGTCACACCGCGTTCACCGCAGGTGTCTTTGAACTTGTCAGGCTCACCGGGGGGCAAGAACGTCCCCCAGGTCTTCGCCCCGTCAGTGGCTACCTCCGGAGGCTCCTGAACGTCGTACCACGCCTTGATGGCGTGCTCCGCTGCGTCTTGGATGTCCATGCCGTGCTCGAAGGCCCTGATCTTCAACAGGCGCCGAAGCTGCGGGGTGAGCGCGGTAATTAGTTTCTCTCGTTCTCCGCGCGGAACTGGAATGCTCATGTGGGGAACATTACTAGGTCGAATCGTACGTAGGCGGCAAGCAGCAACCACGGACACATCCGTTCGCTACGACGCCGCATCACGATGTCAGGCCGTAAGTGTTCGAGAGAGCAACGGGCCGCGCGAAACAGCACCACCCGCGGCGGCGTGTCGGACAAGGCTGCTAGGCGCCGGTACCACGCCATCTGACGGCCCCTCGGACAGGTGGGTATTCCGGCGCCAGGGGATGACACATCCCCAACACCAGGGACTGAAGAGACTGAACCTGTGACTTCCCCGCCCGCACCCGAGCTGCGTCCGTCGCTAGCTGCGAACGCGTCAACGAGCAGGCCGTCGGTGTCGCTCCTGGCACAACGCGCCGTGCGAGCGAGGCGGGGACTTGGGCCGGTGGGCCGCGGAGCCCTGGCCGAACGCACACCGAGCGGATCAGGAACGTGACCACCTCACGACTGCATTTCACGGACGGGTGAGGATGCCGTGGGTGCCGATGCGGCGCCAGATCACGTGCGGTGTGCCGGGACGGAGCGCCGCACCGTAACTCCATGTGGCACGTCCGGCGGGCCCGGTGCCCATGGACCAGGTCAGCTCGTAGACGCCGGGTGCGCGCTGGACGCGCTTGACGCGCAGGCCGGGACGGAATCGTCCTCCGGTGCGCAGGTCCTCGACGAAGGCCGTCACGGTCTGGAGGAATCGGCGACGCTGTTCGGGGGTGAGACGGTCCAGGTCGGTGGTGAAGCGGGGGGTGGTCTCGTACGTGGGCACGGCGAGTTCCTCCAGGACGCACGAAGCCCCCGGCCGGTGGGCCGGGGGCGGTGGTGGCTGGTCGTGTGGAAGGGCGTCGGTGACGTGGTGCGTTCAGTGGTGGGTGGTCGGGGGAGTGGTGCGTTAGTACGCGTGGGAAGACGTTGGTGCCGGCTGGAGTCGCAGTTCGTGGCGGGTGGTGCTGATGTGGTCGGCGCGCAGCATTCGCACGGCCGCCGTCAGCTCCCGCTGCGTTCGTTCATCAGGTCGTTCCACTTCTGCTTGATGACCGGGTTGCTGGCGCAGGCGGCGCAGTGGGGCAGGTAGTCGATTCGTGTGGGGTACCGCGCGTTCGACGAGCGGACGATGACGTCCACGGTCAGCGTGAGGGGCCGGCCGCACAGCGGGCAGAGGTCTCCGTGGAGCAGTTCAGTGGTCATACGGCGGACTGCACACACCGGCGGCTTACCGTCTCGGGCTGGCCCGGCGGCCCGCCCGGCGGACGCCCCGGTAAAGACCTGGTGATGGCCTCCCGCCCGGCGGGAAGTACCCGGGGACACGCTTCTGTGCAGGTCAGTACCGGGGTTCCATGGGCCGATGATCAGCATGTCGCCAGTTCGCCCGGGGGCCGGGGTGCGCTACCTCTTCCGTGGCGTGATGGTCGGCGACGGCCACCGCCGGGCGGGTACGCCGCTGCGCGCCGCCCAGGACGAAGCCGGTGTCCCGCCCGGCGTGTGGAAGGGCCGGGGACTTGCCGCGCTCGGCCTGACGGCCGGAGACGTGGTGAGCGAGCGGCAGGCCGAACTCCTCCTGGGAGAGGGCCGGCACCCGGACGCCGACCGGATCGAGTACGACCTCCTGGCACAGGGGGAGAGCCCGGTACCGGCGCGGCGGGCGACCGTGCTGGGCAGGCCTATCGAGTGCAACGCCTCGCCGAAGACGGAGAAGGCGAAGGAGCGCACGCCGTGGCTGGCGATGGACTTGGTTTTCCGGGCCCCGTCGACGGCCCACATCGCGTGGGCGCTCACCGATGACGAGGCCCGTCTCGTACTGGAGTCGTGCCAGGACATCGCCCGGGACAGGACGCTGGGGTGGCTGGAGGAGTCGGTCGCACAGATCCGGTGGGGGAGCGGCGGCAGACACCGCCGGCCGGTGAAGGACGGGTTGATCGTCGCGGTGTTCCGGCACTACGAGTCCCGTGCTGCCGATTCGCGGCCGCTGCTGCACGACCACGCGGTCGTGTCGATCCGGGCCCGGCGGCCGCACGACGGGAAGTGGGGCAACCTGTCGGCGGACTCGCTGATGGCCCACATCGTCGCGGCCGACACCCTCTACACCCTGTACTTCATGGAGGAGGTGTCCGCCCGGCTCGGGTGGGCGTGGGAGCCCCGCGAAGTGACGCCCGGCCGCCGCTCGGTCATGGAAATCGCCGGGATCGACCGGCAGCTGATCGGCTGGCAGTCGACCCGCCGCCAGCAGATCGAGGACGCGCTGCCCGCCCTCACCGCCCGGTACGAGGAGAAGCAGGGGCACGCGCCGGGGGAGCGGGCCGCCTACGCGCTGGCCTGCCAGGCCGCCGACCGGACCCGCTCGCCGAAGCGCACCGAGCTGTTGTCGCTCTCCGAGCTGCGCCAGCGGTGGCGGGAGTCAGCGGTCGCCGCGTTCGGCGCCGACGTCGTGGACCGGCTCGCACAGCGGGCGCGGGCGGCGGCCGCGGCGGTGTGGGCGCGGGTGCGGCCGGTGGTCGACATAACGCTGGCGGCCGTAGACACCGTCGCCGTGGTGTACGTGATGCGCGGTGCGTTCAAGCGCCATCACCTGCTCGCCGAAGCGCGCCGCCACCTCTCCTACGTCCTGCGCGGCCGCCCTCACGAGCCGGGCCTGGACGAACAGATCGTGCAGGCGGCCGTCGACGACTACACCCGCCCGGCGAGCCGGCGGATGATGACCGCCGACCTGCACGCCCTCTACCCGCGTGACACCGAGGACCAGGCCGTGCTGCGCCCGCTGACCCGAAAGCAGGCCGCGATTGCGTACGAGCGGGCCCGCCTCGCCGTCGACGCCCTGGCCTGCCGGGTCCACGCGGTGCGCCGTGCGGAGCGACTGGGTTCCCGCACCCCGTCGCCGTGCCCGCAGCTCCGGGACCGTACCCGCGGCCGTTCCGCACCGGTTGGAAGGACGGCCGTCTCCTGGAGCAGGAGACCGGCGTCGGCACGGTGGAACAGACGTGCCAGACCGTGGAAGCCGCCGCCGTGAAGTTGGCCGCCACGATCCAGGACAGTCGGCGGGCGCGCGAAGCGGCCCACGGCCCCCGGCCGCAGCCCACCCTGGTGGCGGCCCCGTCGCCGCGCACCCAGCAACCCGGCACCCAGCACACGCCGGGCCGGACCACAGGAGGAGTCACGTGAACACCCCGGAAGAACGCCCCGACCCCGACGAAGCCCTCGCCCGCGCCCGTGCCGCCCGCCCGGAGATGGCCGTCGCGCTCAACGAGGGCCAGGAGCCCGGCCCCGGCGAGCCCCTAGGGTGGCAGCCGATCTGGAAGCGGCCCCGGAAGCCGAAGTCGAAGGAGGCGAAGAAGACGGAACTGCGCAACCAGCGCAAGCGACTCCAGGACGCCGGGAAGCGCCGCCTCACCACCTCGCAGTCGCGCCGGCCCCGCTCCCAACAGAGCCGGATCGGCAGCGCGGCCGCGCGTCGTGATGCGCGCACCCTGTCCCGGATGCGGCACTCCAGTGCCTGGCTGTGGTGACGATGCCCGGCATCGGGTGGAAGCCACCCGATGGACTCCACTCGATGTGCCTCACGAGGTGATGTACATCCGCGCGCCCCCGGCCACACGCTGGCCCTGCTGCTCTGCGACGGCTACGCCGCCTCGGTGAGACCGGCCGCGAGGGCGCGGGCCGCGGCAGGCAGGTGCTTGGAGCGGGCGTCGACGAGGTCGCCCGAGAAGACGGACTTCCAGTACGGGTGAGTGTTCACCTCGATGGACAGTTCCAGGATCCGGGCCCGGAGCGCGGCGACCTCTTCGGCCTGTTCGTCGGTCCAGCCGGGGGAGGCGGGGAAGACACGGTTGCGCAGTTCCCCGGTCTCGGGGGCGATGGTGCGGTACTGGCTGGTGTGCCCCTCCGTAGGTGCCACGGACCAGGGGAGAGTGCTGTACAGGTCGGCGAGTGCTGCGTGTGCGTGGTGGAGCTGCTGCCGTGCGGTGAGCAGATCAGTGGGGAAGGTGCGCGAGGTCATACCCAGATCGTAAGCATGTTCGATTATGTTGGGTGGGTGGGCACCGACCATGTCACCCATCCGCCATCCCCTCCTCCCCCTTCTGCGCATCTGACCAGCGGTCCCCGTTTTTTCATGGGCGAGCCGACCACGTGCTCGACCGCCAGCCCTTCGGTGCCCCGGTTAAAGCCGGCGGATTCTGCACCTGCCGGGACGGCGGGGCGCTCGGCGGGTGACGATGACCGGCGACACACAGCAGCGAGCAGGGGAGGGCGACATGCCCATGGGACGCAAGGGGTGCCCGGTGGCGACCGTGCTGACGGTCGAGGAGCACCGCCGCCTGGCGGAGGTCGAGGTCGGGGCCAATCAGCTGGAGGACTTCACGTGGTGCGAGCTGGAGCCCGGCACCCACGAGGGGGACTGGCACTACGCGGAAGGGCAGGCGGGCAACGACGGCATCTGGTGGCTGCGCTGGAAGTCCGGCGCCCGCGAGATCCTCAGCATCCCGTACTGCCCCGTCCAGGAGGAACACTCCCAGGGCCGGCTTCTGGCCGATGACCGGGCCTCGTGCACGCTGTTCGAAGGGCACGCCGGCAGGCACGACTTCGAGTACGGGGTCGAGGCGAATCCGTCGGGCCTGCTGCACCGGGCCCTGACGGTGGGTGACCTCCGCAAGGCTCTGGAGGGCCTGGACGACTCCACGGCCGTCCGTGTCGGAGCCGTCAGCGACGGCGTCCTGCCCGCGACCGGAGCCGAAGTCCTCCTCCAGGCCGTCGCCGAAGGAGCCGGATCCCGCACCCACCTGAGGTGCGAACTGGACGACGTGCTCGTGCTGCTCATCGGCCTCAACACGATGGCGCCAGGCGACCGGCCAGAGCACACGGCGACCAACGCGCCGCGGGGGCTGCCGGTATGAGCGAGGCCTTCCCCGGGTACGGGCCGGTGCGCGGTGATGCCGTCCTCGTCCTTACCGACGCCACCCCAAGACGCGACTGACCGATGACGGGTGACCGATGACCGGTCACCGCCCCAGCCGGGAGTTGCAAGGGCCGGTCACGGCGTTGACGTGCTGCTTGACCGATCGCGGGAGACGGTCCGGTCACGCCCGGCCCGCCGATCGGTCACGAGTTCTGTTGGGCAAGCCCTCGCCGCGGAGGGCTTGCCCAGCGTCCGGGCCGCCGGGCGGGACGGCCCCCGAGTTCGTGGCGTCACTGTCTGGGAGGCGGTGGCCGGAGGCCGTACCTGCGGTGGGATCTTGCCGGGCAAGCCTGAGCAGTGGGGCAAGCCTTAGGGGAGCCTGGGCAAGCCTTCCGTGTGGGCGGGCTTGCCCAGGACAGACGGCTCGGTCAGCGGTCTGCGCAGCTCTGCACCGGCTGTAGGCCGCACCTGGCCCAGGGGGTTGCACCGGAGGGGGGCTGCAGAGGTGTCTGGAGGGGTGCACTGGGCGGGGGACCGAAGGGGTGACCGGCGGTGGGACCCCCCGCATCTGGTGATCTTGCATTCGTGCAGCTCAGGGGCCGTGGGCAAGCCCCCTTCGTAAAACGACACCTCTTTGTCCGCGATAGCCGGACCAAGAGGTCTGTCCCGTGTCCGGGGGGCGGCGGCGCCGCGCCGAGTCCGCGATGAACGAACGCATGCGTGCGGCCCTGCACAAGATGGGGGACGGACCGGGGCCGGCCCCGGTGCAGCGCGGCCCAGCCCCCCTGATGGTCCAGGAGTTTTGGGCCGCCGTCGCCCGCACCGGCACCTGAGCGGATTGACCACCCGCTCGACCGCCAGGTCGACCGGATCCCGGTACAGCACCGCTCTCCCTCTCCCCGTCCACGGCCGCGCTCGTGGTGGCCGTCTGCTCCCTGCCGGGCGGCAACTGCAGGAAGAGGAGAAGCGGAGCGCGGGGTGGGAGGGACGTGTGGCCGGCGGCGGCTGCCGGACGGGTCGCACATGCGGGTGGCAGTCCGGGCAACAGCCTGAATCCAGTGCTGGCGGCGGTGGACACTCGCGCCCACGCGGATGAGCGTGGGCCTGGACGCGAAAGAACTGAAGGCGGGCACGGAGGGCGTGGATGCCGTGGCTGACCCCGACGGGCCTGGCAGCCGAAGCGCTCGCCCTACTGGACCGGCTGCTGATGTGCTGGACACAGGCGGAGGATGAACCTGTTCGACTCTGCCGCGCACTACGCCGACTACGAGGACGAGCCCGGCGGGCTGTCCCGGCTGGAGAAGAAGATCGCAAAGTTGGCGCCGCGCCCGCAGTGGGTGATGGAGCGGGTATGGACCCCGGACGAGGCGCACGACGCCGCCTACGCGAAGGACAGCGTGACCCTGGGAGGCCGGCGGCTGCACCCGCGCGATCTCGACGCGTACACCACGACTGCCTACGAGCTGGCCGCACTCACGGACGAGGACGACGACTTCGACCCAGGCGACCTTCAGGACGAGGCCGACCTGGTCGGCGGGGACCTGGACGCGGCCCTGTCCTGGGCAGCGGCGGGCATGTGTGCCCTGCAGCAGTCCCTGCCGTACCCGTTCCGCGACGTCCTGCTGTACGGCGACACCGACAACCGGCCCGCGTACCGGCTGGTGTTCGCCTACGCGACGCTGCTTAGCCTGAAGCATCCGCGCAAGGCCGCTCCGTGGTTCACGGCGATGGTGTACTTCAACCCGATGGACAACATGGGCGCCCGTTTCCTCGCCCCGAGCGGCCCCGGGGAAAGCCCGCCGTGCACGCTCTGACGACCCGTCTCACCGAAGTTTGACGGCCCCTCAGCGAGGTGCTGGCCAATCGCCCAGGCCCGCTTGCCTCTCCTGCAAGGGGGACGAGGCGACCTCGTTCACGATGGGGGCGACGAGCTGGCGAAGGTCGGCGATGTCTCGGTAAAGCACCGCGATCATGCCGGCGTGGCGGGCGGCGTCGACGTTCGTTTGGCTGTCGTCGACGAAGGCGCAGCGGTGAGCGGGGACACCCGCGTGCTCGGCGGCGATCTTGTAGATCTCGGCGTCGGGCTTGGCGATGTGGATGCGGGAGCTGTTGACCACGTAGTCGGCCAGGTCGGTGAGGCCGAGCTGGGCAAGGTCGTCTTCGAGCCAGACGGTGGCGTTGGTGACCAGCACGACGGGGATGGTGCGGCGGACCTGACGGATCAGCTCGACCACGTGCTGGTCCGCGCGGGACGGGGCGTGGGCGAACGCGGTGGCGAGATCTCCCGCCTTCTGGGCGGGGATCTTGGTGGCCAGGGCCTTGGAAATGGATGCAGCCCACTGGGTCCGGCTGATGCGGCCCAGTATCAGCGGCATGTCCCGCTCAGGGGCGAACGCGATCTCCATGGTGGTGCCGGGAGCGATCCCGGCGGCCTGCTCCTGGCGGGCCACCTCGTCCAGGTCGTAAAAGCGGATGACGTTGTCCAGGTCGCACAGCAGGGCATCAAACGCGAGGTCGCTCATGGCCAGTGATCATGTCAGAGCACCCGACAGCACCCGGTTCTTGGGCCTTCTGCAACACCCCGCCGGCTCCCGATCACATCGACGCACTGTTTCGGGTTTCACCCTGGCGAAAAGACGGTGGCCAAACTTCGGTGAGACGGGTCATCTGACGACCTGGCCCCAGGGGGGGGCGTCTCCAGGACTGTCACGGCGGGTGTCACGCTGACTGTCACGGTGGCCGATATCCAGGGTCTGACCTGCGGATACCTGTCAATTTCCGTCCTCGCTCCGGCCGTGACAGTCAGCGTGACACCCAGGAGCGGCTATGGATATCGCTTCCTCACCCGCACGCAGGCCGGGCTCCTTCGCCACCCCTCCTTTCACCGGCTGCGCCCCGGCTTGGCGCCCGAGCACCGCTGAGCCAGCCAGGCCGGTTCAGCGCATTGTGTACGTGCTGACCCGGTGGCGGGCGGTGTGCCGCTCCAGCTGTGCGCGCACGCCCGGGTCGCGGAGGTGGAGCTCCTGGACGTGCAGCAGCGTCGCACCGTCCCCGGTCGGCGGGCCGGGCGGCAGCAGCCCTATCTGCTGTGCGATGCCGTCCTTCCACCCGCCCGGCGCCCGGTGCCCGACGAGCTGGCGGACGACCGCCTCAGTGCCCAGGCAGATCACCTTGCGGCGGGCCTGGAGACAGCCGCGCAGGACCTGACGCAGCCCGACCGGCGTCTTCGAGGTGAGCTCGACCTCGACCGCGAACAACAGCTGGATGTCGGGGCGGATGACGACGAGGTCGGGCCAGTGCACCGACCGCACCCCCAACGGCACCGCCAGGGTCTCCCCACGGTCCGCTCCGACCGGCGCCAACTGCGGTGCCCCGACATCGGCCAGGAACTGCGCCGCCCGCCCGACAACGCCGTCGGCGGTGCGCCCCTCGCGCCCGGTGAGCACGACCGGCTGCCCGGTGCCGGCCTCCTGGCGCACCCCGGCATCCGCCAAGGCGAGGCGGTGCAGCAGCCGTTCGCTCGGAGGGTGCGGTGCTCCCAGCCCGGTGCCCGAGAGGCGGGCGCCGCGTTCCGTCGTCCACACCACCGTTCCCGCCCACCGGGTCTCCGCGGAGCGGAACAGCAGCCCGGCCTCCGTCATCAACCGCACCCGCGTGCGGGCCGCCTCCATCTGCCCGCCCCAGCACGCGGCCGCCGCCTGCCGCAACGTCAACGACCCGTACCTGGTGGCTAGCGCGAGCAGCTGCTCGTCCGCCACCGTGCGCACCCAGCCGTCGCCCCGGACCTCCCCGGCACCCTGCGAGGTACGGCGTCGTGCCGCGCGCTTCCGGTATCCGCTCACCCGCGCCGCGTCCTGCCCCGGCTGGCCTTGTCTACGAGTTTGGGGTTCTGGCACAGATCTTGGGGATCGATAACGGGTTGTAACGGTGCACGATGTGTCGGTGTCAGTGGGCCCATATACGTTCGCTTGGCTGCCCGGCCGGGTGGCGAGGAGGGATGAGACATGAAGCAGGTCGGGGACGCGCGACTGGCAGCCGGGCCTGAGGCCACCTGGTACCTGGAGGCGGTTTTCACGCCCGGTGCACACCTGGGGACGGTGTACGACGACCCGACCACACCCGTCGTGGTGACGAGCATCGAGGAAGTGACCACCATCCGTGTGCCCAGCGGCCGTCTTGTAGTCGATGCGCCGTGGGACGACGAGGACACCGCGAAATACGAGCGCGGCTTGCCCACGAGGCCCCCGCGGGAGCTGGCGGTGCGCATTCCCCCGGGCGTCCACCGGGTGGAGATCGCGTGGACGGCGGGCCCGTACGAGTTCTTCGGCGAGCACTTCGACGGCGTCGAGTGCGCCGCCACGCGCTTGCGCATCAGCGATACCGCTGTGGTCGGGTGGGAGATGGGCCTGGGTGTCGACGACGACATCGACCGGCTTGAGCCGGGCGAACGTCCCCGGTTTGGCGCGGACCACAATGTCGGCTGTTTCGCTGACGCCGGCGCGTGGACGGCCTTGTCCGCGCCGTTCCGTACCTGTGTGAACGGCAGTTGGGTACCGCGTGGCAGCGGAGAGCTGCCGGGCTGGTGCGACCGGATAAGCGACGAGTCGCAACAAGCCGATCTGGTGACATTCTCGGCGCAGTCAGGCGGGGTCGTCTGGTTGGGGCGGACTAAGACCGGCGATGTAGCCGCGATCGTCGTAACCAGTGGCATGTCCGGAGCTAAGGCGTGACGTTGTTGCCGCCTTTCCCTGTCCTGCAAGTCGATGGGACGGTCCGGGCTGCCCGTTTTCACTGGAAGGAAGCGGACACCCCCTCAAACGAGGGTCTCGACCGGCGGGTGGTCGACATCGCGGTGCCCTCGTCGGTCGAGGAGAAGAGACGCGGGGGAGGCCCGCGAAGAGGGTGCGGGGCCGTACGCTCGTGATCGTTGCTGCGCTCGGCAGCACACACCACAGGGGAGGGGAACCCGATGACGCGCAAGGACCCGAACTGGGATCTGCACGAGGACATTACGCGGCGCCGCCGGGACCCGGGCTGGGGTCTCGTCCCCGACAGCCGCTGGGACTGATCCCGCAGCATCCGACAACAGCCGGCCCGGTCCCGTGGGTTTCCCTGCGGTACCGGGCCGTGGCGTTCCATGGCGGCCCGTATCCACAGGGTCGGTACGGAACGCTTCTCGGATGGAGAACACGACACCGGGCCGGTCCCGGAAGAAGATGAACCGGCGGGCACAGCGTGCCTGCCCGGCGCACTACCACCCCCGCAACGACGACGACCGCACGCTGTTTGCCGCACGGTTCCCGCAGGGAGGGCTGCCCGCGCAGGTGCGGTTCCTCCTGGACCGGGAGGACTGGACGCTGCCTATGCTCGCGTCGCGGGCATCCCTGACGCGTCTGACGGGCCGTCTCCTCGCCCGGGGGTGGCGTTTGCCGGTCGGGCCTGGTCCGCGGCGTGAGGTCCGGCGCCTGGTCGCGGACCTGGTGTGCCCGGCCTGCATCGCCGACCGCCGCCGGGAGCAGCAGGAGGAGCAGGCGGCGGACGAACGCCGGGCCCGCCGTGAGGAACTGCGTGCCCGCCGCCGGGCGATGGAGGAAGCGCGGCACCGCGAAGACTGAGACGCAGAGGTGCAACGGAGGGGTGAAATGCACCCCTCCGTTGCACCCCTGATCTGCGGGTTCTCTGTGAGACGCCGTGACGGGAAGGGCGGTTCAGGCTGGTGTTTCGCTGGCAGCCGCCCGCGAAGCACCCTTGCATCAAGATGAGTTAAAAAAGGCATGAGTAAGCTATGTATCAAAAATCCATGCGCTCTATGCATGATTTGCCGCTATGGTAGGTCTATGGGAATGAGCTTGGAGGAGTCGCTGCGGCTGACCGTCGCAGCGCTGATGCAGGCGACGGGGGAGTCGCAGCGGGTGGTCGCTGAGGCGTTGGGGCTGACCCAGACGCAGGTCTCGCGCCGTCAGTCCGGTGCCGCCTCGTGGCAGTTGGACGACGTCGACGCGCTGGCCGCCCACTACGGGGTGCGCCCGCTCAATCTCCTGGACGGGCCGACGAAGGCGTGCGAGGCGCTGCCCGCCGACCGGCTGCGCACGACCGGCCAGAAGAAGGGAGTCGGCCGATGAGCGGCTTCGACGCGATCGACTCGCTGCTGTCCTCCGTCACCGAGCAGGCCACTCTCCCCGAGCCGGGGGTGCGCCGTGAGCTGCGCGAGCGCGCGCACCTGTCCCGGGCGCAGGTCGCGAAGGCGCTCGGGGTGAGCCCGTCCACGGTGTCCGGCTGGGAGTCCGGCCGTGACCCGGGCGGGGAAGTTCGTACCCGGTACGCGTACCTCCTGGACGGTCTCGCCGCGAAGTTCGCCGACCAGGCCCCGGCCGTGGAGGACGACGAGGACCAGGCCGACACCGATCCGTCTCCCGAGGACACCTCCACCGAGGCCGCGCCCGAGGACGACGAGCGGGCGGACGACGTCGACGTCCTGGCGGTGCCCGAGCCGTGCGTACTGTGCGGCAACCCGGCCTCGCACCGGATCGACGGCTTCGCGCAGCACCTCGATCCCACCGACTGCCGGACCGCTCCCGCTGCTCCGGTCCCGGCTCCCGCTCCGGCGGAACCGGCCACCGACGCCGACGTCGTTACCGCCGCGTCCCGTACGGCGGCTGCCCCGACGTCGGCGCCGCCGGTCCCGGCGCGTGCGGCCCGTACGAGCCGTCCGGCCTCCCGGCCGACGGCACAGCAGAAGCCGCGGGGGCGGGCGTTCCAGGAGGAGTCCGGCCCCGGTGACCTCATCGTCCAGGCCGTCCAGGCCGCCTTGTCCGAGCACGGCGGCGACGTCGAAGAAGCCACTGCCGCTCTGGTCAAGCGGGCGATCCCGGACGCGATGGCGCTGCTGGACGAGACCCGCAAGGGAGGCCGGTACGACGTCGTCGCCCACCCGGCTTTGCCGAAGATCCTGCGCAAGCAGACCTCCAAGGGCGCCGACCAGGTCTGGGAGGCCCGCCCGAAGTGGACCCGGCGCGCACTGCCGCCGGGGGCGCATGAGGTGGTCGCGCTCGACATGAACGCCGCCTACCTCTCCGCGCTGAAGACCCACCTGCCGATCGGGCAGCTGGAGCACTCCACCGGCTTCGACTTCGACCGCCGCCGTGCCGGGGTCCACCTGATCACCCCGCCGGCCTGGGAGCACGAGGACGTCCTGCCCAACCCGATCGGCAACCGGGACGAGCCCGGCCCGCTGTGGGTGACCGAGCCGACCCTGCGGCTGCTGCTGCGCCTGTCCGGCCCCAAGCACCGGCTGTGCGACCCGCCGGAGATCCACGAGTCCTACACCTCCGGCTCGACCGAAGGGCTGCTGGAGAAGTTCCGCACGACGCTCACCGAGGCCCGCGCCCAGGCGCTGGCCGAGGGGGACGAGGCGACGCTGGAGTACGTGAAGGCGATGTACTCGAAGTTCGTCTCCACCCTGGGGGAGTCGAACTACAACCGGGAGATCTACCGCCAGGACTGGATGCACCTCATCCGCTCCCAGGCGTTCGCCAACCTGTGGATGAAGGCGTGGAAGGCTCATGAGGGCGGCCTGCACGTGGTGCGGGCGATGGGCACCGATGAACTTCACGTCATCGGCGACTGGCACCAGGTCTTCCCCGAGGGCCGGGGCGTCACCGAGGTCAAGGTGAAGGACACGTACACCGTCGGCACGACCGCCGACGGTCAGGCGGGGGAGGGGAGCTAAGTGCCCGAGAAGAACATCGACTTCGGCAAGTTCGGGGCCAGCGGCATCAAGGGCGGCGACGCCCTCGCCCGCCAGCTCGACCGCCTCGCCCAAGGGATCACCACCCCGGTCACCTCCAAGCGCGGCTGGACGGCCCGCCTGAATTACCTCACCCGCACCGACCACGCCCGCCAGGCGGCGAAGGCCGCCGGCCTGACCGTCACCGACCGCACCCTCAAAGCCTGGCGCGAGGGCAAGCGTGCTCCGTCCCGGGCCAGCCTGGAGAAGATCGAGCGCGCGTACACCGCCGTGCGACGGCAGAACGTCGCCAAGCATCTCCTCAAGCGGCTCAACTCCGGGGGCGGGACCCGGGTGGAGATCCACCCGGTCAACCAGTCCCAGGTCGACCAGCGCCAAAAGCGCGTCGTGGAGTACCGCACGATGAACGTCCGCCGCTGGGACACGATCGTCGGCTCCTGGGCCGCCAGCGACCACAGCGGCCTCGAAGCGGCCTGGGACGACGTCATCGGCGATCTCGGCTCCAACTGGGGCCAGTACGAGTACGTCACCAACGTGGGCTTCGCTGCCTGATCCGCACACTTAGGTGTTTGCTGGCGATCACGCTGTTCGGCGCCTTCGGCTTCGCCCTGACGAATTTGGCAGGGTTTGGTTGGCAGGTGTCCGGCCATGGGGTTCGCCAAGGGTGGCGATCGTGTCAGCCGGAGCGATGACCAACCGGTTGCCGCCCGCGCGCTCCTCGTGCATGGCCAGATGGTTGGCGCCCAGCGCCCTCGTTGCTTGGACGATGAGCAAACCTTCTATACGGCGCTGGCTGAGAGCGGTCCGCGCGGCGATGCGGGCGTGCAATAGATCGGCGAGAGCCCTGAGTGCGGTTGTGGAGACGCGCGCGAGGGCGGCTATTACTGCGAGGTGCCAGATCTCGTTCATGGTGGCCGCCTGTTCTGACGTGGTGGTTTTTCGCATTCCGGTGTGCCGAGATGCCGTTGATGCCACAGTGGGGGTCACTAGGGTTGTCCGACAGCGTCTTCTAGCCGGTGCTCTTCTGACACAGCTGAGAGCGGCATGTGCGGAGAACTGGGAATTGTCCGGAGGTGGGGGATGGCTCAAGATGGCAGTGCTGCCCGGCGGGGGCGACCTTGGGGAGAAATCCGCGCTTCCAGCCAAGAGCTCGCTGACCTCGCGCAGCTGCTACGCGAATTCATCAAAAGCGCCGCGCGTCCGCCGACCCTTTTCGAGCTTCAGACCCCACTGAAATACGGCCACTCCCGGCTCAGTGAGTTCTTCGGAGGCAAGTCCTTGCCCCCTTGGCAAGTGGTCGAAGATCTAGTCGAAGCCACAGTGCCGGAGCCGCAGCGCCGAGAACGGCTCCGGGAAGCCCGCAGGCTGTGGGAAGCAGCCAGACGATCCCCTATCTCGAAGACGCCGGTGGTGATCTCTCCCAGCCCTGCTGAAAAGCGTCAGGTCGAATCAGTGGGGCAGCAACTAATCGACGCGTTGCACACGGTGGCCGAGGTGGAGCGGGCGAAAGCGAAGGCAGAGAAACTCACCATGTGGCTGCTGTTCGTCATCGGCGGGCTCCAAGAAGAGCTTCGTCATGTACGGCAAGAACGGGAGGAACTACGCACGGCGGGCGGAACGCATACCGCTGAGTTGGTCTTGGAGCGACGCGAGGATCAGATCCTCACCCTGTACGCACGTGCCGATCAAGACTGGCACCAGGCCCGAGAGAAAGCCGCGGCGGCCGCAGAGCTATTGCAGACCGCACACATGCTGCTGCTCCGGATGCAGGAACAAGTGGCAGAACTCAACGCCCGTGGCGCTACCGTGCCGCACGCCGCCACCCCGCCCGCCGAGGTGTACGCCGCAGTGCCGGGGGACGCGCAGATCGCCGACATGCAAGCTGTCCTGGAGCGCTCCGACATCTTACTGACACAGACCGGAGACGATCTGGAGCGGCTGCGCAGCACAGTGAACGAACAACTTGCCCTCACCGACGAAGACACCGATGTGCAATCGGCTGAGGTCCCCCTGTCAGAGCCTCCGGACAACTCACTCACCAGCCAGGACGGCCCGGACATTGTGCGGCGTACCGCTCTCGGCAGCGCTGAGGGTGACGTGGCGCCGGATAAAGGGCCGACGCGGCGAGCGGTTCTGTGGTGGGCAGGCGGCCTGACCACCGGTGCGGGCGCGGCTGCCTACGCGGGCACACAGTGGCTGGGAGCAGGCTCGCGACGCCCGCTGCCGCCGACCGGAGCGTCAGGCGGCACGGGGAAGGCGTCCCCCAGCGCCCCTGGGGTGCGAAAGTGGGCCTGGAACTACCGGACGGGCAGCAAGATCTACATGCGACCGACAGTCGCTCACAGCACCGCTTACCTCATCGATGCGGCCGATGAAATTTATGTCAATCCCAGTCCGGTTAGTGCCGCCCATTTGAGCCTCGACGATTCGGACAAGCCGTTCCAAGCCATCGATCTCACCAATGGGAGTCTGCGGTGGAGAGCTGCCGGCACAATGCCAGTAGGTGCGGTGATTAGCGATCCGCCGGTGGTAGTGGATCGAACAGTCTTCACCGAAACCCCCACGGCTCTGGTGGCATTGAACGCAACGACGGGCGAAGAACAGTGGCGCTCAGCCCAGATTGGTATGCCCCTTCAGGGGGCTGACGGAGTCGTATACGCAAGCAGCCCCAACGGCTGGCTCTATGCCTTGGACGTCCGGACCGGGGATCGCACCTGGAGCAGCCGCACCAGCTCCTGGGGGGGAATGTCCAACCCATCGTTGCTCTCGGATGAAACGATCTTCGTTCAGGACGGCCAACACGTCCTCTTCGCGGTGGACTCCAGAAGCGGCAGCACCCGCTGGAAATACGGGGCTCCCCAGCACGACGACCCTCTCCGCCTCGCCCCCGGCCGCATCCTTCTGCCACGCAGCTTCGACTCGGACGCCCTCCTGCGCATCAGGGCAGTTGCCACCACCACGGGCAAGACGGTCTGGGAGAAGCCGGCCTTCGGAGCAATCCACTGGCCTTGCACCGTCGCGGGCAACCGGGTGTACCTCACCGATGACAGCGGGACCGTCAGCGCGCGGGCCAGTGCCGACGGCGAACTTGTATGGAAGAGCTCGGTCGGCGGCACACCGTCCCTGGAGTGGAAGTCGAGCGTGACTGTCCGCGCCTATGCTGCCCCGGCGGTGGCCAACGGACGGGTGTACGTCGGTACCTCCTACGGTGTTCACGCCCTGGACCTTGAGACGGGCCGCAAAGAATGGCACTGCCCCACGGGCGGCCCGGTCATCGCACCCCTTGTGGCCACCCGCGAAACGGTGTACGCCGCAAGTCAGGACGGACAGCTGTACGCCATGAACGCGCGCACCGGCATTCTGAACTGGACCGCGCGGACTGCCGGCCCGCTGGTCAGCAGCCCCGTATTGACGACTGGTTGGCTTGTGGTCGGCAGCGTCGATCGACACCTCTACGGAATGCGCCTGAGCTGACTGCCCCGAGAGCCGGGCTCTGCGCGGCCATCGTCGACCGGCTCACCTTCAACGGCGCGGTCATCCAGATCGGCACCGAGTCCTACCGCCTCGCCTACACCACGGCCCAGGCCGAACGTGCCCAGGCCGGATGAGCCCCGGCCCCCGCCCCCTCTGCCTGCCGGGCGAGCACGAAGCGGGCCGCCGTGGCCCGGTGGCGGCGTCTGCCACGGTGCAGACAGTGAGGCGCACGACTGCGGCGGAGACTATGACCGCGGAGACCGGAGCTTGTGCGGGGACGGCGGCGGGCTGCCAGGGCGACGGTGGCGCAGGTTCGTGGCGGAGGCCGCCACCCTCAAGGCGGAGCGCGGCGAGGCCGCAGCGGAGCGAACCGTCGCCGCCGAGCCACAGGCCGAGGAGAGTGCGCTTACCGCTGCACTCCGGGCGCAGGAGATGCCCGACGCAATCGCGGCCGGGGACGACACGCGCATGATGCACGCGTTCGTGGAAGTGATGGGGGAGAGCACCGGATCGGTCACCGCCCGCATGCAGGCCCTGGCCGAAGCCGTCGAGGACAACCGTCGCAGCACCACGGGCTGACCACTTGTCGCACGACCACGAGCGGGGCCCGGGGCGCGTCAATCGCCCCGGGCTCGGCCCTGTTTCTACCGCATTCGGGGACTCGCAGCTGCGCCAAGAAGGGCCCTCCCTATAGGTAGGGGGATTTGTCGATGGACATAGCGGGTGCAGGTCAGGTTCCGCAGGCCCTCCGGACCGGACCACGGGGACGAGTTTCAGCGAGACGCGATGAGAGGGACCCGCTGGTGGGGCGATCGCGGCATGCGGGCGGTTCCCTCGCTTGGGGGAGGCCAGCGCGGCGCAGACATGGGTGTCTTCTCCCAAGGCCGCCGGATCCCGGTACTCTTAGCACATCCGTTCGATTTCTGTGTGGCTTCTGGGTGGCCGGGTGTGACTAACAGTCAGACCCCGACCACCCACACCCCGCACATCGAGCGAAGGGAAACTCATGACCGGAAACAGCGAGAAGCCGAAGTCCGAAGAACCAGAGGACGGAGGCCCACCGCAGGTCCGGGGTGAGAGTCGTCGCACCGTTCGCGAGGTACTGCTCGCCGGCACCGTCCAGGCCCTCCTGGCTGGTCTCGCCGAAGAGGCCGCGCTCTGGATCGTTCAGTGCGCGGTGTGGCTGTGCGACATGCTCGCCAGCCTCCTGTAAAACGCGAGGCGCCCCCTGGTGGTGAGACACCGAGAGGGCGCTAGAGGTGCGCATTTCTACACCCGCGGCGGTTCCTGTCTGGCATACCTGGCTTGGCAGGGGCCGCCGTTGTGATGACTTCAGACCGTCCGTCGACCGTGGCCTGCCTCTTCAAGGGGCCGCCATGAGGGCGTCGGGTCTGCGGCCTGGGCGAGGCCGAACGTCACCTTGCACACTGTTTTACAAATCGTAATAGGCGCGCAGACCAACTGTACCGGGCTCTCGCCCGGGCGGGCTGGTTACGGCCGGGGCGGTAGGCGGTGGGTGCGGCGCTCGTGGAGGTGGGTGCGGCGGTCGGTCCACCAGGTGAGGCGGTCGCGGGAGTTCTGCGGGAAGACCCTCTGGAGGATGCCGAGGACCAGGCCCACGAACAGGAAGCTGATGGCGCACCAGAGAGGTGCGCCAGCCAGTACCTGGACGAGGCCGCCCGTGCCGAGCAGGCCCGGTATCAGGTTCTGTGTGGTCATTGGCGGGGCCCTTCGCTCGCGGGGAAGTGGTACGACCAGCGAACCGGAGGGTGAGGGTGTTGCCCGAGAGGCCAGCGCGGATTGCCTGGTGAGGAAGATATTGCGGGGAAGGCAATGGGGTGCTGGCAAAGGGGTATATCCGAAGCAGGGCTGCGCCGGAGCGGGCGGTGGTCAGTGCCTCCCCTTCCTGAAGGGCAGGACAGCCGGGACGGGACCGGGGGGGGGGAGGACATGACCAGCAACGAGAAGCCCCCCAGCGATCCGCCGCAGGGCGAGACGTACGGGGACGCCGTGAAACGTCTCCTGAAAGAGGCAGGGCAGACACAGGAGCAGTTTGCTGCGGCCAAGAACATGACCACGACCAAGGTCAGCAGAGCCCTGGATAACAAGATCACCACGCACTCCCCGACCGACGCCTTCCACAATGCTGTGCTGGCCTTCCTCCGCCTTGACAAGGACAACGAGAAGGCCCGCTATCTGAAACCCCTCTACGAAGCCGCCCGCAACGAAGGGGGGAAGAACTACTGGGAGGACGAGTCCAGTCGGTGGATGGCAGATGCCAAGCGGTTGGAGGCCGAGAGCAGCTGGTTGTGTCTGACGGTCGAGGACTGCGCGTTGCGTGTGGAGGCAGCGATCCAGGATCGTGACGCCGCGCGGGGAAGGCTGGGCGAGCTCCGGGAGCAGCTCGCTCTCCTCGGCGCCGAGATGGAGCGCCGAGGCAAGCACCTGGAATCCGGGGCAGCCCGCTCGTCAACAAAGATGGCAGCTTTGGAGGATCAGTTGCGCCTCGCAGGCCAGGAACTCCGCGACGCGCGCGCGCAGGTACGGGCTGCCATCACCAGCAGTGCCTTTCTGCTGAGGCTCGTTCAGGACCAGCAGGAGCAACTCACGCTCACCGGGAGATTCATCCACGCGCTCGAAACGCAACCGACCGACCAGCACAACCCGAACCAGACCTGGGGGCATGGCGACAGCATGCGCCCCCAGACGGACCGGCCGGCGGCGCGAGGCTCCCGGCCGTTCACCAATCCGGACGACATTCGCGCGGACCCACTGCGAGAGGACGAGTACGAATCCGTCCTGGACTACGCCGACGTCGAGGCGTCCATTGCCGAGATGCTGAACCGGAGCACCACCGCCGACTGCGCAGCGAGGTAGCACCGCCTGCGGGATCGGGAGGACGGAGGCGCTCTGCGGTCTGGAAAGCGTCACCGGCCGTTTCTGCGCGAGCCGCCTTCAGGCTCTCGCGGAGTACGTCGAAAGGGACGGCGGTCTTCTTGATTGATGTGCGTCGTGTTTTTGTCACTGTGTGGGCGTCAAGTGGGTGCACCGCTGTCGGGTCGTGGTGGCCGGATGTGAGAGGTACGGCCCCGCGCCTGACTGCCAGCGGGTGCACGTCGCTGGGCGACGGGGGTTAGAACGACGGGGTCTCGGTTCCGCCGTGCCTTCGGCGTTGGAACTGTTCCCGAGTGATGTGGCCGTCTCTGAAAGCCTTCTCCCAACCAGCCTCAGCATGGTCTTCATTGGGATCTTGCTCGCGGAAGTCGGCTTCCCACCCATCCGGGTCGTGACTGGGGTCCGGCTCTGTCCATGGGCCAGGTTCGTACGACAGGCCATAGTCAGGACTTCCAGGGCCGTATTCGTCTTCTTTCCTGCCGTGAGCCATGTGGCCTCCCCGCCCTTCGTCCCGAGTGCCGTCGAGCCTACGGCCAAGCACGGTCCTGCGCCGTGCGACCGAGGAAGATTGAGGTCGTGGGCGTCGAGGTCCGGGTGTGGCGGCGGGCATCGAGACGCTTAAGCCGCCACCGGACCTCAGCTTGATCCTTAACCTCTGAGCCGACTGTGTGATCACTTGCCAAAGCGATTGCAGGGCCGACGGTGGCCGGGACTGACGTCCTTGCGCAGGCGTCACATTTCTTCATTCCACCCCGGGCTCCCGTGCGGGTGTACAACCAGCTAGCGTTGCTGATGATTCGGGCACGTGGGATGTGAGGCGTGAGAAGGGACTCCTGACTCATGGGACTGATGCGGAAATGATCATCATCCTGGCGTTCATGGTGTTTACCCCGCTGGGTCTGCTGTCCTACGCCGTCGGCAGGAAGTCCTCGCCGCGTATCGGCTGGTTGTGTGCTGCGATTCTGATCGGCCTGCCAACAGCATTGCTTGTCGGCGTACTTGGCCCCTGGGGCAGGCCGGACGCCACGCCGCAGCCTCAGGTCAAGTACGGCAACCCGTACAAGCCCGGCTCTGTCGAGTACGCCCAGTACAACCGGGGCAAGGACATTGCCGCTGCACTTGCCAAGCAAGGAAAGAATCCTGGTTCCGGCATGTCGGACGATGTCGGCCTCTGGTGTGCGGATCAGTTGGCCCCTGTCGTCGGAAGCAGGGATGCGATCCCTGAGGCGATGGAGCAGGGATGCCACGAAGGGGCCGGGTAGCACTGCCGTTTAGGCCACTCAGCTTGATCCTCAATGCTGGTCTGGACAATCACTCTTTGGGGTGGGCGCCGCTCATGGAGACGGCATTCCTCGCGAATCTGAATTCTGCTGAAAGCTCAGTTGAGTTCATGAGGGGGACGTGGGATGAGGGTGCTGGAGCCGGTCCGTGAAGGGACAGCGTTCGGGGAGCTGTCCCGCTTCCGAACGGCTTTCTACGGGTGCCTGTCCGCGCGGGCCGACGCGTTCTTCGAGCTCACCGACGCGTTGTTGTGTGCGGACGGTCCGACCCGGACGCCGGTGGAGTTGTCGCTGCTCGCCGAGCACCAGCGCGGCTACGGCTCGCTGTACGGCGCTCTGAATCATGGCCGCCTTGACACGAACGCCCTGCGCGACCTGCTGGTTTCCCTGCCGCTTCCGCGGTTCGACGGGCGGATCGTGCTCACGGTGGACGTCTCCCCGTGGCTGCGGTCGGACGCCGCCTGCTCGCCGGAGCGGCTGTTCTGCCTGGTCCACGGCCGCAACGGCCGCTCATCGGACCATGTGGTGCCCGGCTGGCCGTACTCCTTCGTTGCCGCGCTCACCCCGGACCGCACCTCGTGGACACAGGTCCTGGACGCGGTCCGCCTGGGGCCCGTCGACGACGCCGCGGCCGTCACCGCAGACCAGTTGCGGGCTGTGGTCAATCGGCTGATCGCGGCCGGCCAATGGCAGCACGACGACCGGGACATCCTGGTCGTGATGGACGCGGGCTATGACGTGATGCGCCTGGCCTGGGCACTGCGCGACCTGCCTGTCGAACTGGTCGGTCGTCTGCGTTCGGACCGTGTTCTGCACCGTCCGGCGCTCTCCCGCGAGGAGTACTACCGGGCCCACCCCAAAGGGGGTCACCCGCCCAAGCACGGTAAGGAGTTCAGCCTGGCCAGGCCCGCGTCGTGGCCGGAGCCCTCCGTGGTGACGAAAAACGACACACCTCGCTACGGCAAGGCCGAGGCCCGCGCCTGGGACCGGCTGCACCCCCGGCTGAAACAGCGGTCCGCGTGGATCGACCATGACAGCGACCTTCCCCTCGTCGAAGGAACGTTGATCCGGCTCAACGTCGATCATCTGCCCGGCGACCGCGACGCGCCGCCGGTCTGGCTGTGGTCCTCCGCCACCAGCGCGACCCCGGACGACGTCGACTTCATCTGGTCGTGTTACCTGCGCAGATTCGACCTTGAACACACGTTTCGCCTGTTCAAGCAGTCCCTGGGCTGGACCCGACCACGGCTTCGCGACCCGCAGGCGGCGGACCGCTGGACATGGCTGGTGATCACCGCGCACACCCAGCTCCGTCTTGCGCTCCCACTCACGGCTGACCGGCGCAAGCCCTGGGAGAAGACCACCCGTCCCGGCGCTGTGCTCACCCCGACCCGCGTTCGGCGCGGGTTCAGGAACATCCGCCCCCAGCTGGGCAGTCCTGCCCGTGCACCACAACCCACCCGGCCGGGGCCAGGCCGCCCGTCCGGCTCCAGAAACCGACACACAGCCACCCGCTACGGCGTCGGCAAGACCATCAAACGCCCCGAGACCATCACCGAACGTAATCAGCGATGTTAAGGAACAAGCTCAGAAGCCGTCCCGCTTCTCCTTGATCCGTGACGTGCTGTGAATGCGGCTGGCGCCTCGGAGATTCGTGCCGCCGCGACCTCTGGATTACACGGGTTCGTTGAACGGCCGGACCCCCTGTCCAGCCTCGGGGAACAGCGGTACAGGGGCTAACTGAATCGTTTCAGAATGAGATTCGATGACGCTCGTGCACGCTGCCGGAACCGCCCTCGCCACTCCCGTAGCAGTGGGTCTGGCCTGCACTCTGTCACTGCGGGGGCGGCGCCCCCTCTTTCGGTTCGCCGCCGCCCCCGCCGTGGGCGTCTTCTGCCGGGGCGCGGGGAGTGCGGGAGGACTCCCCGGCCTGGACCGGCAGTGGACGCGGCGGGAGCCGCCTTCTCGGTGAGGTGGCTCCGGCCCTTCACAGTGGTCGGTCGACCGGCCCGGGGGCAGGGAGCCAGAAGGTGCTCGCAACCGCCGCCGTCTCAACCGGGCGCGGGTGGAGAACACCTTGTCCGGAGCATAACCGCGCCCGCGACGGTGCGACAGGTGCGAACAGGCCGCACCGCCAAGCCGTCCCGCACCTCTTCCGCCGCCCGCTCCGCCGGCCTGCTGGTGTATGCATCCGTGCTCATCGCGCCGCTGCCTTCTTCGCCGTGGTCCACCGCATCCCCAGTGCGTCGAGCTTGGCCCGGCGTTCGGCGGGGAGCTTGTCGGCACGCTTACGGATGTTGTCCAACACCATCCCCAGCTTCACGTCCACTACTCCAAGGCCGCCAGCACTGCTCTGAGCGCCTCCCGGCCCGCCGTGCATCTCCACGGACTCCACATGCTTCCTCGGCACCTGAAGGTGCCCCTCACGGGCATGGAACGCCTGCGCCGCCGCGAGGTTGAGCATCCACTTGTCGTCCTGCGTCCGCTTCACCGGCCGCTCCGACTCCTCTGCCGGTTCGAGACCGAGGGCGTTCTCCAGCAGCCACTGCTGCGCCGGTTGCAGTGCGTCCCACCCGAACCGGCACCCCTGTACCCACCGTCCGAGGTCCTCGCCCTGGACGACGACTTCCCCGGCGGTCATCGGCATGCTGCCGCCGTGCTCCAGGTGGTTCTGTACCAGCCGCAGGCAGCGCTGCCAGCCCGCGTCCCACACCGGCGCCCACCCAGGATCAATCTCATCCAAGGCGTCCCGCCGCTCCTGCGACAACCCCCCGGCCGCGGGGCCCTCCGGCAGCCCTGCCTCCAGCTGCTCCGCACGGGTATCCGCGAGCCGGGCCGCCGTGCGCAGGTTCTTCGCCCACGTCCCGATGGGGTACCCGTCCCACACGGCGGTGGCCGGCGGGAGGAAGTGCCCGTGCTCGGCAGCCCAGCGGCGGGCCACGGCGAGCCCTTCCTCGAAAGCGTGGTCCTGGTGGGCCCACACCACCCCGAGCTTCTCCAGCTCCCGCACCCGCTCCGCGGCCAGGTCCCCAGCCCGGTAGTTCTGGCGCTGCTTCTTCAGCCAGGTCCCCAGCGGGAAGGAGCCCGGCGTCCACTCGGCTGGCGTGACGTAGTCGTACGGGACCTTCAGCTCCCCGTTCTTCGCGACCTCCTTCGCGTACCGGGCCGCGGCCGCGAGCCCGGACCGCCAGTAGTCGGTCTCCGGATGCAGCACCCGCAACGCCACGAACCGCGCCACCTCCGCCGGATCCCTTGGCGTCGAGAACTTCAGCAGCTCCCGCGCGGGCGCGCTCGGACCCTGCGCCTCACGTGGCTGCCCCTGGACCTCCGCGTCGCGGTCCTCGTCGATGTCGTCGCCCTTCCAACTCCCGGCCCGGGGACGGGAATCGGCGAGGGCTTCGATCACGTCCGTGTCGTGGGCCCGCAGCGCTCCGAGGACCTTCGCGAGGGTCTCAGCCCCCGGAGACGTCAGCATTTCGTCCGGACTTTCCCCCGGAGCAAGGAAAACCGGAACGACCAGACTGGCAATTTTTCCGTCGCCCGGCTGCATGCGGAGAGCCCTGCCAACCATTTGCACGATGTCGACCATCGAACCCTGCGCATCACAAAAAGCGACAGAATCACAGTCCTTGGTGTCGACGCCTTCACCGAGGACGCGCACGGACGCGATCATCTTGAACATCGCCGGATAAGCAACCGTGCCGCCTTTCCCGTCGGGCACCTCGATCACGTGCGCTGCGAACTCCTCCAGCTGCTCCTTGCGGTAGACCGGCTTGTGCTCCCCGTACAGCCACGACGCCCACACCCGCTCCGGTGCGTGATAGCGCTTCGGGTCCTCTGCGTACAGCCGCGCCGCGACACCAGGCAGGCCCTCGGCCATGGCCTCGGCCTCGCTGACCCTGGAGTGGAAGGTCAGGCACTTCCGCAGGTTCTCGTCCGCAGCAGCCGTCAGCAGCCCGGCCTGGAGCGCCGCGAGGCGGGCCCCGCGTACGAGGTCCGAGCCCCGGTCCCCGCCGGCCTGCGCCGCATGCAACTCCGGGTCGGAGATATCGACACACACCACCTGGTAGGGCGCCACCAGACCCCTGCTGATCGCCTGGGACAGCGTCAGCTTCCACGCCACCGGCCCGAAAATCGGTGACCCGTCTTCCATGCTTGCCACCAGCCGCGGAGCCTCCCGCCCACCACGGCGCGCGTCCTCGGCGGACTCCCAGACCCGGGCCGTCGCCGTCATGTACAACCTGCGCACCGCCGGGATCTTCGACTGGTCATGCACGCCCGCCCACGCCTTCTCAGCGTCCCCCGAGGTGCGGTGGGCTTCGTCCACGACCATCAGGTCAAACGGCTCCAGGCCGATCTCATGCGCCAGCTGAACGGCCGTCGTCGCGGTCGCATAGGTCGAGAACACCGTCATCAGGTCCTCGTCCTGCACCCAGTACAAAAGCTCCGCCGCCTCGGTCGTGCACGGCATCCCGCTGGACGCCGCGACCTTCGCCTCGCACGCACCGACCATCGCCCCCGCACGCCCCGCCCGACGCCACTCCGCGGCCATCTGCGCCAGCAGATCCACCGTCGGCACCAACACCAGCACCCGCCGCGCGTTCAGCCGCTGCGCGGCCACCGCAGCAATCCGCGTCTTCCCCGACGCCGTCGCCGCGATCACCTGGCACCGCAGCCCTTCCTCCGGCACGCGGGAGCCGGCCGGGAGCTGGAGATGGCGCAGCACAGCATCAACAGCCTCGATCTGATGCGGACGAAGCTCTTCCTTCGACATGCGGGTCCTTCCCTGGGGCATACGTGGTGCACGTTGTCCGAGCAACCAGTCGGGGGCCTGCCATGGATCTTGCGATCACCATCTTCGTCACCATCCTCGGTGCCGGATTTGCGCTTTCCGCACGAAGGCTTGCCCGAAAGAACAAAGCGAACTCGGCCCGGCTTGGGCTGAAATTTGATCTCAGCGAGAACGGTTACATTTGGATGTACCGAATATTTGGTTCTTTCTTCTGGATAATGGGAATCCTGGCTTTAACAGGTGTCATAAAGCCTGGTTAGTATCGGTAAGTTTCCGGACTGGTGATGGTCCGTGCTCTTGGTCCAAGGTAGCGGGCCTAGAAGGATGACGCACAGAGGTTGGGGGGAGTGACAGGAACTGTTCGCTACTGGTGGCGCCGGGGATGCGGGTTGTCCGGTTCGGCTTGCCTTTGACCGTGCTACCTCGCTGACTCGCGTCCGGGGTGTGCGTGCTTTCGAGGGGCGAGGGCACATGCCTCACCAAGGAGGCCTGTATGAGAGAACTGCCCAACCGTAAGAGCCCGCAGTGGGCCAAGCCTGGAGCCAAGTGGATCCCCTGGGTCTTCTGGCCGATGCTGGCAGCCGGCACTGCGATGCTGGCGTGGGGCCTAGCTAGCGGCAAGGAACCCGGGATGCTGGTCAGCCCGGCCTGCTCCGTTTTCGTATTCGCCTGGGTGCTGATCCACAACCGCTCGGTCAGGCGGAGGAACCGCCAGCAGAACCCCGCCCCATAGCCAGCCGCCCGCGCCGCGGGCTCAACTCGCCTACCGAGTAGGCGAGTTGCCAGCGCGGAGCGCTGGAGCAAAGGGAGGCGGAGCCGACCGCCCGGAGGACGCTCCGCGTCCTCCGGTTGCGCAGGGCCACGGAGTGGACCGGTAGCCCGTATCGCGGAGCGATACGGGAAAGAGCCGCGTAGCGGCTCCGCGTCGTGTCTGCGGAGCAGACCGCGCGC
>NZ_JBVIUQ010000016.1:0-109807 GCF_055596485.1 Streptomyces sp. NPDC039736 | reverse complement strand
GTCGGTGAAGTCGAACATCGGGCATGCGCAGGCGGCGGCCGGTGTGGCGGGCGTGATCAAGATGGTCATGGCGATGCAGCACGGCACCGTGCCCAAGACGCTCAATGTCGACGTTCCGTCGACTCATGTGGACTGGGCCGCGGGTGCGGTGGAACTGGTGACGGATGGCACGGTGTGGCCGGAGTCGGGTCGGGTGCGCAGGGCGGGTGTGTCGTCGTTCGGTATCAGTGGGACGAACGCGCATGTGGTGCTGGAGCAGTTCGCGCCGGCCGAGGTGGAGCCGGTGGTTGAGGATGCGGTTCCGGGGGTGGTGCCGTGGCTGGTGTCCGGCAAGACGGAGCAGGCACTTGAGGACCAAGTCGCACGGCTGCGTGCATACGCGGAGGAGTGCGGGCTGCGTCCGGTGGATGTGGGCCTGTCGACCCTTGGCCGGTCGGTGTTCGCCCACCGGGCCGTGGTGCTCAACGGCGAACAGGTCATCGAGGGGCAGGCGCGCGCCGGGAAGACGGCGTTCCTCTTCACCGGCCAAGGATCACAACGGCTCAACATGGGCCGGGATTTGTACGCCCGCTTCCCTGTATTCGCTGCGGCCTTCGACGCGGTGTGCGCGGAGCTGGACGTCCCGGTGCGGGAGGTGGTGTGGGGTGAGGACGCGGATGCGCTGAATCAGACGATGTTCGCGCAGGCGGCGTTGTTCGCCGTGGAGGTGGCGCTGTACCGGCTCGTGGAGTCGTGGGGCGTGAAGCCGGACTTCGTGGCGGGTCATTCCATCGGTGAGGTGGCTGCGGCGCATGTGGCCGGGGTGTTCTCGCTGGCCGACGCGTGTGCGCTGGTGGCGGCGCGCGGGCGGTTGATGCAGGCGCTGCCGGAGGGCGGCGCGATGCTGGCCGTGCAGGCGACGGAGGACGAAGTCCTGCCGCTGCTGGGCGAGTTGGTCTCGGTCGCGGCGGTCAACGGCCCGTCGTCCATGGTGGTGTCCGGTGTGTCGGAGCAGGTGGAGTCCGTACGGGCCCACTTCGATGCGCTCGGCCGCAAGACGACCCGCCTCCGGGTCTCGCACGCCTTCCACTCGCCGCTGATGGACCCTATGCTGGACGACTTCCGCACGGTGGTGTCGGGGCTGTCCCTCTCCGCTCCCACCATTCCGCTGGTGGCGGGCACCGAGGCGGTGTGCGACCCGGAGTACTGGGTGCGTCACGTCCGTGACGCCGTCCGCTTCGCCGACGACATCCGGGCCCTCACCGAAGCGGGCGTCACCCGCTACCTGGAACTGGGACCCGACGGGGTCCTGTCCGCGATGGCTGCCGACTGCCTGCCCGAAGGCGGCGACGCTGTCCTGGTACCCGTACTGCGCAAGAACCGCGACGAAGAGGCGTCGGCCCTCCGAGCCCTGGCCGAGCTGTACGTGAACGGTGCTCCCGCCGACTGGTCGGTCTTCTTCGCCGGCACCGGTGCCCGCACCGTCGAGCTGCCCACCTACGCCTTCCAGCACCGGCCCTTCTGGCCCGTCGGCAGCGGCCTCGCCCGTGGCGGTGACGTACGCATGGCCGGTCTGGAGTCGGCTGAGCACCCGCTGCTCGGAGCGGCCGTGGAACTCGCGGACGCGGACACCTTCCTCTTCACCGGACGGCTCTCGCTGCGGACACACCCCTGGCTGGCCGACCACACGGTCATGGGCGCGGCGCTGGTCCCCGGGACGGCCCTGGTCGAGATGGCCGTGCGCGCGGGCGACGAGGCCGGATGCCCGGCGGTGGAGGAACTGACCCTCGCCGCCCCGCTGGTACTACCTGCCGAGGGCGGCGTACGCGTGCAGTTGGCGGTGGGCGTCCTCGACGGGTCCGGCCGTCGCACGGTGACGGTGCACTCGCGCCCCGACAGCACGGACGAAACCCCCTGGGTCCAGCATGCCACCGGCCTGCTCACCCCCGACACCACCACTCCGCACACGGCGTTCGACGCGGCGGTCTGGCCGCCCACGGGTGCGGAGGCGCTGGACGTGTCCGGGGTGTACGAGCGGTTCGCGGAGGCCGGGTTCGAGTACGGGCCCGCCTTCCAGGGGCTGCGGGCGGCCTGGCGGCTCGACGATGCGGTGTACGCGGAGGTTGCGCCGCCCGAGGGAACGGACCTCACCGGGTTCGGACTGCACCCGGCCCTCTTCGACGCCGGCCTGCACGCGGCCGTACTGCTCGGCGACGGCGAACGCGGCGTTCCCTTCTCGTGGTCCGGGGTGTCGCTGCACGCCTCCGGCACGTCCGCCCTGAGGGTCCGGCTGTCCCGCACCTCCGAGGGTGCGCTGTCGGTGTCGCTGTCGGACGCAACGGGCCGACCGGTGGCGTCCGTAAGCTCTCTGACGGTGCGTCCGGTCAGCAGTGAGCAACCGCACGACGGGCTGTTCGGCGTCGAGTGGACGCCGGTCCAGGTGCCGGGGACGACCGTGTTGCCGCCGGACGTGGCGGTGCACCGGCTGTCCGGCTCGGACGGCACGGACGTTACGGACGAGAACGCGAGCGATGCGGAGGTGAGCGAAGCCGGCGTGCGCGATGCCGCGGCTTCGGCGCACGCTCTGACGTCGCAGGTGCTGCTCTTGGTGCAGGACCTGCCCGACACGGCACGGCTGGTACTGGTGACGCGGGGTGCGGTGTCGGGCGCGGATCCGGCCGCCGCCGCCGCTTGGGGTCTGGTGCGTTCGGCGCAGTCGGAGCAGCCGGGCCGGTTCGTCCTGGTGGACGTGGAGGGCGAGGAGCCCGCCGGTCTGCTGGAGTCCGTAATGGCGCTTGACGAGCCGCAGTTGCTCGCACGGGACGGTGAATTCCTCGCCGCGCGGCTGGCCCGCGTCGAAACGGCGCAGGTCCCCACCCCGGAGTCCGCCGAGCAGGCGGGCCCGGTGTGGGCGGGTGACGGTGCGGTCCTGATCACCGGAGGCACGGGTGGCCTGGGCCGCGTGATCGCCCGGCACCTGGTGGCCGAGCACGGTGTGCGCAGCCTGCTCCTCGTCAGCCGCAGCGGCCGCGCCGCCGACGGCACCGACGACCTCGTCGCCGAGTTCGAGGAGCAGGACGTACGGGTCACGATCGAGGCCTGCGACGTCGCCGACCCCGCCGCCGTACGCTCCCTGGTCACCAGGCACGACGTGCGGGCGGTGATCCACGCCGCAGGAGTGATCGACGACGGCGTGGTCGGTTCGCTGACCGCCGAGCGGCTCTCGGCGGTGCTGCGGCCCAAGGTGGACGCGGCCTGGAACCTGCACGAGGCGACACTGCACCTGGACCTCGCGGCGTTCGTCGTGTTCTCGTCCGTCGCGGGGACCTTCGGCAGCGCGGGACAGGCCAACTACGCCGCCGCCAACGCCTTCCTCGACGCCCTCGCCGCGCACCGGCGGGCGGCGTCCCTGCCGGGGGTCTCCCTCGGTTGGGGGCCCTGGGAGCGGACCGGCGGAATGACCGGCTCGCTGACCGACGCCGACATGGAGCGCATCAGCCGACTCGGCATGCCCCCGCTGTCCGTGGACGACGGACTGGCCCTGTTCGATGCCGCGCTGTCGGCCGGTCGGTCGGCGCTGCTGCCGGTCCGCCTGGACCTGGCCGCGATCCGCGCGCTGGGCGACGTCCCGCCGCTGCTGCGCGGCCTGATCCGGACGCGAGCGCGCCGCAGCCTCCGTACAGGCACCGCCGACTCGGCCGGACTGCGCAGGAGCCTGTCCGGCCTCGCCGCAGCCGAACGGCACGAGGCCGTACTCGACCTGGTGCGCGCACAGATCGCGCTGGTCCTCGGCCACGCGGGTGCGGCAGCCATCGACCCCGCGCGGGCGTTCCAGGACCTGGGCTTCGACTCCCTGACGGCGGTCGAGCTGCGCAACCGGCTCGGCGCGGCAACCGGTCTGCGGCTGCCCGCCACCGTGGTCTTCGACTACCCGACGGCGGACGCGCTCGCGACGTTCGTGCGCGACGAGATCCTCGGGGAGGAGACCGAGGCCGCGCCGGTGCCCGTGCCCCGGACCGGAGCCGGCCTCGTGGACGATCCGATCGTGATCGTGGGCATGGCGTGCCGGTACCCCGGCGGGGTGGTGTCGCCCGAGGGCCTGTGGCGGTTGGTCGCCGACGGTGTGGACGCCGTGGGCGGGTTCCCCGTGGACCGTGGCTGGGAGGTGGAGGGCGAGTCGTTCGAGAGGGCGGGTGGCTTCCTCTACGATGCCGCTGACTTCGACCCGGATTTCTTCGGGATGAGTCCGCGTGAGGCGCTTGCCACGGACTCTCAGCAGCGGTTGTTGCTGGAGACGACGTGGGAGGCGGTGGAGCGGGCGGGCATCGATCCGGTGTCGTTGCGTGGCTCGCAGACCGGCGTCTTCGCGGGTGTGATGTACAGCGATTACGCGAGTCTGCTGGGTGGCCGGGAGTTCGAGGGCCAGCAGGGCAGCGGGAGCGCAGGAAGTATTGCCTCCGGCCGGGTGTCGTACGTGCTGGGTCTGGAGGGTCCGGCGGTGACGGTGGACACGGCGTGTTCGTCGTCGCTGGTGGCGATGCATCTGGCGGCGCAGGCGTTGAGGTCGGGTGAGTGTTCGCTGGCGGTTGCCGGTGGTGTGACGGTGATGTCGACGCCGACGACGTTTGTGGAGTTCGCGCGGCAGGGTGGTCTGTCGTCGGACGGGCGGTGTCGTTCGTTCTCGGATTCGGCCGATGGTGTCGGTTGGGGCGAGGGCGTGGGGATGGTGGTGCTGGAGCGGTTGTCGGATGCGGTGCGTCGTGGTCATCGGGTGTGGGCGGTGGTGCGTGGTTCGGCGGTGAATCAGGATGGTGCGTCGAATGGTCTGACGGCGCCGAATGGTCCGTCGCAGCAGCGGGTGATCCGGCAGGCGTTGGCGAGTGGTGGGTTGTCGACGGCTGATGTGGATGTGGTGGAGGCGCATGGTACGGGGACGACGTTGGGTGACCCGATCGAGGCGCAGGCTCTCATCGCGACGTATGGTCAGGGCCGTTCGGCGGGCAGTCCGTTGTTGTTGGGGTCGGTGAAGTCGAACATCGGGCATGCGCAGGCGGCGGCCGGTGTGGCGGGCGTGATCAAGATGGTCATGGCGATGCAGCACGGCACCGTGCCCAGGACCCTGCACGTGGACGCCCCTTCCTCGCACGTCGACTGGGACGCGGGTGCGGTGGAGTTGCTGTCCGAGCAGCGGTCCTGGCCGGAGTCGGGTCGGGTGCGCAGGGCGGGTGTGTCGTCGTTCGGTATCAGTGGGACGAACGCGCATGTGGTGCTGGAGCAGTTCGCGCCGGCCGAGGTGGAGCCGGAGCTGTCGGCGCTGCCGGTGGTTGAGGGCGCGGTTTCGGGCGTGGTGCCGTGGCTGGTGTCCGGCAAGACGGAGCAGGCGCTTCGGGACCAGGTCGCACGGCTGCGTGCGTACGCGGAGGAATTCGGGCTGCGTCCTGCGGATGTGGGCCTGTCCACGCTCGGCCGGTCGGTGTTCGCCCACCGGGCCGTGGTGCTCAACGGCGAGCAGGTCATCGAGGGGCAGGCGCGTGCCGGAAAGACGGCGTTCCTGTTCACCGGCCAGGGGTCGCAACGCCTCGGCATGGGGCGCGAGTTGTACGCCCGCTTCCCCGTGTTCGCGTCCGCGTTCGATGCGGTGTGTGCGGAGCTGGATATCTCGGTGCGGGAGGTGGTGTGGGGTGAGGACGCGGAGGCGCTGAACCAGACCATGTTCGCGCAGGCGGCGTTGTTCGCCGTCGAGGTGGCGCTGTATCGCCTGGTCGAGTCGTGGGGCGTGAAGCCCGACTTCGTGGCCGGTCACTCCATCGGTGAGGTGGCTGCGGCCCATGTGGCCGGGGTGTTCTCGCTGGCCGATGCGTGCGGGTTGGTGGCTGCGCGCGGGCGGCTGATGCAGGCGCTGCCCGAGGGCGGCGCGATGCTGGCCGTGCAGGCGACGGAGGACGAAGTCCTGCCGCTGCTGGGCGAGTCGGTCTCGGTCGCGGCGGTCAACGGTCCGTCGTCGGTGGTGGTGTCCGGTGTGTTGGAGCAGGTGGAGTCCGTGCGGGCCCACTTCGAGGCGCTCGGCCGTAAGGCGACTCGTCTCCGGGTGTCGCACGCCTTCCACTCGCCGTTGATGGACCCGATGCTGGACGAGTTCCGTGCGGTGGTGTCCGGACTGTCCTTCAACGCTCCGGAGACACCTCTCGCCGCTGCGGACGCGTCGGTGTGCGACCCGGAGTACTGGGTGCGACACGTCCGTGACGCCGTCCGCTTCGCCGACGACATCCGGGCCCTCGCCGAAGCGGGCGTCACCCGCTACCTGGAACTGGGGCCGGACGGCGTGCTGTCCGCGATGGCCGCCGACTGCCTGCCGGAGGAGAACGACGTCGTCCTCCTCCCCGTCCTGCGCAAGAACCACGACGAGGAGGCGTCCGCCCTCCGGGCGCTCGCCGAGTTCCACGTGCGTGGGGGGAAGGTCGACTGGGAGGCCCTCTTCGCCGGTACCGGTGCCCGTACGGTGGACCTGCCGACGTACGCCTTCCAGCACCGCCGCTTCTGGCCCACCGGCGCTGCCGCGGTCCGCGGCGGAGCGGAGGCGCTCGGCCTGCGCTCCGCCGAACATCCGCTGCTCTCCGGGGCGGTGGAGCTGGCCGGATCGGACGGGTTCCTGTTCACCGGACGCCTCTCGGTTTCCACCCATCCGTGGCTGGCGGACCACGTGGTCATGGGCTCGGTCGTGGTACCCGGTACGGCCCTGCTCGAACTCGCCGTCCGGGCGGGCGACGAACTCGGCTGCACCACCGTCGAGGAACTGACCCTCGCCGCACCGCTCGTCCTGCCCGGACAGGGCTCCGCCGTGCAGTTGCAGGTGGCCGTGTCCGCCCCCGACGGCTCGGGCCGGCGCACCCTCACCGTGCACTCGCGGCCCGCCGCCGGCGGCGCCCACGAGCCGTGGACGCGCAACGCCGACGGTGTCCTCGCGAGCGGCCCCGCCCACGCCGGTGCGCCGCTCGACGCCCCGGTCTGGCCGCCCGCCGGAGCGCGGGCCCTCGACGTGGCGGACGTCTACGAGCGGTTCGCCGAGGCCGGGTTCGAGTACGGCCCGGTGTTCCAGGGACTGCGGGCGGCCTGGCGACTCGGTGAGGAGGTGTACGCCGAGGTCTCCCTGCCCGAAGGGACCGGGGGTTCGGCCTTCGCCCTGCACCCGGCGCTCTTCGACGCGACGCTGCACGCCTTCGCGCTCCCGGGCGGCGTGGACGGCGACGCCGGGGTGCGGAGCGGCGGAGTTCCGTTCTCCTGGACCGGTGTCTCCCTGCACGCCTCCGGTGCCTCCGCGGTACGGGCACGGCTGAGCAGGTCCGGCACGGGCGGCGCGGTGTCCCTGGCGCTCAGTGACGCCACGGGTGCGCCGGTGGCCTCCGTCGAGTCGCTGGTCGTACGGCCGTTGAGCGCCGAGCAGTCGGGGGCTCCCGGCGGTGTCCACCGGGACTCCTTGTTCCGCCTGGACTGGACGCCCGTCGCGGGAGGCGGCGAGGACGGCGGGACCTTGCGTATGGCCGTACTCGCCACCGCCACCTCGGGCGGAACGCGGGGCGGAACACTCGCGGGCGGCGCCCCGGGCGCAGCACCGGCCGGCCCGGCCGCGGCGGTCCTGGGCGAGCACCCGGCGTCTCTGGGCGCGCACCCGGTGTACACCGGTCTCGCCGAGCTGGCCGCCGACGGGACGCAGCCGGTTCCGGACGTGGTCCTCGTACCGTTGCTGTCGGCTCCCGGCCCGGACAGCGGGGCTCCGGAAACGGTGCACGGGCAGACGGTCCGGGTCCTGGAGCTGGCGCAGGCATGGCTGGCGGAGGAGCGTTTCGCCGACGCGCGCCTGGTGTTCCTCACCCGGGGCGCCGCCTCGGGCGACGACCTCGCGGCGGCGGCCGTCTGGGGGCTGGTGCGCTCGGCGATCTCCGAGAACCCGGGCCGCTTCGGCCTCGTGGACCTCGACGGCGTGGAGGCGGCGGCCCTGCTGCCGCGCGCCCTCGCCACCGCAGAGCCGCAGGTCCTCCTGCGCGGCGACACGGTCCTCGCGGCCCGGCTCGCCCGGGTCGCCGACCCGGCCCAGGCCGAGCCGTCCCCGTCGGGTGCGGCGCAGGGGACTCCGTCCAGGTCGGGCCCGGCTCCGTCCGCTCCGGTCGTCCCCGTATGGGCGGGCGAGGGCGCGGTCCTGATCACCGGTGGTACCGGTGGCCTGGGCCGGGTGGTCGCCCGGCATCTGGTCGTCGAGCACGGCGTCCGCGAACTGGTGCTGGTCAGCCGACGGGGTGCCGAGGCCGAAGGCGTGGCCGAACTCATCGAGGAACTGGCCGGGCTCGGCGCCCGTACGGCCGTCGAGGCGTGCGACGTCGCGGACCTGGCGGCGGTGGCGCGGCTGGTCGCCCGCCACCCCGTGCGCGCCGTGGTCCACACCGCGGGCGTGCTGGCCGACGGGGTCGTCGGCTCCCTGACCCCGCAGCGGCTCGCGGAGGTGCTGCGCCCCAAGGTGGACGCGGCCTGGAACCTGCACGAGGCGACCAAGGATCTGCCGCTGGAGGCGTTCGTGCTGTTCTCCTCCGCGGCCGGCACCCTCGGCAACGCGGGCCAGGCCAACTACGCCGCTGCCAACGCCTACCTGGACGCTCTCGCCCGGCACCGCCGCTCCCGGGGCCTGCCGGGAACCTCGCTGGCCTGGGGCCCGTGGACGCGCACCGGTGGCGGCATGACCGGTGAACTCTCCACGGCCGAGGCCGAACGCATGGCGCGGGCCGGACTCCCGCCGCTCACTCCGGAACGGGGGCTCGAACTGTTCGACACCACGGTGGGAGGCGCTGAGCCCGCCGTGCTGCCGGTCCGGCTGGACCTGGCCGCGTTCCGTGCCCGTGGCGAGGTGCCCGCCCTGCTGCGCGGCCTGATCCGTACGACCGTGCGCCGCGCCGCCTCGGCGGACGGCGCGGGCGGCGGGCTCGCCGAACGGCTCGCGGCCCTGCCGCAGGCCGAACGGTACGACGCCCTGCTCGCCGAGGTGCGTGGCCAGGCCGCGTCGGTCCTCGGCCACGCCGGGGCCGCGGACGTGGACCCGGACCGTTCCTTCCAGGACCTCGGTCTCGACTCGCTGAGCGCCATCGAGCTGCGGAACCGGCTCGGCGCCCTGGCCGGGACCCGGCTGCCCGCCACCCTGGTCTTCGACTACCCGACGACGCAGGAACTGGTGGACCACCTGTACGCGCTCCTCGACCTGGAGCCGCAGGCGCAGCCCGATGCATCGGCCGCCCTGCTGGCCGAACTGGCGCGGCTGGAGCTGGCGTTCACCGGGGCGGAGGTGAGCGACGAGGCATTCGAACAGGTCGCGGGGCGGCTCGACGTACTGAAGGAGAAGTGGGGGGCGCTGCGTGCCGCAGGTACCGGTGAACCCACCGAGGAGAAGGACGAGTTCGACTTCGAAGCGGCCTCCGACGAGGAGGTGTTCGACCTGCTGGACAAGCAGTTGGGGCTGTGACGGCGGCTCCGGACGGACAGTCCGGACCGTGACGGCCGGTCCTGGCGCGTGGTGGGAACAGCCGCCCGCCGGGGCCGGCCGGGCAACCGGGGCTGTGCCCCCCGGGCCCGGACAAGCGACTGGACGGCATCCGCGGTCCGGCCACACGTCCCGGACAAGGGCCTGGAACGGTACCCCCGACCCCGACCCCGACCCCGACCCCGGCCCCGGCCCCGGACACGAGCCGCGGACCGCAGGCCGGCCAAGGGCCCAGGAGGCCCAGGAGCCGGAGGAGCACCACGGACCGCAGCTCGTCGGAAAGCCCCCGGGCCCGGACTTCCTCGGAAGTCCGGGCCCGGGGGCTTCGTGTGATCCGGGCCCGGGGCACGTGTGGTCAGGGCCCGGCAGCTACGTGTGGTCCGTCCCGCAGAGTGCGGAACCCCCGGCCAGGAGCCAGGGACTGCCGAGCGCCGGAACCCCCGGCCGGGAGCCGGGAGCTCCCTGGCCGCAGTGCGCGACGCCCGACGCGGCGCTCATCGCAGCGGGCGGCGGAAGCCGAGTACCGCCAGGACGCCGCCCACGGCAGCGATCACCACGCCGATGACCAGTGCCGGCACGATCGCGTCCGCGCCCGGGATGCCCAGCGCCAGCGCGCGGGTCGCGTCGATCGCGTACGTCAGCGGGTTGACCCCGGCGACCGCTGCCAGCCAGCCCGGCAGGTCCTGGACCGGCATGTAGGCGCTGGACGCGAACATCAGGGGCAGGATCGCGATCACCGCGAGGTTCTGCATCGGCTCCGCCCGCCGCAGCCAGGCGCCGGCCGCGATGAACGCCCAGCCCAGTGCCCAGCTCATGAACAGGGTCAGCCCGACCGAGGCCGCCACGTCGGCCGCCCCGCCGGACGGTGCGTAACCGAGCACGCCGAACGCCAGCGCGAGGATGACCACGGCCTGCACCGCGCTGCGCACCAGGTTGGCGAAGCTGCGGGCGATCAGCAGCGACGACGGCATGATGGGCAGGGACCGCAGCCGGGCCACCACCCCGTTCTTCAGGTCGTCGACGAGCCCGACGCCCGACTGGACCGCCGACTGCACGGCGTTGTCGACCAGCACCGCCGACAGGATGAAGTCGAGGTAGGTGATGCCGGCGGGGAAGTTGGGCGGGGCGCCCATCTTGCTGAACACCTGGGTCAGCACGAACAGGATGATCACCGGCTGGAGCAGTCCGAACAGGACCACACCCGGGTCGGTCGCCATCGAGCGCAGCGAACGCGCGGTGAGCACGCGGATCTGCAGGAACACCGAACTGTCCGGCCACTGTTGCCGCGGCGGTACGGCGGCGGTGACCGGTTCGACGGTGGTCGCGGGGGTGACGGCGGCGGTCATGCGGCGGGTCCTCCGGACAGGGCGAGCGAGCCGGACAGGGCGGGTGCGTGGGTCCGACCGGCCAGGGCGAGGTAGACGTCGTCGAGCGTGGGTTCGCCGAAGGACAGCTCGGAGGCCTCGGCCCCCACCTGGTCCAGGGCGCGGATCACCGTCGCCACGTCCTTCGACGCGTCGATCGGGATGACGAGGCAGTCGCTCTGCGGGGCCACCGACGGTTCCAGGGCGGCCCGGCGCAGGGCCCCGACCGCGCTCTCCCGGTCGGCCGCCGGGTCGAGCGTGACGGTGACGGTGCGGCGGCCGACGGCCGCCTTCAGCTCCGCAGCCGTGCCGTCGGCGATGACCCGGCCGCCGGACAGGACGGTGATGGAGTCCGCGAGCCGGTCGGCCTCCTCCAGGTACTGGGTGGTGAGCAGTACGGTGGCGCCCTCGGCCACCAGCCCTTCGACGATCTCCCACAGGCCCAGCCGGGCCTCGGGGTCCAGGCCGGTGGTGGGTTCGTCGAGGAAGACCACCTCCGGGTGGCCGACCAGGCTGGTCGCGAGGTCGAGCCGTCGGCGCAGCCCGCCGGAGTAGGTGTGGGCGCGGCGTCCGGCCACGTCCTGGAGCGCGAACAGCTCCAGCAGTTCGTCCGCGCGCGCCCGCGCCGCCCGCCGTCCGGCGCCCAGCAGCCGGGCGATCAGCAGCAGGTTGTCCCGGCCGGTCAGCCGGCCGTCCACCGAGGCGAACTGCCCGGTCAGGCCGATGCGTCGGCGTATCTCGTGCGGCCGGCCCACCACGTCGTGCCCGGCGACCGTCGCGGTGCCGGAGGTCGGAGCGAGGGCGGTGGTGAGGATGCCCACCAGAGTGGTCTTGCCGGCGCCGTTGTGGCCCAGCAGGCCCAGGACGGACCCCCGGGGCACCGCCAGGTGCACCGAGTCCAGGGCGCGCACCGTGCCGAAGGTCTTGCTCAGGTCCCGTGCCTCGATCATGGTCTCGGGAGGTTCGATGGGGAGCCCGCTCATGGGAGTTCTCCAGGGTCGTCGGGGTTGCTCGAAAGGGGGGCGGGGGGAGAGGAGGGGAAGGGAAAGGGAACAGCCGACCGGCGTGTGTGCCGGTCGGCTGTGGCGTGGAACCGGGACGGTCCGTCAGCGGTCGACGCCGTCCAGGCGTCGGAACAGGTCCTCGTCGGACGCGGTGTCGAGGTCGAAGGAGTCGCCCGCCGCGCGGGCGGCCGGGGCGGCCGGACCCCGGTCGCGCACGAGGGACCGCAGGCGGGCCGCGCTGTCCCGGTCGAGGTCCGATCCGGCCGACAGCAGTGCGTCCAGCTCGGCCACGAGGTCCGCGACCGTCCGGCCGTCCGGCGCCGCGGCCCCGGTGAGGTCCTGTCGTACCAGGCGGGCCGCCGCCGCCGGAGTCGGATGGTCGAACACCACGGTCGCGGGCAGCCGCGCCCCGGTGGCCGCGCGCAGCCGGTTGCGCAGCTCGACCGCGCCGACCGACGTGATGCCCATGTCGGAGAAGGACACATCGGCGTCCGCCTCGGACAGCGTCCGGCCGCCGAGCACGGCCCCGGTCTCCTCCAGCACCAGCCGGACCAGCAGCGCCTGCTGCTCGGCCCCGCCCAGCCCTTCGAGCCGCCCCGCGAGCAGCGGCCGCTCGGGCGCCGACGTCGCGGACCCGACCGCGCCGGCCGTGCCGGTCGAACCCGCCGGCCGGGGGGCGCCGAACGGTACGGGGGCGGTGCCCGCGGCCCAGTAGGTGCGGTGCTGGAAGGGGTACGTGGGCAGCGGGACCGCCCGTGCGCCGGGCAGCACCGCACTCCAGGCCACCGGCACCCCGGACAGGTGCAGCCGGGCGACCGCCGCCATCACCGCGCGCTCCTCGTCCGCCCCGCCGACCGGGACGACCGCCCCGCCGGCCGGGCGCACGGCCAGGCACTCCTCCAGCATCGGCGCCAGCACCGACTCGGGGCCCAGCTCCAGGAACGCCCCGGAGCCGTTGGCCAGCAGCCCCTCCACGGCGGCGTGGAAGCGGACCGGCTCCCGGACGTGCCGGACCCAGTACTCCGGATCGCACGCCTCGGCGGCGGTGAGCGGCGCCCCGGTCAGGCAGGAGACGACCGGCACGACGGGGGCGGCGAGGCCGAGACGGGTCACCACCTCGCGGAACGCGTCCAGCATCGGGTCCATCAGCGGGGAGTGGAAGGCGTGGCTGACGTCAAGGCGCTTCGTCCGGTGACCGGCCGCCGCCAGTCTCCCGGCCAGTTCTGCGAGCGCCCCCTCCGTACCGGAGACGACCGCCGAACGCGGCCCGTTGACGGCGGCCACCGCCACCGGCCCACCGGACAGGTCCGCGAGCCACGGGCCCAGCTCGGCCTCCGGAAGCCGTACGGCCAGCATCGAGCCGCCTTCCGGGAGGCGCTGCATCAGCCTCCCCCGGGCGGTGACCAGCCGGGCCGCGTCCGCGAGGGAGAACACCCCGGCGACGTGCGCGGCGGCGATCTCGCCCACCGAGTGTCCCGCCAGCCGGCCGGGCGTCACCCCCCACGACTCGAACAGCCGGTACAGGGCCACCCCGTGGGCGAAGAGCGCCGGCTGGGTGTACTCCGTACGGCCCAGGAGCGTCGCGTCCGGGCCGTCGACCGCCCACATGACGTCGGTCAGCGGCCGGTCGAGCAGCGGATCGAGTGCGTCGCACACCTCGCGCAGTGCCTTCGCGAACACCGGGTACGCGCGCGCCAGTCCACGCCCCATGCCGGGCCGCTGGCTGCCCTGCCCGGCGAACACGTACGCCAGCTCGCCGTCGGCGGGGTCACCCGCCGGGAACTCGCGGTCGGCCAACTCCCTCACTGCTGTGAGGAGTTCGGATTCGTCCGTGCCGACGACGTACGCCTGGGCCCCTTGGCGTACGGTACGGCAGGCGGCCAGCGAGTACGCGACGTCCCGCACCTGCCGGTTCGGCCCGGACTCCAGGTGCCCCGCCAGGCCGCGGGCCCGGTCGCGCAGGGCGGGCGCGTCGTGCGCGGACAGTACCCAGGCCACCGGGCCGGTCCCGGCGGCCGGCCGCTCGGCGACGGGCTCCGGCGGCGCCTCCTCCACGACCACGTGCGCGTTGGTGCCGCTGATCCCGAAGGAGGACACCGCGGCCCGTCTGGCCCGCCCGGCTTCCCGGGGCCACGGCCGTGCCTCGGTGAGCAGTCGTACGGTGCCCGGCGACCAGTCCACGTGAGACGTCGGCGCGTCCACGTGGAGGGTGCGGGGCAGTACGCCGTTGCGCAGGGACAGCACGGTCTTGATCATGCCCGCCACCCCGGCGGCGGCCTGCGCGTGCCCGATGTTGGACTTCACCGAGCCCAGCCACAGGGGCCGTTCGGGCGCGCGGGCGGCGCCGTAGGTGCCCAGCAGGGCCTGCGCCTCGATGGGGTCGCCGAGCGTCGTTCCCGTGCCGTGCGCCTCCACCGCGTCGACGTCGGCGGGGCCCAGCCCGGCGTCGGCGAGGGCCTGCCGGATCACCTGCCGCTGAGCGGGGCCGTGCGGGGCGGTGATCCCGTTGGAGGCGCCGTCCTGGTTCACCGCCGAACCGCGGACCAGGGCGAGCACCGGATGCCCGTGGCGGCGGGCGTCGGAGAGCCGCTCCAGGACCAGCAGGCCGACCCCCTCCGACCAGGCCGCGCCGTCGGCGGCGTCGGCGAAGGACTTGCAGCGGCCGTCCGGGGCCAGCCCGCGCAGCCGGGAGAACTCCGTGAAGGAGGCCGGGGTCGCCATCACGGCGACGCCGCCCGCCAGTGCCATCGAGGACTCGCCCGACCGCAGCGAGCGGCACGCCAGATGGAGCGCCACCAGCGAGGACGAGCAGGCCGTGTCGACGGTCAGCGCGGGGCCCTGGAGGCCGAAGGAGTACGAGATCCGGCCGGCCAGGGCGCTTCCGGCGGTGCCGAGGGCCAGCAGCCCCTCCAGTTCGGGCCCGCCGTCGCCGGACGCGGAGGGCGCGTAGTCGTGGTACATGGCGCCCGCGAAGACCCCGGTGCGCGAGCCGTGCAGGGTCGCCGGGTCGATGCCCGCCTGCTCCAGGGCCTCCCACGCGGTTTCCAGGAGCAGCCGCTGCTGGGGGTCGGCGGCCAGGGCCTCCCGGTCGGAGAACCCGAAGAACGGCGCGTCGAAGGCGCCCGCGTCGCCGAGGAACCCGCCCTGGCGGGTGTACGACGTGCCGGGGCGTTCGGCGTCCTCGTCGAAGAGCCGGCCGAGGTCCCAGCCGCGGTCCTCGGGGAACGGCCCGATGACGTCCCGGCCGTCCGCCAGCAGGGCCCACAGGTCCTCGGGGCCGCGCACCCCGCCGGGCAGCCGGCAGGCCATTCCCACGACGGCGACCGGATCGTCGTCCGCCGCGGCCCGGGACTCGGCGGCGGCCTCGGAGGCCGTCTCGCCGCGCAGGTGGCGGGCCACGGCATCGGGCGTGGGGAAGTCGAAGGCGAGGGAGGCGGGCAGGGTGAGGCCGGTCGCCCCGGCGAGCAGGTTGCGCAGCCGGATGCTGCGTACGGAGTCCAGACCGTGTGCGCGGAAGGTGGTGGCCGCACCGATGGGGGCCGTCTCGGTGGCCGGTGCCAGTGCCTCGGTGACGCAGGCCCGGACCAGCGCCAGGGCCGCCGTGTGGGACGCGGGAACGGACCCGGCGCCGCCTGCCTCCGGTCCGCGCTCGGCCAGCAGGGCCTCCAGGGCCCGTCGGTGCAGTTTGCCCGCCGGGGTGCGCGGCAGCGCGTCGACCGTCACCAGCTCCAGCGGGATCTTGTACTCGGCGACGCCGCGTTCCAGCAGGAAGTCCGTCACCTTCGTCAGGGTGACGGCGCGTTCGGCGCGGCCGGTGACCACCAGACAGGGGTACTCGCCCAGCCGCCGGTCGGGCCGGGCGACGACGGCCGCGGGCCCCAGGCCCGGCAGGTCGGCGAGGAGCCCCTGGATCTCGGTCGCGTCGAACTTCCGGCCACCGACGTTGATCAGTTCGGCGGACCGGCCGGCGAAGCGGACCCGGCCGTCGGCGTCCAGGCTCGCCCGGTCTCCGGTGCGCAGCCAGCCGTCCGCGGTGACGGCCGCGGCGGTCAGTTCCGGTTCCCCGTGGTAGCCGCGGAACATGCCGGGGCTGCGGTAGTGGAGCTCGCCCGTCCCGCCGGGCGCGCACTCGGCACCGTCCTCACCGACGACGCGTACCTGCGCGCCGGAGGTCGGCCGGCCCACGCTGCGGGCGGCCACCTCGGCGGGGTCGGCGGCGGACGTGCAGGTGCCGGTGCCCAGTTCGGACATGCCCCACACCACGACGAGCGGACTGCCGAGGAGTTCGCGCACCCGGGTGACCAGTGCGGCCGGAACGGCGGCACCCGCCGTCCGCACCTCGTGCGGCCGGAAACCGGCGGCGGCCCCGGTCTCGGTGATCCGTGCGACCACGTCGTGGAGCTGGGCGGGTACGGCGAAGACCACGCCGGGGCGGGCCGCGCGGGCCAGCTCCAGGAAGCGGTCCGGGTCCCAGCCGCGCAGCAGGACCTGCCGGCAGCGGGCGAACAGCGCCGAATGCAGGGACTGCAGGCCGAAGAGGTGGGTGAGCGGACAGGCGGTGAGCACCGGGCCGTCGAAGGACCCGGCGGCCTCCTCGGTCACGGCCGCCGTGTTGGACAGCAGCCCGTCGTGACTGTGCAGGCAGATCTTGGGCCGGGCGGAGGTGGTCCCGGAGGACGGCAGCAGCACGAAGGGCATCTCCGGCCGTACGTCGACGGGGCGCGGGACGGTGCCCGTCCACCGCTCCAGCAGCGCGTCGACGCCGGGGAGGTCCGCCGAGCCGGGGCCCGCCACCAGGACCGGGCCCAGCGAGGGCACGGCCGCCCGCAGCGCGGCGAGGGCCTGCGGGCCGGCGGCGTGCGCGGAGTCGGCGGGCAGCACCATCACCGCCGGGGCCACCCGCTGCACGAGCGCCAGCACGTCGGCGCTGCCGTGGCCCTGGTGGACGGGCATCATGACCGCGCCGACAGCGGCCACGGCGAGGTGCAGGGTCTGGTACTCCCAGCAGTTGGGCAGTTGGACGGCGACCACGTCGCCGACGCCGACGCCGAGTTCCTGCAGGGCCCTGGCGAGCGCGTCGGCGTCCTCGGCCCACTGCCGCCAGGTCCGGTGCCGGTCGCCGTCGCTCAGCGCCACGGCCTCCGGGTCCTGCAGTGCGGCGGAGCGGAAGACGGCCGGCAGGGTGAGCCCGCGCAGCGCTCCGCTCGGGTCGGCGGCCGGTCGGACCGCGTAGTCATCGACATGGACGGACACCATTACTCCCGATAAGGCCGGCCGCTGGGGGTGCTGCGGCTCCATGCTGACTCCGCTCCTACCGGGAAAAGCCCTAGATGTGCACCGGTCGCCGCGCGCCCGCCCGGCCGCCCCGGCCCTACTCCCGCAGGAGCGCGCGCAGCGGTGCCGACTTGATGAGGGTCTCCTCGTACTCGGCCTCCGCGTCGGACAGGGCGATCACCGCGCCGCCCACCCCGTAGCGCAGGGTGCCGCCGCCCAGCAGCACCGTCCGGATGACGATGCTGAAGTCGGCCGCGCCGGTGAGCGAGAAGTAGCCGATCGCCCCCGAGTAGACGCCGCGGGGGCCGCCTTCGAGCCGGTCGATGATCTGCATGGTGCGGATCTTCGGAGCGCCGGTCATGGACCCGCCGGGGAACGCCGCGCGGACGCCCGCCACCGCACTGGTGCCGGTGCGCAGCCGTGCCCGTACGGTGCTGACGAGCTGGTGCACGGTGGCGTAGGACTCGACCTGGAAGACCGGATCGGCGATCACCGTGCCGACCTCGGCGCACCGGCTGAGATCGTGTCGCACCAGGTCGACGATCATCAGGTTCTCGGCGCGGTCCTTCTCGCTCTGTTCGAGGTCGGCGACGAGGAGGGCGTCCTGTGCCGGGTCGGGGTGCCGCGGCCGGGTGCCCTTGATGGGTTTGGACTCCATGGCGCCCTGCCGGTCGATGCGCAGGAACCGTTCGGGCGAGGTGCTCAGCACCGCCAGCGGGCCGAAGCCGAGGAAGGCGGCGAACGGGGCCGGGCTCGCCCGGCGCAGATGGCGGTAGGCGTGCCAGGGGTCGAGGGAGGTCTCCGCCTCGATCATGTTTGTCAGGCACACCTCGTACGTCTCGCCCGCGCGTATCTCCTCGTGGCAGACGTCGATGAGCTTGAGGTAGGCGTCGCGGTCGTGGCGCGGGCGCAGGTCCGCTCCGGTGAGCCCGGCGGGCGGCGCGCAGGGCTCGGGCGTGCGCCCGGCGAGCCGGGCCAGCTCGGCGGTGGTGCCGCGCAGCCAGGCGCGGGCGGCGGCCTCGTCGCCGTCCTCGACGAGCGCGAGGACGTAGGTGGTGCCGGTGCGGTGGTCCAGCACGACGGCACGGTCCGCGAAGACCATCACGGCATCCGGGTCGGGGGAGCGGTGGGCGGTCTCGCCGCCGCACTCGGCCTTGAGTTCGTAGCCCAGGCAGCCCACCCAGCCCAGTGTGAACTCGAAGGGCAGTTCGGGCACTTCGGTGCGCAGCCCGGCGAGGTCGTGCTCCAGCCAGTCGAAGAACGGGCTGCGGACGCTGTGCGTGTGCCCGTTCGCGGTGACGCTGACGGTGCCTTCGCCGACGTCGGCGGTGACGGTGCGGGCCAGGGGGCCTGAGGCGTCGCCCATGACCGAGATCTGGCCGAGGACGGCGTCCGTGCGGCTGCTGTCCAGCCAGAAGGGGTGCTCGCCGGTGCGGAAGAGCCGGTCGAAGGCCGGTTCGGCGTCCCAGCGGGTGTCGAGCTGTTCGGCCAGGACCCGCAGCCTGCGGACCGGAGCCGTCCGCGGCGGGGCGGTCGGGGCCTGCTCCGGGGCGGCGGCGGGGGCCGGGGTGCGTCTGCGCCGGCCGTACGCGGCCGTCAGGTCACGGAAGTTGGCCAGCAGGTGGTGTCCGCTGTCCGTGCCGATCGACTCGGGGTGGAACTGCACGCCCCAGAGCGGCAGGGTGCGGTGGCGCAGCGCCATCACCACCCCGTCGTCCGCGCTGCGGGCGATGGCCTCCAGGGCGGGCGGGAGCGAGGTGACGGCCAGCGAGTGGTAGCGCACCACCTCCAGCGGGTCGGGGATGCCCTCGAACAGTCCGGTGCCGTCGTGCCGGACCGCCGAGGTCCGCCCGTGGCGGGGTTCCGGGGCCGGGCCGACCTCACCGCCGTGCGCGAGCGCCAGGCCCTGGTGCCCGAGGCACACGCCCAGCACCGGCAGCCGGCCCTCCTCGGCGATCCGCGCGCACAGACCGAAGTCGGCCGGGCGGTGCGGGGTGCCGGGCCCCGGAGACAGCACCACGTTGTCGAACCCGTCGAGCAGCCCCGCCCGCCAGGCGGGGTCGTCGTTGCGGATCACTTCGGGTTCCCGGCCGTTGATCTCGGCGAGGTAGTGGAACAGGTTGTACGTGAAGGAGTCGTAGTTGTCGACGAGGAGGGTGCGCATCACAGGATCCCGAGTTCGCGTGCCATCTCGTCACCCACGGCCCTGATGTGGTCGGTGAGGAAGAAGTGACCGCCGGGGTACACCTCCATCCGGAAGGCGCCTTCGGTGTGCTGCTGCCAGGCCAGCGCCTCCGCCGACGAGGTGCGCGGGTCGGCGTCGCCGGTGAGCACGGTGATCGGGCAGCGGAGCGTGCGGTCGGGCGGGCACTCGTACTTCTCGATGGCCTCGTAGTCGCCGCGGATGGCCGGCAGCGCCATCCGCAGGATCTCCTCGTCGCCGAGCAGATCGGGGCTGGTGCCGTTGAGGAGCCTCAGCTCCTCGATGATGCCGTTGTCGTCGCGGCGGTGCACGGTCTCGGTGCGCACGGTGGAGGGGCCGCGGCGCCCGGAGGCGATGACGGACCTCGGCGCGTGGACGCCCTTGTGCTCCAGTCGCCAGGCCGTCTCGAAGGCGAGCACGGCGCCCATGCTGTGGCCGAAGAACACCGTGGGCTTCTCCTCCAGGGACAGCAGTTCGTCGACGATGCGGTCGGCCAGGGTGGCGAGGTCCGGGGCGCAGGGCTCGTGCCGACGGTCCTGTCGGCCGGGGTACTGGAGGGCGATGACGTCGACGGCGGAGGAGAACCGCACCGACACCGGGTGGAAGAAGCTGGCGGAGCCGCCGGCGTGCGGGAAGCAGACCAGCCGGACGGGGCGGTCCGCGGCCGGGTGGAAGCGGCGCAGCCACAGGGCCGAGGAGTGGTCCGTGCTGTTCAAGGTGCGGTCCTTTCTGGGAAACGGCGGTACGGGGTCCGGGCGGCGGCGCGGGCCGCCGGGCGGGCTCAGTCCTCGTGGACGGTGATGGCGTGGGCGGGGCACAGATCGCCCGCCTGGTGCACGGTGTCGTGCTCGCCGGGGGCCGGATGGGGTTCGAGTACCACGACCAGCCCGTCGTCGTCCTGGTCGAACACCTCGGGCGCGGACAGCACGCACTGTCCGGCGCCTACGCAGAGCTCGGAGTCCACGGTGATGCGCATCGGTTCTCTTTCGGGAGGGCGGACGGTGGGCAACGGCTACCAGCGGACGGGCAGCTCGTGCAGCCCGTACAGGACGCCGTCGTACTTCAGGGGCAGTTCCTCCACCGGCACCGCGAGTGCGAGGGTCGGGATGCGCTCGAAGAGCCGCCGGTAGACGATCTCCATCTCGGTCCGGACGAGGTTCTGGCCCAGGCACTGGTGCACGCCGTAGCCGAAGGCCACGTGGTGGCGTTCGGTGCGGGCCGGGTCGAAGGCGTGCGGGCAGGCGAACGCGGACTCGTCGTGGTTGGCGGCGGCGGCCAGCGGGATGACGCCCTCGCCCGCGCGGATCAGATGGCCGCCGATCTCGACGTCCTCCACGGCGACGCGCAGGGACACCAGGTCGGCCACCGAGTGGAAGCGCAGCGTCTCCTCGACCGCCCGCTGGTCACCGATCCACTGCGGGTTGAGGAGGAGGGACACCACCCCGAGGGCGATGTTGTTGGCGGTGGTCTCGTGACCGGCGATGAGCAGCAGCATCAGCACGCCGGTCATCTCCTGGGCGCTGATGCCGCCGGTGGCCAGGAGCCTGCTGATCAGGTCGTCGCCCGGCCACTGCGCCTTGATGCCCACGAGCCGGTTGATGTACCGGAGCAGTTCCTTGGCGGCGGTGTCGCGCTGCTGCTCGGTGGAGGTGCGGATGGAAACCAGCGTGCGGGTGCGTGACTCGAAGAAGTCGCGGTCCACGGGCGGTATGCCGAGCAGTGTGGAGATCACCAGGGAGGGCACCGGCAGCGCGAAGTCCGCCACCAGGTCCGCGGAGTTGCCCGCGGCGAGCATCTGGTCGATCAGCTCGTCCACGGTGCGTTCGATCGCCGGGCGCATCGCGCGCACCCGGCGCACGGTGAACTCCGGGATCAGGGCCTTGCGGAACCGGTCGTGCTCGGGCGAGTCGAGCCCGACGAACCAGCCGGGGATCTGCTCCTGGCGGGGCACGCCCATGGTGTCGCTGATGTGCGGGAAGCCCTCGCGGTCGGGGTTCGCGCTGATCTTCTTGCTGGTCAGGACGGCGCGTACCTCCGCGTGCCGGGTCACGAGCCAGACCCGGCTGCCGTTGGGCAACTGGGTGGGCACCAGCCCCTCGCGGCGGCGGTACTCCTCGTAGCGGGGCGGGGGGAACGGTTCGCCCGGTACCCGCAGCGGGAAGGGGACGGTTTTCGGTTCGGCGGTGCCGGTCATGGCCCTCGTTCTCCGTCGGTGGTGGCGCGGGCTCAGGCCGCGTCGTAGAAGGCGCGGACCTTGCCGGTCACGTATTCCTGGTCCTCGGCGGTCAGTTCGGTGTACGTGGGCAGGTAGAGCCCGTTCTCGCTGAACCGGCTGGCGTTGAGGTACGGCCAGACGGGGTCGTGGTAGCCGGGCTGCCGGCTCATCGGCTTGAAGAACACCCGGGTCTCGATGCCCTCGGCGGCCAGGAAGGAGCGCAGCTCGTCCCGGCGCTCCGCCTGCAGGTCGTACATCCACAGGACGTCGCGCGGCGGCATCAGGGTGATGCCCGGAATGTCCTTCAGGCCCTCGTCGTAACGGCGTTCGATCTCGCGGCGCAGGGCGAGGAAGTCATCGAGCTGTTCCACCTGGGCGAGCGCCACGGCGCCCTGCATCGCGGTCATGCGGAAGTTGTAGGCCAGCTTCTTGTGCAGGAAGCTGTGGTCCTCGGTGAACGCCATCGCGCGCAGGTGCGCCATCTGTTCGGCCAGCCGGGGGTCGTTGGTGAGGCAGATGCCGCCCTCGCCCGAGGTGATGATCTTGTTCGCGAAGAGCGAGTAGCAGGCGATGTCGCCCACCGGCGGGACGCCGTGCGCCTCCGCGGAATCCTCGACCACGCGCAGGTTGTAGTCGTGCGCGATATTCATTATCGCGTCCATGGCGCACCGGCGGCCGTAGACGTGGACGGGCATGATCACCTTGGTCCGGCTGGTGATCTTCTCCTCGATTTTCGCCGGGTCGATGTTGAGATCGTCGGCGCAATCGACGAACACCGGGGTCGCGCCGGTGTGGCTGACGGCCCAGGCCGACGCCACCATGGTGAATTCCGGAACGATCACTTCGTCGCCGGGGCCGATGCCCAGAGCGCGCAGTGCCAGCGTCAGGGCCGTGGTTCCGGAGGAACAGGCGACGCCGTGCGCGATTTTGGAGTACGCGGCGAATGCCTCCTCGAAGCGCCGGACATACGGCCCTTGGGAGGATATCCAGCCGTCAGTGATCGTTTCAGTGACGTAGGCGAGTTCCCGGCCCTTGAGACTGGGCCGGGAAACGGGGTACTTGATGGACATGTCGTCCTCGGTCTGAGTGGGGAGGGCAGGGGGACGGGTCAGGACAGCGCGGGCAGCTTCAGGAGCAGGTCGGCCGCTCTTGCGCGCCCGCCGGCCGCGTGCTGGAGGGCGCCGATGCGTTCCGCGCGTTCGCGGAATCCGGGTTCGCCGAGGACCCGGGTGAGTTTGTCGACGACGTCCTCGGGGTCGACGTCCCGCGGCCGGTCGAGGGTCAGGCTCAGACCGAGGTCCTGCCCGCGCACCGCCTGGTCGTAGCAGTCCACCCAGAGCGGTCGCACCACCATCGGCTTGCCGAAGTACATTCCCTCGTTGAAGCCGTTTCCGCCGCCGTGGGTGAAGAACACCCGCACGTGCGGGTGCGCGAGCACGTCCAGCTGGGAGGGCAGCCAGCTCTCGATCCGCAGGTTGCCGGGCAGCGTGTCCGCGGCGGGCAGCAGGTGCTGCTGCTCGGAGGGCAGGCGCCACAGCACCTGATGGCGGTCCTGGAGGCGGCGGGCCACCTCGACCAGCGCGGCCACGTGCTCCCGGGTGAGCCGGGTGATGGTGCCGAAGCCCATGTAGACCACCGAGGACTGGGCGTCCAGCCAGTCGGCGAGCCCCCCGTCGTCCTCGCCGCGCGGGGCCTCCGGCAGCGGCGGCACCATGGCCCCGACCAGCTCCATCCGCTCCGGCACGGTGAACGGATAGTCCAGTTCGGCGACGGAATTGCACAGCACCAGCTCGGCCCGGTCGACCCTGGTCATCGGACTGGGTTTCGGCAGGCCGAGTTCCTTGCGCAGACGTGCGTCCTCGGACAGTACTTTGCCCATGGCCGGATGGAAGAACATGCCGAGGGTGCGGTATTTGAACAGCTCGTTGCGCACCCGTTGGGAAAAACTCATCGGATAAGGGAAACCGGAATGCGGAACGGGGAAGTCGCGGGGAGTCCCGGACGGTCCGAAGGGATTGAGTGAAGTGAGGACATTCGTCGGCAGGAAGGGAACACTGAGGACGAACGGAATGTCGTGGGTGAGTGCCACATCGATGCCGAAGGACGCGACACAGTCGACCACCATGAGGGCCGGCCGCACCTTCTCGACCACGGAATTCAGGCGCTTGAACTTCTCGGCCTGGAGATCGGGCCGGTAGGACTGCCGGACCACCGCGCGATGCGCCCTGAAGCGCGAGGCCTGGGTCACCTCGCGGTACACCTCGTCCGGCCAGCTGACCGCGGAGAGCTCGGAGAAGACCTCCCCCAGCGACGCGAACCCGACGCCGGAGCCTTCCGTCAGGCCCTCCACGTCGGCACGCCGGGGTTCGTCGGTCGCGAACCACAGATCGGGCACGCCCCGCCGCGAGAGCTCGGCCGCGAGGACGAGAAGCGGGTTCACCAGGCCGCTCTCCGGCAGGCTGACGAAGAGGACGGGCCGCTGCGCGGTGCTCTGGGTGGGACTCATCGCGCTCCTGGGGGCATCGTCCGGTGGTGTTGGCTTCACCCCTACTTGGTCTCACGGCCCGTACCGGGAAATCCTTAGACTCGGCGGCCGGGGGCCCGTGGACCGGGGCGGGGCGCGTGGGGAGCGGATTGTTCGGCGGGCCGTTCGGTTCCGTCAAGGCAGCGTTGTCTTTCTTGTCCTTGGCTGGATTCCACGCGTATCGGACCGGTTGACTCCGGTACGCTGCCACAGGATGATCGTTCGTATTCCCGCGGAAATTGGGCCTGATGGGGGTTCGGCTCTTTCCGTTCCATGTAGGGGGCGTCTTTGTCTGACCAATCAGGGTCGTCAGGCACGAGCGGAGCGGTATTCGGCCGCGCCGGAGAAATCGCTGTGCTCACCGCGCGGGCCGCGGCGGCCCGCGCCGGGCACTCCGGAATCGTGGTCCTGACCGGACCGCCCGGTATCGGCAGGAGCAGTCTCCTCGCCGCGTTTCTGGAGGGCGACGGCGACGGAAATCCCGGCGGACCACGGGGCCTGACCGCGCTCCACGGAACGTGTGCCGAGGACGCCTCCACCGTCCCGTACGAAGGTGTCCGCGCCCTCCTGCGTCCGCTCGGCCTGGTGGGGGAGGGCGCCCCCGGCCACCCGTTGCTGCGGGGCACCGCCCGCCGGGCACTGCCCGCGCTGATGCCGGGAACGGACCGCCCGCCCTTCGCGCTCGACGCCGACTACCCGGTGCTCCAGGGCCTGTACAGCCTCACCGCCCACCTCGCCGCACGCCATCCCCTCGTCCTCGCCCTGGACGACGCCCACCTGTGCGACGCGTACACGCTGCGCTGGCTCGACTTCCTGCTGCGCAGGGCGGACGGGCTGCCCCTGCTGCTCGTCCTGACCCGCAGCACCGGGGCCTCGGTCGCCGACAGCACCCCATGGGCGCGGTTCGCCGCCCACCCCTCGTGCACCACCGTGCCCCTGGGGCCGCTGAGCCCGGCCGCGGTCGGCGAACTCGCCCGCGACGCCTTCGGCTGCCCGGTCGAACCCGCGTTCGCGGCACGGCTCGCCGACGTCAGCGGCGGCAACCCCGGCACCGCCGTCCGGCTCGTCGCGGAACTGCGCGACGCCGGCGTCCGGCCCGACCTCGACGGCGCCCGGCACGCCGGCGAACTGGGCGGACGCCTCGTAGCGGGCTCGGTCCGGAGCCTGTTGGGGAGAAGACCCCGCTGGGTGGAGGCCGTCGCCACGGCGATGGCGGTCCTCGGCGACGCACCGGGCGACCACGTCGCCGCCTTGGCGGACGTCTCCGCCGCCCAGGCCGAGGACGCCGTCCGGATCCTGCGCCAGGCGGAGGTCCTGGCCCCCGGCCGCACCGACTTCGCGAGCGACCGCATACGCGCCGCGGTCCTCGAACCGCTCGACGCCCCCGCGCTGACCCGGCTCCGGGCACGGGCCGCCCAACTGCTCAGTGACGCGGGCCGCCCGTCCGAAGAGGTCGCCGGACACCTGGTGGCCATCCCCGGAACCCCCCGGCCCTGGATGACCTCCCTGCTGACGGACGCCGCCACCGCCGCCGAGGAGCGCGGCGCCCCCGCCGACGCCGCGCGCTACCTGCGCCGCGTACTCGACGCCACGCCCGACGACCACGCGCTGCGGCTCCGCCTCGCGGGCCTCCTGGCGCCCACCGACCCGGACGCCGCCCGCCATCTGCTGCGCGACGCCCTCGACCGGGCCCCCGACCTCAGGACGCGTGCCGCCGCGGCCCTGCGGTACACCACCGCCTGCCTGGCCGCCGGGCAGAGCCCTCCCCCCGGCCGCGCCCCCACCCGGGTCCTGGCCGAACTGCGCTCCGCGACCGGCGCGTCCGGCCTGCGGGAACGGGCCCTGGCCCTGGAAGCAGCCCTGCGCCTGACCGGCTGCACCGAACGCACGGGCGCCCCGGCGCCGCCCGCGGAGAACCGCACGCCCGCGCCCCGCCCGGCGTCCCCGGAGGCCGATACGGAAGCCGTCAGCGCCCTGGCAGCCGCCCTCTACGACACCGCGCGCGACACCGCGAAGGACCACGCCCGCCGGGCGGTCGGCGCCCCCGGCCCCCGCGCCTCCTGGCCGGTGCTCACCTCCTGCACGGTGCTCGCCCTCGCCGACGAGAGCGTCGAAGCCCTCACCGCGCTGAACGAGGCGGTGACCGGGGCCGGCGCGACGACGGGCGGCTGGGCCGAGGCCCTCGCCCTGTCGGCCCGCGGCCTCGTCCTGCACGGCACCGGCGCGATCCCCGAGGCGACCGCGGACGCCCGCGCGGCCCTCACCGCGGCCGGCCCGTCCTCGTCACGCCTCGTACTGCCCCGGCTGGTCCTCGCGGCGGCCCTGTGCGACAGCGGCGAGGCCGCCCGAGCCGAAGACCTCCTCGCCGGGACCGACCCGCAGCCGCCGGCCGGGCCCGTCGTGGAGCAGCACCTCCACCTGATGGTCCGCGCCCGCGTCCGCCGTGCCCTCGGTGACCGCGAGGGGGCGCTGCGCCTGCTGCTCGCCTGCGGCCGGGCACAGCGCGAAGCCGGCCTCGCCAACCCGGTGTTCGCCCCCTGGTGGGCCGAGGCCTGCCACCTCCTCGCCACCCTGCGGCGCCCGCAGGAGGCGCACGTCCACGCCGAGTACGGCGGCGAACTCGCCCGGCGCTGGGGCACCGCCCACGCCCTGGGCACCGCCGCCCTCGCCCGCGGCGTCATCACCCCGGGCCGGGCGGGCCTCGAACTGCTCGGGGAGGCCGTCGAGGCACTGGCCGCCTCACCCGCCCGCACCGCCCACGCGCGGGCCGGCTTCGCCCTCGGCCGCCGCCTGCTGACCGAGGGGGAGCGGGCCAAGGCCCGGTCGCACCTGCGCTCCGCCGCCGACCTCGCCCACACCTGCGGCGCGCTGCCCCTCGCCACCGACGCGCGGCGGCTGCTCCTCAACGCGGGCGGGCGCATGCCGGAGCTCACCGGCGCGCGCGAGGACCTGCTCACCGGAGCCGAACGCCGGGTCGTGGGCCTCGTGGTGAACGGCGCCAGCAACCGGGAGGTCGCCCAGTCGCTGTGCGTCACCCTGCGCACCGTCGAGACCCATCTCACCAGCGCCTACCGCAAGTTGGGCGTCCAGCGCCGGGCGGCCCTGGCCGCCACCCTCCGCGCCCCGGCCGCCCGCGCACGGGCCTGGGGCGGCTGACTCCGGCACCGGACCGCAGGAGTCCGCGCCGACAGCGTCCTTCACCCACCCACCGACCCCCGGAACCCGGTCACCTCCATGTCGCCATCGGCCACCCCGCCCCGCCGCGGCGCTCCGGACTTCCGCAGCGCCGCACCGGAACCCGAACCGTCGCGTGCCGCCGGTCTGTTACCGCACCACAGCCGTGAGCAGGAGACCCTGAGCCACCTGCTCGACGGCCTTGCCGACGGACGCTCCTGCGTCGTCACGCTCACCGGACGCCCCGGCCACGGCCAGAACGCCCTGGCCCGCTCGTCCGCCCGGCTCGCCCGGTTGCGTGGCCTGCGGGTGCTCAGCGCCCGAGCGGTTCCCTCCGAGTCCCGGATGCGTCACGGAGTGGCGGCCCAACTGCTCAACGGCCTCGGTGCGCCCGCCCACGGCGGACCGGCCCCGGTGCTGCGTGCCGCCCGCCGGCGGCCCCTGCTGCTGGTCGTGCAGGACGCCCAATGGGCCGACCCGGATTCCCTCCGCTTCCTCCTCGCCCTCGTACGACGCTCCGCCACCGCCCCGCTGGCGGTGCTGGCCAGTGGCAGCGACACCGCCGTACGCGGCCCCGGCTGGCGCGGCCTGGTCTCCGCCTCCCCCGATCCGGACAGCGCCCACCCACTGCTCCTGGAACCGCCGACCGTCGCGGACGCCGCCCGCACCGTGCGCACCGTCTGCGGTACCGAGGGCGAGCCCGAGTTCACCGCCGCCGCCCTGCGGAAATCGGCGGCGGTTCCGGCCGTACTCCACGCGGCGCTGCGGCAGTTCACCCGCCGGGGCCACCCTCCACTGGCCTCCCGCACCGCCGAACTGGAGGCGGCCTGCCGGGTGGTGCTGGACGACCACATCGGCCGGGTGCTGCGCGGCCTGCCGCCCGAGACGGTCGCCGCGCTGCGCGTCCTCGCCGTCGCCGGCCCGGTGCTCGACTTCCCGGCGATGTGCGCCCTCGCAGGACTCGGTCACCTGGAGGAGACCCGGCTGCGCGCCGTCCTGGACGCCACCGGTTTCGTCCGCACGACCGGCGCGGACCCCCGCATCTGCGCCGAGGCCGGTCTGCGCGTCCTGGCCGGGACGGATGCGGCCGAACGCGCCCGCCTGCACGCCGCCGCCGCCCGCCTCGCCCACCGGACAGGCGCCACCGACCAGGAGGTCGGCACGCTCCTGCTGCACGCCCGGCCCGTCGACGCCCTCTGGGGCGCCCAGGTACTGCAACGCGCCGGCGCGGCGGCCCGGCACGCGGGCGACCACGTCCGGGCGGCGGCGTTCCTGGCCCGCGCCCTGCACGAACCGCTCGACGAGGAGGCGCACGCCCGTACGTCACTCGAGCTGGCCGGCGCCGAACTCCTCACCGTGCCGCAGGCGGGCGTCCGGCGGCTCGCCGCGCTCGCCCGGACCCGCTCGCGCACGGACCCCGCCGTACGGTTGCACGCGCTGGACCTGGGGCTGGCGGCGGGAGACATCGACGGGATGCGCCGGGCCGCCGCCGAGGCCCGTCCGGCAGCCGGCAGCGAGGAACAGCGCGCCCTCGTCGCCCTGTTCTGGGCGGCCGATCCCGCCGACCGGGAGCACGCCGAACACCTCGTCCCCGGCATGCCCCCGCTGCCCGCCCACCCGGCCTGCGCCGTCCAGGCCGGGTCCCGTGCCCGGCAACTGGCCCTGGCCGGCGAGGGGCTGACGACGGCGCGGGACCTCGCCCGCACCGCCCTCGCCAGGCCGGCGCGCGACGCCCTGGTCCTGCCGTACCTCGCGGCCTGCGAGGCGCTGCGCCTGACCGGGGACCACGAGGAGGCCGACGCGGGACTGAGCGCTCTGCTCACCGGCACACGGGCCGACGGACGACGTGTCGCGGTCCCCCGCATCCTCGCCGCACGCGCCGAACTCAACCTGCTCCGCGGCCTGCTGGCGGCGGCCGAACAGGACATCGACGCCGCCGAACGCGCATTGCCGGCACCGAGCACACCGCACGTCGTGACAGCCCAGTTACGAGCCGTCCGCATCGTTGTCGACCTCGAACGCGGGGACACCGCCCGGGCCGCGGCGGCCGCCGCCGAACCGGTCCCCGAAGCCGCCCGGCACAGCGCGTACGGACCGCAGCTCCTCTTCGCGCAAGCCCTGGTGTGCGCCGCCCACGACCCCGCCGAGGCCGTGCACCTGCTGCGTGAATGCGGTCGCCTGCTCCTGCACCGCAACCACGTCAACCCCGCAGTGCTGCCCTGGCGCTCCACCGCCGCCCGGGTGCTGCGTTCCACCGGGCGGGCGGCCGAGGCGCACCGGCTGGCCGCGGAGGAGCTTCGACTGGCCCGCGGATGGGGCGCGCCGGGCCCGGTCGGCTGGGCGGAGCTGAATGCCGCACCGGCTGCCGACGACGGCCCGGCCCGTACCCGGTACGCGGCGGGCCTGCTCGGCCGCGGGCCCGCGGGCCCGCTCTACCAGCGCGCGCTCGCCGACCTGGCCGCGGCGGAACTCGCGAAGGACGGCAGCAGAGCCGCCGCCGCGGCGGCCGTGGCCGAACTCAGGGCGCTCACCGCCACCCACCCCGGGGGCCCGATGGCCCGGAGCGCCCGGCTGCTCGGGGCGGAGCTGTCGCCAGGACTGCGCCCCGGCGCCGCCCCGCCCGCCGCCTGGACCGAGCTGTCGCCCCCGGACGCCCGGACGGCGACGCTCGCTGCCCACGGACACAGCAACACCCAGATCGCGGCGCTCCTCTCCCTCTCGCGGCGCGCCGTGGAGCTTCGGCTGAGCCGGGTCTACCGCACCCTGCGGATCGGCGGCCGGGAAGAACTCCGCGTGCTTGTGCGCGACATGGAAGGACGATGACCCATGCTCCTCGAACGGACGTCCGAGACGGCTTCGGTGCAGGAAGCCCTGCACGCCGCGGCAGACGGGAGGTCCTCGCTCCTTCTGTTCGCCGGACCCCTCGGCATCGGCAGATCCAGCTGGCTGCGAGAGCTGCCCAGACGGCTCGACGTCCAGCACGTGCGCGTCATGCGCGCCAACGCGGCGGTCATGGAACAGGACTTCGCCTTCGGCGTGGTGCACCAGCTCTTCGACAGCCTGACCCTGGACGCTTCGGACGATCTGGACGCCTCTCACGCATCCGGCGATGCGGGTGAGCCAGGTGCGCCGGTGCCGTCCGGCGCCCTGGCCGGGTACGACGCCCCGGCCGGGGAAGCACCCGCCTTCCCGCCCGACGAGGGCCCCCGCCCCGAAGACCTGCTGCCCGCAGGCATGGACGATCCGTCGGCGCCGCTCGACTCCATCCTGCCGGACCTGCGCACGCTGCTGACCCGGCTCGGCCGGGCACGGCCCCTTCTGATCCTCGTCGACGACCTCCAGTGGGCCGACGCCCGGTCGCTGGAGCTCCTGTCCTACCTCGCGGGCCGCCTGCACGACGTGCGGGCGGTCCTCGTCTGCACCCTGCGCGACGGTGACCCGCGCGCCCGGCACCCGCTGGTGTGCGCGGTGACCGATGCCGCCACGCAGGTGACGCGGCTGGCCCCACTGTCGTCCGCGGCCACCGGACAGCTGGTGCGCGAACAGTTCGGCGAGAGCGGTGAGGAGGAGTTCCTCGGGGCCTGCCACCGGGCGTCCGGCGGGAATCCGGTGTTCCTGCGCGCGCTGCTGCCTGCTCTGGACGCCGCCGGGGCGCGGCCCCGCGCGACGCAGGCCGGGGCGGTCGCGGCGCTCAGACCCGCGCCGCTGCGCGAACGGCTCGCGGACTGTCTGCGTGCGCAGGCCACGCCGGTCCGCGATCTCGCCGCTGCGATGGCGGTACTCGGCGGGACGGCCGCCCCCGGGCTCGCCGGCCGGCTGGCCGGCCTCGACGAGGTCGGCGAGTCCTGCGCCCTGGGCGTCCTGCACCGGCTCGGACTGCTCGCGGCCGAGGGCGTCCCCGACTTCGTCCACCCGGTGGTCAGGGATGCGGCCAAGGCTATCATGTCCATGACAGAGTACGGCAGTTGGCACGCGCGTGCGGCCCTGCTGCTGCACGAGGTGGGACACCCGGCCGAGGAGGTCGCCGTCCAGCTCCTGGCGGCCAACACCCTCGGCGACGGCTGGTCCGGCACCGTCCTGCGCACCGCGGCGGACTCGGCCCTGCGCCGGGGTGCGCCGCAGGAGGCCGCCCGCTTCCTGCGGCGCACCCTGCTCGACAGCCCCGAGCAGGGCGAGGAACGCGCGCTCCTGCTGATCGATTTGGCGACGGCGGAGAACGCCTATGACAGCGCCGCCTGCGAACGCCACATCGGCCAGGCGGTGGCCCTGCTGGAAACACCGCACGACCGGGCCGCTGCCGCACTGCGGATCGCACCGGACTTCCTCTCTGCGGTCAGTCCCACAGGCGTCGAGATCCTCCGGCAGGCCGCCGCGGGCCTCGGCCCCACGGACCGGCTTGCCGACCCGGCACGCGGAACGGCCCTGCGGCTGGAGGCCCGGCTGCGGCACAGCGCCCGGCAGGACCCCGCCGAACTCGCCGCTGCGGTGCGCCGGCTGGGCGAGCGGCCCGAGGAACCGGCCGTCGGTACGGGCGCCGAACGCGAGCTCCTCGCCGTCCTCCTGCACGCGGCCACACTCAGCGGCCGGCTGCCCGCGCACGAGGCCGCCCGGCAGGCCGCGCGCGTCCTGGAGCGGGTGCCCGCCACCGGCCCCGGAGCCCCGGCCGTACTGCCGCTGCTGACGGCGGTGTTCACCGGTGCCGACCGGATCGACGTCCTGGCCGACTGGCTGGCCGCCCGCGAGCGTCACCGGCGCACGGCCGGTGAAGCGACGGACCCCGTGAGCCACGTCGGACTCGCCACGGTCCTTCTGGCCAGGGGGCGGCTGACGCACGCGCGCGAGCATGCCGAGTCGGCCTTCGAGTACGCCATGAGTGATCGGCACGGGGACAGTGCCGCGAGCGCCGTCGCCGTGCTCGCTGCCGTGGCCCTGGAGTCCGGGGACATCGCCCTCGGCGAGCGGGTACGGGCCGGAGCCGGCGGCCGGCGCACGGCGGACGACCTGGTCTGCACCACATTGCTGCGCCTGACGGAGGCTCAGTCGCACTCCGCACGCGGCGAGTTCGCCGTGGCGCTGGACACCGTTCTCGCCTGCGGACGCCGACTGGAGGCGGTCGGCTGGCGAAACCCGGTGCTGTTCCCGTGGCGGCCCCGCGCGATCCGGCTCATGCAGCGCCGCGGCGACCTGGAATCCGCCCGTGCGCTCGCCGAGGAGGAGTACGCGCAGGCCTGCATCCTGGGCGCGCCCGTCGCGATCGGCCGCGCCCAGCAACTGCGCGGCGGCCTGCGTGGCGGCAGCGAGGGTACGGCTCTGCTGCGCGACGCGGTGCATGTGCTGCGGGGGTCGGCCCACGAGCTGGAACTGGCGAGGGCGCTGCGGGCCTTGGCCCGTGCGGTGCGGGTGGGTGCCGAGGCGCGCGAGTTGCAGTGCGAGTCAGCAACGCTCGCCATGGCCTGCGGGGTGCCCTGGAAGGCCGAGCAGGACCGGCCCGGTCCGGCCGGCCCGCAGCCCGAACCGACCCTCACCCCCACCGAATCGAGGGTGGTCGCTCTGGCGGGCAGCGGTCTGACCAATCAAGCCATCGCCGCCGAACTCGGCGTCGGTTGCCGAGTGGTGGAGAAACATCTGACGAACTCCTATCGAAAACTGGGGATTTCAGGACGCGTACAACTGCTCGCCCTCATGGCGGGTGCGGGGAAGATTTCCGCGCGCACCTGAGCGGTGCGGTGCACTGCGGTCCCCGTCCCATGGTGCGGTGCCCGGCGCACCCGCTTCGGTGGCCCGCCCGGTTCGGCACCCGGAGGCCCTGCCATATGCCTTGCGCTCTGCTGACCTGCGGTGCGACGGGACCGTACCGTACCGAACCACCGAAGCGCGGAAGCCGTACCGCACCCTCCGGCGCGAGGACCACAGTGTTGACCGCCGACGGCCCCGGAGCGTTGACCGGTGTGAAGTCAACTAATTAACGTTCTCAACAGAGTTCAGTTCTGGCAGGTCCCCTCGATATCGGGACCGCATGGACTCAGGGGGATTTCACCCAGTCGTTTCGCACCATCTCACGCCATGAAAGGACAGAGATTTCCATGGCGACTTCCGTACTCGCGCCGACACACGCGCCGCAGACCACGGCGCAGGGCCTGGCCGCCCCGATGATTCCGCCCGGGGAGGGGCCGCTGTTCGACCAACCGGGTGTTTCCATGGTCTGCCTCGACCGAAACCTGACGGTGCAGCAGGCGAATCAGGAGTTCTTCGCACGGTTCGGCGGGGACTCGGCGCAGCCCTGCGGCCGCCCGTTCGCCGATCTGGTGCATCCCAGCGCGCACCAACCGCTGCTGCGCAAGTTCTCCGGGCTCACCGAGGGCAGACGCGACCGCTTCACCGGCGAGATGCTCGCGGTCGGACGCGACGGCCGGGCCTTCACGGCCTCCCTCTCGGCCTGCGCGGTGCGCAGCAGTACCCCGGACGTGTCGGCGATCTGGGTGATGATGACCTCCGACGAGCCCGTAGACATCGATGTCATGCCGAGCCGGAAGAAGATGCTCAGCGAGGTCGACGCCCGGATACTCGAAGGAATCGCGGCCGGCGTCTCGACCGTGCCGCTCGCCGCTCGCCTCTACCTCAGCCGCCAGGGCGTCGAGTACCACGTCACCTGCCTGTTCCGCAAGCTGCGGGTGCCCAACCGGGCGGCGCTGGTCTCGCGGGCGTACTCCATGGGCGTGCTGAAGGTGGGCGTGTGGCCCCCCAGGGTGGTCGAGGACTTCGTCAAGTAGTCGCTGCCGGGGCGTGCCGGGAGCAGTCGGTGCCGCAAGGCCCGGCCGCCCTGGCCGCGTCCTCCGCGGGCACCGCGAGCGCTGCCACCAGGAGGCCGTCGCTGACCAGCCAGCGGCCGTCCAGCCGGTCGAGCGGACGCCCGGACTGCCGCAGCGGCGAAGGCACGAGAACGCGTGCGGAATACGTCGAGGCGGGAGCGTCGATCGAGATGCGCGCGTCCTCGAACTCCAGGCGGCGGGAGGTCGCCGGATACCATGCCTTGTACACGGTCTCCTTGAGGCTGAAAAGCAGCCGGTCCCAGTGCACGTCCGGTGCGACGACACCCAGTTCGCCCACCATCGCCTGCTCCTCCGGGAGCGCGATGCTCTCCAGCACCCCCTCGGGCAGGGGCGCGTGGGGTTCGGCGTCGACACCGAGCATGCGCACCTCCGAGCTGCGCGCCACGGCAGCCGCCCGGTACCCGGCGCAGTGCGTGATGCTCCCCACCACACCCGACGGCCAGCAGGGAGCGTGGTGCCGACCGGGCAGCAACGGCCCCTCGGGGACGTGCAGCCCGATCAGCGCCTGCCGCGCGCACCACCGCCCGGTGGCGAACTCCCTCCGCCGGGCACCGGTCGCCTGCCGTACGACCAAGGCCTCCAACGGATGCAGCAGGGCATCGGTCAGGTCGCCGAACGTTTCGACGCCGACTGCCGACCCGGGGAGAACGCGCTCGATCATGCGGAACCTGTCTTGGTAGGAACGGACACCGCACGGTCCATCCGCGGCCAGCAGCCAGTCAGGACGGCGGCCCACTGCGGGGTGTCGGCCGTCGGTCCGACCCTCGCCGGGCTACGGGCCGGGGCGTCCGGGACGGATTCCCACGCCAGCACGGAGTTCAGCGAATGCAGGTCGCCGACCCAGGCCAGCAGCCCGTGCACGCCCGTCGACCCGTTCGACACCATGACCTCACCCCTCACCCGTCACCAGGCTTCGAGGCTACGGACGCCGGGCTAGTGAAACCCGTAGGGACTTTCCGCGGGCCGACGGGCGGCGCGCGGAAGCGAAGGACCCCAACAGAACCCCTGTGCACGGCATTTCACCCCCCTGACATGCTGAGCGGCATGATGACGCTGAACGGAAGACCCGTGTCCGCCGACGATCTGCTCCCCCTGGCCCTGGTCAACATGGGCCACTTCACGACCATGCGCGTGGACGCCGGCGGCCGGGTCCGCGGTCTCTCCCGCCACCTGGAACGCCTCGTGAAGGACTGCCGCATCGTGTGGGGCGCCGAGCTGGACCGCGAACGCGTGCGGGACTACGCCCGTCAGTGCCTGGACGGACGGAGCGGACCGTGCACCGTGCGCGTGACGGTCTACGACCCCGGCGTCGACCTGGGGCGCCCGGCGGACGCGGACCACCCGCGCATCCTGGTATCCGTACGGGGTGCGGGGGAGTTCCCCACGACGCCGCTGCGGGTGATGAGCGTGCCGTACGAACGCGATCTCCCCGAGGTCAAGCACGTGGGTCTGTTCGGCTCCCTGCACGCCCGCGGCATGGCGCAGACCGCCGGATTCGACGACGCGTTGTTCGTCGGCCGCGACGGGTTCGTCAGTGAGGGCAGCACCTGGAACGTGGGTTTCGTCGATGACTCCGGGACCGTGATCTGGCCGCAGGCCCCGGTGCTGCCCGGAGTGACCATGGCCCTGCTCCAAAGACACCACGATCATCGGGTCGCCGATGTCTCCCTGACGGCTGCCAAAGCCGCGGTGGCGGCGTTCGCGACGAACACGAGCATCGGCGTGCGCCCTGTTGCCGCAGTGGACGACGTCGAACTGCCCGGTCAGGAAGAGGTGTTGAGGTTGCTCCGTGAGAGTTATCTGGCCATTCCCGGCGAGACGCTGTAGTACCTGTCCATGCGTTGATTCAGCCGTGGACGCCCACGCGGAAGTCGCGCGGCGGGGTGGGACGGGCTGGTGCGCGGCTTCTGCGTGGGCCTTGCCGGGTGATGCTCCCTCGGGGATCAGCCCTCCCGATGCCCCGCCCCCCGGGAGAGCGAGGCCGCATCCGCGTCGGCTTTCGGGGCGGTCACCTGGTGAGCGGTGACGCGGTGCCGAGGAACTCGGCTGCGAGGACGGCGGGGGCGGGGCCGAGCCCTCGGCGCGGGGGAGCTGGACGCGCAGCTCCTCCACCCGTTCGGCACCGCTTGGGCGCTGCCTGCCGGCACGGCCGAACGTCGTGTGCGACCGACGTCTTCGCCCACGAGCTGAGGATCGCCGCAGGGCAGGGCCGGGGGCGGTCGAGACGTGACCTTCCGCGGCCCGGGCAGGAGCGTGCGCGATTTCCTCTTTAAATAACATGACCTTGCTCCGCCGGGGGACAGCCCGGTCGTGTCGGACAGCTCCCTCCTTCTTGCGCGCGGTCGGCTCCGCCGACACGACGCGCCGCCGCTACGCGGCGGAAAGCCTTCCCGCGCTCCGCGCGGCCAGCCCTGGCCGGCTCCGCCGGCCCATGAACAACTCCGTTGTTCACCGGGAACGCTCCGCGTTCCCCCCGGGCCCACCGTCCAGGTGAAACGTCACTGGGGAGTGGGGGAGTGGAGGAGAGGGGTAAGGAGAATGGGGTGGGTCAGGAGGTGCTCATGCAGCAACATCCGTACCGGGTACGGTCCGTGTCCCAATTGGCCGAAGCTCTCATGCGCGTGGCACCACGCAGTGCCGAGCTCTGGGAAGCCAGGGAACCCGTGATCGGGCCGGTCGGTGTTCCGGTGAAGGTCTCCCAGGGACGTGCCCGTCAGCTGTGGATGGTCGTGGGGATGTGGGACCGGGCATTGGGCCACGGACAGTTCCCCGAACACGCGCACCGTACGGCGGCACAGCTCTTCACCACTCCGGCGCTCCGCGCGTTCTGGGGGCTCGCTCAGGCCGGAAGCCTTCGCAAGCTCGCACCGGAGCACGGGCGGCCCGCCGAACTGCCGCTCGCGACACAGCGGATCGTCCGGGACTGCCTGAAGATCCTCTCCCAGTTGGCGGCACCCGACCGTACGGATGTGTGGCTGCCGTCGATACCCCAGAGCGACCTCAAGCCCTCGGTGCGCCCGGAAGCACTCGGCACGCTCTACCCGCGGCTGGCGGACCTGGCCGCGAGGGGGCCACTGGAGCGGGACGGCATTGCGCTGACCTTCGAAGACCGTACGCGGCTGCTGGCCATGGTCGCGATCGTGCTTGCGGCCGCCCCCAGGTCCGGCGAGTTGGCCGCCCTGCGACTGACGGATCTGGCTTCCGACGAGCGGGCCGTGGGACTGCGTCGCAGGCAGCAGAAGGGCCCGCCGAACCAGGCGGAGAAGATCGCCGAACTCGCCGAGGTCGGTCCCGCGTCCGTACGCGCGGTGCTGTGGGGGCAGCGCCACCAGGTTTCCGAAGCCACCCGCCAACGCATCGTGGCGGCACGGAACACGGTGGATCCCCTGCCCGAAGTCGAGTGGTACGCCCTCGGGAAGGGGGCGCAGGCAGCCGTACGACGCTGGCTCGACGTTCGACGGCAACTGATCGACTCGGGGCCGTTGCAGGGGGGCCAGACCGGATTGTGGGTGACCCTGGTACCCACCAAAGCCGGACCGCCGGGCATCACCCTGCGCCCGCAAGGCCTGACCCAGGCCTTCGCCCGCGGAATGACCGCCCTGAACTGGGTGATGGCCGGAGAGCGCGGGTGGGAACCGATGCCGACCAGGATGGAGCAACTGCGGCGCGCCGTCACGGCGGAGCCCCTCCCGGATCAGCCGGCCCACGGGACTGAACGGAGCTGACGGGGCCTCACGGGGCTGAACGGGACCGACGGGACTCGCCCACGGATTTGCCGGAAGTGTGGCGCGCCGGAGGCGGGCGGCCCGGTCGCGGCGGCCCTGGTCCCGCCGGGTCGGTCCCGCCGGGCTGGTCCCGTCACCAAAAGCCCAGGTCAGCACATACGCGGCGGCCTGAACGGGACTGACGGGACTCAAGGTTGCACTTATCAGCCGCACAGCCCCTGTGTCCTTACGCGCGCGCACATGAGGAAGCCACAAGGAGCGTGCAGTGCTCAGTGGCTCATAACGGCAGGTTGAGTCCCGTCGGTCCCGTTGGCCCCGTGAAACCCAACGGTCACGTCAACCTCAGCAGGACGGGGCCGGCGTCGGGCAAGCAGCCAGGATGTCCGGGACGGGGCCGGGACGGATGGTTACGGGGCCTGGTCCCGGGTGCGGGCGTACGCGCCGAGCAGGCCCAGCCCTGGGTAGAGCTTCGTGACGTTGTTCTTGATCATTCCGGACGGGGAGGCCAGGCCGATCTCCTGCCGGATACGGCTCGCGAAGGCCCTGCTCGTCGAGGGGCGGATGCCTTCCTCGGAACACCAGCGCCCGTAGGTCTCGTACAGCAGCTTCTGCTCGACACGCAGCTCCTGGCCGTTGCCCCGTCGGCAGCACTCCTGGAGGAAGCGGCCGATGTGGTCCTCGGTGGCCTGGTAGGCGGCGGTGGCCACCCGGACCGTGGCGGGCCCCGTCAGCGGGTCCCGGGTGGCGAGGTACTGCATGGCTCCCTCGATGAGCCAGTACAGGATGCCGGGGCCTTCGTCGTGGACCAGCTCGGCGGCCAGATTGTCGATCTTGCGGTTGTTGGGGACCTGCCGCTCGAACGGGATGATCCGCATGCGCCGCCAGAAGGCGTACCCGCCGGTGCCGACCTCGGGGCGGTGGTTGCCCAGCAGCCAGAGTTTGTGGGTGGGGGTGAAGGTGAAGAAGTCCTGCCGCATCCGGCGGGCGGTTATGGTGTCGCCGCCGGTGAGGAGCTTGACCCGGGCCTCGTTGAACTTGTCGTTCGGCTTGAGTTCGGAGCAGACGACGATGCGTCTGCCGTGCAGTTCGGTGAGTTCCGTGGAGTGCTCGGAGAACCTCCCCTTCTCCATCAGGAAGCCGGGGGGCGCCGCGTTCGCGTAGTCCCCGAGCAGGCTCGTGAGCACCTCCAGCAGAACCGATTTTCCGTTGGCGCCCAGCCCGTACAGGAACGGCAGGACCTGCGCCCCGACGTCCCCGGTGATCGAGTAGCCGAGCAGCAGGTGCAGGAAGCGGATCGTCTCCAGGCCCCGCTCGTCGTCCCCGAAGGTGTCATGGAGGAAGCGGTGCCAGCGGGGGGTCGGCGTTTTCTGCGGAGCCACCGACGTGGCACGGGAGTGCATGTCCGTGAGCGGGTCCGGCGCACGCAGTTCACCGGAGCGCAGGTCGACGGTGCCGGCCGGGGTGCACAGGGCGTAGGGGTCGCCGTCGAGGAGGCCGGGGTCCAGCCGGAGGGCCGGAGCCGCCTGCGCCTGGTAGAGCATCGCCTTCATCCCGGAGGTGGAGGCGGAATACCGGCGGTGTGCCGCGATGGAACGGTCGTCGAACCGGTTGTAGGGGTCGTGCTCGGGGATGCCCTCGGCCATGTCGCCGGCGGCCCACACCGCGGCCTCCGTACCGCCGACCCGCTTCCACCGGTACTGGTCCCAGATGTGCCAGCCCATGCCCAGGACGTAGCGGAACCGGTGCGCGTTCAGCCGGGCGAAGAGCTTCGCGTTGCCCCGGTCGGTCAGCGCGTCCGGCATGAACCCGCCAGTCGCGGCCGCCGGAGCGGACTGCGCGTCGAGAGGGGCCGACGGGAAGCGGACCACCGGCGGGAGAGACGCGGGACTGCTCAGGTGCCTGTGCATCTGCTGCGCGGCAGCCTCGGCGTCGAAGCGCGTCTGCGGCGCGGCGACTTGGGTCTCGAAGCACGTCTGCTGCGCGGCAGCCTGGGCGTCGAAGCACGTCGGCTCCGCGCCCGTGTGCGCGCTTGCCGGTGACGACGGGTCCGAAGCGGGAGCTTTCAAGGTGCACCCACCGGCCTGCCCCCCAGCCCAGTCAGAACGCGAAGGCCTCGCCAGCCGCGTCAGCCAGTCGATTCCGACTGGCATGGCAAACCTTGGAGGCGCAACGTCCACATCAGTTGATGAAGCGTCACGCTAGGCAATGCGCGGCAGGGCAGTCAACCCGTGCCCGTTGTTCCAGAACTCGACGCGCGCACCGCACGATGAATAAAGTGATGTGTGCGAGAGGGGAGACCCCGTGACCACTGCAAGCGATGAGGTGGGCTCATCGCTGGCCGACAAACTGAACCATCTGTTCAGTGTCGTCGTCCCAGCAGGAAACGCTCCGTACAGCACCGAGGAAGTCGCCCGTGCGATCTCCGCGAACGGCGTCAAGATCTCCAGCAGCTACATCTGGCTGCTGCGCAAGGGCCAGCGGGCCAATCCGACGCTGCGTCACCTCGAAGGCCTGGCCCGTTTCTTCGGCGTGTCCCCGGCGTACTTCTTCGACGACGCCGTGACCAAGACCGTGGACGTGGACCCCGGCATGCTGGGCGTGCTCCGGGACGCCCAGGTTCAGCATGTCGCCCTGGGCACCGCGGGACTGTCGCAGAAGAGCATCAAGTCGATCAACGAAGTGATCGATCTCGTACGGGACTTGGAAGGCCTGCCTCCGACGCCCCTGACGCACAAGGGCTAGCGCGGGAGGACCGCACGGGTGGCTTCCTTGTGTGCCTCCCGTTGTCCGGATATCGTCTGGACCTTGATCCGGTTCCGCTGATCCGATCAACTCGGACCGCTCGGGATCACTTCGGTCGCGTCGCCACGGAAGGTCTGTGGGCGGAAAGTCTTGGGCGGAAGGGCGACCTCGTGCTGCTGGTGACCGGAGCGACCGGAACCGTCGGGAGGGAAGTGCTCCGCAGGCTCCCCGAGTTGGCCCCCGGACTGCCGGTGCGTGTCATGGCCAGGGAGCCCGCACGGGTCTCGGGTGCCCCGGCGTCGGCGGAGATCGTCCGCGGCGACTTCACCGACGCCCGCTCGCTGGCGGGGGCCCTGCGCGGAGTGCGCCGGGTCCTGCTGCTGTCCGTGCCCTCCGCAGCGGGCGACGCGGTCTTCCTGCGGGAGGCGGCGGCGGCCGGGGTGCGGCACGTGGTGAAGCTGTCGGCGGCCGTGGTTGCCGACGAAGGGGCCGACGACCTGATCACCCGGTGGCAGCGCCGGAACGAGCAACTGCTGGTCGACAGCGGCCTGGCCTGGACCCTGCTGCGCCCGCGCGCCTTCATGTCCAACACCCTGTCCTGGGCGCGCTCGATCCGTACGGACAACACCGTCCGGGCCCTGTACGGGACCTCGCTCAACGCCTGCGTCGATCCGCGCGACGTCGCCGAGGTGGCGGTGCGGGTGCTCGCCGGGGCCGAGCACGAAAAGGCCGAACACGAGGGCAGGGCCTATCAGTTGACCGGACCGGAGGCGCTCAGTGCGGTCGACCGGACGCGGCAACTGGCCCAACTGCTGGGCCGTGCCCTCCGGTTCGAGGAACTGGACGTCGAGCAGGCGCGTACCGCGCTGACCGCACGGTACTCCGCGGAGATCGCCGGGGCGCTGGTGGAGAGCGCGGAACGCGGGCGCGCGGGGAGCAAGAGCGAGGTGGACGGCACGGCCCCCGCACTCCTCGGCCGGCCGGCCGGGGACTTCCGCACCTGGGCCGCCGACCACCTGGGGGCCTTCCGGTCCGGCTGACGGCGGGCGCTGCCGTACGATCCGATCCGCAGCGCGCACCCGTCACCGCCGTACGGTCCGCGACGCTCAGCCGTCACCGCCGTACGGTCCCCGGACCTCACCCCGTACGGCCCACCCCACTCACCCGGCCCGCCGCGCCACCGTGATCCTCGGTTCGCCCGCGGTGTCGGCAAGCGTGGTGACCTCCTCGAAGAAGTCGCCCCGCAGCAGCGCGCCCACCTGCTCCGGCTGTGCCTTGTCGTGCTCGATCGCCAGCCACCCGCCCCGGCGCAGCACCGCCGCCGACAGCTCGACGATGCGCCGGATCAGCAGGAGGCCGTCGGCCCCGCTGTAGACGGCGCTCCGCGGCTGGTGCTCGGACCATTCGGGCAGCAGCCGCCACAGCGGGGAGACGTAGGGCGGGTTCGCCATGACCACGTCGGTGACGCCCAGATGGGCGTCCAGGCAGCCGGGCTCGGTGAGATCGACTGCCTGCACGAAGAGCGGGCCCAGCACCGACTCGTTGCGTGCCGCGTTGCGGGCCAGGTACTGCAAGCAGGTGTCGTCGCGCTCCACGCACGTCACCGACGCGTCGGGGCGGCGCCTGGACAGGGCCAGACCCAGCGCCCCGACGCCGGAGCACAGGTCCAGCACTCTCCCGCCGCGCGGCAGCGTCGCCTCGGACGCCGCCCACTCCACCACGCTGGTGCTCTCGTGCCGGGGCACGAACACCCCGCTCCCGACGACGAGTTCAAGGCCGTCGAAGGGCACCGCACCGATGAGGTGCCCGAGCGGGATACGACGGCAGCGCTCGGCCACCGCGGTCTCGAAGCGGGCCAGCGCCAGGGGCGACTCCTCGGTCAGGAAACGTGCTCGCAGTGCGGTCAGGTCGCCCTCGACGTCCCACACGCCCGCCTCGGTCAGGCGGGTGCGGGCCCGTTCACAGGCCTCGTACTCCTGCAGCACCGTCGTCACGACCGCACCGCGCGAGCACGGGCGCGAGACGCGCGGACGGTGTTCCGGCCGGTCCGCTCCCGTCCCTCGGACGTTCCGGATGTCTGTACGGTCACGGCAATCCCCTCTGGGTGGCGGGGGCCGGTGCGTGCCGGCCCCCGCGAGCAGACCTGTCCTTCGCTTGTCGGATGTGCACCGGCACGGTGTGCCGCGGCCCCCGCGAGGACCGCGGCACGGAGCCGCCCTACGCCCGGTCGTCCTGCGCGGCCCCCGCGAGGTACTCGGCCAGGTGCTCGCCGGTGAGGGTGGAGCGCGCGGCGACGAGGTCGGCGGGGGTGCCCTCGAAGACGACGCGGCCGCCGTCGTGGCCCGCGCCGGGGCCCAGATCGATGATCCAGTCGGCGTGGGCCATCACCGCCTGGTGGTGCTCGATGACGACGACCGACTTCCCGGACTCCACGAGCCGGTCCAGCAGGCCCAGGAGCTGGGCGACGTCCGCCAGGTGCAGCCCGGTGGTCGGCTCGTCCAGGACGTACACGCCACCGGTCTCGCCCATGTGCGTGGCCAGCTTCAGCCGCTGCCGCTCGCCGCCGGACAGCGTGTTGAGCGGCTGGCCGAGGCTGAGGTAGCCGAGCCCGACCTCCACGAGGCGTTCCAGGATCTTGTGCGCTGCCGGAAGCCGGGCCTCGCCCGCGGCGAAGAACTCCCCCGCCTCCGTCACCGACATCGCGAGGACCTCGCTGATGTTGCGGCCGCCGAGACGGTGTTCGAGGACCGAGGCCTGGAACCGCTTGCCGTCGCAGTCCTCGCAGGGAGTGGAGACACCGGCCATGATGCCCAGGTCGGTGGTGATGACACCGACACCGTTGCAGGTGGGGCAGGCGCCCGCGGAATTCGCGCTGAACAGGGCGGGCTTGACGCCGTTGGCCTTGGCGAAGGCCTTGCGGATCGGTTCGAGCAGACCGGTGTACGTGGCCGGGTTGCTGCGCCGGGAGCCACGGATGGGGCTCTGGTCGATCGAGATGACGCCCTTGCCCGCGGGGATGGAGGAGTGGACCAGGGAGCTCTTGCCGGCACCGGCGACACCCGTGACGACGGTGAGGATGCCGAGCGGAATGTCGACGTCCACGTCCTGGAGGTTGTGCGCGGTGGCACCGCGGATCTCCAGCGCCCCGGTGGGCGTGCGGACGGTGTCCTTCAGGGCGGCCCGGTCGTCGAGGTGGCGCCCGGTGACGGTGTCGGAGGCGCGCAGCCCGTCGAGCGAGCCTTCGAAGCAGATGGTGCCGCCCGCCGAGCCCGGCCCGGGGCCGAGGTCGACGACGTGGTCGGCGATGGCGATCGTCTCCGGCTTGTGCTCGACGACCAGGACGGTGTTGCCCTTGTCGCGCAGCCGCAGCAGCAGGTCGTTCATCCGCTGGATGTCGTGCGGGTGCAGCCCGACGGTGGGCTCGTCGAAGATGTACGTCACATCGGTGAGCGAGGAGCCGAGGTGGCGGATCATCTTGACGCGCTGCGCCTCGCCGCCCGAGAGAGTGCCCGAGGGCCGGTCCAGCGAGAGATAGCCCAGCCCGATCTCCACGAACGAGTCGAGGGTCTGGCGCAGGGCGTCGAGGAGCGGGGCCACCGAGGGCTCGTCCAGGTCGCGCACCCACTTCGCCAGGTCGCGGATCTCCATCGCGCAGGCGTCCGCGATCGAGATCTGCCCGATCTTCGAGGAGCGGGCCCCCTCGCTCAGCCGGGTCCCCTCGCAGGAGGGGCAGGTGGTGAAGGTGACCGCGCGGTCCACGAACTCCCTTACGTGGGGCTGCATCGACGCCCGGTCCTTGGACAGGAACGACTTCTGGATCTTGGGGATCAGTCCCTCGTAGGTGACGGTGGAGTCACCCGCCTTCACCTTGGTCGCCTCCCGGTACAGGAAGTCCTGCATCTCCTGCTCGGTGAACTCGCGGATCGGCTTGTGCGGGTCGAGGATGCCGGATTCGGCGTACGTGCGCACCGTCCACCAGCTGTCGGACTTCCAGCCGGGGATGGTGAACGCGCCCTCGGCGATCGCCTTGGAGTCGTCGTACAGCTGCGTGAGGTCGATGTCGGAGACCGTGCCCCGGCCCTCGCACTGCGTGCACATGCCGCCGGTGCGGCTGAAGTCGGCCGTTTCCGTCTTGTTGCCGCCGCCCGCCACCGTGATCGAGGCGCTTCCGCTGATCGACGCGGTGTTGAAGGAGTACGCGCTCGGCGGTCCGATGTGTGGGTCGCCGAGACGGCTGAAGAGGATGCGGAGCATGGCGTTGGCGTCGGTCGCGGTGCCCACCGTGGAGCGCGGGTCGGAGCCCATCCGCTGCTGGTCGACGATGATCGCCGCCGTCAGCCCCTCCAGGACGTCGACCTCGGGCCGCGCCTGACTGGGCATCAGGTTCTGTACGAACGAGGGGTAGGTCTCGTTGATCAGCCGCTGGGACTCGGCGGCGATCGTGGCGAACGCCAGCGAGCTCTTGCCCGAGCCGGAGACCCCGGTGAACACCGTCAGCCTGCGCTTGGGCAGGGCGATGCTGACGTCCTTGAGGTTGTGCTGGCGCGCACCGTGGACGCGGATCAGGTCGTGGCTGTCGGCGGCGTGCGGCACGGGCGAGGACGTGGCGGAGGTGTGGGGCATGTTCCTGTTTTCTCCAAGGCTGTGGTGCGGCCGAAGGGGCGGTACGACGGTGGCACCGCGGGAAGCGACCCCCCGGCCCCGACGGGGGGCAGGGCCGGGGGGCCGGTCATGGGTCAGCGGCTGAGGTCCCGGAACCTCTTGACCGCCAGCGGGAAGAAGATCGCGACCAGGAGCAGCGGCCAGGCCACCGCCAGGAGCTCCGCGTGGGTCGCGGCCCAGGAGCCGCCGGCCGCGCTCTGGTTGCCGAACAGTTCGCGCACCGCGGTGGCCGTCGCCGACATCGGGTTCCACTCGACGACCGCACCGAGCCAGGCGGGCATCGAGGCGGGCGTGGCGATGGCGTTGGAGAGGAAGGCCATCGGCCAGACCAGGATCTGCACGGCCTGCACCATCTCCGGCTTGCCCGCGACCATCGCCAGGTGGAGGCCGATCCACAGCATCGCGAACCGCAGCAGGAGCAGCAGGCCCACGGCCCCCATGAAGGAGGCGAAGCCGTTGTTCCAGCGCCAGCCGATCGCGGCGCCGACGCCGATCATCACCGCCAGACCGACGACCGACTGCAACATGTCGGCGATGCTCCGGCCGACCAGGATCGAGCCCGAGTTCATCGGCATCGAACGGAACCGGTCGATGACGCCCTTGCCGAGGTCCTGGGTGACCGAGAGCATGGTCGCCTCAAGGCCGAAGGCCATGGTCATGGTGAGCATGCCGGGCACCAGGTAGGACGTGAAGTCCCCCTCGACGCCCTTGCCGCCGCCGATCAGGAAGCCGAACATCAGCAGCATCATCACCGGGAAGACCAGCCCGACGACCACCTGCACGGGCTGGCGCGCCCAGTGCGCCAGCTCGCGCCGGGTCATCGTCCAGGAGTCGGCGAGCGCCCAGCTCAGCTTGGAACCACTCCCGTGCGTCGTGCTCACCGGGGCCGCGGCGGGTGCGTGGTGGGTCGCGGTCATGCCGCCTCCTCCTTCGTCAGGTGCATGAAGACCTCGTCGAGGGTCGGCCGGCGCACGGCGATGTCCTCCGCCTCGATGCCGGCCTCCTGCAGCGCCCGTACCGTCTCGGTCAGGGCCGCCATCCGGTTGCTGATCGAGGCACTGACCATCCGCCGGTCCTCGTCCTTGTCCACGGCGCCGGGCAGCAGGGCGGCGGCGCGCTCCAGCTGCGCCACGTCGTGCAGGATGACGTCGATGCGGTCGCCGCCGGTCTTGGTCTTCAGTTCGTCGGCGGTGCCCTCGGCGATGACCTGCCCGCGGTTGATCACCGCGATCTGGTCGGCCAGCTGGTCGGCCTCCTCCAGGTACTGCGTGGTCAGCAGTACGGTCGTACCGCCGCCCACCAGGGAGCGCACCGCGTTCCACACCTCCGTCCGGCCGCGGGGGTCGAGCCCGGTGGTGGGCTCGTCCAGGAAGAGCACCTGCGGCCGGGAGATCAGCGACGCGGCCAGGTCCAGTCGCCGCCGCATGCCGCCGCTGTACTGCTTGACGGCCTTGGTGCCGGTCTCGGTGAGGCCGAACTGCTCCAGCAGCTCGGCCGCCCGCGCTCCGGCGCGCCGGGCGCCGAGGTGGTAGAGGCGGCCGAACATCTCCAGGTTCTGGCGGCCGCTGAGTTCCTCGTCGACGGCGGCGTTCTGGCCGAGCAGCCCGATCTGCGAGCGCACGTCGTCGGCGCGGGTGCGCACGTCGATGCCCGCCACCTCGACGCGTCCCTCGTCGGCGCGCAGCAGGGTGGACATGATGCGGACGGCCGTGGTCTTGCCGGCGCCGTTGGGGCCGAGGATCCCCTGGACGGTCCCGGCCCGCACCGTGAGGTCGAGGCCGTCGAGAGCCTGCTTGTCCTTGTACTTCTTGCGCAGGCCTTCGACGACGATCGCCAGATCGCGGTCAGACAAAGCGCCCTCCTCAGTCAGTGGATAAACTTGACTAGTGATGCCACCATAGGGCCTCACCGCCGTTTGGTCAAACTTGATTAGTCGCGATGAAGGTACCGTAGATTTGGGACTAGTCAAACTTGGATAGAACTCATCCGGGCACAACTGTGTACGAGGAGAAGGAGGACGCCCATGTCACCGATCCGGCTGCTGGTTCTCGGCGCGGTCCGCCAGCACGGACGGGCGCACGGCTATCAGGTGCGCAATGATCTTGAGTACTGGGGGGCCCACGAGTGGTCGAGCGCCAAGCCGGGCTCGATCTACCACGCCCTCAAGCAGATGACGAAGCAGGGGCTGCTCATCGCCCACGAGATCGCGCCGAGCACCGCAGGCGGCCCGCCCCGCGTGGAGTACGAGCTCAACGAGCAGGGCACCGCGGAGTACTTCAGACTGCTGCGCGACGCCCTGAGCTCGCACGAGCAGAAGTCCGACGACCTCTCCGCCGGCCTCGGCTTCATCGTCGACCTGCCCCGCGGCGAGGCCATCGCCCTGCTGAAGGAGCGGGTCTCCGGGCTGGAGCAGTGGCGGTCCGCCGTCACCGGGTACTACACGCCGGAGGCCGGGCCCGAGCAGCTCGGTCACATCGGCGAGATCATGAACCTGTGGGTCCACTCCGCCGACGCCGGTGTGCGCTGGACCCGCGGGCTGATCGAAAGGATCGAGGGCGGCGCCTACACCTTCGCCGGGGAGGGCGACCCCTTCGTGGGCGTACTCGCCGACGACGAGCCGAACCCGTTCGCGCCGGAGCGGCAGCCGAAGGGGGTGCACTAGCGGGGCGGCGGAGACGCTTCGGCACCTCTCGGGATGGCAAAGAAACCGGACGACCGGTATATTCCGCACCGTGCCGAGGGCCGAGGGGGGCGCCGCTGTGCAGGAGAACGGTCGGTTGCGTACGCAGGTGGCGGTGGTCGGCGGAGGACCCGTCGGCATGCTGCTGGCAGCCGAGTTGGCGAGCCACGGGGTCGGCACCGTACTCCTGGAAGCACGGGACGACGTCAGCGAGCGGCCCAAGGCGAACACCCTGCACGCGCGGGCGGTGCAGTGCCTGGCCAGGCGGGGCCACCTGCCTGGCCCCGCGACAGGCCCCGCCCGCGGCGCGAGGGGCCTGCCCTTCCACTTCGCGGGCCTGCCGGGACTGGTGATCACCGCCCCCGACCGGGAACCCCAGCCCCTCCTCAAGTACCCCCAGGCACAGCTCGAAAGGAGCTTCGAGGAGCGGGCCCGGACGGCGGGCGCCCGCATCCTGCGGGGGCACCGGGTCACCGAGGTCGCCGAACGGGACGGCGGCGTACGGATCGAGGCCGAGGGCCCGCACGGCCGCGGGGTGCGCGTCGAGGCGCAGTACGTGGTGGGGGCCGACGGAGCCCGCAGCGCGGTGCGGGAACAGGCGGCCATCACCTCCGACACCGGACCGGCCACGGTGTCCGCCCTGATGGGCGCCGTCGCCCTCACCGACCCCGGAGCGCTGCCCGACGGCTGGCAGCACACCGCACGCGGCTGGATCGTCGCCAAGCGCGACGCCGGGGGCCACACGCATGTACGGACACTCGACTGCCGGGGCGCGCACCCAGGCCGGCACACACCGCCCACCCTGGAGGAACTGCGCCGGGAGGTCTCCCGGATCGCCGGGCGGGACATCGCCATGACACAGCCGCGCTGGCTGGACAGGTTCAGCGATGTCACCCGACTCGCCCGCACCTTCCGTGCGGGACGCGTCTTCCTGGCGGGCGACGCGGCGCACGTGCACTTCCCGATCGGCGGACAAGGTCTGAGCACCGGAGTGCTGGACGCGCTCAACCTGGGCTGGAAGCTGGCGCTCGCGGTGCGGGGCAGGGCGGGCGCCGGACTGCTCGACACCTACGACGCGGAACGCCGCCCGTCGGCCCAGCGGGTCATCGACAACACCCGGGCCCAGCTCGCGCTGATGCGCCCGGGGCCCGAACTCGACGCCCTGCGCGGGGTGTTCCGCTCGCTGCTGCTCACCGGCCAGGAGAGCGGACGCCGTCTCGGCGACCTCATCAGCGCCCAGGACACGGTGCTGCCCGCCCCCGCCGGGGACGGCGGCCCGGCGGCCGGCACGTTCCTGGCCAACCTGGCCCTCACCACGGAGACGGGAGACACCGACGTCGTCGAACTGCTCCAGGACGGCAGACCGCTGCTGCTGCTCCTCGGCAACGGCGGCGCCCGCCACCTCGACCGGGCGCGCGCCTGGGGCCGGACGCTGAAAGTGGTCCGCGCCGCACCCGTACCCGACGTTGCGTACGAGGCGGCGCTGGTACGGCCCGACGGCTACCTGGCATGGACGTCGGACGGCGGCGACCTGGGCACGGCACTGTCGGCGTACGTCGCCGAGGACGCCGGGACGGGCCGCCCCTGACGGAGCGCCGGGAAGGGCCGGGCCCCGGCCCTCAGCCGACGGTGTCGAGCGCTTCCTGCGTCCGGGCGGCGTGCGCCTGCTGCTCCAGGGAGGCATGCACGGCCTCCTCGTAGACCCGGGCCCCCCGGCTCTCGGCGAGGTCGAGCGAGGCGAGGATGGAGGGGGCCACCGCGCTGGGCAGCACGTGCCGCAGCATGGCGGAGACCCTGGTGACCAGGTCGCGGTACTCGCAGATGGCCTGGGACATGGACTGGATGCCGGCGAAGGAGCCCACGATGACGGCGGCCGTCTCGGAGGGCACCGCGTGGGGCAGCAGTTCGCCCCTGGCCTGGGCCTCCTCCAGCAGCGGGACGCCGACCCCGACCCAGCGCAGGAACGGGCCGCTGCGGTCCAGGCCCTCCGACTGCTGATCCATCGTCAGCCGGACCGCCGCGCGGACGATCGGGTCCGTCTGCAGGCGATGGGCGTGCAGCATCACGATGTCCACGATCTCCTGCACCTTGGAGACGCGGTGCGGAACCTGGATGCTGTGGTCCTGCTCGGCCAGGACGGCCTGGGCCAGGTCCTCCTTGGAGACGAAGTGGAAGTACAGGGCGCCCTTGGTCGTGCCCGCCTCCTTGAGGATCTGGGCGATCGTGGCCGCCTGGTACCCGTGCACCTCGAAGACTCTGGCCGCCGCGGTCAGGATCGTGCGACGGGTACGAATGGCTCGGACCTGCTCGGCCACGGCGCCTCCTGATTCCTCGGGGTGGTTCGGGCGGCCAAAAAAACCGCTCAGTCCGTATCTTACGGTGGGGTGCCGCCGAGGTCGCCCCTCAGGACGTCAGTCCCCGTCCGGGGCGGCCGTGACAGTACAGGTGAAGACCGGGACGCCGCTCTGCACCGCGGTCACCAGGACGCTCCGGCCGCCTCCCGGGGCGGGGGCGGGCAGCGGCCGGGCCTCGATCGTGCAGGGCTGCGCCAGCTCGGTGTAACGCGCGAACTCGCAGGCGAGGTTCATCGGAAGGTAGTGGGGGCGGTCCAGCGCCACCGCCGTGGCCTGCCGGGCCGCCTCGATCAGGACCATCCCCGGCACGTGGTCGACGGCGTGCTCGAAGAGGACGGGATGGCGGGTGTCGGCCCGCAGCAGCCAGCGGTCGCGCGCGTCGGTGGGGGACAGGACGACGTCCATGGGCGAGAGGCGCCCCACCCGGGCAGGGGCCGTCGGGGAACCCGGGGCGGCCGGCCCGCGACCGCCGGCCGGCAGGTGCGCGCCGCGCAGCCGCCGGTATACCTTCGGCGCGAGGCAGGAGAAGGACCCGCCGCCCGTCGCGGCGACCTGGCCGTCGCGGTGGAAGACGGCCTCGAAGCGCATACGGGCGAGGTTCTCGCCCCGCCGGACGACCTGCGTGCAGGTGATGGAGATGCTGAGCGCGGCAGGTTCGTACCCCACCTCCAGGTGCTGCGGCCGGACGGCGAAGTGGAGGTCCTGGATGAGGAACTGGTGGCCGAACGGCACACCGAACTCCGCGTGCCCCAGCAGGATGCCGATCTGGCGCAGGGTCTCGCAGCCGATCAGCGGGTCGTAGCGGCCGTCGGCGACCGGGGTGAAGAAGCTGTGGCCCCGCGGCCACTGGGCGGATATCACGAAGCGGGTGTCGTCCACCCGCCGCCAGCCGGTGAGCAGCACTTCGGCCACGGCGGACCTGTGCACCAGTTCGCGCGGGACGGTGCTGGTCAGCGTCGCGGGACGGGGGCGGTCCGGACGGAGTACGGAATCCGCGCAGCACCTTCCCGCCGGTGCGTCGAACGCTCTGAGTTCGTCCTGAAACGTGCTCGCCGGCACTGCTCCCCCTGGAATGGTGCGCGATGTGTCCGAGTGGCGTCCGGTCGAAAGATATCGACCGACCGGGATGTGTACCAGAGCAGTGGATTTCGCCGGACGCGTCCCTTCCGGTTCGCTTGTCCGCCCTGGTGGGGGCAGGTTCCCGAGGCGGTGCGTGCGGGGCTTGCAGAGCTCGGCGGCCTCCGTCCTCCAGCGTTTCTCGAGCGGTCCTTGAGAGGCTGGCGCATTCTTCCGCGTTTTCGGCGGCGGGCCGTGAGGAGGTTCGGTCGCGGATGTGCGTGGGGGCGGCCGTTCGGTAGAAACGGCACGTGCGGTTTGTTATGTTGGCTCGCAAGGGGGGCCGCACCGTGGCGGCGGCCGCGGTGGTGGGGTGTGCTCGTACGCCTCGACCCCGGCCCTTTTCGACAAGTGCCGTGGTTCTCCGCCTCTCCACCCTCGCTTCGGCGGACCCGGTACCCCCCCCTTGCAGTGATGGAGCGGTCGATGGTCAAACAGGAGCGGGCGGCGCGTACACGAGAAACCCTGATCCGGTCCGCGGCGGAGGTTTTCGGCCGCGAGGGCTTCTCCAGGGCCTCGCTCACCGCGATCTGCGCGCGTGCCGGGGTGAGCGCCGGCGCACTGCACTTCCACTTCGAGAGCAAGGCCGCCCTGGCCGACGTCGTCGAGGCGGAGGCGCTGAGCAGGCTGCGGGCCGTCATCCGCGCCGATTTCCCGGTCGAAGCGAGCCATGTGCAGATGCTGGTCGACACCACGCACCGGCTCGCCGACGCACTCTGCCGCGACGTGGTGCTCCGTACGGGATTCTCCCTGGGCTGCGAGCTGCCCCACCCGGCCGGAACCGATCTGCGGGACCACTGGCGGGACTGGGTGGAGCAGGAGCTCGTCCAGGCCGAGGCCGCGGGGGAGCTGCGCCCGGGGGTCGCGGCCCGGGACGTGGCGACCACCGTGACGGCGGCCACCGTGGGGCTCGAAGTGCTCGGTGCGCGGGACGCGGAGTGGCTCTCGGAGGGGACGGTGAGCCGCATCTGGCGGGTGCTGCTGCCGTCCGTCGCGCCCGATCCCCTGCTGGCGCGGCTCGACGCGGGCGGCACCGGGCCCCGGTAGGGCTTCGAGGCCGGGCCCGGTGCCGCGCACGCGCGCGGCACCGGGCCTTCTGCGTGCGCGGACTCTTGCCTGCCCGAACGCGTGCCTGCCCGGACTTTTGCGTGCATGGGACACACAAAGGAGACCTGAGGGTCTGTTTGTGCGGGGTATCGGCCTGCGGTCAATGGATCATGGCCTGATTCCGCGCTTTTCCGGAAGTGTCGAGGTTTAGTAAAGGTGCAGGTGAGGGCAGTAAGGAAGGGGCTGTGGGGAGGTGAGCGCTAACAGGACGGTGCGGTCGGTTTCTTGTTGACAAACCGTTGGCCCTGTTTTTTACTGAGGTCGCTCATCCATGGCCTTGGACAGGGGAAATCTCGTGGACATCGCACTACTGGGCACTCTGGCGGTCAGGGAGCAGGGTCACTCCATCACCCCCACCGCCCCCAAGGCGCGGCAAGTGCTGGCGCTCCTCGCGCTCCACGCCGATCAGGTCGTCCCGGTCCCGGCCCTGATCGAGGAACTGTGGGCGGGCACACCGCCGCGCAGCGCCCGCACCACGCTCCAGACGTACGTACTGCAGTTGCGGTCCCTGATCTCGGCGGCCCTGGAACAGGGGCAGGAGAAGGGGCAGGAGGGCGTGCCGGGCCGGCGCACCGCCAAGGACGTGCTGCTCACGCTGCCCGGCGGCTACCTGCTCCACAGCGGGGGCGGCACCAGTGACGTCCGGGAGTTCGACCGGCTGGTCGTCAGGGGGTCCCAGGCGATGGACGCGGGCGACTTCCCCGGTGCCGCCCGGCTGCTGCGCGAGGCGTTGTCCCGGTGGTCGGGACCGGCCTTCGCCGACGTGGACAGCGGTGTTCAACTGGAGACCGAGGCGCGGCGGTTGGAGGAGACCCGGCTGTGCGCCCTCGATCAGCGCATCGAGGCCGACCTGCGGATCGGGCGGCACCGGGAACTGCTGGCGGAACTGACCGTGCTGGCCGGCCGCTACCGCACCCACGAGAACCTGCACGGCCAGTTCATGCTGGCGCTGCACCGGTCCGGACGCCGGGGCGAGGCCCTCGACGTCTACCAGCGGCTGCACCAGACCCTGGTGCGCGAACTCGGGCTGGAACCCTCGGCCGTCCTGCGCAGGCTGCAGCGGTCGATCCTCATGGCCGGTCCCGACGCCCCGCTCGGCGCTGCGGAGTTCCACGGGGACCGCGTCGGCTGAAGCGCGCCTTCCCGGCCGGTATTCCCCTCTTCAACTTTCCTTCCCTTCGCCCTCTCTTCGCGTCTCCTTCGCGTTTCTTCGGCGTGGAATTCGACTTCACCCCTGCGGTGCATCAGCTGCGGCCGGAATTCCACTGGAGCGCACCTTGAGCGGAATTTCACCGAGGGTGATTCCTCGGCATGCCCGAAAACTCCGGGGCGTAAAAGGTGCCGAGCGTGCAGCTCCAGGCTCTGACGACCTGCTGGGATCATGGATCTCAGCAGTTCAGGAAATCGGCGGACGTGCCTTGTTGGAGACGGACTCGATACGCGCTCAAGGAATTCGAGGGGCCCCCTCGGGTCCCGCTACTGTGCCTCCGTCGCAGGCTTTATCCATGTGAACTCGACAACGAGCTGAGGAAACCGTGCAGATTCAGGTTCTGGGTCCGTTGAGCGCTGAGGTCAACGAGGGTTCGATTGTTCCGACGGCCGGCAAGCCGCGTCAGATTCTGGCGCTGCTCGCGCTCTACCCGGGGCGGGTGATGCCCGTACCGACCCTGATGGAGGAGGTGTGGGGCACCGAGCTGCCGCAGAGCGCGCTGACCACGCTGCAGACCTACATACTCCAGCTGCGCCGCAGGCTCGGCACGGCCATGGGGCCGGGCAACCCGGGCGCGGCCAAGGAGGTGCTCGCCACCCGGCACGGCGGCTACCTGCTGCAGGTCCCCGCGTCCAGCGTGGACGTCCACGAGTACGAGCGGCTGGTCGCCGAGGGGCAGAGCGCCATCGAGGCGGGCGACGACCCGCTGGCCGCGGCCCGGCTGCGGCAGGCGCTCGCGCTCTGGAAGGGCCCGGCCCTCGTCGACGTACGCGTGGGCCCGATCCTGGAGATCGACGTCATGCGGCTCGAAGAGAGCCGGATGGTGACCGTCGAGCGGCGCATCGACGTCGACCTGCGGCTCGGCCGCCACTCCGAACTCCTCGCCGAACTCACCGAACTGGTCGCCCGTCACCCCCAGCACGAGGGCCTGCACTCGCAGGCGATGGTGGCGCTCTACCGGTCCGGCCGCCAGGCCACCGCACTGGACGTCTACCGCAGGCTGCGCACCCGGCTCATCGAGGACCTCGGCATCGAGCCCTCGCCGCAGCTCCAGCGGCTCCACCAGGCGATGCTCGCGGTGGACCCGACACTGGACGTGCTCGGCGGCGCCCGGCGGGGTTCCACGTTCGACCTGTACGCGGCCTGAGGCCCGGTGCCCGGACACAAGAGGCGGAGAGGGAGGACGACGGTGCACGAGCCAGGGCCGGACACGGCAGGAGAGCGGGGCGTACGGCTGGTGTGCTTCGCGCACGCGGGAGCGGGAACCTCGGCGTTCCGCCGCTGGGACACCCTCCTGGCCGGCACGGCCCGCCCCGAGCCGAGGCCGCTGCCCGGCCGCGAAGCACGGCGCCGCGAGCTGCGGGTGACCACCCGTCAGGCCCTCCTCGCCGACCTGCACGACCTGTTCTCGCCGCAGCCGGCGGGCCCGTACGTCCTGTACGGGCACAGCCTGGGCGGACTGATCGCCTACACCCTCACCCGAGCCCTGCACGCGGCCGGGCTGCCGTTGCCGGCCCTGCTGGCCGTCGGCGCCTGCCCGCCGCCGGGCGACGCGGGCGAACTGATCTCCGCCGCCGAGGCCCCCGACCACGAACTGCTGCGGGTGCTGGAGAAGTTCGAAGCGGTGCCCGAGGACACCGTGCCGGGCGACGTGTGGCACCGGCTGGTCCTGCCGGTGCTCCGCGACGACCTGCGGCTGGCCGCCGACCTGCGCGCCGCCGCCCTCGCCCCGGCCACCGGCGGACCCGTACCGCTGCCGCTGCTGGCCGTCGGCGGCAGCACGGACGCGCTGGTGCCCACGGAGACGGTGCGCGGCTGGCGGGCCTTCACCGACGGGCGCTTCGTCCACCGCACCCTGCCCGGCGGCCACTTCTTCGTCCGCGACGACGACCTGCCACGACTGCTGGGCAGGGCCTGCCGGATCGTGGAGCGCTCCGTGCGGCACTAGCCCTGCTCCGGACACGTCCGCACCGGTGCCGGTCGAGGAAGGTTCGAGGGGTTCTCCGGGCCTCCCGGTGAACCTCGACGCAGACGCCGCAGCGGACGTCGGAAGGAGACGGGGCCGATGGCGGTTGCACGCGTGCAGCACAGAACGTACTCGGTGGACGTGGACGCCCCTGCCGGTGCGGTCTACGCGACTCTCGCCGACAGCCCCCGCTGGCCGCTGTTCCTGCGTTCGAGCATCCACGTCGAACGGCTCGACTTCGACGGGGTCCACGACCGGTTCCAGGCCTGGACCCAGCAGTACGGCACGGTCCGCTCCTGCCTGGTCCGCCGCACCCTCGACGCCGGGGCCCGGCGCATCGACTTCCACCACGAGGCGCCCGCGGACCCGGTCCTGTCCCACACCGGAAGCTGGCGGGTCGAGACCAGGGCGGGCGGACGCTGCCGGCTCGCCCTGGACCACGACATGACCCTCGACCGGGGCAGCCCCGGGGACGCCGATGCGGCGGTGCGGGCCGCCGACGCCCGCAGCGCCGCCGAACTGGCCCGCCTTGGGGCCGTCGCCGAGCGCTGGGACCGGCTGGAGCAACTGCTGCTCTCCTTCGAGGAGTCCGTACGCATCAAGGGCCCCGCCGAACTCGTCTACTCCTTCCTGTGCTCCATCGCCGACTGGCCGGGCCGCGTCCCGCACCTGCTGAGCGCCCGGGTCGCCGAGGAGCAGCCCGGAGTGCAGCACGTCCGCACCGAGACCCGGTGCGGCGCCCGGGTGCGCAGCACCGAGACGGTCCGGGTCTGCTTCCCGCACGCCCTGCGGATCATCGCCAAGGAGACCGCGCCGCAGGAGCCGTTCCAGGCGCACACCACCGAGTGGTCGGTGGTGCCCGGCGAACGGGACGTCACCGCCTTCGCCCACCACCAGGTGCTGCTGCGCGAGGACCCGCACGTCGCCACCGCCGCGGCCCGCGCCCACGCGCGCGACCTGCTCCGGGGACAGAGCAGGGCCGTGCTGAACGGCGCCAAGCGGCACGCGGAAACAGCGGTCCGCACCCTGTGAACCGGCCACCCCTCACCACCCCCCGGCCGGGGCGCCCCGAAGGCGGCGCACGGCCCCTGGCGGCCGCACGACAGCGCGCGGCCCGGCTCGAAGCCCTCCTCGGCGACCCCCGCGACCCGGCCAACCCGCACTCGCAGGCCGCCCTCGCCGCCGCGGACACCCGGGGCGTGCCCCCGGAGCCCACCGAGGCCCTGCTCGGCGAGGCGGGCGTCGGAGCCGAGTGCGTACCGGTCGCGTCCGGCGGCCTGTTCACCCGTGCCGACCTGCTCCTGGCCGCGCTGCGCCCGGTCTTCCGCCGCGACCTCGCCCTCGGCCTCGGCGCCGCACCGCTGGCCGCCGCCGCGCCCGTGTGGGCGGTGGGTGACGCCCGGCAACGACAGCGCACCGCACAACTGCTCCTGGGTGGCGGCCGGTTGACCGCCGTGCCCGGCGAACTCGCCCACGCCAACGCCCTGATCCGGGGCGGACCGAGCGCCCGCCGGGTCCGCGACGGCTGGATCCTCCACGGCCGCAAGGACCTCGTCAGGGACGCCCATCGGGCGGGCGCCTGGGTCGTCCACGCCCGCACCGCATCCGGCCCCGGCCGTTCCGTATTCCTGCTGGAACCCGGCCTGCTGCCCGTCGACGCCGTGCATACGCCGCCCAGGGCGCCCGCCTCCGGCCTGCGCGGCATCCCGCTGTCCGCCCTGGAGTTCACGCACTGCCCCCTGCCCGCGGACACCCTGCTCGGCCGCCCCGGCGACGGGACCGCGCTCGCCCTGCGCACCTTCCAGCTCGACCGCTGCCTCGTCGCGGGCGCCGCCGTCGCCGCCGCCGAGACCGTACTGCGCCTCGCCGCGCACACCGTGTTCGCCGGCCGTGACGCCCGGACGGTCCGGCGGCGGCACACCGCGCTGGCCCCGCTCTTCGCCGACCTGCTCGCCTGCGACAGCATGGCCACCGTCGCCCTGCGCGCGCTGAGCCTGCCGGCCGGCCGCACCCCCCTGACGGCCGCCGCCCTCAGCCAGGTCGTCCTGGACGTACTGCGGGAGAACCTGGAGGACCTGATCGGCGTCCTGGGCACGCACGGCCACACACCGGGCAGCGCGCACGCGGCCCGCGACAAGCTGGTCCGCGACCTGCCGCACGCGGGCCTCGGCCACACCGGCACGGCTGCCTGCCACGCCGTCATCGTCCCCCAACTGCGCGCACTGGCCGCGCACTCCTGGTTCCGGGACACCGCACCGCCACCCGCACTCTTCCGCACGGGCGCGGACTTGCCCGCGCTCAAGCACCGGCTGCCGTCGGCCGCCGACGGCGGGGACCTCCTCACCGCCGCTCTGCTCGCCTCGGTCGAACGCCTGTCCCACGCTCCGCGCGCCGACGGCGCCCGTACCGTACTGGCCGCTCTCGCCCAGGCGTTCACCGGCGAACTGCACGAACTGCGCCGTCGCTGCACGGCCCTGCCCGACGTCTTCGACCCGGCTGCCGTGGTGCTCAGCGACCGGTTCGCGCTGCTCCAGGGCGCGGCCGCGGTGCTCGGCGTCTGGGAGGCCCAGGACGGCACCGACGCCTTCCTCGCCGAGCCCGCCTGGGCGGTGCTGGCACTGTCCCGGCTGGCCAGAAGGCTGGGCCTCACCACGCCCGCACCACCCGAAAGCTGCGTGACGCAGGTCCTGGACGAACTCGCCCGCCGCGGCCGCGGCGACCGCGACTGCGCCCTGGACGGCGGCGCACCCGCGTACTGAGGAGGGAGCGGGACGTGTCCCACCGGAGCGACGTGCACCACCCGACCGAGACGCCCCACCCCAGCCAGACGCCCCACCCCGGCGCGGCCGACAGCACCACCGTGCCCGCGCCGCCCCTGCACATGCCCGGCTCCGCACCCGCCCGGTCCTGGGAGACGGTGCGCGCACGCCTGGAGCGGGAAGGACATGCCGTCGTCACCGCGACCTGGGGCGAGTGGCTGTCCGCCGCGCTCACCGACCCCGCGCTGCGCCCCCTGCTGGGCCGCGACTGGCAGCGCTACCGGCGCACCGGGAACGCGGTGGCCCGCTACCGCTTCGTCACCTCCCGGATGCTCGTCAAGCACACGGCCGCCGCGGTCCTGGACACCGACCCGGCCGCGCTGGAACTCGCGTACCGGATCGGCGGCAGGCCCTTCCTGCGCGGCTTCGACCAACTCGACGTCAGCCTCAGCCACACCGGCGACCTCCTCGTCGTCGCGGTCAGCCGCACCGGCCGGATCGGCGTGGACGCCGAACCCGTGGACCGCGAGATCCCCTTCGGCGTACTGGGGCGGCGCATGTGCACCCCCGCCGAGGCGGCCCTGCTGGCCGGGCTGACGCCCGAGCGGCAGGCGCGGGGGCTGCTGCGGCTGTGGACCCTGAAGGAGGCCTACACCAAGGCGCTCGGGCAGGGGATGCGGCTGGGGTTCACCGAGTTCGGCTTCGGCGACGACGGCGCCCCTGTCACCGCCGACGGCTCCCCGGCGCCCGGCGGCGACTGGACCTTCACCACCCACCCGGTGCTGGACGGCCGCTACCTGGTGAGCACGGCCTGCCAGGACACCGGACTGGACCCCGCCCACGACCTCACCGCCCGCACCATGCTCGACCCCGAGTTCACCGGTGCCGTGCGCACCGCCCGGCACCGGGAGCCGGGCGGGCCGCCTCGAAGGGCCCTCTAAGGCCCCTCCACCGGCACGCCGGAAGCTGGGCAGCACTACCGAGCGCCAAGTCCCCGGGACGCCCGGGGCCCAACAGGCTGGAGCAGGCACGTGACAATCTTGGTGACTGGAGCGACGGGAGCCGTGGGCCGGCTCGTGGTCGCCCGGCTCGTCGCGGCGGGTGCGTCGGTGCGCGCGATCAGCCGCACCCCGGCGACCGCCGGTCTGCCCGAACAGGTCGAGGTCTTCGAGGGCGACCTGGAGAAGCCGGAGACCCTGCGCGCCGCCCTCGACGGCGTGGAGCGCCTCTACCTCTTCCCGGTGCCCGAGGCCGCCCGCGAGGTCGTCGCCCTGGCCAAGGAGTCGGGGGTGCGCCGGATCGTCGTCCTCTCCTCCTCCTCGGTCCTGGACACCTCGGGCGACAACCACAGCGGCGAGTACCACCGCGCCGTCGAGCGCGCCGTCGAGCAGTCCGGCCTGGAGTGGACCTTCGTGCGCCCCGACGAGTTCGCCACCAACCTGCTGTGGAAGTGGGGCCACTCCATCCGCACCGAGGGCGTCGTACGGGCCCCCTACGGCAACGCGGCACGCGTACTCATCCACGAGGACGACGTCGCCGCCGTCGCCGCCACCGCCCTCCTGACGGACGGTCACACCGGGCAGGCGTACGTGCTCACCGGCCCCGAGGCCATCACCCAGGCCGACCAGGTCCGCCAGATCGCCCAGGTGCTCGGCCGCCCCCTCGCCTTCGAGGAGATCACCCCGACGCAGGCGCGCAAGGCCATGGGCCGGGCCATGCCCCAGCCGGTGGTCGAGATGGTGCTGGGCTACCTCGCCGACGCCGTGGACCACCCGCCCGTGCCCAAGGACACCGTCGAGCGGGTCACCGGCCGCCCGGCGCTGACCTTCGCCCGCTGGGTCGCCGACCACGCCGCCGACTTCGCGGCGGAGCAGGCCGCCGGCCACGCCGCCGACCGCGCCCCGCAGCCGACGGGCGGTGCGGCATGAGCGCGGCACCCGCCGAGCGCCCCGCGACCGGCGGACCCGGCACGTCGGGCACCGCCACCGCCAACCTCCTGGTCCGGATGACCGGCAGCGGAACGCCCGAGGAGCACATCCAGACCGAGACGGGCCCCCGGCCCGCGGCCGCCAAGGGCGGTGTCGTGGTCGCCGTGGAAGCGGCCGGGGTGTCCTTCGCCGAGGTCCAGATGCTCCAGCACCTCCACCCGTTCCCGCCGCGCTTCCCCTTCGTGCCCGGCTACGACCTCGTCGGGCGGATCGTCGAGGTCGGCCCCGGCGTCACCGGCTGGAAGACCGGCGACCGCGTCGCCGCGATGCCCCGCACGGGCTCCTGGCAGCGCTACGTCGCCCTGCCGGCCAAGGACCTGACCGAGGTCCCGGAGGAACTCGACGCGGACGTGGCCGTGGCCCTGGTCGCCAACGGGGTCACCGCCTACCAGATGCTGCACCGGCTCACCCGATTGCGCCCCGGCCAGACCGTTCTGGTGCACGGGGCGAGCGGAGGCGTGGGCGCCCTGCTCACCCAGCTCGCCGTCCACCACGGGCTGCGGGTCGTCGCCACCGCGTCCGCCGCCAAGCACGACGCCGTACGCCAACTGGGCGCGGAGCCGCTCGACTACCGCACCCCCGACCTCGCCGCCCAGGTGCGCGCGCTGGTCCCCGGCGGCGTCGACGCCGTCTTCGACCACATCGGCGGCCGGGGACTCGACGCAGGCTGGTCGATGCTCGCCCGCGGCGGCACCCTGGTCTCCTTCGACTCCTCGGTGGCCGGATACCGGCCCGGCCAGTGGTTCCGGCCGCACGTCCCGGCCCTGCGCCGCACCGTGGCCCGCTTCTTCGCCCGCCACCTGGGGCTGACCGGCGGCCGCCGGATGAGCATGTACTACGTCAAACCCGGCGCCGCCTTCAGCGCCGACTACACCGAGCTGTGCCGGCTCGCCACGGCGGGCGTCCTGACCCCGCGCATCGCGGGCCGCCACCCGCTGGAGCACACCGCCCGCGCGGTGCGCGCCCTGCTGGACGGCACCAGCATCGGCAAACACGTCCTGACCCCCGGGCCGACGACCGCGCCCTGAGCCACCGACCCGCAGCAGACGACGAGGGGAACAACCCACCATGACCGCACCGGTGAAAGAGCGTCCCGCCGCATCCGGCGTGCAGGAACGCAACAAGGAGATCGCGCTCGCCTGCGCCGCCGCCTGGAACCGCTGGGAACTGGACGGCATCTTCACGCACTGGTCCCCGGACATCCGGCACTACTCCGAGGACCGCCCGGTCGACACCGAGCAGATGGCCGCCGCCATGCGAGGGGGCCTCGCCGCCTTCCCCGACCTGCACCTGGACGTACGGTCCATCGTCGCCGAGGGCGACCGCGTCATCCTCCGCATCACGGTGACCGCCACCCACCTCGGCGAGTTCCTCGGCAAGGCCCCGACGGGCAAGAAGGTGTCCTGGTTCATGCTGGAGGAACTCCAGTTCAACGACGCCGGGCAGATCATCGAGCACCACGACGTCTTCAACTACCTGCCGATGCTCAAGGAGCTGGGGCTCGTCGCCGCCGACGTCCTGTGACCGCAGAAGGGCCCGTGCCGCAACCCCGGGGGTTCGCGGCACGGGCCCTTCCACGCGGCCCCTCGGGAGCCTCAGGCCAGGTCGTCGCGGGCGACCGTACGGGCCGACACCTTGAGCCCGCCGTCCGCGTCCCGCACCAGGACGTCCTCGCAGACGCACACCCGGTGCACCCGGGAAGCGCCGCCGATGTCCGAGACGTACACGATCGCGTACGAGCGGACGTCCACCGCGCCGTCGGGGCGCGGCCGCACGTCCAGCATCCCCAGAAAGTGCCGGTGGCGCTGACCGGCCGCGGCGAGCTCGGCGTGACTGCGGGTGGTGGCCGCCACCAGAGCGGCCCGGCCCCGCGCGGGCTCGGGCAGCGTCGGTACGGCGAAGGTCGCGTCCTCGGTGAAGGTGTCGGCCCAGCCCTGTGCCTCGGCGAGGTCGAGGAGCTGCATCTGGTGGGCGTAGAACTGCTGCACCTCGGCGTGGAGCGCGGCACTCCAGGCGGCGGCTGCGGGGGCTGCGGGTGCGAGGTCGGGCGCGGTGGTCATGGGTTCTCCCTCTCGGTCCTTGACTGCCCCCATGCTGTGCGCCGCGGGTCGCACCCCCTTGGAGGATCCCTCGACCGGCGACCGCGCGCACCGGGCGGGGCCCGCCCTCCAGCCGCCTTCCGCCCGGCCTCCAGCGGGTCCGGGGACCGTCGAAGCCGCCAAGCAGAGCAGAGAAGGGTGGAACAGGTGTCCGCTGAGAAGGTGCACCGCACGTCGCACGAAGTGGAGATCGCCGCGCCCGCGGGAGTCGTCTACGGGATCATCGCGGACACGGGGAAGTGGCCGCTGTACTTCCCCCCGAACATTCACGTCGAACGCCTGGAGGGCACGGACCCCGACGGCGCACAGGGCGGCGGGGGCACGGAGCGGCTGCGGATGTGGGCCACCGCCAACGGCACGGTGAAGACGTGGACCTCGCGCCGCGAACTGGACCCGGGCCGGCGCCGCATCGAGTTCCGCCAGGAGATCCCGGCCGCGCCGCTGACCGGCATGGGCGGCACCTGGATCGTCGAGGAGACCGGCGAGCTCGCCACCCGGCTGACGCTGCTGCACGACTTCACCGTGGCCGACGACCGCGCCGAGGACGTCGAGTGGGTGCAGCGCGCCACCGACACCAACAGCACCTCGGAACTGGACCGCCTCAAGGCGCTCGCCGAACGCTGGCGCGAACTCGACGACCTGGTGCTGTCCTTCGAGGACTCGGTGCACGTCGAAGGGCCGGCCGAGCGCGTCTACGACTTCCTGTACCGGGTGGGCGACTGGCCCGAGCGCGTACCCCACGTGGACCGCCTGGACCTGGTCGAGGAGACGCCGGGGGTGCAGGTCATGTCGATGGACACCCGCACGGCCGACGGCTCGGTGCACACCACCGAATCGGTGCGCGTCTGCTTCCCCGAGGCAGGGCGCATCGTCTACAAGCAGACCGCGACGCCCGCGCTGATGGCCGCCCACACCGGCGAATGGTCCCTGCGCCCCGAGGGGACCGGTGTGAAGGTCACCTCGCAGCACAGCGTCGTCCTGCGGCCGGAGAACATCGAGCGGATCCTGGGGCCCGAGGCGGACGTCGCCGCCGCCCGCCGCTACGTCCGCGAGGCGCTGGGCCGCAACTCCGGCGCCACCCTCGCGCTCGCCAAGGAGTTCGCGCAGAACGCCACCGCGACGCGTTGAGACGCGGTGCGCGTCGGGCCGTGACCCGGCGGTACGGCTGCTCTGACCCACTGGACCGGGTTCCCCCGCGGCAGCGATCCGCGCTGCCGCCGTGACCTCTGGAGGACAACTGTGAAGGAAAGCCGATGAGGCGGGTCGTGATTACCGGAATCGGCGTGGTCGCACCCGGCGGCGTGGGCACCAAGGAGTTCTGGTCGGTCCTCACCTCCGGCCGCACCGCCACCCGGGGCATCACCTTGTTCGACCCGGCGCAGTTCCGTTCCCGTATCGCCGCGGAGGCGGACTTCGAGCCCGCCGACCACGGATTCACCCCCGCCGAGGCCGAACGACTGGACCGGGCCACCCAGTTCGCCCTGGTCAGCACGGCGGAAGCACTCGCCGACAGCGGGCTGACCGGCGAACTCGACGCGCTGCGCACCGGCGTCACCCTGGGCAGCGCGGTCGGCTGCACCACCGGCCTGGACGTGCAGTACGCACAGGTCAGCCGAGGCGGCGCGGACTGGGTCCTGGACCACACCCGGGCCGTACCGCACCTCTTCGACTACTTCGTGCCCAGCTCCATGGCGGCCGAAGTGGCCCGGCTGGCCGGGGCCCAGGGACCGGTGTCCCTGGTGTCCACCGGCTGCACCTCGGGCCTGGACTCCGTCGGCCACGCCGTGGAACTGATCCGCGAAGGCAGCGCCGACGTCATGATCACCGGCGCCACCGAGGCGCCGATCTCCCCGATCACCGTGGCCTGCTTCGACGCGATCAAGGCCACCAGCCCGCGCAACGACGAACCCGGGACCGCCTCGCGGCCCTTCGACCGCACCCGCAACGGGTTCGTGCTCGGCGAGGGGGCCGCCGTCCTGGTCGTCGAGGAGCTGGAGCACGCCCGCCGCCGCGGGGCACAGGTCTACGCCGAGATATCCGGCTTCGCCAGCCGCAGCAACGCCTACCACATGACCGGACTGCGCACGGACGGCGTGGAGATGGCCGAGGCCATCACCGCGGCCCTGGACGAGGCCCGGCTCGACGCCGGCGCCGTCGACTACATCAACGCCCACGGCTCCGGCACCAAGCAGAACGACCGGCACGAGACGGCCGCCTTCAAACGCGCCCTGGGGCAGCGCGCCCACGAGGTGCCGATCAGCTCCATCAAGTCGATGATCGGCCACTCCCTGGGAGCGATCGGCTCCCTGGAAGTGGCCGCCAGCGCCCTGGCCATCGCCCACGACGTCGTGCCCCCCACCGCCAACCTGCATGAGCCCGACCCCGCGTGCGACCTGGACTACACCCCCCTGGTGGCCCGCGAACAGCCCACCGACACGGTGCTCACCGTGGGCAGCGGCTTCGGCGGATTCCAGAGCGCCATGATCCTGACCCGCCCGCACCTGGGAGTCACCGCATGAGCGACGCCACCACTCTCGACCGCCCCCGCGCGGCCCACCGGGACGCCCCCGGGCGCCCGACGGCCGTGGTCACCGGAATCGGCGTCGCCGCCCCCAACGGGCTCGGTGCCCGCGCCTGGTGGGACGCCGTCCTGCGCGGTGAGAGCGGCATCCGGCCGCTGACCCGCTTCGACGCCACGAGCTACCCGGTCCGCCTCGCGGGCGAAGTGCCCGGCTTCGTCGCCGAGGACCACGTACGCAGCAGGCTGCTCGCCCAGACCGACCAGGTGACGCGGCTCAACCTGGCGGTCGCCAAGGAGGCGCTGGACGACGCCGGGGTCGACCCGGCGGACCTGCCCGTGTACGCGGCAGGGGTGGTCACCGCGAGCTCCGCCGGCGGCTTCGAATTCGGCCAGCGCGAACTCCAGGCCCTGTGGAGCCGCGGCGGCCAGCACGTCAGCGCCTACCAGTCCTTCGCCTGGTTCTACGCCGTCAACACCGGCCAGATCTCCATCCTGCACGGGCTGCGCGGCGCCAGCGGCGTCCTGGTCACCGAACAGGCGGGCGGGCTCGACGCCGTGGCGCACGCCCGCCGCCAACTGCGCAAGGGCTCCTCGCTCGTGGTCACCGGCGGCGTCGACTCCGCCCTGTGCCCCTGGGGCTGGGTCGCCCATGTCGCCGAGGGCCGCATGAGCGCCAGCAACGACCCCGACCGTGCCTTCCTGCCCTTCTCCGCCGACGCCGACGGCTACGTACCCGGCGAGGGCGGCGCCCTCCTGGTGCTGGAGGACGCCCGCAGCGCCCGCGACCGGGGCGCCCGGGTGTACGGGTCGGTCGCCGGGTACGCCGCCACCTTCGACCCGCCCCCGGAGACAGGCGGCGCAAGGCTCGGCGCCGCGGCCGAACTCGCCCTGGCCGACGCCGGATTGGAGCCCGAGGAGGTCGATGTGGTCTTCGCCGACGCCGCGGGCGAGCGCGCCGCCGACCGCGCCGAGGCGCAGGCGATCAGCGCGCTGTTCGGCGAGCGGGGCGTACCCGTCACCGCCCCCAAGACCATGACCGGCCGGCTCTCCGCCGGAGGGTCCTCCCTCGACCTGGCGGCAGCCCTGTTCTCGCTGCGCGACCAGGTGATCCCGCCCACCACCGGCACCGACCGCCCGGCCGACGACTGCCCCCTCGACCTGGTCACCGGCGCCCCGCGCACCGGGGTCCGGCTGCGGACGGCACTGGTGCTGGCGCGCGGCCGGGGCGGGTTCAACGCCGCGGCCGTGGTCCGCGCCTGAGACAGCTTCCCCTCACCGTCGTGCACCGCACGGATTCCCGCACCCACAGAAATGAGGCATCACCATGACCCGGTTCGAACTCACCGACCTGACCGCCCTGCTGCGCGAGTCCGCGGGCGCCGACGAAGGCGTGGACCTGGACGGCGACATCACCGACGTCCCCTTCGACGACCTCGGCTACGACTCGCTGGCCCTGCTCCAGACCACGGGCCTGATCGAGCGCCAGTGGGAGGTCGTCCTGGACGAGGAGGCCGTCTCCGAGGCCCGCACGCCGGGCCAGTACCTGGAGGTCGTCAACCAGGCGCTGACCGCGCGCGCCGCCGCCTGACGCACCGGCCCCGGCCCGGGGCCCCACCCGTGCCGGGGCGCCGGGATGCAGCGGGGCTCCATCCGCTCTCCAGAGCGGATCACCACCATCGAACCCATACGACCACGCAGACACCTGCGCAGAAGACGCCAACGACGCAGACGACGCGTCCGACAAGGACTGGGGAGGGGCTGTGGGCAGCAGTGTGAACACGGCGCGGACCGCGCACACCCGGGTCGCACCCGCAGGGCACGAGTCCGGGCCCGCCGAGGGCTTCCTCGCGCACGCCCGTCGCACCCCGCACGCCACGGCCCTGGTCTGGCGCGGCGAGGAGACGGACTACGGCACCCTGCTGCACCGGGTACGCGAACAGCGCGCCCGGCTGCGCGCGACACCCGGCGACGCCCCGGTCGCGGTCCTGGCCGTGAAGTCGCCCGACACCGTCGCACTGGTCCTGGCCTGCCTGCTGGAGCACCGCACCGTCCTGCTGCCCTCGGCCACCCTCGGTGCCGACGCCCTGGAGCGGCTGTGCGCCGAAGCCGGGGTGGGCGCGGTCCTGGACGCCGCCCCGGACGTACCCCCGTCCGAGCACCCCGCGCCCGCCCGCGCACCGCAGCCCGACGGACGGCCCGCCCTGCTGCTGACCACCTCGGGCTCCACCGGAGCACCCAAGATCGTGCCGCTGCGCGCCGAGGGCATCGCCGCGTTCGTCCACTGGGCCGCCGACGCCTTCGGCATCGGGCCCGGCACCACCGTCCTCAACTACGCCCCGCTCAACTTCGACCTGTGCCTCCTCGACGTCTGGACCACCCTCGCCCACGGCGGCCGCGTCGTCCTCGTCGACGCCGAACAGGCCCTGAACGGCCCCCGCCTGCTGGAGCTGCTCGCCACCCACCGGCCCCAGGTCGTCCAGGGCGTCCCCCTGCTCTACCGGCTGCTCACCGAAGCCGCGCAGGACACCGGGCGGACACTGGCGGGCGTACGCCACGCGATCTTCACCGGCGACACCATGCCGGGCCCGCTGCTGGCCGCACTGCCGGACCTGATGCCAGGCGCCCGGCTCCACAACATCTACGGGTGCACCGAGACCAACGACAGCTTCTGGTACGAGGTGCGCGACGCCCGCGCCGAGAGCCGCGCCCCGCTCCCGCTCGGCCGCCCCCTGACCGGCGTGGAGCACTTCCTCGCCGACGAGCGGGGGAGCGTGGTCGAAGGAGCGGGCACCGGCGAACTCCTGGTCTCCACCCCCTTCCAGACCGACGGCTACCTCGGGGCGGCCGCCGCCGCCCCGGTCTTCGCCCCGCCCCCGCCCGGCAGGGGAGCACACCCGTACTTCCGCACCGGCGACCTGGTGCGCCGGCACCCGGACGGCACCCTCACCCTCGAAGGGCGCACCGACCACCAGGTCAAGGTGCGCGGAGTCCGGGTCAACGCCCAGGAGGTGGAGAGCGTCCTGCTCGCCCACCCCCACGTCACCGAGGCGGCCGTCCTGGCCGTGCCGGACGCCGGCGCCGGACACCTGCTGCACGCCGTCGTGCGGCGCGCCGCCGGCTCCGGCCTCCACAGCCTGACGCTGCGCGGGCACCTGGCCCGTCGGCTGCCGCGCGCGGCCGTTCCCACGGCCCTGCGCATCACCGACGACCCCCTGCCCAGGACCTCGACCGGCAAGGTCGACCGCGCTCTCGCCGTCCGGGCCCCTCTCACCAAGGAGAACTGACCATGTCCCATGCCCAGGCAGTGAAGGCGTTCATCGTCGAGGAGTTCCTGCCCGACGTGCCCGCGGCCGAACTGGCCGACGACTACGACCTCCTGGAGAACGGAGTCGTCGACAGCCTCGGACTGCTCAAGGTGATCGCCTGGCTGGAGGACCGCTACGGCATCGACGCCGACACCGTCGACCTCGACCCGGACTCCTTCACCACCGTCGCGGCGATCACCGCGTTCGTCGAGCGGTTCGCACCCCGCAGCGCGGGGGCCGTGTAGCCATGCACGAGGCCGTCGTCTCGCTCATCGGCCGCGTCCCCGTGGAACTGCCGGTGTGGCGGTCGTTCTGGGGCCGGCTGCACAGCGGTGGTCTGCTGCGCGGGGAGGCCGCGGCCCTCCTCGCCTCGCTGTCCACCGAGATGCCCGGCCGGGAGACCCTGCACGCGCTGCTGGCGTCGCTGGACGAGCGCCGGACCCCGGCGCCCGCCGGCGACTTCACCGGAGCCGTCAACATCGTCGGCACCGGCGGCGGCCTTGCCACCTTCAACATCTCCACGGCGGCGGCCCTCGTCGCCGCCGCCACGGGCGTCCCCGTCGTCAAGACCGGCTCCCGGGCGTACACGAGCCGCTGCGGCTCCCTGGATCTGCTCACCCGGCTCGGCATCACACCGACGACCTCCCACGCGCAGACCCACGCGGTCCTTGAGCACTGCGGCATCGCCTTCGCGGGCCTGTTCGTCTACCCGCCGGAGATCGCCCTGCTCGCACGGGCCGTGGCACCGCTCGACCTCCGCGCCCTCGGTCCCTTCGTCAACACCCTCGGGCCCTTCCTCGCGGGCACCCCCACGGGCGCACAGGTCACCGGTGTCGCCCGGCCCCGGCACCTGGAGGGGCTCGGGCACGCCGCCGCGTACGCCTCGCGCGCCGGCCGGACCGTATGGCTGGCCGTCAACGACGCCGGTGCCGACGAACTGCTCGCCTTCACCGCCAACACCGTCCACGCCTACGAGGACGGGGCGCACACGGAGTTCACGCTCAGCCCCCGGCCGCTCGGGCTGGGCGGCGGAGACCCGGCCGACCTCGCCGTGCCCGACGGCGGAGTGGAGGGCAGCGCCGCCCTCTTCCTGGAGGTGCTCGCCGGGCGGGGCAACGCGACCGCGCACCGGACGGTCTGCCTCAACGCCGCGGCGCTCGCCGTGGCCGGCCGGCGGACCGGCGACTGGCACCAGGCCCTGGCCGCCGCCGACGACGCCCTGCGGAGCGGCGCCGCCCTCGACCGGCTGGAGCGCCTGCGGTCCCTGGAGGCCGCACATGCCTGACAACCCCGGGACCCCCGTCCTGCCGGTCGCGGCCCGGCCGGGCACCGCCCCGCACACCGCGGCCCCCCACGCCCGGCCCGGATTCTTCGCCGGGCGCGGGCCGGAGCGGCCGGGACTCGCCGTGTTCGCGAACGCGGGCGACCCCCCGCTGGCCCGGCTGCCCGAACTCGTCGCGATGCTCGACGAACAGGGCGTCGACTGCCTGGAACTCGCCGTCCCCTTCCCCCACTCGCCCACCGACGGGCCGGTGATCCGCCGCTCCGCACAGCGGGCACTGGCCGGCGGGGCCACCCTCGCGGCCGTGCTCGACGCCGTCGCCGCCGTCCGGCCCGGCCTGCGCCGCCTGCGCATCGCGCTGCTCGCCGACTGGAGCCACAGCGTCAAGGGCAGCGGCCTCGGGGAGTTCCACCGGGCCGTGGCCGACGCGGGCTGCGACGCGCTGCTGCTGCACGGACTGCCGCCCCGGCTGCGCGCCGCCCACGTCGAGTCCGCACACCACGCGGGGCTGCCGCTCGTCACCACCTGCTACGCCGTCTCCAGCCCGCAGACCGTGTCCGCCGCCGCCCGCGAGGCCTCCGCGTACGTCTACCTGGTCGCCCACTACGGCCGCAGCGGTACGCCCGCCACGGCCGGGCCCGGTCAACTGGCCGCCGCCCTCGCCGCGTTGCGCGCCCAGACCGCCCTGCCGGTCGCCGTCGGCTTCGGCGTGCGCACCGCCGGGGACATCGCCGCGCTCGGCCGCACCGGCGCGGACGCGGCGGTCGTCGGCAGCGCCGGCGTCGCCCGGATCGAACAAGCCACCCATGAGGGGCGCGACCCCGTCGAGGAGTTCGCCTCCTTCGTACGGGACCTGCGCCGCCCGTCCGTCTGACCCGTCCGCGAAAGGAAGCCCGTCATGATCATCCGTAAGCACGACGACGTCCGCAGTGTCGACTGGGGCAACGGCACCAGCCGCCGTTTCCTCACCGCCTCCGACGGTCTCGGCTACACCGTCACCGACACGGTCGTGCGGGCCGGCACCAAGTCCCGCCTGGAGTACCGCCGTCACCTGGAGGCCTGCTACTGCATCGGCGGCAGCGGCGAGGTCGTCGACACCTCGGGCGACTCGCACCCCATCACCCCGGGCACCCTCTACGCCCTCGACAAGCACGACGCGCACTGGCTGATCGCCAGCCCGCACGAGGACCTGCGCCTGGTCTGCGTGTTCACCCCGGCACTGCGGGGCGACGAAGTCCACAACCTCGACGCACCCGAGTTCTCCCAGTACTGATGACGACGTGGAGCCAGGACCAGCAGCGGCTGAGGGCGAGCCTCCAGCCGCTGCTGGGCAAGATCAGCGACGGACACGTCGAACGCGACTCCCGGGCGGACTTCCCCCGGGAGCAGTGGGACCTGCTGCGCGCCAGCGGCATCCTCGGCCTGCCCTTCGAGGAGGGCCTCGGCGGACTCGGCCAGGACCTGCTCACCACCGTCTACGTACTGGAGGGGCTGGGCCAGGGCTGCCGCGACGCCGGACTCAACTTCTCCGTGACCAGCCACATGGTCAGCACCGGCGTCCCCCTGCAGCGCTTCGGCTCGCAGGAACTCAAGGAGCGCTACCTGCCGCGGCTGTGCACCGGGGAACTCATCGGCGCCCATGCCATCACCGAGCCGGACAGCGGCTCCGACGCCCTGGCCATGCGCACCAGAGCGGTGCGCGACGGGGACTCTTTCGTCCTGAACGGCAGCAAGGCATTCGTCAGCAACGGGCCCGTCGCCGACCTGATCACCGTCTACGCCCGGACCAGCGACCGTCCGGGCCCGCTCAGCATCACCGCCTTCCTGCTGGACCGCGACACCCCGGGCCTGTCCTTCGGCAGGCCGATCCCCAAGATGGGGCTGCGCACCTCCCCGCTGGGCGAGCTGTTCCTCGACGACTGCCGCGTCCCCGCCTCGCGGGTGCTCGGCCGGACGGGGGGCGGCTTCCTGGTCCTGGACCATGTGATGCGCTGGGAAATCCTGTGCTCCTTCGCCGTCAACACCGGGGAGATGCGCGACCGGCTGGAGCGCTGCCTCGACTACGCCCGCACCCGTACCCAGTTCGGCCGGCCGATCGGCTCCCACCAGGCCGTCTCGCACCGGCTCGTCGACATGGAGATCGGCCTGGAGAGCGCCCGCCACTGGCTGTTCAGCGCCGCGCGCAAGCTCGCCGCGGGCGAGAACGCCGCCAAGGAGGTGGCCATCGCCAAGCTCGTCGTCAGCGAGGCGAACGTCGCCTCCGCACTCGGCGCCGTACAGATCTTCGGCGGCAACGGCTACATGGCCGAGTACGGCATCGAGAAGGAGCTGCGCAACTCCGTCGCCTCCACCATCTACTCCGGCACCTCCGAGATCCAGCGCAACCGCATCGCCTCGATGCTCGGCCTGTGACACCCGTACGGCTGCACCGCTGATCCGACAGAAACGGATGACGTCCCCCATGAATCCCCCACCGGAACCCGTGGCCCCCGCGGCCCCGGCCCTGGCCGCGACCGAGTTCATCGACCACGAGAGCGCCGAGGTCCGCGCCTTCGTCCGCGACGCGGTCCCGGCGGCCGCCACCCCCGCCGAGCAGGCGGTGGCGCTGTACTACGCGGTGCGCGACGGCATCCGCTACGAGGTGTACGGGGCCGACCTGTCCCGCGAGGGACTGCGCGCCAGCCGGGTGGTGACCGGCGGCTCCGGCATGTGCATGCACAAATCCGTGCTGTACGCCGCGGGCCTGCGCTCCCTCGGCATCCCGGCCCGCCTGGTGCTCACCGACGTACGCAACCACCTCGCCTCCGACCGGCTCAAGCAACTGCTCGGCGGCGACGTGTTCCACCAGCACGCCCTGACCTCGATCCACCTGGAGGGCCGCTGGGTGAAGGCCACCCCGGTCTTCAACCGGACCCTGTGCCGGCTCTACCGGATGGCCCCCCTGGAGTTCGACGGAACGGCCGACAGCCACCTGCACCCCTTCGACGAACAGGGCCGCCGGCAGATGGAGTTCCTGCGCGTCCACGGGGAGTACGACGACCTGCCCTACGACTGGATCATCGCCGATCTGCGGGCCCGGCACCCGGGACTCTTCCCCGACGACAGCCCGCGCTTCGCCGGCGGTTCCCTGGTGCGCGACGCCCACGAAACGACGAGGCGGCAGGCCCGCGGCACGGCGGCGACGGCGTAGTGCTCGTCAAGATCTGCGGCGCGAGAACCGAGGGCGAGGTGCGGGCCGTCGCCGGGGCGGGCGCGGACCTGGTGGGCCTGTGGCACGGAGTGCCCGGCGGCCGCGCGGACCTGTCCGCCCCGCGACTGGCCCGGCTGGCCGCCGAGGCCCGCGCCACCGGCCGGCTGCGGTCGGTCCTGGTCACCTTCGCCTCCCAGGCCCACACCCTGGCCCGTGCCGCCGTCGACAGCGGCGTCGACTGGATCCAGCTGCACGGCTACCAGCGCCCCGCCCTGGTCCGCGCCCTGCGCGCCCAGCTCCCGGCGCGGGTGAGCCTGGTCAAGGTGCTGCACGTGCACGGCACCTCCTGCCCGGAGGCGAGCTTGATCCCGGCCTACGAACGCGCCGGCACCGACCTGTTCCTGCTGGACGCGGCCACCGCCGACGGACGGGTGGGCAGCACCGCGCACACCCTGGACGACCGTACGGCGGCCGGCCTCGCCCGGCGCACCACCCGCCCCTTCCTGCTCGCGGGCGGCCTGCGCCCGGACAACCGGCACCTGTTCGACGCCGTCCTCGCCGACCCGCGCCTGTGCGGCATCGACGTGGACTCCGCCGCCCGGGACGACGAAGGCCTGCTCGACGCAGCCCGGACCGCGGACCTGGTCCGTGCCTGGAGGACACCGTGACCCCGACCTTCGCCGACGCGCTCACCTCCGCACACCGCCCGGTGATCATGGAGGTCAAACGCCAGGACGCCGACGGCAACGACCTGCTGGGCGGCCGGACCGTCGCCGAGACCGTCGCCCGCTACGAACGGGCGGGCGCCCCGTGCATCTCGGTGGTCACCGGACACTGGTTCGGCGGCACCGAGGACCTGCTCGCCGAGGTCGTCGCCCTCACCGAACTGCCGCTGCTGCGCAAGGACTTCATCACCAGCCGCAGTCAGCTCGTGCGCACCCGTGAACTCGGCGCCTCCGCGGTGCTGCTGACCGCCAAGCTGCTGCCCGCGGGCGTTCTGGCCCGGCTGGCGGGCCACGCCCTGGAGCTCGGGCTGACCCCCTTCGTGGAGATCGCCGACGAGGCCGAGGCGGCCATGGTGGCCCCCGGGCCCGACTGCGTGGTCGCCGTCAACAACAAGGACATCACCACCCGGGAACGCTTCCCCGGGGACCTCGGACGCAGTACGGACCTGCTGCCCGCCGTCCTGGCGACCGGCACCCGCTGCGCGGTGAGCGCAGGCGGCATCACCGACCCCGGCCGCGCCGCCCGGCTGCTGGACGCCGGGTACACGGGCCTGCTCATCGGCACCGGCCTCCTCGGCGCGCCCAGTCTGACCCGGTGGTGCGCGGAACTGGACGCGGCCCGCGCCTGAACTCCCGTACCCCTGAAGCCCGTACGGCATCGAGCCGGCCTGCACGGACGCTCCAGTGCGCCTTGTGCCGTGCTGTGCACGATGAAGCCCAACACCCCACCTCGACCTCCGGAGTTGCCCGTGGACAGCGCCCTGTACAAGACGAAAGTCACTGACGCCTTCAACGAGGCCGCGGCGACCTACGACCGGCTGGGCGTGGAGTTCTTCACGCCCATGGGCCGCAGGCTGGTGGAGCTGGCCGGCCCGCGGCCGGGCCAGGACCTGCTGGACGTCGGCTGCGGCCTCGGCGCCACCCTGCTGCCCGCCGCCGCGCTGATCGGGCCGCAGGGCTCGGCGCTGGGCATCGACATCGCACCGGCCATGGTCGAGGAGGCCGGCCGGCAGGCCGGGCGCCGGGGGCTGGGCAACGTCGAGGTGCGGGTGATGGACGGCGAGTACCCCGAACTCCCGGACCGCTCCTTCGACCTGGTGCTCGGCAGCTACAGCGTGATCTTCCTGCCGGACGCCCGTGCGGCGCTCGCCCGCTACGCCGCGCTGCTGCGGGACGGCGGCCGGGTCGCCTTCACCAGCCCCGTCTTCACCCGTGACACCTTCCCCTTCCTGCCCCCGATGTTCACCGAGCTGATCCCGATGTCCCTGCTGGAGCACCTGCCGGCGGCCTGGCACCCCGAGCAGCTGCACCGCCAGCTGCACTCCTGGCTGGAGGTCCCCGCGGACCTGGTGGCCGCCCTCGACAAGGCGGGATTCACCGACGTGGAGATCACCGACGAGAACGTGGCGATGACGGCGGTGTCCGGCGAGGCATGGGTGGACTGGTCGCACACGCAGGGCATGCGGCTGCTGTGGCAGCACCTGCCCGCGCCGGAGGCCGCCGCCCTGCGCACGCGCCTGATCGACGCCCTCGAAGCACTGCGCGAGGACGGCGGCCCCGTCCGCATCGACGTCCCGGTCCGCTATGTGACGGCCACCGTCGCCCGCTGACGGGCCACGGCACGCAGGTGCGCCCGGCCGGGACTTCCCGGCCGGGCGCACCTGCGCAAGAGCCTGTTTCAGGTCACCGAGAGCGCCCCGTCCACCGCCAGCACGGTGCCGTTGGCGTACGCCGCCTCGGCCCGTGCCAACTGCACGATCCACCAGGCGATCTCCTCGGGACGGCCCACCCGGCCGGCCGGGATGCGCGCGGCCATCTGCTCCAGGAAGCCCCGGTAGGCGTCCTCGGGCATGCCCGCCCGCACTCCGACGCCGGTGTCCACGACGCCGGGGGCGATGCCCACGCAGCGGATGCCGCGCGGGGCCAGCTCCACCGCCCAGGTACGGGTGAGGAAGTCGAGGGCGACCTTGGCCATGCCGTAGACGGAGTTCTCCGGCCAGGCCCGGCGGCCCAGCGAACCGGCCGAACTGACGTTGACCACCACGCCCTTGGTCTCCTCCAGGGCGTCCAGGGCGGCCTGGGTGAGGAAGACGGGGCCCAGCAGATTGGTGCCGATCTGCTCGCGGACGGTGTCGGGCTCCAGGTCCTGGAGCCCGGCGAAGGAGGTGACGGCCGCGTTGTTGACCAGCACGTCGAGGCGGCCGAACTCCTCCAGCGCCCGGAGTACGACCCGACGGGGCGCGTCCTCGTCGTGGAGGTCCACGGCGAGCGTGCTGATCCGTTCGTGGCCGGCGGCGGTCTCCTTCAGCCGCGCCTCGGTCCGGCCGACGACCAGCACCCGGGCGCCGTTCTCGGCGAACGCCCGCGCGCTCGCCGCGCCGATCCCGGTGCCGCCGCCGGTGACGACGACGGCCCGGGACGTGTCCTGCGCGGCATTCTGTGCCACCGGTGCCATTTCCGGCCCCTCAGGAGCAGAGGGCGACGTTGACGCCGCGGATCACGGCCTCCTCGGCCTCCGGGCCGAAGTCCTTGTCGCCGATGGTGAAGGACAGCTGGCAGCGCGCCGACAGGTCCTGGGTGGTGGCCGCGAGGGTGGCGTAGCCGGGGATGCCGGCGCCGTGGCCCCACAGGTCGAGGTCGTTGTCGTTGGCCAGCTTCATGATGCCCAGGCCGTAGCCGATGCCCATCGGGAGGTTCTCGATCATCTCCGGGGGCAGCGGCGTGGTCATCTCCTTGAACTCCGGCTCGTTCAGCAGCTTTCCGCTAAACAGGGCCGAGAAGAAGGTGTCCAGGTCACGGGTGGTGGAGATGATCTCGCCCGCGCAGCCGGCCTCGGAGGGGTTCATCAGCGTGACGTCGACGGCCTCGCCGCCGATCTGCATGTAGCCGCGCGCGTGCGGGCCGGGGATGTTCGGGTCGTGGCCCGGCAGCACCGTCTCGGTCAGCTTCAGCGGCTCCAGGATCCGCTCGGTGATCTCGGTGCGGTAGGAACGGCCGGTGACCTTGTCGATGAGCAGGCCGATGATGAAGTAGTTGGTGTTGCAGTACGCGAACTTGGTGCCCGGCTCGAACTCCAGCGGCTTGGCCGCCGCGATGGCGATCAGGTCGGCGGGGTCGTAGTCCTTGTAGCGGTCGCGCAGGAACCGGTCGCCCGGCTTCTGGAAGGAGTCCGCGTAGTTGTACAGGCCGCTGGTGTGCTGCAGCAGGTTGCGAATGGTGATCTTCTCGCCGTACGGCAGCAGGCCGGGCAGGTAGCTCTCCACCGTGTTGTCGAGGACGATCTTGCCCTCGGCGACGAGCTGGAGCACCACGACCGCCACGAACGGCTTGGTGATGCAGGAGATCCGGAAGCGGCCGTCGGCCGGCACCGGCCGGTCGGTGCCCAGCTCGGCGCGGCCGGAGGTCACCACGAACTGCTCGCTGCCGCGCGCGACGCGGAACTGGACGCCTCCCGCGCCCGCCTCGACCAGGCGGTCCGCCGCCTTCTGCACAGCCTCCTGAAGAGGTGAAACCGTCGGTCGGCCGACCGTTGTCTGCGTCATCTCGCGAAACCCCCATCGGGTAGCAGTCGTTACGTTTCCGGTCGAGCCTCGCGGTGTCCCGTGGAGGTACGCCTGAGCCTCGCCTGAGCGGCTTTTTTGGGGGGAGGGGGGAGGGGCGGCCGGACAGCCGGAATGCTCCACTACGTTTTCATCGCTGAGTGTGTATGATCGGTCACCGTACTAGTCAAACTTGAACAGCGTGAGGGAGATGCCCCCGTGATTCTTCCCGTCGACACCGGATACGCGGCGACCGCCGAGGAACTCGCCGCGCTCGACGCCTGGTTCGCCGCCTACGACGACCACTGCTCGGCCTGCCGCGTCGAGGAGATGGCCGACATGGCCGTCTTCCCGCTCAACCTCGTCAGCGACGACTCCCGGGGCGACGGACGGTCGGCGCAGTGGGAGCGCGAGCAGTTCGTCGAGACCATGCGGCACGTCATGGGGGAGGGCGCGTCCTTCGCCTCCACCCGCACCCCGGTCTTCCTCTCCGCCGCGACGGTGGTGGTCTTCACCGACTGCACCGCGACCGTGGACGACGAGGAGCACCGGATGCGCTACGCGGACGTACTGATCAAGCAGGACGGCCGCTGGGTCTTCCAGACCATGATCCAGGGCGGTTGGGGCGACCACCTCTGAGGCGCCGGGCGCGGACCCCGGTCAGCGGCCCTTCGACCGCGCTGCGAGCGGCCGGGGCCAGACTCGCTGCGCCCGTTGCCCCGTGTGAGGAGTCCCGCCGTGCCGCACCCCGCCCCCGCCGTCGTCCCCGCCCCCGTGACCGACCGCACCACCGAGGTCGCCGACGGCGTCCACGCCTTCGTCCAGCCGCCCGGCGGATGGTGCCTGAACAACGCCGGAGTGATCGTCTCCGAGGGGCGCAGCGCCCTCGTCGACACCGTCGCGACGGAGTCCCGGGCCCGCGCCCTGCGCCGGGCGGCGCTGCGGCTGGCCCCGGCCGCCCCGCAGGCCGTCGTCAACACCCATTTCCACGGCGACCACGCCTTCGGCAACCACTTCTTCCCCGAGGCCCTGGTCGTCGGCCACGAACGCACCCGCACCGAGATGATCGCCTCGGGCCTGCACCTGACCGGGCTGTGGCCCGACGTCGACTGGGGCACCCTCACGCTGGTGCCGCCCGCCCTCACCTTCCGGGACGCGCTGACCCTGCACATCGGCTCCGTCCGTGCGGAGGTGGTGCACGTGGGGCCGCGGGCCCACACCTCCAACGACTCCGTGGTGTGGCTGCCCGAGCAGAAGGTCCTGTTCACCGGGGACCTGGTGATGAAGGGGGTGACCCCGTTCTTCCTGATGGGCTCGCTCGCGGGCTCCCTCGATGCCCTGGAGCGGCTGCGCGCGTTCGGCGCGACCACCGTCGTGCCCGGCCACGGCCCCGTCTGCGGCCCCGAGGTGTTCGACACCGTCGAGGGCTATCTGCGCCGGGTGGCGGAACTCGCCGCGCAGGGCCGGGCCGCGGGCCTCACCCCGGTGCAGACCGCGCGGGAGGCCGATCTCGGCCCGTACGCGGACCTGCTGGACTCCGAGCGCCTGGTGCCCAACCTGCACCGCGCCTACGCGGAACTGGCCGGCACCGAGGCGGCCGAGGCACTGCCGATGCCGGTCATGGAGCAGGCGCTGGGCGAGATGATCGCGTACCACGGACGGCCGCCCCACTGCCTCGCCTGAAGCGGCCCGCCCGGCAGCCCCTCAGCCGCCCGCCGCCCGCCGGATCCGGGTGAGCAGCTCCGCCTGGGCGAGCAGGTCCGCCTCGTTGTCCGCACCGCCCTTGCCTTCGTGCACGGAGTCGGCGAAGGCGGTGAGGGCGGCCACCGCCTGGTCCTCGGCCGGCAGGGTCAGCGTCCGGGTGCCGTCCCCCCGCTCCACCAGGAGCCCGGGGCGGTGGTCGGCGGCCGGGGTGAACGCCCGGTCCACCGTGATCCGCCCCTCGCTGCCCCACAGTTCGTACCGCGACCGGTAGGCGTGCTCCATCCCGAAGGTCAGCTGCGCCGTCACCCCGTCCGCCCGGCGCAGTAGCGCCGCGCCGGAGGTCTCCACCCGCTGCCCCGGCGCCGACGACAGCACCGCGCCGACCACGTCGAGCCCGGTGCCGAGCAGGTGCACGGCCGCCCGCACCGGGTACAGGCCGATGTCGGCCAGGCATCCGCCGCCCAGTTCCGGGTCGTACCGGATGTCTCCCGGCGCGGGCGCGGGCACCGTGAACGCAGCGTGCAGGGCGCGCAGTTCACCGATCGCCCCCTCCGCCAGCAGCCGGCGCACCACCGCGTGCTGGCCGTGGTGGACGAACAGGGTGTTCTCGTGCAGCACCAGGCCGAGCGAGCGGGCCCGCGCCAGCAGCGCGCGGGTCTGCCCGGGGTCCGTGGTCAGCGGCTTCTCGGCCAGTACGTGTTTGCCCGCGGACAGGGCCGCCTCCACCCAGGGGGCGTGCAGCGCGGCCGGCAGCGGCAGATACACGGCGTCCAGTTCGGGGTCGGCGAGCAGCTCTCCGTACCCGACGACGGGCCTGGCCCCGAACGGCGTCGCGGTGGCCGCGGCCCGCTCGGCCGACCGGCTGGCCACGGCGTGGAGGCGTACCCCGGGGTGGGCGGCCATCGCGGGCAGCATGCGGCGGCGCGCGAACCCGGAACAGCCGAGCACGCCCAGCCGCAGCGGCCCATCGGCGGCCTCGGAGGCAACAGCCATGGCGGTGAACTCCCGTCGTCCTCGGTCGGGCCCGGAGCCCCGGTCGGTCGCAGGGCCACGTCAACGCGCCCGGCCCGGCGCCCTCCACGGTGGCCGAGGCCGCTCGATCCCGTCTCGATCCCGGATCGAGACGGGGGCGAGCGGCGTCGCCGACGCTGAACGGGCGGTCGTGCGGCGGTCGCGGCCGACCCGACGAGAGGGCCCGCATGTTCTCCAGCACGGCGGAATTCCACCAGTGGTTCGCCCAGGCCTGCGCGGCGCAGGCGCACCAGGTGACGAGGGTCCCCCTGGACCGGCTGGAGGGCTGGTCCCTCCAGGAGGGGACCGGCAATCTGGTCCACCGCAGCGGACGCTTCTTCTCCGTCCAGGGACTCGACGTCCAACGGGCGGGCCGGGACGTGGACGCCTGGCAGCAGCCGATCCTCGTCCAGCCGGAACAGGGCATGCTCGGCATCCTGGTCAAGGAGTTCCACGGCGTCCCGCACTGCCTGCTCCAGGCGAAGATGGAGCCCGGCAACTCCGTCCCCGTACAGCTCTCACCGACCGTGCAGGCCACCCGGAGCAACTACACCGGAGTGCACGGCGGACGGCCGGTGCCCTACCTCGGGCACTTCCTGGACCCCGGCCGCGGCCAGGTCCTCAGCGACGCGCTCCAGTCCGAACAGGCGGCCTGGTTCTTCGCCAAACGCAACCGCAACATGATCGTGCGGACCGCCGAGGACGTCCCCCTCCTGGAGGGGTTCTGCTGGCTGACCTTCGACCAGATCGCCGAACTGCTGCAGATCGACGACCTGATCAACATGGACACCCGTACGGTCCTGTCGGGCGCCGTCGGCCTGCGCCCGCCCACCCGGGCCGCGGCGGCCGACCCCGACTCCTTCCACGGCGCGCTGGCCGCCTCCTGGGACCCGCAGGGAAGGCCGCTGCACGGCAGCGCCGCACTGCTGCGGCACCTGGCCCGCGCCAAGGAGCGCTGCACCCTCATCCGCCGGCTCGTCCCCCTCGCGGACACCGCCCGGTGGACGATGCGCGAGGGGGTCGTCACACACGACACGGGCCGTCACTTCACCGTCCTCGGCGTCCGCGTGGAGGCCTCCCACCGGGAGGTGCCCGGCTGGTCCCAGCCCATGCTCATGCCCAACAGCCGGGGCGTGGCCGCCTTCCTGGCCAAGCGGATCAACGGGGCACTGCACCTGCTGGTGCAGGCCCGCACCGAGACGGCGGCGATGGCCCGCGTCGAGCTCGCCCCCACCGTGCAGTGCCAGCCGGCCGACTACGGGCCGGGCGCGCGGGACGGCCGGGGGCCCGCGCCCCGGCTGGAGTTCCTGGACACCGTGCTCTCCGCCAGGCCCGACCAGATCCGGTTCGACACCGTGCAGTCCGAGGAGGGCGGGCGCTTCTACCACGCCCGCATCCGCTACGCGCTCATCGAGACGGACGACGACTTCCCGCTCGAACTGGCGCCCGCCTACACATGGATGACGGTACGTCAGCTCATCGGGTTCGTCCGGCACGGCGGCCACCTCAACGTGGAGGCGCGCACCCTGCTGGCCCTGCTGGGCTTCCTGCCCGCCACCTCGGCGGCCGAGCCCGTCGGGGCGGCGGCTCACGCGTAACCGGCCGTCACCTCCAGGCAGTCCTCGTACCGCGGCAACATGCCCCGCCCGCGGGCCTCGGCCAGCGAGACCGCGTGCCTGTCCCGCTCGGAGAGCGTCAGCGCGAAGCCCTTCGGCCACGGCAGGGCGAGCTCCGCGTCGAACGGGTCGAGGGACTGCTCCAGGCCGGGACGGTAGGGGGACGACACCAGATAGGACATCACCGTGTCGTCCTCCAGCGCCACGAACGCGTGCCCCACCCCGACCGGGAGGTAGATCGAGCGGAAGGACACGGTGTCCATCGCCACCGTGTCCCACACGCCGAACGTGGGGGAGCCCCACCGCAGATCGACCACGAAGTCCTGCGCCCGGCCCGCGGCGCAGTGCACGTACTTCGCCTGACCGGGCGGCGTGGTCGTGAAGTGGATTCCGCGCAGCACCCCGCGCGCCGACCGGTTGTGGTTCGTCTGCACGACGGGCAGCGGATGGCCCACCGTCCGGGCGAAGTCCTCGCCCTGGAGCGGGGAGGTGAAGATCCCCCGCTCGTCCCTGTGCACCTGGGGCGTGAACACGAAGGCACCCTCGACCGCCAGCGCCCGCGCGGTGATCGGAGCGGCGGCCCGGGAGCCGGGCACGTCCGTCGTGCGGGTCGCGTCGGTCGTGCGGGTCACGTCCGTCGTGTGGGTCGCGTCGGTCTTCATCTGGCCTCCTGGCAAGGACGGGCGGCGGCGCCGCGGACCGCCCCAGCGTGGGCCACCCGGCTGGAGCCGCGGTCGACGCCGACGGCTCCAGCGGCACCCGAGCCGTACTGCGGCCGCTGCCCCGACCATCGGCGGCAGTACGCGGGCGGGGCGCACCCCACCGACAGCCACCCGAGAAAGGTGAACGATGACCGTTCCCAGCCGCCGGAGCTTCGTCGCCGGCACTCTCACGGCGGGCGCAGCCGTGGGGCTCGCCGCCGCGGGCGTCGCCCCCGCCCACGCCCGGAGCACCCCCGCCCCCCACCCCACGCCGGGGGGCGGGGGCACGGTCGTCACCCCCGGGGACCCCCGGTACGCGGCCCTGTCGACGCGCGGCAGCAACAAGCGGTTCACCGCACAGCCCGACGCCTTCCGCCTCATCACCACCACGCAGGAAGCGGTACGGGCCGTCGGCGACGCCGTGCGGACCGGCCGGCGCATCGCGGTCCGCAGCGGCGCCCACTGCTACGAGAACGTCGCGGGCGACCCGGCCGTACGCCTGGTCCTGGACCTCGGCGCGATGGACGCCGTCCGCTACGACGCCCGCCGCCGCGCCTTCATGATCGAGGCCGGCGCCCAGCTGATGGACGTGTACAAGAAGCTCGACGAGGGCTGGGGCGTCACCCTGCCCGGCGGCACCAGCGCGACCGTCGCCCTCGGCGGCCACATCGCCGGCGGCGGCTACGGCGCGCTCTCCCGCTCCCTGGGCCTGGCCGCCGACCACCTCTACGCCGTCGAGGTCGTCGTCGTCGACGCGGCGGGCCGCGCCCGCGCGGTGGTGGCCACCCGCGAACGCACCGACCCGCGCCGCGAGCTGTGGTGGGCGCACACCGGGGGAGGCGGCGGCAACTTCGGCGTCGTCACCCGCTACTGGTTCCGTTCCCCCGACGCCCCCCGCCACTGCACCGACCCGACCCGGCTGCTGCCCCGCCCGCCCCGCACCATCCTGGGCGGCATGGTCAGCTTCCCCCGCGAGGGCATGGACCGCATCTCCTTCCGCCGGGTGATCCGCAACCACGGCCGCTGGCACGAACGCAACAGCGGCGCCGACACCCCGTACACCGGGCTCTACAGCGGACTGGTCCTCTACGGCCGCCCCGAGAGCGGCGACCCCGGCCCGGCGATCAACTGCTACACCTACATGGACGGCACCCGGCCGGACGCCGAACAACTGCTGCGCGCCTACCTGCGCGACATCGCCGAAGGGGCCGGCGGAACCCCGTACTTCTCCCCGATCAACAGTCAGACCTGGATCGCCGCCGCCGAGTACCTCGCCGGGGCCCAGGACAGCGACATCGGCCGCCACAAGCTGAAGTCGGCGTACCTGCGCCGCGGCCACAACGACGCCCAGGCCGACGTCCTCTACACGTACCTCAACAGCACCGGCAACCGGCACGACCTGTCCAACGTGACCTTCCACTCCTACGGCGGCCGGATCAACACCGTCCCCGGCGACGCCACCGCCTCCTCGCACCGCGACTCCGTCCTCAAGGCGATCTACATGAACACCTGGCAGGACCCCGCCGCCGACGAGGCCGCCGTGGACTGGCTGCGGCGGCTGTACCGCGACGTGTTCGCCACGACCGGAGGCGTCCCGGTGCCCGGCCGCGACACCGACGGCTGCTACATCAACTACTCCGACATCGACGCCGCCGACCCCCGGTGGAACACCTCCGGGGTGCCCTGGCAGCGCCTCTACTACAAGGACGCCTACCCGCGCCTCCAGCGCGTCAAGGCCGCCTGGGACCCCCGCAACGTCTTCCGCCACGCGCTGGCCGTCACCCCGGAGCGTGTCCGATGAAGGTCCTGTTCGTCTCCTTCCCGCACCACACCCACTACTTCTCGATGGTCCCGCTGGCCTCCGCCCTGCGGACCGCCGGGCACGAGGTACGGGTGGCCACCCACCCCGACGTCACCGACCAGATCACCGCGGCCGGCCTGACCGCCGTACCCGTGGGCACCGGCCCCTGGTACCTGGACGACCCCTGGGCGCCCGACCTGTTCGGCCAGCTCCTGGAGGAGGGTTCCGGGCTCGTCCAGGGCTTCGACTTCACCGGCGAGGACCGTTCCCAGTGGACCCACGAGTCCCTGCTCGCCCTGGAATCCCTCGCGGTGCCCGCCCTGTACGCCTCGGTCAGCAACGACGCCATGCTCGACGACCTCGTGGAGTACGCCCGGCACTGGGGGCCCGACCTGGTCGTCTGGGAGCAGCACACCTTCGCCGGATCGGTCGTCGCCCGCGCCGTGGGAGCGGCGCACGCCCGACTGCTGCACGGCATGGACATCACCGTGCGGGCCCGGCAGGAGTTCCTGCGGCTCAACGCCGAACTGCCGCCGGGCACCGCCCAGGACCCCACCGCGGAGTGGCTCGGCCGGGTGCTGGAGCGGTACGCGCCCGGACTCGGCTTCGCCGAGGAGATGGTCACCGGCCAGTGGACCGTCGACATCACGCCGCCCAGCTCCCGCTACGACCTGGGCCTGCCCACGGCCGGTGTGCGCTACGTCCCGCACAACGGCGCCTCCGTGGTGCCCGACTGGCTGCGGGCCCCGGCCGGCAGACGCCGGGTCTGCCTGACCCTGGGGGTCTCCGGCGAACTCGACACCGCGTTCTCCTTCGGCGAGGCCCTCGCCGCGCTCGCCGACGTGGACGCCGAAATCGTCGCCACCCTCGGCGGGGCGTCCCGCGACGAGCTGGGCGCGGTCCCCGACAACGTCCGCCTGGTGGACTTCGTACCGCTCAACGACCTGCTGCCCACCTGCGCGGCCGTCGTCCACCACGGCGGCATCGGCACCCGCTCCACCGCCGAGCTCCACGGCGTGCCGCAGATCCTGCTCCCGTACGGCTGGGACACCGTCGCCAAGGCCCGCCGGGTCGAGGAACTGGGGTACGGGCTGTGCCTGCCCGCCCACGAACTGACCGCGGACGGCCTGCGCGCCGCGGTCCTGCGGCTGCTGGAGGAGCCCTCGTTCGCCGGGGCGGCCGCCAAGGTGCGCTCCGAGATCCTCGCCGAGCCGACACCCAACGACCTCGTCCCGGTCCTGGAACGGATGACGGCCGCCCACCGCCGGACGCCTGCCCCAGCCCCTCAGACCACCGAGGCCGCGCCGTCCACCGCCACCACGGTGCCGCTGGCGTAACCCGCCTCGGGCCGCGCCAACCGTACGATCCACCACGCCACGTCCTCGGGCCTGCCCACCCGGCCCGAGGGCGTGCGGGCGGCCGCCTGCTCCTGATGACGGGCGATCTCCTCGGCACTCCAGCCCATGCGTTCACCGATCCCCGTGTCCGTCTCGCCCGGCGCCACCCCCACCGCCCGGATGCCGCGCGGAGCCAGCTCCACCGCCCAGGTGCGCACCAGGAAGTCCAGCGCCACCTTGGTCGCCCCGTACAGCGACATGCCGGGAAACGCCCGCCGGCCCAGCGTCGCCGCGGTGCCCACGCACACCACCGTGCCGCCCGCTGCCTCCAGCCCGCCCAGCGCCGCCCGGGTCAGGAACAGCGGAGCCAGCAGGTTCGTCTCCACCTGCCGCCGGGCCGCGTCGCGGGTCAGCGACCCGACGGGCTCCGGCAGCACCGCCGCCGCGTTGTGCACCAGTACGTCGATGCGCCCCCACGACTCCATGGCGGCGGCCGCGACGCGCTCCGCGGCCCCCGGCTCCGTGAGGTCCGCCGTCAGGGTCCGCACCCCGGGGTGACCGGCGGCCGTCGCCGCCAGATTCCGCCCGGTGCGCCCCACGACCAGCACCTCCGCGCCCTCGGCGGCGAAGGCCCGCGCGGTCGCCCGCCCGATGCCCGTCCCGCCCCCGGTGACGACGACCGTCCGCCGCATTGCACCCCTGCCGGTGATGTGTGTCATGCCCACGGACGCTAGCCACTCGTACTCGAAGGCCGCTCTAGCGCCCGTTGCGAAGGTGTCCTGGCCGAAAGGCGTCAGAGCCTGTGCCTCCACCTCGCGCGGCCGGCTCTCGCGAGCCCCGACGCCCGCCCCGTCCACGCCCCGCCGCACCGGCGGTCCGCAGTCGAACCCCTCCAGGAGGCCAGGCATGTCCGTGCACACCTCGAAAGTCCCGGTACCCGGGCCGCTGCTCGCGGCCCCCGGGCGCAGCGCGGTGCGCGCGGGCACCGCGCTCGCCCTGCTCGCCGGGTGCAACGCCATGGTGCTGCTCGACGAGTCGATGGTGCAGATCGCCCTGCCCGGCATGAGCCGGGGACTGGGCCTGACCCCCGTCGGCCTCGGCTGGGTCGTCAACGCCTACCTGCTGACCTTCGGCGGACTGCTGCTGCTCGGCGGCCGCATGGGCGACCTGCTGGGCCGCCGCAGGGTCTTCCTCGTCGGGGTCGCCCTGTTCACCGTGGCCGCGGCGCTGCGCGGCGCCGCCACCACGGGCGAGTTCCTGATCGCCGTACGAGCAGTGCAGGGCATCGGCTCCGCCCTCGCCGCCCCCAGCGCGCTGGCCCTCGTACTGAGCATGTTCGGCGACGAAGGCGCACGCAAACGCGCCATCGCCCTCTACATGGCGGTCGGGGCCGCCAGCACCGCGGGCGGGCTGCTGCTCGCGGGCGCCTTCTCCTCGCTCGGCTCCTGGCAGTGGGTGCTGCTGCTGAACGTCCCCCTCGGCCTGCTGATTCTGCTGCTGGCACCGCTGGTGATCGAGGAGACCGCACCCAGCCGCGGCCGGTTCGACCTGGCGGGCGCCCTGGTGTCGACCCTGGGCGCGGTGGCTCTCGTGTTCGGGCTGACCCGGGCCGCCGAACACCCCTGGACGGACCCCACGGTCGCCGGCCCGCTCGCCGCGGGAGCGGCCCTGCTGCTCCTCTTCCTGCGCATCGAACAGAAGGCCCGTCAGCCCATCGTGGTGCTGCGCCTGTTCGCCGACCGCAACCGCACCTGGGCGTTCGCCGCCACCTTCGCCGTCCAGGGCTCCCTGATCGGCACCGGCTTCTTCCTCGTCCAGTTCCTCCAGCAGTTCGCCGGCTACAGCCCGCTGCTGTCGGCGGCGGCGCTGACCCCGGTCGCCGCCGCGATGATGTGCATGTCCGCGGCGGCCGTCTGGCTGGAACGGCGGCTCGGGGCGCGCACCCTGCTGCTCGCCGGGTCGCTGCTGCTGATCGCCTCCAACGTGTGGCTGTCCCGGCTGACCCCCGACTTCGGGTACGCCGCGGAGGTCCTGCCGGCGCTGCTGCTGTTCGGCACCGGCATGGCGTGGTGCGTCGTCCCCTCCGTCATCCTCGCCACCTCCGGACTCCACGAGGACGAGGCGGGCGCCGCCTCCAGCGTGCACAACACCCTCCAGACCCTCGGCGCCTCGCTCGGCCTCGCCCTGCTGGTGACCGTCGGCACCCAGGCCGGACAGGACGCCCAGCAGTCCCTCCCGGCCGGGACCCCGCCCGAGGAGGCCATGGGCCAGGTGTTCGTGCACAGCATGTCGGCCAGCTTCCTGGCCGGAGCCGCCTTCGCCGCGGCCGCGTTCGTCATCGCCTGGTTCGTCCGGCCCTCCGGTGCCGCCCGCTCGTAACGGACAGCCCACTCAGGACAGAGAAGGAGAAACAGTCGTGCGGTTTGGCTCCCTGGCGCGTTTCAGCGTCGTCGGGCTGATGTGGGGCATCAGCTACTTCTGGATCAAAATCGTTTTCCAGGGCCTGAACTCGGCGCAGTTCAGCTTCTTCCGGATACTCGTCGGCGCCGTGGCCATGCTCGGCGTGCTGCTGTTCAGCGGCACCCGGCTGCCGCGCCGCCCCAAGATCTGGGGCCAGTTGGTGCTGATCGCCTTCCTGGCCAACGCGCTGCCCGTACTGCTGGTCGAGCTCGTCGACGACGCCCTGGGCGCCGACGCGGGCATGGTCTCGGTGTTCAACGCGAGCGTGCCGCTGTGCGTGGTCGTGCTGTACCTGGTGCGCCGCCGCACCGGGCACCTCCCGGTGACCCTGCTGGCGGGCCTGCTCGTCGGCTTCGCCGGAGTCCTCGTGCTGTACGCGCCCTGGAACGCCGGCGCCCAGTGGCTGTCGGCCGCCGCGGCCGTCAACGCCGTCGCCGCACTGGCCTACGGCTGGTCCATGCTGCTGATGGAGAAGCTGATGAGGCCGGCCGCCGAGGCGGGCCAGGACATGCACCCCCTGGTCCTGGCCACCTCGCAGGCCGTCATCGGAGTGGGCTGGGCCGCGATCAACATGCCGGGCGGCGGCTTCGACCGCGCCCCGCAGTTCTCCCTGGCCGTCGTCGGCGCGCTCCTGGTGCTCGGCGTCCTCAACACCGGCCTGGTGTACATGTGCTTCGCCTGGCTGATCCGCGACGAGGGCGCCGCCAGGGCCTCCAGCGTGCTGTACGTCGTACCCGTGGTGCTCACCCTGGGCATGGTCGTGCTGGAGAACTACCGGCTCTCCGGGCGCGAGGTGGCCGGCATGGCCGTCATCGCCCTCGGCGTGGTGCTCGCCCGGCTCCCGCAGCGCACCCCCGCCACCGACACCCCTGCGGCCCGGCCCCCGGCCGAGCCGGCGACCACGCCCACCGCCCGCTGAGCAGCCGAGACGAGGACCCCGCCGTGATCACCTTCATCAACCGATTCACCGTCACCGGACCGGCCGACCAGTTCGAGCAGGCCTTCGACGAGACGTCCGCGTTCTTCGCCGCCCAGCCCGGCTTCGTACGCCACCGGCTGATGCGGCACACCCAGGACCCCGCCGCATACGTCAACGTCGCCGAATGGCAGGACGAGGAATCCTTCCGTACGGCCCTGGACCGGCCCGAGTTCACCGCCCACCGCGCCGCGCTGAGGGCGCTCAGCACCAGCGACCCGAACCTCTACGTACCCCTGTACGAGCGGACCGCCTGAGCGCCGCCGCGGAACCCGCACCCCACGAAGCCCGGCCGGGCAGCTCCCGGCCGGGCTTCGTGTCACGTACGCGCCCACCCTCAGAGCCGTACGGGAAGCCTCAGCAGCCCGCCCGTCACCGGGGTACGGCGAGAACGCACCGCAGGCCCCGCCGCCCGCAGCCCCGGGCGGGCCGCCGCGAGAGCCACCAGCACCGTCTCGGCGACGGCCGCCCCGAACGGCTCCGGCGCGATTCCGTACGGGGACGGGACCAGCGCCCGCACCCCGTCCGGCAGGACCCGGTCCGCAGCGAAGATGTCCGGGTCCTCGAACACCCGCGGGTCGCGGTTGGCCGCGCCGACGACCACCGCCACCTCGTCCCCGGCCGCGATCCGCTGCCCGGCCACCTCGGCACCGGCCGCCGCCGTGAACGCGTGCACCTTCACCGGCGCGTCGTGCCGCAGCGTCTCCGCCACCACCCGCGCCGCGCGCCCACCGCCCTGCTCGACGAGCAGCGCCCACTCCCGCGGAGCGGCGACCAGCGCACCCAGCGCCCCGGCCAGCAACTCCCGCGCGGCACGCACCCGCACCACCGCCTCCCGCACGGCCCCCTCGCCCAGCAGCCCGCGCAGCTCGGCCACGGCGGCCGACAACCGCACGGCCTCCGGGTAGGCGGGCGGAGCCAGCGCCGCGTCGAGCGCACCGGAGGCCGCCGACAGCGCCCCGGCCAGCCGCTCCCGGTCCCCGCCCGTGAGCCCGTGCAGGTCCGCCAGCACCTCGGCGGGAACGCGCGCGGCGACCCCGGCGACGAGATCCGTCTCCCCGCCCAGCCCCGCCCACAGCCGTGCGCACACCTGCCGGGCCAGCTCCCGCACCCGGTCCGCGTCGGGCTCCGGCACCCGGTCCGCGTCGGGCTCCCGCGCGGGCAGCTCCGCGTCCCAGGCCACCACGGGCGGCGCGGCGCCCGCCGCCGGCAGGGCCAGCAGTTCGGCGGCGACGCCGTACCCGACGCCCACCCAGGTCCCCAGGCTGCTGCGCCACAGCGGCCCGGCCTCCCGGAGCGCGGCATAGTGCTCCTGCGGCCCCGCACCGTCGTACCCGCGCAGCAGCGCGGCGTACCGGTCGCCCTGCACCCCGCGCAACCAGTGGATTCCCTGGACGAGCTGGAGCCGGCGGCCCAGCTCCTTCTCCGCCACGACCATCGTCGAGCTCCCCTTTTCCTTGGCGAACCTTCGCGTTCCCTCGCGGGCACGAGCGCGCCGCGGGCACGGCGCAGGCTAGGCGGCCCCGGCGGAGTATCGGTCGAGCGCGGCGGCCGCCGACCGCTCCGCCCCGCCTCCAGAAGTGCTCGACCGCACCCGGCGACGATCACCACTCGGTCGTTGAGTCGAACCTGGAGGTGGCGTCGGTCGTGCCGATCCCCAACACAACCGAGGACCCGGTGGCGCATCCGGCAGCGCTGCTGCGGGAGATGGTGCGCATCCGCTGCGTCGAGGAGGAACTGGCCGACTTCTACCGCGACGAGCAGGAGATGCGCACCCCGGTGCACTTCTCCGTCGGCCAGGAGGCCGCCGCCGTCGGAGTCTGTGCCGCCCTGCGCACGGACGACCTCGTCTACACCGGGCACCGCAGCCACGCCGCGTACCTCGCCAAGGGCGGGGACCTCACCGGCATGGTCGCCGAGCTGTACGGCAAGGAGACGGGCTGCTCCAACGGGCGCGGCGGGTCGGTGCACCTCACCGACCGGTCCGTCGGCTTCGCCGGATCGGCCGCCATCCTCGGCGAGATGATCTCCGTGGCCACCGGTGCCGCGTGGGCGCTCGCCAAGCAGGGCTCCTCGCGGGTCGTCGTCACCTTCTTCGGCGACGGCGCCTCCGAGGAAGGCGTCTTCCACGAGTCCCTCAACTTCGCCGCCGTGCACCGCGTCCCGGTCGTCTACGTCTGCGAGAACAACGCGTACTCGATCTCCTCGCCGCTCTCGGCCCGCCAGCCGGCCACCTCCGCGGGCACCGGCATCACCGAGCGGGCCCGCGCGTACGGGATCACCGCCGAGCGCCTCGACGGGAACGACGTCGCCCTCGTCCACGAGGCCACCCGGCGGGCCACCGCCCACTGCCGGGCGGGCCGCGGCCCGTACGTCCTGGAACTGGACACCTACCGCTGGCGCGAGCACGTCGGCCCCGGCTACGACACCGGCATCGACCGCCCCGAACCGGAGGTCGAGCAGTGGCTGGAGCGCTGCCCGGTCCGCCGCGGCACGGCAGCCCTGCACGCGTCGGCACCCGACGCCCAGGAACCCACCGCCGAGGAACGCGTCGCCCGCTGGGACGCCCAGTTCCGAGACGAGGCCCGGCGCGCCGTCGCCGCCGCCAAGGCCGCCCCCTACCCCACCGCGGACCGACTGACCGACGGGGCCTACGGGCGCCCGGCCGTCGCGAACTGACAGGAGCCGCACCATGAGCCGCACGCTCACCTACTGGCAGGCGATCGCCGAGGGCACCGTCCAGGCGATGGAGGCCGACCCGAGCATCCTGATCGCCGGACAGAACGTCGACGACCACAAGGGCTCCTACGGCACCACCCGCCCGGCGTTCGAACGCTTCGGCGCTCAGCGCGTCATCGACACCCCCAACAGCGAGAACGCCGTCGCGGGCATCTGCATCGGCGCCGCCGACCAGGGCCTGCGCCCCCTCGTGGTGCACACCCGGGCGGACTTCATGTTCCTGGCCATGGACGCGCTGATCAACCTCGCGTCCAAGTGGCGCTACATGTACGGCGACAAGGGCGGAGTGCCCGTCGTGATGCGCGGCGTCGTCGGCCGCGGCTGGGGGCAGGGCGCCACCCACTCCCAGAGCCTGCACGCGACATTCGGCCACTTCCCCGGCCTGTACGTCGCCGCGCCCGCCTCCCCGGCCGACGCCAAGGGGCTGCTGGCCGCCGCCCTCCAGTCGGACACCCCGGTGGTGCTGATGGAGAACCGCTCGCTCTACCCGATCGAGGGCGAGGTGCCCGAGGAACTCACCCCGGTGCCCTTCGGAGTGGGCCGCCTCGCCCGCCACGGCACCGACGTGACCGTCGTCGCCGCCTCCCTGATGGTCCACGAGGCCGAACGCGCCGCCGACCTCCTCGCCCGGCAGGGCGTCAGCGTCGAGGTGGTGGACGTCCGCAGCATCCGGCCGCTGGACGAGGACCTCATCTGCGAGTCCGTCGCCCGCACCGGCCGCGTCGTCGTCGCCGACACGAGCTGGGCGCGCTACGGCTTCTCCGCCGAGGTCGCCGCCGTGATCGCCGAACGCATCCCCGGCGAACTGCGCGCCCCGGTCCGTCGGATCACGCCCCCCGACTGCCCCGCCCCGGTGTCCTGGCCGCTGGAGGAGGCCTTCCACCCCAGCGCCGCGAAGATCGCCGAGGCCTGCCTCGACCTGGTCGGCTCCGGCGGGGCCACCGTCCCCGTCCTCACCGGGGTCGACGCCGGATTCAGCGGACCCTACTGATCCGCGCCCCGCCCCCCGCACCCCGCACCCAGCCACCCGAGCGAAAGGCACCAGACGTGGAATCGAGCAGGTCGGCCGTGGTCGCCGAAGGGCTCCGCAAGAGCTACGGCACCGCCAAGGTCCTCGACGGGCTCGACCTCGTCGTCCCGCAGGGCACCGTGTGCGGGCTGCTGGGACCCAACGGCGCGGGCAAGACCACCACCGTCGGCATCCTCTCCACCCTCCTGGCCCCGGACACGGGTCGGGCCGAGGTGGCCGGATACGACGTCGTCCGCCAGGCGGCCCAGGTCCGCCACCGCATCGGACTCGTCGGCCAGTACGCGGCCGTCGACGAAGTCCTCAGCGGGCGCGAGAACCTGGTGATGTTCGGGCGGCTGCACCACCTGCGGCCCGCCGCCGCCCGCCGCCGCGCCGACGAACTGCTGGAGCACTTCCGCCTCGCCGACACCGGCGGCAAACCGGTCAAGACCTACTCCGGCGGCATGCGCCGCCGCCTGGACCTGGCGGCCAGCATGGTGCTGGCCCCGCCGGTGCTCTTCCTGGACGAGCCGACCACCGGCCTCGACCCGCGCAGCCGCAACGAGGTCTGGGCGGCGGTCCGCGACCTGGTCCACGACGGCACCACCGTGCTGCTCACCACGCAGTACCTGGAGGAGGCCGACCAGCTCGCCGACAGCATCTCGGTGATCGACACCGGCAAGGTCGTCGCCGAGGGCACCCCCGAGCAGCTCAAGTCCCGCATCGGCGGGGACCGTATCGACATCGTGGTCCGGCACGCCGGCGAACTGGCGCGGGCCGCGGCCGCCGTGGCCCGCACCGGCGCAAGCGAGCCCGTCGTCGACGAGGACACCCGGCAGGTCGGCGTCCAGGTCCGCGACCGCGCCACCGCCCTCGCGGACGTCGTACGCGCCCTGGACCTCGCCCAGGTCACCGCCGAGGACATCTCCCTGCGCAGGCCCACCCTCGACGAGGTGTTCCTGCACCTCACCGGCACCGACCGGGCCACCGCACCGCAGGACGGACCGACCACGAAGCCGAAGGGCGCCCTCGTATGAGCCTCCTCCTCCCCGAACTGCCCGCCGGCCCCCTGTCCCGGCTGCGCTGGGCGCTCGCCGACGGCTGGACCGTCACCCTGCGCGGCCTGCTGCACCTGCGGCGCGAACCCGGCACGGTCATCAGCGGACTGCTCTTCCCGGTCATGATGGTCCTGATGTTCGGCTACTTCTTCGGCGGCGCCATGCAGGTGCCCGGCGGAGGGGACTACCGCGAATTCCTCATCCCGGGCATGTTCGTGATGACCATGGTCTTCGGCATGGGCGAATCGGTGGCCGCTGTCGCCGCCGACAAGAACCGCGGCGTCACCTCCCGTTTCCGCACCATGCCGATGGCCCCCTCGGCCGTCCTCGTCGGCCGCTGCGTCACCGACATGCTCCACTCGGTGCTCGGCCTCGCCGTGCTGTTCGGCGTGGGCCTCCTGATGGGCTGGCAGGCGCACGGCACCACCGCTGAGACCCTGTCCGCGGTCGGCCTGCTCCTACTGCTGCGCTTCGCCCTGACCTGGGTCGGCATCTACCTCGGCCTCCTGATGAAGGGCCCCGAAGGCATCACCATGGTGCAGACCCTCGAATTCCCGGTCGGCTTCCTGACCAGCGCCTTCGTCGCACCGGCCACCATGCCGGGCTGGCTGGGCACCCTCGCCGAGTGGAACCCGCTGTCCTCCACCGTCGCCGCCACCCGCGAACTGTTCCAGAACCCCGGCTGGGGCGGCGACTCCTGGATCGCGCAGCACGCGACGACGATGGCCGTGCTCTGGCCCCTCGTGCTGACCGCCGTCTTCTTCCCCCTGGCCGTGAACCGCTACCGCCACCTCACGCGCTGAGCAACCGGCCCCCGGCCGCCGACGTCCGTACGAAGGACCGGCCGCCCCGCGCACGACCACCCCGGCACACCCGCACCGACCCCAAGGAGAACCCCGATGGCCCTGCGCCCCCGAGCCCTGGCGGCGGCCGCCGCCGCGGCACTCGTGCTGCCCCTGCTCGTCGGCCCCGCGACCACCGCGACCGCCCACAGGCCGGGCAAGGCGGCCTGCACCCCCTTCACCTCCCGGGTGGCCGTCACCGAAGGTGCCCGCGCCGACCAGCGGATCTCCGGCACGCTCTGCACCCCGCGCGGCAACCGGGCCACCACCGTCCAACTGCTGGTCCACGGCGGCACCTACGACCGCGGCTACTGGACCGTACGCGGCCGGACCGGCGGCCCCTCCTACGTGGAAGCGGCCGCCGCCGCCGGCCACGCCGCGCTCGCCTTCGACCGGCTGGGCAGCGGCACCAGTTCCGCCCCGCACAGCTCCCGCTACACCGACACCACCCACGAACTGGTCACCCTCCAGCTCATCCGCACCCTGCGCGACCGCGGCTACCGCAAAGTCGTCCTGGTCGGCCACTCCTTCGGCGCGACCGTGGCCCGCATGGTCGCCGCCAAACACCCCGACGCCGTCGACGGCCTCATCCTCACCGGCGAGGGCGCCCCGCCCAACCTCGCCTCCTTCGAGGCGATGTTCGGCCTGTACATGCCCGCCGGACAGCACCCGCTGCTGGCCGGACGCCGCCTCGACGACGGCTACCTGGCGCTGCGCACCGGCGGCAAGAGCGACTGGTTCTACCACCGGGCCACCACCGAGCCCCGGGTGATGCTCCACGACGAACTCACCACCGAACCCGGCGTCTACCCCGCCGACCCGGCCTACGGCGACATCGCCCTCAACCGCCACATCCGGGTTCCCGTGCTCGTCGTCGTCGGCCAGGAAGACAAACTCATCTGCGGCGGCCAGGGCGCCGACTGCACCAGCACGGCCACCCTCAAGGCCGCTGCCGCCCCGCTGTACGGGCCCCGGGCGAAGCTGGAGGCCCTCACGGTTCCGGCCACCGGACACAGCCTGAATGTGCACCGCACCGCCCCCCTGTGGTACGCCTACGCACAGGACTGGACCAAGCGCCGCGTTGACGGCGGGAGTTGACCGGAAAGCCGGATCGGGAGGCGCAACTGATGGTGTGGATGTCGCGTGAGCAGGCGGTCCTGCTGGCGCAATGCACGGTGATCTACGAGCCGGGCGACCCCGCACGCACCGGCCGACTGGCCTTCCACAGCCCCAAAGGCCTGCCGGGGGCAGCTCCTGGGGAGGTGTCCGGTACGGGTTCCGGGGGGTTGTCCGAAATGGGTTCCTACGGTGTGTCGGGCACGGGTCCTGGAGGGTTGTCCGGTACGGGTTCCGGCGATGCGTCCGGTACGGGTTCCGACGGGCTGTCCGGCACTGGTTCCGGCGGTGTGTCCAGCACCGGGACCGGCGGTTCGCGGGCCACCGGCCACGACAGCCTGCCCGCCCCCGGCGCCGGGCCGGACCTCGGCGAGCGCGGCGAGGCCGACCTGGTCGTCGACGAAGGCGGCACCCTCACCGTGCGCCGGCTCCCGGTGCTGCGGCTGACCGTGGCCGAGGCGCTGCCCGCCCTCCTCCTCGCCCGCCGACTGCACACCCAGGCGGCGGACGCACCTGCTGGCCCCACCGGTCCTGCCGGTCCCACCGGCCCCGCGAATCCTGCCGGTCCCGCCGGCCTCGCAGCCCCCACCACTCCCTCAGCCTCCCCCACCCCCTCCGCCGCCTTCTGGGGCGCCGTCGCCGCCGCAGGCCTGCACCTCGCCGCCCGGGGCCGTCTCCTCGCCGGTGTCTCCGCCACCAACCACGACACCTGGCGGGCCGGCCCGCTCACCGCCGAGGACGTCCAGCACCTGCGTGAACTCGCCGCCGCCGCACCGGCCGAGGCGCTCGCCACCCCGCTGCCGGTGCCCGAGGGCGGCCCCCTGCTGCTGCCGGACACCGCCGACCTGATCCGCTCCTTCGTCGACGCGGTCGCCGACACCCTGCCGCGCACCGCCGCCGCCCCCGCAGCGGCGGGCCGGCCGGCCTTCGCCGCCGTGGAACCTCAGTACGTGCCCCAACTGCGCGCCTGGGCCGAGGAGATCTCCCAGGGCCTCGCCTCGGGCATCCGGCTCGCCCTGCGCGTGGACCTGGTGCCCGCGGGCGACGGCGAGCCGCCCGCACTGCGCCTGGTGCCGCAGATCTCCAGCCCCGACGACCCCACCCGCAGCGCCGACGCCGACGAACTGTTCGCCTCGGTCGAGGCCGCCGGATTCGGACGGCGCGCCCAGGACAACACCGTCGCGGCCGTCCGCAGGGCCGCCGAGATCTGGCCACCGCTGTCCCGCCTGCTACCGGTGCCCTCCGCCCTCGACCTCGCCGACCACGAGGTCCGCGACCTGCTCGGCCCCGTCGCCGACCGGCTCGCCGCCCAGGACTTCGAGGTGCTCTGGCCCACCGACACCACCCGCTCCCTCGTGCCCCGGGCCGTCGTCGGCGGCGACCGCACCCCGCCCACCGACCTGCGCTCCTTCTTCGGCGGCGACGGCACGGTCGGGCTGCGCTGGCAGCTCGACCTGGACGGCCAGCCTTTGACCGAGCAGGAGATCGCCGAACTCGCCGACACCGACCAGGCGTTGGTACGGATGCGCGGCGACTGGGTCCTGATCGGCACCGACACCGCCCGCAAGCTGCGCGAACGCGACCTCAAACCGCTCACCGCCATCGAGGCCCTCGCCGCCGCCCTCACCGGACACACCGAGATCAACGGCACCCCGGTGCGCATCGCCCCCAGCCCCTGGCTGCTCGCCCTGCGCCACCGCCTGGCCGACCCCGACTCCGGCGGCGAGCCCGTCGAGCCGCCCGCCGCGCTGAACGCGACCCTGCGCGACTACCAGTTGCGCGGCCTGCGCTGGCTGGACCGGATGACCTCGCTCGGCCTCGGCGGCTGCCTCGCCGACGACATGGGCCTCGGCAAGACCGTCCAGCTCATCTCCCTGCACCTGCTGCGCCAGGAACACCCGGACAGCGCCGGCCCCACTCTCGTGGTGTGCCCCGCCTCCCTCCTCGGCAACTGGCAGCGCGAGGTCCACAAGTTCGCCCCCGGCACCCCCGTCCGCCGCTACCACGGCCCCGGACGCACCCTGGACGGCGCCGACGCGGGCTTCGTCCTGACCACGTACGGCACCATGCGCCTGGACGCCGAGCAGCTCGGCGCACACCGCTGGAGCGCGGTCGTCGCCGACGAGGCCCAGCACGTCAAGAACCCGCACTCCAGCACCGCCAAGGCCCTGCGGCTCATCCCCGCCGACGCGAAGATCGCCCTCACCGGCACCCCCGTCGAGAACAACCTCTCCGAGCTGTGGGCCGTCCTCGACTGGACCACCCCCGGCCTCCTCGGCGGCCACAGCCACTTCCGTACCCGCTGGGTGGCCGCCATCGAGGCCGAGCGCGCCGAACGTGCCGAATTCGGACCGCCGCCGGGGGAGGAGGGAGAGTACGGCCCCACCGCCCAGCGCCTCGCCGAACTGGTGCGGCCCTTCCTGCTGCGCCGCAAGAAGTCCGACCCGGGCATCGCCCCCGAACTCCCGCCGAAGACCGAGACGGACCGCCCGGTCGCCCTCAGCGGCGAACAGCGCACCCTGTACGAGAAGTACGTCCGCGAGACCATGGCGCAGATCCAGTCCACCGAGGGCATCGCCCGCAGCGGCCTGGTCCTCAAGCTGCTCACCGGCCTCAAGCAGATCTGCAACCACCCCGCCCACTTCCTCAAGGAGACCGAGGACCCCACGCTGGCCGGCCGCTCCGGGAAGCTGGAGCTGCTCGACGAACTCCTCGACACCATCACCGCCGAGGACGGCTCCGCCCTGGTGTTCACGCAGTACGTCACCATGGCGCGGCTCCTGGAGACGCACCTGAGCGCACGCGGCGTGCCCACGCTGCTGCTGCACGGCGGCACCCCGGTGCCGCGCCGCGAGGAGATGGTGCGCCGCTTCCAGGACGGGGAGGCGCCGGTCTTCCTGCTGTCGCTGAAGGCGGCGGGCACCGGTTTGAACCTCACCCGCGCCGACCATGTCGTGCACTACGACCGCTGGTGGAACCCGGCGGTGGAGGCGCAGGCCACCGACCGCGCGTACCGCATCGGCCAGACCCGGCCCGTACAGGTCCACCGGCTGATCGCCGAGGGCACGGTGGAGGACCGCATCGCCGCCCTCCTCGAAGCCAAGAAGGGCCTCGCGGACGCGGTCCTCGGCTCCGGTGAGCAGGCCCTGTCGAACCTGACCAACGACGAGCTGGCCAACCTGGTCGAGCTGAGGAGCGAGGGATGAGCGTCAACGACAGGCAAGCACGGGGCTTTCCGGCCTTCGCCGCACGCCGCGGCGGCCGGGTACGCGGCCAGTCCTGGTGGGGCAAGGCCTGGGCGGACGCACTGGAGGACACCTCCCTCGACGAGGACGCCCTCAAGCGGGGCCGCTCCTACGCGCGCACCGGCCAGCTCGGGCCGATCACCGTCAGCCCCGGAGAGCTGTCCACCACCGGATACGAGGACGGCAGCCCCTTCCGTACGGTGCTCACCCTGCACGAACTCGACGACGCCGCCTGGGAGTCGCTCTGGGAGAAGACCGCCGCACTGCCGGAGGTCGCCGACGGCCTGCTCGCCGGCGAACTGCCGCCCGACCTGATGGAGGCCGCCGAGGACGCCCGGGTCAGCCTGCTGCCCGGCTACGGCGACCTGGAGGCGGACTGCGACTGCGACTCCTTCGAATATGTCTGCACGCACGCGGCCGCACTCAGCTACCAGGCGTCCTGGCTGCTGGACGAGGACCCGTTCCTGCTGCTCCTGCTGCGCGGGCGCAGCGAGCAGGAGGCCCAGGAAGAACTGCGGTCCGTCGTACTGATGGCCGCGATCGCGGGCGGCCTCGGCAGCGGCGGTACGCAACCGGAGCCGCAGCCCGCCACCGTGCCGCTGCCCGACGGCATCCCCGCCGCCGACCTCTTCGGGCGCACCCCCGCGGCACTGCCCGCGCTGCCGCCACTGCCCGCACCCCCCGTCGTCGCCGGCGCGTCCTCCGCGCAGATCGGCACCGACCCGCTGGAGCGGCTCATCGACGGCGCCGCCCTGCGCGGCCGCGAACTGCTCGCGTACACGCACGGACTCATCCCCGAGCCGCCCGCGCCGCTCGACCTGTGGCGGGACTGCGTACGGATCGCCGCCACCCGCCCCGACTCCCGGGTCCTGGCCCGGCTGCGGGAGGCCGGCGGCAACGCGCAGAAGCTCGAACGGGCCGCCGAGGCATGGCGGCTGGGCGGCAGCGCCGGCCTCGACGTACTGGAAGAGGCCTGGACACCGTCCCGGCAGGACACCGCCCGTGCCCGCCACGCCCTGACCGCGGGCTGGGAGCAGGACGAGCTTCCCGAGCTCGACGTGCACGACAACCACTGGACGCTGGCCGGCCGCGGACTCCAGCTCCGCTACGGGCGCGACGGCCGCTGGTACCCCTACCGGCAGACGGAGGACGGCCGCTGGTGGCCGGCCGCCGCACCGCACGAGGACCCGGCCGACGCCCTCGCCGACCTCCTCGACGGCTGAGCAGCCCCGTACGCGGGACGGGTGGGAGGCCCCGCACGCGCAGGACGCGAAGCGGCCCGGGACGGATGCGCATTCCGTCCCGGGCCGCACCCGCTACAGATCCACCACGAGCCGCCCGCCGCGCGCCCGCGAGACACACGGATACATCACGTCCGTACGCCCCCGCTCGTCCGGCGGCAGCACATGATCGCGGTGCTCGGGCGTCCCGCGCAGCACCCGCAGCTCACAGCTCCCGCACAGCCCGTCCTCGCAGGACGCCGCGAGACCGGGCGCCTCCTCCCGCAGCGCTTCCAGCGCCGACCGGTCGGCCGCCACCCGCACCACCGCGCCACTGCCGGCGAGTTCGACCTCGAAGGGCAGCTTCTCGCCCCCGGCATCCTCCGCGTCGGCCGCGAACCGCTCCAGATGCAGCTTCCCCGCCGGGCAGGCGCTCTCCATCAGCTCCTCGACGGCCCGCATCAGCCCACCGGGACCGCAGCAGTACACCGCTGTGCCCGCCGGGGCCGCCGACAGGTGCGCGGCCAGGTCGGGGCGGCCCGTCACGTCCCGTGCGTACGTTTGGACGCGCTCGGCCCCGTACCGCTCCACCTGCTCCACGAACGCCATGGAGGCCCGGCTGCGGCCCACGTACACCAACCGCCATTCGGCGCCCCGGCGTTCGGCCTCCTCGATCATCGGCAGGAACGGGACGATCCCGATGCCGCCCGCGACGAAGAGGAACGCGGGCGCGTCGGCCAGCGGGAAGTGGTTGCGCGGACCGCGCACCGCGAGCCGGTCACCCACCGACAGGCCGTGGACCTCGGCCGACCCGCCCCTGCCCGCCGCGTCCCGCAGCACCGCCACCCGGTACGCCGAACCGTCCGCGGGAGCGCCGTACAGCGAGTACTGCCGCACTTTCCCCGACGGCAGGACCAGGTCGATGTGCGCACCTGGCCGCCACGGCGCGGTGGCCGCCCCCGACTCGGGAACCAGCCGCAGGGCCACCACGCCCTCGGCCGGCCTCTCCACGGCCGCGACCCGCACCGCCACGTCCGTGCTCCGGGCGCCGCCCGCACCGGCAGCGGCGGCCTGCACGGGCCCGGCCGCCCGGGTCTGCGCGTACCGGCGACCGCGACGGGTGCGCCCCCACGGCTTGTACACCGAGAGCACACCCGTGAAGACCAGCACGGTGAACACCGGCGGCACGGTCCAGGCGAGCAGCGTGCCCTCCGTGCCCGGCCGGTAGACGCCGCCCTCGGCCGCGCCGGCCTGCTCGGCGGCCGTCAGCACCAGCGGATGGGTGTACACCCAGGCGAACGCAGCGACGGCGAGGGACAGCACCCACTTCACCAGCACCCACCAGTGCCGCATCAGGCCCCACGGCGTGCCCCACCCCAGCAGCACGCCGCTGGCCCCGCAGACCAGGCTCACCAGGGAGACGGTGCTCTCGTCGAAGACGTACATGGCGTAGTACGCGCCCTCGGCGACCCCGGGGTCCGAGGTCAGGTACCCGATGAGCGCGAGCGTGGCCATCGACAGGGACAGGCCCACCCAGCCGACCGACGACAGGATGTGCACGGCGAGCGTCACCTTGCGCCCCCGGGCACCGAGCCGGAACGGTTTGCGCTCCGCCCGCGCCGGGGGAGCGTCCGGCGGACCCTGGCCCCGCGACACCTCCCGCGGGACGTCGGGGGCCGAGGAGGACGGTTGCCGGATCAGGGTGGTCAAAAGGGGGCCTCGCTTTCGTGTGGGGGTGTCGGGCGGTGGTGCAGGTGGGGGGTGGGGGAGCGGAGGGCGGTCAGGGCGCGGGCACCTCGATTCCCTTGAGGTACGTCGCGAAGGACTGGAGCCCCGGGTGCTCGGCGCGGAGCGCCGCGATGTCGGCCCGGTACCCGTGCTCCTGGAACCACTCGAACATCAGGGCGATGTCCGGGGCGTTGGGGATGTACGGGTTGTGCGCCACCGCGTCCAGCGACAGCTCCTCGAACCGGGCCGGCAGACCCGAACGCGCCGCGAACGCCTCCGCGATCTCCGTCGCGGTCAGGGCGTCACCGGCGATCTCCACCGACCGCCCCACGTACGCCTGCGGCTTCTCGAAGGCCTCCGCCGCGAAGAACCCGATGTCCTGGACCGCGATGAACTGCACCCGCGTATCGGGCTTCAGCGCCAGCCGCACCACCAGCGTGCCGTCCACCAGCTCCGGCCCATGAGCGGCGAAATTGTCCATGAAGAACGTCGGACGCAGCACCGTCAACGGCACCCCGGTGCCCGCGAGATACCGCTCGATGCCCCGCTTGGAGTCGAAGTGCGGCACCCCGCTCTCCCGTTCGGCACCGCCCACCGACGTGTACACCACATGGCCGACCCCCGCCGCCTTCGCGGCCCGCGCGAGCGCCCGGCCCTGACGGACCTCACCCCCCAGACCGGCCGGGGTCATGAAGTTCTGCACCGCGAACAGACCGTGGAACCCCTCCAGCGCCGCACGCAGCGACGACTCGTCGTCCAGATCGCCGCGGACCAGCTCCACTCCCAGCTCCGCGAGCGCCCGCGCCCGCCCGGCGTCCGGGTCACGGACCAGCGCCGCCACCGCCCGGCCCCGGCCGACCAGTTCACGGGCCACCGCCCCGCCCTGCAGACCGGTCGCGCCGGTCACCAGGATCCTGCTCATCTGCCACTCCTTCGGATACGCAGCTGCGGTGCGGCTGCTGCTCAGCGGAACAGGGCCGCGTTCTCCACGGCCCACTGGCGATAGGTGCGCGGCTCGCGCCCGGTCAGCTCACGCACCCAACGCGTCGGCCCGGCCCACGGCACCTCGGGGCTGTGCAGGGCCGCCACATTGGACTCCGCCGCCGCACGGTCCCCGCTGATCCCGGTGAACACCTCCACCACCTCCTCGGGCGGCGCCACCGAGAACTCCAGGTCCCGGCCCAGCACTTCGCCCAGGATCCGGGCCTGCTCCTGCGAGGTCAGCGTCTGCGGACCGGTGAGCAGGTACGACTTCCCCAGATGGCCGTCCTCGGTCAGGACGACCACCGCGGCGGACGCGATGTCGTACTCGTCGATCGGAGCACCGGGGTTGTTGCCGATCCAGCAGCGCACCGCACCCGCCTCACGGACCGTGGAGATCCACCAGGAGGTGTTGGCGTGGAAGGGCCCCGGCCGCAGGAACGTCCACGGCACCCCGGACTCCTCGATCGCCGTCTCGGCGGCCCGGTGCTCGTGGGCGATGCCGTGCGGCAACGGATGCTCGATACCGCCCGACGACAGCAGCACCAGCCGCTCCGTCCCGGCCGCCCGAGCCGCATCCGCCACGTGTGCGGCCTCACCGCCCACATCACCGGAGAGCACCACCAGCGCCGCCGACACCCCCTCGAAGGCGGCCCGCAGCGAGGCGGGATCGGCAGGACTGCCCGCCACCACCTCAACCCCTGGGGGCAGCCCCGCCTCCTCGGGCGCCCGGCTCAGCGCCCGCACCCGGAGGCCCCGCGCGAGAAGCTGGCCCACCGCCTCCCTGCCGACCTTGCCGGTGGCGCCCGTGACCAGGAACACGCTCATGCCCGCCAGCCCTGCGGCTCCGGCCACGGGGAGCCGAGCTGCCGGTACGTGCCCTGGTAGTCCGGCCAGTCCCGGTGGTCACGGATCTTGCCGTCGACGAAACGGATGAGGTGGATCTGCTCCCCGGAGAACACCCGCCCGGTCGCGGCCATCCCCACGAGCTCGCCGACATGACGGCCGTACAGCACCAGCGAGGCGCGAACCCACTCCCCGCGCTCCTCCAACTGCACCTCTTCGAGGCGGGCCTCCTCGGAGAACGTCATCCGCAGCCACTTCACCGCCATGGCGAAGGAATCGGGACCCCGCAGGTCCATGTGCTCCATCGAAGCGGGATTCAGGTAGTCCGCGTGGATGTATTCCGCCACGTCACCGGTTTCTCCGGTGTTGTACGCCTGGATCATCCGGCGCACGGCGTCTGTCTGACTGCTCATCGCATTCCTTCCGCAGGAAATGTGCTGGGCTTCCGGTCTTTTCTCATCCTGCGCGGAAAGAAGCAGCGCGGACAACCACCCGCAATATCCCGGGAAAGGAATTCGACGCAGCATGCACCGGTAATTGAGCTGAATTCGAGCGAGACTTTTGCGGGACTGCGCGCACCCGCTCCCTCCAGCGCCGCTCGGGCGGCCGTCGAGCGCGCCGGGAAAGGGTCGGGCCCACCCATGCCCTTCACGGAGGTAGACCCATGACGACACAGACCCCCACGGCGGCCCTGGTCACCGGCGGCACCAGCGGCATCGGACTGGCCGTGGCACGCGACCTCGCCGCCCGCGGCCACCAGGTCTTCCTCTGCGCACGCACCGAGCAGCAGGTCAAGGAGACGGTGGCCGACCTGCGCGCCGAGGGCCTCGACGTCGACGGCACCGCCGCCGACGTCCGCGACCCCGCCTCCGTCCAGGCGCTCGTCGCCGCCGCCGTCGCCGCGTTCGGCCCGATCGGCATTCTCGTCAACAACGCCGGGCGCAGCGGCGGCGGCCCCACCTCCGGCCTCACCGACGAACTGTGGGACGACGTCATCGCGACCAACCTCACCAGCGTGTTCCGGCTCACCCGCGAAGTCCTCAAGAACGGCGGAATGGAAGGCTCCGGCCGCGGCCGGATCATCAACATCGCCTCCACCGCGGGCAAGCAGGGCGTCGTGCTCGGCGCCCCGTACTCGGCCTCCAAGCACGGCGTCGTCGGCTTCACCAAGGCCCTGGGCAACGAACTCGCCCCCACCGGCATCACCGTCAACGCCGTCTGCCCCGGATACGTCGAAACCCCCATGGCCCAGCGCGTGCGCTCCGGCTACGCGGCGGCCTACGACACCTCCGAAGAGCAGATCATGCAGAAGTTCACGGCCAAGATCCCCCTCGGCCGCTACTCCACCCCCGAGGAGGTCGCCGGCCTCGTCGGCTACCTGACCACCGACACGGCCGCCTCCATCACCGCACAGGCCCTCAACGTCTGCGGCGGCCTCGGCAACTTCTGATCCCGGAAGACCGGCCCCCGGGCAAGGAGGGCGACCCGAAGCGGCCCACGGCCGCCCCCGGAAGAGGCCCCCGGCGCCGTCCCCGCCGGCCCGTGCCCCCTCCGGGGCCGCAAGTCCGGTGTCCGCCGCAGACCAGGCAAGTCAAGCCGTACGCCCGCCCCCGGTCCACCCCGGAACCCCACCGGGACCCGAACCGGGAAGACCGGAAGGGTCCCCCGCATGAGCACCACTGGCAGCACCCCGCAACGCGGACCGGCCGCCACCGACGACGCACCCCGCCCGACCGACGACGTACCGCTCTCGACAGCACTGGCGATGGCCTCGTTCCGCATCTCCCGCGGAAACCCCACCACCGAGGAGACGGCCGCCGTGGCCGCCGTCCTCATGGCAGGACTGCGCAGACTCCACGACACCCGACCGGCCACCGCCACCCCCCGGGTCCTCAGACTCCCCCGCCCCACCCGGCCCGCCTACCGCGCGCCGGGCTCCTGGGCCTCCTGACCACACCCCACCGGAAGGGAGCCGTGCGGCGGCCCGCCACCCGCGGTCCCCGGCCCACGGGACCGGCACTCGGCACACCTCCCCACTGTCCCGGAGGAACCCCATGACCATCAGCGACGTCTCCCCCGTCCGCATCCAGGACCGCACCGCGGAACTGGCCGAGATCAAGGCCCACGCCGCCGCCGGACCCGACCCCGGGGCCACCGAACGGCAGCACGCCAAGGGCAAACTGACGGCACGCGAGCGCATCGAGACACTCCTCGACGCGGGCTCGTTCCACGAGATCGAAGCACTGCGCCGCCACCGCGCCACCGGATTCGGCCTGGAGGGCAAGAAGCCCCACACCGACGGAGTCGTCACCGGCTGGGGCACCGTCCACGGCCGGACCGTCTTCGTCTACGCGCACGACTTCCGCATCTTCGGCGGCGCCCTCGGCGAGGCCCACGCCCAGAAGATCCACAAAGTGATGGACCTCGCGCTGGCCGCGGGCGCCCCGCTGGTCTCCCTCAACGACGGCGCGGGCGCACGCATCCAGGAGGGAGTCACCGCCCTCGCCGGCTACGGCGGCATCTTCCGGCGCAACACCCGGGCCTCCGGAGTGATCCCGCAGATCTCCGTGATGCTCGGCCCCTGCGCCGGCGGCGCCGCCTATAGCCCCGCCCTCACCGACTTCGTGTTCATGGTCCGCGACATCTCACAGATGTTCATCACCGGCCCGGACGTCGTCAAAGCCGTCACCGGCGAGGAAATCACCCACAACGGCCTCGGCGGCGCCGACGTCCACACCTCCCTCTCCGGCGTGGCGGCCTTCGCCTACGACGACGAGGAGAGCTGCCTGGAAGACGTACGCTTCCTGCTGTCGCTGCTGCCCTCCAACAACCGCGAGACCGCCCCCCGCGAGGAGGCCGCCGACCCCGCCGACCGCCGCACCGACAACCTCCTCCACCTCGTCCCGGCCCACCCCGGCCAGGCCTACGACATCCGCACCGTCATCGAGGAGATCGCCGACGACGGCGAGTACTTCGAAGTCCAGCGAGCCTGGGCACAGAACGTGGTCTGCGCACTGACCCGCTTCGACGGCCACGTCACCGGAATCGTCGCCAACCAGCCCGTCTCGGCGGCCGGCGTCCTCGACATCCACGCCAGCGAGAAAGCCGCCCGCTTCGTCCAGTTCTGCGACGCCTTCAACATCCCGATCCTCACCCTCGTCGACGTCCCCGGCTTCCTCCCCGGCGTCGACCAGGAACACCACGGCATCATCCGGCACGGAGCCAAACTGCTGTACGCCTACTGCAACGCCACCGTCCCCCGCATCCAGCTGATCCTGCGCAAGGCATACGGCGGCGCGTACATCGTCATGGACTCACGCTCCATCGGCACCGACATCTCCCTCGCCTGGCCCACCAACGAAATCGCCGTCATGGGAGCCGAAGGCGCCGCCAACGTCATCTTCCGCCGCGAGATCGCGGCAGCCGAGGACCCGGACACCGAACGCGCACAGAAGATCAAGGAGTACAAGACCGAGCTGATGCACCCCTACTACGCGGCCGAACGCGGCCTCGTGGACGACGTCATCGACCCCGCCGAGACCCGCTCCGCGATCATCGCCGCCCTCACGATGCTACGGACCAAACACGCCGACACCCCCTCCCGTAAACACGGCAACCCGCCCCTGTGAGCCCCTCCGGGCCGGGCCCTGTACGACACCGCGCAGGGTCGTCCCACGTCCCAGCAAGGCTTGAGCGGACCCGCCTAACGTGAAACGCATGAAGGCTCTCGTCCTCTCCGGAGGGTCAGGCACCCGTCTGCGCCCCATCACCCACACCTCGCCCAAACAACTGGTGCCGGTGGCCAACAAGCCGGTCCTCTACTACGTGCTGGAGGACATCGCCGCCGCCGGCCTCACCGAAGTCGGGATCGTGGTGGGAGAGACCGCCGACGAGATCCAGGACGCGGTCGGCGACGGCTCGAAATTCGGCCTGCGCGTGACCTATCTGCCCCAGCAACTCCCGCTCGGCCTCGCGCACGCCGTGCTGATCGCCCGGGAATTCCTCGGCGACGACGACTTCGTGATGTACCTCGGTGACAACTTCATCGTCGGAGGCATCACCGAACTCGTCGAGGAGTTCCGCGCCGAGCGGCCCGACGCCCGCATTCTCCTGACCCGCGTACCCAACCCCGTCGCCTTCGGAGTCGCCGAACTCGACGCCGAAGGCCGTGTGGTGGGCCTCGAAGAGAAACCCCGGCAACCCAAGAGCGACCTCGCCCTCGTCGGCGTCTACCTCTTCAGCGCCGCCGTACACGAAGCGGTACGGGCCATCGAACCCTCCTGGCGCGGCGAACTGGAGATCACCCACGCCATCCAATGGCTGATCGACCACCAGCACGACGTCCGCTCCACCACCATCCAGGGCTACTGGAAGGACACCGGCAACGTCACCGACATGCTGGAGGTCAACAGGCTCGTCCTGGAGGGCATCGAGGAACGCGTCGAAGGAGACGTCGACGCGGCCAGCGAAGTGATCGGCCGCGTCCGCATAGAAGCCGGCGCCCAGGTCCGTAGATCCCGCATCGTGGGCCCCGCCGTCATCGGAGCGGGAACCCTGATCAGCGACTCCTACATCGGCCCCTACACCTCCATCTCCGAGGACTGCCGAATCGAGGACACCGAAATCGAGTTCTCCATCGTGCTGCGCGACGCCCGCCTCGCAGGCATCCGCCGGGTCAGCGCCTCCCTCGTCGGCCGCAGCGCATCCGTCACCTCGGCCCCCCGCATGCCCTCCGGCAACACACTCGTACTCGGCGACCACAGCGAGGTGCAGATCGCGTCATGAGCGCCACATCCCTCCTGGTGACCGGCGGCGCCGGATTCATCGGCTCGCACTACGTCCGCACCCTGCTCGGCCCCCACAGCACCGACGACGTGACCATCACCGTCCTCGACAAGCTCACCTACGCCGGACACCTCAGCAACCTCGCCGCCGTGGCCGACGACAGACGCTTCACCTTCGTCCACGGAGACATCTGCGACGCCCCCCTGGTCCACCAACTGGTCGCCGACCACGACCAGATCGTGCACTTCGCCGCCGAATCCCACGTCGACCGCTCCATCACCGGCGCCACCGACTTCATCCGTACGAACGTCTCCGGAACCCAGACACTCCTCGACGCCGCACTCCACCACGGCATCGACACCTTCGTCCACGTCTCCACCGACGAGGTCTACGGCTCCATCGACCACGGCTCCTGGCCGGAGACCTCCCCCGTCAGCCCCAACTCCCCCTACTCCGCCACCAAGGCGTCCAGCGACCTCATAGCCCTCGCCTACCACCGCACCCACGGCCTCGACCTGCGCGTGACCCGGTGCTCCAACAACTACGGCCTCCACCAGTTCCCCGAGAAAATCATCCCGCTGTTCGTCACCACGCTCCTGAACGGCGGATCAGTACCGCTCTACGGCGACGGCGGCAACATCCGCGACTGGCTGCACGTCGACGACCACGTACGCGGCATCGAACTGGTACGCAAAGGCGGCCGCGCCGGCGAGATCTACAACATCGGCGGCGGCACCGAACTGACCAACAAGGAACTGACCGGCCTGATCCTGGAAGCCTGCCGGGCCGACTGGAGCAACGTCCACCACGTCACCGACCGTAAGGGCCACGACCGCCGCTACTCCGTGGACTGCACAAAGATCACCCAAGAACTCGGCTACCACCCGACGAAGGACTTCCGGACCGGCCTCGCCGAAACCGTCGACTGGTACCGCACCAACCGTTCCTGGTGGCAACGCGCGGCATCGCCGCACGGAAACCTCCGCCCTCGTCCGGTGCGCGAACCGCACCCGAGCAAGCGCGGAGCAGAAGTGAGTTAAAGGAACCATGGAAAGGGCCCTCTGTTCAAAGATTCATGCGTTGCACGCATGAATCACTCGTACGATGGGCCCGTGGCACTGGGCTTGGAGGAATCGCTGCGGCTGACGGTCGCGGCGTTGATGCAGGCGACGGGGGAGTCGCAGCGGATGGTGGCTGAGGTGCTGGGTCTGACCCAGACGCAGGTCTCGCGCCGTCAGTCCGGCGCCGCTGCATGGCAGTTGGACGACGTCGACGCGCTCGCCGCCCACTACGGGGTGCGCCCCCTCGATCTCCTCGACGGGCCGACGAAGGCGTGCGAGGCGCTGCCCGCCGACCGGTTGCGGGCGACCGCCCAGAGGAAGGGGGCCGGCCGATGACCGGCCACGGCTTCGACGCGATCGACTCGCTGCTGTCCACCGTCACCGAACAGGCCGCCCTCCCCGGCCCGGGAGTACGCCGCGAGCTGCGCGAGCGCGCGCACCTGTCCCGGGCGCAGGTCGCGAAGGCGCTCGGGGTGAGCCCGTCCACGGTGTCCGGCTGGGAGTCCGGCCGCGA
>NZ_JBVIUQ010000015.1:0-146739 GCF_055596485.1 Streptomyces sp. NPDC039736 | reverse complement strand
ACGCGACCCCCGCAACTACCTGGCCTTCCTCGGCCTCGCCGCCGCCCTCTGCTGCTACAAGCGACTCGTCCGCCTCACCACGTAGGACACGGTCTAAGCTGCTCTCAGCTGTCACGCCAGTGCGGTTCCGTCTCACTCCGGCGGGGTCGTGCCGAGTGGTCCCCCGCTTTTCCCCGAGACCCCCTCGGCTCCGCTGAACTGTCCCGTTTCGCCGGGTAGATGACGCATGTCCCCAGCTCACTCCCCTGGGTGATCTGCCGCGTACGCATAGTCCGTTCGGGCCATTCAAGATTGGGCCTGAAGGGGGTGTTGCGCTGTGCCCACCTTCCGTAACGTCCTCAACTGGCAGCGGTGAATATGCCGCTGCCGCCGTGGGGGAGCCTCGATTCGGGAGAGGACGGCGCCGGGATGGGCTGGGTAACCGACTGGAGTGCGCAGGCAGCCTGCCGCACTACCGATCCGGATGAACTGTTCGTACAAGGAGCGGCGCAGAACCGGGCGAAGGCGGTGTGCACCGGATGCCCGGTGCGGACCGAGTGCCTGGCGGACGCGCTGGACAACCGCGTCGAATTCGGCGTGTGGGGTGGCATGACGGAGCGCGAACGCCGTGCGCTGCTGCGCAGGCGGCCGACGGTCACCTCGTGGCGCAGGCTCTTGGAGACCGCGCGCACGGAGTACGAGCGCGGCGCGGGAATCCTGCCCGCGGTGCTCGAAGAGGCCGAGGTGTACGAGGAGACGTACGCCGCGGTGGGCTAGGCCGATCGTGGCGGGGCTGGGCCGATCGTGGCAGCCGGGCCGGGTGGCACGGTGCCGAGGATGACGGCCGGGCCGGGTGGATGGCACGGTGCCGGGAGTGACGGCCGGGCCGGGTGGGACGGTGCCGGGGGTGACGGCGCGCAGGGCGAAGGACCCGGACGGGGATGTCCGGATCGGCCGCCGGTCGCTCACCGCGGTGCGTCGTTCGCGTACGCCCCGGGGTGCACACAGGCCTCACGGCTCACGGATGACCTGCGGGCCCCAGGGGGCCCACGGGCCGGCGGCTCACCGGTGACTCAGACGCTCACCGATGGTCCGCAGGCCGGCCAGGTCGTGCACGTCTCCGGGCAGGGCGGCGACTTCGGTCACCGCCACCTCGGGGTGGAGTGCGGTGAAGCGGTCGCGTGTTCGCTGTTCACGCGCGAGGACCTGCATGCGTTCGGCGTGCAGCCGCAGCAGGGCCGCGGTCAACTGCGCGACGTCGTCCGTGCCGTCGGTGGGTGATGTGTCGACGGCGTGCGTGTCCTCGGCGTGCTCGCCGTCGGCGGCGCCGCTGCTCGCGGTGGTGCGGGGTGTCTCGGGAGAGACGGCCGTGGAGCCACGAGGAGCAGCATTCCCGTCCCCCTGATCCACAATGCCGCCCTGCGCAAGATTTTCCGCGGCCGCCAGGGCCCGGTCGGCGGAGAGCTGGGGTGCGCCGCTGCCGTGCACCCGGTTGAGTACGAGACCGGCCAGCGGCATCTCCTCGGCGGCCAGGCGCTCCACGAAGTACGCCGCCTCGCGCAGCGCGTCCCGCTCCGGGGCGGCGACCACCAGGAACGCCGTCCCGGGCGCCTGGAGCAGCCGGTAGGTGGCGTCCGCACGCGTCCGGAAGCCGCCGAACATCGTGTCCATCGCCGCCACGAACGTCTGCACGTCGCGCAGGAGTTGGCCGCCCATCAGCTTGCTGAGCGTGCCGGTCATCATCGACATGCCGACGTTGAGGAACTTCATCCCGGCCCGGCCGCCCACCTTCGCCGGAGCCATCAGCACCCGGATGAACTTCCCGTCCAGGAACGACCCCAGCCGCTTCGGCGCGTCCAGGAAGTCCAGCGCCGACCGGCTCGGCGGGGTGTCCACGACGATCAGGTCCCACTCGTCGCGCGAGCGGAGCTGTCCCAGCTTCTCCATCGCCATGTACTCCTGCGTACCGGCGAACCCGGCCGACAGGGACTGGTAGAAGGGGTTGTCCAGGATGGCGCGGGCCCGGTCCGCGTCCGCGTGCGCCTCGACGATCTCGTCGAAGGTGCGCTTCATGTCGAGCATCATGGCGTGCAGCTCGCCGCCTGCGCTCTCGTCGACGCCCTTCACCCGGCGCGGCACGTTGTCCAGGGAGTCGATCCCCATCGACTGGGCGAGCCTGCGCGCCGGGTCGATGGTCAGCACCACCGCCCGCCGTCCCCGCTCGGCCGCCCGCACGCCCAGTGCCGCCGCGGTGGTCGTCTTCCCGACGCCGCCCGATCCGCAGCACACGACGATCCGGGTGGCCGGGTCGTCCAGCAGCGGATCGATGTCCAGCGCCGGTGCCGAGACCATCGCCGTACCGTCCGCCCGGTGCCTGTCCGCGCTCATGCCGATCTCCCTGCCCGGTCCGCCCCCAGGTGGGTACGGAGCGCCGCCGCCAGCCGGTAGAGCCCGGCCAGGTCCAACCCCTCGCCCAGCATGGGCAGTTCGTACGTCTCAAGGCCGGTCCCGGCCAGCGCCGCCCGCTGCTCCCGCTCCAGCTCGACCCGCTGCGTGTGCTCCGACGCCTGTTCCAGGAGCGGGTCCACCAGTCGCTCCGCGGGGCCGTCGGGCCGCGCGCCGCCCAGGCCCGCCGCCGACAGCGCCCGCGCCACCGCCGCCCGCCGCTCGCCGGCTGCCGAACGCAGCGCCGCCCCGTCCAGCAGCTCGGGCCGGACCATGTTCACCAGCACCTTGCCCACGGGCAGCTCCGCGGCCCGCAGTTCGGCGACCCCGTCCGCGGTCTCCTGGACCGGCATCTCCTCCAGCAGCGTCACGAAGTGCACCGCCGTCTCGGGGGACTTGAGAACCCGCATCACGGCCTGCGCCTGGTTGTGTATCGGCCCGAACCTCGCGAGTCCCGCCACCTCGTCGTTCACGTTCAGGAACTTGGTGATGCGCCCGGTGGGCGGTGCGTCCATCACCACGTGGTCGTAGACGTACGCGCCCTTCTTGTCCCGGCGCCGGACCGCCTCGCAGGCCTTGCCGGTCAGCAGGACGTCCCGCAGCCCCGGCGCGATGGTCGTCGCGAAGTCGATCGCGCCGAGCTTCTTCAGCGCCCGCCCGGCGCTCCCCAGCTTGTAGAACATCTGGAGGTAGTCCAGGAGCGCGCGTTCGGCGTCGATCGCGAGGGCGTACACCTCCCCGCCGCCCGACGCGACAGCGATCTTGCGCTCCTCGTACGGAAGGGGCTCCGTCTCGAAGAGCTGCGCGATGCCCTGCCTGCCCTCGACCTCCACCAGAAGGGTGCGTTTGCCCTCGGTGGCGAGGGCGAGCGCGAGTGCTGCGGCGACCGTGGTCTTGCCGGTACCGCCCTTGCCACTGACGACCTGGAGCCTGCTCACGCCTTCGAGCCTAACCAGTAGGTCCGCGGGCCAATCAGGAGGCCGCCCGTCCCGTACGTTCCGACGGGGCTTCCCGGGCGTTCCCGCCCGCTTTCCACCGGCTAGAGTTCGGCCGCATGAGTACAAAGTGGGAGTACGCGACTGTCCCCCTCCTCGTCCACGCGACGAAGCAGATCCTGGACACCTGGGGCGAGGACGGCTGGGAGCTCGTCCAGGTCGTGCCGGGTCCGAACAACCCCGAGCAGCTGGTGGCCTACCTCAAGCGGGAGAAGTCCGCATGAGCGCGGTCGAGGAGAAGATCGCCTCGCTCGGCCTGACCCTGCCCGAGGTCGTCCCGCCGATCGCCGCGTACCAGCCGGCCGTGCAGTCCGGCGTGTACGTCTTCACCGCGGGCCAGCTCCCGATGGTGGACGGCGCCCTGCCGGTCACCGGCAAGGTCGGGGCGGAGGTCACCGCCGAGGAGGCCAAGGACCTGGCGCGGATCTGCGCGCTGAACGCCCTGGCGGCCGTCAAGTCCGTCGCCGGTGACCTGGACCGCGTCGCACGCGTCGTGAAGGTCGTCGGCTTCGTGGCCTCGGCCACCGACTTCACCGGCCAGCCCGGCGTCATCAACGGGGCGAGCGAGCTCCTCGGTGAGGTGCTCGGCGACAAGGGCGTGCACGCTCGCAGCGCCGTCGGCGTCACGGTGCTGCCGCTGGACGCCCCGGTCGAGGTCGAGATCCAGGTGGAGCTCACCGAGGCGTGACCCGGTCCCGGTCCGAGTGCGGCCTGGTCCGGGGGCGGCCCGGCCCGGGGCGATCCGGGCCGGGTACGACCCGGTCCGGTCCGTGTGGCGGGGACCGCTGCCGGGCCCCGGCGTATGTCCGTGCCGGGTACAACTGCCTCTCGAACATCGCGGCGGTTGGCCGTAGCATCCGGCCATGTCCAATGGTCAGTGGTACCCGCCCGAATGGCCCGACCGGATTCGCGCGCTGGCGAGCGGCGAGCTCGTCCCCGCGACCCCCAAGCGGGCCGCGACCGTGCTGCTGCTGAGTGACGGCTCCGCCGCCGACCAGGACGGACTCCGGGTCCACATGCTGCGCAGACGCGCCTCCATGGCCTTCGCCGGAGGCGCGTACGCGTATCCGGGCGGCGGCGTCGACCCCCGGGACGACGACTCGCTGGTGCGCTGGGCGGGCCCCTCCCTGCCCGAGTGGGCCGAGCGGCTGGGCCTGCCGGACGACCTGGGCGCCGCCCAGGCGGTGGTCTGCGCGGCCGTCCGCGAGACCTTCGAGGAGGCGGGCGTCCTCCTCGCCGGCCCCACCGAGGACACCGTGGTCGGCGACACCACCGGCGCGGACTGGGAGGCGGACCGGCAGGCCCTGGTGGCCCGGGAGCTGGGCTTCGCCGAGTTCCTCGACCGGCGAGAGCTGGTGCTGCGCTCCGACCTGCTGGGCGCGTGGGCGCGCTGGATCACCCCCGAGTTCGAACCCCGGCGCTACGACACCTGGTTCTTCGTGGCCGCGCTGCCGGCCGGACAGCGGACCCGCAACGCCTCCACGGAGGCCGACCGCACCGTGTGGATCTCCCCGGCCGAGGCGGCGGCCGGGTACGACCGGGGCGAGCTGCTGATGATGCCGCCCACCATCTCCACACTGCGGCGGCTCCAGCCGTACCGTACGGCTGCAGAGGTCCTGGCGGACGCTCCGGCGCAGGACATGACACCCGTACTGGCCCGGGCCCGTCTCGTCGGCGGCGAACTGGAGCTGAGCTGGCCGGGCCACGACGAGTTCACCAAGCACGTCCCGGCCGCCGCCTCCGGGCAGGCCGACCCCGCGGGAGGCACCCGATGACGGACGCCACGGCCCTGCCCGGCCAGCCCCGCGGCGGCGTGCTGTCCGGCCGCGCCACCGCCCGCGCGGTCAACGTCCTGGCCCCGAACCCCTCGGCGATGACCCTGGACGGCACGAACACCTGGATCGTGTCCGAGCCGGACTCCGACCTGGCCGTCGTCGTGGACCCGGGTCCCCTGGACGACGTGCACCTGCGGGCGGTGATCGACACCGCGGAGAAGGCGGGCAAGCGGGTCGCGCTGACCCTGTTGACGCACGGGCATCCCGACCACGCGGAGGGCGCCGCGCGGTTCGCGGAGCTGACCCGGACCTCCGTGCGGGCGCTGGACCCCGCGCTGCGGCTCGGGGACGAGGGGCTGGGCGCCGGCGATGTGATCACCACCGGCGGAGTCGAGATGCGGGTGGTGCCCACGCCGGGGCACACCGCCGACTCTCTCTGCTTCCATCTGCCCGCCGACCAGGCCGTGCTGACGGGGGACACGGTGCTGGGGCGCGGCACCACCGTGGTGGCCCATCCGGACGGCCGGCTCGGGGACTACCTGGACTCGCTGCGGCGGCTGCGGTCGCTGACGGTGGACGACGGGGTGCGGCTCGTTCTGCCCGGCCACGGCCCCGTGCTCGACGACGCCCGGGGCGCGATCGAGTTCTACCTGGCGCACCGGGCGAGCCGGCTGGCACAGGTGGAGACGGCGGTGGAGAACGGGCACGTGAGTGCGTCCGACGTGGTGGCGCATGTCTACGCGGACGTGGACCGGTCCCTGTGGCCTGCGGCTGAGCTCTCGGTGCGGGCGCAGTTGGCGTATCTGCGCGAGCACGGCCTCATCGGACGCGAGCGGCCGAGCTGAGCTCCGGACCGTGGCGTTGCGGGCCGCCGCGTTCCGGATGGTCCGGATGGCCGCGTCTCGGATGGCCGGGCTCCGGACCGGGGCGTTGCGGACGGCCGCGTTCCGAGCGGCCGCGCGCCTGAGCCGCCTTGGTGCTTCTTCCCTGTGCAGTTCACAAGCTGCGAGGGCTCAACGACCCACTGACCTGCGGAACTCCGGTACTGCGCACTGCGGTACTTCTCTACGGCCGAGGGGTCTTCCTGCCGTGGACTGCGATGTATTCGGTCGCCAGCCACGGTCCGAAATCCTCGGTGTACACAGAGAGAACGGCCGGTAGGCCCGAAGGATTCCCGGCCGCCTCAGAAATTTTTCGCATCTCGTCGCCACGCTCCGGGTAGTACCGGGCGAAAACCTCGGCGGATTCGGCGAGTTCGCTGGTGAAGCGGCCCCAGCGGGGCATCACCAGGGTCAGTCCGGTGCGTACGAGACGGCGCGCGAAGGTCCGTTCCAGCCGTCGGAGTTCCGCCGCGGAACCCGCCGTCGCCACCAGTTCCCGCCACCGCGGCAGCGCGTCGATCAGGTCCCCGTTGGTCTCCCGCGCCAGCAGCGCGTCGGGGCGGTACCGGGGCAGGCGCTCGCCGAGGTCGGGCCCGAGCAGCGGGGTGCAGAGACAGGCGACGAACCAGCCCATGTCGTACCGTTCCCGCTCGCTCTTCAGCACGGCCTCGCTGAAGACCAGTTCACCCACGCCGTCGATCTGGGGGAACCGCGCGTCGAGCGCCTCGCCGATCCGCCGCATGTCCTGCCGGTCGGCAGCCGTCGGCTCGCCGCGCAGGGCCAGCAGGACGTCGAGGTCGGAGCGGCCGGGGCGGGCGGTGCCGCGCGGCACGGAACCGTACACATACGCACTGTGCAGCCGCTCGGGGCCGAACTCCGTCGCCAGGCGCGTGCGGAGCGCCGCGACGACGGGGCGGAACTCCTCCTGGACCCGGCACAGGGAGCCCTCGCGCTCGATGTACGGGTGCGGGGGAGGGCGTCCCGCGAATTCCCCCGCGCTGGTCATGTCCATGGCTTACTCTCCGCCTACATCCGGTGCGTACCGGCATGATGACCGTTGTTCCTGGGGGGAACCACTGTGTTTGTGCTGTCCATCCTGCTCGTCCTGGCCGCCGTGGTGCTCTACTTCGTGGGCCGGGCGCAGGACACCCGAGGTCTGAGACTCGGTGCGGCGGGCGCGTTGCTCGCCGGGCTGATCGCGGGGATCTCCAGCTGCCTGTACGTGATGAGCGCGTACGAGGTGGGGGTGCCGGTCACCTTCGGCAAGGTCGGCGGGCCGATGCTCTCCGGCATGCACCTGCGCTCGCCGTTCACGACCGTCACGTCCTTCTCCACCCGCCCCGTCGACCTCAACCTCTCCGACAAGGACGTCGTCGAGGTCCGCTCCTCGCAGGGCGGCGTCATGGAGGTCGAACTGACCGTGAAGTGGGCGGTGACCCCGGACAAGGTCGTCGAGCTGTACCGCCTCGCGGGCAGCGAGGAGTCCGTGCAGACGCGTCTGGTGCAGCCGGACAGCCGGGAGATCATCCGCAACGTGTTCGCCCGGCACACGAGCGAACAGGGCTATTCCTCGGCCCGCGAGAAGATCAACGCCGAGATCGGCGAGCTGATCAAGGAGCGGCTCGCTCCGCGCGGGATCGCCGTCGCGGCCGTCAACCTGCGCAATGTGAAGCCCTCCGCGCAGCTCCAGGGCCAGATCGACCGGAAGATCCAGCAGCAGCAGGCCACCGAGCGGGCCGAGGAGGCGGCCAAGACGGCCACCGCCGAGGCCAAGCGGCGCAAGATCGAGGCCGAGGGCGTCGCCCAGGCCAACCGCATCCTGAACAACTCGCTCAGCGACAAGGTGCTCGCGAACCAGTGCATCGAGGCCTACAAGGAGGCCGCCCAGAAGCACCCGGTGTACGCCGTTCCGTGCGGCTCGGGCAGCCGGACGCCGGTGATCGTGGGCAAGGACTGAACACCGTGACAAACGGAACGGGCCGCATCCTCACAGAGGGTGCGGCCCGTTCCCGTACTGCCTGTACTTCCCGTCGCCCGTACGGTCCGCCCGTACTGTCCGTACTTCCCGTACGACAGCGTCAGCGCGAGCGCTTCGCCAGACGTTCCACGTCCAGCAGGATCACGGCCCGCGCCTCCAGGCGCAGCCAGCCGCGGCCCGCGAAGTCCGCGAGCGCCTTGTTGACCGTCTCGCGGGAGGCGCCGACCAACTGGGCCAGCTCTTCCTGCGTCAGGTCGTGCACGACGTGGATGCCCTCCTCGGACTGCACACCGAAGCGCCGCGACAGGTCCAGAAGCGCACGGGCCACCCGGCCCGGCACGTCGGAGAAGACCAGGTCGGACATCTGGTCGTTGGTCTTGCGCAGTCGGCGGGCCACCGCGCGCAGCAGCGCGGTCGCGACCTCCGGGCGTACGTTCAGCCAGGGCTGGAGGTCGCCGTGGCCGAGGCCCAGCAGCTTGACCTCGGTCAGCGCCGTCGCGGTGGCGGTGCGCGGACCCGGGTCGAACAGCGACAGCTCGCCGATCAGCTCGCCGGGGCCGAGGACGGCCAGCATGTTCTCCCGGCCGTCGGGGGAGGTGCGGTGCAGCTTCACCTTGCCCTCGGTCACCACATAGAGGCGGTCACCGGGGTCGCCCTCGTGGAACAGGGCGTCACCGCGTGCGAGGGTCACCTCGCTCATGGAGGCGCGCAGCTCCGCGGCCTGCTCGTCATCGAGCGCCGCGAAGAGCGGGGCGCGCCGCAGAACGTCGTCCACGTGTTCTCTCCTTGTCGACCTGCTCAGGGGACCTGGATCCCCATGATGCCGGACGGTAAAACAGTGCGATCAATCACTTCAATCACCAAGGATGACTTACATCCGGGCCAGGTCGTGCTTCAGGGGGCTGATTGGGTACGCGTTGAGCTGTGGCCAAGGTGGATGTCCGTGGCTGCACCTAGGCTGGACGGGTGTCCAACACGCCGGTGAGAGCGCAGGTCAAGGGGGCCGGACAGGTGACAGCAGGTCGTAATTCCGCCGTGGGCGAACAGGCCGCGGCGAAACCGGGGAAGGCCGCCGAAGCGGTCACCGCGACGCCGGCCGGGCCGACCGCGGCGAAGAAGGCGCCGGGCGGGAAGGCCGCCGTCGCGAAGGCCCCGGCGAAGAGGGCCGCTGGGAAGACGCCGGCGAAGAAGGCCGCTGCGAAGGCTCCGGTCAAGAAGGCCGCCGAGAGGAAGCCCTCCGCGAAGGCGAAGCAGGCCGCGGGGACCCCGGCGGCGAAGAAGGCCGCTGCCAAGCAGGCCAAGCCCGAGTCCCACCTCTCCATGGTCCGCCGCGCCCGCAGGATCAACCGCGCGCTGGCCGAGGTCTACCCGTACGCCCACCCCGAGCTCGACTTCGAGAACCCCTTCCAGCTACTGGTCGCCACGGTGCTCTCCGCCCAGACCACCGACCTGCGCGTCAACCAGACCACCCCGGCCCTCTTCGAGGCGTACCCGACGCCCGAGGACATGGCCGCCGCCGTGCCGGAGGAACTGGAGGAGATCATCCGGCCGACGGGCTTCTTCCGCGCCAAGGCGAGGTCCCTGCTGGGCCTGTCCGCGGCCCTGCGGGACGACTTCGGCGGCGAGGTGCCCGGCCGCATCGAGGACCTGGTGACCCTGCCGGGGGTCGGCCGCAAGACCGCCAACGTGGTGCTGGGCAACTACTTCGATGTTCCCGGAATCACCGTCGACACCCACTTCGGGCGACTGGTACGCCGCTGGAAGTGGACCGACGAGGAGGACCCGGTGAAGGTCGAGGCGGTGGTCGCCGACATCTTCCCCAAGAGCGAGTGGACGATGCTCTCGCACCGCGTGATCTTCCACGGCCGCCGCATCTGCCACTCCCGCAAGCCCGCCTGCGGCGCCTGCCCGATCGCCGCCCTGTGTCCGTCGTACGGCGTGGGCGAGACGGATCCGGAGAAGGCCGAAAAGCTGCTGAAGTACGAGAAGGGCGGGCACCCGGGACAGCGGCTGAAGCCCCCGCAGTCCTTCCTGGACGCGGGCGGCAGGCCGGCGCCGCCGCTGGGAGCGGCCGCGGCCGAAAAATGACCCCGGACGGTCCACGGATTGAGGGAACGACGGCGCGGTGCGGAACGATCGTGCCGGGTGCGGACGTTGGGAAGGTACGGGGTGTGGCGGATGACACGGACGAGCACAGCGGGAGCCGCGAGTGAGACGTACGAGGACGGAACGACGGCGATCGGCCCGCCGGCCGGGGGCATGGGCGACGTGAGGTCGGCGTCCGAACGGGTTGCCGAGGCCGCGGGTGACGGGGCGGCCGCGTCCGGCCCGCCGGCCGGAGCCACGGGCGACAGGAGGGCCGCGTCCGGCTCGGTCGTCGGGGGCACGGGCGGTGTGGCGGCCGCGTCCGGCCCGGTCGTCGTCAGCGACCAGGGCCTGCCCGCCTGGCTCGATCCGGTGGCCGGCCTGGCCCGCAGTGTCCGCCCCGAGGAGTTGAGCAGCTTTCTGCCGCCGGAAAGCGGCAGCGGACGTCAGTCGGCGGTCCTGGTGCTCTTCGGCGAGGGGCCGCAGGGGCCCGAGCTGCTCCTGATGGAACGGGCCGGCAGCCTGCGCTCGCACGCCGGGCAGATCTCCTTCCCCGGCGGCGCCCTCGACCCCGAGGACGGCGACCCCGCGACCACGGGGCCGCTGCGGGCTGCCCTCAGGGAGGCCGAGGAGGAGACCGGACTCGACCCCTCCGGTGTTCAGGTCTTCGGGGTGCTGCCGCGTCTGTACATCCCCGTCAGCGGCTTCGTGGTGACCCCGGTGCTGGGCTGGTGGCGGGAGCCGAGCCCGGTCGGCGCCGTCGACCAGGGCGAGACCGCGCACGTCTTCACCGTCCCGGTGGCGCAGCTCACCGACCCGGCGACCCGGGCCACCAGCGTGCATCCGCGCGGTCACCGGGGCCCCGCCTTCCTGCTGGAACACGGCCTGCTGTGGGGATTCACGGCGGGCGTGGTGGACAAGGTCCTGCACTTCGCGGGCTGGGAGCGTCCCTGGGACCGCTCCCGCGAGGTCCCGCTCGACTGGCACGCATGACGGACATGGCAGGGTGGCGGGCGTGAACGTCCTGGACATTGTGTTGCTGGTCGCGGCCGTGTGGTTCGCGGTGATCGGGTACCGCCAGGGATTCGTCGTCGGCGTGCTGTCGGTGATCGGGTTCCTCGGCGGCGGTCTTGTCGCGGTGTATCTGCTGCCGGTCATCTGGGGGTGGTTCGACGAGGGTTCCTCCCTCGGCGACTCCACCACCGGAATCCTGGTGGCGGTCGTGATCGTGATCGTCTGCGCCTCGGTGGGGCAGGCCTTCACCACCCATCTGGGCAACAAACTGCGCAGACACATCACCTGGTCGCCCGCCCGCGCGCTGGACGCGACCGGCGGCGCGCTGGTCAACGTCGTGGCGATGCTGCTGGTGGCCTGGCTGATCGGCTCCGCCCTCGCGGGCTCGTCGCTGCCCACGTTCGGCAAGGAGGTGCGGAGCTCCAAGGTGCTGCTCGGGGTGGACCGGGTGGTGCCGGGAGAGGCCAGCACCTGGTTCGAGGACTTCAGCTCCGTCCTCGCGCAGAATGGTTTCCCGCAGGTCTTCAGCCCGTTCTCGAACGAGCCGATCACCGAGGTCACCCCGCCCGACCCGAAGCTCGCCGGCAGCCCGGTGGCGGCCCGAGCCAAGCAGTCCATCGTCAAGGTCGTCGGCACGGCGCCGAGCTGCGGCAAGGTCCTGGAGGGCACCGGTTTCGTGTTCGCCGACCGCCGCGTCATGACGAACGCGCACGTGGTGGGCGGGGTCAGCGAGCCGACCGTGCAGATCGGCGGCGAGGGCAAGCTGTACGACGCCAAGGTCGTCCTGTACGACTGGCAGCGCGACATCGCCGTCCTGGACGTCCCGGCCCTGGAGGCCAAGCCGCTGGAATTCATCGCCAAGGACGCCCGCAGCGGCGACAGCGCGATCGTCGCCGGCTTCCCGGAGAACGGCTCGTACGACGTCCGGTCGGCCCGCGTCCGCGGCCGCATCAACGCCAAGGGCCCCGACATCTACCACCGCGACACCGTCCGCCGCGACGTCTACTCGCTGTACGCGACGGTCCGCCAGGGCAACTCCGGCGGCCCGTTGCTGACCCCCGACGGCAAGGTCTACGGCGTCATCTTCGCCAAGTCGCTGGACGACCCGCAGACGGGCTACGCGCTGACCGCCGACGAGATCCAGGACGACATCAAGACCGGCCGCACGGCCAGTCAGCAGGTGGACAGCCAGGGCTGCGCGCTCTGATCCGTCCCGCGTGCCCGGCCGCCCCCGCCCCGGGGCCCGTCCCGCTCGGGGTTCCGCGCACCAGGGGGCCGACGCGCCCCGTACGACCTCGGAATCAACCCGTGGGCTGAGCAGAAATGCCAACCCACGGGTTGATTCATGAGCATCGGGTGACCTGCGAGGCTGAAGCATCCGTATCCGTATCCGCAGGAGAGCCCGCATTCGCGGGAGAACCCGCAGGCGGACCGGAGACCCGGGCAGCGGGTCCCTACCGAAAGGCCACGAGCATGCGTCTGACGATCCTGGGCGGCGGTGGATTCCGCGTCCCGCTGGTGTACGGAGCACTCCTGCGCGACCGCGCCGAGGGCCGCGTCACCCACCTCACCCTGTACGACCTGGACCCGGCCCGGCTGGCCGCCATCGCCCGGGTGCTCGGGGACCAGGCCGCCCGCGCCGCCGCCGAGGGCGTCCCCGACGCGCCCGAGGTCTCGGTCACCACCGACCTCGACGAGGCGCTGCGCGGCGCCGACTTCGTCTTCTCCGCGATCAGGGTCGGCGGCCTGGAGGGCAGGGCCGCCGACGAGCGGATCGCCCTGGCCGAAGGGGTACTGGGCCAGGAGACCGTCGGCGCCGGCGGCATTGCGTACGGCCTGCGGACCGTCCCCGTGGCCGTCGACATCGCCCGCAGGGTGGCCCGGCTGGCGCCCGAGGCCTGGGTCATCAACTTCACCAATCCGGCCGGCCTGGTCACCGAGGCCATGTCCCGCCACCTCGGCGAGCGCGTCATCGGCATCTGCGACTCGCCGGTGGGCCTGGCCCGCAGGGTGGCGCGCACGCTCGGCGTCGCCGACCCCGCGTCGGCGCGGGTGGACTACGTGGGCCTCAACCACCTCGGCTGGCTGCGCGGGTTGTACGTGGCGGGCCGCGATGTGCTGCCCCAGCTCTTCGCCGACGACGCGCGGCTGACGTCCTTCGAGGAGGGCCGTCTCTTCGGCGCGGACTGGCTGCGCTCCCTGGGCTCCGTCCCCAACGAGTACCTGCACTACTACTACTTCAACCGCGAGGCGGTCGCCGCCTACCAGCAGGCGAGGCAGACCCGCGGTGCCTTCCTCCGCGACCAGCAGGCGCGCTTCTACGACGCCCTGAGGACCGGTCCGGCATCCCGTGCGGCCACGGGGCCGCAGGGCGCGGCCTGGGAAGCCTGGGACCGTACGAGGGCCGAGCGCGAGGCGACGTACATGGCGGAGAACCGGGAGGCGGCGGGCGCGGGGGAGCGGGCCGCCGACGACCTGGAGTCCGGCGGGTACGAGTACGTGGCGCTGGCCCTGATGCGGGCCGTCGCACGCGACGAACGCACCACGCTGATCCTCAACGTCCGCAACGGCAGGAGCACCGCACCGGCCGTCGACCGGCCCGTCGCCGACCGGCCAGACGTCGGTCTGTCCGACGGCAGCCGGTCCGACGGCAGCCGGTCCGACGGCAGCCGGTCCGACGGCAGCCGGGAGGGCGGTGGCCTACACGGAGGTCGTGTGCTCGACGTCCTCGACGAGGCCGCCGTGGTGGAAGCACCGTGCCTGGTCGACGCGACCGGGGCGCACCCCCTGGCGGTCTCGCAGCTCACCGGTCACGAGGCGGGCCTGGTGGCCGCCGTGAAGGCCGTGGAGCGGTGCGTGCTGGCCGCGGGGGAGAGCGGGTCGCGACGGGAGGCGGTCAAGGCGTTCGCCCTGCACCCGCTCGTCGACTCGGTCCAGGTGGCGCACAGGTTGCTGGAGGGCTACCGGGGCGCACATCCCGGACTCGACTACCTCCGGAAGGACTGACCGGCCGTGGTCGCCCGACGGGGGCGCGACCTCGGCCGGCGGGGACGTTCCGTGCCAGGGAGCCGGGTGCCGGGGGGAGGCGTCAGCTGCGCTGATGCCTCAGCCGTGCCGACATCCACCGGGCGCGGCGCCGAAGGATACGGGGAATGCCGATCGCCGTGCCGGGGTGTTGGCGGCCCTCATTGTGGGGGCGTCCCCTCTCGTGAGCGATCGGCGTCATTGCCGAGCGGCGGTTGCGTGCTGCGTCACCGTAGTCGTGCGTCCAGCCCATACCCCGACCTCTGCCCGGCACCCAAGGTCGATAATCGCCTGACAGGCCGCCAATTGGCCTATGCGGGAGGCAATTGGCAGTTCGTAGGACAAGTGTTCTGCCGGGGGTGGGCTCCGGATCTAGCGGGCCGGTTCCGGGTCCTGGAGCCAGTGGACGAGTTCGGCCGAGAAGGCGGCCGGGTCCTCCTCGTGCGGGAAGTGTCCGAGTCCTTCCAGCAGCCGCCACTGGTAGGGCGCGTCGACGTACTCGCCGGAGCCCGCGGCGCTGCGGGCGCGCATCACCGGGTCGAGCGAGCCGTGCAGATGCAGCGTCGGCACCCGTACGGGAGTCTTCATCCGCCGGTTGAACTGGAGGCCGTCGGGACGGGCCATCGAGCGCACCATCCACCGGTACGGCTCGATCGAGCAGTGCGCGGTCGAAGGGATCTGGATCGCCCGCCGGTAGGTGTCGACCACCTTGTCGTCCGGCTGCCGGGGTCCCGACCAGTCCCGGATCAGGCGGCCCGTCAGCGCCGCGTCGTCCGCGACGAGCTGGCGCTCCGGTACCCACGGACGCTGGAAGCCCCAGACGTAGGAGCCGGCCCGCGACTGCGCGAAGTCCGACAGCATCGCGGAGCGCCACCGTCTCGGGTGCGGCATCGAGGAGACCACCAGCCGGCGCACCAGCTTGGGGCGCATCGCCGCCGCGGTCCACGCCAGGTACCCGCCCAGGTCGTGCCCGACGAGGGCCGCGTCCGGCTCGCCCAGGGACCGTACGACGCCCGTGATGTCGAGCGCGAGGTTCGCCGGGTCGTATCCCCGGGGCGTGCGGTCGCTGCCGCCCACCCCGCGCAGGTCCATCGCCACCGCCCGGAACCCGGCCTCGGCGAGCGCCGTCAGCTGATGCCGCCAGGTCCACCAGAACTGCGGGAACCCGTGCAGCAGCAGAACCAGCGGCCCTTCCCCCAGCTCCGCGATGTGGAAGCGCGCGCCGTTGGCCGCCACGTCCCGGTGCGTCCACGGGCCGTCGAGCCGCACGAGGGACGCGGCGGAGGCCGGTGATGCGGCGGGTGTGGCGGGCGTACCGGAAGAGCCGTTGGTGTCAAGGGCTGTCATACGGACGAGCGTGCCACAACGGACGTGCTGTCCGGCGTCTGACGGGGGTGCGGCTTCGCATTCTGCAGAACGGCCGCCGTCTCCTTGGCGGACGCGGCCGCCTTCTGCGGGCCGCGGCCCCTCTTGGCCTTCTTCGCGAAGACCACGCCGATCAGCGCGAGCAGCCCCGCGACCAGGACGTTCGCCACGAAGGAGAGCAGGAAGCAGACCGACAGGTGCCAGTCGCTCCAGGCGTGGATGCCGTACGCCAGTGCGAAGCTCAGCATCGGCAGCGAGAAGATCAGCACCGCGCCGGCCGCGCCGAACGCCCCACCGCCGACCGCACCGCGCTTCACGTCCTGCCGGAGCTGGATCTTGGCCAGCGCGATCTCGTCGTGCACGAGTGCCGACAGCTCGGTGGTCGCCGTGGCGACCAACTGGCCGAGGCTGCGCTCGGCGCTCTCGACGCCGTGGGCGTTGCGCGCGGGGTCGCTCATCGCTTACTCCCTCTTTTGTTCAAGCTCTGCGAGTTTTCGACACATGTCGGAACACTCGCCGGATCTGAAGTCAGATCATGCCGGACCGCTGCGGTCGTCGCGCGCTGCCCCCGGCACTTGTGCGGTGTTCGTGGCGCCGGTGTCTCCGGTGCCGTTGTTGCCGCTACCCGCGTACTGGGCGGCCAGCCGTCGGTGTTCGGCGGCCTTCGCGTCGTGGATGTCGGCCATCCGCAGGTGGTATTCCGGCTTGCCGACCTCGTAGACGTCCGGGATTCCGTCCATGTCCTCGTCGCGCTCCTCCTCGTCGTAGAGCGCGCGGTACTTGCGGACCCGCAGTTTCAGCAGTACGCCGGACAGGATCGCGGCGGTCAGCGAGCCGATGAGTACCGCCGCCTTGACCTCCTCGGCCAGTTGCAAGTCGTCGGTGAAGGCGAGTTCGCCGATCAGGAGCGAAACGGTGAAGCCGATTCCGGCCAGCGAGGCGATCGCGAAGACGTCCGGCCAGACCAGGTCCTCGTTGAGCTCCGCCTTGGTGAAGCGCGCCGCCAGCCAGGTGCCGCCGAAGATGCCGAGCGCCTTGCCGAGCACCAGGCCCAGCACCACGCCGAGCGTCTCCGGCTTGGTGAAGACGTCCGCGAGCACGCCCCCGGACACCGACACGCCCGCCGAGAACAGAGCGAACAGCGGCACCGCGAGCCCCGCCGACAGCGGCCGCACCAGGTGTTCGATGTGCTCACCCGGCGAGTGCTCCTCGCCCTCGCGCCGGGTGCACCGCAGCATCAGGCCCATGGCGACACCGGCGATGGTGGCGTGCACGCCGCTGTTGTACATCAGGCCCCAGATCACCAGGGCGAGCGGTACGTAGACGTACCAGCCACGGACGTTCGCGCGCAGCAGCAGCCAGAAGACCGCCAGCGCGAGGAAGGCCCCGCCGAGCGCCAGGAAGTTGATGTCGGTGGTGAAGAAGACCGCGATGATCAGGATCGCGAAGAGGTCGTCGACGACGGCCAGGGTCAGCAGGAAGGCCCGCAGCGCGGACGGCAGCGAGGTGCCGATCACGGCGAGGACCGCGAGCGCGAAGGCGATGTCGGTCGCGGTCGGCACGGCCCAGCCGCCGGTGTCTCCGCCGCCGACCACGTTGACGAGCACGTAGACGAGTGCCGGGACCGCCATGCCGCACAGGGCGGCGATCACCGGGAGCGCCGCGGCCTTCGGGTCGCGCAGTTCGCCCGCGACGAGTTCGCGCTTGAGTTCGATGCCCGCGACGAAGAAGAAGACGGCGAGGAGGCCGTCGGCCGCCCAGTGCTGCACGGACAGGTCGAGTCCGAGGAAGCCGGGCCCGAAGTGCAGCCCGCGGAACGCCTCGTAACCGGAGCCGAAGGTGTTCGCCCAGATCAGCGCCGCGACGGCGGCCACGAGCAGCAGGACGCCGCCCACCGTCTCGGTGCGCAGGGCCTCGGCGACGTAGCGCCGCTCGGGAAGGGGGAGCCGTCCGAGGAACTTGCTCTTGCTCTCGGGAGCGGACGTGGGGGGAGTGGGCGCGGCCACGGGAATCTACCTCCGGTCGGTGGGCAGCATGAAGCACATTGCCGACCAGACTTCCCGGCGCACCTGTTGAGTTTTGACGCGTTCCTGACGCGAGCGACAACTCTACCGGTGGTGCGCAAGGGCGTATCCGGCGACCTTCACTTTACGGACGAAAAGGGCACCCGGCGCGGGGAGCGCCGGGTGCCCTTGCTGCGACCGGAGGAGCGGCCGGGGGAGGGGGACTAGTCCTCGCCGTCCGCCGAACTCGGCAGCTTCGTCTGGATCAGCCCCATCACGGAGGCGTCGGTGAGCGTCGAGACGTCACCCAGTTCACGGCCCTCGGCGATGTCGCGCAGCAGCCGGCGCATGATCTTGCCCGAGCGGGTCTTGGGCAGCTCCGCGACGGGCAGGATGCGCTTCGGCTTGGCGATCGGGCCCAGCGTCGAACCGACGTGGTTGCGCAGGTCCGCGACCAGCGACTGCGTCTCGGACGCCGTGCCGCGCAGGATCACGAACGCCACGATCGCCTGACCGGTCGTCTCGTCCGCCGCGCCGACCACGGCCGCCTCGGCGACCGACGGGTGCGAGACCAGCGCGGACTCGACCTCGGTGGTGGAGATGTTGTGCCCGGACACCAGCATCACGTCGTCGACGCGGCCCAGCAGCCAGATGTCGCCGTCCTCGTCCTTCTTGGCACCGTCGCCCGCGAAGTACTTGCCCTCGAAACGCGACCAGTACGTGTCGATGAACCGCTGGTCGTCGCCCCAGATCGTGCGGAGCATCGACGGCCACGGCTCGGTGAGGACCAGGTAGCCGCCCCCGCCGTCGGGCACCTCGCGCGCCTCGTCGTCCACCACCGTCGCGGAGATGCCGGGCAGCGCGCGCTGTGCGGAGCCCGGCTTCGTCTCGGTGACGCCCGGCAGCGGAGCGATCATCATCGCGCCCGTCTCGGTCTGCCACCAGGTGTCCACGATCGGGCACGTGTCGCCGCCGATGTGCTTGCGGTACCAGACCCACGCCTCGGGGTTGATCGGCTCGCCGACCGACCCGAGGACGCGCAGCGAGGACAGGTCGAACTTCGCGGGGATGTCGTCGCCCCACTTCATGAACGTGCGGATCGCGGTCGGCGCCGTGTAGAGGATGGTCACGCCGTACTTCTGCACGATCTCCCAGAAGCGCCCCTGGTGCGGGGTGTCGGGGGTGCCCTCGTACATGACTTGCGTCGCGCCGTTCGCCAGCGGCCCGTAGACGATGTACGAGTGGCCGGTCACCCAGCCGATGTCGGCCGTGCACCAGTAGACGTCGGTCTCGGGCTTCAGGTCGAAGACGGCGTGGTGGGTGTAGGCCGCCTGGGTGAGGTAGCCGCCGGAGGTGTGCAGGATGCCCTTGGGCTTGCCCGTCGTGCCCGAGGTGTACAGGATGAAGAGCGGGTGCTCGGCCTCGAAGGCCTCCGGGGTGTGCTCGGCCGACTGCCGGCCGACGATCTCGTGCCACCACACGTCGCGGGACTCGTCCCACGCCGTCTCCTGCTCGGTGCGCCGGACGACCAGGACGTGCTCGACCGTCGGACACTTGGCGACGGCCTCGTCGATCGCGGGCTTCAGCGCGGACGGCTTGCCGCGCCGGTAGCCGCCGTCGGAGGTGATGACCAGCTTGGCGTCGGCGTCCTGGATGCGGGAGGCGACGGCGTCGGCGGAGAAACCGCCGAAGACCACCGAGTGCGCGGCGCCGACACGGGCGCAGGCCAGCATCGCGATCGCGGCCTCGGGAATCATCGGGAGGTAGACGGCGACGCGGTCGCCCTTGCGGATGCCCAGCTCGGTGAGGGCGTTCGCGGCGCGCGACACCTCGTCCTTCAGCTCCGCATACGTGAAGGAGCGGCTGTCGCCCGGCTCGCCCTCGAAGTGGATGGCGACGCGGTCGCCGTTCCCCGCCTCGACGTGGCGGTCCACGCAGTTGTACGCGACGTTCAACTTGCCGTCGGCGAACCACTTCGCGAAGGGCGGGTTCGTCCAGTCGAGCGTCTCGGTGGGCTCGGTGGCCCAGGTGAGCCGGCGCGCCTGCTCGGCCCAGAAACCGAGCCGGTCGGTCTCGGCCTGCTCGTACGCCTCCGCAGTGACGTTGGCGTTCGCGGCCAGCTCGGCGGGAGGAGCGAATCGACGCTCTTCTCGAAGAAGGTTGGCCAGGCTTTCGTTGCTCACGACATCTCCCATTCCCAGGGGCGTCCGATGTGTCCCGGGGCCTAGCTCATCAGTCGAAGGGCCGGGTGACAAGAGCCATCCGGCAATTGGTTTAGACCTGTTGGCGGGCATGGTGCCGGTACGGCCCCCGCCGCGGTCGTGCGGAGGGGGCCGTACGGTCTCACGTATGCGAACCGCGGAAGGTTCACGGTGCACCCATCAGGCGCTGAGATCCTCCAGCTCCGTGTGCGGCGACGGCGCGACACGGTCGAAGACCTCGCTGGTCTCCCCGACCCCTGCCCCGTCGACCAGCAGATACGCCTGGGCCTCGCCCACGTGGAAGTACATCCCGTGCAGCTCCAGCGTGCCCTCCGCGAGCCGGCGCTTCACCGATTCGTGGCTCCTCAGGTGCTCCAACTGCTGCACCACGTTGGTCAGGCACAGCTGCTCCACCACATCGGTGGGCAGCCGCCCGGAGATCCGCGCCCACGGGTGGTGACGGCTCTTCATGCGTCGCAGACTCGGCGTGCCGTGCCGCAGCCAACGGCGCAGCGGGGTGTCCGCCCCGCCCTCGGCGGGCCCGTTCAGCAGGGCCTGCATCGCTCCGCACCCCGAGTGCCCGCAGATGGTGATCGACTCGACCTCCAGCACGTCCACCGCGTACTCGATGGCCGCGGCCACCGAGTCGTCCCCGCTCTCCGAACCGGGCGGCGGAACCAGGTTTCCCACGTTCCGTACGGTGAAGAGGTCGCCCGGACCACTGGACGTGATCATGCTCGTCACCAGCCGGGAGTCCGCGCAGGTGAGGAAGAGCTGCGAGGGGCTCTGGCCCTCGCGCGCGAGGCGGGCCAGCTCCTCGCGCACCAGCGGCGCGGTGTTGCGCTGGAACGCGCTGAGCCCACTGGCCAGTTGACGCGTCCCGGACGGGCGCGTCACCGCCTGGGCCGCGTGGTCGACGGCGGCGTGCCCGGGGGAGTTGTGCTCGTCGCAATGGTGATTGCGCCAGGGTGTCCAGGGGCGGCAGCAGGTGTGCGCCACGCCCGTCACGGGCCCGGCGAGGCGGCTGCCCGACCGGCCGGTGACCTCGACCTTTCCGCCCTGCGCGACATGGCTGTCCTGCCAGGTCTGCAGCGTTTCGTACGCGGCGTGGTCCATGAAGGACCCGTCCAGCTCCACCACCGCGTGCGCCCCTTCGGGCACCTGGCCCAGCGTCCGGCTCAGCCGGGGGACGGCCAGGAAGGTCAACTGCCCGCGCGCCCGCACGTGGTGGACGCCGTCGGCCGTGGTCTCGACGACGATGCGGGTCTTGGCCAGCCGGTGCAGCGCGACCGCGACCGCGACGGCGATTCCGAGTGCCACACCCTCCAGGACGCCGAGCACGACGACACCGGCGACCGTGGTGGCGTACACCAGGAATTCGCGGTGCTTGTGGACGTTGCGGATGTGGGCGAAGCTCACCATCTGGATGCCGACCATCATCACCAGGGCGGCCAGTGCCGCCAGCGGAATCCACTCCAGTACGCCGACCAGCAGCACGGAGGCGAGCAGCACCCACACCCCGTGCAGCACGGTGGCCGCCCGGCTGACCGCGCCCGTACGGACGTTGGCCGTGCTGCGCACGGCGCCTCCGGAGAGCGGCAGGCCGCCGAGCATGCCGGAGACCATGTTCGAGATTCCCTGACCGCGCAGCTCGCGGTCCAGGTCCGAGCGCGGTACGGGCGGGGTGCCCGGTACGAGGGGCCGCTCGGCGGCCAGCTTGTCCACGGCGACCACGGACAGCAGTGACTCCAGACTCGCCACCAGCGTCACGGTCAGCACCGCCGCGATCAGACCCAGCGCCGGTCCCTCCGGCATCCGGGGCAGCGCGTGACTGCTCCAGGAGGGCAGGTCGACACGGGTGATCGAGGGGGCCGCGACGGCGGCGACCGCGGTGGCGATCGCGACGGAGGCCAGGGCGGCGGGGGTCTTGCGCAGGAATCTTCCCGCACGTCCCGGCAGACGCGGCCACAGGATCAGTACGGCGATGGTGAGCGCGCCGATCAGTGGCGCGGCCGGGCCCAGGTTCGCCAGTTGTCCGGGCAGGGCGAGGGCGTTGGCCGTGGCGGAGCTCTCGGGCGATCCGCCGAGCACGATGTGCAGTTGGGCGAGCGCGATGGCGACGCCGATGCCGGCGAGCGTGCCGTGCACGATGGCCGGGCTGACGGCGAGGGCGCCGCGGGCGGCCCGCAGCGAGCCGAGCAGGATCTGCACGAAACCGGCACAGATGACGATGCCGCAGGTGGTGCGCCAGCCGTACTGCTGGATGAGACCTGCGGTCACGACGGTCAGTCCGGCGGAAGGGCCGCTGACCAGGAGGGGCGAGCCGCCGAGGAGACCGGCGACGATGCCGCCGACGGCGGCGCCGATCAGGCCCGCGGCCAGCGGCGCGTCGATGGCGACGGCCAGGCCCAGTGACATGGGAACGGCGATCAGGAACACGGTGATCGACGCAGCGAGGTCACCGCCGGCGATCCTGAAGCGGGCCCGGTGGGGCTTCTTGCCGTCCTGGCCGTCACCGGACGGCGGGCTGTGCGGGCGGTTGAACCGTGAGGCTCGGGTGGTGCGAGAGGTGTGTTCGGGGCGAGTGGGTACGCAAGCAGTCATTGCTCTTGTCTCCTCCGGGGCAGCGCGGTCGCGGAACTGAGGTGTCGCGGCCGTGGATCACGGCGTGCAGCGGGGGACTCGTAAAACTCTCGGTAAACGAATCGTAATTCAGAGTAAAGATCTGCGGGTTGGTTTGCGGGTAAATGGCCTAGTTGTTCACCCAAACCGGTGATTAAGTATTTCAGGCGGCTTGTCGCATATGACGACTTCTGGGTGCGTGCGAGGTTTGCCGCGCCGTTTCGGCCGAGGCGGACATCGCGGGATCCAGACCGAGAAAGAGGGTGGGCGGATGATGGCCGCCACGAAGAGAACTGCCTTCGGCGTCACTGCCGCCGCACTGACCCTGACCGCCCTCGCCGGGTGTTCCGGGGCGGAGCCCCCGGCGAAGCAGGGGGCGCACGGCGCGAAGCGGGTCCCCGCCGCCGCTCCCAACGGCCCGGTCCGCCTGATCGGTGACGGTTCGACCGCGTACACCGGCGCCCAGCCGCTCCAGCCCCTGCCGAAGAAGCTGGCGCCGGGAGAGAAGCCGCCGCAGTTCGTGGTCTTCTCCTGGGACGGCGCGGGCGAGGACAGCCAGCGGCTGTTCTCCCACTTCCGCAAGGTGGGACAGCGGTACAACGCGACGATGACGTACTTCCTCAGCGGCGTCTATCTGCTGCCCGAGGCCAAGAAGAACCTCTACGACCCGCCGCAGCACTCCACCGGACGCTCCGACATCGGCTTCAACGACGTCAAGGGAATCAAGGACACCGTGGAGCAGATCCGCGGCGCCTGGTTCGAGGGCAACGAGATCGGCACCCACTTCAACGGTCATTTCTGCGGCAAGGACGGCGGGGTCGGCACCTGGTCGAAGGAGGAGTGGAAGAGCGAGATCGCCCAGGCCAAGTCCTTCGTCAAGAACTGGAAGTCCAACGCCGCCCTCAAGGACGTCAAGCCGCTGCCCTTCGATTACGAGAAGGAACTCATCGGCGCCCGCACGCCCTGCCTGGAGGGCCGCAAGAACTTCCTGCGCGCCGCTGCCGAGACGGGCTTCCGCTACGACACCAGTGGCGTCAACGACCAGGTCTGGCCCAAGAAGCGGGGCAAGCTCTGGGACCTGTCGATGCAGCTCGTGCCGGTGCCGGGGAGGGCCTTCCAGACCCTCTCCATGGACTACAACTTCTACATGAACCAGTCGGGCGCGGCCCGCGGTGACGAGAGCAAGCACGCGTACTGGGGCAACCAGATGCGCGACGGCCTGCTGCAGGCCTTCGAGCGCTCGTACCGGGGCAACCGCGCCCCGCTGATCATCGGCAACCACTTCGAGTCCTGGAACGGTGGCACGTACATGCGCGCCGTCGAGGAGACCATCAAGGCGGTCTGCACCCAGCGCGGCGTGAAGTGCGTGTCCTTCCGCCAGCTCGCGGACTGGCTGGACGTCCAGGACCCGCAGGTCCTGGCCAAGCTGCGCACCCTGAAGGTCGGCCAGGCCCCGAAGACGGGCTGGGCAACCTTCCTGAACCCGGCCGCCGCCCAGCCCGCGACGCACGCCCCGGCCGCTTCGTCGGCCGAGCGGCACTGACCGGTTTCCACACCGGCTGAACGGAACCGACTCGTTCCTGCGCCAACCGAACCGAACCGATCCGTTCCTACGCCGGCTGAACGGAACCGACCTGTTCCTACGCCGGCTGAGCGGCACTGACCGCCAGGCGTTCGTCCAGTACGAAGGCCGGGTCGACCTGGGCAGCCAGGTCGGCACCGGTCTTCGCGTTGCCCCAGCTCTCCGCGTTCTTCAAGTGGAAGTGGACCATCTGCCGGGTGTAGCGCTCCCAGTCGCGGTGCGCGTAGCTGTCCTCGGCGGCGTCCTGGAGGACCTGGAGGCCCTGTCGGTTCTCCGCCTCCAGCAGCTCGAAGCGGGACGGGCGGCCCTTCTCCATGGCCCGCACCCAGTCCGAGTGGCCCACCGTGACGAGGAGGTCGTCGCCGACCTCGTCGCGCAGGAAGTCCAGGTCGTCCTGGCCCTGCACCTTGTTGCCGACGACCTTGAGCGCGATGCCGTAGTCCCGGGCGTACTCCTTGTACTGGCGGTAGACGGAGACGCCCTTGCGGGTCGGCTCGGCCACCAGGAACGTCATGTCGAAGCGGGTGAACATGCCCGAGGCGAAGGAGTCCGAGCCCGCCGTCATGTCGACGACGACGTACTCGTCGGGGCCGTCGAGCAGGTGGTTCAGGCACATCTCGACCGCGCCGACCTTGGAGTGGTAGCAGGCCACACCGAGGTCCGACTCGGTGAAGGGGCCGGTCGCCATCAGCCGGATCTCGCCGTCGTCGAGGGTCACCGGGCGCGCGCACGCGTCGTACACCGGGTTGTCCTCGCGCACCCGCAGCAGGCGGGAGCCCTCGCCGGGCGGAGTCGTCTTGATCATCGTCTCGGCGGAGGCGATGCGGGGGTTGGTGCCGCGCAGGTAGTCCTTGATGAGCGGGAGGTGCGCGCCCATGGCGGGCAGTGCGGCGGACTCGTCCTCGCTGAGTCCCAGTGCCGCGCCCAGGTGCTGGTTGATGTCGGCGTCGACGGCGACGACCGGGGCTTCGTTGGCCGCGAGGTGGCGGATGAACAGCGAGGACAGCGTGGTCTTGCCACTGCCGCCCTTCCCGACGAAAGCGATCTTCATGTTCACCAAGGGTAGGCGCACAGACGCGCTGCGTGTGCGACCGAAGTGAAGAAGACCACTCCAAGGTGGTGCGGAAGGGGGCGCGGCGGAACGGTGCGTACGCTCCCTACTTATGAGTACGAACGCTGATCCGCTCGCGGCGCTGGGCGCCCTGCCCGGCGTGCCCGAGGCCGTCGACTCCGTACGCAAGGCGGTCGACCGGGTGTACGGACACCGCGTCATGCGGCGCAGGAGCAATGCGATCACCGGCGAGGCGGCGCTGCGCGGCTCGCGCGGTTCGGCGGCGCTCTCCGGTGCGGACTGGGCGCTGGAAGAGGTGCGGCGGCGTACCGACTTCAGCGGTGACGCCGAGGCCCGGGTGATCGGCGGGGCGCTGCGGCTCACCGCGGAGGCCGGTCAGCTCCTGTCCATCTGGCGGCAGTCGCCGTTGCGGGTGCTGGCCAGGCTGCACCTGGTGGCGGCCGGTGGCGCGGGCGTCGAGGACGAGTTGGTGGGGCGGCCCAGGCTGGCGGGCGAGCCGGTCGACGAACCGCTGATCGAGTTGCCGCTGCCGGGTGCGGATGAGGTCGCGGGGCGGCTGGAAGGGCTGTCGCAACTGATCATCGCGGGCGGGGCGGCCGCTCCGGCGCTGGTCACGTCGGCGGTCGTGCACGGCGAGCTGCTCGCGCTGCGGCCGTTCGGCTCGCACAACGGCCTCGTCGCGCGTGCCGCCGAGCGCATCGTGCTGATCAACAGCGGACTCGACCCGAAGTCGGTCTGCCCGGCCGAGGTCGGCCACGCGGAACTGGGGCGTGCGGAGTACGTCGCCGCTCTGGAGGGATACGTGTCCGGTACGCCCGAGGGCGTCGCGGCGTGGATCACCCACTGCGGGCGTGCGGCCGAACTGGGTGCGCGTGAGTCGATGGCGGTCTGCGAGGCGCTCCAGCGCGGCGCCGCCTGAGGGCTGCGGGAGCGGATCTGCGCCCGGGAGCGGATCTGTACCCGGGCGCGGTGGATCGCCGCTCCGGGGGCGGCTGACCGCGAGCCGGCGCGGGCGGATGGTCACTCCGGGAACAAAGATGCGGCGGTACCAGACTTCGGTACCGCCGCTGGCATGTCCGTCGAGTTACCAAGCGTCCTCGAAATGTTGCCCATCAGGTCGGGATCTTCGCCCGTGGCCTGGTGCGGCTGGCCCGTAATCGACGGGTCGACGTCGCGTGGGTGCTCGGCTTCCATGCGCGGTCCGTGGGGCCGTATTGCGTAGCAGGTGATCCTCGCGGATGGCCTTGGTCTCGCGGGCCGTTGACTCCTTTGTACTCCCGTTCCCGAAGGAGCGAAAGCCCTGGAAACGCTTCTTTACTTTTACTCTCAAATACGGGCAAAGCCGCGAGCGTGAACACGGGCGAAGCCGTGAGGGCGAAGAGGCGGCATCAACCGGTGACGACCGTCCGGCGGCGGCTGGCGTACCAGACGAGACCGGCGGTGGCGGCGGCCGCGCCCACCGCTGCCGCCGCCATCAGCGCGGGGCGCGGCGGCATCGACAGGCCGGGCAGGCGCTGCTTGAGACGGACGGGGCGGTTGAAGACGAGAACCGGCCATTCCCGGGCGGTGGCCTCGCGGCGCAGCGCGCGGTCCGGATTGACCGCGTGGGGGTGGCCGACGGACTCCAGCATCGGCACGTCGGTCGCCGAGTCGCTGTACGCGTAGCAGCGCGTCAGGTCGTACCCCTCGGAGGCGGCGAGTTCCTTCACGGCCTCCGCCTTGGTCGGGCCGTACGCGTAGTACTCCACCTCCCCGGTGAAGCAGCCGTCGTCGCCGACGACCATCCGGGTGGCCACCACCCGGTCGGCGCCGAGCAGTTCACCGATCGGTTCGACCACCTCCGCGCCGGACGTCGAAACGATCACCACGTCGCGGCCGGCCGCGTGGTGCTCCTCGATGAGGGAGGCGGCCTCGTCGTAGATGATCGGGTCGATCAGGTCGTGCAGGGTCTCGGCGACGATCTCCCGCACCTGCTGGACGTTCCAGCCCGTGCAGAGGGCCGAGAGGTATTTGCGCATCCCTTCCATCTGGTCGTGGTCCGCGCCGCCCGCCAGGAAGACGAACTGCGCGTAGGCCGTTCGCAGAACGGCGCGGCGGTTGATCAGCCCGCCTTGGTAGAAGGACTTGCTGAAGGTCAGCGTGCTCGACTTCGCAATGACGGTCTTGTCCAGGTCGAAGAAGGCAGCGGTGCGGGGCAGCGAGTGGTTTTCCACGAGCCGAGCATAGAACCCCGCCATTCGGCGTACGCTGGGGCGCGTGGGTTTGCCTGAGAAGGCTCTCGGGTACACCATGGAAGTCACGGATCGTTCGCGACCGTGCTACCCCGGTTCGGCTCCTCCCCCCCCGAGTCGAACCGTGGCAGACGACCCCCGCTCTCCCCCCCGGCGGGGGTCGTCGCATGTCCGGATGGTTTTTCCGGGGCCTCGGCGGCCTTCGATCCTCGCTCATCGCGCGACTCCCTCCTCTGTGCCCGCGCGTCCGCGCCGGGCTCCTGTCTCTCCAACTCGTGACTCTGCGTAGTCGTTCCGCTCCCCTTGGAAGTCACTGGTATGGGTGAGCGGAATATTCACAACCGCGGAGTTGTCCACAGTTTTTGAGCAAGATCCACTTGATTTCCCGGATCGCTGCACGGTGATTCCCCACCGCGAACTTCGCGGATGTCGGAATCGCTTGAGAGCGCAGTGAGAGGGGGCGGAGATCGTGGCTGGACCGATCACACCCGACCGCTTGTCGGCCGCCGAAGAGGGGCGGGGCGGACCGCTGATCGTCACCGAGGACGTGGAACTCCTCGACGATCTGCTGAGATTGTGCGCCGCGGCCGGCGCGGAACCGGAAGTCCATCACGGCCTGCCGGAACGGCAGGGGAGCTGGGAAGCCGCTCCGATCGTGCTCGTCGGCGACGACGCGGCCCCGCGGGTGCGCGGCGCGGTGCGCAGACGGGGCGTCATGCTCGTCGGCCACGACCAGGACGACCCGGACGTCTGGCGGCGGGCCGTCGAGATCGGCGCGGACTACGTGCTGCGGCTGCCCGATGCTGAGAACTGGCTCGTGAACCAGCTCGCCGACGCGGCGGAGGGCGTCGGCGGACCGGCGCTCACCGTCGGGGTGATGGGCGGGCGAGGCGGAGCCGGTGCTTCCACCCTGGCCTGCGCCCTGGCCGTCACGGCGGCGCGCACCGGCCGCCGCACGATGCTCGTCGACGGCGACCCGCTCGGCGGCGGCCTGGACGTCCTGCTCGGCGGAGAGAGTGCCCAGGGCATGCGCTGGCCGGATTTCGCCGCCTCCCGGGGCCGGGTGGCGAGCGCCGCCCTGGAGGAGTCGCTGCCGAGGCTGCACGACCTCCGGGTGCTCAGCTGGGACCGCAGCGACACCGTGGCGATCCCGCCCGAGGCGATGCGGGCGGTGCTGGCCGCCGCACGGCGCGCCGGTGGTGTGGTGGTCGTGGACCTGCCGCGCCGGGTGGACGAGAGCGTCGCCGAGGCGCTGGCGCAGTTGGATCTGGGGCTGCTCGTGGTGCCCGGCGAGCTGCGGGCGGTCGCCGCCGCCCGCCGGGTCGCCGCCTCGGCCTCGATGGTGCTGGGCGACCTGCGGACCGTCGTGCGCGGGCCCTATACGGCCGGGCTCGACGAGGAGTGGGTGGCGAAGGCCCTGGACCTGCCGCTGGTGGGCGAGCTCCCGGCCGAGCCGGGGCTCTGGGACGCGCTCGCGGGCGGGGAGCCGCCGGGCGGCAGTCCGCGCGGGCCGCTGGCCAGGTTCTGCACGGCCTTCTGGGAGCGGGCACTCGTGGGGGGTGCGTCCGGATGAGCGCGACCGTACTGCTGAACGCCGTGCGCCGGCGGCTCGCGGAGTCCGGGGCCGAGCCGACGCCCGCCAGGGTGGCCGCCGCGCTGCGGGCCCAGGGGCGGCTGCTGGGGGATGCCGAAGTGCTGGGGGCGGCGGCCGAGTTGCGGAACGAGTTGGTGGGCGCGGGGCCGTTGGAGCCGCTGCTCGCCGACCCCTCGGTGAGTGATGTGCTGGTGTCCGCGCCGGACCGGGTGTGGGTGGACCGTGGGGCGGGGCTGGAACTGGCCGACGTGACCTTCGAGGACGCAGCCGCGGTGCGCAGGTTGGCGCAGCGGCTCGCGTCCGTCGCCGGGAGGCGGCTGGACGACGCCAGGCCCTGGGTGGACGCGCGGCTGCCGGACGGGACGCGGATGCACGCCGTGCTGCCGCCGGTGGCCGTGGGCGGGACCTGTCTGTCGCTGCGGGTGGTGCGGCCGAAGGCCTTCCGGCCGGAGGAGCTGGTGACGGCGGGGACGGTTCCGCCCGGCGGTGACGTCCTGCTCCGGGCGCTGGTCGAGGCCAGGCTGTCGTACCTGATCAGTGGGGGTACGGGGGCGGGCAAGACGACTCTGCTGTCGGCTCTGCTCGGGCTGGTGGGCAGACAGGAGCGGATCGTCCTGGCCGAGGACTCGGCCGAGTTGCGGCCCGACCACCCGCATGTGGTGCGGCTGGAGTCCCGCCCGCCGAATCAGGAGGGGGCCGGCCGGGTCACCCTGCGGGACCTGGTGCGCCAGGCGCTGCGGATGAGGCCCGACCGGCTGGTCGTCGGGGAGGTGCGCGGGGCCGAGGTGACGGACTTGCTGGCCGCCCTGAACACCGGGCACGAAGGCGGTGCGGGCACCCTCCACGCGAATGCGGCGGCCCATGTTCCGGCTCGGCTGGAGGCGTTGGGGACGGCCGCCGGGCTCGACCGGGCCGCGTTGCACAGCCAGGTGTCGGCCGCGTTGTCGGTGCTGCTGCATCTCGTACGGGACCGCGAGGGCCGACGCCGGCTCGCCGAGGTGCACGTCCTGGAACGGGACGCCGCCGGGCTCGTGGTGACCGTGCCCGCGCTGCGGTGGGGTCCGGACGGGTTCGTACGGGAACGGGGCTGGCCCCGGCTGCGCGAGCTGATCGGGGGTGCCTGGTGAACCCGTTGGGGCCGGCCGCGTACGCGGCGATGGTGTGCGCCGGGCTGGCGGCCTGGCTGCTGGTCGGCTGGGAGCACGGGTTGCGCAGGGCCCGGCTCGTGGTGGCCGGGGGCGCGGCGCAGGAGGCGCGGCCCGCGCCGTGGGAGCGGTTGTGGGAGGCGGTACGGGCCCGGGGACGGCCGGAGTGGTGGTGCGTGCCCGCGGCGGGTGTCGTCGCGGTGCTGGGGGAGTCGGTGGTTCCGCTGGCGCTCGGGGCGGTGGCCGTGCCGGTGGTCGGCCGGCGGCTGCGGGAGCGGGAGTCGGGCCGGGAGCGGGAGCGGCGCGAGGAGCGGGTGATCGCGCTGTGCGGGGCGGTGACCGGGGAGTTGCGGGCCGGGAGCCAGCCGGGGCGGGCCCTGTTCGTCGCGGCGGCGGACACCGGAGGCCTGGGGGAGACGGAGGCCGAGGTGCTGGCGGCGGCGCGGTTCGGGGGAGATGTGCCCACCGCGTTGCACCGGGCCGCGCGGGAGCCGGGCGCCGAGGGGCTGGTCGGGGTGGCCGTGTGCTGGCAGGTGGCGGTGGGCAGCGGGGCGGGGCTCGCCGCCGGGCTCGACCGGCTGGAGGCGGCGCTGCGGGCCGAGCGGGACCGGCGGGAGCTGTTGCGGGCCCGGCTGTCCGGGGCCTGGTCGACGGTCGGACTGCTGGCGCTGCTGCCGGTGGTGGGCGTGCTGATCGGGAGCGCGATGGGCGCGGACCCGCTGCGGGTGCTGCTGCACACGCCGCTGGGGCTCGGCTGCCTGGCGGTCGGCGGGTTGTTGGAGGCGGCGGGTCTGCTGTGGGCCCGCCGGATCGTACGGAGCGGAGAGGGGGAGGGCGCGTGAACGGGGACGTCGTCCACAGGCTGGGGGCGGTGGTGTCCGCTGCGGCGGCCGTGGGGTGCCTGGCCTTCGCGGTGACGGGCAGGCGCCGGGAGCGGGAGGCCAGACGGCGACTCGTGACGCTGCTGGCGGTCGAGGCGGCGCTGGCGGGACGGCGGCGCGGGGACCTCGGGGCCGCAACGGCGTGGGCACGGGGCTGGGGCGGGCCGGCGGCGGCAGTGGTGGCCGGCTGGGTGCTGGTGGGCGGGGTGTGGGGATGCCTCGTCGGGGCGATGGCCGGGGCCGGGGTGCGCAAGTGGCTGCGGGGGCGGCAGACGAAGGGGGCAGCGGCGGCGGAGGACGCGGCGGCGGTACGGCAACTGCCTCTCGCGGCCGACCTGATGGCGGCCTGCGTGGCGGCGGGGGCGGGGCCGGGGGAGGCGGCCAGGGCGGTCGGGGAGTCGCTCGGCGGGCCGGTCGGGGAGCGGTTGGCGCACGCGGCGGCGGAGCTGCGTCTCGGGGGTGAGCCGGCCCAGGCGTGGGGGCGGCTGGGGGCGATACCGGGCGCCGCCGGACTGGCCAGGTGCCTGGCGCGGTCCGGCCTCAGCGGGGCTCCGGCCGCAGCACCGGTGGCCCGGGTCGCGGACGGGCTCCGTGCGGAACGGGCCCGCAGGGCGGAGGCCGGGGCGAACAGGGCGGCCGTGCTGATCGTCGCACCGCTGTCGATCTGCTTCCTGCCCGCCTTCCTGGTGGTGGGAGTGGTTCCGGTGGTGATCGGACTGGCGGAGGGGCTGCTGGGCGGTGTGTGACGTAAGGGACTTCGAGCAACTCAAGTGGTGTGTGACTTCGGGAGGTTGAGATGTGGAAGACGATGCGGGTGCGGGCGGCGTGGGGGCTGGTCCGGGTGCGGCGGCGGCTGCGGAGTCCGGGCGGCGACGCGGGGATGAGCACCTCGGAGTACGCGGTCGGGACGATCGCCGCGTGTGCCTTCGCGGCGGTGCTCTACAAGGTCGTCACCAGCGGGGCGGTCTCGGGGGCGTTGCAGGCGGCGGTGCAGAGGGCCCTCGATGTGCAGTTCTGAGGGGCGTCGGGGCGCGGACCGGGGATATGTGACCGCCGAGGCGGCGTTGGCGCTGCCGGTGCTGGTGCTTTTCGGGATGGCGCTGGTGTGGGCGCTGCTGGCGGCCTGCGCGCAGATCCAGTGCGTGGACGCCGCCCGGGCCGGGGCGCGGGCGGCGGCCCGGCAGGAACCGCGGGCCGCCTCGGAGGCCGCGGTCCGGCAGGCGGCGCCGGACGGGGCGAGGGTCGGGTTCCGGCGGGAGGGCGATCTGGTGCGGGTGGTGGTGGAGGCCGCCGCACCGGGACCCGGGGCGCTGGGCCTGACGCTGCGGGCCGAGGCGGTGGCGTTGGCGGAGGAGACGGTGGAGGCCCGGACATGAGGCGGCCGTGGCGTGGGCGGGAGGCGGATCGCGGATCGGCGACGGTGTGGGTGCTGGGCGTGGTGGCGCTGCTCGGGGTGGTGTGCGCGGGGGTGCTGGCCGTGGGGCAGGCGGTGCTGGCCCGGCACCGGGCCGGGGCCGGAGCGGACCTGGTGGCGCTGGCGGCGGCGACGGAGTGGACGCGGGGCGAGCGGGCGGCGTGCGGGAGGGCGGCCGAGGTGGCCCGGGCGCAGGGGGCGCGGGTGGTGCGGTGTGCGATGCGGGGCGAGGTCGCGGACGTCTCGGTGGCGGCGGGGGCGGGGCCGTACGAGGCGGTGGTGAGGGCACGGGCGGGTCCTGCGGGCCCGGACGAGCGGGGTGGGCGGTGGGCCGGGCGGCTAAGCGGGGGCCGCGTTCAGGAGGGTGGTGAGGAGGCGGAGGGCGCCGCGTTTGTGGAGGGGTTCGTTGCCGTTGCCGCATTTCGGGGACTGGACGCAGGAGGGACAGCCCGCGTCGCACTCGCAGGAGGCGATGGCCTCGCGGGTGGCGGTGAGCCAGGCACGGGCCGTGTGGAAGCCGCGCTCGGCGAAGCCCGCTCCGCCCGGGTGGCCGTCGTACACGAAGACCGTGGGCAGCAGGGTGTCCGGGTGGAGGGGGATGGAGACGCCGCCGATGTCCCAGCGGTCGCAGGTGGCGAAGAGCGGAAGGAGGCCGATGGCGGCGTGCTCGGCGGCGTGCAGGGCGCCCGGGAGGATCTCCGGGGTGAGGCCGGCAGTGTCGAGGTCGTCCTCGGTGAGGGTCCACCAGACGGCACGGGTGCGCAGCGTGCGGGGCGGGAGGTCGAGTTTGGTCTCGCCCAGGACCTCGCCGGTGATCAGTTTGCGACGGAGGAAGGAGACCACCTGGTTGGTGACCTCGACGGAGCCGAAGTGGAGGCGGGCGGCGCCCCAGGGGACGGACTCGTCGGTGGAGAGGATGGAGATGGCGGTCGTGTCGCGGGCGGTCGTGGAGTAGGGCGGGGCGGCCTCCTCGACGAGGGCGGCGGAGTCTTCGAGGTCGAGGCGGCGCACGAGGTAGCTGCGGCCCTGGTGGAGGTGGACCGCGCCCTCGTGGACGGAGGTGTGGGCCGCTTCGGCGTCGACCGTGCCGAGCAGGCGGCCGGTGGACTCCTCGACGATCTGGACGGGGTTCCCCCCGCCGCCGCGGATGTCGGCCAGGTCGGCGGCCCGCTCGCGACGGGTCCAGTACCAGGACGTGCCCCGACGGCGCAGCAGGTTCGCCGCCTCGAGGGACGGCAGGAGCGGTTCGGCGGCGGGGCCGAAGAGGGTGAGATCGGAGGAGGTGAGGGGAAGTTCGGCGGCGGCCGCGCACAGGTGGGGAGCCAGGACGTACGGGTTGTCGGGGTCGAGGACCGTGGACTCGACCGGCTGGTCGAAGAGGGCCTCGGGATGGTGCGCCAGATAGGTGTCCAGGGGGTCGTCGCGGGCGATCAGGATCGCCAGGGCCCCGCCGCCGGAACGGCCCGCGCGGCCGGCCTGCTGCCAGAGGGAGGCGCGGGTGCCGGGGTATCCGGCGATGAGGACGGCGTCCAGGCCGGATACGTCGATGCCGAGTTCGAGGGCCGTGGTGGCGGCCAGGCCGAGGAGTTCGCCGGAGTGCAGGGCCGCTTCGAGGGCCCGGCGTTCCTCGGGGAGATATCCGCCCCGGTAGGCGGCCACCCGGCGGGGCAGGAAGCGGTCGGAGCGGTCGGCGAGGCGCTCCTTGGCGATCAGGGAGATCAGCTCCGCCCCGCGACGGGAGCGCACGAAGGCGACTGTGCGGGTGTTGTGGAGAACCAGGTCGGTGAGGAGGTCGGCGGTCTCGGCGGTGGCGGTGCGCCGGACAGGGGCGTTGTTCTCGCCGTGGAACTCGGTGAGGGGAGGCTCCCACAGGGCGAAGACCAGTTCGCCGCGGGGTGAGGCGTCGTCGGCGACCTCGCGGACGGGCAGCCCGGTCAGGCGGCTCGCGGCGATCGCCGGTTCGGCGGAGGTGGCCGAGGCGAGGAGGAAGACCGGGTCGGCGCCGTACCGCTCGCAGAGGCGGCGCAGACGTCGTACGACCTGGGCGACGTGGGAGCCGAAGACGCCCCGGTAGGTGTGGCACTCGTCGATGACGACGTAGCGCAGGGCCTTGAGGAAGGAGGACCAGCGGGGGTGGGACGGGAGGATGCCCCGGTGCAGCATGTCGGGGTTGGTGAGGACCAGGTTGGCGTACTGGCGCACCCACTCGCGTTCCTCGACCGGGGTGTCCCCGTCGTAGACCGCCGGGCGGACCGCGTTGCCCAGCGGGGCCGCCAGGGACTTCACCGCGCGGCGCTGGTCGGCGGCCAGGGCCTTGGTGGGCGCCAGGTAGAGGGCGGTGGCCCCCCGGCCGTTGGGGGCCTCGGAGCCGTCGAGCAGGGCGCTGAGGACCGGGGCGAGGTAGGCGAGCGACTTGCCCGACGCGGTTCCTGTGGCGATCACCACTGATTCGCCGTCCAGGGCGTGCTCGGCGGCTTGTGCCTGGTGGGCCCAGGGGTCCCGCACGCCGGCTGCCTCGATCGCCGCGATCACCTCGCTGCGGATCCGGTCCGGCCACACCGCATGGGTGCCCTCCCGCGCGGGCAGGTGCTCCGTATGAGTGACGCGAGCGGCCCGGCTCTCCCCTGCGGAGAGACGGGCGAGGACCTCGCCGGGAGACAGGGTCTGGGCCCTGCTCCGGGGAGGTCGTCCAGGACGGGAATTCGTGGCCATCACCGCCGAGTGTGTCACTGGCGTGACGGACAATGGTCCCAAGGCGTCGTGCTCGCCTGCTGGTAAGTGATTGAATGCGTTTCGCGGCTGGCGTTCCGTCCTCTGGCTCCGCCGGGGAGACCTCAGGGGGGCGGCCGCTCGATAGCAAGGTGCTGGAGGATCCGTGGACCTGTCCCTGTCGACTCGCAACGTGAACGGCCCCAACGGCGACCGTACGGTCGTCGAGGTCGGTGGCGAGATTGATGTGTATACCGCGCCCAAGCTGCGCGAGCAGTTGGTCGAGTTGGTGAACGACGGCAGTTACCACCTGGTCGTCGACATGGAGGCCGTGGACTTCCTCGACTCCACCGGACTCGGCGTGCTCGTGGGCGGACTGAAGCGTGTGCGTGCCCACGAGGGCTCGCTGCGCCTGGTCTGCAACCAGGAGCGCATTCTCAAGATCTTCCGGATCACCGGATTGACCAAGGTGTTCCCGATCCACACGACGGTCGACGAGGCCGTCGCGGCGGCCGACTGACATCTGGTCCGTCCGCCGGGAAGCACGCCCGCCCCATGTGGGCGTGCGACGCCCTCACCGGCGTGGCAGTACGCGCCGCCCACCGGCGTGAACACAAGCTCAGAGCAGTACGACGCGGGGTGCCGGGCCTCACCGCCCGGCCTCTCGCGGATGCACGCCCGTACGTCCTAGGGGGATGCGCAATGGCCACCGTGGAACTCCGTTTCAGCGCCCAGCCCGAGCACGTCAGGACGGCCCGCCTCGTGGCGGCCGCCGTGGCGCGTCGGGCCGGGGTCGACGAGGCGGTGCTGGACGAGGTCCGGCTCGCGGTGGGCGAGGCGTGCTCCCGGGCCGTGGGCCTGCACCGTACGAACAACATCACCGCACCGGTGAAGGTCGCGCTGACCGAGGAGGAGAAGACCTTCTCCATCGAGGTCAGCGACGAGGTGCCGGCACCGGGTGATCCGGTCCCCGGGGCGCGTGGCGCAGCGGGGACGGGGGCGCGCGGGACGGAACTCGAAGCGGACGCCGAGGACGACATGGGCCTCGCCGTCATCAGTGGACTCGTCGACGACCTCGAAGTCGTCGGCGGGGAAAGCGGCGGTTCGATCCGGATGAGCTGGCCCACCGCTTCCGCGGTGGTAATGCCCTGAAGGCATTCTGCGTGCGACATCTTTTCTGAATATTCGAAAGGCCCTGCTGAGCAGGGCCTTTCGTTTTTTCCGGAGCATTTCAATATCGTTCTCCGGGATTGGTGAAAGATCCCTTCAACGGCGGTCTGTTGAGATCAGCTTCCGCTCCCTAGAATCCGTCCATCTTGAGCTCTGCGCGTCAAGGAGGACGAATGGCGGGACTCTTCAACTCCCCACAGTCCGATCACTTCTCGAACCTCGCGGTCTCCCTCACCGACGACAACCGGCTGATCGTGATCGTCATCGCGGCCGTCGCGATCGCCGCACTGATCGTCGCCCGGCTGCTGGTGCGGCAGGTGCTGGCGGCCGACGAGGGCACCGAATCCATGAAGGAGATCGCCGCCGCGGTGCAGGAAGGCGCGAATGCCTATCTGATGCGGCAGTTGCGCACTCTGGGGATCTTCGCGGTAGTGGTGGTATTCCTGTTGCTGCTGCTTCCGGCGGACAACACCTCGCAGCGGATGGGGCGTTCACTGTTCTTCCTCGTGGGCGCGGTTTTCTCGGCGGCCACCGGTTACATCGGAATGCGGTTGGCTGTACGCAGCAATGTGCGCGTCGCGGCTGCCGCGCGGGAAGCGACTCCTGCGCCCGGTGAGGCGGAAAAGGATCTCAAAACCGTCTCCCACAAAGCGATGAAGATTGCTTTTCGCACCGGCGGCGTCGTCGGGATGATCACCGTGGGCCTCGGTCTGCTCGGTGCGGCCGTCGTCGTCCTCGTGTACGCCGCCGACGCCCCCAAGGTCCTGGAGGGCTTCGGGCTGGGAGCGGCCCTCATTGCGATGTTCATGAGGGTCGGCGGCGGCATCTTCACCAAGGCCGCCGACGTCGGCGCCGACCTTGTCGGCAAGGTGGAACAGGGCATTCCGGAGGACGATCCGCGCAATGCCGCCACCATCGCGGACAACGTGGGCGACAACGTCGGCGACTGCGCGGGCATGGCGGCCGACCTCTTCGAGTCGTACGCCGTCACGCTCGTCGCCGCGCTGATCCTGGGTATGGCGGCCTTCGGCGACGCGGGGCTCGCGTTCCCGCTGATCGTCCCCGCGATCGGGGTGGTCACCGCCATGATCGGCATCTTCGCCGTCGCGCCGAGGCGGGCCGACCGCAGCGGCATGACCGCGATCAACCGCGGTTTCTTCGTCTCCGCCGTGATCTCGCTGGTGCTGGTCGCCGTGGCCGTCTTCCTCCACCTGCCGTCGTCGTACCGGGAACTGGCCGGCGCGGACGCGTCCGTGGCCGGGCACGGAGGCGATCCGCGGATGCTGGCGCTGGTGGCCGTGGCCATCGGCATCGTGCTGGCCGCACTGATCCAGCAGCTCACCGGGTACTTCACGGAGACCACCCGGCGGCCGGTGCGCGACATCGGCAAGTCGTCGCTGACCGGGCCCGCGACCGTGGTCCTCGCGGGCATCTCGATCGGGCTGGAGTCCGCCGTCTACACCGCGCTGCTCATCGGACTCGGTGTGTACGGAGCGTTCCTGCTCGGCGGTACGTCGATCATCCTGGCCCTCTTCGCGGTCGCCCTGGCCGGGACCGGGCTGCTCACCACCGTCGGCGTCATCGTCGCCATGGACACCTTCGGGCCGGTCTCCGACAACGCGCAGGGCATCGCCGAGATGTCCGGTGACGTGACGGGCGCGGGCGCGCAGGTGCTCACCGACCTGGACGCCGTGGGCAACACGACCAAGGCCATCACCAAGGGGATCGCCATCGCGACGGCCGTGCTGGCCGCCGCCGCGCTCTTCGGCTCGTACCGGGACGCCATCCTGGGCGCCGCGAAGAAGGCGGGTGTCGTGACCGGCGGCCAGGGCACCCCGGTCAACCTCTCCATGGACATCTCGCAGCCCAACAACCTGGTCGGGCTGATGCTCGGCGCCGCGGTCGTCTTCCTCTTCTCGGGGCTGGCGATCAACGCGGTGTCCCGGTCGGCGGGAGCGGTGGTCTTCGAGGTGCGGCGGCAGTTCCGCGAGCACCCCGGGATCATGGACTACACGGAGAAACCGGAGTACGGGCGGGTCGTCGACATCTGTACGAAGGACGCGCTCAGGGAACTGGCGACGCCCGGCCTGCTGGCCGTCATGGCCCCGATCGCGGTCGGCTTCACCTTCGGCGTCGGCGCGCTCGGCTCGTACCTGGCCGGCGCGATCGGCGCGGGCACGCTGATGGCCGTCTTCCTCGCGAACTCCGGCGGGGCCTGGGACAACGCCAAGAAGCTCGTCGAGGACGGGCACCACGGCGGCAAGGGCAGCGAGGCGCACGCCGCGACGGTGATCGGCGACACGGTCGGCGACCCGTTCAAGGACACCGCCGGCCCGGCCATCAACCCGCTGCTGAAGGTGATGAACCTGGTGGCGCTGCTGATCGCACCCGCCGTGGTGCAGTTCAGCTTCGGCGTCGACGCCAGTCCGTGGGTGCGGGCCGTCGTCGCGGTCATCGCCTTCGGGGTGATCGTCGGTGCGGTGTACGTGTCCAAGCGGCGCGGCATCGTGATGGGCGACGAGGCCGGGGGCGACGCGACGGGCGGCGGCGGCGCCGGTGGTGACGAAGGCAACGCGGCGGCGGTCCCCCCGCAGGCCGAGCCCTCCGTGCCGACGCGGGCGGTGCCGCAGGCGAACGCATAACGGCAGGTCAGGAAGCGGACGGGCGGCACGTGGTGACGTGCCGTCCGTTCGTCCGCGCCGGAGTCCGGAAAGGGGCGCACGCCCGGCGCGTTCTTGGTGCAAATGGCTTCAATGCCGGAGGAATGGGAAGCCCGACACGCGGTAGTAGGCCACTTGGCGTGTATGTTCCGGGGCCGAGAACCTTGGAAGGGACCAATCCGGTGAACAAGAAGCTTGCAGCCGCGCTGTCCGGCGGTGCGGTACTCGTGATGACGGCGACGCTCTCGGGCTGCGGGGACGACGCCGAGGACAAGGCCAAGGACTGGTCCGCGTCGTACTGCCCCAAGGAGAAGGCGGCCGTCGAGAAGGCCACCAAGGCGGAGAAGCTCATCAGCTCCGTCGCCGCCGACGGCAAGCCCGAAGAGCTCAAGAAGGTCGACATCCAGGCCTTCCAGATGTACGGCGACGCGGCCCGGGACAGGATCAAGGCGCTCAAGGACGCCGGGGTCCCGCCGGTCGAGAACGGTGAGCGCGACCACAAGGAAATGATCAAGAACCTGGACGCCAGGGCGAAGGCCTACGACGAACTGAAGAAGCAGGCGGAGGCGCTGGACCCGGAGTCGAAGGAGTTCCCGAAGGCCCTCGACAAGATCGGCGCGGACCTCGGGAAGGCGGACAAGCTGCCCGCGCCGAAGATCTTCTGCCCGAGCTCGAACGCGGGGACGACGACGGGCGCGTCGTAGCCCGTCCCGGGGCGGGGCTGCCGTGATTGTCAGAGGCAGCGGCGACAATGGCGGGGTGAGTCAGACCAGCCTTTCCGCGCCCCTGCCCGAGTCCCTGCCTGCCGCCGGGAGTGCCGCCCGCCTCCGGGAGGCCCTGCTCGCGGCGGCCTTCACCGCCGACGGGCTGCTCGACCTCCTCGGCGCGCCCGCCTACAGCGCGCTGGCCCGCGGCGAGACGGTGCCCGCACTGCGCGCGACCAGGGGGGAGGAGCCGCTGGCGGCGCTGGTGCGGCTCTTCCTGCTCCAGGAGTCCGTGCCGGCGGCCCGCGTGGCCGGGGTGCTCCCGGTGGACGTGTGCGTGGCCGACCGGTGGCTGGTCCGCGAGGGCGAGGAGCTGCGGGCGACCGTCGACGTGCGGCCGTACGGCGGGGACGACGGCCAGGACTGGTTCATCGTCTCGGACCTCGGGCGCGCGGTCGGCGGCGCGGGCGGTGCCGGGACCCGGCAAGAGGGCGTCGTGCTCGGCGTCGGCGGGGCGTCCACCACGCTCGCCGGAATCACCGTGCGTACGCCTGTCGGCTCCGCCCTCGATCTCGGTACGGGGTCGGGGATCCAGGCGCTGCACGCCGCGCAGCACGCGGTGCGGGTGACGGCCACGGACCTCAACCCCCGGGCGCTGGACTTCACTCGGCTCACCCTCGCCCTGTCGGGGGCGGCGGAGGCCGAGTTGGCGGAGGGCTCGCTGTTCGAGCCGGTGGGGGAGGCGACGTACGACCTGATCGTCTCGAATCCGCCGTTCGTCATCTCGCCGGGCGCCCGGCTGACGTACCGCGACGGCGGCATGGGCGGCGACGACCTGTGCCGGACGCTCGTCCAGGAGGCCGGGGAACGACTGAACGAGGGCGGGTACGCGCAGTTCCTGGCCAATTGGCAGCACGTCGAGGGGGAGGACTGGAAGGACCGGGTCCGCTCGTGGGTGCCGCGTGGGTGCGATGCGTGGATCGTGCAGCGCGAGGTGCAGGACGTCACGCAGTACGCGGAGTTGTGGCTGCGGGACGGGGGCGATCACCGCAGCGATCCGGCCGAGTACGCGGCGCGGTACGAGGCGTGGCTGGACGAGTTCGAGGCGCGGAGGACGGTGGGGGTCGGCTTCGGGTGGATCACGCTGCGGAAGTCGGCCGCGGCGCGGGACGAGCCGTCGGTGCTGGTGGAGGAGTGGCCGCATCCGGTGGAGCAGCCGCTGGGGGAGGTCGTGCGGCAGCACTTCGAGCTTCAGGACTACCTGCGGGCGACGGATGACGCGGGACTGCTGGCGGACCACTTCGTGCTGGCCGACGAGGTCGTGCAGGAGCAGATCGGGGCGCCGGGGACCGAGGACCCGGAGTACGTGGTGCTGCGTCAGCACCGGGGGATGCGGCGGGCGACGCGGGTGGACACGGTGGGGGCGGGGTTCGCGGGGGTGTCGGACGGGGGGCTGAGCGCGGGGCAGATCCTGGACGCGATCGCGCGGTTGCTGGGGGAGGACGGGGTGGTGCTGAGGGACCGGACGCCGGAGGCGATCCGGGGGCTGGTGGCGGAGGGGTTCCTGCTTCCGGCGCGGGGGGTTGGGGAGTAGGCCGTCCCTGCGGAGTGCCTCGCCCAGGGCGCGGGCTAACTGCGCGCGCGACCCCCACGAACCCGCACGTCTCCCGCCGGGGGGGCGCCCCGTTCAGGGGCGCGGGGAACTGCGCGACCGGCCACGACGCATCCGCGGTGAACCGGGGGCAGCCGCGCGGCGAGCGCTTTAGGTGGAGGGGCGGGTCCGGGGCCTCCCTGCCCGAGCAGGGCGGGGCTGACGCGTCCGGTACGGGGGTTGAGCTCACGGCCCTGGCGGAGTCTCTTGCCCGGCACAGGCGCTTGCGCGGGGCGGCACCCGGGTGGGCCGGGAGCGGGAGGGGCCGCCCCCTTGCCCGCCCGTTCCGCCCCCTTGGGGCGGCCCCGTCGCCCAAGGGGACGGGGGAGCGGGAAGGGCGGCCCCGTCGCCCAAGGGGCGGGGGGAGGGGAAGGCCGGGCGGGTCCGTCGCCCGAGGGGTTGGGGGCGGGGGTGAAGGAAGTGGGGTTGTGGGGGCCGAGGGGAGGGGGAAGAGGGTCCGTACGGGGGCGGTGGGGTGGTCCGGGCGGCAGGAATGGCGATTGTCGGGTTACCGTCTCTCAGGTGGCCGTTGCGGGCTTTCGGGCTTTTGCCGTCTGACACGAGGACGGCATGTACCGTCACACTCCGCAGCGTCAAGCGTCCGGACGGGTCCGTCCGGCGGGCGCCTGAGACCACGACTGTGATCACTGAGTGCCGACCGGAGAGAAGAGCCAAGTTGTCCCCGACCAGCGAGACCGCACAGGGCGGCCGCCGACTCGTCATCGTCGAGTCGCCTGCCAAGGCGAAGACGATCAAGGGCTACCTCGGCCCCGGATACGTAGTCGAGGCGAGCGTCGGGCACATCCGCGACCTCCCGAACGGCGCCGCCGAGGTGCCCGACAAGTACACCGGTGAGGTGCGCCGCCTGGGCGTGGACGTCGAGCACGACTTCCAGCCCATCTACGTCGTCAATGCCGACAAGAAAGCCCAGGTCAAGAAGCTCAAGGAGCTGCTGGCCGAGTCGGACGAACTCTTCCTCGCCACCGATGAGGACCGCGAGGGCGAAGCCATCGCGTGGCACCTCCAGGAAGTCCTGAAGCCCAAGGTCCCGGTCCACCGGATGGTCTTCCACGAGATCACCAAGGACGCGATCCGCGAGGCGGTGTCGAACCCGCGCGAGCTGAACAAGCCGATGGTCGACGCCCAGGAGACGCGCCGCATCCTCGACCGGCTGTACGGGTACGAGGTCTCGCCGGTCCTGTGGAAGAAGGTCATGCCGAAGCTCTCGGCGGGCCGGGTCCAGTCGGTCGCGACGCGACTCGTCGTCGCCCGGGAACGCGAGCGCATCGCTTTTCGTTCTGCCGAGTACTGGGACCTCACCGGTACGTTCTCCACCGGACGTGCCGGGGACGCCTCCGACCCGTCCTCCCTGGTCGCCCGCCTGACGACGGTCGACGGCCGGCGCGTCGCCCAGGGCCGCGACTTCAACGCGGCCGGACAACTGAAGAGCGACGTCCTGCACCTGGACGAGGCGAACGCCCGCGCGCTGGCCGCCGCCCTCGCCGACTCCTCCTTCGCGGTGCGCTCGGTCGAGTCCAAGCCGTACCGCCGTTCGCCGTACGCCCCGTTCCGTACGACGACGCTCCAGCAGGAGGCTTCCCGCAAGCTCGGCTTCGGCGCGAAGTCGACCATGCAGGTGGCCCAGAAGCTGTACGAGAACGGCTTCATCACCTATATGCGTACGGACTCCACGACGCTGTCGGACACGGCGATCAACGCCGCCCGCGCCCAGGTGACGCAGCTTTACGGTGCCGCCTACCTGCCGGACAAGCCGCGCTCGTACGCCGGGAAGGTCAAGAACGCGCAGGAGGCGCACGAGGCGATCCGCCCTTCGGGTGATCGTTTCCGCACCCCCGCCGAGACGGGTCTGACCGGCGACCAGTTCAAGCTGTACGAGCTGATCTGGAAGCGGACCGTCGCCTCCCAGATGAAGGACGCGGTCGGCAACTCGGTCACGGTCAGGATCGCGGGCGCCGCCTCCGACGGCCGGGTCGCCGAGTTCTCCGCCTCCGGCAAGACGATCACCTTCCACGGCTTCATGAAGGCGTACGTCGAAGGCGCCGACGACCCGAACGCAGAGCTGGACGACCGCGAGCGCCGGCTGCCGCAGGTCGCCGAGGGCGATGCGCTGGCCGCCGAGGAGATCACGGTCGACGGCCACGCGACGAAGCCGCCGGCCCGCTACACCGAGGCCTCGCTGGTCAAGGAGCTGGAAGAGCGCGAGATCGGACGTCCTTCGACGTACGCCTCGATCATCGGCACGATCCTGGACCGCGGATACGTCTTCAAGAAGGGGACGGCGCTGGTTCCGTCGTTCCTGTCGTTCGCCGTGGTCAACCTGCTGGAGAAGCACTTCGGCCGGCTCGTCGACTACGACTTCACCGCCCGGATGGAGGACGACCTCGACCGCATCGCGCGGGGCGAGGCGCAGTCCGTGCCGTGGCTGAAGCGGTTCTACTTCGGCGAGGGCGAGGCCACGGGCGTCGCCTCGGACGCCGGCAACGGCGACGGGGACCACCTCGGCGGCCTCAAGGAGCTGGTGACGGATCTCGGCGCGATCGACGCGCGTGAGATCTCGTCGTTCCCCGTCGGGGACGGGATCGTGCTGCGGGTCGGCCGGTACGGGCCGTACATCGAGCGTGGTGAGAAGGACGCCGAGGGCCATCAGCGCGCGGACGTTCCGGACGACATGGCTCCGGACGAGCTGACGGTGGAGTACGCGGAGGAGCTGCTCGCCAAGCCCAGCGGTGACTTCGAGCTGGGCACGGACCCGGAGACGGGGCGGCAGATCGTCGCGAAGGACGGGCGCTACGGCCCGTACGTGACGGAGATCCTTCCCGAGGGCACGCCGAAGACGGGCAAGAACGCGGTCAAGCCGCGGACGGCCTCGCTGTTCAAGTCGATGTCGCTGGACACGGTGACGCTGGCGGACGCGCTGAAGCTGATGTCGTTGCCGCGGGTGGTCGGGGTCGACGCCGAGGGCGTTGAGATCACCGCGCAGAACGGCCGGTACGGGCCGTACCTGAAGAAGGGCACGGACTCGCGGTCGCTGGAGACCGAGGACCAGCTCTTCTCGATCACGGTCGAGGAGGCGCTGGCGATCTACGCCCAGCCCAAGCAGCGCGGGCGGGCGGCCGCCAAGCCGCCGCTCAAGGAGCTGGGCACCGACCCGGTGAGCGAGCGTCCGGTCGTGGTCAAGGACGGCCGTTTCGGGCCGTACGTGACGGACGGCGAGACGAACGCGACGCTGCGGTCCGGCGACAGTGTGGAGGAGATCACTCCCGAGCGCGGGTACGAGCTGCTGGCCGAGAAGCGGGCCAAGGGCCCGGCGAAGAAGGTCGCCAAGAAGGCGGTGAAGAAGGCCCCGGCGAAGAAGGCCGCCGCCAAGAAGACGGCGGCGAAGAAGACGGCTTCCTCTTCGGCCGCGGCGAAGAAGACCGTGGCGGCGAAGAAGGCCCCGGCGAAGAAGGCTCCCGCCAAGAAGGTGGCGGCGGCGCCGGCGGAGTAGGGCTGGAGCTTGCGGAGCGGGGCTGCCGCTCGCGGAGTGGGGGCGGCCCCGAGGAGTTGCGTACGGGGGCCGGAACCGGAACGGGCGGGCCCGGACCGGCCGGGCGGGCCGCCCCTTGCCCGCCCCCGGGGGCCCGCCCGTTCCGCCCCCGGGGCCCGCCGCCGAAAGGGCCGCGCGTGCCCCCCCCGCGTACCCACGCACACATTCGTTCGAGGACCCCCGCATGCCCCCCGGACACTCCGGATAGGCTGGCGGGATGACGCGAGCCGAGCAGCCAACGGTCGTGAGCCCCACCTCCGACGCACTAGCCGCAGACTCACGCGAGCGAGCCGTACGGGCTCTTCTGCGCCACCAGCCGCTGAAGCGGCTGTGGAGCGCACAGCTCGTCAGCGGTGTCGGGGACGCTCTCGCCCTACTCGTCCTTCTCCTGCTGACGCTGGAGGCCGCAGGCCCCCGGACGGTGTTCGGCGGTGACTACCGCGGTGCCGCCTTCGTGGTCGCCGCGGTCTTCGGTGCGCGACTTCTCGCCACGCTGCTGTTCGGCGCCGTCCTGCTCGGGCCGGTGTCCGCGCTCGTCGCGCCCGGCGGCCCGCTCGACCGGCGCTGGGCGATGCTCGCCGCCGACGGGCTGCGGCTCGCGCTGCTGGTCGTCGCGCCCCTGTGGGCCGGCTGGATGCCGGGCAGGGCGACGGCGGTGCTGCTCGTCACGGTCTTCCTCCTCGGCGTCGCGGAACGGCTCTGGTCGGTGGCGCACGAAAGCGCCGCCCCCGCCCTGCTGCCCACCCCGCCCATCGAGGGCGACGCGGTACGTCCGCTTCCGGATCACCTGGGGGCGCTGCGCAGGCTGACGCTCCGTACGAACTTCGCCACGATCCCCCTCGCCGCGGCCGCGCTCCTCGTCGCGACGCTGCTGGGACGACTGCTCGGCACCGGGATCGAATGGTTCACCGGGCACCCGGCGGCCCTCGCCTCGTACGTCGCGGCGGGCCTCTTCGCGGCCTCCCTCTCCGTCCTCGCCCTGCTGGAGCTGCCCGACGCGCACACTCCGCGGCCGCGCTCCCCGCTGGAGGGCCTGCGCAGGCCCAGCACCGGCAACGGCCCCGACAAGGGCCGCACCGGCGCCCTTCCGCTTCTGGTGCTGGCGGGCGGTGCCGTGACCTGCGCGACCGCCGCCGCGGGCGCCGTCTCCGTCCTGCACGCGCAGGACCTCGGCGGCGGGGGCGCGACCTTCGCGCTGCTGGTGCTGGCGCTCGCCGCGGGCACCGGGCTCGGCATCCGGACGGCCGCCAAGGTCCTCCCGGCGTTCTCGCGCCGACGCCTGCTGTCCCTCGCGGTCGCCGTCGCCGGGGTCGCGCTGCTGGCCATGGGGCTGGTGCCGGACACCACCACCGTGCTGCTCCTCGCCCTGCTCGCGGGGTACGCCGCCGGGGTCGCCGCCAACACCGCGCACACCCTGCTCGACCTGGAGACCGAGGACTACCGGCAGGCCCGCACCACCGAGCACCTTCAGGCCGTCGTACGGCTCAGTGGCGCGCTCGGCATGCTCGCCGGCCCCCTGCTGGCCGCCGCGATCGGGCTGCACCGGCTGGAGAGCGGAAGCGTCGTCCTCGTCCGGGGCGGCGGGGCCGGGTACACGTTGATGCTGGTCGGGGCCTTGCTGCTGCCGGTGGCCGCGCTCGTGCTCGCGAAGACGGACGACCGGCAGGGGGTCCCGCTGCGGCGGGACCTGCGGGAGGCGATCCGGGGCGGCGAGCCCGGGCAGGCACCGTCGAAGACCGGGTTCTTCATCGCCCTGGAGGGCGGCGACGGCGCCGGGAAGTCGACACAGGCGAAGGCGCTGGCCGACTGGATAAGGGCCAAGGGCCACGAGGTCGTCGTCACCCGCGAGCCGGGGGCGACGCCGATCGGCAAGCGGCTGCGGTCGATCCTGCTGGACGTGTCGAGCGCCGGCCTGTCGAACCGGGCGGAGGCGCTGCTGTACGCGGCCGACCGGGCCGAGCACGTGGATTCGGTGGTGCGGCCGGCGCTGGAGCGCGGTGCCGTGGTGATCACCGACCGGTACATCGACTCCTCGGTGGCGTACCAGGGCGCGGGGCGCGACCTGGCCCCGACCGAGATCGCCCGCATGTCCCGCTGGGCGACCCACGGCCTCGTACCGCACCTGACGGTTCTGCTGGACGTGGCGCCGGAGACGGCGCGCGAGCGGTTCACCGAGGCGCCGGACCGGCTGGAGTCGGAGCCGCCGGAGTTCCACGCGCGGGTGCGGGCCGGCTTCCTGACGCTCGCGGCTGCTGACGCCAGTCGCTACCTGGTCGTCGACGCGGGCCAGGAGCCCGAGGCGGTCACGACGGTCGTACGTCACCGGCTCGACCGGATGCTGCCGATGTCGGAGCAGGAGATCGCCGCCGCCGAGGCCGCGCGCAAGGCCGCCGAGGAGGAGGCGCGACGCCGCGCCGAGGAGGAGGCCGCGCGCAAGGCCGAGGAGGAGCGCATCGAGCGCGAGCGGCAGGAACAGCTCGCCCGGCTGCGCGCCGAGGAGGAGGAGCGCAAGCGCCGCGAGATCGAGGAGGCGCGGCGCCGCGAGGCCGAACGGCAGGCCGAGGAGGCCAGGCAGCGTGCCGAGGAGGCGCGCCGGCTCGCCGAGGAGGAGCGGGCACGCCGCGAGGCCGAGGCCAAGGCGCGCGCCGCCGAGCAGGAACGTCTGCGCAAGCAGGCCGAGGAGGAGGCGCGGCTGCGCGCCGAGGCGGAGGAACGCCGCCGGGAGAAGCAGCGCAAGGCGGAGGAGGCGCTGCTGAAGGCGGAGGAGGCGCGGGCGGCCGCGGCCGCTGCCGCGGCGGCTTCCGCTGCGGCGGCGACGGCTTCGGCCACGGCTTCGGCGACGGCCCCGGTGCGTACGCCGCGACCGGCCGAGCGCGTGCCGGAGTCGGACAACGAGAGGACCGTGCCGACGCCGATCGTGCGGCTGGACCTGACGAAGGACCCGGCGCCCGGCTCCGCGGACGAGACGACGGTCCTGCCGCAGACGCCGGCGGCGGACGGGACGACGGCGCTGCCGCGGACCCCGGCAGACGGTTCGGCGGACGAGACCACGGTGATCCCCCCGGTGCGGGAGGGGGGCCCGGCGGCGGACGAGACGGCGGTGCTGCCGCCCGTACGGGACGCGGGACCGGCGGACCGGGTGCCTGCGGGGTACTTCCGGGACGAACCCGCGGTGGACCGTACGCGGGAGCTGCCGCAGGTCGACCCGGACGGCCCGACGGAGGCGGAACGCCGGCCTCGACGGCGCTCGGACTGGGCGGAGGAGACACCGCTGGACGACCTGCCGTCGCTGGCGGACGAACTGCTCGGGGGGCCCCCGGAGGAAGACGGGAACAAGGGCCCGAGGGGCCGGGGCCGACGGTAGACGGCGGAGCCGGGACGGGCCGGACCGCCCGTCCCGGCAAGGGCTGCCGCCAGGATCGCGGCAGACCGCGGCTCCGCGGGCTCACGCGATGGCGCGCCCGCATCGCTCGCCCCCGGCAAGGGATGCCGCCAGTGGTGCGGGGAACTGCGCGACCAGCCGCCCACCGGCCCGCTCGGAGCGGCTGACCGCCCGGCGGGGTCACGGGACGGGGCAGGGAGGGGAGATGCCCCCGCCACCGGGTGCCGCGCCCGCCCCGGTCCGCGCGCGGGGTCCCCGTTCGCGCGCGTACGCCTGCGCACTGGGCGTGCCCGTACGCCCCGACCGCCCCCGGCCCCCCCCCGACCGCCCGCCCCCTCCGTCCTCGATTGTCAGTGGGCTCCCCCACAATGGAGACCGGCCCCACCCCGGGGCCCGCAAGTGCAGGGAGCGGCCATGACCGTATGGGACGACCTCGTCGGCCAGCAGCGCGTCCAGGAGCAGTTGGCCGGCGCGGCCAAGGACGCCGACGCCCAGGTCACTGCCCAGTCCGCCGGTGAGAAGGCCGCCGACGCGTCGAAGATGACGCACGCCTGGCTGTTCACCGGCCCCCCCGGCTCCGGCCGCTCCACCGCCGCCCGCGCCTTCGCCGCGGCCCTCCAGTGCACGAGCCCCGACCGCGCCCTCGGCGCCGACCCGGGCTGCGGGTTCTGCGACGGCTGTCACACCACCCTCATCGGCACGCACGCGGACGTCGAGATCGTCCGTACCGACCTGCTCTCCATCGGTGTGAAGGAGACCCGCGACCTGGTCCGCCGCGCCCAGCTCTCCCCGGCCGTGGGCCGCTGGCAGGTCATCGTCCTGGAGGACGCCGACCGTCTCACCGAGGGCGCGGGCAACGTCCTGCTCAAGGCCGTCGAGGAGCCCGCCCCCCGCACGGTGTGGCTGCTCTGCGCCCCCTCCCTCGAAGACGTGCTGCCCACCATCCGCTCCCGCTGCCGCCACCTCACCCTCAGCACGCCCTCCGTCGCCGCGGTGGCCGACGTCCTGGTGCGCCGCGACGGCATCGAGCCCGAGGCCGCCATGACCGCGGCCCGCGCCACCCAGGGGCACATCGGCCGCGCCCGCCGCCTGGCCACCGACGAGCGGGCCCGCAGCCGCCGCGCCACCGTCCTGCGCCTCCCGCTCCGCGTGGACGACATCGGCGGCTGCCTCAAGGCCGCCCAGGAACTGGTCGACGCGGCGGGCGAGGACGCCAAGCAGGTCGCGGAGGACGTGGACGAGAAGGAGACCGAGGACCTGAAGGCCGCCCTCGGCGCGGCCGCCGGGGGCCGGATGCCGCGCGGCACGGCGGGCGCGATGAAGGAGTTGGCCGACCGCCAGAAGCGCCGCTCCACCCGTACCCAGCGCGACAGCCTCGACCTCGCCCTGTCCGACCTCACCGGCTTCTACCGCGACGTCCTCGCCCTCCAACTGGGCTCCTCGGTCGCCCTCGCCAATGAGGACGTACGCGAGTCCCTGGAGCGCATCGCCCGCGACTCCACCCCCGAGCGCACACTGCGCCGCATCGAATCGATCATCGCCTGCCGCAACGCCTTGGACCGCAACGTGGCCCCTCTCCTCGCGGTGGAAGCGATGGCGGTGTCCCTGCGAGCGGGCTGAGCGGATGCCGGGCGGCGAGCGCCTGGCCGGCGGGACCCGGGACAAGCGGGCGGCCCCGGGTTGACCACCTCACTCGTACGAGCAACTGAACGCATCCGAGACCCACCACGCGTGACAATCCCACTACGCTCCGGACATGAACTCCAGGCGCCTGCTCCGTTCCTCCGCCACCCTGTTCGCCGTGACCGGTCTGCTGATCGCGGGCTGCTCCGGTGGTTCGGGGGCGTCGTCGCCGCCGAGCCGGACGGTGTCCACCACCGCGCAGAGCGCGGGGACGGCCGGGGACCGCGCGGCCCTGGCTCCGTACTACGCGCAGAAGCTGAGCTGGCGGGAGTGCGGGGTGCCCGGTTTCGAGTGCGCGACGATGAAGGCGCCGCTCGACTACGCGAAGCCGTCCGGCGGCGACATCAAGCTGGCGGTGGCGCGGAAGAAGGCCACCGGGCCGGGCAAGCGCATCGGATCGCTGCTGGTCAACCCCGGCGGGCCGGGCGGTTCCGCGATCGGCTACCTCCAGGCGTACGCCGCTCTCGGTTACCCGGCGCCGGTCCGCGCCCGCTACGACATGGTGGCCGTCGACCCGCGCGGAGTCGCCCGCAGCGAGCCCGTGGAGTGCCTGACCGGTCCCGAGATGGACGCCCACACGCAGGTCGACCAGACGCCGGACGACGCGGCGGAGGTCACCAGGCTGACGGCCGCGTACGAGAAGTTCTCGAAGGGCTGCGAGAAGCGTTCGAAGAAGATCCTCCCGCACGTCTCCACCGTCGAGGCGGCCCGGGACATGGACATCCTGCGCGAGGTCCTCGGCGACCAGAAGCTCCAGTACGTCGGTGCCTCGTACGGCACCTTCCTGGGGGCGACGTACGCCGAACTCTTCCCCGACCGCACCGGCCGCCTCGTCCTCGACGGCGCGATGGACCCCTCCCTGACCGCCCGGGACCTGAACCGGGACCAGACCGCCGGGTTCGAGACCGCCTTCCGGTCCTTCGCCGCCGACTGCGTCAAGCAGCGGGGCTGCCCGCTCGGCACCGGCACCCCCGCCGAGGCCGGCGCCCGCCTGAAGGCCCTGTTCAAGGCGCTGGACACCAAGCCCGTCCCCACCAAGGACAAGAACCGCCCGCTCGGCGAGGCCCTCGCCACGACGGGCGCGATCGCCGCGATGTACGACGAGGGGGCCTGGCCGCAGCTTCGGGCCGGCATCACGGCCGCCCAGCAGGGCGACGGCAACGGCCTGCTGGCGCTCGCGGACACCTACTACGAGCGCGACGGCAGCGGTGCGTACGCCAACCTCATGTACGCCAACACCGCCGTCAACTGCCTCGACCTCCCCCCGGCCTTCACCTCGCCGGCCGACGTCCGGGCCGCCCTCTCCGCCTTCGAGAAGGCTTCCCCGGTCTTCGGCAGGGGCCTGGCCTGGGCCTCCCTGAACTGCGCCTCCTGGCCGGTCGAGCCCACCGGCGCCGCCCACCGCATCGAGGCCAAGGGCGCGGCCCCGCTGGTCGTGGTCGGCACCACCCGCGACCCGGCGACCCCTTACAAGTGGGCCGAGTCCCTCGCCGGCCAGCTCGCCACCGGCACCCTCCTGACGTACGACGGCGACGGCCACACGGCGTACGGCCGCGGCAGCGACTGCATCGACACGGCGATCAACACCTACCTCCTGGAAGGCACCCCTCCGAAGGACGGCAAGCAGTGCTCCTGACCCGGCACCGCCCCCGCACAGCCCGCCACTGACCTGCGCGGAGTCCGCCATTCCGGGGGTGTGCGGAGCACCCCCGGAAACTGTGTAGACTTGGCTCCGCTGCTGATCGCACCATGGTGTGAACGCGGCGGCGCCGCCTTAGCTCAGTTGGCCAGAGCAACGCACTCGTAATGCGTAGGTCTCGGGTTCGAATCCCGAAGGCGGCTCGGAAGGACCCCAGACCGGAAGTTTCCGGTCTGGGGTTTTCTGTTGTGTGCGGGGCCGGGTCAGGACGGGTCGTTCTGAGGGGTGGGGCGGGTCCAGACCTCCAGGGCGGGGTGGCCGTTGGTGGCGGGGAGGGTGTCGGTGGGGTGCCAGTGCCAGGCTTCGTAGGCTGCCTTGGCCACCGTGTTGGCGGGCTCGATCAGGGTGGTGACGAGTTCGGCGTCGACCCGTACGAGAAGGCGGTCCTGGAGTTCCTCGGCCACGCCCCGGCGGCGGTGGGAGGGGGCGACCATCAGTTCCGCCACGTTGAAGATCCGGCCGGAGTCGGCGAGTTGGCCGAGGGTGGCGGGGGCGATGTCGTGGCGGCCGTACCACCAGGAGCCCTGGCGGTCGGGCAGGTAGCCGTAGATGCAGCCGACCAGGGCCGTCGCCGCGCTGGCGATCAGCATGTCGAAGCCGGGGCGCTGGACGTCCGCGGCGAAGCGGTCGAGGAAGGCGGCGCGGTCGCGGGCGGCGTGGGTGGGCGTTTCGCGGCGCGCGCTTTTGTCGTATGAGATCCGGGTGCCTGTGGACGGCGGACGGGGTGGGGGATCGGAGTCGCGGTACGTTTTCTCGTACAAGTCGGCGATCGATTCCCGCTGTTGGTCCGCCTGCCACCTGCTCAGCCGACGGAAGAAGACCTCTGCCACTGCTGCCATTCCCACAGAGTGTCAGGGGGCGGCGGGGAGTGGAACAGGTCGCCGCTCCTCCGCTCGCCGGTACCCATGCTGGTGTTTGTTCCGGTGCGGGAATCGTCTAGTGCGGCAGTGCCGTTTCGATCTGGGCGGTGACCTCGGCCGCCGGGAGCGGGCGGCCGGTGCGGCCGAAGCCGTGGATGGAGGTCTCGCCCAGGCGCAGGGTCGGCGTCCCGCGTACCTCGCTGCGGGCGAAGGCCTCGGCGACGGAGTCGGCCCACGGCCTGTACGTGCCCGATGAGACGGCCTCGCGGAAGTCGGGCGCGGTCAGGCCCGCCGATTCCGCTACGCGCAGCACCACGGAGGGGCGCCCGTAGGAGTCGACGCTCTCGTCGGGCTGCTGGGCGTAGAGGGCCTCGTGCAGGGTCTTGAAGTCGGCCTGGCTCTCGTTGATCGCGGCGCCGGCCGCGCTCAGTGCGGTGGCGGAGCCCTGCCCGCCGAGCATCCCGTCCAGGAGCGCCGCGAAGTGGTACTCCAGGCGCAGCCGGCCCGCGTCCGCGAGGCCCCGTATCGCCTGGCCCGACGCCTGCTCCAGAGCCGCGCAGTACGGGCAGCGGAAGTCCTCGTACAGGGAGAGAACCGGCAGGTCACCGGGCTGTCCGTACGGGATCACCAGGCCGGAGCCGCCCGTGGTGTGGGCGGGGGCCAGGTGCTGCGAGGACGTCTGCTGCGTCATGGGGCGGGCTCCTTTTTCGGTCCCTCCCAGATACGCACAGGGGCGCGGGCCGCGCATCTTCAGCCTGCGCGGCCCGCGCCCCTGTGCCGCCGGGCTCCCCCGGCAGGGGTCCTGCCCCTGTGGTGTGTCCTGCGCCGGTGGCTCAGCGGTTCTCCGCCTGGAACATCCAGTGCTGCTTCTCCAGCTCCGCCGTCAGGGCGATGAAGAGGTCCTGCGTCACCGGGTCCGGCTTGTCGGTCGCGGCGATGCGCTCCCGCATGCGCTCGATGATGCCGCCCAGCGCTTCGACCAGCAGCGACACCACGTCGTCGTCGGCTGTCCAGCCGGCCTCCTGCTGCGGCAGCTTGCTGCTCGCGGCGACGGTGCCCGCCCGGCCGTCGGGGGCGATGCCGATGGCGGAGGCGCGCTCGGCGACGGTGTCCGCGTAGGAGCGTGCCATGGTGACGATCTCGTCGAGCTGGAGGTGCAGCGACCGGAAGCGCGGGCCGACGATCGTCCAGTGCGCCTGCTTGGCCAGCAGGGAGAGGTCCAGCAGATCGACCAGCGCGCCCTCAAGCGCGATGCCGGTGATCTGGCGGGAGGTCTCGGGGAGCGTGCTCGTGATCACGGGAGTGGTGTGGGTGGGGCGGGTGGTGTGGGTGGGGGTGGCCATGGCCGGGGTCCTCCTGTGGTTCGGGGTGTTCTGGTTGTCCGGGTTGCTCGTGGTGGTCGTGGTGGTCGTGTTCCGCGGTGTCCGGCTCGTGGGCGCGGGCGGTCAGGCGTTCGGGCCCGGGCCGCCCAGGTGGTGCGCGGTGCGGCGGACGCCGTCCTGCGGGAGCTCGTGCGGCTCCGGGTGCTCGTGCACCACGCCCGGCGGATGGTCCCGCTCGGGGGCGCGCGGCTGTTCCTCCGGACGCGGTGTGGCGGGCTCGCGCTTCTTGACGCGGATACCCAGCACCACGGCACCTATGAGCACGCCCACGATCACCAGCCCGATCACGAACGGGGCGATGCCCACCATCAGGTCGCGGGACACCGCGAGCCCGGTGCCGGCGAGCTCTGTTTGGATGCTTTCGGTGCTGTGTGCGTACATGCGTCCCGCGTACCCCACCCGTCGCCGCGAATGCGGGTGAAACATTCCGTCGGGTCCATCGCGTCAGGAAGGTGTGGGCGGGCGCGGGACGAGGGGGCGGAGTTCGCATGCGGGGGACGGGGCGCGACGCGGAGTACCTGGAGTTCGCGACCGTCAGGAGCGGGCACCTCTACCGGTCGGCATGTCTGTTGACCAGCGGGGACACCCACCTCGCGGAGGACCTGACCCAGGAGACACTGGGGCGGATGTACGCCCTGTGGGGCCGGATCTCGCGGATCGACAATCCCGCGGCGTACGCCCAGACCGTTCTCGTACGGACCTTCCTCAGCCAGCAGAGGAGGCGCTCGGCCGCCGAGCGTCCGGTGGGGGATGTTCCGGACGGCGCGGGCGCCCCGGGCGGTGATCCGGAGCTGCGGATGACCCTCCTCCAGGCGCTGGGGCGGCTCGCGCCGAAGGACCGCGCGGTGATCGTGCTGCGGTACTGGGAGGACCGCAGCATCGAGGAGACCGCCGACGCCATGAACGTGAGCTCGGCGGCGGTGCGGACCCGGTCCGTGCGGGCGCTGGCCAAGCTGCGCGAGCAACTGGGCGGCACCCTGGTCGCGTTCGCCTCCGGGTGACGGGGGGCCGCTCCCCGACTGCCCGCCGCACGGCATTTCCAGGACGACACGACACCCATGACGGGGGTTTGCCATGCCACCTTTCGAGGACGAACTCGGCCGGGCGCTGCGGCGCACCGGCGACAGCTTCTCCGCCGACCAGCAACGGCTCGCCGACACGGGCCTGGCCAGGGGCCGGCGCACCCTGCGCCGCCGTCGGGCCGGCGCGGTCACCGGCAGCGTGGCCGCCCTGGCCCTGGTGGGGGTGGGAGGGGCGTGGGCGGGCGGCCTGCTGGGCGGTTCCGGCGGCCGGGGGGACGTGGCGGCACCCGTGCCCGCGGTGGAGCGGACCTCGGGCGCGAGCGACGCCGGGCGGGACGGCGGGAACGAGACCGGAAGGGCCGAGGGCTCGGGCAAGGGCGACAGCGAAGGCGACGGCCACGGCAAGGCGGACAGCGCGGTCGGCGACACGCGCCACATCACTCGCGCCTGGATGACCGACACCTTCAAGCGCCTGATGCCGCGCGGCGAACTGACCGACGTCGAGGCCCGGGGAACGGACGAGGCGGCCCGGGGAACGGAATCGGCGCCGGGGCCCCCGAACAGTCCGATGGTCTCCGCGCTCCACGACGACGGCCGGGGCAAGGGGGCCGTCCGGCTCGGCATCACCCGGGCCGACCCCGGCGGCCATTCGACCCGCGAGATGGTCACCTGCCCGGCCAGGGCCTACGTGCGCTTCGACTCGTGCAGGAGCGAGAAGCTCTCCGACGGTTCGGACTTCATGCTGTTGCAGAGGTATGTGTACAACACCGGCAAGACCAAGGAGTGGCGGGCCGTCCTGGTCACCCCGGACGGGCTGGTCGTCGACGTGAGCGAGTACAACGCGCCCGCCGAGAAGGGCGAGCCGGTCAGCCGCGTCGACCCGCCGCTGGACCCGGCCCAGTTGCGGAGGCTGACGACGGACGGCGCCTGGCGCTCCGTGACCGGCGCCCTGCCCGCGGCGAAACCCGAAGGAGACGTCGGCATCCCGGGGGAGCCGGGCGAGGAGAAGATGCACAGCACCCTGGCCGCCCTGCTGCCCAAGGGGCTGAGGCTCGGTGGCAGGTCCGGTCAGGCCGGGTTCGCCAGTGTGGTCGTCGACGACGGCGGGGGCGGCAGCCTCGTCGAGGTGAACGCCCAGGTCGGCATGGACGACCTGCTCGGCGGGAAGACACCGACCGAGAAGGACGGCACCGTGGTCACGGTGACCCGCAGCGGCAGTGAGAAGGGCGTCGCGGGGATCGTGCAGCTCACCGTCGACGCGGTGAAGCCGGACGGGCGGCGCGTCGTGCTCTCCGCCTTCAACGCCGACACCCAGCACTCCGCCGCCACCCGCGAGCAGCCGGCCCTCACGGCCGAGCAGCTCAAGGCGATCGCGCTCAGCCCCACCTGGTGGAAGTAGTTCCGGTGCGCGTGCTTCCTGCGGAAACAGTCCCCGTGCGCGTGCTTCCCATGGAAGTAGTTCCCGCACCGGAAGTAGTTCCCGCACCGGAAGTAGTTCCCGTACGAGCGGCTCCCGTACGAACTCACTTGGCGTCCGCATAGCACTCCACCTCCGCCACCGTGAACGGGAACCGCACCGGCGTCTCCCCGAAGGCGATCCGTCCGGCCAGGTCACCGGCCGCGCGGATCGCCTCCGCGACCGCCGCCGACTCGTCGGCGGGGCAGTGCACCATCACCTCGTCGTGCTGGAAGAAGACCAACTGGGCCCGCATCCCGGCCTCGTGCAGCGAGCGCCGCAGGGCCGCGAGCACCAGCAGCGCCCAGTCCGCCGCGCTGCCCTGGACGACGAAGTTGCGGGTGAAGCGGCCCCGGGCCCGGCTGTTCCGGGAGGCGTGCCCCGGGGCGAACTCGCCCTCGCCGGACTGCGGTTCCGGGGAGGGCTCCTGGGGCAGGCCCGCCTCGCCGGCGTCGTCGTCCGCGCCCGCCGCAGGGGGGCAGGTCCGGCCGAGCCAGGTCCGTACGAGCCGGCCCTCCTCGCCCGCGCGGGCGGCGTCGTCCACGTACGCGACGGCGCGCGGGAAGCGCCGGCGCATCGCGGCCAGGTTCTTCAGGCCGTCGCCCGAGGTCTGTCCGTATATCGCGCCCAGCACCGCGAGCTTCGCCGCCGCGCGGTCGCCGGAGAAGGCCCGGTCGGAGACCGCCTTGTAGAGGTCGCCGCTCTGGCCCGCCACGTCCATCAGGCCGGGGTCGCGCGAGATCGCGGCCAGCACGCGCGGCTCCATCTGGTCGGCGTCGGCCACCACCAGCCGCCAGCCCGGGTCGGCGACCACCGCGCGGCGGATCACCTTGGGGATCTGGAGGGCGCCGCCGCCGTTGGTCACCCAGCGCCCGGTGACCGTGCCGCCGGGCAGGTACTCCGGGTGGAAGCGCCCGTCGCGCACCCAGTCCTGGAGCCAGCCCCAGCCGTGCGCGGTCATGATCCGGTAGAGCTTCTTGTACGCGATCAGGGGTTCCACCGCCGGATGGTCGACGGACTCCAGCTCCCAGCGCCTGGTGGACCTCACCTTGACGCCGGCCTGCGCGAACGCCTTGATCACGTCGGCGGGCAGCTCGGGCCGCACCCGGCGGCCGAAGGCCCGCGACACCTCGTCCGCCAGCTCCGCCATCCGGCGCGGGTCGCCGCCGCCCGCGTACCGCTCGCCGAGGAGGTCGTCCAGCAGGGCCCGGTGGACGTCGGCCCGCCAGGGCAGGCCGCAGCGGTTGAGCTCGGCGGCGACGAGCATCCCGGCGGACTCGGAGGCGGTGAGCAGGCTCATCCGGCCGGGGTGCTCCGCCTCCTCGTGTCTTCGCTGCTGGTCGGCGTAGACCTCCAGGAGGGCGTCGAAGGGCACGGGCACGGGCTGCGGCTCGAAGAGGGAGGACTGCGAGCCGGGATCGGCCGTGCGGGCCGGCGGGTCGGGCGGCACCGGACGGCGGTGCAGCCGGGCGTGCGCCGCGGCGGCGGACCGCGGCTCGCCCCAGCGGCCCGCGTGGCCCAGCAGGAGGAGCTCGGCGTCCTCGATGTCGTAACAACGCTCCACCCGCACCCCGGCGGCGAGCAGACGCGGGTAGATCTCGGCGGTGTTCCGCCACACCCAGCGACCGACCTCGGGGCGGGAGCGGACCGCCTCGACGAGGTCGCTCTCGTGGCGCGCCCCGGCGGCGGGGCGGCCGTCCCGGGTGAGCGGGGCGAGCAGTGCCCCGCCTCCCTCTGTCGGGGCGACGGCCCACCGGTCGTTCATGGGTGCGAGTGTGGCAGCCGGGTCTGACAATCCGGCCGAAGCACCGCGTTCGCGCAGGTCAGGCGCAGGTCCGTCGGGCTCGGCCGGGAACAGGCCGCCGCGCTGGCCGGTCGCGGCCGAGACCGCGCGGCGCGTACTGGACCCGCTGGGGGTGCGCGAGGTAGCTCCACAGGGGGGACGCCGTCCACGACGCGGCGGGGTACGGAATGCTGCCGGACGCGGTCGCGCTGCGCGGCGGCAGGGGTGACCGGGTGATCACCGTCGCGGACCAGGCGGCGCGGTCCCTCGGGGTGGTCCGTTCCGGTGGCGGCACGGGCGGCCCGCACCAGGCGCAGGCGCTGGGGCATGGGCAGGGGGCGGCACCCGGGTGGGCCGGGAGCGGGCGGGGGCGAAGCCCAAGGAAGCGAGGGCGAACCCCAAGGGGGCGGAGGCGGAGCGCGATGCCCGAGAGGGCGGGGGCAGGAGGTGGCCGGGCGGTGGCTCCGGGGGCGGGCGAGGTATACCAGGGGGGTGAGCCCGACCGAGGAGAGACGACGTTGACCGAAGAGGCCTTCCCCGGGGCGGAGCGGGCGTTCTCCGCCCTGTACGGCACCGGCGACGACGATCTCGACCTCGGCGCCTCGCTGCTGGCCGCCGCCCCCTGGGCGGACGCCGGGCGCGAAGTGCTGCGCCGGGGGCAGGAGTTCGTACGCCGGGCGTGGGACCGGGGGTGGCAGCCCGCCGACGTCGCCCGTCTCGTACGGCGTGATCTCGACGAGGTGCATCTGCGGCTGCTGGCGGACCTGGTCGCCGCCGAGCGGCGCGGACATCCCGAGGAGCCGGTTCCGCCGCGCTGGCGGGCGCAGCTCGATGAGCTCGGGGTCCGCGCGGACGGTGTCTGGTGGAAGCGGGACGACGCGTACGGGGACGCCCTGGCCCGGCGGGAGAGAACCGACCGGTTCTCGCTGGCGACGGCCGCGCTGGAGCTGCTGCGGCTGCTGATCCGGCTGCCCCCGATCGAACCCGTCGGGCCCGCGCCCGGCGCGGGGGCCCGCGTGCGACAGGCGCAGGCGCCGCCCGGCGAGCCGCGCATGCTCACCCGCATCCGGGCGCTCCTCGCCAAGGCGGAGGCCACCGACTACCCGGAGGAGGCCGAGGCGCTCACCGCCAAGGCGCAGGAGCTGATGGCCCGGCACAGCGTCGACGAGGCCGTTCTGGCCGCGCGGGGGGACTCCGCGGCCGGGCCCGGCGCCTGCCGGATCGGGGTGGACGCGCCGTACGAGACGGCGAAGGCGATCCTGCTGGACGCCGTGGCGACGGCCAACCGGTGCCGGGCGGTGTGGAACAGCGCGTTCGGCTTCTCCACGGTGGTCGGTTTCGAGGCCGACCTGGAAGCGGTGGAACTGCTGTACACCTCGCTGCTGGTGCAGGGGACGGCCGCGATGACCCGTGCGGAGGCGGCGCAGCGGGCCGGCGGCAGGAAGCGCACCAAGTCCTTCCGGCAGTCGTTCCTGACCGCCTACGCCAGCAGGCTCGGCACCCGTCTCGCGGAGGCCACCGAGCACGCGGTGGAGGAGGCCGACCGCGGCGGCGCGCTGCTGCCGGTGCTGGCGGCCCGGGACGTCGCCGTGACGGACCGCGCGGAGCAGATGTTCCCGCGCACCACCGCCACCCGGGTGCGCGGAGTCAACGACCTCGCGGGCTGGGAGCACGGGACGGCCGCCGCGGACCGCGCCGCCGTTCCGGGCCGGCAGACGCCGCGGCGCGGACGCATCCGGTCCTGAGCGCGGCGGGTTCCGGGGCGCGGGCAGCGGCCAGCGGTCAGCGTTCCAGGTAGGAGCCGCAGCGGTACGGTCCGACCGTCTCGCGGCCCTCGAACGTCACCTGTACGTCGTCCGGGCGCACCCCCTTGGCCAGCAGCGACTGGGCACGCGCCAGGGTGCACACCAGTTGTCCGGTGGCCAGCTCGTTGAGCCCGTCCGCGAAGAAGGTCTTCGGGCTGCGCAGGACGACCCGCGCGCCGGAGCCGGTCACGTCGTAGGACGGCGGCATGCCCAGCGGTGAGGTGAGGCCCCGTTTGCGCTCCGCCTCGTCGGGGCCCAGCGCGAGGAGCTTCAACGCGGCCGGCAGTTCCCTGAGGGGCTGGGCGTCCGGCCGCGAAACGCCCTCCAGCCGCCCCGCCTTCGACACGAAGTACAGCCGCAGGCCCTTCGTCAGCCCGGTCGCCGGTTCGCCGCCCGCTATGACACCGGTCGGCTGCACGCCACAGGCGCCGAGCAGGAGGGCGCACGCGACAGCGGCGACGGCGGGCAGACGGACGTGGGCACGGGCACGGGTGCCGGTCATCGCGCGGCCTCCTCTTCCGGGTGCGGTGGGTGGCGGCGGTGCGGCAGGCGCAGCGTGAACACCGCGCCGGTGGTCCCGTCCGTCCGGTTGGCCGCCTCGACGGTGCCGCCGTGCAGGCGCGCGTTCTCCAGGGCGATCGCGGTGCCCAGACCGCTGCCGCCGTCGTCCCGGGTGCGGGTGCGGGAGGCGTCCGCCTTGTAGAAGCGCTCGAAGACCTGCGCCAGCACCGGGGCCGGCAGTCCGGGACCGGAGTCCGTGACGGTCACCGTCACCCCGTCCCGCTCCGCCCCCACCGCGACCGTCACCGGGGGAGCGCCGTGCCGCAGGGCGTTGCCGACCAGGTTGGCGACGATCACGTCGACCCGACGCCGGTCGGCCACCGTCCGTACCGCCCGCCCGGGTTCGAGCCGTACCGCGTCCGTCCAGCCGCGCAGGGCGAGCGAGGCCCGGACGGTCTCGCCGACGTCGATCTCGGAGGCGTTCAGCGCGGCGGCCCCCGAGTCGAAGCGGGACATCTCCATCAGGTCGTCCACCAGACGGGCCAGCCGCGCCGTCTCCCCGCTCACCGTGCGGGCCGCGTGCGCGGCGTCCGGCGGGAGCCGGTCGGCGTCCTCGTCCAGGACGGTGGCGACCATCGTCATCGCGGCCAGCGGGGTGCGCAGCTCGTGGCTGACGTCCGCGACGAAGCGCCGGGCCCGCGCCTCCTGCTCGCGCAGTTCGCCGACGGAGGCGCTCAGCTCGTCGGCGGTGTGGTTGAAGTCGCGCGCCAGGTCGGCCAGTTCGTCGCTGCCGCGCACCGCGATCCGGCTGTCGAGGTCGCCCTCGGCGAGCCTGCGGGTGGCCCGGCCCAGCTCCCGCACCGGGCGCAGCACCGTGCGCGCCGCCAGCAGCGCCAGCAGGGCGGCCAGCAGCACCACCGGCAGGATGCCGCCGCGCACGGCGTCCAGGACGCCGGTCGTGTCGTCCTGCTCGGCGCGCAGGGAGGCGACGGCGTAGACCTCCAGACCGGACGTCTGACCGTTCTCGTACGTCACCGGGGTGCCCACCACCAGGTACGGCTCGCCCTCGTGCACGACCCGCTGGAAGCTGACGCGCTCCCGCGTCGCGACGGCGGCCCGCAGTTCCGCGGTGATCCGGGAGTCGTCGGCCAGCGAGTCGGAGGTCGCCTTCAGGTCCTGGTGGCGGGCGACGACGAGCGGCGCGCCGCTCAGCCCGTCCGAGACGCGGGTGGCGAGGGCGGCGAGGGTCCGCACGTCGGGCGGCAGGTCGACGTTGGGGGCGACGGAGCCGACCCGGGCGACGAAGTCCTTCTGGAAGGAGTCCTGGGCGCGCTGGAGGACGGCAGTGCGCGACTCCCGGTAGGCGAGCGCGGTGGCGGTGACCGCGCTGACGAGGGCCACCAGCACGAAGGCCACCACCAGCCGGGCGCGCAAGCCGCCGACGAGCCGCAGCCGTCGCCCGGGGGCGCGCGGGGAGGCGCCCCTCCCGGGAGGGGGCACGCCGGGCGTCCGCGTCACAGCGGTCCGAACCGGTAGCCGAAGCCGCGCACCGTCTGCACGTACCGCGGCTTCGCCGGTACGTCCTCCAGCTTGGCGCGCAGTCTGCCCACCGCCGCGTCCACGATCCGGGAGTCGCCCAGGAAGGTGTGGTCCCACACCGACTCCAGCAACTGCTCCCGGCTGAACACCCGGCCGGGCGACGCCGACAGCTCCAGCAGGAGACGCATCTCGGTGGGCGGCAGCGGGACCGGAACGCCGTTCTTGGTGACGACCAGCCCGGCCCGGTCGATCCGCAGGCCGCCCCGGCCGGCCGCGTCCGGCACCGGCGCCGACGGCTCCGCGCGCCGCAGCGCCGCCCGGATGCGGGCCTCCAGCACCGGCGCGGTGACCGGCTTGACCACGTAGTCGTCGGCGCCCGCCTCCAGGCCGTCGACGACGTCCTGGTCGTCGCCGCGCGCCGTCAGCATGATGACCGGCAGCGTCGTCGTACGGGTGCGGATGCGGCGGCACACCTCGAAGCCGTCCAGGCCCGGCAGCATCAGGTCCAGCACGACCAGCTCGATCCGCGCCCCCCGCCCGCCGTCCAGCAGGGCCAGTGCCTCCTCGCCGGTGGCGGCCGTGTCCACGTCGTACCCGTGGCGGCGCAGCACCAGCTCCATTCCGTCCCGTACGGAGGCGTCGTCCTCGATCAGAAGCACATGCGGCATGAGGCCGATCATGCCGCACACCAGGGCCGCGACCAGGGCCTCGCACCGGGCACCTGCGCCGGGCGCGGGCATTGTTACGTTCCCATCATGTGCCCATGCACGGACCATCACGAGGGGCTTCGAACGTGGGCGCATGACCTTCCCCAGGACGAACCCCCGCGCCATCGCCCGGCTGCGCCTGGCCGCCCTCGTGGCCGCCCCCGTGCTCGCCCTCTCCGTCGCCTGCGGCGGCGCCGACGCCCCCCGGCAGGACGACGCCATCGCCGACGCCCCCGCCGCCCCGGGCACGGGCGCCGCGAGCAGCGGGAACAGCCCGAGCGCCAAGCCCGCCGCCAAGAGCGCCTTCCACGACGCCCAGACGAAGTTCGTCCAGTGCATGCGCGCCAAGGGCGGCTACCCGGAGTACCCCGACCCCAAGGTCGACGGGTACCTCCAGTGGGACAAGATCAACGAGCTCGGCGCGCAGCCCGGCCGCAACGACGGCATCAAGGCCGGCAAGAACAACGTCTGCATCGCGGAACTCCAGGCGGCCATGACGGCGGAGCCCGAGCGCGACCAGCAGAAGGACTACGAGTCGATGCTCGCGCACGCCAAGTGCATGCGCGACAACGGCGTCTCCCGGTTCACCAACCCGCAGATGTCCGGCGGCAACGCCGTCCCCGGCGGCGACCCCAACCCCGCCGACCCGGTGCTCGACCAGAAGTCCCCGGCGTACCAGAAGGCGGCGAAGACCTGCGCGCCGAAGCTGCTCCCCGGCCTGGACGGGCGGGTCTGATGAAGCGCCGCACCGCCCTCCTCGCCCTCGGCGCGCTGACCGCCGCCGCCGTCACCGCCGGCGTCCTCGTCCTCGGCGACGGCGGCGGTGCGGACGCCACGGCACGCCCCGCGCTGCCGGGCGCGACCGCGACGGTGGTACGCACCGACCTGGTGCAGTCCAAGACCGTCGACGGCAGGCTCGACTTCGCGCAGCGGCGCCCGGTCAGGGCCGTCGTCGAGGGCACCGTCACGGTGGCCGCCCCCGTGGGCCGCACCCTCGGCCTGGGCCAGGCCCTGTACGAGCTGAACGACAAGCCCGTCACGCTGCTGTACGGGGCGGTGCCGATGTTCCGCGAGATGAAGGCCGGCGACCGGGGCAGCGACGTGCTCCAACTGGAGCGGAACCTGCGCGACCTGGGGTACGGGTCGAAGCTGTACGTCGACACCCGGTACGACGAGGACACCGAGGCCGCCGTCAAGCGGTGGCAGAAGTCCCTGAACCGGGAGCCCACCGGCCGGGTCGGCATGGGCGACGTCGTCTTCCAGCGCGGCAAGGTCAAGGTCGTCGCCGCGGACGCCGCGCTCGCCGACCGGGTCGGCCCCGACAAACCGGTGCTCACCGTCGCCTCGACCAAGCCCGTCCTGCGCGCCCGGCTGGACCAGGGCGACGGCGCGCTCACCGCCAGGGGAACGCGGGTGGAGGTCACCCTGCCGAGCGGGAGGACCGCGCCCGGCAGGGTGCTCGGGACGGTGGTCCAGGACGAGGCGGCCGAGGGCGGCGAGAAGTCCGGGCCCGACGGCATCACCGTCGAGGTCGAGCTGACCGGGGGCGACGGCGCGGTGGCGGGGGAGGACTCCAGGGCGAGCGCGAGCGTGAAGTTCGTCAGCGAGAGCCGCAAGGGCGTCCTCGCGGTGCCGGTGGAGGCGGTGCTCGCCCTGCGCGGCGAGAACGGCGGCTACGGGCTCCAGGTGGTCCGGGGCGACACCGCCACGACGGTGCGGGTCGAGACGGGGATGACCGCCGACGGGCAGATCGAGGTCACCGGCGGCGGTCTGCGCGAGGGCATGAAGGTGGGAGTGGCGAAGTCATGACGACACCGAAGTCGCCGCCCCCGCGCCCCGTTTCGCCGGTGGCGCTCCCGCCCGCCTCTTCTCCGGTGCCGCAGCCGCCTTCGCGGGAGGCACCGGGCCCGGCGGCGTCGCGGCCCCCCGCGGTGGTGGAGCTGCGCGGCGCCACCAAGTCGTATCCCGGCGGTGTGCACGCCCTGCGCGGGGTGGACCTGACCGTCCACGAGGGGGAGATGCTCGCCGTCGTCGGTCCCTCCGGCTCCGGCAAGTCCACGATGCTCCAGATCATGGGCACCCTCGACAAACCCACCACGGGGACCGTCGAGGTCGCCGGATACGACGTCGGCGCGCTCAGCGACGCCCAGTTGTCCGCCCTGCGCGCCCGTCACATCGGCTTCGTCTTCCAGCACTTCCACCTGGCGGCGGGCCGCGACGCGGTCGACAACGTCGCCGACGGGCTGCTGTACGCCGGCGTCTCCCCGCGCGAGCGCCAGGCGCGTGCCCGGGAGGCCCTCGCCCGGGTGCGCCTCGACCACCGCTACTCGCACACCCCGAGCGAACTGTCCGGCGGCGAGAAACAGCGCGTGGCCATCGCGCGCGCCCTGGTGGGCGGTCCGCGGCTGCTGCTCGCCGACGAGCCGACCGGGGCGCTGGACACCGCGTCCGGGGAGATCGTCATGGAGCTGCTGCACGAACTGCACGCGGCCGGCACCACGGTCTGCGTCATCACGCACGACAACGAGATCGCGGACTCGCTGCCGCGCCGAGTGCGCTTCAGGGACGGGGAGATCGTGTCCGACACGTCCAGCGAGCGGGCGGTGTCCCGGTGAACGCGAAGAAGGACCTCAGACCGTCCCGGCTGGCGCCCCGTGACGTCCTGCGCGTCGGCTCGGTCGGGCTGCGCGCGCGCCGGGCGCGCGTGGTGCTGTCCGCGCTCGGCATCGCCATCGGCATCGCGACGATGGTCGCCGTCGTCGGGCTGTCCGAGTCGAGCCGTGCCGACCTGATGAACCAGCTCGACCGCCTCGGCACCAACCTCCTCACCGCCGAAGCCGCCGAGAGCGCCGACGGGAAGCAGATCAAGCTGCCCAGGAGCGCCGTCGCGATGGTCCGGCGCATCGGTCCCGTGCAGCAGGCCACCGCCACCGGCCACGTCACCGCCCAGGTCCGGCGCAGCGACGTGGTGCCCGAGGAGCGCACCGCGGGCGTCACCACCCTGGCGGCCCGCACCGACCTGCTGAGCACCCTCGGCGGCGGCGTCGACCGGGGCGTCTGGCTCGATCCGGCCAACGAGCGGCTCCCGGTGACCGTCCTCGGCGCGGTGGCCGCCGAACGCATCGGGGTCACGCGCCCCGGCGAGACGATCATGATGAACGAGACGCGCGTGGTCGTCGTCGGCATCCTGAAGCCCGTCGAACTCGTCCCCAACCTGGACCGGACGGCCCTGGTCGGCTTTCCGGCCGCCGAGCGGTACTTCGCCTTCGACGGGCACCCCACGACGGTCTTCGAGCGGTCCACGGACGCCTCCGTGGAGGACGTACGGGCGATCCTGGCCCGCACCATCAGCCCCGGCGCCGAGGCCGGGGTCAAGGTCTCCCGGCCCTCCGACGCGCTGGCGGCCAAGGCGGCCACCGACGAGGGGCTGACGACGCTGATGCTCGGACTCGGGGCGGTGGCGCTGCTGGTGGGCGGCGTCGGGGTCGCCAACACCATGGTCATCTCCGTGCTGGAGAGGCGTCAGGAGATCGGGCTGCGCAGGTCGCTGGGCGCGACGCGGGGGGCGATCCGGGTGCAGTTCCTGACGGAGTCGCTGCTGCTGTCGGCACTGGGGGGCGCCGCGGGGGCCGTGCTGGGGGCGCTGGCCACGTACGGCTTCGCGCGGGCGCAGGGGTGGAGCGCCGTGGTCCCGCCGTGGTCCCTGGCGGGCGGGCTGGGCGCCACCCTGTTCATCGGCGTGGTCGCGGGACTGTACCCGGCGATCCGGGCCGCCCGTCTCCACCCGACGGTGGCCCTGAACGCGACGTGAGCGGGCGGGGGGTCCCGGGGCGGCGGGAGCCGGAAGCGGCCCGGAGGCAGGAGCCGGGAGCGGCCCCCCGCCCCCCACCCCGCCGCGAGGGTTGCCGCACCCGAGCGCGGGTAGCCGGACGCACGGTTCCCCGGCAGCCCGACCGCCCGGCGAAATGCCCCTGAACAGCTAGTCTCGGTGATTATGAGCTGGCTCCACGCCCTGAAGCACACCGCCCGCTCCGGACTCACCGTCGAACGGCAGCGCCTCGACCCCCTGGTCGCCGTCCGGGCGGCCGCCGGGCTCGCCCTCGTCGTCGGGGCCGCCCTGTACTTCTTCGGGCCCGCCGTCGCGGCCAGCTCCGCCTTCGGGGCCTTCCAGGCCGCCCTGGCCACCTTCCAGCGCTCCTGGCGCACCCGGCCCGTGCTCGCGCTCGCCTCCGGCGCCAGCCTCGCCGTCACGACCTTCGTCGGATACCTGACCGGGGCTCATCCGGCGCTGTTCATCAGCCTGCTGGCCGTGTGGACCTTCCTGGCCGGGCTGGCCTGGGCGATCGGCCCCACGGCGGGCATGATCGCCAGCTCGAACGTCGCGATCATGCTGGTCACCGTGACGCTGCCGACCTCCGTCGCCGCGGCGGCGGGACACGCCGCGATGATCCTGGTGGGCGGACTCGTGCAGGCCGTGCTCATCGTGCTCTTCCCCGTACGCAGGTGGGGCGCCCAGCGCGACGCCCTCGCCGACGCGCTCGCCGCCGAGGCCGACTACGCGCGCCGGCTGCGGCACGACCCCGTCGCCCCGTTCGACCCCGAGCCCCTGATGACCGCCCGCAGCGCCGCCGCGATCACCCCGCGCCAGGCCCGCCGCCGCCCCGCCGAACTGCACGGCACCCGGGGCCTGGCCGAACGCATCCGGCCGGTGCTCGCCTCCCTCGCCGACCCCGCCCTCGGCGTCCCCGCCGAGGGGGAGCAGCGCGCCCGGGTACGGGAGCTGCTGGCCGCCGCCGGATCCACCCTGGACGCCGCCGCCCGCGCGGTGCGCCACGGCGAGCCCGTCGCCATGTCGCCCGCCGCCCGTGCGGTGCTCGCCGTGCCCAAGGAGGGCGCGGTGCTCACCGGGCCCGCCAGGCGTGCCGAGTCCCGGCTCATCAGCCTGCTGCGGGACGTCATCGAGACCGCCCAGGGCAGCGGCACCACCAACGGCCCCCGCCCCGGCCGCGGTGCCGGTGAAGCGGACTCCGCCGACGACACCGCCTACCGCACGGCCCGCCGTCTGGCGCGCAGTGCCGCCCGACGCGTCGCCCGCGTCCCGGAGAACCGTGCCGACCCGCACGACCACCTGCTGCGGCCCACCGTTCCCGGCCTCGTCCCCGTCGCCCTGCGCGCCATGCGCGCGGAACTGCGCCGCGACTCCCCGGTGTTCCGGCACGCTGTGCGCGTCGCCGTCGTCAGCGCCATCGGGTACGCCGTCGGCGCCTCCCTGCCGCTCGGGCACGGCTACTGGGCGCCCATGGCCGCCGTCATGGTGATGCGGCCCGACTTCTCCCAGACGTACTCCCGCGCGGTCGCTCGTTTCGGCGGCACCCTGCTGGGCGTCGGCCTCGCGACGGGCCTGCTGCAACTCACGCACCCGGACACCCGGTTGTCGGCCGCGCTCGCCGTCGGGTGCGCGTTCCTGATGTTCCTGCTGCTGCGCGCCGGGTACGCCGTCACGCAGGTGTGCGTCTCCGGATACGTCGTCTTCCTGCTCGGCATGGGCGGCCTCCAGTGGACCCAGACCGTCCCGGAGCGCGTGGTCCTCACCCTCGCGGGCGGGCTCCTCGCCATGCTCGCCTACGCCGTCTACCCGGCCTGGGAGACCCCGCGCCTGCGCACCCGGCTCGCCGGCTGGCTGGTCGCCGACGGGCGGTACGCGACGGCCGTCCTCCAGCGGTACGCCGACCCCGCCGGCGCCCCCCGGGACGCGGTGCGGGAAGCGCTGCTGGCCACCCGGGAGGCCCGGGTCGCCTGGCAGGACGCCCTGGAGCGGGCCGCCAACGAGCCCGTGCGCCACCGGGGCCTGTCCCGCGCGGCGGCCGACGACGCCCCGCACGCGCTGGCCCAGCTCGCCCGGGTGGCGATGCTGATGGAGGCCCACCTCCCGTCCCGCGACACCAGCCCGGTGCCGGCCGCCGCCGCCCTCGCCCAGGCGCTGCGCACCGACACCGAGGCGGCGGCCCGTGCCGTACGCGAACGGCGGGCCCCGCGCTGGGAGGCCTTCCGGGCGGCCCTGGAGTCGTGGGACGCCGGGGCCGCCGGGGACGCCACGGCCGACGACAGGTTCGTGCGCAAGGGGGCGGGCCTCCTCCTGGCGGCACTGGACGAGCTCACCGACGCCCTGGACGCGGAAGGGCCGCGCCCCCAGGGAGGCACGGCCCGTACGGCGGCCTAGGGCGGCGGGGCCGCGGCGCCCCGGGGCTACGGCTTCGGCGGGTCCGAGGGCGGCCCGGTCGGGACGCCCGAGGGCAGGGCGCTCGACGGGGCCCTGGTGAAGGTCTCCGTGACACCGCTGCCCTCCCACTTCACCGTGAGGGTCTTCCCGTCGGCGCCGGGCGTCACCGTGCCCCGGGCGCGGTCGGTCCGGCCGTTGGCGCACGAGAGGTCGAGCGTGACGGCGCCCCGCCGGGACACCGTTCCCGTGCAGATGTTCTCGCCCGCGATGCCCGCCAGCCCGTCGTGGATGGACAGCGCGACCATCTTGCCGCCCGTGGTGACCGCCCATTCGCCGTCCACGGAACCGGCTCCGGACCCGGACCCGGTGTCCCGCGCGGGCGGCGTGCTCGCGCCGCCGCCGTCGCCGGGGCTCGGCACGCTGCTCCGCGCGCTGCCCGGCGGACCGCCCCGGCCGTCCGGGCCGTCGTCCTTGCCGCTGTCGCCGCTGCAACCGGTCAGCAGCAGCGCCGCTGCGAGAGCGGCCGTCCCGGCGGCCGTACGTACCTGACTGTGCACTCCGGCATCCCCCAACGCGCGCTCGTGCGGCGGCCAATCGGCCACCGGAAGGAACGCGTCAAGCTACCAGGGCGTCTAGAGAAGGAGTCCGCACGGGAAGGAGGCCAATAAGGCCGACCGGTTCTGTAGTCAAGGGGCCACCCCGCGTGCACGTGCATCTGCCCATGCATCGGCAGATGAACGAAGCTATGATCCGGGTCAGTTGACAGTTCGGCAGCAGTTGACACCAGCACATCCGGGAGCGACCTGTGCACCACGCGTACAACGGCATGGCGGCCACAGAGCTTCACGGGGTGGTCTGGCAGAAGAGCAGGCACAGCAACTCGCAGGGCACCTGCGTGGAGTTCGCGAAACTGCCCGGTGGCAACGTTGCCGTGCGCAATTCGCGCCACCCCGAGGGGCCCGCGCTCGTCTACACGCCCGCGGAGATAGAGGCCATGCTCCTGGGCATCAAGGACGGCGAGTTCGACCACCTCATAGGGAACTGAGCCACGCGGTCGGAGGAAGAGGAAACCGGGCCACGCGCTCGACAGGGAACCGAGCCACGCGCGGAAGCGGGGCCGAGGGCCGTCCCCCTCGCGCCCCCGCCGCCCCCCGCGAGGTCGCCCGCCCTACCGCTCGTCGCGCAGGAGGAACAGCGCCCACACGACCTTGCCGTGCAGCGTCCCCGCCAGCGGGTGCCAGCCCCAGCTGTCGCTGAAGGAGTCCACCAGGAACAGCCCGCGCCCGGACTCCGCGGAGAAGTCCTCGCCCGCCCGCGCCGCCGGACCCAGGTGACTGGGGTCGCGCACCGCGCACACCAGTCTTCCGTTCCAGTGCATCAGGTGCAGCCGCACCGGAGGCTCGTTCTCGCGCGGGGTGTCCGCCGGGAGGGCGTGCCGCAGGGCGTTGGTGACGAGTTCCGAGACGACCAGGGCGACGTCGTCGAAACGGCTCTCCAGGTCCCACTGGCACAGCGTGCTGCGGGTGAACTTCCGTGCCCCGCGCACCGCTTCGAACCGCGGCGGCAGCGCGCACGAGGCCGAGGAGGACACGTCCTCGGGGCCGACGGGGGGAAGGCCCTGCCGTAATGGCACGAGCATGGTCGATCCATTCGTCCCCATGCGGGCACTCCCGGGTGTCGCGGTCGCGGCGAACAGCGGCGGCCGCACGCCGGAGTCCACGAAAGACGGAAGCGAGGGACGAACGCTGGTGGTCATACGTGCGCGCGGACCATGGTTCCGAATGCGTACAGCAGATGCAAGGGCAGATGCACGTGCACGCGCCGGACTTGGACAACAGAGTGCCGTTTCTTGCTCATTTCTTCCTCGGGTCTTCCTCGGGCCACTTTCCGGACGCTGCCGTCTCCGTAACCGAACGCGTACAGGCTGAAGCGTTTTGGTGGCAGACTTCGCCCTCTCGGGACCTTGGGGGAGGGCCTCGCGCACAGATGACCGAGAGGGAGGGCCGGAGAGGTGACCGCAGGCGAGTCGAGCGGATCGGTGGTCCGACGCATCCTGTTGGGCTCACAGCTCAGGCGCCTGCGCGAATCGCGCGGCATCACCCGTGAGGCGGCCGGCTACTCGATCCGCGCATCCGAATCGAAGATCAGCCGCATGGAGTTGGGACGGGTGAGCTTCAAGGCCAGGGACGTAGAGGACCTGCTCACGCTCTACGGCGTGAGCGACAGCGCCGAGCGCGAGTCGCTGCTCGCGCTGGCCCGCGAGGCCAACCTCGCGGGCTGGTGGCACAGTTACGGGGACGTCCTGCCCGGCTGGTTCCAGACGTACGTCGGCCTGGAGGGGGCGGCGTCCCTGATCCGCGTGTACGAGGTCCAGTTCGTCCACGGCCTGCTCCAGACCGAGGCCTACGCCCACGCGGTCGTCTCGCGCGGCATCCCGCACGCGACCGCCGCGGAGGTGGACCGCCGGGTGGCGCTGCGCCTGGACCGGCAGAAGGTCCTGGTCGCCGAGCGCTCCCCGCGCTTCCACGCCGTACTGGACGAAGCGGCCCTGCGCCGCCCGTACGGCGACCGGGACGTGATGCGCGGGCAGTTGCAGCACCTCATCGACATCTCCGAGCGGGAGAACGTCACGCTCCAGGTGATGCCGTTCAACTTCGGCGGCCACGCGGGCGAGAGCGGCGCCTTCACCCTGCTGCGCTTCCCCGAGTCCGACCTCTCCGACCTCGTCTACCTGGAGCAGCTGACCAGCGCGCTCTACCTGGACAAGCACGAGGAGGTCACCCAGTACGAACGCGTCATGGACCGCCTCCAGGGCGACTGCCCGAGCCCCTCGGCCACCCGGGACGTCCTGCGCGGACTCCTCCAACTGCTCTGATCCGGATGTACGTTGACGGAACCTTTGCCCGCGCAGGAACATCAAAGGTGACGGGGAACACCAGCACCGGTGGCACCACGCGCCGGGCGGCGGCACTCAGCGGCGACGCGGCGGAGCGGACGCAGAGCGAGCGGAAGCAGAGCTAAGGGATCACATGTCCTTCTTCACCGACCTGGCCCACCAGTACATCGACGGCGCGTGGCGGACCGGCAGCGGCTCGTGGGACATCATCGACTTCAACCCGTACAACGGGGAGAAGCTCGCCGCGATCACCGTCGCGTCCGTCGCCGAGGTGGACGAGGCCTACCGGGCCGCCGAACGCGCCCAGCGCGCCTGGGCCGGGGCGGGCGCGTACCACCGCAGGGACGTCGTCGAGCGGGTGCTGCGCCTGGTGGAACAGCGCGAGGACGAGATCGCCGCCGCCATCACCGAGGAGGTCGGCGGCACCCTGGTGAAGGCCCGCTTCGAGGTGCGCCTGGCGAAGGAGTTCCTGCGCGAGGCGACCCAGTTGGCCACCCTTCCCGAGGGGCGCATCCTCGCCTCCCCGGTCCCCGGCAAGGAGAACCGCGTCCACCGGCTCCCGGTCGGCGTCGTCGGGGTCATCAGCCCCTTCAACTTCCCCTTCCTCACCGGCGTCAAGGCCGCGGCGCCGGCGCTGGCGCTGGGCAACGCCGTCGTCGTCAAGCCGAACCAGAACACCCCCGTGGTCGGCGGCGGGCTCGTCGCGCACCTCTTCGCGGAGGCGGGGCTGCCGGCGGGACTGCTGAACGTGCTGATCACCGACATAGCGGAGATCGGCGACGCGCTGCTGGAGCACCCCGTCCCGAAGGTCATCTCCTTCACCGGCTCCGACCGCACCGGCCGCCATGTGGCCGCCATCGCCGGCGCCCACTTCAAGCGCACGATCCTCTCCCTCAGCGGCAACAGCGCCCTGGTCGTCCTGGACGACGCGGACCTCGACTACGCGGTCGACGCGGCCGTCTTCAGCCGCTTCGTCTCCCAGGGCCAGGTCTGCATGGCGGCCAACCGGATCCTGGTGGACCGGAGCGTGGAGCGGGAGTTCACCGAGAAGTTCGTCGCCCGGGTGCGCGCGCTGCGCACCGGCGACCCGGCCGACCCCGCCACCCAGCTCGGCCCCGTCATCAACACCTTCCACGCCGACGCCCTCACCGGCGTGGTCGACCAGGCGCTCGCCGCGGGCGCCACCGCTCTCGTACGGGGCGCCACGCGCGGCAACCTGGTCGAGCCCACGGTGCTCACCGGCCTCCCGGAGGGCTCGCCGATCCTGGAGCAGGAGATCTTCGGCCCGGTCGCCCTGCTGCTGGCCTTCGACGGCGAGGAGGAGGCCGTGCGCATGGCCAACGACAGCCCGTACGGCCTCAGCGGCGCGGTGATGACCCGCAACGTGGAGCGCGGCGTGCGCTTCGCCCAGCGGATCGAGACCGGGATGATGCACATCAACGACTCCACCATCCAGGACGACCCCCTGGTCGCCTTCGGCGGCGAGAAGGCCTCCGGCATCGGACGCATGAACGGCGAGTCGACCGTGGACGTCTTCACCACCCAGAAGTGGATCTCGGTGCAGCACGGCCGCTCGAAGTTCCCCTTCTGATCCCCGGAGTCGCGGACCACAGCTGTCCGCAAGCCTGCCTAACCTGGTCCTCGTACCGCGAACACCGCACGCGCCGCACGTTCCGCACAGCGTCAGCGCACTCCCCGAAGGGCGGCCCGCCATGGTCCTGCACGTCAGCGCCGAGAACTGCACCGACGAGGTCTCCACCCTCCTCGCCTTCCTGGAGGAGCAGCGCGCGGGCATCCGCAACGCCCTGCGCGGCCTCTCCGACGAGGAGGCCGCCACCACCCCCAGCGCCAGCGAGCTGTCCCTGTCCGGCATCCTCAAGCACGTCACCGAGGCCGAGCAGAACTGGCTCGCCATGGCGGGCTGCGACATCCCGTCCGCCCACCGCGCCGAGGCCGACTGGAGCGAGAGCTTCCGGCTGGTGCCCGAGAAGGGCGAGACGGTCGCCTCCCAGCTCGCCGCGTGGGCCGAGGTGGCCCGCAAGGGCGAGGAGTTCGCCCGCGCCGCCGACCTCGACGCCACCTTCCCGCTGCCCGACGCCCCCTGGTTCCCCAAGGAGGACGTGACGGTGCGCTGGATGCTGCTGCGCCTGATCACCGAGATGGGCCGCCACGCGGGCCACGCGGACGTCATCCGGGAGTCCCTGGACGGCAAGAACTCCTACGAGCTCGGCGAATAGCGGCACCCGGCACCCGGTACGCAGCCCGCGCCCCGGCCGCCCCGGGCTTGCACCTCACGCGACGTGAGGACGCAGGCTGGGGGCGTACCGAAGGAAACCCACCGCAGAGAGGGCAGCGGGCAGTCATGAGCCATTCCGTGGGGAAGGTCGCCGAGACCGCCGGCGTGACCGTGCGCACCTTGCACCACTACGACGCGATCGGACTGCTCTCGCCGAGCGAGCGCAACCGCGCCGGGCACCGCCGCTACAGCGACGGCGACCTCGACCGGTTGCAGCAGATCCTGTTCTACCGGGAGCTCGGCTTCCCTCTCGACCGGGTGGCGGCACTGCTGGACGACCCGGCGACCGATCCGCGGGAACACCTGCGGCGCCAGCACGCGTTGCTGGCGGACCGGATCGAGAGGCTCCAGGAGATGGCCGCCGCCGTCGAAAAGGCCATGGAGGCACGGAAGATGGGCATCAATCTCACGCCCGAGGAGAAGTTCGAGGTCTTCGGCGACTTCGATCCCGACGCGTACGCGGAGGAGGCCGAGCGCCGCTGGGGCGGCACCGACGCCTGGCGCGAGTCGCAGCGGCGCACCGCCGCCTACACCAAGGAGGACTGGAAGCGGTTCACCGAGGAGTTCGACGCGATCCACCGGAAGATGGCCGGCCTGCTCGCCGACGGCGTGCCGGCCGACGACGAGCGGGCGATGGACGTCGCCGAGGAACACCGCCGGTTCATCTCCGGCAGTCAGTACGAGTGCGGACACGAGATGCACACGAACCTCGGGGAGATGTACGTCGCCGACGCGAGGTTCACGGCCACCTACGAGGCGATCAGGCCCGGACTGGCCGTCTACCTGCGCGACGCGATGCTGGCGAACGCGGTCCGGCACCTGTGAGACGCCGGGGGCGGGCTCCTGGGGGCCTGCCCCTCGCCGCGTCCGCCGTCCACTGATCCGGGGCCCTCCGCCCTCCCGGGCAGGGCGGAGCGCACCCCGGGGGGCCGGGGGAACCCGGAAGTGCCCGCGTGCGTTGATACTTTTGCCCAGCCCCCGCATCCCATCCCCCCCCCAGGAGTCCGGAACCCGTGAATACGCTTGCGCTCGGACCGAGCTGGCTGGACCCGGACTTTCTGCTCAACACCTTCGGGCCCTGGGGCCTGCTGGCCATCGTCTTCGCAGAGTCGGGTCTGCTGATCGGTTTCTTCCTGCCCGGCGACTCGCTGCTCTTCACGGCGGGCCTGCTGGTCACCACCGGCAAGCTGGACATGCCGCTGTGGCTGCTGTGCACGCTGATCGTGCTGGCGGCGATCCTCGGCGACCAGGTCGGCTACCTCTTCGGCCGGAAGGTCGGCCCGGCCCTGTTCCGGCGGCCGGACTCCAAGATCTTCAAGCAGGAGAACGTACAGAAGGCCCATGAGTTCTTCGAGAAGCACGGGCCGAAGGCGCTGATCCTGGCCCGGTTCGTGCCGATCGTGCGGACGTTCACGCCGATCATCGTCGGCGTCAGCCGGATGAACTACCGCGTGTTCATCACGTACAACATCATCGGCGGCGTGCTGTGGGGAGCCGGGGTGACGCTGCTGGGCGCGGCGCTCGGCAACGTGGAGTTCGTGCACAAGAACATCGAGGTCATCCTGGTCGGCATCGTGCTGATCTCGGTGGTGCCGATCGTGGTCGAGGTGCTGAAGGCCCGCCGCCAGTCGAAGAAGAACCCGCCGGCGCAGGCCCCGGCCGCCGAGGGCGCCCCGGACCACCCGGCCGCCCCGCAGTACCCGGGCGCCCCGGCCGCCCCGTACGGCACCGGAGCCCCGCCCGCCCCGTCCGCGCAGGCGTACCCGGGTACCCGGCCCGCCCCGTACGGCACCGAAGCCCCCTACGGCGCCAACGCCCCGCACGGCGGCGACGCGCCCCCGTACGGCGGCGACCAGGACCAGGCCACGCAGATCCTGCGTCCCCAGAACCCCCCGAACAACCCGCCCCCGCGCGGCCGCCACGCCAAGCGCTGACCCCGTACCGACGCCGAAGGGGCGTCCGCGACCGCACGGTCCCGGACGCCCCTTCGGCGCACCCGGAGCTAGAAGCCGCGCGTGCGCTTCGCCGCGCGGCGGGTGCCGCCGTCGCGGCCCGCGCCCGGCATCCGCAGGAAGAGCCGGGAGATCTCGCCTCCCAGGTTCACGCCGATCGCGATGGCCAGGGCGATCGCCGCCGCCTTCGACAGCGAGCCCAGCCCCACGTTCAGCTCGCCCTGCGCGATGCCCAGCAGGCCGTAGTACGTCGCCGAGCCCGGCAGCAGCGGTCCGATCGCCGCGGTGACGTACGGCAGCGCCGACGCGTACTGGTAGCGCGAGAAGAGCTGGCCGAAGAGGCCGACGAGCCCGGCCGCCACCGCCGTCGCCGCGACCGCCGAGATGTGTCCCGTGGTGTTCATCGCGCCGAAGACGACCCAGGCCACCCCGCCGTTCAGCGCCACCATGATCACCGTGTTCCGCTCCTGCTGGAGCAGGATCGCGAAGGCGAAGCACAGGACGATCGAGGCGAGTGTCTGGATCACCGGGCGGGACTGCACGTGCATCGTCGCGTCGGGGTGCAGGTTCGGGTTCAGCCCGGCCCCCGCGTACAGCACGATCAGCACGCCCAGCACGATCGCGATGAAGAAGTACATGACTTCGAGCAGGCGCGCGGAGGCGGTGATGTAGTAGCCCGTCAGGCCGTCCTGCACCCCGGCCACCAGCGCCCGCCCCGGGAGCAACGCGAAGAGGCCACCGGTGATGACGGCGGAGGGAAGGATTCCGCTCACCACGCTCTCGGGCACGAAGGCCAGCCCCACCCCCATCGCCGCCGGCGGCATCGCCGCCGCCACGAACTGGTAGAACTCCGGCAGCCCGCGCCCCGCGCACAGCCAGGCCAGCCGGTCGCCCAGGACCGCCCCGATCGCCGCGGCGATGAACACCAGCACCCCACCGCCGACGAGGACGGAGGCGGACCCCGCGAGCAGTCCGCTGGCCGCGGTCAGCGCCCAGCCCGGATACGGGTGCCGGTTGCGCCGGATCTCCGCCAGGCGGCGGTACGCCTCCTCCAGCGTGACGTCGGTGTCCTCGGCCGTGATGTCCGCGATCAGCCGGTAGACGCCCGCCAGGCGGGTGTAGTCGGTGCCGCGACGGCGCACCGTGCGGCTCGCCGTGACCGGGTCGTCGATCAGGGAGGGCTGGTACGAGATGGACAGGAGCGTGAAGGTGACGTTCGGCTCGCAGCGGTCGAGCCCGTAGGCCCGGCACACCGCGAACATGGCCGCCTCGACGTCCTCGGCCCCCTCGCCGCCCGCGAGCAGCAGCTCGCCGATGCGCAGCGTCAGGTCGAGCACCCGGGGGACGGCGGGACCGGAGTCCTCGTCGTCCCCGTGCCGCTGCACGCTGTCCGGCACCGGGCGGTCGCCCACCGGCATCCGCAGCAGCGTGCGCATCCGGTCCTGCCAGGGGGCCTCCTTGGTCAGCTTGACCACGGGTATTCCGTGCGCGGGCGTGAACGCCGGGGGAGAGTGCCGGGCGCTGTAGGTCCTCGCGGTCTCGAACCCGCTCGCGGTCCGCTTCTGGGCCGCCGTCCGGGGCACGTCGAAGGCGGAACCCTCCTGCACGGGCGGCGCCTCGGACATCAGCCCCTGCGGAAGCTGGAACTCCGAGGTCGGCTGGTCCTCCTCGGCGGGCGGAGCGGCCTTCAGGCCCTGCGGCAGCGCGAACTCCGAGGTCACCGACTGGTCCTCGTCCGGCGTCACCACCGGAACGGCCTGGGTGGCGCCTGTTCCGGACGTGGTGCTGGACGGGTTGCGCGCGCCGCGCGGCACCGCGTCCGCCGGAGCCGTGGCGGACGCCGCGGGGGCGGTTCTGGGCGCGGCGGACTTCCTCGACGCGGAACCGGCCCCGCGGGCCGCCCCGACACCGGACGGCGGCGTGAACGCGCTCCGCGCCTCGTCCGACTGCGGCTTGCGGTCCTCGGCCTCTTCGGGCTGCTCCACCCGGGGTCCGCCCTTGCCGCCCTGCGCCTCCGCCACCACTCGCCTCGCTCTCACCACTCCGGGCTCCGACTGTCCCGCCTGCCCAGTATGTCCATGTTCGACCCGATGCCGCCGGGCAGGGCAGGGCCCGTTCCGCCGCGGGCCCACCGCGACGCCCCTACCCCCGCACCCGCACCGCTGCACCCTCCGGCCCCGCACGCCACGCACGGAGAACCCCCTGCGAGAGGGCCCCGCACAAGCAGACGGGCGGCCCCCTCACCAGAGGGAACCGCCCGCCGCCCGGGACTCACCTAACGCGGGTGCGCAGTTCAGTGCGCTCCGCCCTGCGCCTCAAGGCGCTTGTACGAGGCCTCGATCTCGGCCTCGGCCTCGGTGCGGCCGACCCAGTCCGCGCCCTCGACCGACTTGCCCGGCTCCAGGTCCTTGTAGACCTCGAAGAAGTGCTGGATCTCCAGGCGGTCGAACTCCGACACGTGGTGGATGTCGCGCAGGTGCTCCACGCGCGGGTCCGACGCCGGGACGCACAGCAGCTTGTCGTCGCCGCCGGCCTCGTCCGTCATGCGGAACATGCCGATGGCGCGGCACTTGATGACGCAGCCCGGGAACGTGGGCTCGTCCAGGATGACCAGCGCGTCCAGCGGGTCACCGTCCTCGCCGAGGGTGTTCTCGACGAAGCCGTAGTCCGCGGGGTAGCTGGTCGAGGTGAAGAGCCGACGGTCCAGGCGGATCCGGCCGGTCTCGTGGTCCACCTCGTACTTGTTCCGCGAACCCTTCGGAATCTCGATGGTGACGTCGAACTCCACGGGTGGCTCCTCCATGATCAACACAGTCTTCTGGGAATCTGCGTCCCCCCGGAGGAAACCGACCCCCGGAGCCCCGGCCGAATGGGTCGGAAGTGCCCCGCGGGGTGCCGTGCTCGCGCAAGACGCAGTGGTTAAGTGTCCCTCACGCAGACCTGTGATCGCGAAAGGGGCTGGTCCGCAGTGCCCAAGCTCAAGACCTGGCAGCTCACGGCGGGCTCCGCCGTCGCCGGACTGGCGCTGGCGGCCGGTGCCGTGAGCGTGGCGGGCCCCTGGGACTCCGGTCAGCGTAAGGCCGAGCGGGACCTGGCGGCCGCCCGGGACCGCACGGGTGGCGCACATCACGTGCCCGCCCGCCCCGACCCCGCCGAACCGTCCCCCGCGCCCAGTGCGGGCCGCGTCCTCAGCGCGCTCGGCGCCGGCGCGGGCGGGCGGTCCGGACAGCTCGCGCGGGTGCTCGAACCGCTCCTCGCCGACAGGGCCCTGGGGTCCGTGCGGTCCGCCTCCGTCGTCGACGCCGCCACGGGCAGGGAGCTGTACGGCAGCGGGGAGCGGACCGTGCTGACCCCCGCCTCCACGGTGAAGATCGCCACGGCCGTCGCCGCCCTGTCCGCCCTCGGCCCCGACCACCGCATCGCCACCACGGTGCTCGCCCCGCCCGACGGCGCCAGGGCCGTCCTCAAGGGCGGCGGCGACCCCACCCTCTCCGAGGACGGCCTGCGCGCCCTCGCCGCGGACACGGCCCGCGCCCTGCGCGACCGGGGGGCCCGGACGGTCTCCGTCGCGTACGACACGAGCCTGTACGCGGGGCCCGACGTCCACCCCATCGGCCGGGGCAACGAGAACCTCGCCCGGGTCACCCCGCTGATGGTGAACGAGGGCCGCACCGACGGCTCCAGCAGCGGCGTCGGCGACCGGACGCCCGACCCGGCGGGCGACGCGGCCCGCGCCTTCGCCGACGAGCTGCGCGAAGCGGGCGTCGAAGTGACCGGGGAACCGGTCTCCGGCACGGCCCCGAAGGACGCCGAGCCCGTCGCCAAGGTGCTCTCCGCGCCGCTGTCCGCGCTGGTCGAGCGCACCCTCACGCACAGCGACAACGACCTCGCCGAGGCCCTCGCCCGGCAGACCGCGCTCGCGGCCGGCGCGGAGGCGTCCTTCGCGGGGGCCGGCAAGGCCGTCCGCGACCGCCTCGCCACCCTGGACCTCCCGGCCGACGGCCTGCTGGCCGGGGCGCACTTCGCCGACGGCAGCGGCCTCGACCGCAACGACAAGGTGTCCGCAAGGCTGCTGACCGCCCTGCTGGCCCGGGCGGCCGACCCCGCCCGCCCCGAGCTGCGCCCGGTCCTCACCGGTCTGCCGGTCGCCGGCTTCAGCGGCACGCTGAGCACCCGGTACGCGGGCGCGGCCGGGCCCGGCCCGGTGCGGGCCAAGACGGGCACGCTGTCCGGGGTGAACACCCTCGCCGGCACCGCCGTCACCCCGGACGGCCGCCTGGTCGCCTTCGCCTTCCTCGCGGGCGGCACCGCCGACCCCGCCGCCGCGCAGCGGGCCCTCGACGCCCTGGCCTCCGCGCTGACCGAGGCCCCGTAACCCCCCGGCGGCCGGACCCCGGGCCTCCGTTTCGGCGGCCGCCCGCATCAACTCCCGGCGCACCACTCGACAACGTACGGTTGACGCATGACGAGCCTCGGTGGTGCAGCCTCTGCAGGGATGGTCGACTGGAAGCTCGCGGTCGCGACCGCGACCCGATTCGTGCGGCCCGGCCCGGACATCAGCCGGGAGGAGGCGCGCGCCGTCGTCGCGGAGCTGCGACGGCACGCGAAGGCCTCCGAGGAACACGTGCGCGCCTTCACCCGGATGATCCCCGAGGGACACGAGCCCGAGGACACCCCCGTCCTCGTCGTGGACCGCGCCGGCTGGGTGAAGGCCAACGTCGCGGGCTTCCGGGAGCTGCTCAAGCCGCTCCTGAAGAAGATGGAGGAGCGCCGCGGCTCCGGCCCCGGCGGCGTCGTCCTCGGCGCGGTCGGCGGCAAGGTGACCGGCGTCGAGGTGGGGATGCTGCTGTCGTTCCTGTCCTCGCGGGTGCTCGGCCAGTACGAGACCTTCGCGCCCGCCTCCCGCGACCTGCCCTCCGGCGAGAACGGCGGCGGACGCCTGCTGCTCGTCGCCCCGAACATCGTCCACGTGGAGCGCGAGCTGGAGGTCGACCCGCACGACTTCCGCCTCTGGGTGTGCCTGCACGAGGAGACCCACCGCACCCAGTTCACCGCCGTCCCCTGGCTGCGCGACCACCTGGAGGGCGAGATCCAGGCCTTCCTGAGCGAGACCGACGTCGACCCGATGACGCTCCTGGAGCGGGTGCGCGAAGCCGTGCAGTCCTTCTCCGGCGGCCGTGCGGACGGCGACGAGGACGAGGGCGGCCGCAGCCTGGTGGAACTGGTGCAGAGCCCGGCCCAGCGCGAGATCCTCGGACGCCTGACCGCCGTGATGTCGCTGCTCGAAGGGCACGCGGACTACGTCATGGACGGCGTCGGCCCGCAGGTCGTGCCCTCCGTCGCCGAGATCCGCGAGAAGTTCCAGCAGCGCCGCGCCAAGGGGGCCTCCCGGCTCGACCTCGCGCTGCGCCGACTGCTCGGCATGGACGCCAAGCTGCGCCAGTACCGCGACGGCGAAAGGTTTGTCCGCGCCGTCGTCGAGGAGGTCGGCATGGACGGCTTCAACCGGGTCTGGACCTCCCCGAACACCCTCCCGACCAAGGCCGAGATCGCCAAACCGGCGGACTGGGTCGCGCGGGTGCACCGTAAGGGAGAAGCGTGAAACCGGTGTGCGCGACGGCAGGAACGGTAAGGGAAACGCCCCCTAAATCACCCATCCGAGGGACCGTAAGCGCTGGGTAGGCGTGCAATGCTCGGGTAACCGCTCGTTTCTGTCACCATCTACGCACTCTCAGTGACAGCGGCCTCCTCCTCCCGAGGCACCCCAACTCCACCGAAGGGCACCGGACATGGGTCCCCATCCTGCGGTCGCGGCGATACGCCTGGCGGTCCGCCGCGTACTCCACGACGTACTCACCGACCACCGGGCACACCACGCCCCGCACGCGCAGGCGGCCCCGCCGCTCGTGCTCGTGGCCTGCTCGGGCGGCGCCGACTCCATGGCGCTCGCCTCCGCCCTCGCCTTCGAGGCGCCCAGGCTGGGCGTCCGCGCGGGCGGCGTCACCGTCGACCACAACCTCCAGGCGGGCTCCGGCACCCGGGCCAACGAGGTGGTCACCCGCATGACCGCGCTGGGCCTGGCCCCCGCCGAGTCCGTCTCGGTGACCGTCGGACGGGCCGGCGGCCCGGAGGCCGCCGCCCGCGACGCCCGCTACGCCGCCCTCGACGGCGCCGCCCAGCGGCACGGCGCGGCCGCGGTCCTCCTCGGCCACACCCGCGACGACCAGGCCGAGACCGTCCTGCTCGGCCTCGCCCGCGGCTCCGGCACCCGGTCCCTGTCCGGAATGGCGGCCGTCTCGGGGGCGGCCGGGCGCTACCGCCGCCCCTTCCTCCAGCTCGACCGGCAGACCGCCCGCAAGGCCTGCATGGTCCAGTCCCTGCCCGTCTGGGACGACCCGCACAACGCCGACCCCGCCTACACCCGCTCCCGGCTGCGCCAGGAAGGCCTCCCGGCCCTGGAGAAGGCCCTCGGCAAGGGCGTCGTCGAAGCCCTCGCCCGGACGGCCCAGCTCTCCCGCGACGACGCGGACGCCCTCGACCACTGGGCCGCCGAGGCGGACCGTTCCGTCCGCGACGACACCGGCCGCCTGGAGTGCGCCAAGCTCTACGCGCTGCCGCCCGCGGTGCGCCGCAGGGTCCTGCGCAAAGCGGTCATCGAGGTGGGCTCGCCCGCCGGCTCCCTCTTCGCCCGGCACATCGAGGAGGTGGACCGGCTGATCACCGGATGGCGCGGGCAGGGGGTCATCAACCTCCCCGGCCGGGTCGAGGCCCAGCGGCAGGGTGGCAGACTGGTCATTCGGCAGGGCTGATTCGGCAGGGCCGAAGTTCTACGAAAGTGATGCGGGTGGACGCGAACGACATGGGCACCGACCTCAAGTCGGTGCTCATCACCAAGGAAGAGATCGACGCGAAGCTGGCCGAGCTGGCCGCGCAGGTCGATGCGGAGTACGCGGGCAAGGACCTGCTCATCGTCGGCGTCCTCAAGGGCGCCGTGATGGTGATGGCGGACCTCGCGCGTGCGCTGTCCACCCCGCTCACCATGGACTGGATGGCGGTGTCGTCCTACGGCGCGGGCACCCAGTCCTCCGGCGTGGTCCGGATCCTCAAGGACCTGGACACCGACATCAAGGGCAAGCACGTCCTGATCGTCGAGGACATCATCGACTCCGGCCTGACGCTGTCGTGGCTGCTGTCGAACCTCGGCTCGCGCGAGCCGGCCTCCCTCAACGTGTGCACGCTGCTGCGCAAGCCGGAGGCCGCGAAGGTCGCGATCGACGTGAAGTGGGTCGGTTTCGACATTCCGAATGAGTTCGTCGTCGGATACGGCCTGGATTACGCGGAGAAGTACCGCAATCTCCCCTTCGTCGGCACCCTCGCGCCGCACGTCTACGGGGGCTGAGGCCCTCCGTCCGGTCCCGACGGACACCTCGGGGCCATATCGGGGAACCCTCACGCAATTCCCGCCGTTGGAGCAGGGGAAGGCAGCTTTGTCAGCCGTCCCCTGCGGTCGCGGGTGACAATGCTGGGGTACCGTCCGAAGAACAGTCTTTTATTCAGCGGCATTTACCTACGGGCAGGAGGGACGGGGCGCAGTTCGCCCCGTATGGATGGACGTGAAGCGATACTTCCGTGGGCCGGTCATGTGGATCGTGCTGGCCGTCCTCGCCGTGGTCGTGCTGATGCAGGTCGTCGGCTCGTCTGGCGGCTACAAGACGGTCGACACCGGCAAGGTCATCCAGGCGATCGACAAGGACCAGGCCCGTCAGGTCAAACTGACCACTGGTGACGAACAGATCATCAAGCTGGAGCTGAAGGACGGCCAGAAGGTCGACGACAGCACCAAGATCCAGGCGAGCTACATCGGGGACCAGGGCTCCAAGCTCACCGCCAAGCTCGACCAGAAGTTCGAGGCCGGCAAGCTCGAAAAGGGCTACACCGTCACCCCGACCAAGCAGAACGCCTTCGTCGGCATCCTGCTCTCCCTGCTGCCCTTCGTCCTGATCGTCGTCGTCTTCCTGTTCCTGATGAACCAGATGCAGGGCGGCGGCTCCCGGGTCATGCAGTTCGGGAAGTCCAAGGCGAAGCTCATCACCAAGGACACCCCCAAGACGACCTTCGCCGACGTGGCCGGGTCCGACGAGGCGGTCGAGGAGCTCCACGAGATCAAGGAGTTCCTCCAGGAGCCGGCGAAGTTCCAGGCCGTCGGCGCCAAGATCCCCAAGGGCGTCCTGCTGTACGGCCCGCCCGGCACCGGCAAGACCCTGCTGGCGCGCGCCGTCGCGGGCGAGGCGGGGGTCCCCTTCTACTCCATCTCGGGCTCCGACTTCGTCGAGATGTTCGTGGGTGTCGGCGCCTCGCGCGTCCGTGACCTCTTCGAGCAGGCCAAGGCGAACGCCCCGGCGATCGTCTTCGTCGACGAGATCGACGCCGTCGGCCGCCATCGCGGCGCCGGCATGGGCGGCGGCCACGACGAGCGCGAGCAGACGCTCAACCAGCTGCTCGTCGAGATGGACGGCTTCGACGTGAAGGGCGGCGTCATCCTGATCGCCGCCACCAACCGGCCGGACATCCTCGACCCGGCGCTGCTGCGCCCGGGCCGCTTCGACCGGCAGATCGCGGTCGACCGCCCGGACATGCAGGGCCGGCTGGAGATCCTCAAGGTCCACCAGAAGGGCAAGCCGGTCGCCCCGGACGTGGACCTGGGCGCGGTCGCCCGCCGTACGCCCGGCTTCACGGGCGCGGACCTGTCGAACGTGCTGAACGAAGCGGCGCTGCTCACCGCGCGCAGCAACCAGAAGCTCATCGACAACCACATGCTCGACGAGGCCATCGACCGCGTCGTGGCGGGCCCGCAGAAGCGGACCCGGATCATGTCCGACAAGGAAAAGAAGATCACCGCGTACCACGAGGGCGGACACGCCCTGGTCGCGGCGGCGCTGCCGAACTCGGACCCGGTCCACAAGATCACGATCCTGTCCCGCGGCCGGGCCCTGGGTTACACCATGGTGCTCCCGGACGAGGACAAGTACTCGACCACCCGCAACGAGATGCTCGACCAGCTCGCGTACATGCTGGGCGGCCGCGCCGCCGAGGAACTGGTCTTCCACGACCCGACCACCGGCGCCGCGAACGACATCGAGAAGGCCACCGGCACGGCCCGCTCGATGGTCACCCAGTACGGCATGACCGAGCGTCTCGGCGCGATCAAGTTCGGCGGCGACAACACCGAGCCCTTCCTGGGCCGGGACATGACGCACCAGCGCGACTACTCGGAAGAGGTCGCCGCGCTCGTCGACGAAGAGGTCAAGAAGCTCATCGAGACCGCGCACAACGAGGCGTGGGAGATCCTGGTCGAGAACCGCGACGTCCTCGACAACCTGGTCCTGGCCCTCCTGGAGAAGGAGACGCTGAACAAGGAGCAGATCGCCGAGATCTTCCGGCCGATCGTGAAGCGCCCGGCCCGCCCCGCGTGGACCGGCTCGTCCCGCCGTACGCCCTCCACCCGCCCGCCGGTGCTCTCGCCCAAGGAGCTGGCCCTCACCAACGGCGCGGCCAACGGCACGACGCCCTCGATCACCTCGGTGACCAAGGACGCCCCCGCGGCGGAGCCCGTCCCGGAGGACCGCCCGGAGAACGGCTAGCCGGTTCCGTCGCCGGTGTCACACCGGCCCGGAATGGATGCCGCGACCCCCAGGTTCTAGCCTGGGGGTCGCGGCATTTTCATATGCGCGCCCAGGTGAACCACAGGAACGAGGCACTGATGACCGACCCGGTGACGCTGGACGGCGAGGCCACCATCGGCGAGTTCGACGAGAAGCGCGCCGAGAACGCCGTGCGCGAACTCCTCATCGCCGTCGGCGAGGACCCCGACCGCGAGGGCCTGCGGGCGACGCCGGGACGGGTGGCGCGGGCGTACCGGGAGATATACGCGGGCCTGTGGCAGAAGGCCGAGGACGTCCTGACGACCACGTTCGACCTGGGCCACGACGAGATGGTCCTGGTGAAGGACATCGAAGTGATGAGTTCCTGTGAACATCACCTGGTCCCGTTCCACGGCGTCGCGCACGTCGGCTACATCCCGTCCTCCGACGGCAAGATCACCGGGCTGTCGAAGCTGGCCCGCCTGGTGGACGTCTACGCCCGCCGCCCGCAGGTGCAGGAGCGGCTGACCACGCAGGTCGCCGACTCGCTGATGGAGATCCTGGAGCCGCGCGGCGTGATCGTCGTCGTGGAGTGCGAGCACATGTGCATGACGATGCGCGGCGTCCGCAAGCCGGGTGCGAAGACCATCACCTCGGCGGTGCGCGGCCAGCTCCGCGACCCGGCGACGCGCGCCGAGGCGATGAGCCTGATCATGGCCCGCTGACCGGATTCTTCCGGACCGTACGAGAAGGGGCTCAGGCGGCGGGTGCCGCCGGGGCTCCTTCGTCGTCGTCCGGGAGGCGCAGGACGCGTTCCAGGAAGAAGGCGGCGGCGACCACCGCCGCGCCCGCCAGGACCGAGAAGCCCGCGTAGAGGGCCTGGTCGCGGCGGGCGGGGAGGTCGAGGGCCTCGGTGAGCAGGTGGACGCCCACGCCGCCGTACAGACCGGCGACGAGGGCGGCGACCAGGGCGCTGGCCTGGCCGAAGACCACCGCGCGGGCGGCCATCATCGGGTCGACGCCCTTGGCGCCGGGCCGGCGCTCGCGCTGGGCGCGCAGCCGGGAGCGCATCGAGAGGGCCGTCGCCAGCAGTACGGCGGCGATCAGGGCCAGCACGACCGGCGCCGCGACCGGCACGCCGGGCAGGGTGTCGACCGAGGACCACAGGCGGGCGCCCGCCCAGGACAGCACCCCGGCCGCGGCGAACAGGCCGACCAGCACTCCGAGCCGTAGTTGCTTCACGAAGCTCCGCTTTCCGTCATGTCGGTGGGCGTCACCGGTGTCCGTGCGGGCACGGGTGACGACACCAGTGTCGTACGGCGTCAACGCTTATTCGGGCAGCCGGAGTTCCAGGTCGGCGCGGGCCTGCACGCCTTCGGTGGAGACGGCGGCGAGCAGGTCGGCGACCGGGCCGCGGCCCGGGACCTGCGCCTGGGGGTCCACGTCGTGCCAGGGGGCGAGGACGAAGCCGCGCTCGTGGGCGCGCGGGTGGGGGAGGGTGAGGGCGGGGTCGTCGGAGACCACGTTGGCGTACGACAGGATGTCGACGTCGATCGTGCGCGGCCCCCAGCGCTCCTCGCGGACCCGGGCGAAGGACTCCTCGATGGCCTGCCCGCGCTCCAGGAGGGAGGCCGGCGGGAGCGTCGTCCGCACCAGGGCGACCGCGTTGAAGTAGGACGGCTGGGAGTCGGCCGCCACGCCCCACGGCTCGGTCTCGTACACCGGGGAGACCGCCTTGACGCGGACGCCGGGGGTGTCCTCCAGGAGGTCCACCGCGCCCTGGAGGGTCTCCAGGCGGTTGCCGAGGTTGGAGCCGAGGCCGATCACGGCCCAGTGGGGGTTGGAGAGGGTGATGTCGGCGGCGTCGACCTGGTCCGTGACCGAAGCGGGGACCGGCTGGACGGTGGGGTCGCTCTGCATGGGCTTCATACACGGCTCCGGGTGATGGTGATGGTCACGTCGTCGAAGGGGACGGTGATCGGGGCGTCGGGCTTGTGCACCGTCACCTCGATCTCCTGGACCCCGTCGTGCTTGAGGCACTGCTGGGCGATCCGCTCGGCGAGCGTCTCGATCAGGTTGACCGGCTCGCCCCGGACGACCTCGACGACCTCTTCGGCGACCACGCCGTAGTGGACGGTCTTCGTCAGGTCGTCGTCGGCCGCGGCGGGACGGGTGTCCAGGCCGAGGACGAGGTCCACGATGAAGGTCTGGCCCTCTTCGCGTTCCTTGGGGAACACGCCGTGGTGCCCACGGGCCTTGAGGCCGCGCAGCGCGACACGATCCACGCGAATCACTCCTGCTGTTCGTAGTCGTCGGGGGTCCGTGCCGCATGCGGACGGCACATCACCTGAGGACCGAATCTACCTGCGGGCACTGACAGCCCCCGCCCGCGGGTCTCGGGTTCTGCGGTGTCCCTGCCCACACGCTGTGGGGATTCACCGTCCCTCAGGAGGAGGAATCGAAGGGAGAGCGCTGACCCGGGGCGCGGCGGCGGAGCCTCAGTCGTCGTCGTCCCCGTCGGCGTCGGCCAGCACGGGAGAGCCGTGGTGCGCCCACAGCCGCCAGCCGTCGGGGGTGCGCCGGAAGGCGTTGGTGGCGACGACGAGCTGGCCGACCAGCGGGCCCAGCTCGCCGCTCTCCTCGTCGGCGGGGCCGCCGCTGAGGATGTTCTCGGTGCAGGTCACCAGGGCGGTGTCGCCCATCACGGAGACCTTCACGTCGGTGAGGAAGAACTGGATGTAGTCCGTGTGCGCCATGATCAGCGCGTACGAGCGCAGCACTTCGCCGCGTCCCGAGAGCACCGGCCAGCCGGGGTGCACGCAGGAGATCTCGTCGTCCAGCCAGAGCGCGGACAGCTCGTCGAAGTCGCCGCGTTCCAGACATTCGTAGAACGCCGTGTTGGCCAGCTCGACCTGTTCGACGTCGGTGCCCCGGGGCGTCACCGGGGGCCCGCGGCGGGTGTCGTCGTGGAGGCCGCCGCCGCAGGCGCCGTACGGGGCCGGCGCGCGCCGGCGACGGCGCGTGCGACCCGGACCGCGTCGGCGGTGGCCCGCACCTCGTGCACCCGGACCGCCCAGGCGCCCTCGTGCGCGGCGATCGCGGAGACGGCGGCGGTGGCGGCGTCGCGCTCCCGGGCGGGCGGCGGGGCGGCGCCCTCGCCGGCCAGGACGTGGCCGAGGAAGCGCTTGCGGGAGGCGGCGACCAGGAGGGGGAGGCCGAGCGCGCGCAGGTCGCCGAGGTGGGCGAGGAGGGCGAGGTCGTGCTCGGCCCGCTTGGCGAAGCCGAGGCCGGGGTCCACGACGACGCGCGCCGGGTCGATGCCGCCCGCGACGACGGCGTCCACCCGGGTGCGCAGTTCCGCGAGGACTTCGGCGACCACGTCGTCGTACACCGCGAGGCTGTTCATGTTCTCGCTGAAGCCGCGCCAGTGCATGACCACGAAGGGTGCGCCGGTGGCGGCGACGGCGGGGACCATGGCGGGGTCGGCGAGGCCGCCGCTGACGTCGTTGACGAGCACCGCGCCGGCGGCCACGGCCTGCTCGGCGACGGTGGCGCGCATGGTGTCGACGGAGACGGCGACGCCCTCGGAGACCAGGCCGCGCACCACGGGCACGACCCGCTTGAGCTCCTCGTCCGCGTCCACGCGGCTGGCACCGGGACGGGTGGACTCGCCGCCCACGTCGACCAGGTCGGCGCCCTCCGCGACCAGCGCGAGGCCGCGCTTGACGGCCGCGGCGGTGTCGAACCAGCGGCCGCCGTCGGAGAAGGAGTCCGGCGTGACGTTGACGACTCCCATGACGGCGCAGCGGTCCCACGGGGGGAGCCCCTTCGGCGAGCCCTCGGGGAACCGTTCCGGCAGTTCATCGGCGGACCGCGTGCGCAACGTACTCATACGCCCAGCGTAGGCGTCAGCGGGTGCACTCCGGACCGCCCCGGCCGTCCGGGAAGACCCGTCCCAGAAGCGTGTGGAGGGCGGTGCGCTCCGTGTCGTCCAGGGTGTCCAGCGCATCCAGGGTGGTGTGCATCCGGGCCCGGATGGCGTCGACGGTGACTTCGCCCGCGACGGTCAGGACGACGTTCTTCACCCGGCGGTCGGTGGGGCTGGGTTCGCGGCGCACCAGCTCGCGCTTCTCCAGCCGGTCCACGATGCCGGTGATGTTGGAGGCGTCACAGGCCAGCAGGGTGGCGAGGGCGCGCATCGGGGCAGGCGAGAAGCGCAGCACGCTGAGGGTCTTGGCCTGGCTGGGGGTGAGCCCCTCGGTGGCGGCGGCGAGGGTGAAGTCGCCGTAGTAGAGACCGAAGGCCCCGGCCAGCCGGTCGACGAGCTCGGCCTTGGTGGGCGCGGCGGTGCCGTCCTGGGATGCGGGGGCGGGGTGCGGCGGGTTGGCTGGCATGGGACAAGTGTACGCCGGAAAACTTGACCATCTCAATGATTGAGGCTTACGGTCGAACGAAGTGCTTGAGATGGTCAAGTATTGAGGTTCTGGATGTTCGCGACACCGGAGTTTGGAGAATTTCGATGAAGGCCATTACGTACAGCTCCTACGGCAGCCCCGACGTCCTGGAGTACGTCGAGCGGCCCGAGCCCAAGCTGGGTCCGGACTCCGTGCTGGTCAAGGTGAAGGCGGCCTCGGTCAACCCGGTCGACTGGAAGATCCTCGGCGGCTATCTGGACCCGGCGCTGGACGCGGTCTTCCCCGTGGTGCCCGGCTGGGACGTGGCGGGCGTCGTGGAGAAGGCCGGGGCGGCCGTGACCGAGTACGCGCCGGGCGACGAGGTCGTCGGGTACGTGCGCGAGGACCTGGTCGGCCGGGGCACCTTCGCCGAGTACGTGGCGGCTCCCGTGCGGACGCTGGCCCGCAAGCCGGCGAACGTGGGCTTCGAGGAGGCGGCCGGGCTGCCGCTGGCGGGGCTCACGGCGTACCAGGCGCTCGTGAAGAGCCTGGAGGTGCGGGCGGGCGAGACGGTGCTGGTGCACGCGGCGGCCGGCGGGGTCGGCTCGCTCGCGGTGCAGATCGCGCGGGCGCTCGGGGCCGAGGTCATCGGCACCGCGAGCGAGCGCAACCACGACTACCTGCGCTCGCTCGGCGCGAAGCCGGTGACGTACGGCGACGGCCTGGAGGGGCGCGTACGGGAGATCGCGCCCGACGGCGTGGACGCGGTGCTCGACCTGGTGGGCGGGGACGCGCTCCAGGTCTCGCCGTCGCTGCTGGCCCCGGGCGGGCGGCTGGCGTCCGTCGCGGACGGCGCGGTGACCGGCCTGGGCGGCTCGTACGTGTTCGTGCGGCCGGACACGGCGGACCTGACCGAGCTCGGGGCGCTCGTGGAGCGGGGCGAGCTCAAGGTCGAGGTGGCGTCGGTGTACCCGCTGGAGAAGGCGGCGGACGCCTTCCGGGAGAGCATGGGCGGGCACACCCGGGGCAAGATCGCGATCCGGGTGGCGTAGGGCCTTTCCGGGCCGGGCGGGGCGGACGCGGCTCGGGCCGGGGGCGCGGCCCCCGGACCTGCCGTTCTCGCCCCGTCCCCGCACCCCTGCCGTTCTCGCCCCGCCCCGCGCCCCGCCGGGCGCTCCCGAGGGGTCAGGCGACCCGCTCCACCTCGCGGCCCGGCTGCGCCGGCGCGTGGGCGCACGGCTGCGGCCCGCGCCGGACCGACGCCCTGCGGCGCAGGACGCGGGGCAGGGCCAGCGTGACGAAGCCCTCGGCCTGCATCGCGGCGAAGCCGATGCGGGGGAGGTCGCGCGTGGTGCGGAAGACCACGAAGCGGGGCTCCCAGCGCGGGCGGAACTTGGCGTTGAACTTGTACAGGGACTCGATCTGGAACCAGCGGGACAGGAAGACCAGCAGCCCCCGCCAGCCGCGCAGGACCGGGCCCGCGCCCAGCTTCTCGCCGCGGGCCAGCGCCGAGCGGAACATCGCGAAGTTCAGGGAGACCTTCTTGATGCCCAGGTCCGGGGCGGCCGTCAGGGACGCCACGATCAAAAGCTCGTTCATGCCCGGGTCCGCGCTGCGGTCGCGCCGCATCAGGTCCAGGGACATGCCGTCCGGGCCCCACGGGACGAAGTGCAGGACGGCCTTCAGATCGCCGTAGGGGCCGGGCTCGGCGCCCTCGTCGTCGGCCTTGTGGGCCGTCGCGATGAAGCAGTCCTCGTCGCCGGGCTCACCCACCCGGCCCAGCGCCATGGAGAAGCCGCGCTCGGTCTCCGTGCCGCGCCAGTCGGCGGCGGCGCGGCGGATGCGCTCCAGTTCCTCGGGGTCCAGGTCGCCCACGCGGCGCACCCGCGTCTCGTAACCGTTGCGCTCGATGCGCTTGACCATCTGGCGCACGTTGCGCATCGCGCGGCCGGTGAGGGAGAAGTCCGGGACGTCGACGATGGCCTCGTCGCCGAGCTCCAGGGCGTCCAGGCCCGTCTCGCGGGTCCAGACCTCGCCGCCCGTCTCCGAGCAGCCCATCACGGCCGGCGTCCACGAGTGGGCCTTGGCCTCCTCCATGAAGCGCTCGATCGCGCCCGGCCAGGCCTCGACGTCGCCGATCGGGTCGCCGCTGGCGAGCATCACGCCGGAGACCACGCGGTAGGTGACGGCCGCCTTGCCCGAGGGGGAGAAGACCGCCGCCTTGTCGTGGCGCAGCGCGAAGTGGCCCAGCGAGTCGCGGTCGCCGTGCTTGGCGAGCAGGGCGCGCAACTGCGTCTCGTCCTCCGCGGTGAGGCGGGCGGCCGGGTGCTCGGGGCGGAAGGCCAGGTAGATCGTGGTGATCGCGGTGATCCAGCCGAGCGCGCCGAGCGAGTAGCCGACCGTCCAGGAGGCCTGTCCGCCGTACGAGAGGGGGCCCTCGAAGCCCACCAGGCCGTACAGGACATGTTCCAGTCGCTCCAGCAGGCTCGGATCGCCGATCAGCTTCCGCGGGTGCGAGCTGACGATCAGCAGGCCCAGCGCGAGGGAGCCGACCGTCATCACGAGGAAGTTGGTGAGGGCCTTCCAGCGGCTGCGCGGGTCCGGCAGCGCGGCGAACTCACTCCGATGGGCGATCAGCAGCGCCAGCAGCGCGAGGGCGATCACCACTCCCAGCACGGAGTGCCGGTAGGTGTACTGGGCGACCGCGCCGACGGGCAGCAGGATCACCGCCGAGCGCCAGGCCCGGCGCTTGCGCCGCTTCAGCCCGTGCGCCAGCAGCAGGAGCAGCACGCCCACCGTGAGCGAGAAGGCCGCCGCGAACGGACCGAAGGTCCCCGGCAGCACTTCGGCCAGACTGTGCATGCGGCTGTGCCGGAAGCGGGGGAAGACCCCGGCGGCGATGTCGAGCAGGCCGACGATCATCACGGCGGCGCCCACCAGCGAAGGGACCTTCTCGGGACGCGGTCCGCGCAGGACCCGCCGCACCCGATCCGGAACCGCTCCGGACTTATCCCCATCTATTCTGATTGACATCGCTTCCCGAGGTTCCGCGAGAGGTTTTGTGCCCGTGGTACCTGGAGAAGGTCCGTCCGGGCAATGTGCGTTCACTAGGACGGCGCTTGCGGGGGGTGGGTTCACTCAGCTCTCAGGAAATTCTCATCCAGGAAGTAACGATCTCGACATGGGTCTCACCAGCACCAAAGTCCTTGTGCTCGCCGTAGTGGTGGCGGTACTGCTCTTCGCCGCCACGATCTGGCTGTGGCCGCGCCTGTCGGGACGTACCTGGCGCTCCGTCCTCGGCCGGATCGGCATGCTGCTGGCGACCCAGCTCGCACTGTTCGCCGCGATCGGGCTCGCCGCGAACAAGTCGTTCCTCTTCTACGGCTCCTGGGCGGACCTCTTCGGCCAGGAGGACCAGATGGGCGTGGTCGTCGACCACGCGGGCGCGGGCGGCAGCAAGGAGGCCCAGCTCATCGGGACGCAGGCCCTGGACGTGCCCGGCGGCAACAAGCCGGCCGTCGGCGGGCAGATACAGGAAGTACGGATCGAGGGCCGCGACTCCAAGATCGTCAGCCCGGCCTTCGTCTACCTGCCGCCGGAGTACTTCCAGCCGGAGTTCAAGCAGAAGCGGTTCCCGGCGACGGTCGTGCTCACCGGCTACCCGGGCATCGCGATGAACCTGATCAAAGGGCTCCGCTACCCCCAGACCGCGCTGATGCAGGCCCGGGCCGGCAAGGCGCAGCCGATGATCATGGTCCTGATGCGGCCCACCGTCGCACCGCCCCGGGACACCGAGTGCGTGGACATCCCCCGCGGCCCGCAGACCGAGACCTTCTTCGCCAAGGACCTGCCGCGCGCCGTCTCCAGCGCGTACCGGGTGGGCACGAAGCCGCAGAACTGGGGCTTCATGGGGAACTCCACGGGCGGCTACTGCGCCATCAAGATCGCCATGGCGCACCCGGACAAGTTCGCCGCGGGCGCGGGCCTCTCGCCGTACTACAAGGCGGCGGACGACCCCACGACCGGTGACCTCTTCGGCGGCGACGAGAACCTCAAGAAGCGCGCGAACCTGCTCTGGGCGCTCGACAACCTGCCGGCGCCCAGGACCTCCCTGCTGCTGACCACCAGCAAGAAGGGCGAGGACAACAAGAAGCCGACGGCGGAGTTCATCCGCAAGGCGAAGCCGCCGACGAAGGTCTCCTCGATCACGCTCGACAGCGGCGGCCACAACTTCAACACCTGGAAGCGCGAGATCCCCGCCGTCATCGAGTGGATGAGCAAGAAGCTCACCGCCTGACGGCCGGGGGCCCTCACCCCACGGTTTCGACGTCCACCTCCGTACGGGAGACCCTGCGCCCGTCCGCGTCGATGGACCGGCGCAGGGCCTCGTGCAGCCGGGCCGGGGTGAGCACCCCGAGGAACCGGCCCTCGCCGCCCTCGCCGAGCACCGCGATCCACCCGGCGTCGTGCTGGAGCATGGTCGAGAACGCCTGCTTGAGCGAGGCCCCCACCGGCAGCCACGCCTCCATCCGCCGCGCGTGCTCCCGCACCGTCCCGTCCTGCGCCGCGGCCCCGGCCGGTATCCAGCCGTGCAGGTTGTCCTCCCCGTCCAGGACGACGGCCCAGCGCGCGCCCTGCTCCGCCAGCCGCGCCGACGCGGTGCGCATCGGGTCGTCCAGGTGCACCACCGGCGGCTGCTCCAGGTCGCCCGCCTCGATCGGGGTCACCGAGAGCCTCTTGAGGCCGCGGTCCGCGCCGACGAAGTCCGCGACGTACGGGGTGGCGGGCGCGCCGAGCACCACGGCCGGGGCGTCGAACTGTTCGATGGAGCCCTGCCCGTAGACGGCGATCCGGTCGCCGAGGCGCACCGCCTCCTCGATGTCGTGCGTGACGAACAGCACCGTCTTGCGGACCTGCGACTGGAGCTTCAGGAATTCGTTCTGGAGGCGTTCGCGCACCACCGGGTCGACCGCGCCGAAGGGCTCGTCCATGAGCAGGACGGGCGGGTCGGCGGCCAGCGCCCGGGCGACGCCGACGCGCTGGCGCTGGCCGCCGGAGAGCTGTTCCGGATAGCGGGACCCGTACACCGCGGGATCGAGGCCCACCAGGTCGAGGAGCTCGGCCGCGCGCCGGCGCGCCTCGGCGCGCTTGACGCCGAGCAGGTGCGGCACGGTGGCGGTGTTGTCGAGGACGGTCCGGTGCGGGAAGAGGCCGACCTGCTGGATGACGTACCCGATCCGGCGGCGCAGCTCCACCGGGTCGACCCCGGCTATGTCCTCGCCGTCGAGGAGTATGCGGCCCCCGGTGGGCTCGATGAGGCGGTTGACCATCTTCATCGTGGTGGTCTTGCCGCAGCCCGACGGGCCGACGAGCGTGACGAGTTCACCCGCGGCGACCTCGAAGGACAGGTCGTCGACGGCGGTCGTTCCGTCGGCGTAGCGCTTGGTGACGTGCTCGAACCGGATCATGGGTCCCCATTGTGGCGGCTGGTGGCGGGTGTTGTGTGAAGGGCGTGTTGCCGTGCTGTGGCGGGGCCAACCGGTCCGGGCCGGTTGTCGGTGGTCGGGGATAGGCTCGCTCCACAGGCTGTGAACATACGTTCCCGACCGTGTGGAGCGGCCGGATCCGGGGGAGGTGGGAACGCGTGAGCGAGCAGAGCTGTCTGGTGACGAACGACTGGATCTGCGGGGAGTACCTGCGGTCCCGCAGCCAGGAGCTGACCGACGCGACCCTCCAGCACGTGGGGATCACGGTGGCGTCGGTGCTGATCGGGCTGGCCGTCGCGCTGCCGCTGGCCGTCCTCGCCCGGCGGCACAGGCGCTTCGCGGGACCGGTCCTGGGGCTGACCACGATCCTCTACACGGTGCCTTCGCTGGCGATGTTCTCGCTGCTGCTGCCGCTGTTCGGGCTGTCGTCGGCGCTGGTCGTGACGGGCCTGGTGCTGTACTCGCTGACGATTCTCGTACGGAACATCCTGGCCGGTCTGGAAGCCGTCCCGGAAGAGGCCAGGGAGGCGGCGCGCGGCATGGGGTACGGGCCGTGGCGGATGCTCTGGGAGGTCGAACTCCCGCTGTCGCTGCCCGCGCTGATGGCCGGGGTGCGCATCGCGACGGTCTCCACGGTGGCGCTGACCACGGTCGGGGCCATCGTCGGCCGGGGCGGGCTCGGCAACCTCATCGAGGACGCGCTGCCCACGTTCTTCAAGGCGCAGGTGCTGGCCGCCTCCGTGCTGTGCGTGCTGCTGGCGCTGGCCGCCGACCTGCTGCTGCTCGCTCTGCAACGGGTGCTCACCCCGTGGACGCGGGCGCCCAGGGCCTGGCGGGAGCCGTTCCGGGACCGGATACGCAAGACTTCTGCGGCTGTTGAGGCGGGCTGATCGCGCATGGGTGTGCTGGGTGACGCCTGGACCTGGCTGGCCACGGCCTCCCACTGGTCCGGCGACGGCGGGGTGTGGACCCGGCTGACGGAGCATCTGTACGTGAGCGGGGTCGCCCTGGGCGTCGCCTGCCTGCTCGCGCTGCCGCCGGCCTTCCTGCTGGGGCATCTCGGCAGGGGCGGCGCGCTCGCGGTCAACATCTCCAACATCGGGCGGGCGGTGCCGGTGTTCGCGGTGCTGGCGCTGTTCATGGTCTCGCCGCTGCGCTCCGCCGGTTATGTGCCGACGATCGTCGCGCTGGTGCTGTTCGCGGTGCCCCCGCTGCTGACCAACGCGTACGTGGGGACGCGGGAGGTGGACCGGGCGGTGGTCGAGGCCGCGCGCGGCATGGGCATGTCCGGGACCCAGGTGTTCCTGCGGGTCGAACTGCCCCTCGCCTTCCCCCTGGTGATGACCGGGCTGCGCTCGGCCGCCGTCCAGGTGGTGGCCACCGCCTCGATCGCCGCGATGGTCGGGCAGGGCGGGCTCGGGCGGATCATCACCGCCGGGTTCAACACCTACGACACCGCTCAGGTCGTGGCGGGGGCGGTGCTGGTGGCGTTGCTCGCCCTGGTGGTGGAGGGCGTGCTGGTGCTGCTCGGCAGGTTCTGCTCGCCGCTGCGCAAGACGGCGTGAGCGCGCCCCGTACGGCTGTCTTCCCCCTTTCTTCCCCCTCTTCTTCTCTTCTTCCCCTTTTCGGTTTCCGCACTGTGTGCCTCTCACGGATGGTGAATCCTCATGACCAAGACCTCACGCCTCGCGGGCGCGGCAATCGGCCTGGTGGCCCTGACCGGGTCGCTCGCCGCGTGCGGCGGCGGCGACAGCCTGGAGGCGAAGAAGCCGGGTGCGGGCGGGGCCTCCGCCGGGGCCGGCGGCGCGAAGGGCGCGCTGGTGGTGGGCGCCGCCGCGTTCACCGAGTCCAAGGTGCTGGCGGAGCTGTACGCACAGGTGCTGAAGGACGCCGGATTCGACACGTCGGTGACCGTCGTCAAGAACCGTGAACTGTACGAACCCTCGCTGGAGAAGGGCGAGATAGACGTCGTACCGGAATACGCGGCGACGCTCACGGAATTCCTCAACGCGAAGGTCAACGGCGCGGAGAAGGCCAAGACCACTCCGCTGGCCTCGCCGGATGTCGCCAAGACGGTCGGGGCGCTGGAGAAGCTGGCCGCCCCGCTCGGGCTGAAAGTCCTGCCCGCCGGGGAGGCCGTCGACCAGAACGCCTTCGCGGTGACCAAGGAATTCGCCGCGAAGAACAAGCTCAAGACCCTTTCCGACCTGGGGAAGTCAAAGGTCCAGGTCAAGATCGCGGCTGGTGACGAGTGCGCGGTCCGGCCGTTCTGCGCGCCGGGTCTGAAGTCGACGTACGGCATCGACGTCGCGGGTCTCGTCCCCAAGGGCGTCGGCACCCCGCAGTCCAAGCAGGCCGTCAAGGACGGGGAGGCCCAGCTCGTCCTCACCACCACGACCGACGCCACCGTCGACAGTTTCGGGCTGGTCCTCCTGGAGGACGACAAGAAACTCCAGAACGCCGACAACCTGCTGCCCGTGCTCAACGCCAAGGAGGCGGGAGACCCGGCCGTCGCCGAGGCCCTGAACAAGCTCACCAAGACCCTGACGACGGCCGATCTCGGCGAGCTGAACCGAAAGGTCGACGTCGAACGGGCCAAGGAAACCGAGGTCGCGAAGGCCTATCTGGAGTCCAAGGGGCTCGTCAAGAAGTAGCAGAAGCGGAATGAGGGGTGCCGTTCGACGTGTTCGGAACGTAACGGGCGGGAACAGATTTACGGGCGGTACCCCATCCGTGTCTCGCACACGGTAAATTTCCAGCCATGCCACGTGGACGCCACCGCCATTCCCCACCCCTGCACAAACTGCTGCCGCCTTCGACGGTCGCGGGTGCCTCACTCGTGATCGCCGGCGGCGCCTGGTTCGTGGCGGAACCCCTGGTGCTGCGGTTCCTGGTCGCCGCGGCGGCCGCCGCGGCCGTCACCGGGGCCGTCCTCATGCGCGGCTGGGACCGCACGGCCGGCCGCAGGATCGCCGAGCTGAACCGGGCCCGCGAGGCCGACGTCTGGAAGGCCGAGGAACGGGCCGCCGACCTGGAGGGCGACCTCGAGGAATCGCGCGCCCTGCGGACCCGGCTGGAGAACAAGCTGCGTGCCAAGCGCGTCGAGCTCGCCGGACTGCGCAACGAGCACGCCGCGCTGCTGCGCCGGTACGCGACCGCCGAGACCGAGCGGGCCACCGCGCTGGAGCGCCACCGGCTGCTGGAGCTGGAGACGGCGTCCGCGGCCCCCAGGGAACTGACGGCGGGCGCCGCCGCGCCCACCCCGGCGGCGTACGCGCGGGCCGCCGCCGCACTGGAGAGGCTGGCGTCCGGCGCCGGGCGCGCGGTCGAGGTGCGGGCCGCGGACCGGGCCCCGGCGGAGCGGCCCGCGGGGGCCGCCGAGGCCGCGGAGGGCACGCAGACGGGCCCGGGAGCGAACAGCGGGACGAACGCGGGGGCGACCGGCGCGGCGAACACGGGGGCGGGCACCGGAGTGGAGGCGCTGGCTCCGGTTCCGGCCCCGGCGAGTGCGGCGAAGCCGCCCGTACCGCAGGGACCGGCCCCCGTACAGCCGCCCCGGGCGCCCGTGCCGACGCGGGAGCTGCGGGAGCACCGGCGGCCCTCGGGCGTCCTCGCCCCGTACGCACCGCAGAACCTGCCCGCCGTGCGCAAGCAGGGCGGCTTCGACTTCTTCGGCACCGGCAAGGGTGCCGGCACCGCTGCCGAGCGCGCCGTGCAGGAGGCCGACCTGGCCGACGTCGTCGGCGAGGAGGCGCTCGCCGAGCACCGTACGGCCCGCGACGTGGACGGGGACGCGGTGGGCGAGGTCATCGACCTCACCGCGCACGACGAGACGGAGCAGTTGGACGTGGCGGGGCTCAGGAGCGTCGCCGGGTCCTGAGCCCCGCCGCGCCGGGCGCTACTTGTCGATGTCGCCGACGACGAAGAAGAGCGAGCCCAGGATCGCGACCATGTCGGCGACCAGGGTGCCGGGGAGCAGTTCGGCCAGCGCCTGGATGTTGTTGAAGGACGCCGAGCGCAGCTTGAGCCGGTACGGGGTCTTCTCGCCCTTGGAGACCAGGTAGTAGCCGTTGATGCCGAGCGGGTTCTCGGTCCACGCGTACGTGTGGCCCTCGGGGGCCTTGAGGACCTTCGGCAGGCGCTGGTTGACGGGGCCGGGCGGCAGGCCGGCCATCCGGGTCAGGCAGGCGTCGGCGAGGTCGAGCGCGTTGTGGGTCTGCTCCAGCAGGCACTCGAAGCGGGCCAGGCAGTCGCCCTCGGTGCGGGTGACGACCTTCAGGGTGTCCTGGAGTTCGCCGTACGCGAGGTACGGCTCGTCGCGGCGCAGGTCGAAGTCGACGCCGGAGGCGCGGGCGATCGGACCGGAGACCCCGTACGCGTGGACGGCGCCGGCGGACAGGACGCCGATGTTCCGGGTGCGGCCGCGGAAGATCTCGTTGCCGAGGACCAGGTCGTCGTAGACGTCCATGCGCGAGCGGACCGAGGCGACGGCGTCGCGGACCCGGCCGAGCCAGCCCGCGGGGAGGTCCTCCTTGAGGCCGCCGACGCGGTTGAACATGTAGTGCATGCGCCCGCCGGAGACCTCCTCCATCACGTGCTGGAGCTCCTCACGCTCGCGGAAGGCGTGGAAGACCGGGGTGATGCCGCCGAGTTCCAGGGGGTACGAGCCCAGGAACATCAGGTGGTTGAGGACCCGGTTCAGCTCGGCGAGCAGGGTGCGGGTCCACACGGCGCGCTCCGGGACCTCCATGCCGAGCATGCGCTCCACGGCCATGACGACGCCGAGTTCGTTGGAGAACGCGGAGAGCCAGTCGTGGCGGTTGGCCAGCATCACGATCTGCCGGTAGTCACGCGCCTCGAACAGCTTCTCCGCGCCGCGGTGCATGTAGCCGATGACCGGCTCGGCGTGCTGGATGCGTTCGCCGTCCAGGACGAGCTTGAGGCGCAGCACGCCGTGCGTGGAAGGGTGCTGGGGGCCGATGTTGAGCACCATGTCGGTGGCTTCGGCGCCGCCGCCGATGCCGACGGTGGTCGTCTGCGGGGGCGTCTGCGGTGTCATGGGGGCCAGTATCCCCCCTGGTGCCTCGCCCGCCCCCGGCACGTCACACGCGCTGCTGGAGCCAGCCGAAGTCGCCCAGGCCGCCCCGGGACGTCAGCTCCGCCGCCTCGCCCGCCCCGGCGAGGGCGCGGACGTAGGCGGCCGGGTCGGCCGACGCCAGGGCCAGGGGCGGACGGGCCCCCGACACGCCGAGCCGGGACAGCGCCTCCCGCTGGGTGAGCAGTTCCGTGGCGGCGACCGCGGCCGGGGCCGCCGCGCACGCGTCCAGGGCCACGTGCGCCGTGATGTCGCAGGAGCCGTCCGGGACCGGCCGTACCTCCCGGCCTCCCGCGAATCCGCTCAGCGTGCCGAACGGGGGGCGGGCGGCGAGGGCGTGCGCGTAGTCCACCGCGACCGCCAGCCCGCCGGCCAGCGTCCCGACCGCCGCGGCCCACGCCGCGTCCCGGGGGCGGCCGATCTCCGCCCGGTGCCCCGCGGGGAGCCCGGCCAGCGGCCACCACCGCTCCAGCCACCGCGCGTCCGCGCCCGCGACCGGCGCGCCCAGGCGTTCCCCGCCGTCGGCGCGCACTTCGACGTAGCGGGGGACGCCCGAGGGGTCCGTCTCCGCGACGTCCACCGGGACGTTGTCCAGCCACTCGTTGGCGAAGACCAGCCCACGCACCCCCCGGGGCGGTTCCGCGCACCACTCGACGCGGCGGTCGAGACCGGGCGGACGGGGCGCCTTCTCGACACCGTACGAGCGGACCTCGACGCCGTCGGGAAGCGCCGCCAGCACCCCGGTCAGGAGCTCGCCGCGCCCGGCGCCGATGTCGACCAGGTCGATCCGGGGCAGGCGCTCCGGGCCGCCCAGGTCCTCGTACGTACGCAGCAGGAGGCGCGCGACGGCCCGCGCGAAGAGCGGCGAGGCATGCACCGACGTACGGAAGTGACCCGCGGGGCCCTCGGGGCGCAGATAGAACCCACCGGGCCCGTAGAGCGCCCGCTCGGCCGCCGCCCGCCAACCGTCCCAGCCCCCGTCACCGGTCCCGCCCACCCGGTCACCGTCACCGGCCTCGCCCGCCCGGTCGCCCCCGTCGGGCCCGCCTGACCGGGCGCGCTCACCCGGCCCGCCGCCGCGGCCGCCGCGTCCGCCGTGCACGCTGTTCCGTCCGGCGGCGGCCGTGCCGTCGTGCCCGCCCCGGGGAGTCGAACCGTCTCTCACCCGGCCAAGTCTCCCCTGAGTCTCCACCTTGGGGAGTAGGGAGCGCTCCGCCGGATCGCTCCTCCGGTTGACCCATCGGCCTCCGCTGTTTCCCTACGCTGGACATGTGCAGCGCTTCTACGACTTCATCCGCCGACACCCGACGAGCGTCGACAGCTTCTGGGCTGTGATTCTCCTCGGGATGTCCGCGATGTCCGTCGGGGGCTACCGGAACGACGCGGGGGTGGGCCCCGCCGTGGTCTGCATCCTCCTCATGTGCCTGACGGTCGCCCTGCGCCGCCGGGTGCCGGAGAGGATGCTGATCCTGGCGATCGCGACCGGACTCCTCCAGGTCGCGCTGGGCATCGAGCCCAACCCGTCCAACTTCGCGATGCTCGTCATCGTCTACACCGTCGCCGCGAACGGGGCCCGCTGGGCGTCCCGGCTCGCCCTCGGCGCCTCGCTCTGCGCCGCCACGATCTCGCAGCTCCGCTGGCCGGTGGAGAAGAACGACGCGACGGCCCCCATCGTCTTCGCCGTCTTCCTGACCGTCCCCTTCCTCCTCGCCTGGGTGCTCGGCGACTCGCTGCGCACCCGCCGCGCCTACTTCGCGCAGTTGGAGGAGCGGGCGAGCCGGCTGGAGCGCGAGCGCGAGGCGCAGGCCAAGGTCGCCGTCGCCGCCGAGCGGGCCCGTATCGCCCGTGAACTGCACGACGTCGTCGCCCACAACGTGTCCGTGATGATCGTCCAGGCCGACGGCGCCGCCTACGTCATGGACGCCTCGCCCGACCAGGCCAAGCAGGCGCTGGAGACCATCTCCACGACCGGCCGCCAGGCGCTCGCCGAGATGCGCCGCCTGCTGGGCGTGCTGCGCAGCGGCGAGGCCCCCGAGAGCGGCGAGTACGTGCCGCAGCCCGACGTCCAGCAGATCGAGGACCTGGTCGAGCAGGTGCGCACGGCCGGTCTCACCGTCGACTTCCGCGTCGAGGGCACCGCCCGCCCGCTGCCCAGCGGCGTCGAGCTGACCGCGTACCGGATCGTGCAGGAAGCCCTCACCAACACCCGCAAGCACGGCGGCCCGGACGCGGGCGCGAGCGTGCGGCTGGTCTACTTCGACGACGGGCTCGGCCTGCTGGTCGAGGACGACGGCCGCGGCGCGGCGCAAGAGCTGTACGAGGACGGCGGCGCGGACGGCCAGGGCCACGGCCTGATCGGCATGCGCGAGCGGGTCGGTATGGTCGGCGGCACGCTGGACGCGGGACCGCGCCCCGGCGGCGGCTTCCGGATCAGCGCCCTGCTGCCGCTCAAGCCCGCTCACTGACAGCCCCCGAGGGAGCCCCTTTTATGCCGCCGATCCGCGTGATGCTCGTCGACGACCAGATGCTGCTGCGCACCGGTTTCCGCATGGTGCTGGCCGCCCAGCCGGACATGGAGGTCGTCGCGGAGGCCGGCGACGGCCAGGAGGCGCTGGACGTCCTGCGCACCACCGCCGTGGACGTCGTCCTGATGGACGTGCGGATGCCCCGGCTGGACGGGGTGGAGGCGACCCGGCGGATCTGTGCCCAGGAGGACGCGCCGAGGGTCCTCATCCTGACCACCTTCGACCTGGACGAGTACGCCTTCTCCGGGCTCCAGGCGGGTGCCAGCGGCTTCATGCTGAAGGACGTGCCGCCGGCCGAACTGCTGGCCGCGATCCGCTCGGTGCACAGCGGCGACGCGGTCGTCGCGCCGTCCACCACCCGGCGGCTGCTCGACCGGTTCTCGCCGATGCTGCCGAGCAGCGGCAAGGAGCCCCAGCACAAGGAGGTCGAGAAGCTCACCGACCGCGAGCGCGAGGTGATGCTGCTCGTCGCCCAGGGCCTGTCGAACGGCGAGATCGCCGCCCGCCTGGTCCTGTCCGAGGCCACCGTGAAGACCCACGTGGGCCGCATCCTGACCAAGCTGGGGCTGCGCGACCGCGTGCAGGTGGTCGTGCTGGCGTACGAGACGGGCCTGGTACGGGCCGGGGGCTCGCCCGGCGCCTAGCCCCGGGTGCCGGTCCTAGCGCAGCACCCCCTCCAGGAAGTCGCTGCCGAGCCGGGCCACCACCGTCGTGTCCAGTTGGTGCAGGACGTACCGGCCGCGCCGGCGGGTGGTGAGCAGACCGGCCTTCTTGAGCACCCCCAGGTGCCGGGAGACCTCCGGCGCGGTGATGCCCAGGACGTCGGCCAGCTCGCCCGTCGTGTACGGCGTGCGCGCCAGGAACCGGCACAGCCGCATCCGCATCGGGTGCGCCAGCGCCTCGAGCCGCTGCTGCAACAGAGGTACGGAAGCGGGCGACGGCAGCTCGACGGCGCTCACCGGGTAGTGGATCACCGGCCGCCAGCCGGGGGCGTGCAGCACCAGCAGGTGCGGCCAGCCGAAGGTGGACGGCACGGCGGTGAGCCCCGCCCCCACCGCGGGGTCCACGGCCGTGGTGTGGCCCTCGGCGAGCTTGTCGGCCCGGATGCGGCGGCCGTCCTCGTCCAGGGTCAGCGCGGGGGAGACCGCGTGCAGCGCCTCGGCCAGGCCCCGGCGTCGCAGCAGGTCCTGCTTGTGGCGGGCGTCCGAGGCGAGCTGGACCCGCACCCGCCGCCAGGTGTCGGCGAAGAACGCCTCGTCGCAGTCCTCGAAGAGGCGCCGCAGCCACAGCCTGACCGCGCCGGGGTTCGTCAGCAGCCGATGGGTGAAGTCCAGTTGCTTGGGGCCGCGGGCCGCCGCCAGGTCCAGCGCGCGCGACCGCAGGGCGGCGTCCACCAGCGGCGAGGGGCCGCCCGCCGTGTACATGCTGGAGCAGGTGAACTCCAGGGCCGCCGACACGAACTCCTCGTCGTCCAGCCGGTCCAGCAGGTCCAGGTCCTCCGCGAGCGTCGTCCCCGGCGCCGCCGCCGGGTCCTTGAGGCCGGCGAACGGCAGGAACACGTCCGAGAACGTCGTGCGCCACAGGAAGTCGGCCTCGGTGAGCCGGTCCGCCAGGTCCGGCTTGAGCGCCGACGAGGTCGCCGTCGCCCAGCCGTGCAGTCCCGGGTGGTGGCCCGGTTCGGACAGGGCGTGCAGCGCCATGCCCAGCTCGCCCAGCGGCGAGATCGCGAAGTCGATCCGCTCGGGCGGCAGTCCGGCGATGTCCACGGAGACGCTCATGGGCCCATGGTGCCCGGCCCCACCGACAATCGGCCCTCCGATTGACGGCGGCCGTCAATCGGAGGCGGCCCGATTGGCGGGTCCCGTCAATCGGTTGCACGCGGCGCCGCCGGCCGGTGCAGCGTGACGGTCATGACCGCCTCCCAGCAGCACCTCCTCGACGCCTACCGCGCCGCCCAGCACGGCGCCCCGGTCCCGCCCGCCCCCGGCCGGCACGACTGGCAGACCGTCCGCGAACTGCGCGACACCGTCCGCGAGGACCTCCGCTTCCGCGCCGTCGTCGCCGAACGCCCCGCCGGCGCGTACCTGCGGGCCGCCCTCACCCGGATCGCGGACCGCTTCCGCACGGTACGAACCACGTCTGCGGACGGCGCACGGACCACGCCCGCGGACGGCGCCCGTACGCTTCGGACCGGGCCCGCGGCCCCCACCGCGCCGTCCGCCCGTGCCCGTACCGCCGACTGCAACTAGCCGAGCCGGCCGACGAATCCGGCCACCGCCCCCCGCACGTCCGCCGCGCTCCACTCCAGCCCCCGCGCCGCCACCGTCACCTCGGTCACCGCCATCCCCGGAGGCCCCTCCGGGGCGGGGGACCACCGCTGGAACAGCGCCACCCCGCTCTCCTCCGCCTGCCGCACCGCCGCGTCCGTCAGCACGTCCGCGTCGTACGGCAGCCACACCTGGAACTGGTGCGTGTGCGGCACCCGGGGATGCACCCGGAACCACGGCGTTCCCGCCTCCCCGAAGCCCTCCGCCAGCGCCCGCGCCACCACCCTCGCGTGCAGCACGTACTCCGGCAGCCGGGGCAGCGTCCGCTCCAGGCCGATCAGGGCGCTCAGCGCCGCCGGGTACTGCTGGAACAGGTTGCCCCCGTAGCGGTGCCGCCAGGTCCTCGCCTCGTCGACCAGCGTCGCCGGGCCCGCGAGCACCGCGCCGGACATCCCTTCCAGCGACTTGTAGAACGACACGTACACGGTGTCGGCGAGCGCGGCGATCTCCGCGAGGGGCCGCCCGAAGTGCTCGGTGCACTCCCACAGCCGCGCCCCGTCGAAGTGCACGACGGCGTCCCGCTCCCGGGCCGCCTCCACCGCCTCCGTCAGCTCCTCCCACGACGGAAGCACGAAACCGGCATCCCGCAGCGGCAGTTCGAGCATCAGCGTGCCGAACGGCTCCTCGAACCCGCGCACCTCGTCCGCGTTCGGCAGCCGCGGCTCGTGGGTCGGATGCACCGTGCGCAGACCGCTCAGCCCGGTGAGGGCGCCGCGCTCGTGCCGTTCCGGGTGCGCGCGGGGGTGCAGGGCGACGGTGCTGTTCCCGGTACGTCCCGCCCAGCACCGGAGCGCGACCTGCTGCGCCATGGTGCCGGTGGGGAAGAACACCGCGGCCTCCTTGCCCAGGAGGCGGGCGGTGCGCCGCTCCAGCTCCGCCACGACGCCGTCGCCGTACAGATCGGCGTCCGCGTCCAGGTCGTACACGTCGCCCGCGTGGGCGGCCAGGTGGGCGAGCCGCTCCCCGATCCGGTGCTGCGCGGAGTGCCGGGCGAGCACCTTCCCGGCGTTGCGGAAGGCCGCGCGCCTGCGCTCCTGCGGGTCCGTGTGCGCGTGCCGCGCTTCGTCGTTCATCCGCCGATGATCGCGTACGTGGAACGGGGGGCGCCGGGGTTTTCCACCCCCTGTGGACGGGGAACGGCTCACCCCGACGAGCGCCCGAAACGCTGGCGTAGCATGACGGGCAATCGTCCGGTACCCCCTGCGGACTGGAACGGAAGGCCGTTTCCGCGTGAACCCATCCCCCCTCCCTGGCCCCCCCGACCCCGCCGACCGCCCCGCCCGGCTCACCGTCGGCGTCGTCGGGGCGGGCCGCGTCGGCTCCGCCCTCGCCGCCGCCCTGCGCCAGGCCGGGCACCGCCCGGTCGCCGCCTCCGGTGTCTCCGACGCGTCCGTGCGCCGGGCCGCCGCCCTGCTGCCGGGGGTGCCCCTGGTCACCCCCGCCGAGGTGCTGGCCCGCGCCGACCTCGTCCTGCTGACCGTCCCCGACGACGCCCTGCCCGGCCTCGTCGAGGGGCTCGCCGACACCGGTGCGATCCGGCCGGGCCAGCTCCTGGTGCACACCTCCGGGCGGTACGGGACGGCGGTCCTGGAGCCCGCCCTGCGCGCCGGGGCGCTCCCGCTGGCCCTGCACCCCGTGATGACGTTCACCGGCACCTCCGTGGACGTCCAGCGCCTCGCCGGCTGCTCCTTCGGGATCACCGCCCCCCAGGAGCTGCGGCTGGCCGCCGAGGCGCTGGTCATCGAGATGGGCGGCGACCCCGAGTGGATCGCCGAAGAGGCCCGCCCGCTCTACCACGCCGCCCTCGCCCTCGGCGCGAACCACCTGGTCACCCTGGTCGCCCAGTCGATGGAGCTGCTGCGCACCGCGGGCGTGGAGGCCCCCGACCGGATGCTCGGCCCGCTCCTCGGCGCGGCCCTGGACAACGCCCTGCGCTCCGGCGACGGCGCCCTCACCGGCCCGGTCGCCCGCGGCGACGCGGGCACCGTCGCGGCCCACGTGAGCGAACTGCGCAAGCGCGCCCCGCAGACCGTCGCCGGCTACCTGGCGATGGCCCGCACCACCGCCGACCGCGCCCTCGCGCACGGCCTGCTCAAGCCCGAACTGGCGGAAGACCTGCTGGGCGTCCTGGCCGAGGGGGACCTGCGATGACCGTTCTCGTCCGTACGGCGACCGGCCTGGCCGCCCTCGACCGCACCGGCCGCCGCTGCGTCGTGATGACCATGGGCGCCCTGCACGACGGGCACGCCGCCCTGATCCGTACCGCCAGGGAGCACGCGGGAGCCGAAGGCCAGGTGATCGTCACCGTCTTCGTCAACCCCCTCCAGTTCGGCGCGAACGAGGACCTGGACCGCTACCCGCGCACCCCGGACGCCGACTTCGCGCTCGCCCGGGAGGCGGGCGCGGACGCCGTGTTCGCCCCCGCCGTCGAGGAGGTCTACCCCGGCGGCGACCCCCAGGTGCGGCTCTCCGCGGGCCCCATGGGCGAGCGCCTCGAAGGCGCCACCCGGCCCGGCCACTTCGACGGCATGCTCACCGTCGTCGCCAAGCTGCTCCACCTGACCGCGCCCGACCTGGCCTTCTTCGGCCAGAAGGACGCCCAGCAGCTCGCCCTGATCCGGCGCATGGTGCTCGACCTGAACTTCCCCGTCGAGGTCGTCGCCGTGCCCACGGTGCGCGAGGCCGACGGCCTGGCCCGCTCCAGCCGCAACCGCTACCTGTCGCGGGAGGAGCGCGCCGCCGCCCTCGCCCTGTCGCGGGCGCTGTTCGCGGGCGCGCGCGAGCGGACTCCCGCGGCGGTGCGGGAAGCGGCGCACCGCGTCCTCAAGGAGGCACCGGGACTGGAGCTCGACTACGTCGCCCTGGTGGACCCCGCCGACTTCACCGACGCCGGCGACGGCCACCGGGGCGACGCGGTGCTCGCCGTCGCCGCCCGGGCCGGCGCCACCCGGCTCATCGACAACCTGCCGCTGACCTTCGGCGGCGTACCGCACGACACGCCGGACGCGACCGGACCGACCGGCGCACCGGACACGACCGGCGCACCGGACACGCCGGACGCCACCGCCGCCCCCGCCGCACAGCACCCCCAGCACACCCCTGGAGCAGCCCCGTGACCGGCATACGCCTCGCCGCCCCCGCCCCCGGCTGGTCCATCGACGCCGACGTCGTGGTCGTCGGCTCCGGTGTCGCGGGCCTCACCTGCGCCCTGCGCTGCACCGCGGCCGGCCTGCGCACCGTCGTCGTCACCAAGGCCCGCCTGGACGACGGCTCCACCCGTTGGGCGCAGGGCGGCATCGCCGCCGCCCTCGGCGACGGCGACACCCCCCAGCAGCACCTGGACGACACCCTGGTCGCCGGGGCCGGCCTCTGCGACGAGGAAGCCGTGCGCACCCTGGTCACCGAGGGCCCGGACGCCGTGCGGCGGCTGATCGAGACCGGGGCGCACTTCGACACCGACCCCGACAGCGGCGCCATCCAGCTCACCCGCGAGGGCGGACACCACCGCCGGCGCATCGCGCACGCGGGCGGCGACGCCACCGGCGCGGAGATCTCCCGCGCCCTGGTGGACGCGGTGCGCGCCCGGGCCGTGGAGTTCGTCGAGAACGCCCTCGTGCTCGACCTCCTCGTCGACGCGGACGGGCACACCGCCGGTGTCACCCTGCACGTCATGGGCGAGGGCCAGCACGACGGCGTCGGCGCGGTCAACGCCCCCGCCGTCGTCCTCGCCACCGGCGGCATGGGCCAGGTCTTCGCCGCCACCACCAACCCCGCCGTGTCCACCGGCGACGGCGTCGCGCTCGCCCTGCGCGCCGGCGCGGAGGTCTCCGACCTGGAGTTCGTCCAGTTCCACCCGACGGTGCTCTTCCTCGGCGAGGGCGCGGAGGGCCAGCAGCCGCTGGTGTCCGAAGCGGTGCGCGGCGAGGGCGCGCACCTCGTCGACGCGGACGGCGTGCGCTTCATGCTCGGACAGCACGAGCTCGCCGAACTCGCCCCGCGCGACATCGTCGCCAAGGCGATCATGCGCCGCATGCGGGAGCAGGGCGCCGCCCACATGTACCTGGACGGGCGGCACTTCGGCGCGGACATGTGGGAGCACCGCTTCCCGACCATCCTGGCCGCCTGCCGCGCCCACGGCATCGACCCGGTGACCGAGCCGGTCCCGGTCGCCCCCGCCGCGCACTACGCCTCCGGCGGCGTCCGCACCGACCTGCACGGCCGGACCACGGTGCCCGGCCTGTACGCGTGCGGCGAGGTCGCCTGCACGGGCGTGCACGGCGCGAACCGCCTCGCCTCCAACTCCCTCCTGGAGGGCCTGGTGTTCGCCGAGCGCATCGCCGAGGCCGTCACGTCCGCCGGGACCCGCGCCCCGGGCGCCCCCACCGAGCCCGCCGCCGTCCTTCCGCTCGTCGCCCCCGAGGCCCGCCACGGCATCCAGCAGACCATGTCGCGGGGCGCGGGCGTCCTGCGCTCCGCCCGGAGCCTCGGCGACGCCGCGGACGCCTTGGAGGCCGTGCAGCTCGGGGCCCGCCACGACGCGGCAGGACCGGGCAAGTCCGCCGAGCCCGGCGTCGACTCCTGGGAGACCACCAACCTGCTGTGCGTCTCGCGCGTGCTGGTCGCCGCCGCCCGGGAGCGCGCGGAGACCCGCGGCTGCCATTGGCGCGAGGACCACGCCGACCGCGACGACGCCCAGTGGCAGCGCCACCTCGTCGTACGGCTGACCGACGACCACCGCCTGGTGGTGCGCCGCACCGACACCGCCGCATTCCCGCCCGTACCGCAGGACCGTCCGAAGGAGCAGCACCAGTGAGCACCCCCGAGAACCCCCAGCTCCTCCCGCAGGCGGGCGGCTGCGGCGACGCCTGCGGCTGCTCCGGCGGAGCGCCGCAGGAGGTGCCGGAGGACGGCACGTACGACCTGTCCGACTGCGGCCTGGACCCCCACCTCGCGCAGCTCCTGCTGGACTGCGGCCTGGACCCGGTCGAGGTCGAGGACGTCGCGAACGTCGCCCTCGCCGAGGACCTCGCGCACGGCGTCGACGTGACCACCGTGGCGACCGTCCCCGAGGAGGCCGTCGCCACCGGTGACTTCACCGCCCGCGAGGCGGGCACGGTCGCGGGCCTGCGCGTCGCCGAGACGGTGCTCTCCATCGTCTGCACCGAGGAGTTCGAGGTCGAGCGGCACGTCGAGGACGGCGACCGCGTGCGGGCCGGGCAGAAGCTCCTCACCGTCACCGCCCGCACCCGCGACCTCCTCACCGCCGAACGCAGCGCGCTGAACCTCCTGTGCCGCCTCTCCGGCGTCGCCACCGCCACCCGCGCCTGGGCGGACGTCCTGGTGGGCACGCGGGCCAAGGTCCGCGACACCCGCAAGACCACCCCGGGGCTGCGCTCGCTGGAGAAGTTCGCGGTGCGCTGCGGCGGCGGCGTCAACCACCGCATGTCGCTCTCCGACGCGGCCCTCGTCAAGGACAACCACGTGGTCGCCGCCGGGGGAGTGGCCCAGGCCTTCAAGCTCGTGCGGGACGCCTTCCCGGGGGTCCCCGTCGAGGTCGAGGTCGACACCCTGGCGCAGGTCACCGAGGTGCTGGAGGCGGGCGCCGACCTGATCCTGCTGGACAACTTCACCCCGGAGCAGACCGCCGAGGCCGTCGCCCTGGTCGCGGGCCGCGCCGTCCTCGAGTCCTCCGGCCGCCTCACCCTCGACACGGCCCGCGCGTACGCCGACACCGGCGTCGACTACCTCGCCGTGGGCGCGCTCACCCACTCCGCCCCGATCCTCGACATCGGCCTGGACCTGCGCGAGGCGTCCCAGGACGGGGCGCGGTAAGCCATGCTCCTCACCATCGACGTCGGCAACACCCACACCGTCCTCGGCCTGTTCGACGGCGAGGAGATCGTCGAGCACTGGCGCATCTCCACCGACCCGCGCCGCACCGCCGACGAACTGGCCGTGCTGCTCCAGGGCCTGATGGGCATGCACCCCATGCTCGGCAACGAACTGGGCGACGGCATCGAGGGCATCGCCATCTGCGCGACCGTCCCCTCGGTCCTGCACGAGCTGCGCGAGGTCACCCGCCGCTACTACGGCGACGTCCCCGCCATCCTGGTCGAGCCGGGCGTCAAGACCGGCGTGCCGATCCTGATGGACAACCCCAAGGAGGTCGGCGCGGACCGCATCGTCAACGCCGTCGCCGCCGTCGAGCTGTACGGCGGCCCGGCGGTCGTCGTCGACTTCGGTACGGCCACCACCTTCGACGCGGTCTCCGCCAAGGGCGAGTACGTCGGCGGTGTCATCGCCCCCGGCATCGAGATCTCGGTGGACGCCCTCGGCGTCAAGGGCGCCCAGCTCCGCAAGATCGAGCTGGCCCGCCCGCGCAGCGTCATCGGCAAGAACACCGTCGAGGCCATGCAGTCGGGCATCGTGTACGGATTCGCCGGCCAGGTCGACGGAGTCGTCGCCCGCATGGCCCGCGAACTCTCCCCGCAGGACCCGGACGACGTCACGGTCATCGCGACCGGTGGCCTCGCCCCGATCATCCTCGGCGAGGCCACCGCGGTGGACGAGCACGAGCCCTGGCTGACGCTCATCGGCCTGCGCCTGGTGTACGAGCGCAACATCGCCCGCATGTGAGGACGCCCCGGCACGGCTTCGCGCGCGAGGGCGCCGTCCCCCGGCGCGCGAGCCCGCCGCGGCCTCCGCGCGGGCGGGCGCGCCCGGCGGCCGCCACCCCGTCACGATCCCCGTGCGCACGGGAAACGATCCCCGTGCGCACGGGAATCGCCCGGCCCGGACCGCAACGCGCCACCGATCACCCGCTGAGCAAAAATTGTCCGCTTAGCACTTAAAGTCACCACATGCCCACGCCATACGGTTCCCGCGGCGGCATGGCGTTCAGCGCAGACGAACTGCGTGTGCTCCGGCGCGCCCTCGCCCTCGCCCTCCACCCCGCCCCCCTCCCCGCCGACGAGGTGCGCGAGTGCCTGCGTCTGGCGGAGTCCGTCGACGAGGCGATCCACGAGGCGGGACGGCTGCGCGCCTTCCTGCTCGCCGACCTCGCCCGCTACCGGGCCGCCCTCCCCGCCTCCGCCACCGGTTACCTGGAGCTCCTCCAGGACGCCCTGGCGGCCGGCTACCGGCCCCAGCCCGACGACCTCGCCGCGCTGCGCTCCCTGCGCCGGCTCCCGCTCGGCGCGGCGCTCCTGGACCGCTGCCAGGGCATCGCGGAGCGTTCCGTGCGGGCCAGGCTCGCCCGTACGAGTCCTCCCGCGCCCGCCGCGCCCGCGCCCCGCACCCGCCTGACCGCCCTGCCCGGCGGCCGTGCCGCCGCCAAGCCGGCGCGCCCCGCCGCCCCCGCGGGACCGGTCCCCGCCGACAACCCCTCCCGCGAGCGGCCGGTGCCGACCCCCGCCGAGGCCTTCCCGCCCCGCAAGCGGCCCGCGCCCCCCGGGGAACGACGCGAAGCGAGCTAGCTACTCTGGAGGCATGGACTATGTCTCCGCGCTTCTGCCCCCCGTGGTGATGGCCGCCTTCTTCATCGGTCTCGTCGTGACGATCGTCAAGACGCAGGGCGGCGCCAACAAGACCAAGGAAGACCGAGCCACCGACGCCGTCGCCGCGGCCACCGCGGCCCCCGGCAGGCCGGTCGACACGGCCGGGCGCGACAGCGGCGCCTCCTGACCCCGGCGCACCGGCGGGAACGGACGCGCCGCCGTCGGGAACACGCGCACCGAAGAGGGGCGTGCGATCCGGAACTCATCCGGACCGCGCGCCCCTCTTTTCCTGCGCCCCGCCCGGAATAGCCGGGAATTCCGGATATCTCCCACTAGGCTGGCGCTGTGCCACGCCGATTGGGAGAGCTGGAAGACGCCGTCATGACGCGCGTGTGGCAGTGGAACCGTCCGGTCACCGTGCGGGAAGTCCTCGAAGACCTTCAGAAGGACCGTTCCATCGCCTACACCACCGTGATGACCGTAATGGACAATCTCCATCAGAAGGGCTGGGTGCGCCGGGAAGTGGACGGCCGGGCCTATCGATATACCTCGGTCTCCACGCGTGCCGCCTACTCGGCCGCACTGATGAACGAGGCCTGGTCGACCAGTGACAACCCCGCCGCGGCCCTTGTCGCGTTCTTCGGCATGATGTCCGCCGAGCAGCGCGAAGCACTTCAGGACGCGATGCGCGTCGTACAACGCGGCGACTCGGAAGATTCCGCTCCACCCCCGGATACCGCTCCCGAAACCGCCGCGGAAACCGGCGGGGGGCCGACGGAACTCCCCGGTGGCGACGCGAAGCCGCCGGGGCGATAGCGTCCGGGCATGGCCCCCGATCATATTGCGCCCGCAAAAGCCATCACCGAAGCCGCCTCCGAAGCCGCCCCCGCCGGCGTCCCGGCGGCCTTCCCCGTGGCCGTCACCGTCCGCCGGGCGCGCACCGGCGATGTGCGCGCGATCCGCGCCCTTGTCGACGCCTACGCGCGCGAGAGCATCCTGCTCGACAAAGCGAACGTGACGCTTTACGAGGACATCCAGGAGTTCTGGGTGGCGGAACGCGACGAGGACGCCCGGGTGATCGGCTGCGGCGCGCTGCACGTGATGTGGGAAGACCTCGCCGAAGTGCGCACTCTCGCCGTGGATCCCGCCCTGAAGGGCGCCGGAGTGGGACATCTGGTGCTGGACAAACTGCTCCAGACCGCTCGCTGGATCGGAGTGCGCCGGGTTTTCTGCCTGACCTTCGAAGTGGGGTTCTTCGCGAAGCACGGCTTCGTGGAGATCGGCGAGTCCCCGGTCGACACGGATGTCTACAGCGAGCTGCTGCGTTCCCACGACGAGGGCGTGGCGGAGTTCCTCGGTCTCGAACGGGTGAAGCCCAACACCCTGGGCAACAGTCGGATGCTTCTGCACCTCTGAAGCGCGTGTATCGGCTGTTGTCCTATGTCCGAAACGCGCACGTTTCCCGTGTTCTCGCGGTACTGAACCTCACACAGGGGTTTGTGTTTTCCCCGGAAAAGCGGTTTCCTTTCCGCGTACTGCATTTTCGATGAAAGGAAATCCGGTGGCGCAGAAGGTTCAGGTCCTTCTTGTTGACGACCTCGACGGCGTCGAGGCGAACGAGACGGTGACGTTCGCTCTGGACGGCAAGACCTATGAGATCGACCTCACCACCGCGAACGCGGAGAAGCTCCGCGGGCTGCTCGACCCGTACACCAAGAACGGCCGTCGCACGGGTGGCCGCAGCGCCGGCCGCGGCAAGGCGCGCGCTGTTTCCGGCGGCACTCAGAACACGGCCGAGATCCGTAAGTGGGCGAAGGAGAACGGTCACGACGTGAGTGCCCGTGGCCGTGTTCCCGCAGCGGTGAAGGAAGCCTACGACAAGGCCAACGGCTGAGCCTGCCGCATTTTCGGCAGTCCCGTATTCACGTCGAGGTCTCCGCGGTTCGGGGAGGCCGTCTTCGCGCTGATCAACCGGATGCGGTGGCATTCCGTCGCCGCGGCCGCCAGAAGTCGTACGAGATCGGGGGCGTCCCCACTGCCCCCGATGCCGGTGAAGGCCGGCAGTGCTTCTTCGCGCCCCGGCACGGGGGGCCGCAGCCAGACGGCGGCCCCGTCCTCCGGCAGGGGCGCGAAGCCCGGTGGAGCGGGGGCGGTGATCAGGCCGCCCGTGCCGGTCGCCCGCAGGTCCAGGTCGACGGAGCCCCACTCCAGCCAGTCCAGGAGTGACGGCACCTCGTCCGCGCTCCCCGTGGCGAGCAGCAGCCGCAGCCGCCGCCCCAGCAGGGCGACGGGCCCGGTGGGACCGATCCGGCGCAGCACGGCGTGCCCCGCTTCCGCGGGCAGTTCCAGTACGTCGAAGTGCCGGCCGGTGGGCAGCAGGACCGGTTCCCCGGGGGCGTGCACGGTGTCCCAGCCGAGTTCCTTCTCGTACCAGGAGGCCCAGGAGGTCCTGGAGGCCCGGCGGGGCGGCCGGGTCCGCGCGTCGTCGCCGCCGGGCAGCGGCGGGCGGGGGCGGGGGACGGTGGGGGCCATGCCCGGAGCAACTCCCGAAACGGCACTTGGTTACGCTGGGTCCGTGTCCGGATGCTCAGCGTGGGCGATATGGGGGCGTGTGGGTGCATCCGACGGCGCAAGGGTGTTCGCCCGTAGCTGAGGGAACCGGTGCGCGCCGCATGGAGTGTCAGTGCTTGCGGGTAAGACATCCCTAGTGGGGAGGGGCGACACGCACGCGAAGCGGTCCTCCGTTCGCCATCGGCGTAGTGGCGAAAGGGGTAACAGCTTGGCCTGCGGGAACATCGTCTCGCACCATCGAGTTGAGGCAGTAGTCGGCTGTTCAGGCCGGGAGGCAAGAACGGGTGTCGGCAGTTGGAACGAGCTGTCCCGCCCCGCGGGACTAGCATGCGGAAGGACAGGGAGGGGACCGACCCCTTAACTGCCCGACCGCTCTGAGGAGCGAATAACGATGTTCGAGAGGTTCACCGACCGCGCGCGGCGGGTTGTCGTCCTGGCTCAGGAAGAAGCCCGGATGCTCAACCACAACTACATCGGCACCGAGCACATCCTCCTGGGCTTGATCCACGAGGGTGAAGGTGTCGCCGCTAAGGCCCTGGAGAGCCTCGGCATTTCGCTTGAGGCGGTTCGCCAGCAGGTCGAGGAGATCATCGGTCAGGGCCAGCAGGCTCCGTCCGGCCACATTCCCTTCACCCCGCGTGCGAAGAAGGTCCTGGAGCTGTCGCTCCGCGAGGCCCTCCAGCTCGGCCACAACTACATCGGCACCGAGCACATCCTGCTCGGCCTGATTCGCGAGGGCGAGGGCGTCGCCGCCCAGGTCCTGGTGAAGCTGGGCGCCGATCTCAACCGGGTGCGGCAGCAGGTCATCCAGCTGCTCTCCGGATACTCGGGCAAGGAGACCGCCGCGGCAGGCGGCCCTGCGGAAGGCACGCCTTCCACGTCCCTGGTGCTCGACCAGTTCGGCCGGAACCTCACCCAGGCCGCTCGTGAGTCCAAGCTCGACCCGGTCATCGGGCGCGAGAAGGAGATCGAGCGGGTCATGCAGGTGCTGTCCCGCCGTACGAAGAACAACCCGGTCCTCATCGGCGAGCCCGGCGTCGGCAAGACCGCCGTCGTCGAGGGCCTCGCGCAGGCCATCGTCAAGGGCGAGGTGCCCGAGACCCTCAAGGACAAGCACCTCTACACCCTCGACCTCGGCGCGCTCGTCGCCGGTTCCCGCTACCGCGGTGACTTCGAGGAGCGGCTGAAGAAGGTCCTCAAGGAGATCCGCACCCGCGGCGACATCATCCTGTTCATCGACGAGCTGCACACGCTCGTGGGTGCGGGTGCCGCCGAGGGCGCCATCGACGCGGCGTCGATCCTGAAGCCGATGCTGGCCCGCGGTGAGCTCCAGACCATCGGTGCCACCACGCTCGACGAGTACCGCAAGCACCTGGAGAAGGACGCCGCGCTGGAGCGCCGCTTCCAGCCCATCCAGGTCGCGGAGCCGTCGCTGCCGCACACCATCGAGATCCTCAAGGGCCTGCGCGACCGCTACGAGGCCCACCACCGTGTCTCCATCACGGACGAGGCCCTCGTCCAGGCGGCCACGCTGGCCGACCGGTACATCTCGGACCGCTTCCTCCCGGACAAGGCGATCGACCTGATCGACGAGGCCGGATCGCGCATGCGCATCCGCCGGATGACCGCGCCGCCGGACCTCCGCGAGTTCGACGAGAAGATCGCGAACGTCCGCCGCGACAAGGAGTCGGCCATCGACTCCCAGGACTTCGAGAAGGCGGCCTCCCTCCGCGACAAGGAGAAGCAGCTCCTCGCCGCGAAGGCCAAGCGCGAGAAGGAGTGGAAGGCCGGCGACATGGACGTCGTCGCCGAGGTCGACGGCGAGCTCATCGCCGAGGTCCTCGCGACCGCGACCGGCATTCCCGTCTTCAAGCTGACCGAGGAGGAGTCCTCGCGTCTGCTGCGCATGGAGGACGAGCTGCACAAGCGCGTCATCGGCCAGAAGGACGCCATCAAGGCGCTCTCCCAGGCGATCCGCCGCACCCGTGCAGGCCTCAAGGACCCCAAGCGTCCCGGTGGCTCGTTCATCTTCGCCGGCCCCTCGGGCGTCGGTAAGACCGAGCTCTCCAAGACGCTCGCGGAGTTCCTCTTCGGCGACGAGGACGCGCTGATCTCCCTCGACATGTCGGAGTTCAGCGAGAAGCACACGGTCTCGCGCCTCTTCGGCTCGCCCCCCGGCTACGTGGGGTACGAGGAGGGCGGCCAGCTCACCGAGAAGGTCCGCCGCAAGCCGTTCTCCGTCGTCCTCTTCGACGAGGTGGAGAAGGCCCACCCGGACATCTTCAACTCGCTGCTGCAGATCCTGGAGGACGGTCGCCTGACCGACTCCCAGGGCCGCGTGGTCGACTTCAAGAACACCGTCATCATCATGACGACGAACCTCGGCACCCGGGACATCTCCAAGGGCTTCAACCTGGGCTTCGCCGCCCAGGGCGACGTCAAGACCGGGTACGAGCGGATGAAGAACAAGGTCAACGAAGAGCTCAAGCAGCACTTCCGCCCCGAGTTCCTCAACCGTGTCGACGACACGGTGGTCTTCCACCAGCTCAGCCAGGAAGACATCATCCAGATCGTCGACCTGATGATCGCCAAGGTGGACGAGCGCCTCAAGGACCGCGACATGGGCATCGAGCTCAGCGGTGACGCGAAGCAGCTCCTCGCCAAGAAGGGCTACGACCCCGTGATGGGCGCCCGGCCGCTGCGCCGGACGATCCAGCGCTCGATCGAGGACATCCTCTCGGAGAAGATCCTCTTCGGCGAGCTGCGCCCCGGCCACATCGTGGTCGTCGGCACGGAGGGCGAGGGCGACGCGAAGGAGTTCACCTTCCGCGGCGAGGAGAAGGCGGCCCTGCCGGACGCCCCGCCGATCGAGTCCGCGGCGGGCGGCAACGGGCCGAACCTGACGAAGGACGCGTAGCGCTCGGCGCGAGCGTGACGGAGTAGGGGCTGGCCCCGGGAACCTGACGGTTTCCGGGGCCGGCCTCTTTCTCCGTGCAAGGGGCGGGGGACGGCCGGAAACACGGGCCGGGGGTCCACGCGCACCGCCGCCCTCGACGCGTTCCGGTGGGTCCGTCCCCGCCGCGGCGGCTTACGCGTGCACGATCCGCACCACCGTCACCACCAGCACCGCCGCGCTCACGTAGTAGACGACCACCGCCCCGCCCGCGACCCCCTGGCGGCGGTCCTTCTCGCCCTTCACCTCGCGCGTGCCCTGGCCGTACGGGTCGCGGGCCAGGGCGCGCATGGCGTGCTCGAAGCGCCGGCGGAGGTCGGGGTGCATCGCGTGCCGGGCCGTCTCCGCGGCCGGGGCGTACTGGATGCGCAGCCGCGTCATGAGGCTTCCGGCCGGGGCGGCAGGGGCTCGTCGGACCCGGCGGACACGCAGTCGGAGAAGTCGCCCGAGGCCAGCCGGGCGAAGACCGCCTCGTCCTCCGCGGCGGCCTCCGTCGGGGCCAGCGCCCAGCGGGCCAGGACCAGCGGAAGGTCCAGGGCCGGAGTGCGGGCGATCTCGGCGTCCAGGTCGGCGGCCTGGGCGGGGGTGAGCGCGGCCCTGATGGTGGGGAGCGTGGCGGGCAGGTCGACCGCCCGGCCGCTCACCACCGTGTGCCACACGGCGTCCGGTTCGCTGCCCTCGTCCATCCGGTGCCCCTCCCGCCCCGACGGCACTGCACTCCGACCCCACCGTACGCCGACACCCCTCATGCGGTTGAGACTTGCGCACGACGGACGGGCGGGCGAGCGAAAGACGGGGGAGTCGCCCGTACGAGTGGGTCCGGCATGCCCGATTGACGCCGGATGTGTCCGTACGGAACGGCGGACGCGGCCCGCTCGTGACAAGGCGCACAGGCGTTACGGGCCTTACTAGCGCCGGTAGTGGACCGGGCGGCGACCTCGGCGCGACTCCGGGGCGGGCCGGGTCCGACTCGTCGGCGCCGGGAGCGGGAACCCTGTCCGGACCGGGGCGGCTCTCCGATTCCGGGTGCTCTGGCTAGGACGTAAACCTGATCGGCCGAGGTTTTTTCGAGTCCCTCGCGAAGGTCCCGCAAGCCGTCAAGCAACCGCAGGCCCGGGGGCCCGGCTACGAGGCGACGTCGTAGAAGGGGCGTTTGGGGAGGTGTGGCGCGTCGGGTTACCAATGTGGAGCAAGCCCGGCGAACCCGCCGGGTTCACTCGTCTCCGAAGGTTTCTCCCGTATGTCGAAGCTCGTGTCCCTCCGGGTCCGTAAGGCCGTCGTCGTCGCCGCGGCCGGCACGATGTGCGTGACCGGATCCGGGAGCGCCTTCGCTGCGAGCGCCGCCCCGGTCAAGGCCGCTCCGGTCAAGGCCGCCCCGGTCAAGGCCGCTCCCGTCAAGGCCGTCCCGGCGAAGACCGGCAGCGCGCCCAAGAAGGCCGCCGCCGCGAAGGCCAAGCGCTGGGGCCGGCCGCTCCAGGGCGGCTACGCCCTCTCCGCCACCTTCGGCAGGGGCGGCACGATGTGGTCCCACAAGCACTCCGGCCAGGACTTCGCCGTCCCGGTCGGGACCAAGGTGAAGGCCGCCGCGGCCGGCGTCGTGGTCAAGGCGGGCCGCAACGGCGGCGGCGACGGCCCCGCGTACGGCAACGCGATCGTGGTCAAGCACGCCCGCGGTACGTACTCCCAGTACGCCCACCTCTCGCGCATCCAGGCGAAGGTCGGCCAGCGGGTCGGCGCGGGCCAGCAGATAGCCCTGTCCGGCAACACCGGCAACTCCTCCGGCCCGCACCTGCACTTCGAGATCCGCACCACCCCGAACTACGGCTCCGCCGTCAACCCGGTCGCCTTCCTGCGCTCGGTCGGCGTCAAGGTCTGACCCCCGTCCGGCTCCCGCCGCCCCGGGCCGCCCCCCCCCGCCTGCCGTCCCCCCCCGTGAAGGCCGTCCTCAGGACGCGTCCGCCTGTGTCACCAGGTCGACCGCGACTTCGAGGACGGCCTTCCGCTTGTCCTCCTCGTCGCCCTCGATCTCCTTCAGCGCGAACATGCCCGCGTGCATCGTGAACAGCGCGCTGATGCACCGCACCTGGTCGACCAGCGGCGCCTCGGGCTCCTTCATCAACGCCATCATCTTGATCATCCGCGCCTTGAAGCTGTCGCCGACGCTCAGGTCCCGCACCGTCCCCTGGTTCTCCTGCATGAAGCGGAAGAGCGGGCCCGCGTTCGTCAGCGCGGTGCTGTAGCGGTTGAGGAGCTCCTTCTTGGTGGCCAGCGTGCGCGGCTGGCCCTCGCCCCACTCGATCAGCTCGTCCATCGGCCGGGTCAGGTCCTCGAAGAGGCTGATCAGGATGTCTTCCTTGGTCTTGAAGTGGTAGTACAGCGCCGCCTTGGTGACCTCCAGCTCCTCGGCGATCTCCCGCAGCGAGGTCTTCTCGTACCCCCGCTCCGCGAACAGCCGCAGGGCCACGTCCTGGATGCGCTGGCGCGTGTCACCCCGGCGCTGCCGTCCCGTTCCGCCGGCGCTGCTGCTCATCCGCGTACTCCCAAGGCTTGTTCAACCCGTCGAAACTTACTTGACGACCGGCAAGTTAACAGTCTACCTTCCTGAAGTGTAGCCAACTTGCCGGGCGGCAAGTAAGTATCAACAGGGGACGAGATATGACCACCACAGCGCCGCACGCGGCGATACCGAAGCCTCAGCAGGCGGGGAAGCAGCCGCGCAGCGTGCGCGTCGTGCTCCTCGCCCTCATGATCGCGATGTTGCTCGCGATGCTCGACAACATGATCATCGGCACCGCGATGCCCACCATCGTCGGCGAGCTGGGCGGCCTGGAGCACCTGTCCTGGGTGGTCACCGCGTACACGCTGACGACCGCGGCCTCCACCCCGATCTGGGGCAAGCTCGGCGACCTCTACGGCCGCAAGGGCATCTTCCTCGTCTCGATCGTCGTCTTCGTGCTGGGTTCCGTACTCAGCGGCATGGCCCAGGACATGGGCCAGCTCATCGGCTTCCGGGCCGTGCAGGGGCTGGGCGCGGGCGGCCTGATGGTCGGCGTCATGGCGATCATCGGCGACCTGATTCCGCCGCGTGAGCGCGGCAAGTACCAGGGCATGATGGCCGGTGTGATGGCGCTGGCCATGATCGGCGGCCCGCTGGCCGGCGGTGCGATCACCGACCACCTCGGCTGGCGCTGGTCCTTCTACATCAACGTGCCGCTCGGCGCGCTCGCCCTCTTCATGATCACCACCGTGCTGCACCTGCCGAAGAAGGAGCGCACCGGCAAGGGGAAGATCGACTACCTCGGCGCGGCCCTGCTGACCGTCGGCATCACCGCGATCGTCCTGGTCACCACCTGGGGCGGCACCGAGTACGCCTGGGGCTCCGGCCAGATTCTGGGCCTGGCGGCCCTCGGCCTCGCCTCGGTCGCCGGCTTCCTGTACGTGGAGACCAAGGCGGCCGAGCCGATCATTCCGCTGCACATCTTCCGCAACCGGAACTTCACCCTCATGTCGGTGATCGGCTTCATCGTCGGCTTCGTGATGTTCGGCGCGGTCCTCTACCTGCCGCTCTTCCAGCAGTCCGTGCAGGGCGCGTCGGCGACCAACTCCGGCCTGCTCCTGCTGCCGATGCTGCTGTCGATGATGGTCGTCTCGCTGCTCGTCGGCCGGGTCACCACCAACACCGGCAAGTACAGGATGTTCCCGATCGCGGGCGGCGCGCTGATCACCGCGGGACTGGTCCTGCTCGCGCAGATGGACACCGGTACCTCCCGCCTCACCTCCGGGATCTACATGGCGGTCCTCGGCGCGGGCATGGGCTTCCTGATGCAGATCACCATGCTGGTCGCGCAGAACAGCGTCGAGCCCAAGGACATGGGCGTCGCCTCCTCGTCCACGACCCTCTTCCGTACGCTCGGCAGCTCGTTCGGCGTCTCGGTGATGGGCGCGCTGTTCACCGCCCGGGTCACCGACTCGATGGTCGCCCAGGGCGGCTCCACCGGAGGCATGCCCCAGGGCGCGGCCCTGGACGCCGCCAGCCTGGAGAAGCTCCCGGCCGCGCTGCGGGAGATGTACCAGTTCGCCGTCGCCACCGGCACGCACGGCGCGTTCCTGCTCGGCGCGGGCGTCGCGGTGGTCGCCCTGGTCGCGGCGTTCTTCGTCAAGGAGGTCGAGCTGAAGGGCGCGGGCCCGCAGAAGAAGGACGGCTCCGCCCCGGACACCGCGGTGCAGAAGGACGCGGTGGCCGCCCAGGCGTAGGCGGTGCGCCGCCCGGCTCACAGGTGACCCCGGCTCACAGGTGACGAGGAAGGGGCGCCCGGCACACAGCGTGCCGGGCGCCCCTTCCTCGTACTCGTACGAACAGGCTCAGCGCCGCCGCGGCGGCAGGTCCGCCAGATTCACGATGGGGAAGCTGCCCGTCGCCGTCGGGGCGTGCTCCGGCAGCCACAGCACCGCGATCGCGCCCCCGTCCGCCTGCGCGTTGCGGAAGGTCAGCCGCGCCCCGAGCACCTTCGCCTGGCCCGACGCGATGGTCAGCCCGAGCCCGTGTCCGTGGCCCGCGCGGTCGGTCGACCCGGTGCGGAAACGGCTCGGCCCCTCCCGCAGCAGGTCCGCCGGGAAGCCCTTGCCGTGGTCGCGGACCCGCACCACCCGGCCCTCGACGGTCACCTCGAACGGGGGCTTGCCGTGCTTGGCGGCGTTGCCGAGGAGATTGCCGATGATGCGCTCCAGGCGGCGCGGATCGGTGTTGACCCAGCTCTCGTGCACCACCGTGACGACCGCGTCCGGGTACAGCGACGCCACCCGGCGCGAGACGAACTCGCCCAGCGCGATCTCCTGGAGCTCCGCCCGCTCGGCGGCGCTGTCCAGCCGCGCCACCTCCAGGACGTCCTCCACCAGCGTCCGCAGGGCCTGCGCCCGGTCCCGCACCAGCTCGGTGGGGCGCGACGGGGGCAGCAGTTCCGCGGCGGTGAGCAAGCCGGTGACCGGTGTGCGCAGCTCGTGCGCGATGTCGGCGGTGACCCGGCGCTCCGCCTCCACCCGCTCCTGGAGCGCGTCGGTGAGCGCGTCCACCGCGTGCGCGAGGTCGTCGGTCTCGTCCCGTACGACACCGCCGATCGCGTCCAGCACCCGTACCTGCGTCTGGCCCCGCGCCACGTCGGTGGCCGCGGAAGCGGCCTTGCGCAGCCGGCGCGAGATGGAGCCGCCGATGAGGATGCCCAGCGCGGTGCCGCCCACGACGACGGCGCTCGACGCGACCACCAGCGAACGGTCCAGGTCCGCCACGACGCGCGCGTTGTTCGGGAAGCGGGTGTGCAGGGAGAGGATGTCGCCCCCCGGATAGGGGACCGCGGCCCACACCTCGGGCACCCCCTTCGCGTCCTCCTGGACGTGCGTGGCGCGCCGCCCGTGGGCGAGCTTGGCCCGCAGCTCGGCGGGCAGGCCGGGGTTGTTGAGCTCGGAGCCGACCTTCGGGTCGCGCGAGGACTCGTACAGCCGCTGCGCGAACTGCAGCCGCTCCAGTTGCAGGTCACGGGCGTTGTCCAGCATGGAGACGCGTGCCGAGTTGTGCACGACGATGCTCAGCAGGACGGCGATCAGCGCGCTCACGGCGGCGATCGCGAAGCTGATCTTCCAGCGGATGCCGGTGCGCAGGGCGAGACGTCTCATGCGGCGCTCTTCACGGAAGGGGATCAGGCCTTCAACTTGTAGCCGAAGCCGCGGACGGTCTCGATCCGGTCCTGGCCGATCTTCGCGCGCAGCCGCTGGACGTGAACGTCCACCACCCGGGTGTCGCCGCCCCAGCCGTAGTCCCACACCCGCTCCAGCAGCTTGTCGCGGGAGAGCACGGTGCCGGGCGCGTGGGAGAACTCCAGCAGCAGCCGCATCTCGGTCGGGGTCAGCGCGACGGGCTCGCCGTGCTTGCGCACCTCCATGCCCTCGGTGTCGACCTCCAGCTCGCCGAAGGTCAGCACCCCGCCCTCGCCGCCCTCGCCGCCCTCCACTGGTTTGGGGGCGCCATTGCCGGACGCGTGGCCGAAGCGGCGCAGTACGGCGCGGATGCGCGCGACCAGCACCGAACCGTCGAACGGCTTCGTCACGTAGTCGTCGGCCCCGGCCTCCAGGCCCAGCACCACGTCGATCGAGTCGGCCCGCGCCGACAGCATGATCACCGGAACGGTCGACTCGTCACGGATGCGACGGCACAGGCTCACCCCGTCCATGCCCGGCAGCATCACGTCGAGCAGCGCGATGTCCGGCTGGTGCGCGCGGAACGCCTCCAGGCCGGAGAGGCCGTCCGGCATCGCGGTGACGGTGAAGCCGTCCCGCTCCAGCGCCAACTGGGTCGCCTCACGGATCACATCGTCGTCCTCGACGAACAGGACGTGCGTATCGGCCATGGGGTGCTCTCTGCTCTCTGCTCTCTCGGCCCGGGCCCCGGGTCCCGGCTCATGCGCTCAGGGGGCAGTGATGTTCCACGTGAAACATCACCCGGTCAGCTCCGGGGGGACGGGGTGTCGTCCGTGCCGCCGGCCCGTCCGGGCTCGGTGGCGTCCTTCTTCTGCTCGTCCGCGTCCAGGCCGGGGCTCTGCACCTCGCCCTGCTTGTCGCCGTTGCCGACGGCCTTGCTGTAGCTGTTCTCCACCCTGTCGTGCTCGACGAACTTCTGCCCCATCCAGCGGTACGTCACGACCACCTCGCCGGACGGGAACGCCACCGGGTCGCCCTTCTTGTACTCCGGACGGGTCACCACCAGGTCTCCCCGGTCGATCGACGCGTACACCGCCGGCTCCTCGGCCACGAAGACGTTGGTGTAGCGGCCGTTGTCCTCGCGGAACACGTAGCTGCCGATCCCCACGGCATCACCGCAGGTCATCACGTTCACGATGATGTCGTCGGAGGTGTTGCCAGTGACCTTCCCGTAGGAGGCGTCGACCGGGTAGATGTCCTTCACGCAGGGTTTCAGGTCGTGCTTGACCGTCGCGCTGACCTTCGGGTCGTCCTTCAGCAGCTCGACCGGGTCCTTCCGGGCGGCCGGCCCGGGCGGCGCTTCGGCCGGCGCGGAGGTCGTGGGCAGCGGCGTCGGATCGACCTTGGCCGCGACCGGGTCGCTGCGGGCCGGGCCCTCGTCGCGGGTGCCGGTGCCGCCCGCGCTGCAGGAGACCCCGAACAGGCCGACGGCGGCGAGGCCGGCCATCGCCGTTCCACTCACCGCCAGTACGTTCCGATGGGACTTCTCCCGGGTCCAGGACCCGGGTTCGTGCCCGATCGTGGTGCAGTCGTCGTCGGGGGCGGCCGTCCGGCCGTCCCCCTCTCCCGTCCGCTGATCGCTCCGCCTGCCTAGGCCGCGCACCGCTCCTGCCCCCGTTCGACCCGCACTCCACCACGCATGTCATCGCGCTCCAGGGCCCTGGCGTCCAGATCCCTGCTCTCCAGTTCCTGACGGAGCCGGGCGAGGGCCCGGTGCAGGGTGCTCTTGACCGTACCGGCAGACATGCCCAGTGCGGCAGCGGTCTCCTCGGTGCTCATCTGCTCCCAGTGCCGCAATACGACCACGCTGCGCTGCTTCGGCGCCAGCACTCCGAGGACGTCCATCAGCAGAGCGCGGTCGGCGCGCTGCTCCGTGCCGTCCTCGACGCGGGCGTCGGGCAGCTGCTCGGTGGGAACCTCGTCCAGCTTGCGGGCCCGCCACCACTCCGTACGCGTGTTGATCATGACACGGCGCAGGTAGGCGTCGGCCAGCGACTTGTCCTCGATGCCGTCCCAGCGGCCGTACGTACGCGCCAGCGCGGTCTGCAGGAGGTCCTGGGCGTCGACCGGGTCCGGGACGAGGCGGCGTGCGCTGCGCAGCAGGGCCTCCTGCCGCGTGCGTACGTACTCCTCGAATCCGAGCACCTCGCCGTGCGCCATTCGAACCGCCTCCGTCCCGTCCCGTTGTGTCAGCCGGTGGTCAATTCCGGCTGTTCCCCTGTGTCCCTGAAGGTACGGAGGGGTTGTCACGGGGCTGTGCGGGTCAGCGCTCGGAGGACGCACGGCTGTCCATCGGTTGTGTAACGACGGAACCCTTCCAGGAGGTTTAACTCTGCGGAAGCCGGTAAACGCCACCCGCCAGCGGCTCCACCAAACCGTCCGAAACCAGCCCGTCCAGGGCGCGTGCCCGCTGCACCGGCTCGTGCCACACCGCGTCGAGCTCCCTCTGCGGCACCGGAGTCACGGCCTCCCGCAACACGGCGAGCAGCCGCCCGCGCACCTGGCGGTCCGTACCGGCGTACGTCTGCGTCCTGCGCGCCGGGCCCTCGTGCGGGGGCTTGCCCGCGCGCAGCCAGGCGCACTGGGCGGAGATCGGGCAGCGCCCGCACGCCGGGTTCTTCGCCGTGCACACCAGCGCGCCGAGTTCCATCGAGGAAGCCGCCCAGCGGGCCGCCGTCTCCGTGTCCTCGGGCAGCAGCGCACGGGCCAGCCGGCGCTCGGCGGCGGTGGTCGCGTTCGGCGGGTACTCCACGCCGGTCACCGCGCGGGCGATCACCCGGCGGACGTTCGTGTCGAGCACCGCGTGCCGTTGTCCGTAGGCGAAGGACGCCACCGCGGCGGCCGTGTACTCGCCGATGCCCGGCAGCGACAGGAGCTGCGCGTGCTCGGACGGCACATCGCCGCCGTGCCGCTCCGTTATGGCGGTGGCCGCACCGTGCAGGCGCAGCGCCCGGCGCGGGTAGCCGAGCCGGCCCCAGGCGCGGACGGCCTCGCCGGACGGCTCGGCGGCCAGGTCGGCGGGGCGCGGCCAGCGGGCCAGCCACTGCTCGTACACCGGGAGGACCCGGGCGACGGGCGTCTGCTGGAGCATGAACTCGCTGACCATCACACCCCACGGGCCCGCCTCGGGGCGCCGCCAGGGCAGGTCGCGGGCGTGGGCCGTAAACCAGAGGTTGACGGCGGGGTGCAGGACGGGCAGCTCGCCGCCGTGCTGATCGGGCACGGCCGCGGCGGTGGTCCCGGCCGTGGTGGAGGTCGCGGACATGGGCTCGGACGGGGGCTGGGGCGTGAACTCAGTGGTCGCAGTCATGGCACCTCCGATCCTGGCACGAAACGGTGTGCGCACGGCCGAGGCGGGACGCGGAGCCGCCCGCCGATGCGAGCGCGCTCATGTCAGGCTCCGGGACCTGCGGCCCGCGCCGGGGCCCGCGAACCACACCAGCAGGCCCACGCCGGACGCCCGCATCCACATGATCGCGCCCTGTCCCAGCCGCGCGCACACCCACACCAGCACCGCCCCGCCGATCCCGCCGAACAGCAGCCCCACCAGCACGTCGTGCGGGTAGTGCACGCCGACGAACACCCGGGAGAGCGCCATCAGCAGCGCCATCGGCGCGACGAACACCGCCAGCCGCGGCCAGGCCAGGATCAGTCCGGCCGCCGCGGCGCCCGCGATCACCGAGTGGTTGCTCGGGAACGACCAGTCGCCCACCGGCGGGCACTCCACCAGCGGCCGCGCCGCCCGCGCCACCGCCCGGCACGGCCGGTCCTCGTCGATCACCGACTTCAGCGACTCGCTCGCCACGTACATCACCCCGGTCGCCAGCGGTGCCAGCACCGCGACCGCCACCGAGGCCGCGCTGTCGCCGCGGGCGCGCCACCACACCACGAGGAAGAGGCCGGCGAAGACCAGCAGCCCCAGCTCCGTCCATATCTCGGCGAGGAACTGGAACCAGCCGGGAGTGGAGTGCGCGAAGTTGAGGATGGCGCGGTAGAGCGCGCTGCTGGTTTCCATGCCCCCAGACGTTACGGAATGGACGGGCGGCGTTCACAATCGCCGAAGGTCGACTCCTGTGGGTGACGGAGCATGACGAAAGTCGGGTGCGGGATCGTCAGCCAGGATGATGATCGGCAAAAGTTGTCGCGACAGCGGCGGGTGGGGCAGGAGTTGGGGCCCGTTCTCTCGTAGAGTTCTGGCCGTGGGATCTCTGCGTAATCCAGTCGGGCCGCTCCCCTCCTCCATTTACTGGCGACGGAGGGCCGTCGGGCTGTCCTTGCTGGTGCTCCTGGTGGTGCTGGTGCTGTGGATCGTGCTCTCCGGCGGAGAGGACGACGACAAGAACGGCAAGGGTGCGGGAGGCCCCTCACCCGCCGCCTCCATCACCCCCGGCCCCTCGGCCACGGGACCGGTCGTACCGGGCGAGCCGGGCGGTCGCGACCCCGGGGACGCCAACGGGGGGACGGACGGCGGCAGTACGGGATCGGGGTCCGGGTCCGCCGGGTCGGGTTCCGGGTCCGCGGGATCGGGTTCCGGGTCCGCCGGGTCCGGTGCCGGCACGGCCGGGACGGGGTCCGCGTCCGGTTCCGGCGGCACGGGCGCGTCCGGTGCCGGAGGGTCGGGGCAGCAGGTTCCGGCGAACTCCGAGCTGCCCAACTGCGCCTCGGACGCGGTCGAGTTGACGCTCAGCGCGGTCAAGGTGCAGGTCCCGGTGGACGAGCCCGCGAAGTTCACGCTCACCGCGAAGAACACGTCGTCGGCCGCCTGCAAGGTGGACCTGGGCCCCGCGGGGGCGGTCGTCACCGTCAAGAACGACGCGAGCGAGAAGGTCTGGTCCTCGAAGGACTGCGTGAAGGGCGCCCGGAACGTCTTCTTCCAGCTCCCGCCGAAGGGGCAGGCCAGCCAGGTCGTCTCCTGGGACCGCAAGCCGAGCGACGCGGCGCGCTGCGACGTCCCCGCCGGTGGCCCGGTGGCGCCCGGCACCTACGTGGTGGAACTCGCCGGAGCCAAGTTCCCCGCGTCCATCTCCCTCCAGAAGGACTGACCGGTCCGGTGGGGCTGGCAGGTCCAGAGAAGGACTGACCGGTCCGGTAGGGCTGATTGGTCCAGTAGGGCCGGCCGGTCCGGATGGACTGACCGGCCGCAAAAGACCGTCCGCCCCGCCGCCTGCCCCCTCGGGCCGCCCGCGGCGGGGCCGTCGTCCTCACCCGTCGGCGGGACCGGTCACACGTACCGCTCCAGGATGGACGACTCCGCCAGTCGCGAGAGGCCCTCGCGGACCGAGCGGGCGCGGGCCTCGCCGACGCCGTCGACCGCCTGGAGGTCGTCCACGCTCGCGGCGAGCAGCTTCTGCAGGCCCCCGAAGTGCTCGACGAGACGCTCGATGATCGCGCCGGGCAGCCTCGGCACCTTCGCCAGCAGGCGGTAGCCGCGCGGGGACACCGCCGAGTCCAGCGTCTCCGGGGAGCCGCTGTAGCCCAGGGCGCGCGCCACGGTGGGGAGTTCGAGCAGCTCGCTGTGGGAGAGCGCGTCGAGCTCGGTCAGGGCTTCGGTCACCGTCCGCGAGCGCTTCGCGGTCGGCTCGGGGACGTAGTCCCGTACGACCAGCTCGCGTTCCGGCTCGACGCCCGCGATCAGCTCGTCCAACTGGAGCGAGAGCAGCCGGCCGTCGGTGCCCAACTCGACCACGTACTCGGCGATCTCCGTGGCGATCCGGCGCACCATCTCCAGGCGCTGGGCGACCGCCGTCACGTCGCGGACCGTCACCAGGTCCTCGATCTCCAGCGCGGAGAGCGTCCCGGCCACCTCGTCCAGGCGCAGCTTGTAGCGCTCCAGCGTGGCGAGCGCCTGGTTCGCGCGGGAGAGGATCGCGGCCGACTCCTCCAGGACCCGGCGCTCGCCGTTCACGTACAGGGCGATCAGACGCATCGACTGCGAGACGGAGACCACCGGGAAGTGGCACTGCTTGGAGACGCGGTCCGCCGTGCGGTGGCGGGTGCCCGTCTCCTCCGTGTGGATGGAGGCGTCCGGCACGAGCTGCACGCCGGCCCGCAGGATCTTGGTGATGTCCTTGTCGAGGATCAGCGCGCCGTCGAGCTTGCACAGCTCGCGCAGGCGGGTCGCGGTGAACTCGACGTCCAGCACGAAGCCGCCGGTGCACATCGACTCGACGGTCTTGTCCATGCCGAGGACGATCAGTCCGCCGGTGTTGCCGCGCAGGATGCGCTCCAGGCCGTCGCGGAGGGCCTGCCCGGGGGCGACGGCGCTCAGCGAGGCGCGGATCTGGGCCTCGTTGCCAGAGCCGGAGTTGCTGGAGCCTCCGCCGGACTTTCCGGGTGATGAGGCCCGGTCGTTGGCTGCCACTGCACTCCTCCGGATACGGGGGTCACGGGTCGGGGCCGCCCCCGGCAGGGGCGGTCAACTTCGCCTCGCGTACGCGGTGGACAGGCGAGACCAGGGCAAAGTCTACCGGCGCTCCTCCTCACTCCGTGGGGCCTGTGCGCGAGACCGGCGCGGAAGGGCCAGCAGGGCGGCTCCCATGTCGGCGACCTCGGTCACCTTCATGCCCGCCGGAACCCGGCCCGGATCGGTCGGGACCAGGGCGTGCGTGAAGCCCAGCCGGTGTGCTTCGGCGAGGCGGCGCTGGACGCCCGTGACCCGGCGGATCTCCCCGGCCAGGCCCACTTCGCCGATCGCGACCAGGTTCTTGGGCAGCGGGGTGTCGGAGGCGGCGGAGGCCAGGGCCAGGGCGACGGCCAGGTCGGAGGCGGGCTCGGTGAGCTTCACGCCGCCGACCGTGGCGCAGTAGATGTCGCGCTTGCCGAGGGCGCTGATCTTCCCGCGCTGTTCCAGAACGGCCAGCATCATCGAGACGCGGGAGGTCTCCAGCCCGGAGGTGGTGCGGCGGGGCGAGGGGATCTGCGAGTCGACCGTGAGCGCCTGGACCTCGGTGACCAGGGGGCGGCGGCCCTCCAGGGTGACGGTCAGACAGGTGCCGGGGACGGCGACGTCACGGCGGGTGAGGAAGAGGCCCGAGGGATCGGCGAGGCCCGTGATGCCCTCGTCGTGCAGCTCGAAGCAGCCGACCTCGTCGGTGGCCCCGTACCGGTTCTTCACGCCCCGGACCAGGCGCAGCCGGGCGTGCCGGTCGCCCTCGAAGGAGAGGACGACGTCGACCAGGTGCTCCAGCAGGCGCGGGCCCGCGATGTTGCCGTCCTTGGTGACGTGGCCGACCAGCAGGGTCGCCATGCCGCGTTCCTTGGACGCCCGGATCAGGGCCGCGGTCACCTCCCGGATCTGGGCCACGCCGCCGGGCGCCCCGTCCAGTTCGGCGGAGGCGACCGTCTGCACGGAGTCGAGGATCAGGAGGGTCGGCTTGACCGCGTCCAGATGGCCGAGGACGGCGGCCAGGTCGGTCTCGGCCGCCAGGTAGAGGTGGTCGCTGACCGCCTTGATGCGGTCCGCGCGCAGCCGGACCTGGCTCGCCGACTCCTCCGCCGTGACGTACAGCGTGCGGTGCTCGTCGTCGGCGGCCTTCGCGGCGACGTCCAGCAGCAGCGTCGACTTGCCGACGCCCGGCTCGCCCGCGACCAGGACCACCGCGCCGGGCACCAGACCGCCGCCGAGCACCCGGTCCAGCTCGGGCACCCCGGTGGAGCGGGCCGTGGCGGTGCGGACGTCCACCTGGCCGATGGGGAGCGCGGCCGTGGAGACCCGGCCGGCCGCGGTCGTCCGGACGGCGGGCGCGCCGCCGAACTCCTCGACCGTCCCCCAGGCCTGGCACTCGGGGCAGCGGCCGAGCCACTTGACGGCCGTCCAGCCGCATTCGGTGCAGCGGTAGGACGGCCGGTCCTTCGCGGATTTCGTACGGGCAGCCATGGCGTCACCGTACAGAGCGGGTCTGACAACGCGGTCACGGGCCGGTGCCGGGGCGCCCGGCGACACCGGACGGGAACCGCCACCAAGCGTGATGGCATAGGCCAGTGGTACGGGACAGAAGAGGGCGGAATGAGGGATTCCTGTCCTCTTTCGAGTGATCTGTTCACCCGTAAGGATTAAAAGGGCTCAAGGGGAGCGAGGGGGCGGCCGCAGCACCCCTACGGTCGGCCGGATGACGACCAGTAGGCGGGAGCAGCACCCCACGCGCCGCACACCCCCCACCGGCACCGCCGGCGCCCCGGGAAGCGCGGGCGCGGCCGGAAGCAGCACCGGCGCGCACCGGGTCCACCGGCGCGCCCCCCGCACCCTGGCCCAGCGCCCGCCGAGCCGCTACGAACCCCACCTCGACGGGCTGTTCACCTACGCCCTGTCCGTCCTGCGCGACCACGACGTCGCGACCGCCGTCCTCGGCGACGTGCTGGCCCTCGCCGAGCGCAGCTTCGCCCGCAGCCCCGCCGACGAACCGGACCGCCGGGCCTGGCTGTACGCCCTCACCCGCTGGGCCTGCCTGCGCCGCCTCACCGACGAGAAGCGGCGCAGACAGACCTCGCCCGGCGGCAAGGGGGCCCACCGCCCGCCCTCCGCCGTACCGGAACCGGAACTCCCGGTCGAGGAGAGCGTGGCCCGCGCCCGGCACGCCGACCTGGCCCGCCTCGCCTGGCCGGAGGCCGCCGGAACGTCCCCGGAGCAGCGGGAGGCGCTGGAACTCGCCGTACGGCACGGACTCGGCGCCCGGCAGGTCGCGGCCGTGCTGGGGCTCGACCACCCGGCGGCCCGCGAACTCCTCGCCGCCGCGGCCTGCGAGGTCGAACGGACCCGGGCAGCGCTGCTGGTCGTCGAGAGCGGGGCCTGCCCCACGGTGACCCGGCTGACCGGGGACGACCGGGTGCTGCTCAGCACCGCCCTGCGCGCGGAACTCGTACGGCACGTCGACGAGTGCCCCCTGTGCCGGCGGGCCGCCGAACGGGCCGGGGCGGCCGGGCCCTGGCCGGGCACCGGCGCGTCCCCGGGACGGCTTCCGCTGGTCGAGGCGCCGCGCTCGGCGGCGTACATGGCGATGCTGCACGCACCCCGGCCGGCGCGCGCGGGCACGCCGCGCTTCGACCGCACGGGCTTCCCGCTGGACCCCAAGGACCGCGCGGCGCGCCGCGAACGCCTGCGCACCCGCGCCGTCACGACGACCGTGGTGGCGACCGTCGTGGCCGCCCCGGTGCTCGCGCTCTGGGCGGCGTACCGGGCGCCCCTCACGGGGGAGGGGCACCGGGGCGCCGCCGTCACCGCGAGCGAGAAGGACGGGCCGCTGGGCGCCGACGGCTCGCCGTACGAGGGGGCCGGCGGGGGCGCGTACGAGAGGACCGGGAACACCCGGGGCGGACCCGACCCCACCTTCTCGACGGGCAGCGGACTGCGGGACGTCGCGGTGCGGGTCCTCACGCCGGGCCGGGCGGGAGCGCCCGGCGCGGGACGGCTCGCGGTGACGGCGGAGGCGTCCGGCGGGGCGACGGTGGTGCGGCTGAGCGCTTCCGGGGCCGCGCCGGTGACCTGGTCGATCTGGGCCGACGCGCCCTGGCTGCGGCTGAGCAGGAGTTCGGGGACGCTGGCCCCGGGGGAGTCGGTGACGGTGTACGTGACCGTGGACCGGGAGAAGGAACCGCGGAAGGCGTGGACGGCGCGGGTGGGGGTGTCGCCGTGCGGTGCGGTGGTGTCGGTGAGCGGCCGGGGGGCCGGGGCGACGGAGCCCGCTCCCGGGCCCGCGCCCGGGGCCGGCGGGCCGAGCGGGGGGCCGTCGTCGCCGCCCACCGGGCCGACCACGTCGCCGCCCACGCATCCGCCGAGCACACCGCCGCCGACGGCACCGCCGACCCGGCCGCCGAGCACGCCGCCCGTGGAGCCTTCGTCGCCGGGGCCGACGGAGGAGCCGAGTCCTTCGCCGTCGGCGCCGGAGCCGGAGCCGTCTGCGACGGGGGAGCCGGGGTAGGGGCGGTCGGCCGCGGGGTCGGGTGACGGGCGCCGGTCGCCGAGCCCGAGCGCGGCGTGCCGCGTGCCGAGCGCCGCGCGGGTGGGACGAGTGCCGCGTGGGCGGGCCGGGGTCTCCGTCCCGTGCGGGCGGGCCGGGGTCTCCGTCCCGTGCGGGCGGGCCGGGGTCTCCGTCCCGTGCGGGTGGGCCGTGGTGGTCCCCGTCCCGTGCGGGTAGGCCGTGGTCCCCGTCCCGTGCGGGTGCGTCGTGGCCGGTCGCGCAGTTCCCCGCGCCCCTGATGGCGTGCCCTTCGGGCAGCCGTCCCCTGCCCCCGCACCCGGCCCACCGAGGGCGGGGGACAGCAAGGGGACGGCCCCCGGAGGGGGACCTACACCCCCGGGTCCGCCGGGTGCGGGGCCACCAGGGGGAGCTGGGAGGCCAGGCGGGCCTCGCACAGCTCCGCCAGCTTCGCGTAGCCGCCCGCCCCCATCAGCTCCGTCAGCTCCGGCCGGTAGGAGACGTACACCGGATCGCCCGCCCCGTGCGCCGAGGTGGCCGACGTGCACCACCAGTGCAGGTCGTGACCCCCCGGGCCCCATCCCCGCCGGTCGTACTCACCGATCGTGACCATCAGGATCTTCGTGTCGTCCGGCCGCTCGACCCAGTCGTACGTCCGGCGCACCGGCAACTGCCAGCACACGTCCGGCTTGGTCTCGAGCGGCTCCCGGCCCTCCCGCAGCGCCAGGATGTGGAGCGAGCAGCCCGCCCCGCCCGCGAAACCGGGACGGTTCTGGAAGATGCACGAACCCTCCCAGCGGCGCGTCTGACGGTCGCCGTCCTCGTCCGCCTGGACCCAGCCGCCGTTCGGCCCCTTCACGGCCTTCGAGGACCGGGCGACGTCGTGGAACTGCCAGATGTCCGGAGTCAGCCGGGCCACGTGCCCCGCGACCCGCCGCTCGTCGTCCTCGTCGGAGAAGTGCGCCCCGAGCGTGCAGCAGCCGTCGTCGGCACGCCCCAGCTTGATGCCCTGGCAGCCGCTGCCGAAGATGCACGTCCACTTCGACGTCAGCCAGGTCAGGTCGCAGCGGAAGACCTGCTCCTCGTCCTCCGGGTCCGGGAACTCCACCCACGCGCGGGCGAAGTCCAGCCCCTGCTCGTCACTCACCACGGCCCCCGTCACGCCCGTTTCCGGCAGTTCCGCGGCTTTTCCCGGCTTCGCCTTTTTCGTCTTTGGCACGGGGCAAGGGTAGGCGCAGGAACCCGCGCGCCGTGCAGCAGTAGCGTTCCGTGCATGAGACTCGGAGTCCTCGACGTCGGTTCGAACACGGCGCACCTGCTCGTGGTGGACGCCCATCGTGGCGCCCGCCCCCTTCCCGCGCACTCCTACAAGGAGGAGCTGCGCCTCGCGGAACTGCTCGACGAGGGCGGGGCGGTGGCCCCCGCGGGCATCGACCGGCTGGTCGGCACCGTGCGGCAGGCCATGCAGACCGCCGAGGACAAGGGGTGCGAGGACGTCATCGCCTTCGCCACCTCCGCCGTGCGGGAGGCGTCCAACGCCGACCACGTCCTCGCCCGGGTACGGGAGGAGACGGGCGCCGACCTGAAGGTGCTGTCCGGCGAGGACGAGGCCCGGCTCACCTTCCTCGCGGCCCGCCGGTGGTTCGGGTGGTCCGCGGGCAAGCTGCTGCTGCTCGACATCGGGGGCGGCTCGCTGGAGATCGCGTACGGCATCGACGAAGACCCCGACGCCGCCGTCAGCCTGCCGCTGGGCGCCGGCCGGCTCACCGCGGCGCACCTGCCCGGCGACCCGCCGGACGCCCAGGACGTACGGGCGCTGCGCCGGCAGGTGCGTGCGGAGATCGCCCGCACGGTCGGGGAGTTCGCCCGCTTCGGGCCGCCGGACCACGTCGTGGCGACCTCCAAGACCTTCCGCCAGCTCGCCAGGATCGGCGGGGCGGCCCGGTCGGCGGAGGGTCTGTACATCCAGCGCGAACTGAGCCGCAGTTCGCTGGAGGAGTGGGTGCCGAAGCTGGCCGCCATGACCGTCGAGCAGCGTTCCCACCTGCCCGGCGTCTCCGCCGACCGCGCCCCCCAGCTCCTGGCCGGCGCGCTGGTCGCGGAGGGTGCGATGGATCTGTTCGAGGTGCCGGTGCTGGAGATATGTCCGTGGGCGCTGCGCGAGGGAGTCATCCTGCGGCGGCTGGACCACCTCCCCTCGTCCTGACGGGTCGGCCCCTCGCCGTCCCCGCCGGGAGAGGGGACCGTACGCTGTCCTTCGTGGCAGAAGTGGCGAAACCAGCGGCACCGGCGGTTCCGGCGGTACCGGCCGTACGCATCCCGGATGCGAAGGTCGCGCTGTCCACCGCCTCCGTCTACCCGGAGTCGACCGCGACGGCCTTCGAGATCGCCGCGCGCCTCGGCTACGACGGCGTCGAGGTCATGGTGTGGACGGACCCCGTCAGCCAGGACGTCGAAGCGCTGCGCAGACTCTCCGACCACCACGGCGTGCCGGTCCTCGCGGTGCACGCGCCGTGCCTGCTGATCACGCAGCGGGTGTGGTCGACGGACCCGTGGGTCAAGCTCCGGCGGGCCCAGTCGGCCGCCGAGAAGCTCGGCGCGTCGACGGTCGTCGTCCACCCGCCCTTCCGCTGGCAGCGCTCGTACGCCCGGGACTTCGTCACCGGGATCTGGCGGATGGCCGACGAGACGGACGTGCGCTTCGCCGTCGAGAACATGTACCCGTGGCGGTACAAGGACCGCGAGATGCTGGCGTACGCCCCGGAGTGGGACGTGACGAAGGACGACTACCGGCACTTCACCGTCGACCTCTCGCACACGGCGACCGCCCGCACCGACGCGATGGCCATGATCGACCGCATGGGCGACCGGCTCGGCCACGTCCACCTCGCCGACGGCAAGGGCTCCGCCAAGGACGAGCACCTGGTCCCGGGCCGCGGCACCCAGCCCTGCGCGGAACTGCTGGAGCGGCTGGCCGCGACCGGCTTCGACGGGCACGTGGTCGTCGAGGTCAACACGCGGCGGGCGATGTCCTCCACGGAACGCGAGGCCGACCTGGCCGAGGCCCTTGCCTTCACCCGCCTCCACCTGGCCTCCTCCCGCCCGCCCCGGAGCACTTAGGCGAACACCCCACCCCCGAGGCACCGAAAGGCATCTCCCCCTCGGGCGACGGGACCACCTTCGCCTTCTCTCGTCCCCTCGGGCGGACGGGACCGCTCTGCCCCCTTCCCCCTGGGGCTTCGCCCCCGCCCCCTCGGGCGGACGGGACCGCCTTACCCCCTTCCCCCGCCCCCTTGGGCGACGGGACCGCCCTTCCCGCTTCCCTCCTCGCCCCCTCGGGCGACAGGGCCGCCTTTCCCGCTCCCCCCGTCCCCTTGGGCGACGTGGCCGCCCTTCCCGCTTCCCCCGTCCCCTTGGGCGACGGGGCCGCCCCAAGGGGGCGGGACGGGCGGGCAAGGGGGCGGCCCCTCCCGCTCCCGGCCCACCCGGGTGCCGCCCCTGCTCAAGCGCCTGCGCCGGACGTGCGTCCCTGCCAGGGTCGTGACCTCAGCCCCGGCACCGGGCCAGGCAGCCCCGCCCGGTTCGGGCAGGAGAGGCCCCGGACCCGCCCCTCCACCTAAAGCGCTCGCCGCGCAGCCGTGCACGGTTCCGTGCAGATCCGTCATGGCCGGTCGCGCAGTTCCCCGCGCCCCTGAACGGGGCGCACCGCCCGGTGGGAGATGCGCACGCGCGTCGTGGCTGGGCGCTCAGTTCCCCGCACCCCCGACGGGGCACCCCCCGGCCGGAGCCGTACAGGAGGACCCGGGCGCGCAGCCCCCGCACACCCGTTCCGCCATCCGGACCCCACGTCCACATCCCGGAACCTAGGCGTACGCTCGACGCCAGCCGTACCGTACATGTACCGACGACGACGAATCCCTGGGAAGTGAACCCCGATGCCCGAGCTGAGGTCCCGCACCGTCACCCACGGCCGCAACATGGCAGGCGCCCGCGCGCTCATGCGCGCCTCCGGTGTAGCGAGCGAGGACATCGGCAAGCCGATCATCGCGGTCGCCAACTCCTTCACCGAGTTCGTCCCCGGCCACACCCACCTCGCCCCCGTCGGCCGCATCGTCTCCGAGGCGATCCACGCCGCCGGCGCCGTCCCCCGCGAGTTCAACACCATCGCCGTGGACGACGGCATCGCCATGGGCCACGGCGGAATGCTCTACTCCCTGCCCTCCCGCGACCTCATCGCGGACAGCGTGGAGTACATGGTCGAGGCCCACTGCGCCGACGCCCTGATCTGCATCTCCAACTGCGACAAGATCACCCCCGGCATGCTGAACGCGGCCCTCCGCCTCAACATCCCCACGATCTTCGTCTCCGGCGGCCCCATGGAGTCCGGCCGCGCCACCCTCGTCGACGGCACCGTCCGCACGCTCGACCTGGTCGACGCCATGTCGGACGCCGTCAACGACAAGATCTCCGACGCGGACATGCTCCGTATCGAAGAGAACGCGTGCCCCACCTGCGGCTCCTGCTCCGGCATGTTCACCGCCAACTCCATGAACTGCCTCGCCGAGGCCATCGGCCTCGCCCTCCCCGGCAACGGCTCCACCCTCGCCACCCACACGGCCCGCCGCGCCCTCTACGAGAACGCCGGCCGCACCATCGTCGAGATCACCAAGCGCCACTACGAGCAGGACGACGCGTCCGTCCTCCCGCGCGCCATCGCCTCCCGCGCCGCGTTCGAGAACGCCATGGCCCTCGACATCGCCATGGGCGGCTCCACCAACACCATCCTGCACCTCCTCGCCGCCGCCCAGGAGGCCGAACTCGACTTCGGGCTGCGGGAGATGGACGAGATCTCGCGCCGCGTCCCGTGCCTGGCCAAGGTCGCCCCCAACGTCGCCAAGGACCGCACGTACTACATGGAGGACGTCCACCGCGCGGGCGGCATCCCCGCCATCCTCGGCGAACTCCACCGCGGCGGACTCCTCAACGAGGACGTCACCTCCGTCCACTCCGCCTCCCTCGCCGAGTGGCTCAAGAACTGGGACGTGCGCGGCGGCTCGCCCGCCCCCGAGGCCGTCGAGCTGTGGCACGCCGCCCCCGGCTGCGTCCGCTCCGCGACCGCCTTCTCGCAGTCCGAGCGCTGGGACACCCTGGACACGGACGCCGCCGAGGGCTGCATCCGCTCCGTCGCGCACGCCTACTCCAAGGACGGCGGCCTGGCCGTCCTCCGCGGCAACCTGGCCCCCGACGGCTGCGTCGTGAAGACCGCCGGCGTCGACGAGTCGATCTGGACCTTCGAGGGCCCGGCCGTCGTCTGCGAGTCGCAGGAGGAAGCCGTCGAGAAGATCCTCCTGAAGCAGGTCCGGGCGGGCGACGTGGTCGTCATCCGTTACGAGGGCCCCAAGGGCGGTCCGGGCATGCAGGAGATGCTCTACCCGACCTCGTACCTCAAGGGCACGGGCCTCGGAAAGGCCTGCGCGCTGATCACCGACGGCCGTTTCTCCGGCGGCACCTCGGGCCTCTCCATCGGCCACGCCTCCCCGGAAGCCGCCTCGGGCGGCGCGATCGCCCTGGTCCGGGACGGCGACCGCATCCGCATCGACATCCCCAACCGCACCATCGAACTGCTCCTCTCCGACCAGGAGCTGGCCGAACGCGACGAGGCCCTCGGCGGCGTCTACGCCCCGAAGAACCGCGAACGCAAGGTCTCCCAGGCCCTGCGCGCCTACGCCGCCATGGCCACCAGCGCCGACAAGGGCGCGGTCCGCGACGTGAACAAACTCGCCTGACCCCCGGCCGGTGGGGGCGGGACCTCCTGCCCCCACCGCCGCCGGACGGCCCGTCGCACACGTGTCGTGCCACCGGCCCCCGCCCCCGCGGCGAGACCCCGCCGCCTAGTGCCGAGGCGGCGGCGGCCCACCCGGCGGACCGCCCCCGGGCCCACCCCCGCCCGGCGGCCCGCCCCCGCCCGGCGGTTCGTCCCCGCCCGGCCGCAGCTCCGGATCGTGCGGGTCCAGCGAGAAGACCGCGCCGCCCGCCCCCGTGACGACGAGCGCGCCGCCCACCCGCAGCACGCCCGTGTCGTGGTATGCGGCCGGCGGCGACCCGCGATGCCCCGACCGCCATCTCTCCACCCCGGTACGGGAGTTGAGCGCCAGTACCCGCCCGCTCAGGCTGGGCACGTACAGCGTCGCAGCCTCCGCGTCCGTCTCCGGCACGCCGAGCCCGCGCACCCCGGTGTCCCGCGCCCAGCGCGCCCGCCCGCTGCGCGCGTCGTACGCCGAGACCTGCCCCCAGTGGTGCACGAAGTACACCGTGTCGCCCCGCAGCACCGGCCGCCCCTGCGGCGTACCGGAGAGCCGGACCGTGCGCGGGGCCCGCGCGCCCGTGGGATCGACCAGGACGAGACCGGAGTAACTGCCCTCGTGATGCGCGTGCCGGCCGGTGTCCTCCGCCCGCGCCCACTTCGCGAAGACCCACCGGCCCCCGCTCAGCCCGAGCCGGTCGCGGTCGGCCGCCTGCTCGGTGACGGTGGTCCGGCCGCCGCTCCCGCTCGCGTACCGCACATACGTCCGCGGCCCGTCCTCCTTGCCGGGGTCCGCGCAGGTCCCGTACAGCGCCCCTTCGATCTCGTACGGAACACACGCCAGCCCCGCCGGATTCGGCGAGGTCCAGCGGGCGTCGCCGGTCGCGGTGTCGCGGGCGACGACGGCGCGCAGATCGGCGGAGGGCGCCGCGACCAGGCCGCCGAGCACGGCGGGCTCCCGCGCGGCCGCCGGACGGCCGACCGGCCGGTGCCACAGGCGGCGGCCGTCCCGGGAGTCGAGCGCGACCAGCCGGTGCGCCGCGTCCGACAACGTCTCCACCACGAACACGGCTTTCCCGCCCGCCAGTTGGGACGGCGAGGAGTCCCCGGCCCCCCGGGTCCCCGAAGCGGTCGGCGGCTGCGGGGCCCGCCACAGCACCGTGCCGGTCGCCGCGTCCAGCCGTACGGTACGCACCGAACCGCCCCCGCAGTGCACGGCCACGGCGCCGTCCGCGGTGCACCGGACGGCCTCGACGGGACCGGTCGTCCCGACGGTGGCGGGCGGCAGCACGGTCTGCCAGGAGCGCCACCCGGTGGGAAGCCGCTCGCCGGACCTCAGCGGCGCCCGCGCCCCGGACGAGGACTGCACGGCCACCCCGCCCTCCGCGCCCCCCGCTCCCCGCGCGTCCTTCGCGTCGGGCAGCAGGAGGAGGAGTCCCCCCGCCCCCGCGGCGAGCAGCAGTCCGGCGAGGGCGGCGACCCGAACGCGCCGCGCACGCGGGGGCGCGGGGGAGTGGGCCTCGCCCCGGCGGCGTACGACCATCGTGTCCGGGTCGTCGGCCGCGGCAGCACCCCCGCCGCCGCCCGATTCGCTCCCGGCCGGCCGCCACTTCCGTAACAACCCGGCCAACTCCGCCAGGTCCGGCCGCTCGTCCGGCTCCTTGACCAGGCAGTACTCCAGAATCCCGCGCAGCGGCTCCCGCACGCCGTCCAGCACGGGCGGCTCGTGCACGACGGCGTACGCGGTCATGAACGGACTGTCGGAGTCGAACGGCCCGCGCCCCGCCGCCGCGTACACGAGCAGCGTCGCCAGCGAGAAGACGTCCGATGCGGGCCCGACGCTCCGAGGGCTGTTCAACTGCTCGGGCGACATGAACGGCGGCGTCCCCATCACGTTCCCGGTGACGGTCAGCGGCGCGTTCCCCACGGCCCGCGACACCCCGAAGTCGATCACGCGGGGCCCGTCCGCCGCCATCAGTACGTTCGCGGGCTTGAGATCCCGGTGGACGACCCCCACCCGGTGGATGTCCCGCAGGGCCTCCACCAGCCCGAGCGCGAGCAGCCGCAGCTCGGCGTCCCCCAGCGGCCCCTGCTCCTCCAGCAACTGCGCCAGCGTGGGCCCGGGAACATACTGCGTGGCCATCCACGGCCGTGCGGCATCGGCGTCCGCGTCCACAACAGAGGCGGTGAACGCCCCGCTGACCTGCCGCGCGGCAGCGATCTCCCGCTTGAAACGGGCCCGGAAGTCCGGATCGGCGGAGTACTGCTCGTGAATCACCTTCACGGCGACCTCGCGCCCGGAGGCCGACCGCGCCAGGAAAACGGTCCCCATCCCCCCGGTGCCCAGCCGCCCCAGAATCCGGTACTCCCCGACGACCTGGGGATCGTCCGCCGCCAGCGACACACCCCAACTCCCTTGCCCCTCACCGCACCCGGACCCCCCACCCTAGCCACACCCCCCTCGCCCTCCCACCCCCACTTCCCGCCCCCACGCCACCCCATGCCGCCCCGTCAGCACCCACCTCACCCTCACCCCCACCCCGCCCTGCTCGCACACCCCCGCCCCGACGCCCCCGCCCGGGGATAATCGCCCCCGTGACCGAAAACCCCCACCCCTCCCGGCCCACCCCCGCCCCGGACCCCGGCCCCCGCCCCGAACCCCTCCGCCTCTTCGGCACCACCTGGCTCCACCACACCGACGGCTACGCCCTCCGCCGCGTCGGAGCCTCCGTCGGCTCTCTCGCGGCAGCGGTCGCCGGCTGCCTCCTCCTCCGCTTCGCCTACCAGGGCCTCCAGATCGCCGACGTCGGCGGCATCGTCGACACCCTGGTCATCGTGATGTTCGCGATCTGCAGCGCGATCGCCTTCCGCAAGACCTGGGAGAGCTTCACCTCCCGCCCCGCCGACCCGGCCCGCGACCAGTCCCTCCGCAGCCTGAAGACCATCGGCTTCGTCGGCTCGCTCCTCGCGTACTTCTTCCGCTCCCTCACCGAGGCCCCGGGCGAGAAGCTCCACCGCCAGGAGTACGAAACGGCCCTGGCCCAGTACGAACGCCGCCGCGGAACCCGCACGGGCAACCCCGCCGCCCGCAAGAAGAAGCCGAAACGCACCTGACACCCCCCCGACAACCCCCCCGAGCACGACCCCATGGCCACCTCACCCAGGGACCCGCCCCCCGAAGCCCCCGCCCCCCTCACCCCGGCCCACCCCGCCCACTTCACCGCCCGCGCCCACTCCTTCAACGCCGCCGCCTCCGCCTGCGCCGCCCACCGCCCCTTCTACCCGCCCGCCCTCCTCGACGCCGTCGAGGAACTCGCGGACCGCCCCCTCGCGGGCGCGGACGTGGCAGACATCGGCGCGGGCACGGGAATCGGAACGAGCCTCCTGCACGCCCGGGGCGCCCGCGTGACCGCCGTGGAACCCGGTGCCGGAACGGCCGCTGAATTCCGCCGCCGGCTCCCCGACGTCCCGCTCGTCCGGGGCAACGGCAACCAGCTCCCCCTCGCCACGCCCTCCACCGACTTCATCACGTACGCCCAGGCCCGGCACTGGACCGACGCCGCCCGCTCCGCACCGGAGGCACAACGCGCCCTGCGCCCCGGCGGCGCGCTCGCCCTCTGGCGGAACGTCCTCGACGACACCGTCGACTGGGTCGCCGCTCAGGACGCCCGCCTCCGCGCGTTCTTCGCGGACGGCCGAACCCCCGCCACCGGAACCATGGGCGCCCACGGCGACATGAAGAACCGCGTAGGACACCACCCACATGGCCTGCGCTTCGCCACCCGCGAGATTGCCTGGACCCGTCACGTCTCCGTCGGCGACCACCTGGCCAACCTCGCCACCCACTCGGCCTTCCTCATCCAGCCCGAGGAAGCCACCGCCCGTTTCCTCGCCGAAGAACGAGCCCACCTCCTCGCGACCTTCCCCACCCCCACCTTTCCGAGCCCTCCACCACCGAACTCCACCTCGCCCTCATCCCCTGACTCCACCGGGCCACCCCACCTCTTCCCCCCCGCTCCCTTGGGCGACGGGGCCGCCCCAAGGGGGCGAGGGGGGTACCCCCTGCTCGAGCGAAGCCAAGAGCTTGGGGGAGGGCGGGCAAGGGAGCGGCCCTTCCCGCTCCCGGCCCACCCGGTGCCGCCCCTGCCCGAGCGCCTGCACCGGCCGCGCGTACCCGCCCAGGCCCAGAGCCCCCCACGGCCCCCGAAGCCCACCCTCCGGACGCCCACCTCCCCCCACCACCCCCGATGCAAGGATGTCCCCGTACCCCAGCCCCACCGCCCGGAGGGTGACCGAAAATGACCGACCACCAAGCCCCCCCCACCCCCAAGACCATCGCCGTCCTCGGCACCGGCAAAATCGGCGAAGCCCTCCTCAGCGGCATGATCCGCGGCGGCCGCCGTCCCGCCGACCTCCTCGTCACCGCCCGCCGCGCCGACCGCGCCGAGGAGCTCCGCACCCGCTACGGCGTCGAATCCGTCACCAACGCCGAAGCCGCCAAGCGCGCCGACACCCTGATCCTCACGGTCAAGCCCCAGGACATGGCCAAGCTCCTCGAAGAGCTCACCCCCCACCTCCCCACCAACTCCGACGCCGGCACCAGCCCCCTGATCATCAGCGGCGCCGCCGGCATCCCCACCTCCTTCTTCGAGGAACGCCTCGCCCCCCACACCCCCGTCGTCCGCGTCATGACGAACACCCCGGCCCTCGTCGACGAGGCCATGTCCGTCATCTCGGCCGGCAGCCACGCCACTCCCGCCGACCTGGCCCACGCCGAGGAGATCTTCGGCGGCGTCGGCAAGACCCTCCGCGTCCCGGAGTCCCAGCAGGACGCCGCCACCGCTCTCTCCGGCTCGGGCCCGGCCTACTTCTACTTCCTCGTCGAAGCGATGACCGACGCCGGAATCCTCCTGGGCCTGCCCCGCGCCCAGGCCCACGACCTGATCGTGCAGGCCGCCATAGGAGCAGCGGTCATGCTCCGCGACAGCGGCGAACACCCGGTCAAGCTCCGCGAAGCGGTCACGTCCCCGGCCGGCACCACCATCAACGCCATCCGCGAGCTCGAGAACCACGGCGTACGGGCCGCCCTCATCTCCGCCCTGGAAGCCGCCCGCAACCGCAGCCGCGAACTCGCCTCCGGCACGGGCTGACCCGGATCAAGGGCGACCAGCCCACCGCCTACGGCCCCACGGCCCGCGGTTCGTCACCCCCCGACCGCCGGCAGCAACCCAATGGCCCGGTACGCCGCATCAACGGTGGGCCGGGCCATCGCCCGCGCCCGCTCCGCGCCCTCCCGCAACACCCCCTCCACATGTCCCGCATCCGCCGCCAGCTCCGCATACCGCTCCCGCACCGGCCTCAGCATCTCCACCACCGCCTCCGCCACGTCCTTCTTGAGCGCCCCGTACGACGCGTACGCACCGGCCAGCTCCTCCGGCTCCCCACCCGCGCACGCCGCCAGCAGATCCAGCAGATTCGCCACCCCGGGCCGCTTCTCCCTGTCGTACTCGACACCCCCGCTGCCGCTGTCCGTCACCGCCCGCATGACCTTCTTCCGTACGACACCGGGCTCGTCCAGCACGAACACGACCCCACCGGTCCCCGCCGTCGTCTTCCCCATCTTCGACGTCGGCTCCTGAAGGTCCATGACTCTGGCCGCGACCACCGGCTTCGTCGCCCGCGGCACCACGAAGGTCTCCCCGTACCGCTGGTTGAACCGGACCGCCAGGTCCCGCGTCAGCTCCACGTGCTGCGTCTGGTCGTCCCCGACCGGCACCTCGTCCGCCCCGTACGCCAGGATGTCCGCCGCCATCAGCACGGGGTACGTCAGCAACGACAGCCGCACCCCGTCCCCCGCGGCCTGCGCCTGCGCACTCTTCTCCCGGTACTGGATCATCCGCCGCATCTCCCCGTCGGACGCCGTGCATTCCAGTACGTACGACAACCGGGCGTGCTCATCCACCTGGCTCTGCACGAACACCGTGCACACGGCGGGGTCCAGTCCGACCGCCAGCAACAGGGCCGCGATCTCCCGGCTGAGCCGCAGCACCCGCGCCGGATCGTGCTCCACGGTCAGCGCGTGCAGGTCCACCACCGAGAACAGCGCCTCGCCCCGGTACTGGTCCACCGCCGCCCACTGGCGCACGGCCCCGAGGTAGTTCCCGAGCGTCATGTGCCCGGTCGGCTTGATCCCACTGAAGATCCGCGTCATCCGTCCTCATCCTCCTGGTCGAGACCACCGCTGGCGGCCGGCCTCCCGGAGGGGGAAACGCGAACGGCCGCCGAAGCGGCGGCCGTGGGTGCATACGTGTGCGAGGCCGCCGTCAGGCGGCCCACCAGCAGGTGCACGTACGCGTCGTCATGCCGAACACCGTAGCCCCAGCCCCCGGGGTTGACACGCGATTAACCGCTACGTAATGTACTCCGAGCTGTCCGACTGTGAGACCTGGCCCCGGCCGGTCCCCGGACAGTCATTCCGCACCAACCACTCAAGCAGGCGACTCGACGTCGCATCGTCTTCGTGTGCTCTTTTTGCGAAATGAGGAATCCGCGTTCGAAAGAGCGCCCCCGATTGGCATCGGGGCCCAGGAATCCGCTAATGTCTCACTCGTCGAAACGGCCCAACAGCCGCAAAGACAATCCCCCCGCTGACTGGGAATCAGGCCCGAAAGGATCTGATAGAGTCGGAGCCGCCGGAAAGGGAAAACGCGAAAGCGGAGAACCTGGAAAGCAGCGAGCGGAAACCGAGGAAATCGGCACTGGAAACAGTCTGATAGAGTCGGGAACGCAAGAACAACAGAAACACCGAACGAAAACGTCCGGAGGAAAGCCCGCAGGGGTGAGTACGAAGGAAGCGTCCGTTCCTTGAGAACTCAACAG
>NZ_JBVIUQ010000014.1:0-154713 GCF_055596485.1 Streptomyces sp. NPDC039736 | reverse complement strand
TTTTGGCACGCTGTTGAGTTCTCAAGGAACGGACGCTTCCTTCGTACTCACCCCTGCGGGCTTTCCTCCGGACGTTTTCGTTCGGTGTTTCTGTTTTTCTTGCGTCTCCGACTCTATCAGATCGTTTCCGGCCTGATTCCCAGTCGAACTTGGGTTGTCTTTCCGGCCGTTGGGCCGTTCCGACGAGTGAGACATTAGCGGATTCCCGCGCCCCGAATCAAATCGGGGGTTCGGCTTCCTCATTCCGCGAAAAGGCAACGAAAAGACCGCGCGACAGCGTCGCGGAGTTTGTCGTCATCTTGTTCTGCGGAATGGTCGTCCTGGGCCAGTCGAAACCGGTGCTCACATCGGACAACCCGAAGAACTATACGGGCCTCCCCCGATCGCGTCAACCCCGCCCGAACAGGCCCAGGTCGGCGGCCTGGTGGCAGCCGCGCGTTAATAAGTTTGCAGGGTCTGCATCTTTGCGTACTCTCCAAGTTGTGAAGAACAAGGACGGCGTGCCCGGGCTCCGTGAGCGCAAGAAGCAGGCGACCCGGGCGGCGTTGGCCGAAGCAGCGGTGCGGCTGGCTGCCGAGCACGGGGCGGAGAACGTCACCGTCGAGGCGATCAGCAGTGCGGCGGGCGTCTCGGCGCGCACGTTCTTCAACTACTTCGACAGTCACGACGACGCCTTCCTCATGGTCGACCCGGCGGTCGGCGAGCGGGTGCGGCGTGCGGTGCGCGAGGCGCCCGCCGCGCTGCCCGTGCTCGACGTTCTGCGCGAGGCGTTCGCGGCGGAGTTGGCGGACGTCGAGGAGCGCCACGAGATCTGGAGCCTGCGGGCCAAGGTCTTCCAGCGCTCTCCGTATCTCCTCGTCCGCGGGCTGGGGGCCCACATGGCCGAGGAGCAGGAGCTGTCCGCTGCGGTGGCCGAGCGGCTGGGGGGCGGCCCGGACGAACCCGTCGGTCTCTATCCCCGGCTCGTCGCCGCCGTCGCGACGACCGCGATCCGGGCCTCCATCGAGGACTGGGTCCAGCGGACACCGGACGTGGCCTTCATCGACGTGTTCCGGGAGGCCTTCGAACACCTGGGCTCCGGGCTGGTCGCCCCCGCTGCGGACTCGCCGGACGTGTGAGTGCTTCGGCGCTCCTTCGTACGTACGGACGTCGGCCCTTGCCGTAACCCCCCTTGAGATTTGTTCCTGCCCGATCCTGCCCGACCCTCGGACCGATTTCCCAGAAGGACACCGTGAGCGCAATCGAGGCGCCTGACCAGGCGCCCACCTCCATGGACCACAAGCAGATACTCCAGGCCATGTCCGGGCTGATGGCCGGCATGTTCGTCGCCATCCTGGCGGGCACGGTCGTGGCCAACGCACTCCCCCGGATCATCGCCGACCTCGGCGCGAGCCAGTCGTCGTACACCTGGGTCGTCACCTCCGAGCTGCTCGCCATGACGGCGACCGTCCCGCTGTGGGGCAAGCTCTCGGACCTCTACAACAAGAAGCTGCTGCTGCAGCTGTCGCTGGGCATGTTCGTGGTCGGCTCGCTGCTGGCCGGGTTCTCGCACGAGGTCGGGCTGCTGATCTTCAGCCGCGTCGTCCAGGGCATCGGCGCCGGTGGGCTCACCGCGCTCGCCCAGGTCGTCATGGCCGCGATCATCCCGCCGCGTCAGCTCGGCAAGTACGCCGGGATCTTCGGTGCCGTCTTCGCGGTCGGCACGGTCGCCGGACCGCTGATCGGCGGCGTGCTGGTGGACACCTCGTGGCTGGGGTGGCGCTGGTGCTTCTTCATCGGCGTCCCGTTCGCGCTGCTCGGGATCGTGCTGTTGCAGCGCACCTTGAAGCTGCCGACCGTACGGCGTGAAGTGAAGATCGACTTCCTGGGTGCGTTCCTGATCGTGGCGGGTGTCTGCGCGCTGCTGATCTGGACCTCGCTGGCGGGCCACCAGTTCGACTGGGCCTCGTGGCAGACGGCCGCGCTGACCGGTGGCGGTGTGCTGCTGCTGGTCGCGGCGGTGTTCGTCGAGGGCCGGGTGCCCGAGCCGATCATTCCGCTGACCATCTTCCGCAACCGCACGGTCACGCTGACCACGGTCGCGAGCCTGCTCGTCGGTGTGGCCATGTTCGGCGGCACCGTGTTCCTGTCGCAGTACTTCCAGATCGCGCTCGGCAAGTCGCCGACGGTGGCGGGGCTGATGAGTCTGCCGATGATCCTGGGTCTGCTGGTGTCGTCCACCGTCGCGGGTCAGATCATCAGCAAGACCGGCAAGTGGAAGGCGTACCTGGTCGCGGGCGCGGTCATCATGACCGCCGGCCTGGGGCTCCTGGCGACCATCGACGCGGACACCCACTTCGGGCTGCTCAGCCTCTACATGGCCATCCTCGGCGTCGGCGTCGGCATGCTGATGCAGAACCTGGTGCTGGCCGCGCAGAACGACGTTCCCGCCACCGAGCTGGGTGCGGCCACCTCTGTGCTGTCCTTCTTCCGCAGCATGGGCGGCACGATCGGCACCAGTGCGCTGGGCGCGGTGCTGGCGAACCGGGTCGCGACCGAGATGACGAACGGCATGAAGGCGGCGGGCATGCCCGTTCCTCCGGGGGGCGGCGGCGACTCCTCCGTGCCCGACGTGGCCAAGCTGCCCGCGCCGCTCCGCGAGATCGTGGAGAACGCGTACGGCCTGGCGACTGCCGACCTCTTCCTGCTGGCGGCGCCGTTCGCGGCGCTGGCGCTGGTGGCGGTGGTCTTCATCAAGGAGAAGCCGCTGAAGACCACGAGCGGTATGGAGCGGCTCGCCGAGGAGGCGGGTGCGGCGGAGGTCGTGGGTGCTGGTGCTGTTCCCGCGGACGCTGCGGCGAAGGACAAGCCGGTCGGGGACGAGGGCCAGGACGGCGGCAGCAGGAGCGCTGCGGCGACGCCGGTCGGCTGAGCCGGCGGATGTGTGCGTGAGTGAGTGAGGGGCGAGGCCCCGGTCGTTCCCTGGGAGGGGTGGGCCGGGGCCTTTCCCGTACGCCGACGAGGGGCGTCGGAGGGCGGGCGCCGGGGGTCAGCGGGTGCCGTGCGGCGGGCGGACCTCGGCGAACCAGCGGCGACGGGGGCCCCGGTACAGGAGGGCGTCCCAGCCGAGGGCGGTGAGTGTCTCCGCGCACCGGGTGAGCCGGTCGCGTTCCTCGGCGGCGGCCCCGCTGCCGGGCGGGCCGAGCCATTCGACGGCGACGGTCCGCGGCTCCTCGCCGGGGCGGACCCGGTAGCCGGTGGCGGTGCGGTTGCCGTCGGCGTCGGTGGCGGAGGGGGTGAAGGGGGCGGCTTCCAGGGCGAGGGCGACGGCGTGGGTGAGCTTGCGCAGTTCCCAGGCGGCGGGGACGGTCTCCGAGTCCTGGGTGAGGCGGCGGATCTGGAGGAGGCCGTCGAAGGCGGTGCGGACGGCGGCGGCCCGCCGGTCCCGGGGTTCCGCGGGCAGGGGGCCGTCGCCTGTGGCCGGGGTGAAGGGAGTCTCTGCCGGGGAGGGGGTGGGGGCGGCGGCCATGGGGTCGGTGTCCTCGTTCGGTGCGGGGCGGGTAGGTACGGGGCGGGTAGGTACGGGGCGGGTGGCGGGGGGGCGCGGGGGCTGCTCCAGGTGCGGCTGGCCGGATACGCGCAGCTGCGGTTCGTCAACTTCTACCGGGGCGATCCCACGACGGAGGGCCGCTATCTCCTCACGGGGCGTCTGCCGGAGGCGGCGGGCGAGGTGATGGTGGGGCCGGCGCGGCGGGCCGGGCGGACCGGGGTGGCGGGGGCCCTGCGCAACGAGTAGGGGCGCCCGCCGCCCCGGGCCGTTCGGAAGCCTCCGGGAGCGCGCGGTGTCCGGGCGGGACGGTGCGGTGCTCGGGGTTACGCGGTGCCGCCGATCCGGCGGAGGGGGTGGCCGTCGAGGTGGGCGCGGATGTTCTCGACGGCCTGGCCGTAGTACGTCGCGTAGTTGGCGTGGGTCACGTAGCCGAGGTGCGGGGTGGCCAGCAGGCGCGGGGCGGTGCGGAACGGGTGGTCGGCGGGGAGGGGTTCGGTGTCGAAGACGTCGACGGCGGCTCCGGCGAAGGCGCCCGCGTGCAGGGCCGCGAGCAGGGCGTCCTGGTCGACGAGACCGGCGCGGGAGGTGTTGATGAGGTACGCCGTGGGCTTGAGCAGGGCGAGTTCGGCGGCCCCGAGGAGGCCTCGGGTGCGGTCGCCGAGGACCAGGTGGAGGGAGACGAAGTCGCTGGTGGCGAGGAGGTCCTCCTTGGAGGGGGCGAGGGCGGCGCCTGCCGCTTCGGCGCGTTCCTCGGTGAGGTTCTGGCTCCAGACGGTGACGTCCATGCCGAACGCGCCCGCGACGGCGGCGACACGGCTGCCGATCTTGCCGAGGCCGAGGAGGCCCAGGCGGCGGCCGTGCAGGTCGGCGCCGACGGTGGACTGCCAGGGGCCGTTGCCGCGGATGTTGTTGGCTTCGGTGACCAGTCCGCGGGCGAGGCCCAGGAGCAGCGCCCAGGTGAGCTCGACGGGCGGGGTGGGGGCGCTGGACGTGCCGCAGACGGTGACGCCGTGCTTCTCGGCGGCGGCGAAGTCGATGACGGAGTTGCGCATGCCGGAGGCGACGAGGAGGCGCAGGCGCGGGAGCCGGGCGAAGAGGGAGGCGGGGAAGGAGACGCGCTCGCGGAGGGTGACGACGATGTCGACATCGGCGAGGGCGGCGACGAGTTCCTCCTCGGAGGAGAAGTGCGTGGGGAGGGGAACGAGGTCGACGTCGGGGTCGAGGGGAGACCAGTCGGCGGCGGCGAGGGCGGCGGACTGGTAGTCGTCGAGGAGGGCGCAGCGGAGTTTCATGGGGGCCTTGGGGGGTGTCGGGGGTGTGAGGGCTGGGGGTCGGGGGTCAGGGCCGACGGCCGAGGGTCGCCGGCTGGAGGGCGGGGGGGGGGAGAGTCGGGGGCCGGGGGCCGGGGGCCGGGGGCCGGGGGCCAAGAGCTGGGCTGGAGGCCGGGGGTGGGAGTCGGATGCTGAAGTTCAGGAGGCTGAGGATGGGGGGCAAGGGCTGAGGCCCGGGAGCCAAGGAGAGGGCCGGGGTTAAGAGCCGAGGGCTGAGGATCGAGGGCTAGGGGCCCGGGGGCTGGGAGCCAAGAGCCGGGCTGGAGGCCGGGGGTGGGAGTCGGATGCTGGAAGTCAGGAGGCTAGGGCCGAGGGCTGGGGTCCGGGGGTCCGGGGGGCTGGAGATCAAGGGCTGGGAGGGCAGGGCGGGGCGCACAGTACCTGGTCAGGACATGAGGGGCAGGGTGTTTTTCGGGCGGGGCGGGCGGCGGTGGTCATCGGGTCGACCCTTGCCGTGACGCCCCCTGAGGGTGTCCGGGCGGAGCTCTGGTCCCCTTTTCCGTGGTGCGGCGTTCGGGCCCGCGCACCCGCGCACCCGGGAGGCTCTGAAATTCCCTGGCGGGGGCCGACGGGAAAAGCGGCCGCGCGCCCGCGCGCCCGGGAGGCTCTGCCCCGCACCCGCGCCTGGCGTGGTCGTCGCGCGGCTGGTGAGCGGTTCTCGTGCGGATGTTCGCGGCCGGTCGCGTCCGCGCGGCGGAGCCGGGCCGCGACACGGTCCCTCGCCCTGGCGGGGAGCCGAGTCGGCCCGCGCCCCGGGTGCCGGGAATGCGGGATGTCGGCAACTTGCCGGGGCGGTGTCCGTGGGTCACCACGCGTGGCTAGCATGGCCATGGTCGACGGAGCGGAGCACGATATTCAACTTCCGCCCTTCGACCGCCCGTTCGTACGGCGCGAGCCGGGTTCCAGCCCCGGCCCGCCGTCGCATCCACGTCAGAGGACCCGTGCCATGACATCGCCCGCCGCTCCCCGACCGCGCCACAGCCCACCTGGAGGGCAGCGGCGCCCGCCCTGGGCCGCGCCCCTGGCGAGCCTGGTCGTCGCGGCCGCGGCGGGCGCCGGCGCGGTGGCCGCCGCGCCCGGGTCCGCGCGTGCCTGGGTACTGGGGGCGGCCGTGGTCGCCACGGTGTGCGTGGTCGTGGCGGTCGCCGTCGCCGGGTCCCGGGCTCGTCGGGCCGACCGGATGCGTGCCGAGAACGACGCACTGCGTCAGGAGGCGCTGCGCCGGGCCGGGGAGACCGCACATCTGCTCAACGTGTCACTGCCGGAGGTGGCGAAGCGGCTGCACGACGGCGTGGGTGCGGAGGGTGCGCTGCACGCCGTGCAGCGGCCCGCGGACCCGCAGCTCGCCCAACTGCTGTACGCGGTGGCCGCCCGCTGCGGCGATCTGTACGCCCGGGCCGCCGACGCCGACGCCGGGCGCGCCCGGGCGGAGCACGCGCTCGGCGACGTGGAACGGCTGGCGGCGGACGTGCTGCCGGAGGCGGTCGCCCGGCTGCGTACGGGCGCGTCGGCGGAGACCGTGCTCGCCGCGCTTCCGGCGCCCGCCGATCCCCGGTTGCGCGGGCTCCTGGAGCGGACCGTGCGCGACTTCGCGGACAGCGAGCGCCGTGCCGTCGCCGCGCAGGCGGCGAGTGCCACCGGGCTCGGGCGGGTGCAGGCCAAGACGCTGCGGATACTCGCCGACCTGCGGGGGATGCAGGACAAGTACGGCGGCGAGGTCTTCGGCGACCTGCTGCAACTCGACCACACGACCTCCCAGTTGGGTCTGCTGACGGACCGTCTGGCGCTGCTGATGGGCGGCCGGTCCAGCCGGGCCTGGAACAAGCCGATCGTGATGGAGTCGATCCTCCGCGGCGCGGTGGGCCGGATCAGCGACTACCGGCGGGTGCGCCTGCACTCGACGTCGACGGCCGCGATCGCCGGGTTCGCGGCCGAGGGCGTGATGCACCTGCTGGCCGAGCTGATGGACAACGCGACGAACTTCTCGCCGCCGGTCAACGAGGTCCACGTGTACGTCGAGGAGGGCACCTCAGGTCTGGTGGTGACCGTCGAGGACAGCGGGCTGTGCATGCCCCCCGCCGCGATGCGCCGCGCGGTCGCCTCGGTGTCCGGGCAGTCCAACGACCTGGCCGCCCTCCAGGGCACCCGGCTCGGTCTCGCCGTGGTGGGTGTGCTCGCCGCGAAGTACGGGATCTCGGTGAACTACCGGCCCTCCTCGCGCGGCGGCACGGGCGTCGTGGTGCTGCTGCCGCCCCAGTTGCTGGCCCAGCAGCGCAGCGCCCCGGCCACGACCCCGGCACCGGCCCAGACCGCCGCCCCGGCTCCGGCCGGCCTGCCGCGTCCGGCCGCGTCGCCGGAGGCGTCCGTACCGCAGGAGACGTCCGTACGGGATCGGCGGACGTCCGTACACGAGCAGCAGACGCCCGTGCGCGAGCAGGCCGCGCCGGTGCAGGACCAGGTCGTTCCGGTACGCGAGCCCCAGCGGCCCGCGCCGGAAGCCCCGGAGCCCGCCGCCACCCCCAACGGTCTCCCGGTGCGGCCCCGCGGCCGGACCATGGAGGCCGCGGACCGCAAGCGGCTGGACGCCGACGAGGCTCCTGCCGCCCGGCCCGCTCCCCCGCTGCCCGGGCGGCCCGAGGCTCCCGCCAGGCCGCCGCGTCCCGATGCCGGGGCCCGGTTCGGCGCCTTCCACCGTTCGCAGAAGCGACAGAGTCCGCCCTCCGAGTGACCCCTCCCCCCTTCCCCCCCTTACCGATTGCTCCCCCCGATTGGAGGCACGGGCCGGCCTTCCCCCGGCGGCCCTTGACCACCGTGCAGACCACTGACAACAGCCTCACCTGGCTCCTGGACAACCTCCTGGAACGCACCCCCGGTTCCCGCCACGCCCTCGTGCTCTCCCGCGACGGGCTGAAGCTGTGCCGCAGCAGTCACCTCACGCTCGACCAGGCCGACCAGCTCTCGGCGATCGCGTCCGGGATGCAGTCCCTCGCGCACGGCGCGTCCGTCGAGTTCGGCGACGGGTCGGGCGGGGTGATGCATCTGATGACGGAGTTCCCCGGCGGGCTGCTGCTGATCGTGGAGGCCGGGCAGGGCGCCCACCTCGCGGTGGTGGCGGCGGCCGGGGCGGACCCGGGGATGATCGGGCACCACATGAGCGAGCTGGTCGAGCAGATCGGCGACCATCTGCGCGCCGATCCGCGGCAACCGTCCCCTGACGGCAGCCGGTCATGAGCCGGCCGCCCGTCGACACCGGGTCCCCGGACCGCCTGTACACCGTCACCGGCGGCCGCACGGAGCCCGACGGCCTGGTCTTCGACCTGGTGACCCTGGTGGTCAGCGAGCGCGAACCGGCGCCCGGGATGCCGTCGGAGCACGTCCGCATCCTCGAACTCTGCCGCCATCCCGCCGCCGTCGTCGAGGTCGCCGCCCATCTCAAGCTGCCGATCACCGTCGTACGCATCCTGCTGGAGGATCTCCTGTCCGCCGGGTCGATCACCGCCCGCCGCCCCCGCGCGGCGGCCTCCGTGTCCCACATCCCCGAGTCCGAACTGCTGCTGGGGGTGCTCGATGGACTTCGCAACCTCTGAGGAGCCCCAGGCCCCGGAGCGCACTCCGCTCGGCGACACCGTCGACACCGGGTTGAAGATCGTGGTCGTCGGCGGGTTCGGCGTCGGCAAGACCACCCTGGTGAAGGCGGTCAGCGAGATCCGGCCGCTGAACACCGAGGAGCACATGACGCAGGCGGGCGCGGGTGTCGACGACCTGTCGCTGACCTCGGAGAAGACGACGACCACGGTCGCCTTCGACTTCGGGCGGATCACGCTCAACGAGCGGATGGTGCTGTACCTGTTCGGGGCGCCCGGCCAGGAGCGGTTCTGGTTCCTGTGGGACCGGCTGTTCGCGGGGACGCTGGGTGCGGTGGTGCTGGTGGACACCCGGCGGATGGCGGACTCCTGGTACGCCATCGACCGGCTCGAACACCACCGGACGCCGTTCATCGTGGCGGTGAACCGGTTCGACGACGGGGCGCACTTCTCGCTGGAGGAGATCCGGCAGGCCCTCGCCCTCTCCGACACCGTCCCCATGATCTCCTGCGACGCGCGGGTGCGGTCCTCGGGCAAGGCCGTGCTGACCACGCTCGTCGACCATCTCTACCGCCTCGCCCTGGCACGGGAGTTGACCACATGAGCAGCGGCACCGAAGGCTGCCCCGCACACGCTTCGGCCGTACGGCTGGGCGGACTGGAGTACCAGCAGACCCCTGCCGAGCTGTACCGGGGGCTGCGCCGGGAGCACGGTGCGGTCGCGCCCGTACTCCTGGACGGAGACGTTCCGGCGTGGCTGGTGCTCGGGTATCCGGAGGTCAGTTACGTCACCGCGCACGACGAGCTGTTCGCGCGGGACTCGCGGCGCTGGAACCAGTGGCCGAACATTCCGGCGGACTGGCCGCTGCTGCCGTTCGTCGGCTACCAGCCGTCGGTGCTGTTCACCGAGGGCCCCGAGCACGAGCGGCGGGCCGGGGTGATCAGCGAGGCGCTGGAGGCGGTGGACCAGTTCGAGCTGGGGCACGACTGCCGGCTGATCGCGGACGAGCTGATCGACGCGTTCGAGGGCAGCGGGCGGGCCGAGCTGATGAGCGCGTACGCGCACGCGCTGCCGATGCGGGCGGCGGTGCAGATGTGCGGGATGCCGGCCGGGTCGGCGGACACGGCGGATCTCGTGCACGATCTGCGGACGTCGCTGGACGCGGCGGAGGGGGACGATCCGGTCGCCGCGTACGTACGGGTGCAGGAGCGCATCCAGCGGCTGGTCAAGGACAAGCGGGCGGCGCCCGGTCCCGATGTGACCTCCCGGATGCTGCACCATCCGGCGGGGCTCGCGGACGAGGAGATCGTGCAGGACCTGATCTCGATCATCGCGGCGGCCCAGCAGCCGACGGCGAACTGGATCTGCAACACGCTGCGGCTGCTGCTCACCGACGACCGGTTTGCGCTGAACGTGTCGGGCGGGCGGCTGTCGGTGGGCGAGGCGTTGACGGAGATCCTGTGGCGGGACACCCCGACGCAGAACTTCATCGGCCGGTGGGCGGTGCGCGACACGCAGCTCGGGGGGCGGCACATCCGGGCGGGCGACTGCCTGGTGCTGGGGCTCGCGGCCGCGAACACGGATCCGCAGATATGGCCGCAGGGTCATGTGGGTGCGGAGGGCAACTCGGCGCACCTGTCGTTCAGCAACGGTGAGCACCGCTGCCCGTATCCGGCGCCGCAGTTGGCGGACGTCATGGCGCGCACGGCGATCGAGACGCTCCTCGAACGGCTGCCGGACGTGATGCTGTCGGTGCCGGCCGAGTCGCTGACCTGGCGTCCTTCGATCTGGATGCGGGGGCTGACCGCGCTTCCGGTGTCGTTCACGCCGGTGGCCCAGTAGGCGGCGGCGCGGCAGGCCGGTCGTCCGGTACGCGGCCGGGGGCCCGCCCCTCCCCCGGCCGCCGCGGGTCCTACCGTACGGGCGTGAAGGTGACCGGCACGGACTCCGGGCCGCGGGTGAACACGCCCCTTTCGACGGTCGCGGCGCCCTCCTTGAGGCGGACGTCGGGCATGGCGTCCAGGAGGCGGCCGACGCCGATCTGGACCTCGGCGCGGGCGAGCAGCGCGCCGACGCAGAAGTGGCGGCCGAGCGCGAAGGCCAGGTGGTCGGCGGCGGCGGAGAACGCGTTGGTGGCGTTCAGGTCCTCGCGGAAGATGTCGAAGGTGTCGGGGTCGGCGTAGCGGCGCTCGTCGCGGTTGGCGGAGCCGATGAGGCAGGTGACGGTGGCGCCGGCCGGGATGGTGCCGCCGGTGACCCGCACGTCGACGGCGGTCTGACGCATGATCATGTGGACCGGCGGGGTGTACCGCAGGGTCTCGGCGAAGGCCCGGTCGATGAGGGTGCGGTCCTTCTGGACGGCGGCCAGCTGCTCGGGGTGCGCGAGGAGGTTGGCGAAGATCGCGGCTATCGCCTTGTCGGTGGTCTCGCCGCCGGCCGCCAGCAGGAGGCTGCAGAAGGCCTTGATGTCCTCGTCGCTCATCCGTACGCCGTCAACCTCGGCGGCGCACAGGGACGAGAGCAGGTCGTCGCCGGGGTTGTTCCGGCGCTCCCTGATGATCGGGATCATGTACTCGGCGAACTCGACGCGGGTGCGCTCGCCCGCGGCGGCGACCTCGGGGTCGCCGGAGAGGTTGCCGAGGAAGGCGATGACGGTGGTGTACCAGCCGTGGAACTTGGCGTGGTCGCCCTTGTCGAGGCCGAGCATGTCGGCGATGACGTTGACGGGGAAGCGGGTGGCGAAGGCGTCCACCAGGTCGACCTCGCCCGTTTCCCGGAAGGTGTCGATCAGTTCACGGGCGTTGCGTTCGATGACCGGGACAAAGGTCTCCTGGAGTTCCCTGCCGCGGAAGGCGGGGGCCACCAGGGCGCGGCGCACCGCGTGCTCACGGCCGCTGAGCTGGAGGATCGTCTTTCCGTGGACGGGTTCTATCTGCCAGTCGTAGTTGTCGGTGGTGAACTGGCCCTCCTTGTCCTTGAAGATCCGCTCCACGTCTTCGTAGCGGGAGACTATCCAGCTCTGCATGGGCTCGTGCCAGAGCAGCGGCGTCCGCTCGCGCATCGCGCGGTACACGGGGTAGGGGTCGGTGGCGAACTCGGGCGAGAGGATGTCGGGGATCTCGTCGACTGCGGTCACGGGAGGGCTCCTTCGGCGGCGGGGGCTGCTGGACCGGCGGCTGCCGGTGCGGCGATGGGCTTGTCCGATCAGGTTATTGATCATTCATCAAGGCCGGAAGCCCTCCCTCCAGGGGGTCTTGGCCCGGAGGACCCGCCCCGGGGCCTCGTCCCGGGGTCTCGTCCCGCCCGGGGGCGAAGTCCCCTCCGTCGTCCTCCCGCCGGAGCCGCGCCCGACTGTCGCTGTCGCCCTCTTCCCTTTTGTTGGTCGTTCTTGCAGCATTCCGTTTGCTTCTGATCCCCCACGATGAGGTTGCCCACCCATGTCCGACGTGCCAGAAGTCCCCTCGTCCACCGCGGTGAACCGCCGCCGCTTCCTCCAGATCGCGGGTGCCACCGCCGGTTTCGCCGCGCTGTCCGGCAGCATCGAGCGGGCCGCCGCCATTCCGGCCGCCCGGCGCACAGGCAGCATCGACGACGTCGAGCACATCGTGGTGCTGATGCAGGAGAACCGGTCCTTCGACCACTACTTCGGCACGATGAAGGGCGTACGGGGCTTCGGCGACCCGCGCCCGGTCGTGCCGCACGGGCTGAAGTCCGTCTTCCACCAGCCCGACGGGGCCAGGACGGTGCTGCCCTACCACCCGGAGGCCGACGACCTCGGGATGCAGTTCATCGCGGGCCTCAACCACGACTGGGCGGGCGGTCACCGGGCGTTCAACAACGGCTCGTACGACCGGTGGATACCCGCGAAGTCGGCGGGCACGATGGCGTACCTGACCCGGCAGGACATTCCGTTCCACTACGCGCTCGCGGACGCGTTCACGGTGTGCGACGCCTATCACTGCTCGTTCATCGGGGCCACCGACCCCAACCGCTACTACCTGCTGTCCGGCCACGTCGGCAACGACGGCAAGGGCGGCGGCCCGGTCCTGGGCAACGAGGAGGCGGGGTACGACTGGACCACGTACCCGGAGCGGCTGGAGCGGGCCGGGGTGTCCTGGAAGGTCTACCAGGACATCGGCGACGGCCTGGACGCGAAGGGCAAGTGGGGCTGGATCAACGACGCCTACCGGGGCAACTACGGCGACAACTCCCTGCTGTACTTCAACAAGTACCGCAACGCCAAGCCCGGTGACCCGCTCCACGACAAGGCCAGGACCGGCACGAACGTCAAGGCGGGCGACGGCTACTTCGACCGGCTGAGGGCCGACGTGAAGGCCGGCAGGCTGCCTCAGATCTCCTGGATAGCGGCCCCGGAGGCCTTCAGCGAGCACCCCAACTGGCCCGCCAACTACGGGGCCTGGTACATCTCCAAGGTGCTGGACGCGCTGACCTCCAACCCCGCGGTGTGGGCGAGGACGGCGCTGTTCATCACGTACGACGAGAACGACGGCTACTTCGACCACGTGGTGCCGCCCTATCCGCCGGCCTCGGCCGCGCAGGGCAGGTCGACGGTCGACACCGCGCTGGACTACTTCCGGGGCAACGCGGGCTACGCGGCGGGCGCCTACGGGCTCGGGCAGCGGGTGCCGATGCTGGTGGTGTCGCCGTGGAGCACGGGCGGTTACGTGTGCTCGGAGACCTTCGACCACACCTCGGTGATCCGGTTCATGGAGAAGCGCTTCGGCGTCCAGGAGCCCCACATCTCGCCGTGGCGCAGGACCGTCTGCGGCGACCTGACCTCGGCCTTCGACTTCGCCCTGCACGACACCGGCCCGGCGGCGCTGCCCGGCACCGACGCCTACGAGCCGCCGGACCGGGAGCGGCACGACAGTTACGTCCCCAAGCCCCCGGCGGCGGGAGCGCTGCCCCGGCAGGAGCGGGGTGCGCGGCCCTCGCGTCCGCTGCGGTACGCGCCGTACGCGGACGGGGCGGTGGACGCGGCGGCGGGGAGGTTCACGCTGACGATGAGCGGCGGCCCGTCGGCCGGGGCGTGCTTCCACGTGACGGCGGGCAACCGCACCGACGGGCCGTGGACGTACACCGCGGAGGCGGGCAAGGCGGTCGCCGACACCTGGAACGCGAAGTACTCCAAGGGGAGTTACGACCTGTCGGTGTTCGGCCCGAACGGCTTCCTGCGCACCTTCCGGGGCGCGAACGGCACGGCCGGACCCGAGGTCGCCGTCCGGCACAGCGCCGAGGGCGAGGGACGGCTTCTGCTGAGCGCGAGCAACGCGGGCACGGCGGCCTGCCGGCTGACCGTGGCCGACTCCTACGGCGGGCAGCCGGTGTCGTTCACCGTGCCCGCCGGGGGGCGGGTCGAGCGGACGGTGGAGGTGCGGGCCGGCCGGGGCTGGTACGACCTGAGGGTGACGTCCGGGACGGACGCCGCCTTCCTGCGGCGGCTCGCGGGGCGTGTGGAGACGGGCCGGGCCGGAGTGAGCGACCCGGCCCTGGCCACGGTCTAACCGCGCGCCGCGACGCTGTAGTTGTAGGGCGTCGTGACGCTGATCTGGGCGAAGCCGAGGCGCTGGAGGATCGGGCGGCTGGTGTCCAGCACGGCGTCCGACTGGAGGTAGTGGTAGCCGCGGGCGGCGGCGGTGCGGGCACGGTGGGCGACGAGGGCGCGGTAGATGCCCCGGCCGCGCCACTCGGGCGCCGTGCCGCCGCCCCACAGGCTCGCGAACCGGGTACCGGGGTCGAATTCGGCGCGGGCGGCGCTCACCGGTTCGTCCCCGGCGAGGGCGACGACCACCGAGACCGTGTCCGGGGCCTCGGTGAGCCGGTCGAGCACCTGCTGGCCGATGCGCGTCCCGTCCGTGCCGAAGGCCAGGTCGTGGGCCCGCACCATCAGTTCGACCCCCGCCGCGTCGGTGACCTCGACGAGCCGCACTCCGTCGGGGAGCACCGGCGGCACGGCGAGTCCCGCGGTCTCGGCGACCATCACGGCCTCCGGGTCCTCGGGCACGAACCCGGCGGCGCGAAGCCGCCGCGGGAGGTCCTCGGGGCGGTCGTGGGAGTAGTGCTTCCACTCGAAGTCCAGGCCGAGGGCGGTGTAGTGCCGCACCTGTTCGGCGATGACGGCGTCCGCGGTCCGCTCGGTCAGGTCGGACCACAGGACGGCGTTCCAGCCCCGGGCGTCACTGGTGTGCCGGACGACGTGCCCGGCTGCGGGGCCGACGCGCTCGCCGGGGGCCCCGCGGCGCATCTCGGTGTCGAAGAGTTCTCGCACTGCGTCAAGGTTCATCCGCGTACCTGAGCACGGGGCCGGTCTCCGCGCCAGCGAATTCCGCCGCCGTGGCGCGTCGCCCGGTGCCGCGGGGTGTTCACGCTTCTGCCATGCGGGCGTTGCTCATTGCGCCCCGGCGAACTGGATCAAGCCCTCTAACGTCGCCGCTGTCCCGCCCGGACGACGATCCGACGAACCGACGAACCGACGACAGACAAGGCACAGCCCCATGAGATTCGCCCCGCTGGTGATCGCCACCGCTTCGGCCGCCCTCCTCGTACCGACCGCGCTCGCCGCCCCCGCGCCCGCCGCGGCGGGGCCTGCGACCCCCGCGCCGCCGGCCGTCGACAAGCCGGGCGGCCGTTACGAACACGGTGTCCGGCTCGCCTTCCGGGCGGAGCGCGGCGCGGTCGTGCGGTACACCCTGGACGGGACGACACCGACCCGGCACAGCCGCCTGTACGTGCCCGGTGTCCCCGTGCGGATCACGCAGGACACCAACGTCACCGCCGTCGCCTTCCGGGGCGGCAGGGCCAGCATCCCGGTCTCCCGCGGCTATCTGGTCAGGAGCGCCGAGAAGCCGGTCGCCCGCGTCGTGGTCATGTCGGACGTGCACATCGGCGACTACGCGAAGAACACCGGGAAGTGGGCGAGCTTCTTCGACACCATCGGCTCGGTCTTCCCCCGGCCCGACGCGATCCTCTCCAACGGCGACATGATCAACGACAACGGGGACGGCAAGGGGCCCGACCACGCCGTCGTGGCCCGCATCTTCCAGGAGAACCTGCGGCGCAAGGGCATGACCGGCACCCAGGTCCTGCTCTCCAACGGCAACCACGACGACTCCCTCGCCCAGATCCGCGCCCACTACCCGAAGGCCTGGTTCCCGGACGCGGGCGGCGGCTTCTACGAGTCCTCGGTGGGCGGCGTACCGCTGCTCACGCTCAACACGGAGACGTACAACTCCAGCACGGAGCAGCAGAACTGGCTGAAGAAGCGGATGGCGGAGCTGACCGCGAAGAGCCCGAACACGCCCGTGCTGGTCCAGGGGCACCGGCCCGCGTCGAACACGGTGATGGACGGGCAGCAGGCCGCCAACCCGAAGCTGACCGCCGACCTGAGCGCCTTCCCGCAGGCGGTGTTCTTCTCCGGGCACTCCCACCTCAACCTCAACGACGACCGGTCCGTGCACCAGAAGGACTTCACGGCCGTCAACGACGGGTCGATGAGCTACGTGGAGATGGACCACGGGTACCAGGCGGTCACCGAGGAGGGCCTCGCCAACCGGTTCGAGTCGCCCACCTCGCAGGCCCTGTTCGTCGAGGTGTACAAGGACCGCACCGAGATCGCCCGGGTGAACATGGCCGCCGACAAGCACGACATCTACACCGGCGGGAAGTGGTCGGCCGACTGGCAGCCGCCGTACGCGAGCGCCGGCACCCTCAGCGGCAGGAGCTGGACGGTACGGCTCAAGGGCCGCACCGCGCAGCAGATCAAGGACAACTTCACCTACACCGCGGCGCACCGGAACACGACCGCTCCCGTCTTCACCGGCCGCCGTCCGCTGTCGGCGGTGCGGGACGCCAAGGGCGGCACGGCGCTGCGGATCGCACAGGCCCGGGACGACCAGATGGTGCACCACTACCGGGTCGACGTGACGGACGAGACGACCGGCGCCAAGGCCCTCTCCTCGAAGGTGCTCGCCGAGTACTACTACGCGCCGCTGCCGAACTCCCTGGACGTTCCGCTGCCGGCCGCCGCGCCGGGCACGCGGTACGCGGCCCGGGTGACGGCGGTCGACGCGTACGGCAACGCGTCGGCCGAGGTCTCGCTGAAGTTCCGTAGGTAGCAGGGCCGTTGGGGGTGGTGAGCGGGACGATTCAGTGATCAACTGTTCCGTCGTCCCGCTCCACCTTTCCGAAGGACCCCCGTGAACCTCTCGCTGCGGCTGCCCCGTTCCTCCTCCGGCTGGACCATGGCGGTCTTCGGTCTGCTCGCCGCCGCACTGGGCGTCGTGGGGCTCGTCGCCCCGGACGCCCAACTGGCGTTGATGGGCCTGGAGAAGCCTGTCGGCGGTGTGCGGGCCGACGGGGACCACACCCTGATGTTCCTGACCGCCTCGTCCATGGCGGCGGTGAACATGGGCGTCTACTACGTGCTGGCCGCGCTCGCCGACTGGCGGGCCTTCTTCCGCTGGACGGTGCCGTTCCGGCTGCTCACCTTCACCGTGTTCACGCTCGCCGTGGCCACCGGGAGGGCTCCGGCCGGGTTCCTCGCGGTGGGCGTCTGGGAGGGAGTGGGCGCGCTGGCCACGGGGATCGCCCTGCGCACGGAGACGCGGAAGGCCGCGCACGGCCGGGCGGGTGACGGGATGCGCGCAGAGGTGCGGGACGCCACGCGCGGGGAGTCGGCGGCCGGTTCCGGGGCATACGACGGGAACACCCGTTCCCGCTGACGTACCACCCCAGACGGGGAGAAGCGCGACAACGGGTGAGAAGGTAGGCGCAGCCCACGCCCGACACGCCACGAAAGTACGCCCCATGCCGAGTGAGCCCATCGCACCGCCGACCGACCGGAGCGGTCCGTCTCCCGCCCCCGGCGTACTGGCCCGCTGCCGCACTGCGCTGCGCCGCACCCCCGTGTCGGTGTGGAACGACGACGTGTCCGACTGGGCGGCGGCGCTCACGTACTACGCGATCCTGGCGCTGCTGCCGTCGCTGCTGATCACGGTGACGTTGATCGGTCTCGCCAATCCGGACGCGGTGCAGTCGCTGATCGACGACATCGCCTCGGTGGCTCCGGCGGAGTCCAGCAAGGCGCTGCGTCAGGCGCTGGAGGACGCGGTCAACGGGAACTCCGCGGTGTGGCTGCTGATGGTCACGGGAACGGTGAGCGCCCTGTGGTCGGCGTCGAGTTATCTGGCGGTGTTCCGGCGGGCGATGCACGCCATGCATCACGTACGGGACGTCCGTCCGGCGCTGCGCAAGGCGCACCTGATCGTGGTCACGGCGGCCTGTCTGCTGCTGTTGCTGCTGGCCAGCGCGGCGGCGCTGGTGATCACCGGGCCGATGGCGCGGGGGCTGGCGGACAAGCTGGGGATGGGCGATGTGGGAGAGGCGGTGTGGTCGGGGCTGAAGTGGCCCGTGCTGGGGTTCCTGGTGGCGCTGCTGATCATGATCCTGTTCCACACCGGCCCGGCGGTGGCACGGGGCGTGCGCAGGGGGCTGCCGGGGGGTGTGCTGGCGGCGGTGCTGTGGCTGACGGCGTCGGCGGGGTTCGCGTTCTACACGACGCACATCGCCAGTTACAGCAGGCTGTACGGGTCGCTGGCCGGGATCGTGGTGTTCCTGGTGTGGGTGTGGTTCGCGAATCTGGCGCTGTTGGTGGGGGCGCAGTTCAACGTGGAGCTGGCGAGGCTGGAGGGGCGGGGGCCGGGGCGGCGGCATCCGAGGATGGGGCGGGGCTGAGGCGGGGCGAGGGGGACGGCCCCGTCGCCCGAGGGGGCCCGAGGGGGTAGGAGGTCAGGTGAGGGTGTCGAGGCCCAGGGGGGTGTTCGCGCCCTGCCGGAGGGCCTCGGACACCGGGGCCGGCAAGGGGGAGAGGCCCAGTAGTCCTGTTGTCAGGGCTGCCGTCGTCGTGTGCCACTCCCCCGCCCGGCGGAGCATCGCGTGGTCGCCGCCCTCGACGGTGATCACGCAGGTGCGGGCCCCGGCGCGGCGGGCGCGGGCCGCCAGTTCACGGGTGTCGCGGGGGCTGGTCGTACGGTCGCGGTCGCCGTGCAGCAGGACCACGTCGCGGTCCGCGAGGTGGTCGACCGGTTCGCCCGGCGGGCACCAGGGGGCGAGCCCGACCACTCCGGTGACCTGCGGGTGGCCCGCGACGCGCAGTGCTGCCCGGCCGCCCATGGAGTGGCCGACGAGGACCACGGGCACCGGCCCGAGTTCGTCGGTCAGCGCGTCGAGGGCGCGCAGGGCGTCGTGCACGGGGTCGGCACGGGCGCCGTTCCAGCCCCGGTGCCGGTAGACGGCCGTGCGCAGGGCGAGCGGGTGGGCCCCCGCCGCCCGCGCGATCGCCCGGCCGAAGGGGATCAGGCGGCGGCCCGGGAGGTTCAGCGCGGGCGGTGGCTCCAGGCCGTCGGCGCGGCCGCCGTGCAGGAGCAGGACGGCCGCCTCGGGTGCCGGCCGGCGGGCTGAAGCCCGTTGTCCCGCGCTCGCCCCTCGGGTTCGCATGTCCGCCTCCGCTTCTGGTGCCGGGCCCGACGGGCCCTCTCGGGGTGTTCCGGAGCGGACGGCGTCCCGGACGGGGCCGCCTCGTACCGCGTTCCCGCTCCCCTGCCCCGGCGGCCGCGTCGTCACACCCCCGCGGCCAGGACCCGGTCGGGGGTCAGCGGCAGCTCCCGGAAGCGGATGCCGGTCGCGTGGTGGACGGCGTTGCCGATGGCGGCCGCGGTGCCGACGATGCCGATCTCGCCGATGCCCTTGCTGCCCATCGGGTTGAGGTGGGGGTCCTCCTCCTCGATCCAGTGCGCCTCGATGTCGGGCACGTCGGCGTGGCAGGGGACGTGGTAGGAGGCCAGGTCGCGGGCGTCGAAGTCGCCGAACGCCGGGTCCAGGGAGCTGTGCTCGGTCAGGGCCATGCCCAGGCCCATGGTCATGCCGCCGACGAACTGGGCGCGCGCGGTACGGGCGTTGAGGATGCGGCCCGCCGCGTACACGCCGAGCAGCCGGCTCACCCGGATCTCGCCGGTGACGGTGTCGACCCGTACGTCCGCGAAGTGCGCGCCGAAGGCGTGCCGGGCGTACGGGGAGTCCGCGTCGGCCGTGCCCGTGGTGTCGGCGGTCTCCGTCAGGCCGTCCGCCGGAAGCTGCCCGCGGTGCGCGGCGAGGCGGCCCGCGAGCGCCGTGCACGCCTGGTGGACGGCCCAGCCCCAGGAGGCGGTGCCCGAGGAGCCGCCGGCCAGCGGGGCCTTGGGCAGGGCGGTGCTGCCGATCTCCGTGCGCACCGTCTCCAGCGGCACGCCGAGCGCGTCGGCGGCGACCTGGGCGAGGACCGTGCGGGCGCCGGTGCCGATGTCGGTGGCGTTGATCCGTACGCGGTACGTGCCGTCCGGGAGCGCCTGCGCGGACGCGGCCGAGGGGGACGCCAGCACGGGGTAGGTGGCGGCGGCCACGCCGGTGCCGGTCAGCACGGAGCCCTCGCGGCGCACGCCGGGGCGCGGGTCGCGGGCGGCCCAGCCGAACCGGCGGGCGCCCTCGCGCAGGCACTCCACCAGGTGGCGGCTGCTGAAGGGCTTGCCGCTGTCGGGTTCGTGGCCGGTGTCGTTGCGCACCCGCAGGTCGATGGGGTCCAGGCCGGCGGCTTCGGCGAGTTCGTCCATGGCGGACTCCAGGACGTACATGCCGGGCGCCTCGCCGGGTGCGCGCATCCAGGAGGGGGTGGGCACGTCCAGCGGGACCACCCGGTGGGTGGTGCGGCTGTGCGGGGAGGGGTACATGACCCGGGCCGGTACGGCGGCCGTCTCGACGAACTCCTTGATCCGGGAGGTGTACGTGGTGACCTCGTGGTCCACGGACAGGAGGGCGCCGTCGGCGTCCGCGCCGAGCCTGATCCGGTGCAGGGTGGGGGCCCGGTGTCCGACGACGGCCGCCAGCTCCCGCCGGGACAGCGCGAGCTTGACGGGGCGGCCGACGTGGCGGGCGGCCATCGCGGCCAGGACGACCTGGGCGCGGGGGGTGCCCTTGGAGCCGAAGCCGCCGCCGACGTGTTCGGAGACGACGGTGATCCGCTCCTGCGGCAGGCCGAGGAGCCCGGCGAGCACCTCGCGGACGGTGCTCGCGCCCTGGCTGGAGTCGTACACGGTCAGCCGGTCGTCCTCCCAGCGGGCGGTGGCGGCGTGCGGCTCCATGGGGTGGTTGTGCAGGGGCGGTACGGAGTAGGAGGCGTCGACCCGGTGCTCCGCCGTGGCGAACGCCGCCGGGGCGTCGCCGCGTTCGCGGTGGGAGGGCTGGTCCTCGTCTTCGTCGTCGGGGGTGTACGCGTCCGGGTGATCGGTGCGGACGGTGACGTCGTGGGGCTCGGCGGCGTACTCGACGCGCAGGGCCGCGGCGCCCTCGCGGGCGGCTTCCGGGGTGTCGGCGACGACCAGGGCGACGTACCAGCCGCGGTGCGGCACGGTGTCGTCCTGGAGGAGGCGCAGGGTGGCGTCGTCGGCGTCGCCGAGGCGGGGCGCGTTGCGCGGGGTGAGCACGGCGAGGACGCCGGGGACGGCCAGGGCGGCCTTGTCGTCGATCTCCGTGATCCGGCCGCGCGCGACCGTGGCCGGTACGGCGCGGGCGTACGCGCAGCCGGGCGGGGTGTGCTCGGCGGCGTAGCGGGCGGTGCCGGTGACCTTGTCCCGGCCCTCCCGGCGGGCGGCGGGGGCGCCGAGCGCGGTCGGGGTGTCGCTCATCGCGGGGGTGTCCTTCCAGGGGCGGGAATCGGGCCGGTGAGGGGCGGGGCTCAGGCCCGCGCGGCGGCGAGGCGCGTCAGCACGTCGTGGGCGACGCGGTGGGCGAGGGGGACCTTGAACGCGTTGTCGCGCAGCGGTTCGGCCTGCTCCAGCTCCGCGTCCAGCGCCCGGGTGAGGCGCTCGGGGTCCGGCGCGTGGCCGAGGAGTTCGGCCTCCGCGTGCCGGGCGCGCCACGGCCGGTGGGCGAGTCCGCCGAAGGCGAGCGCCGCGTGCCGTACCACTCCGTCGCGCACGTCGAGCACCGCCGCGACCGAGGCGAGCGCGAACGCGTACGAGGCGCGGTCTCGGGCCTTGCGGTAGGCGGAGGGCAGTCCGGCGGGGCCGGGCGGCAGGGTGACCGCGGTGATCAGCTCGCCGTGCCGCAGGACGGTGTCCCGGTCGGGGCGGTCGCCGGGGAGGCGGTGGAAGTCGGTCACGGGGACGGTGCGGTCGCCGTCCGGGCCGTGCAGTTCGACGGAGGCGTCGAGGGCGGCCAGCGCCACGGCGAGGTCGGAGGGGTGGGTGGCGATGCACTGCGGCGAGTGGCCGAGGACGGCGTGGTCGCGGTGGATGCCGTCGCGGGCGGCGCAGCCGGTGCCGGGTTCGCGTTTGTTGCAGGGCTTGGCGGTGTCCTGGAAGTAGCCGCAGCGGGTGCGCTGGAGGAGGTTGCCGCCGGTGGTGGCCATATTGCGGAGCTGGCCGGAGGCTCCGGCGAGCAGGGCCTGGGAGAGGACCGGATAGCGGTCGCGGACCAGGGGGTGGGCGGCGAGGTCGCTGTTGCGGACGGTCGCGCCGAGGTGCAGCGAGCCGTCGGGGCGTTCCTCGACGGTGTCCAGGGGGAGCCTGCTGACGTCGACGAGGAGGCCGGGGGTCTCGACGCCGAGCTTCATCAGGTCGACGAGGTTGGTGCCGCCGCCGAGGTAGCGGGCCTCGGGGTCCCCGGCGTGGGCGCGGGCGGCCTCTTCGACGGTGGCGGGGCGGACGTAGCCGACGGGCTTCACCGGGAGACCTCCTGCGCGGGGGCGGCCGCGTGGGCGTCCTCGACGGCGGCGACGATGTTGGGGTAGGCGCCGCAGCGGCAGAGGTTGCCGCTCAGCCGTTCGCGGATCTCGGTCCGGTCGAGGGCGGCGGGGCCGTTCGGGTGAGGGCCCGGGGCGGTGGCGGCGGAGGGGTGCCCCTGGGCGGCCTCGGCGAGCATGCCGACGGCGGAGCAGATCTGGCCGGGGGTGCAGTAGCCGCACTGGAAGGCGTCGCGTTCCAGGAACGCCTGCTGGAGGGGGTGCGGCTCCCGGCCGTCCGGGCCGTGGAGTCCTTCGACGGTGGTGATCTCCCGGTCGTCCTGGGCGACGGCGGGCAGCAGGCAGCTGTTGGCGCGCCGGCCGTCGACCAGGACGGTGCAGGCACCGCATTGGCCGTGGTCGCAGCCCTTCTTGGCGCCGGTCAGGCCGAGGTCCTCGCGCAGCACGTCCAGCAGGGTGGCGCGGTGGTCGACGGTCAGCGACCGGGTCTCCGCGTTGAGGTGCAGGGTGATGCGGGACCTGATGGCGACGGCGCTGTCGGGCACGTCGCGGTGGCCGCCCTCATCGGCGAAGTCGTCGGTTCCCATGTGCAGTGCGCGCCCTTCGTCCGGTCGGCGGCCGTCCCGTGCGTCGCACACGTCGGCCGCCCTCAGGTGTTCCGCTTTCGCGTTTCCAGGCTGGGCCAGGTCATTCGTCCCGGCATGTCGGAACCGGCCGGGACTCGGCCTGTCGCCGGTCCGGCGGGCATGACATCGTGCGTTGGTCCGGACCATTCGCAGGCCCCGGGAGAGCCCGGGAAGGAAGAGGCCAGCGCTCATGGAAACCCTGGAGAGAGCCGTTCCGCTGCACCGGCTCGACGTGCCCGCCCCGCAGCAGCTCCCCTTCGCCATCGGTTCGTTCGACAGCATCGGAGCGCTGTCGCGGGCCTCCTTCCCGCACCGCCACACCTTCTACGAGATCGTCTTCGTCACCGGCGGGCGCGGCGCACACGTCATCGACCTCTCCCGCTGGGAGCTGCGCCCGCCGCACTTGTGCTTCGTCGTGCCCGGCCAGGTGCACTACTGGGAGAACGCGACCGGCCTCCAGGGCCGGGTCGTGCTCTTCACCGAGGACTTCCTGGTCGACCACCCGGGCGACCGCGACCTGCTGCGGACGCTCGGCGAGCGGCCCTGGTTCAGTCCCGCCGGGGAGGACGCCCCGGCCTTCGCCCGGCTGATCGGCGAGATGGAGCGCGAGCACCGGGCGGGCCAGGCGGGCTTCGCCTCGGTGCTGCGCTCCTATCTGCACGTGCTGATCGTGCGGGCCTCCCGGCTGGCGGGCCCGGCCCCCGCGCCCGCGGACCCGGCGGGCCGGCCCGCGCTGGTCACCCAGGAGTTCCTGCGGCTGCTGGCCCGGCCGGACCCCGAGGTGTGGGAGGTGCGGTCCTGCGCCCGCCGGATCGGTGTGAGCGTGGGCTACCTCAACGAGGCGGTGAAGCAGACCACCGGCCGCACACCCGGTCAACTAGTGCGCCAGGTCCGTACGCACGAGGCCAAACGCCTGCTGGTACGAACGGACTTGACGGTACGTCAGGTGGCGGCGGAGGTCGGCTTCGCGGACCCCGCGTACTTCTGCCGGTTCTTCCGGCGGGAGACCGGCATCAGCCCGGGCGCCTTCCGGCGCGGCAGCGGTGCAATGCACCACGACTACCGCGTCCCGTCCCTCGCGCACCCGCAGTCGCCGTCCTAGGTTCGAGGGGAGTTCCGGAGCGCGCCCGGAGCGTCCCGGGGCCTGCCCCACAGGTCCCGGCTCTCCCCCTTCCGCTCCCCCACTTGGAGGCGTCCCCGCCATGGACCAGCCCCAGCCGCCCGGCACCCCCGACCCGTCCGGGCCCCGTCCCTCCCGCAAGACCGTGCTGCGGGCCGCTCTCGCCGCCGGGGTGGCCCTGCCCACCGCCCTGATGGGTGTGCCCGCACTGGCCAGGACGGCCCGCGACAGCGACGTGCCGCCGCAGCTCACCCCCTCGTGCGACGACGGGGACGACCCGACCCCGGCGCAGACCGAGGGCCCGTACTTCAAGCCGAACTCGCCGCGCCGCACCTCGCTCCTGGACGGCAACCCGCCCGGGACCCGGCTGACCGTGACGGGATACGTGTTCGGGCTCGCCTGCCGTCCGATCGCCAACGCCCTGCTGGACTTCTGGCAGGCGGACGTCAACGGGGCGTACGACAACACCGGCTTCCGCTTCCGGGGCCACCAGTTCACCGACGCGCAGGGCGCGTTCACGCTGACGACGATCGTGCCGGGCCTCTACCCGGGGCGCACCCGGCACATCCACGTCAAGGTGCAGGCCCCCAACCGGCCGGTGCTGACCACGCAGTTGTACTTCCCGAACGAACCGCGCAACAACACCGACAGCATCTTCGACGCCCGTCTGCTGATGACGATGCGCACCAACGGACCGGCCAGGGAGGGAAGTTACGACTTCGTGCTCAACGTCCCGCAGGGGCCTGGGCCGACCGACCCGCCGACCACCCCGCCGCCGTCCGGCACCTGGCGGGCGGGCACGGCGTACAAGGCGGGCGACGGCGTGACGTACGGCGGGCGCTCCTGGGTCTGCCTCCAGGCGCACACCGCGAGCGCCGGCTGGGAGCCGCCGAACGTGCCGGCGCTCTGGCGCGCGGCGTAGGGGCCGACGCCCCGCACCGCGCGCGGGAGTCGGCGCTCCCGCGCGCGGTGCGGGACCTGTTCACGGCCGGGGCGGCGGATGCGGCGCCCCGGCCGGCGGGGCGATCCTCGCCCGGGGCCCGGTGGGCACGGCGGTGTCCACCGGGTCCTCGGTCGTGACGCGGGCGTGCGTGCCGAGGGCGGCGTCGCGCCGGGCGCCCGGGTCCCAGCCGGTGTCCACGACCCGCTTCTGCACGACGATCGCGCCGCCCAGCAGCACCAGGCCTACCAGCAGCATCAGGGCGATCGCGCCCGCACCGCCGATCTTGGCGACGTTGCCGACGACGGAGCCGAACCAGCCGAAGTCGGCGTCGCCGAAGGTGGTGTTCTCCTTCCCGAACGCCCCCAGGACCTTGAGGAGGAGGGCCGGCAGGAAGGTGATGAGGACGCCGTTGAGGAACGCGCCGACGACCGCTCCCCGGCGTCCGCCGGTGGCGTTGCCGTAGACGCCCGCCGCGCCGCCGGTGAAGAAGTGCGGCACCAGGCCGGGCAGGACCAGGGCGAGGCCGAAGGCCGGGTGGAAGATCCAGGCGAGCAGGCCGAGGCTGATGAGGCCGCCGGTGAAGCTGGAGAGGAAGCCGATCAGGACGGCGTTCTGGGCGTATGGGAAGACGATCGGCGCGTCCAGCGAGGGCACCGCGCCGGGGACGAGCCTGCCCGCGATGCCCTGGAAGGCGGGGACCAGCTCGCCGAGGATCGTGCGGACGCCGAAGAGGATGACGGCGACGGCGATGCCGAACTGCAGGCCCTGCATCACGGACTTCATCAGGTAGTTGCCGACGTCGGTGGCGGCCGCCCCGTCGCCGAAGGCCCGGAAGGCGACGTCCTGGCCCGCCTTCACCAGGAGGACGACGGCCATGATCAGGTAGATCAGGACCATGGAGAGCGCGGTGGCGACCATGGAGTCGCGCAGGAAGCGCAGGCCCTCGGGGAGGTTCATCTCCTCGGTGCTGCGGCTGCGCCGGCCCACGAGCTGGCCGGCCGCGCCCGCCGTGATGTATCCGGCGGTGCCGAAGTGGCCGATGGCGACGCTGTTGCTGCCGGTGACGCGTTTGGTCCAGGGGTGCGCGAAGGCGGGCAGGGCGACCAGGAGGATGCCGAGCAGGATGCCGCCGACGAGGACGACGGCCACGGAGCCCTGGCCGGCGGTGGCCAGGACCATGGTCAGCAGGGTCGCCATGAAGAGCATGTGGTGGCCGGTCAGGAACACGTAGCGCAGCGGGGTGAAGCGGGCCAGCAGGAGGCTGACGGCGAAGCCCACGATCATCAGCCAGGCCACGCGCGCCCCGAACCGGGCCTGGGCGATGCCGACGATGGCCTCGTTGGTGGGGATGACGCCGTGCGCGCCGGTCGAGCCCTGGATCATCTCGCCCAGCGGGGCGAGCGAGCTGACGACGAGGCCCGCGCCGGCGCCGATCAGCAGGAAGCCCAGCGTCGCCTTGATGGCTCCGCCGACGACCTGCCCCGTCGACTTGCGCAGGGCGATCAGGCCGACGGCGGTGATGATGCCGATGAGGTAGGCGGGTTGGCTGAGGACCTCGTTGACGAGGAACTTCGCGAGGGGAACGAGCCAGTCCATGGGGCGGGGCCTCCGTGCCGTGGGTCCGTGGTCGGACGTCGCCGTGGGTCCGTGGTCAGACGTCGTACGTGTCGCGCAGGACGCCGTCGACCTCGGTGGTGCTGGTGAAGTCCTCGACGACCTTGACCGGCACGCCCACGTCGCCGAGGGTGCGGGCGATCTCGCGCGAGGTGAGGATCGCGACGGCCTCGGAGGCCTTGCCCTTGGCGGAGATGGTGTCGGTGGCCTCCACCGTCACGAACCTCGACCACTTCCAGCGGTCCAGCACCTGTTCCAGGGTGTTCTTCAGGAAGAGGCTGGTGCCGACGCCGTTGCCGCAGACGGTGAGGATCTTGTGCATGCCGGGGGCGGCGGGGCGGTCCTGCGCCGGGGCGGCGGGCGCGGCCTGCTGCACCGGGCGTACGTCGTCCTGCCGCGCGAGCACGGCGTGCAGGGCCGTCGGCGTAGGCGCTTCGTGCAGGGCGCGGGAGGTTTCCGGGTCGCCCAGGAGGCGGGCCAGCGAGGCCATCGCGGCGGTGTGCGCGGCGGCGTCCGTCGCGGCCAGGGCGACCACCAGGGTCACCGGGTCGTTCGTCTCATGCCCGAAGTCGACGGGCTCCGCCAGGCGCACCCAGGACATTCCGGTTCGCCGCACGGCGGGCGACGGACGGGCGTGCGCGAAGGCGAAACCGGGGGCGATGACGAGGTACGGCCCGTTCTCCTCCACGTTCCGGATCATCTCGTCCGTGTAGGCGGCGGTGGAGGTGCCGGTGGCGACGAGCAGGTCGCCCGCGTCCCGGACCGCGTGCTTCCAGTCCGCCGCGCGGATATCGAGTCGTATCGCTTCTGGCGGAAGTAGATCACTCAATGCCGACATGAATCCGATATTTGCACAGTCCTGAACGTGCGGCGCGACCGGAGCACATGGGTAGAGAAAGAGGGCACTCGCTCCGCCGGTACGTAGATCGATGTCGGATTTCACGAGGATCACCGAGCCCGAGGGGGGCCGCCCGTGCGCAGTGTGGGAGTGGAAGAGGAACTGTTACTGGTCGACAGCGACGGAACGCCGAGGGCGGTGTCCGGCGTCGTGCTGGCGGCGTTGCCCGACGGATCGACCCTGGAGAAGGAACTGCACCGGGAACAACTGGAGATCGCGACCCGGCCGCGCCACACCATCGAGGGGCTGGCCGCGGAGGTACGGCGCTGGCGCGGGGAGGCGGCGGCCGGGGCGCGCCGCGCGGGGGCGGAACTCGCGGCGCTCGCGACCTCGCCGCTGCCGGTGAACCCCTCCATCAACTCCGGGGACCGCTACCGGCGGCTGGAGGAGGAGTTCGGGCTGACCGCGCTGGAGCAACTGACCTGCGGCTGCCATGTGCACGTGTCCGTGGAGTCCGACGACGAGGGCGTCGCGGTGCTCGACCGGATCCAGCCGTGGCTGCCCGTGCTGGTGGCGCTGAGCGCGAACTCGCCGTTCTGGCAGGGGCGCGACACCCGGTACGCCTCGTACCGGAGCCGGGTGTGGGGGCGGTGGCCGTCCACCGGGGCCACCGAGCACTTCGGGTCCGCCGAGAACTACCACCGGCAGGTGCAGGGGATGCTCGCCACCGGCACCCTGCTCGACGAGGGGATGATCTACTTCGACGCCCGGCTGTCGCGGCACTACCCGACGGTGGAGGTACGGGTGCCGGACGTCTGCCTGGAGGCGGACGACACCGTGCTCATCGCGGCGCTGGTGCGGGCGCTGGTGGAGACCGCGGCCCGGGAGTGGGCCGCGGGCGGCCCGCCGGACGACACCGGGGTCGGGCTGCTGAGGCTGGCCTCGTGGCGGGCGGCGCGGTCGGGGCTGTGCGGGGAGCTGGTCGACCCGGTGACGCTGACGCCGGCGCCGGCGGAGACGGTGGTGCGGGCGCTGCTGGCGCACGTGGCGGAGGCGTTGCGGGACAGCGGGGACATGGAGCTGGTGAAGGAGCACTGGGAGGTGCTGCTGGAGAGGGGGAACGGGGCGCATGTGCAGCGGGAGCTGTTGAGGAGGACGGGGAGTTTGCGGGGGGTGGTGGAGGAGTGTGCGAGGCGGACGGTGGGGTGAGGGGGCGGGCCTCCTCCCGGTGCTCCCGGTACCGGGGAGCTGAGCTCCGCCCGCCCGGGCGAGGGGGTCCCCAGCCCCGCCCCTTCACCTGAACCCGCGGGGCAGTGGAGGGTTCCCGTGCGGGTGCGTCGTGGCTGAGCGCGCGTTCCGCGCACCCCTGAAGGGGTACGGAAGTGGTCGCGCCCGCGCGGCGGAGCCGCAGATCGGCACAACCCCGCGCCCCTGAAGGGGTACGGAGGTGGCCGCCGCCCGCGCGGCGGAGCCGCAGATCGGCACAACCCCGCGCCCCTAACGGGGCACGGCCAAGCAGGTCGGCCCCTGGCGGAGACCCCCCGGGGGCGGCTCAGCCCGAGGGCTCCTCGACGGAGTGGTCGTCGGAGGACGCGTCCTCCAGGCCCGGGCCGTCGACCGTCGTGCGGGGGTCGTCGTCGGGGGTGGCCTGCTGGTCCGGGAGGTCGCGGGGGATCCCCGGGGGCTGCTCCTCGGGGCCGTCCTGACGGCGGTCTTCCATGGGAGGGGTCCTTTCAGCGAGACGGTCGGCGGGGTGCCATCGCGCCGCGTACCCGGGCGGAGGCGGGCCATGCGTCCGGCGTCTGACCTGCCGTTCTGCGGAAAGGGCGCGCCTCGTAGAGTGCGGGGATGCCCCGCAGCAGCCTCCGTGGCGCCCCGCTCCCCCGCTTCCCCGCCCTCCGCTCCCCCTGGGCCGCGCTTCTCGTCTGGGGGCTGACCCGGCTCTGGCTGGTGCCCGCCGCGCTCAAGCTGCCGCCGCTGGACGGGGACGGGACGCTCGACCCGTCCGTGGACCGGGTGTACCGGGGGTGGTTCGAGGTCCTGTCGGGCGGGGCGTTCCCCGCGCACGACGTGAGCTGGCAGTACCCGCCGGGGGCCGCGCTGCCGATCCTCGCGCCCGGGGTTCTGCCGTCCCTGGACTACGGGCTCGCGTTCATCGTGACGGCCGCCGTGACGGACGCACTGGTGATGGCGGGGCTGCTGTGGCTCGTGGTGCGGCGGGGGCGGTCGGTCGCGGCGCCCTGGCTGTGGGCGGTGGCGCTCGCGGTGCTCTCCACCGTGCCGTGGAACCGGTTCGACCTCCAGGTGACCGCGATCGCCATGGCCGCGCTCGCCGTCGCCGCCTCCCGGCGGGCTTGGGCGGACCGGGCGTTCGGGGCGCTGGTCGCGCTGGGGGCCCTGGTCAAGGTGTGGCCGGTGCTGCTGCTGGCGGGGACGGAGCGCGGGCGGCGCACCCGGCGGGCATGGGGCGCGGCGGCGGTCGCCGGGGCCGTGCTGCTCGCGGTGTTCGCGCTGGCCATGCCGCACGCGCTGTCGTTCCTCACGGCGCAGAAGTCCCGGGGTGTCCAGATCGAGTCGGTGGGGGCGCTGCCCTTCCACGTCGCCCGGCACCTGGGGTGGAGCGGGACGTGGAAGGCGAAGGACGGGTCGCACGAGTTCGTGGGGCCGGGGGTGGAGACGGTGTCGCTGGTGATGCAGGGGCTGACCGTGCTCGCGCTCGGCTGGCTGGTGCTCTGGCGGCTGCGGTCCCGCCGGTCCGCCCCCTGGCTGCTGCCGGACGCAGCGCTCACCGCCGTACTGCTGTTCGTCGTCACGAGCCGGGTGATCAGCCCGCAGTACCTGATCTGGCTGGTCGGGCTCGGCGCCGTGTGCCTGCTGTGCCGGGAGACCTCGCAGCGGCCCGTGGTGGCGCTGATCGCGGTGGCCTGCCTGTTCACGACGCTCGGCTTCCCGCTGCTGTACCGGGAGTTGCGGGACGACGCCGACCCGGTCGCGATCGCCAACCTGTTCGTGCGGGACGGCCTGCTGGTCGCCGCCGCAGGCTGGTCCGCCGTACGGCTGTGGCGGGCGGGGCGGGTGGGGCCCTGACGCCCGTCGGCGACCGAGGGCCTTTGGCATATGCCAGGTGCACCACCGGATCGAGTGTTGCCAAACGCCTTACGGGGCCCCCACCCCTGTGCCAGAGTCTTAACGGTCGACTTCCCGCAGACCGTCTCGTAGAGCTCGCACAGATCGTTTCGGCCACTGCCCGTATCGGAGTACGCCATGCCGTCCCCCCTGTTCGCGGACCGATCCGCGCCGCAGCCTCCCGAGCGGGGCGTGGTCGACGCACTGATCACGCAGACCCGCCGGCTGCGCGGGGACATGGACGCGGTCCGCAGGGACGCCCCGCTGGACCTCGGCGACGACGCACAGGTGCGCTGGCAGCGGGCACTGTGCGACCTGGCGGTCAGTCAGCTCGACGAACTCGGCGCGCACCTGGGGCAGTTGAAGGACGGCCTGCCGCCCCTTCCCCTCCCCTCCGCCGAGCTGCCCGAGCAGCGCGCGGGCGGCAGACAGCCCGCCCTCCTCTCCCGCGTCGGCAGCGCCGAGTGGAACCTGCTGACGGACGAGGTGAGCTGGTCCGACGAGCTGTACGAGATCTTCGGACGCACCCGCGCGGACGGCCCGCTCCCGCTGGACGAACTGCCGTCCATGCTGCTGCCCGACGACCAGTGCCTGCTGACCGCCATGGTCACCGACTGCCTGGTCGACGGAAAGCCGATCGACGGCGAGTTCCGCATCCTCCGCCACGGCGACGGCGCGGTGCGCACGCTGCACATGATGGGCGAGCCGGTCCTCGACGACGAGGGCTGCACGGCCTCCATGTGGGCGGTGCTGCGCGACGTGAGCACGCTGCGCCGCACCCAGCGGGCCGTCCGGGACAACCAGGACTCGCTCCAGCACGCCCGGCGCCTCGCCCAGGCCGAGCGCACCGTGGCCGTACAGCTCCAGGAAGCGGTGCTGCCCGCCTGGTGCGGCGCCGCGCCCCCGCTCCCGGTCACGGACACCCTCGACCTCGCCGCCCACTACCTCCCCTCCGCCAGCGGCGAACTCGTCGGCGGTGACTGGTACGACGCGATGGAACTGCCCGACGGCAAGCGGATGCTGACCGTCGGCGGGCTCACCGGTCACGGCGTCACCGCCACCTCCTCCGTGGCGATGCTGCTGGGCGCGCTGCGCGGCCTGGCGCTCGCCGGTGTGCGGCCCGGGGCCCTGATGGGTCATCTCAACCAGTTGCTGGACTCCTCCTCCGCCCACCCGTCGCCGGGCAGTGCCGTGTGCTGTCAGTACGATCCCGCCACCCGCCTCCTCACCTGGGCGCAGGCCGGCCACCCCACGCCGCTGCTGTTCCGCGACGGCCGGGGAACGGCTCTGACCCCGCCGCGCGGCGTCCTGCTGGGAGCGGCGAGCACGGCGGCGTACGAGCAGGCGCAGACGACCCTGAGGGCGGGCGACCTGCTGCTCCTGCACACGGACGGGCTGTCCCGGCGCAGCGCGACGGACGACGAGTGCCGCGGCAGGCTGCTGTCCCTGGCCCCCCGGTTCGCCGACGCCCACAGTGCCCGCGAGTGCGTGCGGCTGGTGCTGGAGGAGTTCGGCGGGAGGGAACGGGAAGAGGACGCCTGTGTGCTGGCCGCCAGAATCGGCGGGTAGCCGCACGTCCGGACGAGCCGTGTCCTGACCCGTGTCGGCGTGCTGTCGGCGTGCCGTGCGGAGGATGCGGTGCGGGTGTCCCACAAGGGGGGCCGCTAGACGGCTGCCCCCGCTCCCCTGGCCCCGCCGGCCTTCTTCGGCATCACACGCTCCAGTTCCTTGCGCAGGTCGTCGATCATGGGGTAGTCCGCGTACTGGGCGGTGAGCCGGTACATGCTGCGCAGCCGGTCCCAGGTGCGGTGCGAGGAGGTCTCGCCCATGGAGTTCAGCGCGAGCCGGGCGTAGCGGTCGGCCTGGTCGGGGTCGTTGCCGATGAAGCACGCCGAGGCCATCGAGATGTGGTCGAAGAGCTTCGAGCGCTGACGGCCGTCCGGCCGCAGCTCCAGGGCGAGCCGGGCGTGCCGCTGGGCGACGGCCGCGGCCGACGGCTCGTGCTCGGCGAGCGTACGGAACGCCAGGGCCTGCATGCCGTGCAGGTCCGCCTCGTCGAACATCTGCATCCAGTTCGGCGCCGGTGTCTTGCCGTCGTCGGAGACGAACAGCTCCTCGGCCTCGCCGAGCGTGCGCCGCATGGCCTGGCCCTGCCCCATGGAGGCCTGCGCCCAGGCCTCGATGGTGTGCAGCATGGCGCGCGTGCGGGGCAGGGCCTGTTCGCCGGAGCCGGACTTGGCGAGCTTCATCAGGTCCAGCGCGTCGTCGGGCTTGCCCAGGTGCACCATCTGGCGGGCCGCCCGGGACAACGCCTCGCCGGCGCGCGGACGGTCGCCGCCCTCGCGGGCCGCGTGGGCGGCGATGACGAAGTACTTCTGCGCGGTGGGCTCCAGGCCGACGTCGTGCGACATCCACCCGGCGAGGACCGCCAGATTGGCGGCCACCCCCCACAGCCGTCGTTGCAGATGGGCGGGCTGGCGGTAGGCGAGCATGCCGCTCACCTCGTTGAGCTGGCCGACGACCGCCTTGCGCTGGAGCCCCCCGCCGCGCGAGGCGTCCCAGGCCCGGAAGACGTCGACCGAGCGCTCCAGGGCGGTGATCTCGTCGGCCCCCACGGGAGCCGCTTCGTACAGGTCGTACCCGGCGCGTTCCACGTGCAGGGGTTCGTTGACGCGCGGCCCGTCGGCCGCGGGCTTGGGGTCGGTGTGCAGCCAGTCGTACATGGCGCTGGTCAGTGCGGAGCCGGCGGCGAGCGCGGCGCCCGCGCCCACCAGGCCGCGTCGGTTGAGCATGAGGTCCATTCCCGTGAATTCGGAGAGGATCTCGGCCAGTTGCTCTGACGTCCACGGCACGCCGTCGGGGTGCTCGGTCTTGCCCGGGGCCCGTCGTCGTCCCGTGCGGCCATGGCGAGTGAACCCGAGGTCCTCGATGGTCACGACACGGCCGAGCCGCTCGGTGAACAGGGCCTCCAGCACCCGGGGCACGGGATCGCGGGGGGACTCCCCCATGTCGATCCAGCGCCGCACCCGTGAGGTGTCGGTGGCCAGTTGGGGGTGGCCCATGGCCGCCGCCTTCCGGTTCACCATTCTCGCGAGTTCCCCCTTGGACCATCCGGTCAGTCCGAACAGGTCGTTCAGGCGGGTGTTGGGTTCTCCGCTCACGTCAAGCCCCCAGGTTCTCGGCTGACTTGACACTAACCCGCCGCGATATGCGTCGCGACTATTCGCCAGGGTTCGCCAGGGTGCGCCAGATGGTGTGCCACCCGCGGCCGGGTCTTAGGTAGAAGTGCGCCACCCCGGCCCGGCAGCCGGCTCGTACTCCCCAGGGTGCGGACCGTCCGCCGGGGCGGGTGGCGCACGCAACTCGTCGGCACACGAAGGGACCTGTACCGCCCATGTACACAGCATCGTCCTCCGTGTCCGCCCCGCCCCGGCCGCACCGTCCGCTGGTGGCGGGCAGCGGACCGTATCTCGATCCGCACCACGCCGCTGCGGGCACCGGGCGGGCGCGGCGCGCGGCGGGGACCGGATCCCAACCGCTGAGCGGGAGACTCGACTTGTCCGGCCCCCAGGGCGCACAGCTTCGGTCCGCTCTCGCGTCGGTGCACCGGATCTGCCCGGAGTTCCAGCCGGTGCAGGTGCTGCGCCGCAGCGGGCGGTCCGTCCTGCTCGTCGGCACCGTGGGCCGCACGACCGCGGTCGCCAAGTGTTTACTCGACAGGTCCGAGCAGTGGACCGAGAGGTTCCGGCACGAGATAGCTGCCTACCGCGCCTTCGTCCGGCACCGCCCACCGGTGCGGGTGCCGCGGCTGATCGCGGCGGACCCCGACCACTGCACCCTGGTGATCGAACGGATGCCGGGCCGGGTGGCGGCCCTGACGCGGCACCCGGCGGAGGCTCCCCCGCGGGCCGACGTCCGGGCCGCGCTCGGCGCGATCGACAAGCTCAACCACTGGCGGCCGGCGGCCGAGATGTTCGGCCGGCCCCTCAACTACGGCAAGCGGCTCACCGACTTCCACGCGCTGGGCCTGTTCACCGACCGTGACCTGGGCGACCTGCAGAAGCTGCTGCACGGCATCTCCCGGTCCTCGCTGCCCTGGCAGTTCTGCCACGGCGACGCCCTGCTCTCCAACATGATCCTCTCCCCGGCCGGTCCCGTGCTGGTGGACTGGGAGCACGCGGGCTGGTACCTGCCGGGGTACGACCTGGCGACCCTCTGGATGATCCTCGGCGACGCCTCCCCGGTGGCACGTCGGCAGATCAGCCAGTTGGCGCAGGCCGCGGGCACGGCCGCCCGGGACGCGTTCCTGGTGAACCTGATGCTCGTGACGACGCGGGAGGTCCGCCGTTACGAGGCGAAGGTGCAGCGCACCATGCGCGAGGCCCCCTCGGCGGGCACGCCGGCCGGCCCCGGTGTCCCGCCGGGCGAAGAGCAGCGGCTGCTGCTGCGCCGGCTGCACGACGACTGCGCGCTGGCCCGCCGGGCGGTGCGGGCGGCGGTCGGCACCCGCTGAGGACACCCGCCGCTTTCCGGGCCCGGGGTGGCCGGGGAGCGGCGGTGGTGGAGGGGAAGGGCGGAGGGCAGTGCCTGGGCGCGGGCACTGCCCTCCGCGCTGTGCGGGCTCCCCCCTTGGGGCGGCTCGGGCCTTGAGAGGGGTCGGGCCTTGTGGGGTTCCGGGTCTTGTGGGACTTCGGCTGGGACTTCGGCTCCTGTGAAGTCCCGGGCCGAAGGTCCTCCGGGGTTCGGGACCTTCGGCCCTTTGTGTGGCAGATGGGCCGCTTTGGTGCTTGTGATGCGTTTCGGGCTCCGGTGCGGGGAAAGCAGGAAGAAGCTCCGGCCGACGCCGGATTTCTTTTCGCACGGAGGTAGGAACACTGTGGGCATCATCGCGTGGATTCTGATCGGTCTGCTTGCCGGAGCCATCGCCAAGGCCCTGATGCCGGGCAAGGACCCGGGCGGCTGCCTGGTGACCATGCTGATCGGCATCGTGGGCGGACTGCTGGGCGGCTGGCTCGGCAAGGTGATCTTCGGGGTCAAGTCGATCGACGGCTTCTTCTCGCTGTCGACGTGGATCGCGGCCATCATCGGCTCGGTGATCGTGCTGGCGCTGTACCGGGTGGTCACGGGACGCAAGGGCTGACGTCCCGGCGGACGGCGCGTGCCGAGCTCCGCGCCGGGGGCGAGCCGTTGTCGTATCGTCCGATCAGGTGGCGTACGCCGACCGGCGGTAGCTGCCCCGCAGACCGCAACACCCTTGCTCCGCAAGGCTTTTGACGGGTACCAGGCCCGCTCACGACATGTCGCCGTGCGACGTGCCGTGAGCGGGCCTGCGCCGTTCGCGGGCGGCCGGTGGGCATCATGAGCGGTTCCGCCGCCCGCTGACGTGCCACCGGAGGACGCCTTGCACCGTTCCGTCACCAGAACGGGGGGCGTCGCGGCAGCCGCCGCCCTCCTGCTCGCCCTCGCCCCGCTCGCCGCGTCCGCCGACGCCTCCGCCCCGTGGACGCGCACGGCACACGCGGCCAATTCCCTGCAACGCGCCTTCGGTGCGGCCGCCGAACGGTACGGCGTCCCGGCGGACCTCCTGCTGGCGGTGTCCTACCTGCGGTCCCGCTGGGACTCGCACGGCGGCGCGCCCAGCGTCGGCGGCGGTTACGGGCCGATGCACCTGACGGACACCCGGACCCCCTGGCCCCGGCTCGCCCCGGGCGCCGGGATGCTGGCGCAGGCCGCGGCGCTCACCGGGCTGCCCGAGGAGGAGCTGCGCACGGACCCGGCCGCCAACGTGCACGGCGGGGCGGCCCTGCTGGCCGCCGCGCACCGCCGATCCGGCGGTGCGCCCGGCGCCGGCCCGGAGCACTGGCGGGGAGCGCTGGCCCGGTTCTCCGGGGCCCGGGAGCCCGCCGCGGCACGGGCGTACGCGGACGAGGTGTACGCCGTACTGCGGGAGGGGCAGCGCCGTACGAACGACGACGGTCAGCACGTCGTCCTGCGGGCGGACCGCGGTGCCGCTCCCGCCGCCGGGGCCGCCGCGCCCACCGGCTCCGCGGAGTGCCCGGCCACGGTGTCCTGCGAGTGGATTCCCGCGCCGTACAAGGAACTTGATGGTTCGTCGGACGGCGATTTCGGCAACCACGACCTGGCCGAACGCGACCGGACGGGCAGCGTCGACTACATCGTCGTGCACGACACCGAGGGCTCCTGGAACACCGCGCTGCGGCTCGTGCAGCGGCCCGACTACGTGTCCTGGCAGTACACCCTGCGCTCGTCCGACGGGCACGTCGCCCAGCACGTACCGCTGAAGGACGTCGCCTGGCACGCCGGGAACTGGTACACGAACGCCACCTCGGTGGGGCTGGAGCACGAGGGATTCCTGACCGCGCCCGACGCCTGGTACACGGAGGCGATGTACCGCGCGTCCGCCCGGCTGACCCGCCACCTCGCGGAGCGTTACGACATCCCGCTCGACCGGCTGCATGTCATCGGCCACGACAACGTGCCCGGCGGCACTCCGGAGGCGGTGCGCGGGATGCACACCGATCCCGGCCCGTACTGGGACTGGGCGCACTACTTCGAGCTGCTGGGCCGGCCCTTCGTGGCGACGGCGGGCCCGGACAGCGCGGTGGTGACCGTACGGCCGCGGTACGAGACGCACCGCCCGGCGTACACCGGCTGCGGCAAGCAGGCGGCGCAGCCGTGTCCCGGGCACGCGTCGGGCGCGGTGCGGCTGCACACCGCGCCGGACGCCGAGGCCCCGCTGGTGCGGGACGCAGGACGCGGCCGGGACTCGACCATTCAGGTGAACGACACCGGGGCCCGGGCCTCGACCGGGCAGAGCTTCGCGGTGGCGGAGCGGCGCGGGGACTGGACGGCGATCTGGTACCTGGGGCAGAAGGCCTGGTTCGCGAACCCGGCCGCGCGGCCGACCGCGGTGAACACCGGGGCCCGGCTGCTCACCCCGCGCGAGGGGCGGGAGTCGATCGCGGTGTACGGCAGGGCCTACCCGGAGGAGTCCGCGTATCCGGCAGATGTGCCGGCGCAGCCGGTCGTCCCGCTGCCGTACCGCGTTCCCGCAGGTCAGCGGTACGTAGTCGGGGAGCGTACGCGCGGTGCGTACTTCCACGCGAAGGAGTTCGGGAAGCCGGGGCGGGTGATCCGGGGCGAGGAGGTGTACTACGAGATCCAGTACGGGCACCGGATCGGGTACGTGAAGGAGTCCGACGTGCGGGTGCTGGGCAGCTGAGCCGCCCGGCCCGGGTGCGGACCGCCGCGGGTCAGCCCTGGAACATCTCCGCCGGGAGCGGCTTCAGCAGTGCGTACAGGTCGTCGGTGATCGGCCGGTCCCAGCTCGCGATGGTGACCAGCACGTTGTCGCTGCGGTCGAACTGCACGCAGGAGATCCGGCTCTCGGAGAGCTTGAGGCGACGCACGATGAGGAGGTTGTCGCCCTGCATGACGGGCACGTCCTCGGTGCTGACGACCTCGACCTCCTCGTCGTTCTCCAGCGCCAGCAGGAGCTGCGCGACCTCGAAGGGGACCTGCCCCTCGCCGAGCTCGCGGGCCGGTGCCCCCTCGGGGAGGTTTCCGATGACCATCGCGGGGCCGCGCCCGCCGAACAGGTCGTAGCGCAGGAAGACGCCCTGGCAGGTGCCGTCGGGGGCGGGCAGCAACCCGGCGCCGAGGTTGCCCGGCCAGTCGCCCGGGTCCATCGCGAGGACGTCGAAATCCGGCCCCGTGGGCGTGGCGGAGGGGCGGCGGCGGAGGAAGGACATGCGGACATGGTACGTGGCCGGGGCGGGCGGCGTTCAAGTGGTGGGCCCTCCCCCGGCGGCCCCTCGGGGGGGTGGGGGTCCCGGGCACGACGGCTGCCCCTCGTCCCGTGCGGTGCGGAGCGGGCGGCCGGTGCGGTCTTCGGGGCGGGAGGAGCGGGCGGTGGCCGGTGTCCGCCCCGGGTACCCGGTTCTCTCCCGCTTCCGCGGCGCTCGCCGTGCGGGGCGTGCCGGGGTGCCCGCGCGGTTCCCCGCGCCCCTTTCCAGGGCTCTGCCCGCCCTCGGGCGCCGGCGGGCGGAGCGGACTGGATCATGGGGCCGGAAGGCGCCCGCACCCACCGTCGCCGTCCCGCCCGGGCGGTCGTCTCGTGCCCGTGCCTCCGGATCGACACCTACTTTTTTTCGTCAGGTTTCACATCAGGCACACAAATGCTGCACTCAGGAGTGAATATGTGAGTCAACAGCGTGCGTCGACGGCTCCCCGTGCGGGGGCCGCCGCCGTGACGGGGGTGGGGGGCCGCCCGGTGCCGCTGCACCGTGGGGTCCGTTCGGGAGGGAAGCACACCGCATGAAACGTCTCAGACGTCAACGCGCGCTCGGCACGGGGGCATTACTGCTGGCCCTGGGCCTGTCGGCGGCACCGGCGGGCGCGCTCCCGCTTCCGGCCGGGGCGGCCGAGGAGCAGCCGCGCGTCGACCTGCGCGTGCTCGTCGTCAGCGACGGCGGCCCCGGCACCGCCGCCGTCGCCGCCGAACTGGAGGGCGCGGGGACTCCGTACACGACCGTCGAACTCGGCGACGCGCAGCGGCCGTTGATCGACGCGGCGTTCCTCGCCGACACGGTGGACGGGCGGCCCCGGGCGAAGTTCCAGGCGGTCGTGCTGCCGAACGACAACCCGTTCCCGGCCGGTTCCGCCGAGATGGCGGCGCTGGTGGCGTACGAGAAGACGTACGCGGTGCCGCAGGTGGACGCGTACACCTACGCCTCCCCGCAGAACGGTCTCCAGACGCCCCTCTACAGCGGGTCCGTGGACGGCGTGCGCGCCGAGGTGACGGCGGCGGGCCGCGGCGGGCCCTTCGGCTATCTCGAAGGGGCCGTGCCGTTCGAGGACAACTCGCCGACCGTGGGCGAGAGTTATGCCTTCCTGGCCCGCCCGGCGGCGGGGGCGGACTTCACGACGTACGTCGAGGCCCCGATCCCCGGCGGCACCGGCACGGGCAGTCTGGTCGGCGAGTACCGGCACGACGGGCGGCGCGAGCTGGTCGTCACCTTCGCGTACAACCAGCACCAGCAGCAGTTCCGCCTGCTGGCGCGCGGCATCGTCGACTGGATGACGCAGAACGTCCGGCTCGGCGCGGCCCGCAACTACTTCGCCGTGCACGTGGACGACGTGTTCGCCGCCGACGACCGCTGGGACGCCGCCCTCAACTGCACACCGGGCGACGTGGACTGCCCGCCGGGCCAGGGGCGGCCGAACCCGATCCGGATGACCGCGGCCGACGCCGGCCACGCCGCCGACTGGTCCCGCGCCCGGGACTTCACCCTGGACATGGCGTACAACGGCGGCGGCAGCGTCGAGCACCGGGAGAACAACAACGGGGCCGACCCGCTCACCGACGCGTTCGTGGCCCGGCGGGACGACTTCCGCTGGATCAACCACACCTACGACCACCCCTTCCTCGGCTGCGAGCAGAACGTCTCCTCGGTGCCGTGGACGTGCGCGAAGAACCCCGACGGGTCGGTGAAGTACGTCAGCCAGGCCGAGACGTCCCGGCAGATAGCCGACAACCGGCAGTGGGCGGCGGCCGCCCGACTGCCGGTGGCGAACGACGAGTTGGTGACCGGTGAGCACTCCGGGCTGAGGGTCTCGCCGCAGCAGCCCGAGGACAATCCGAACCTGGCCCCCGCGCTCGCCGCGCAGGGCGTCGGCTGGCTCGGCTCCGACAGTTCGCGCGAGCCGCAGCAGCGGCAGGTGGGTCCGGCGAAGACCGTCTCGCGCCACCCGATCAACATCTTCTACAACGCGGGCAGGGTCGCCGAGCAGGTCGACGAGTACAACTGGATCTACACCAGTCGCTCCCAGGGCGGCAGCGGCCTCTGCGAGGACCTGGCGAACACGACCTGCCTGCCCGCCCCGCTGGACGCGGCGAGCGGGTTCGCGCGGTACATCGTGCCGCAGGAGATCTCCACCGCGCTGGGGCACGTGCTGGGCAACGACCCGCGCCCGCACTTCATCCACCAGTCCAACCTGGCCGAGGAACGCATCGCCTATCCGGTCCTGGACGGCACCCTGAAGCGCTACGACGACCTTTACACGGCGTCCGCGCCGCTGGTGAACCTGCGCATGCGCGACATCGGCGCCGAGCTGCGCGACCGGGCCGCCTGGAAGTCGGCCCTGGACGCCGGTCAGGTCACCGCGTACCGCGTCGGCGACACGGTGACCGTGCGGGCCCCGGCCGGTGTCCGGGCCACGGCCACCATGCCCGACGGCACCCGCCGGGTGACCGCCTCGGGCACGGACGCCTTCGGGCAGGCGTACGCGGGGACGGTCTCCGGGTGGGCCGCGCCGGACGGCGGGCAGAGCGCGGTGACGCTGCAACTGGCGGAGGCCCCGCGGGCCGGCGCCGCATCCGGGAGGGCCGCCCCGCTCACCTCCCCGCCGCTCCGGGTCCCGCCGCGCGCTCCGGTCCCGCCCGGGGTCGCCCGCCCGGTCCCGCACCAGGCGCAGCGCTAGCCACGCACCACCGGGGGCGCGCACGCCGCCCCCGCCACCGAGGGGTGCGCGCGCACCCCGGCCCCTTCCGCACCCCTTCCCGCCGTGGAGCGCATCGATGCCCGATCCGCACCGCGCACAGCACTCCGGTGCCGTGCGCGTCACCCTCCTCACCGAAGGCACCTACCCGCACCACCACGGCGGGGTGAGCGTCTGGTGCGACCAGCTCGTCACCGGGATGCCGGACATCGGCTTCGACGTCGTCGCGGTCACCGGCACCGGCCGCGAGCCCCGCGTCTGGGACGTTCCCGGCCATGTCCGCGACGTCCGGTCGGTGCCCATGTGGGGGCCCGCCCCCGTCGGCGCGCCGCCGCGCGGCCGTCGGCGGCGGCTGCTGATGGCGTCGTACGAGCGGTTCCTGACGGCGCTGCTCGACCCGGGCGCCGAGGACGGGTTCGCGCCCGCCCTGTACGAGCTGGCGCACGCCGCCCGGGACGGGCTGCTCAGCCCGGCGCTGCGCGGCGACGACGCGATCCGGGTGCTCACCGACGTGTGGAACCGGCCCGGTCTTCCGGTCGGCGAGGCGTCGCCGACCGTGCACGACGCGGTGACCGCCACCGGGCTCCTGGAGCACGCGCTGCGCCCGCTGTCCACGCCCCCGCCGCAGGCCGGCGTCTCGCACGCGGTCAGCGGCGGGGTGGCGGTCCTGCCGGGGCTGGCCGCGTTGCAACTCCACGGTGTGCCGCTGCTGTTGACGGAGCACGGGGTGTATCTGCGCGAGCGCTACCTCGGCTACCGCACCGGCCCCTACCGCTGGCCGGTCAAGGCGGTGCTGCTGGGCTTCTTCCGGCTGCTCGCCGAAGAGACGTACCACAAGGCCGCGTTGATCACACCGGGCAACCGGTACAACCGGCTCTGGGAGGAACAGGGCGGCGCACCACCGGAGTTGATCCGTACCGTCTACAACGGCGTCGACCCGGCCGCCTTCCCGCCCGCCGGACCCGAACCGGCCGGGCCCACCCTGAGCTGGGCGGGCCGGGTCGACCCGATCAAGGACCTGGAGACGCTGATCCGGGCCTTCGCCCAGGTGCGGGCGGAGCTGCCGGCCGCGCGGCTGCGGCTGTTCGGCGGCACCCCGCGCGGCGGGGAGGCGTACCGGGAGCGCTGCGAGGCGCTCGCCGCCGAGCTGGGGCACGGCGACGCGGTGACCTTCGAGGGCCGGGTCGACGACATCAAGGACGCGTACGCGGCGGGCAACGTGGTGATGCTCTCCAGCATCAGCGAGGGGTTCCCCTTCACGCTCATCGAGGCCATGTCCTGCGGGCGGGCCACCGTGTCCACGGACGTGGGCGGGGTGCGCGAGGCGGTCGGCGACACCGGTCTGGTGGTGCCGCCGCGCGACCCGTCCGCGATGGCGGCGGCCGCGCTGGAGCTGCTGCGGGCCCCGGCCCGGCGGGCGGCGATGGGCGAGGCGGCCCGGCTGCGGGTGATCGAGCAGTTCACGCTGCGGCAGACGGTCGACACCTTCCGGGAGATATACGTCGGCCTGGCGTCCGGCACCGCGCGCGCCGCCCGGTCCGACGCCGACCGCTCCGGTGCCGGGCGGCTGCGGCAGGTGGCCGGATGAGCGGCCCGGTCTCGCTGGAGCAGCACCGCGGCAAGGAGGACACGCTGACCCTGCGCCTGGCCTCCCCCTCGCAGGTCACCGCGGCGCTGCGGCTGCCGCGCATTGGCGCGGGCCGCCGGGTGCACCCCGACGACGCGGTGGACGAGCTGGCGGCCCGGCTCGCCGAGCGGATCGGGCCGGCGGTGCACCCGTACGAGGTGGCCGCCCTGCTGGAGTCCGAGGGCCTGACCGGTGAGGCGATCACCGAGAAGTACGGGCACCGAGACCTCTTCTCGCTGGCCGACGACCTCTTCACACGGGTGCCGCGCGACTTCCCGGAACCGCCGGGGGCCGTCGATCCGTGGACGCCGGACCCGGTGCGGTGCGCGTTGCGGGGGGCGCTGTTCGGGCTGCCGGGGCTGGCGTATCCGCTCACCTCCGGGCTGTGGTTCTCCGACGGTGCGGTGGCCGCGCTGGTCGTGGCGGGCCTCGTGTCCTGGGCGTGGAGCCAGGGGCTCGCGCACCGGGCGTACCTGCGGCTGGCCTCCGGGCGGCACGAGGCGGGGCGGACGCTGCTGTACGGGGCCCCGGCGGGCGCGCTGCTGGCGTCGGGGGCGGCCACCGCGCTGGCCGGGCCCACCCCGGCGGCCCTGTTCGCGGTGTGGCAGTCGGTGTACCTCGCGGCGGCCGGGGTGCTGCTGGTGTTCGCCCGGGAGCGGCTGCTGCTGGCGACGCTGGTGCCGGTGATCGGCGGGGCGGCGGTGCTGCCGTGGGCGGACCCGGGGCCGTGGGTGCGGGCCGGACTGCCGGCGCTGACCGCCGTGCTGGTGGTCGCCGCGGCGGGCCGGGCGACGCGTGCCGCGGTACGGGAGGACCCCGCGCCCGGTGCGCTGCGGCCCGGCGTGCTGGTGTCGTTGCCGTACGGGCTGTTCGGCCTGGGGGCGGGCGTGCTGGTGATGTGCGCGGGGCTCCGGCATCCGTGGGCGGTGATCGTGCTCACGCTCAGCATGGGCCCGGCCGAGTGGCTGCTCTTCCGCTACCGGGGGCTGTCGGTCGCGGCGCTGCGCCGGGCCAGGACACCGGCCGGATTCCGGCGCACGTCGGCGCTCGTGCTGGGCGGTTGTCTGGCCGTCTACCTGCTGCCGCTGGCGCCGGCGGCGTACGTCGCCGGGGCCGGGATCGCGCCGCTCCTCGCGCTGGCCGCCGTTCTGTGGACGGCGCTGCTCCTCCAGGCGTTCGGAATCGCCTGGATTCCGGCGGCGCTGACGCTGTGCGCGGCGGCCGGGGTGGCGGCGGACGCCCTCCTGCGACCACCGGCGGGCCCGCTGGTGCCGCTGCTGTGGTGCGGGGTCGCGGCCGTGGGGCTGCTGGCGTGCGCGCTGCACCTGCTCGGGCGTCCCACGGCGCACGCCTGAGCCCCTTCTCCCTCCCCGGTCTCCGGGACACCCCGGCCCCCGGGGCTCCTCCGGGGCGACTCCTGCCCCTTTCCTCCCGACAACCCGTAAGGACGCTCACCTTGACCACCTCACCGCTCGCCGCCGTCACCGGGGCCGAGGGCTTCATCGGCTCCCACCTCACCGAAGCGCTCGTGGCCGCCGGGTTCCGGGTGCGTGCCATGGCGCAGTACAACTCCTTCTCCTCCTTCGGCTGGCTGGAGACCCTCGCGCCGGACGTCCTGGACCAGGTCGAGATCGTCCTGGGCGACGTCCGCGACCCCGGTTCGGTGCGGGCCCTGGCGGAGGGCGCGGAGGCCGTCTACCACCTGGCGGCCCTCATCGCGATCCCGTACTCCTACCAGGCGCCGCACAGTTACGTGGACACCAACGTCACCGGCACCCTCAACGTCCTGGAAGCGGTACGGGCGCTGGGCACCCCGCGCCTGGTGCACACCTCCACCAGCGAGACGTACGGCACCGCGCAGACCGTGCCGATCACCGAGGACCACCCGATCAACACCCAGTCCCCGTACGCCGCTTCGAAGGCGGGCGGCGACCGGCTGGCCGACAGTTACCACGCCAGCTTCGCCACCCCGGTCGTCACGCTGCGCCCCTTCAACACCTTCGGCCCCCGGCAGTCGATGCGGGCGGTCATCCCGACCGTGATCGGCCAGGTCGCGGCGGGCTCGCGCACCATCACCCTGGGCGACCTGCGCCCCACCCGGGACTTCACCTTCGTCAAGGACACCGCGCAGGCGTTCCTCGCGGTGGGCACCGCGCCCGCCGAGGACGTGGTGGGGCGGACCTTCAACGCCGGTACCGGCGGCGAGATCTCGGTCGGCGACCTGGTGCGGCTGATCGGCAAGGTGATGGAGGCCGACCTCGACGTGCGGGAGGACGAGCAGCGCATCCGGCCCGCGAACTCCGAGGTGATGCGCCTGGTCGCGGACGCGTCCCGGCTGGCCGCGGCCACCGGGTGGAGCCCGGCGTACGACCTGGAGCAGGGCCTCGCCGCCACGGCTCGATTCTTCGGCGACCCGGCGAACCTGGCCCGCTACAAGACGGACATCTACAACATCTGACGCAGCATCACCTCACGCGGCGTCACCCCTCGCTCGACTGCGCACAGCACCACTCACCCCGCCGGTTCCGCGTTCCACTCAGGGAGGCCACCATGCACGCTGTGATACTCGCCGGAGGCAAGGGCGTCCGGCTGCGGCCGTACACCACCGCCCTGCCCAAGCCGCTCGTTCCGATCGGCGACCAGCACGCCATCCTGGAGATCGTGCTGCGGCAGCTGTCGTCCGCCGGATTCACCAGTGTCACGCTCGCGATCGGGCACCTCGGGCACATCATCCGCGCCTATGTCGGCGACGGCGAACAGTGGGGCCTGAAGGTCGACTACGCCACCGAGGACAGCCCGCTGGGCACCATCGGCCCGCTGCTCAACCTGCGCGACAAGCTCCCGGAGTCGTTCCTCGTGATGAACGGCGACATCCTCACCGACCTCGACTACGCGGACGTGCTGGCGAGCCACCGCGCCTCGGCCGCACCGCTCACCATCGCCACGTACGCCCGTCAAGTCCGCATCGACTTCGGGGTGCTGACCACGCGGGAGAGCGAGGTGGTGGCCTTCACGGAGAAGCCCAGCATGGACTACCGGGTCTCGATGGGGGTGTACGGCGTCTCCCGCGACACCCTCGCGAACTACACCGCCGGCCTGCCGCTCGGCTTCGACGAGTTGGTCCTCGACCTGCTGCGGGAGGGCACTCCCCCGCACGCCTACGCGTTCGACGGCTACTGGCTCGACATCGGCCGCCCGGACGACTACGACCGGGCGAACGCGGAGTTCACGACGCACCGCTCGCTGCTGCTCAAGGGAGCCTGAGGAACGATGCGCGTACTCGTACTGGGGGCGACCGGCTATCTGGGCCGGCACGTCGTGGAGCGGCTGGGGTCCCTCGCGGACGTCCGGCTGCTGAGCGGCGGCCGGGGGCCCGGGGCCGGTCTGCGGGTGGACCTGGGCTCGGTCGGCGTCGGTGAACTGTCGGACGCGGTCGGGGAGTTCGGCCCGGACGCGGTGGTCAACTGCGCGGGCGCGGTGGGCGGTGACGCGGTCACGCTGGCCGAGGTCAACGCGCGCGGCCCGGCCGTGCTGGCGGCGGCCCTGCGCCGGGCCGCGCCCGGGGCCCGCCTGGTCCAGCTGGGCTCGGCGGCCGAGTACGGGCCGACCTCCCACGGCATCCGGGTCACCGAGACCGACCCGACCCGCCCGGTGGGCCTGTACGGGGCCACCAAGCTCGCCGGGACGGTGGCCGTGACGGCCTCGGGCCTGGACGCGGTGGTGCTCCGGGTCGGCAATCCGGTGGGCCCCGGCGCACCGTCGGCGGGACTGCCGGGCAGGCTGGCCGGTGAGCTCCTGGCGGCGGGCACGGACGCGGACGCGGTGATCCGGCTCGGCGACCTCTCCGCGTTCCGCGACTTCGTGGACGCGCGGGACGTGGCGGAGGCCGTGGCGCTCGCGGTCACGGCGCCGGGCCCGCTCCCGCCCGTCCTCAACGTCTCGGGCGGCCGGGCCCTGCCGGTGCGCGAGCTGGTCCAGTGCCTGGTCCGCGTCTCGGGCTTCCGGGGACGGCTGGCGGAGAACACGGGGGAGGCGCCCTCGCGCACGGCGGAGGTGTCCTGGCAGTGCTCGGACATCAGCTACACGGGCAGCACCCTGGGCTGGCGCCCCCGGCACTCGCTGGAGGAGTCGGCACGGGCGCTGTGGGAGGCGACAGCATGGGGGCAGGGGCGGCGGGAGTGCGCTCCTCGTGGGGGACACGGGGAGGCGGCGAACGCCGGTCCTGAGCACGGGCAGGGGGCTGGACCGGCTCCCGCGCCGGGTTCCGGGCAGACCCACGCGCCCGCGGCCCCGCACACGCCGGGCCCGGGCACCGCTCACCGTCCGGGACCGCACGCCCCGGGGGTCAGGGCCGGCTCCCACCCGGACGCCCACGGGCCGGGGGCGGCGGTGCGCTCCCGGACGGAATCCCCGGCCCGCAACGCCCGTGCCGGGGGGCCCGCCCGGACGCCGCTCCCGGACGCCCCGCGGTGAGCTACCTGCTGCCGCTGTACGCGCACCCCGCCGTGGACCCCGAGGCGTGGCGGCTCGCCGCGCGCGCCGGGGACCGGGTCCGCGGCGTGGTGCTGAACGCCGCCGACGGTCCCGGCGGGCGGCTCGACCCCGCGTTCGCCTCCGCCGCCGCCGACCTGCGTGCGGCGGGGGTGCCCGTGCTGGGCTACGTCGACCTGGACTACGGGGCGCGCCCGGCCCCCGAGGTCGCCGCCGACCTCGGCCGGCACCGGGAGTGGTTCGGCGTCGACGGCTGGTTCTTCGACCGGGCCCCCGCCGAGCGCGCCGGGCTCGCGGCCTGCCGCAGGACGGTCCGCTCCGCACGCCGCACGGGTGCGCGGACCGTGGTCCTCAACCCGGGCGTGCACCCCTCCCCGGGGTACGCCCGCATCGCCGACCTGGTCGTTACCTTCGAGGGGCACTGGACGACGTACGTCGCCGGATTCCACCGCCCCCGCTGGACGGAACACCACCCTCCGGAACGCTTCTGTCATCTGGTGTACGGAGTCCCCCGCGCCCTGTCCGGGGTGGCGGCCCGCACCGCGCGCGCCCGGGGCGCGGCGGTGAGCTGCGCGGTCGGCGGCGAACTCCCCAACCCGTGGACGGCGCTGCCGCCCGAACTCCTGGAGCACGCGTCATGAACCCCCTGCCGCACCGGGCCGCTCCCGTACGGAAGAGGCGGGCGCGCCCGGTGCTTCCCGTGGTGCTCCTGGTGCTTCTGGTGCTGCTCGGGGTCGCGGGGTGCTCGTCCACCGGTACGGACGGCGATCCGGGCGGGTCCCCGGAGGCCGCAGGTACTGCTCCCGCACCCGTCACCCCCGCGCCGTCGCCCGCCACGTCCCCGCTCCCCACCGGCACGGCGGCCCCCGGCAGCGCCTCCCGCCCGCCGTCCTCCGCGCCGCCGTCCCGCAGGGACACGGCCACCCGTCCCGCCGCCCGCCGCATCTGGCAGCCCCGCCCGGGCACGGCCTGGCAGTGGCAGTTGGACGGGCGGGTGGACCCCCGTACCGACGTGCCCGTCTACGACATCGACGGCTTCGAGAACACCGCGGCCGACGTGGCACGGCTGCACGCGGACGGCCGGAAGGTGATCTGCTACATCAACGCGGGCGCGTGGGAGGACTTCCGGCCCGACAAGGGCGACTTCCCCGAGGCGGTCCTCGGCGGCGCGAACGGCTGGGCGGGCGAGCGCTGGCTCGACATCCGCCGCGTCGACGTGCTGCGCCCGCTCATGGAGAAACGCTTCGACATGTGCAGGGCGAAGGGCTTCGACGCGGTCGAGCCCGACCTGATGGACGGCTACCAGAACGACACCGGTTTTCCGCTGACCGCCGCCCACCAGCTCACGTACAACAGGATGCTCTCCACGATCGCCCACGAACGCGGCCTGGCCGTCGGACTCAAGAACGACCTGGAGCACGTCCCGCAGCTCGTGCGCCACTTCGACTTCGCGGTCAACGAGCAGTGCGCGGAGTTCGACGAGTGCGAGCGCCTGCGCCCCTTCATCGCGGCGGGCAAGGCGGTCTTCCACGTCGAGTACGCCGTGCCCAACGGCGAGTTCTGCGCCGCCGCGCGCCGGCTCGGGCTGTCCTCGATGCGCAAGAACCTCGACCTGGACTCCTGGCGCAAGCCCTGCTGATCAGCGCACGTCGAAGGCTCCGGCCCGGGCGTTCAGCACGAAGGTCCGCCACTGCGCGGGATCGAAGACGACCGAAGTCGCCACCGGATGCGCGGCGTTGCGCATCGCGATGAACCCTTCCACGAAGGCGATCTGCACGTCTCCCGCTCCCCCGGCCCCGGACTGCCAGTCCGCCCCGCTGAGATCGAGCTCCTGCCGCGCCCGCCCCACCGCCCCGTACCGCGTACTCGTCGCCACCGTCGTGCTCCTCCCGCATCGCCGTCGTCCGCGAGCCACCCTAGTCACCGCACCGGACGACGGACAGGGTGCGGTCGGCGGCCGGACCGGCAACGTGCTTTCCGGGGAAGGCACTTGTCCGCCCCGGCGGTGCCCTTTCGCTGTCCCGCACGGGGAACGGCCCCTACCATTCCCGGAAAACTCTGATCACGGACTCGACCGAACGGGGGCGGACATGGCGCGGTACAGCAGTGGCGGCGACACCAGGCGGGGCCTGGGGGCCATGGGCCTGGTCATCGGGGCGTTCCTCCTGCTGGGCGGCGGCTGCGCGGCGGCGGACTCCGAGTCCCCCCGGTGCGGCGGCGAGAGCATGAAGCCGGGGGACGCCTGTGTCGGCGGCGGGGCGTACGACGGCTACGAGGAGAAGCGGGAGCAGGCGGGCCAGGCCTCGTACTGGCTGCTGCGCGTGGGCGGCGGCCTCGTCCTGGCCGGGGGCACGGCCCTGGCCGTCGGCCCCGTCGCCGACGCGGCAGGGAGCCTGCGCTCCGCCGCACGCCGCAGGTCCCGTGCACGGCCGGCCCCGCCGTCGCCTGCCTCCCCGTCCCCTCTGGGCCCGGCTCCCGCAGCCACACGGCGCTCTGCGAGCCCGAACCCGGCCGCCCGGCCCGCTCCCCGGCCCACTGTGCGAACCACGGCGAACCCGAACCCGGCCACCCGACCCGCCCCCGGGCCGGTCCGCCCCGCCCCGCCTCGTACGCCGACCCTCCAGGAGCAGTTGGCCGAGGAGCTGGCGGGCGTCCGGTTCCCGGCGTCACGCCTGCAGCCGGGGTACGACCAGGCGGAGGTCGACACGTTCCTCGCCCGTATCCGCGCCGGTCTCCTGGGGACGGGCCCCGCCGTGAGCCCCGCGCGGATCGGCGGGGCCGTCTTCGGCACGGCGGGCCACCGGCAGGCGGGTTACGACCGGCGCGCCGTCACCGCCTTCCTCACCGCTCTCGCGGGCTCCCTCCGCACCGGCTGACCCCCGCACCCCCGCTCACCCGCCCGGCTGCTCCGCCCCCACCACCCACATCGCGAAGAACTGCGACCCGCCGCCGTAGGCGTGCCCCAGCGCGGTGCGCGCGCCGTCGATCTGGTGCTCGCCCGCCCGGCCGCGCACCTGGAGGGCCGCCTCGGCGAAGCGGATCATGCCCGATGCGCCGATGGGATTGGTGGACAGGACGCCGCCCGAGGGGTTCACGGGAAGGTCGCCGTCGAGTCCGGTGACGCCGGCCTCGGTGAGTTTCCAGCCCTCGCCCTCGGCGGCGAAGCCCAGGTTCTCCAGCCACATGGGCTCGTACCAGGAGAACGGGACGTACATCTCGACCACGTCGATCTGGCGGCGCGGATCGGTGATGCCCGCCTGCCGGTAGACGTCGGCGGCGCAGTCCTTGCCCGCCTGCGGCGAGACGAAGTCCTTGCCCGCGAAGAGGGTGGGCTCGCTGCGCATGGCGCCGCCGCGCACCCAGGCGGGCGGGTGCGGGGCGCGGGCCGCGCCCGCCCGGTCGGTCAGGACCATGGCGCAGGCGCCGTCGGACGAGGGGCAGGTCTCGGAGTAGCGGACGGGGTCCCACAGCATGGGGGACGCCTGGACCTTCTCCAGGGTGAGGGTGGGGTCCTTGAGGTGGGCGTAGGGGTTCTTGAGGGCGTTGCGGCGGTCCTTGTACGCGACGAGGGAGCCGATGTGGTCGGGCGCGCCCGAGCGGCGCATGTACGCGCGGACGTGCGGGGCGAAGAAGCCGCCCGCCCCGGCGAGGAGGGGCTGCTGGAAGGGGACGGGGAGGGACAGGCCCCACATGGCGTTGGACTCGGACTGCTTCTCGAAGGCGAGGGTGAGGACGGTGCCGTGCACACGGGCGGCGACCAGGTTGGCGGCGACGAGGGCGGTGGAGCCGCCGACGGAACCCGCCGTGTGCACGCGGAGCATGGGCTTGCCGACCGCGCCGAGCGCGTCGGCGAGGTAGAGCTCCGGCATCATGACGCCCTCGAAGAAGTCGGGGGCCTTGCCGATGACGACGGCGTCGATGTCCGCCCACGCCAATTCGGCGTCGGCGAGGGCGCGTTGGGCGGCCTCGCGGACCAGTCCCGCGATCGAGACGTCGTGCCGGGCGGAGACGTGGGCGGTCTGGCCGACGCCGACGACGGCGACGGGCTCCTTGTGGCTAGCGCGTTCGGTGCTCATGGGGCTCCCCCTCCAGGATTGCTACCAGGTTCTGCTGAAGGCACGGGCCCGACGTGGCGTGCGCCAGCGCGGCGTCGGACGCGCCGCGGTGGATGCGGGCGGCGGCCTCGCCGATGCGGATGAGGCCGGCCGCCATGATCGGGTTGGCGGCGAGCGCCCCGCCGGAAGGGTTGACGGTGATGTCGTCGCCGAGGCCGAGCGCCTTGCGCAGGACGACTTCCTGGGAGGTGAAGGGGGTGTGCAGCTCGGCGGTGTCCAGGTCGATCTCGTACGCCCCGGCGCGTTCGGCGGCGAGCCGGGTGGACGGCGAGTCGGTGAGGTCGCGGACACCGAGGCCATGGGCCTCGATGCGGTGGTCGATGCCGCGTATCCAGGCGGGCCGCGCGCAGAGTTCGCGGGCGCGGTCGCCCGCCGCGAGGACGACGGCGGCGGCTCCGTCGGAGACGGGCGGACAGTCGGCGGTGCGCAGGGGGCGCACCAGGTAGTCGCCTGACGGGACGTCGCCCTTGAGCTGGGCGTGCGGGTTGGCGACGGCGTCCGCCCTGCTGCGGGAGGCGACGGCGGCGAGCGCGGGTTCGTCGGTGTCGCCGGCGTCGATGAGGGCCTGTGCCTGGAGGGCGGCGAGCGACACGGAGTCGGGCCACAGCGGGGCGAGGTAGTACGGGTCGAGCTGGCGGGTCAGGACGTCGCGGACCTGCCCGGGCGAGGACTTGCCGTACGCGTACACGAGCGCGGTGTCGGCCTCGCCGGTGAGGATCTTCACCCAGGCCTCGTACAGCGCCCAGGCCCCGTCCATCTCGACGTGGGACTCCGAGATCGGCGGCCAGGCGCCGACGCCGTCCAGGGCCATGGTGAAGGAGAAGGCGCGGCCCGCGAGGTAGTCGCTGGAACCGGAGCAGGTGAAGCCGATGTCGCTGGTCTTCAGGCCGGTCTCGGCGAGGACCCGGTGCAGGACCGGCATGAGCATCTCGACCTCGGAGAGCTCGTCGGTGCGTCGGCGGTGGTCGGTCTGCGCGAAGGCGACGACGGCGACGTCGCGCAGCGGCCGCGCGGGGGTGGCGGGCATGGCTCAGATCAGCTCCTTGAACGCGTCGTAGTCGGCGTCCGGTTCGCCGGTGGGCCGGTAGTGGTCGGGGTGGCGGGCGTCCCCGGTCCACACCGGTTCGACGCGCAGCCCCATCCGGACCTGGTCGTACGGGATGCCCGCGATGCGGCCGTGCAGGGCGAGGTCGGCGCCGTCGAGGGCGATGTGCGCGTAGACGTACGGCACCTCGATGTCCAGGTTCTTCGCCTTGATGTTGACGATGCAGAAGGTGGTGACGGTGCCCCTGGGGCCGACCTCGACGCGCTCGGCGGTGGCGACGCCGCAGGTGGGGCAGGCGCCGCGGGGCGGCACGTACACCTTGTGGCAGGAGGGGCAGCGTTCGCCGACGATGCGGTGGTCGGCGAGGGCGGTGAGGTGGTCGGTGGGGGCCCGGCCGGGGGTGTAGGTGTAGTCGAGTCGGGCGGGCGCGGTGAAGAGGGTGGTCATGTCGTCGAACTCGCCGCTGTGCGGGGCGGGTTGGTGCCCGTTCTCGCTCTCGTACGGTTCGAAGCAGGCGATGTCGGTGATGGCGCCGGTGCGTTCGCCGGCCCAGCGGACGCGGACGCGCATGCCCGAGTGGAGCTGCTCCGGCCCGGGGGCGTCGAGGGCGTGCAGGAGGGCGGTGTCGGCGCCGTCGAGCCGGACGAGGACCCAGGCGAAGGGGGTGGCGAGGGGCTGGAAGGGGCGGGGCCGCGGGTTCCAGGCCCAGGTGGTCACCGTGCCGGTGGGGGCGACCTCGACGAGGTCGCGGAGCTCGGCGGCGGTGGCGGGATCGTACTCGGTGGGCGGGCAGAGGACCTGCCCCGATGCGGTGCGCACGCCGAGGAGGGTGCGGTGGCGCAGCCCGGACAGGAAGGCGGACTGGACGGGCCCGAGGGAGCGGGTGAAGGGGAATTCGAGGGTGAGGGGGGCTTTCAGGATGGGCATGGGAGAGGCCTCCGGTGTGCGAGGGGATGTGTTGTTGGTTGCGCCGACGGGTGGGGCCGAGGGGGTGTGCAGAGCCTTTCGGCAGATCACCGCGAGTGCGGGCGGCTTCCGGCGGATCGGCCCCCAGCCCCACCCCTTCGTCCGAGGCCGACGGCTTGGCGGCAGGGGCCGGGGCGGTCCCCCGGTCCGCCGCACGGCCGCCGACCACGCGTCCCCGGCCGGCGGCCGGTCCGTCGACCGCCGGACGGACCGTCGACCGCCGGACAGTCCGCGCCGCCCCCCCTACCGCCGCCGGAACACCGCCTCCCTCCCCTCCGCGAACGCCCGCGCCCCCTCCTTCGCGTCCTCGGTGTCGAAGACGGGCCACCCCCGCTTCAGCTCCGCCGCCAGGCCCTCCTCCTCCGGCAGTTCCGCCGCCTCGTAGACCGACGCCTTCACCGCCTCCACCGCCAACGGACCGCAGGCATTGACCCGTTCGGCGATCTCCAGCGCCGCGTCCAGCGCCGTCCCGTCCGGGACCACCCGGCCGACCAGCCCGATCCGGGCCGCCTCCTCGGCCCCGTACGGCCGCCCCGTCAGCAGCATCTCCAGCGCGTGCGTGCGGGCGATCTGCCGCGGCAGCCGCACCGTCGAGCCGCCGATCGGGAACAGCCCCCGCCGCACCTCGAAGAGCCCGAAGGTGGCCGAAGCCCCTGCCACACGGATGTCCGTGCCCTGGAGGATCTCCGTGCCGCCCGCCACGCAGTGGCCCTCGACGGCCGCGATCACCGGCTTGCGCGGCCGGTGGTGGCGCAGCATCGCCTTCCAGTGCAGGTCGGGATCGGCCTTCATCCGGGCGCGGTACGCGTCCGCGTCGCCGCCCGTCGCGCGCTGCCCGGCGAGCGCCTTGAGGTCCATGCCCGCGCAGAAGCAGCCGCCCGCCCCTGTCAGGACCACCGACCGCACGGAGTCGTCCGCGTCGGCCTCCAGCCAGCCGTCGTACAGCCCGACCAGCATCGGCAACGACAACGCGTTCTTCGCCTCCGGCCTGTTCAGGGTGAGCACCAGCGTGGCGCCCTCGCGCCGCACGGTGAGGTGTTCCGTACCCGAGTCCGTACCGGACATGACCGTCCTCCCGTCGTCAGACCTGGAACAGGTTGCAGGAGAGGACCCGCCACTTCAAGAGTTTCCTGACAGTCAGTCAGATTTGTTCGGCGCACGCCCTTCCCACTTGAGGCGCCCTTTGCTGTGATGACCGGCACGTCAACTCGCCCGTGCGCAACCGGGGTTCAGGAGGAACGGTGGAGTACAACCTTGCCGACCTGTTCGAGTCGGTCGTCGACGCGGTCCCCGACCGCGAGGCACTCGTGTACGTCGACCATCCCGGTACGGGCGCCGAACGCCGTCTCACCTACGCCGAGCTGGACGCGGCCGCGAACCGGCTCGCGCACCACCTGATGGACGCGGGCCTGAAACCGGGCGAGCACCTGGGGCTGCACCTCTACAACGGCGTCGAGTACCTCCAGACGGTCCTCGCCTGCCTGAAGGCGCGCCTCGTCCCCGTGAACGTCAACTACCGCTACGTCGAGGAGGAGTTGGTCTACCTCTACCGCGACGCGGACCTCGCCGCGCTCGTCTTCGACGCGGAGTTCACCGAACGGGTGGCCGCCGCGCTCCCCCGCACGCGGAAGCTGCGCCATCTGCTGCGGGTGGGGCCGCCGGCCGGTGACGCCCCGGACATCGGCTGTGTGGAGTTCACGGCGGCGGAGGCGTCCGGGTCCCCCGAGCGGGGCTTCCCGGAGCGCTCGGCCGACGACCTCTTCATCATCTACACGGGCGGCACGACCGGCATGCCCAAGGGGGTGATGTGGCGTCAGGAGGACCTGTTCTTCGCGGGGCTGTTCGGCGGCGACCCCACCGGCAGTCCCGTCCGGCGTCCCGAGGAACTGGCCGAGCGGGTCGCGGCCGGCGGTGCGGGCCTCGCCTTCTTCCCCGCTCCCCCGCTGATGCACGGCACCTCGACGCTCACCTCGTTCATCGCCTTCCACTACGGCCAGCGGGTCGTCATCCACCGCAAGTACGTGCCCGAGGAGGTGCTGCGGACCATCGAGAAGGAGCGCGTGTCGAGCGTGTCGCTGGTCGGCGACGCGATGCTGCGCCCCCTGGTGGACGCCCTGAACGGCCCCCTGAAGGGCACCGACCTCTCCTCGCTGTTCAGCGTCTCCTCCTCCGGGGCGATCATGTCGGAGACGGTCCGCGCCCAGTTCCAGGAGCTGGTGCCGAACGTACTGCTGCTGAACAACTTCGGCTCCTCCGAGTCCGGTTCCAACGGCAGGGCCACCGACGACTCCGGCCCCGAGAAGGGCTTCCGGCTGGAGGTCAACGAGCGGACGAAGGTGGTCGATCCGGCGACGTACGCACCCGTGGGCACCGGCAAGATCGGCCGCCTCGCCCAGTGCGGCCACGTCCCGCTCGGCTACTACAACGACCCGGGGAAGACGGCGGAGACCTTCTTCCAGCGCGACGGCGCGCGCTGGGTGCTCCTCGGCGACATGGCGACCGTCGACGCGGACGGCGTCGTGACCGTCCTCGGCCGGGGCTCACAGTGCATCAACACCGGCGGCGAGAAGGTCTACCCGGAGGAGGTCGAGCAGGCGCTGAAGTCCCATCCGGACGTGTACGACGCGCTGGTCACCGGAGTGCCGGACCCCACCTGGGGCAACCGGGTGGCGGCCGTCGTCCAGGTCCGCGAGGGCGCCGCCCCGCCGGACCTGGCCGCGATCCAGGACCACTGCCGCACCCGGCTCGCGGGTTACAAGATCCCCCGCAAGCTGGTGCTCACCGACCGTGTCCACCGCTCACCGAGCGGCAAGGCCGACTACCGCTGGGCGAAGGCGACGGCAGCCCGCCAGGACTGACCCCCGCCCGCCCCTCGCTCCTCCGGCAGTGTCCACACTGCCCGCCAGGACCGTCCCCCGCCCACCGCTCCTCCAGCAGTGCCGGCATCACCCGCCGGAACCGCGCCCCGCCCTCCTACCGCTCCTCAAGCAGTGCCCGCATCGCCCGCCCGAACACCGCCCGGCCCGCCGCCGCCAGCAGCGGATCGCAGAACCGGGGCAGCCCGCGCAGCCGCAGGTCCTCGGTCCAGGTCACGTGCGCCCCGGGCCCTCCCCCCGGCTCGGGGCGGACGTCGATCTCGGCCCAGCCCGTCACCACCCGCCCGCTCTTCTCCAGGCGGCAGTGCTCCGGGGGCCGCCACACCACGACCTCCATCGGGTCGTCGAACCCGATCCGGCCCAGCCGGGTGCGCGCCACGAAGCGGGTGCCCTGCCGGGTCGGCGGATCGGTGCCGAAGACCATCCGGGTGAAGGGGACCTGGGCGGCATGCCGTTCCCAGGCGGTGAGCCTGCGCCACGCCTCGTCGGGGGCGAGGTCCGTGCGGTCGGTGATACGGAAGAGGGCCACGGGACCCACGGTACGCACTCCACGCGTCCGGCACCCGTCGGAGTGTCACGGCCTTGTCACACGAAAGGGTGGCACTCTCCCTGGAACAGCCCTTTCGGGCGCAGTATGGACATATGTACACGCACCAGCGTTTCCCCGCGGTCGGCGCGCTCGCCGGCGCCTTCCTGCTCGCCGCCTCGGCCACGGCCGCGGCCTCTGTCGCCCCGTCCACGAAGGCACCGCTTCCGCGCTGCGCGGAGCGGGACCTGTCCCTGAAGGTGACGGCCGTCCCGACCCCGGACGTCCTCTCCCTCCGCTTCACCAACCTCGGCCGCCAGGCCTGCGTCGTCGACCGCATCCCCACCGTCACCTTCGGCGACCTCGACGGCGCGGCCCGTCCGAATCCGCCGGCCGACAGCGGGCCGTACCGGGTGGCGGCCGGCGCGAGCGCGTACGCCACGGTCCGCACGGTCCTCGCCCCGCCGACGCCTGCCGACGTACGTGTCGTACGGGACATCGGGGTGGCTGCGGACCCGGCCCACCGCGGGGTCCGGATCACGGCCGCGGCGCTCGGCCTGCCGAAGGGCGTCAGGGTCTACGACCCGGTGACCACCCTGTGGCAGCCGAAGGCCCCGTAGCCTCTCAGACCGTGCGCAACCTGCCCTCCTGCACCCGCAGTTGCAGGGTGGCCAGGTCGAGCAGCGGAGTGGGCACGCGCCGGGCGCGGGCCCTGGCCACCAGGTCACCGAAGAGGTGCTCGGCCTCGGAGGGCAGGCCCGCCGCCACGTCCCGGTAGAGGGAGGTGGTCAGCGGGGACCCGGCCCCGGTCGCCATCCCGACCGCCATGTCCCGTACGTCCTGGGCCAGTTCGTGCCCCGAGGCGGCGGCCACCGCTGCCGCCTCGGCGAACACGGCCGGTCCGAGGGCGTCGCCGCCCGGCACGGCGACGACGTCACCGACGCTTCCGCGTCCGAGGATGTTGACGCTGCTGATCGTCACGATGAACGACCACTTGGCCCACATGTCGCCGACGATGTCCGCGGACGCCGTCGCCTCCATGCCCGCCACGGCGTCGAACAGAGCGGCCGTCCGCTCGGCCCGGCCTGGGTCGGCGCCGTCGAGCGGCCCGAAGCCGAGGGCGGCCATGGGCGCCAGACGGACGATGTCGCCGTCGTCGCCGAGGGTGGTGATGACCTTGGCGACGCCGCCCCAGACGCGGTGCGCACCGAAGCGGCCGGCGAGGAGGCCGAGGTGGGCGAGACCGTTGAGTACGGGCAGGATGACGGTGCCGGGCCCGACGAGCGGGGCGAAGTCCTCGACCGCGCGGGCGAGGCCGGTGGCCTTCACGGTCAGGAGAATGAGGTCGTACGGCTCGGCGCCGGACCCCTCGGAGACCTCGGCGGCGGTGAGCAGCCGTGGCTCGACGCGTTCCTCGGGCTCACCGAGACCGGTGAGGCGCAGGCCCCGGCGACGGAGCGCGTCGGCGCGGGCCGGGCGGACCAGGAAGGTGACGTCGTGTCCGGCCTGGACGAGCCGGGCGCCGAAATATCCGCCGGTGGCACCGGCGCCGATGACGAGTATGCGCATGGCACCAGCGTAGGCCGGGGGCCCGGGAGCGAGGTGCGCGGGCCCGGACGGAGCCCCGCGCATTGTTGCGCCGGGAGCGGCAATCCGTACGGCATTCGTCGGCCCTTCGCCCGAACCCGAGGAGTTCCCCGTGCCCCTGACCTTCCGCAAGAGCTTCCGCATCCTCCCCGGTGTCCGCCTGAACATCAACCGGCACTCCTGGTCCATCACCACCGGCGGCAGCCACGGCCCCCGCCACACCCACAGCAGCACCGGCCGCCGCACGACCTCGATGGACCTCCCGGGCCCCTTCGGCTGGCGCAGGACGACGACGAAGCGCCGCCGCAACCGCTGACCCGGCCCGAAGCAGGACAGCGCGCCGGAACGCCGCCGTAGGGGTGCGCCGTCAGTACACGCCGAACTCCTTGAGTTCCGCCAGGAATCCGGCCGGGTCATTCCGGTGGATCAGGTGCCCGACCGGAATCGTCACCCGCCGTGCGCCGGGGATCAGGTCCGTCAACCTCTGCTGGCCCGCATCGGGCAGGAAACTCGCCTCCCCGCCCGACACCACGAGCACCGGCGCGGTGATCCCCGCCAGGCCCGCCTGCCACGCGGGATCGGGGTGGTTGGCTCCCTCGTCGGTCGCCGGTATCACGTCCCAGTCGAAGTCCAGGGCGTCGATCTCGTCCTGTGCGGGGCGCGGCTCGGGGTCTCGCGGCGGGTCCAGGGGGAACGGCGGCAGCGCGTCCTCGAGGACCATCCGGGCGACCTTCTCCGGCCGGGCCTGCGCCACCTGGAGCGCGATCGCACCGCCCATCGAATGCCCGACGAGGTCGACCCGGTCCAGCCCGAGGACGTCCAGGAACTCACAGATGTCGGCGGTCAGTCGGGGGTAGGTGTATCCGCCGGGCCAGTCGCTCAGGGCGTGTCCGCGCACGTCCGGGGCGTAGACCCGGCGGGTTGCGGACAGAGCTTCGGCGACGTCGGCCCAGTCGGCGCTGTTGGCGGTCCGGCCGTGCAGCAGGACGACCGGCGGGTCCGCCGGATCGCCCCACGTGCGGTAGGCGACCCGGTTCCCGGCGGCCAGCCGCACGCTCTCGACGGCCGGGTCGGGGTACGGGCGCGTCTCCGGACCGGGCCGGTGGGCGGCGGGGCTCTCGTCGGAACTGGTGAAGGCAGACATACCGCTCATCCAAACAGACCCCCGGCCCCCTCCGCCGCCGGGCCCCCGCTTCCCGCACACCCCGACGCCCCGGGCCCGCCCGGCCGAGCCCTACATCTCCGGTCCCCCGTCGTTCGCCGCCTGCACCGCCGCCAGGCCCTCCTGTGTCCATCCGCCGTCCGGTGCGACGTACCCCTTGGCCAGCCACTTGTCGAACTGCTGGAGCGCCGTCACCGGGTCGTCCGCGTACTCGATCTTGTCGGGGTTCCACCAGCCCGTCCCCTTCAGCCGCTCCAGCTCCTTGGAGGCGGCGTCCGGGTCCCCCGTGAGGGTCACGTCCGGTTTGCCCGAGCCCTGCGAGGGCTGTCCGGTGGGCGCCGCGGACGCGGGCGGGGGCTGGGTCGGTGTGGCCGGCGGGGTCGGCGTGGCCGGCGGGGCCGTCACCGTGACGGTCGGGGCGGGAGCGGTCACCGTGGTCGTCACGGCGGGGGCGGGCCTGCCGCCGCCGCAGGCGGCGAGTGCCGCCGCTCCCGCCATCCCCATCAGCAGGGCCACTGCGGTTCTGCGGAATCGACGCTGCGTCACGGGCAGGTGCATGTCTGGTCCTTGCCTTCGGTTCGGTTGTTCCCTGTTCTGCCGGTACCCAACAGTTTGAGGTGTTTTTCCTCGCCCGCCCGGCCGGGACACCCGCGAGTCCGCCGTTCCGCCCCGTACGCCTCTTGCCAGAAGCCCCGGTGTCCTGCATTACTGACCCGGAAGCACCACGACCGAATGATCGGTCGTCCATTTTGGGAGTGCGGGCGGGACGCACTCCGGCAGGTGCGGAGAACGGGAGAGTGATCCATGAAGGCGCTGCTCGACGCGACGGAACGGCTCGGCCGCGAGGAGCTGGAGGTCCTCCAACTGGAGCGGTTGCGGAGCAGCCTGCGGCACGCCTACACGAACGTGCCGCACTACCGGGCGGCCTTCGACAAGGCGGGGCTCACGCCCGAGGACTGCCGCTCGCTCGCCGATCTCGCCCTCTTCCCGTTCACCACCAAGGCCGATCTGCGGGAGAACTACCCCTTCGGGATGTTCGCCGTGCCGCAGGACGAGATCCGCCGGCTGCACGCGTCCAGCGGCACCACGGGCCGCCCGACCGTCGTCGGGTACACCGGGAACGACCTCTCGATGTGGGCCGACGTGGTGGCCCGCTCCCTGCGGGCCGCCGGGGCCCGGCCCGGCCACAAGGTCCATGTGGCGTACGGGTACGGCCTGTTCACCGGCGGCCTCGGCGCGCACTACGGCGCGGAACGCCTCGGCTGTACGGTCGTCCCCGCGTCCGGCGGGATGACCGCCCGCCAGGTGCAGCTGATCCAGGACTTCCGGCCCGAGGTCATCATGCTGACCCCCTCGTACATGCTCACCCTGCTCGACGAGTTCGAGCGCCAGGGCGTCGATCCCCGCTCCACCTCCCTCAAGGTGGGCGTCTTCGGGGCGGAGCCGTGGACGCAGGAGATGCGCCGGGAGATCGAGGAGCGGTTCGCGATCGACGCGGTCGACATATACGGGCTCTCCGAGGTCATCGGGCCCGGCGTCGCCCAGGAGTGCGTGGAGACCAAGGACGGGCTGCACATCTGGGAGGACCACTTCTACCCGGAGGTCGTGGACCCGGTCACCGGCGAGGTGCTGCCGGACGGCGCGGAGGGGGAGCTGGTCTTCACCTCCCTGACCAAGGAGGCCATGCCGGTCGTCCGCTACCGGACCCGGGACCTGACGCGGCTCCTGCCGGGCACCGCGCGCGTCTTCCGCCGGATGGAGCGGATCACCGGGCGCAGCGACGACCTGGTCATCGTGCGCGGGGTGAATCTGTTCCCCACGCAGGTCGAGGAGATCGTGCTGCGCACCCCCGCCCTCGCTCCGCACTTCCAGCTGGTGCTGACCCGCGAGGGGCGGATGGACTGCCTGACGGTACGGGCCGAGGCGCGGGCCGACGCGAGCGGCGCGGAGCGCGAGGCCGCCGCGCGGGCGGTCACGGCGGCCGTCAAGGACGGCATCGGGGTGAGCGTGCGGGTCGAGGTGGTCGACCCGGAGACGCTGGAGCGGTCGGTCGGCAAGTTCAGGCGGATCGTCGACCGCCGCCCGAAGTAGCCGCCCCTACTCCGTGAGCCTGTCCCGCAGTTCCCGCTTGAGGATCTTCCCGCTCGCGTTGCGCGGCAGCGCGTCCACGAACACGACGCGCTTCGGCGCCTTGAAGTGGGCGAGCCTCTCGCGTGCGTACGACCGGAGCTGATCCTCCGTCAGGGAGGGGTCGCGCCGTACGACGACGGCTGTGACCGCCTCGATCCAGCGCTCGTCGGGGAGCCCGATCACGGCCGCCTCCGCCACGGCGGGGTGGGTGTAGAGCGCGTCCTCGACCTGCCGGGAGGCGACCAGCACTCCCCCGGAGTTGATGACGTCCTTCACCCGGTCGACGATCGTGAAGTACCCCTCGGCGTCCCGCACCGCGAGGTCGCCCGAGCGGAACCAGCCGTCGGCGAAGAGGTCCGGGTCGTCCACCCCCCAGTAGCCGAGGCAGAGCTGGGGCGAGCGGTAGGCGATCTCGCCCGCCGTGCCGTCGGGGACCTCCTCGCCCTGCTCGTCGACGATCCGTGCCTCGACGTGGCGCACGGGCCGTCCGCAGGAGTCCATCCGGCCCTCGTGCTCCTCCGGGCGCAGCACGGTGGCGAGCGGCCCGATCTCGCTCTGTCCGAAGCAGTTGTAGAAGGCCAGCGAGGGCAGGCGGGCGCGCAGCCGCTCCAGCACCGGTACGGGCATGACCGACGCCCCGTAGTAGGCCTTGCGGAGCCCGTCCAGCGTCCGGGTCGCGAACCCGGGGTGGTTCGCGATGCCGATCCACACGGTCGGCGGCGCGAAGAAGCTGTCGGCGCGGCCCGCCTCGACCAGGTCGAAGAGCCTGTCGGCGTCCGGGCCGTCCAGGAGGGTGTTCTCCGCGCCGACCGCGAGGTAGGGCAGCAGGAAGACGTGCGTCTGGGCGGAGTGGTAGAGCGGCAGCGCGTGGACCGGCCGGTCGGTCCCGGCGAGGTCCAGCGCCTCGACGGCACTGGCGTATTCGTGGACCAGGGCGCGGTGCGTCATGATCGCGCCCTTGGGGTCGGCGGTGGTGCCGGAGGTGTAGAGGAGCTGCACGGGGGCGAGCGGGTCGCTGTCCGAGGCGTACGGGACGGGCGTCGTCAGGGCGTCGAGGAAGGAGCCGGGCGCGTCCCGCAGCGGCAGGACCGGGAAGCCCTCGGGGACGCGGGCGGCGAGGTCCGGGTCGGCCAGGACCAGGGAGCTGCCGGACTGGCCGAGGAGGTACGCCAGGTCGCCGCCGGTGAGGTTCTGGTTGACGGGGACGTGGACGAGTCCGGCGCGGGCGCAGCCCAGGTAGGCGATGAGGTACGCGTCCGAGTTGTGCCCGTAGGTCGCCACCCGGTCGCCCTCGGTCAGGCCGTGGGCGGTGCGCAGGTGGGCGGCGGCGGTGCTGACGGCCGCGTCGAGTGCGGCGTACGTCCAGGAACGGTCCCGGTAGTGCAGGGCGGGGCTGCCGGGGACGCGGTGGGCCGTGCGGCGCAGCACGTCGTCCACGGTGCCGGTGAGCAGGCCGGGGGCTCCTGGTGTCGTCATGGCGTGATCCTGCGGTGCGGCGCGCGGCAAATCAAGGGAGTCGCATACCGCACGGGATGTTGACAGGTACCGGTCGGTAATGACTGAGTGGCGGATGACATCACGGTCACCGATCGCAACGTCCGCGTTGCGACGCCCTGTTGGGAGGCACATTGTCCCTCCGCACCCGTACGAGATCCTGCGCCGTCGCCGCGGTCGCCCTGCTCACGGCGGCCACCGCCCTCTCGCCGACGGCCTCCGCCGACCCCGGGGGTGCGGAGCTGCGCCCCTCGGGCGGCGGCCTGTCGGCCCTCATCCGGTACACCGAGCACGGCATTCCGCACATCCTCGCCAAGGACTACGCGAACCTGGGCTTCGGCAACGGGTGGGCGCAGGCCAATGACCAGGCCTGCACGCTGGCCGAGGGCTTCGCGACCGTCCGGGGCGAGCGCTCGCGCTTCTTCGGCGCGCAGGGGAAGCCGGACGGCTCGCTGTCGTCGGCGTCGACCAACCTGGCGAGCGACCTGTTCTTCCGGGGGATCCGGGACGCCGGCACCGTCGCCCGGCTGATGGCACGCCCGGCCCCGGTGGGTCCTGGCCGGCAGGTCGAGGAGCTGATGCGGGGCTGGACGGCCGGGTACAACGCCTGGCTGAAGCAGAACCGGGTCACCGACCCCGCGTGCCGGGGAGCCGCCTGGCTGCGCCCGGTGACCCTGTCCGACGTGCACCACCTGAACTACTCGTTCTCGGTGCTGGGCGGGCAGGGGCGCGGCGCGGACGGCATCACGGCCGCGCAGCCGCCGAGCGGCGCGGCGCCCCGGACGGCGGCCACGGACCCCGGCGAGGCGGCGCGGAGGTTCTTCGACACCTCGGACGCGGCGATGGGTTCCAACGCGGTCGCCTTCAGCGGGAGCACCACGGCGAACAAGCGGGGGCTGCTGCTGGGCAACCCGCACTACCCGTGGTCGGGCGGGCGGCGGTTCTGGCAGTCGCAGCAGACGATCCCCGGTGAGATCAACGTCTCGGGCGGTTCGCTGATCGGCTCCACGACGGTGTCCATCGGGCACACCGCGCGCATCGCCTGGAGCCACACCGTCGCCACCGGCACCACCATGAACCTGCACCAGCTCACGCTCGCCCCCGGCGACCCGACGGCGTACGTCGTGGACGGCAGGCCCGAGAAGATGACCAGGCGGACGGTGACCGTGCCGGTCAAGGACGGCGCTCCGGTGACCCGCACCCAGTGGTGGACCCGGTACGGGCCGGTCGTCACCGGGCTCGGCGCCCAGCTCCCGCTGCCCTGGACGGCCACGACGGCGTACGCGCTGAACGACCCGAACGCGACGAACCTGCGCGCCGGGGACACCGCGCTCGGCTTCAGCAGGGCGCGCGACGTGAACGGCGTCCAAGAGGCGCTGCGCCGCACCCAGGGCCTGCCGTGGGTGAACACGATCGCCGCCGACTCCTCGGGCGGCTCGTTCTTCTCGCAGTCGCAGGTGCTGCCGCGCATCACGGACGAGCTGGCGCAGCGGTGCTCGACGCCGCTCGGCAGGGCCACGTATCCCACGTCGGGGCTCGCGGTGCTGGACGGTTCGCGGACGGACTGCGCGCTGGGCAGCGACCGGGACGCGATCGAGCCGGGGATCTTCGGCCCGTCGAAGATGCCGACGCTGAAGAACGCGCCGTACGCGGAGAACTCCAACGACAGTGCCTGGCTGACCAACGCGGACCGGCCGATCAGCGGGTACGAGCGGGTCTTCGGCTCGTACGGCACGCAGCGGTCGATGCGCACCCGGGGTGCGGTCGAGGACGTGGCGGCGATGGCGGGGAAGGGGCGGCTCACGGTGGCCGACCTCCAGCGGCAGCAGTTCGCCAACCGGGTCCCGGCCGCCGACCTGACCGTCGACGAGGTCGTCAAGGGCTGCGAGGACCTCCGGCTGGGCGCCCCCTGTGACGTCCTGCGGACGTGGGACCGGAAGACGGACACCGGGAGCCGGGGCGCGCTGCTCTTCGACCGGTTCTGGCGTGCGCTGCTCCCCTCGGTTCCGGCGGCCGCGCTGTGGCGGACGCCGTTCGACGCGGCCGATCCGGTGCGCACGCCGCGCGGGCTCAACACGGCGGCCCCGGGCTTCGCGACGGCCCTCAGGGGCGCGGTGGCGGAGTTGCGGGCGGCGGGCATCCCGCTGGACGCGCCGCTGGGCCGGCACCAGTTCGTCGTGCGCGGCGGCAAGCGCATCCCGGTCCACGGGGGCACGGAGTCGCTGGGCGTGTGGAACAAGGTCGAGCCCGTGTGGAACGCGGCCGGCGGGGGCTACACCGAGGTGACCACCGGGTCGAGCTACCTCCAGGCGGTCGGCTGGAACGGCGGGCCCTGCCCGGTGGCGAAGACCCTGCTGACGTACAGCCAGTCCTCGAACCCCGTCTCCCCGTACCACAGCGACCAGACCGAGCTGTACGCGGGCGAGAAGTGGGTGACGTCGCGGTTCTGCGAGGGGGACATCCTCACCTCGCCGAAGCTGAGGGTGGTGTGGGCGAGGGAGCGCTGAGGGTCCCCCGCGCGGAGGCGGTGAGCGGCCTCCTGCGCCACTGACAAGATCGTTAATCGGCCCCGGGCGCGGATTCACCACTTCGGAGGTGATCGTCCGGGGCCGGGATCGTTCCTCCTCCGACCTGCCTAGCGTGAAGCGGTCCGTTGTCGTACGGAAGGCGATCACCCGAACCATGCCCCAGCCCTTCACGCTGCCCGAGTTCTACATGCCGTATCCGGCCCGGCTCAATCCGCACCTGGAGCACGCGCGCACGCACTCCAAGGCGTGGGCGCGGGAGATGGTGATGATCGAGGGCTCGGACATCTGGGACGAGCACGACTTCGACAGCCACGACTACGCGCTGCTGTGCGCGTACACCCATCCCGACTGCACGGCCGAGCAGTTGGCGCTGGTCACCGACTGGTACGTGTGGGTGTTCTTCTTCGACGACCACTTCGTGGAGCTGTACAAGCGCAGCCCCGACATGCGGGGGGCGAAGGCGTACCTGGACCGGCTGCCGATGTTCATGCCGGTGGACGCGGGCGTGGAGCCGCCGGAGCCGACGAACGCGGTGGAGGCGGGGCTCGCCGACCTGTGGCGGCGGACCTGCCCTTCGATGTCGCAGGCGTGGCGGAGGCGGTTCGCCGTCGCCACCGAGCACCTCCTGGAAGAGTCGATGTGGGAGCTGATGAACATCAGCGAGGGGCGGATCTCCAACCCCATCGAGTACATCGAGATGCGCCGCAAGGTGGGCGGCGCGCCGTGGTCGGCGGGCCTGGTGGAGTACGTGGCGAACGCGGAGGTCCCGGACGCGATCGCGGCCTCGCGGCCGATGTGCGTGCTGCGGGACGCGTTCTCCGACGGGGTGCACCTGCGCAACGACCTGTTCAGCTACGAGCGGGAGATCCTCGACGAGGGCGAGCTGTCCAACGGGGTGCTGGTCATGGAGACCTTCCTGGACTGCCCCACGCAGCAGGCGGCGGACCACGTCAACGACCTGCTGACCTCGCGCCTCCAGCAGTTCGAGACGACCGTCCTCACCGAACTGGAGCCGCTCTTCGCCGAGTTCGGCATCGGCCCCGCGGAGCGGCTCGACGTCCTCGCGTACGTCAAGGGGCTCCAGGACTGGCAGGCGGGCGGCCACGAGTGGCACCTGCGCTCCAGCCGGTACATGAACGGCGGGGGCGGCGCGCAGGCGTACACGCCGGGCGGCCCCCAGGGTCTCGGGACGGCGGCCTCGCAACTGCTGGCGTCGCTCGCGGTGGGCGTTCCGGCCCGGCTGAGGAACGTGGCCGTGCACCGGTTCGAGAAGGTGGGCCACCTGGAGATCCCGGACCTGGGCATGCCGTACCGGACCCGGCTGAGCCCGTACCTGGAGGCGTCCCGGGAGAACGTCGTCGTCTGGGCCGCGGCCATGGGCATCCTGGACGAGGTGCCGGGCCTGCCGGGGTCGGGCGTCTGGAACGAGGCGAAGATCCGGGCGTACGACCTGCCGCTGTGCTCGGCCGGCATCCACCCGGACGCCACGCTCGCCGAACTGGACCTCACCTCGGGCTGGCTGGCCTGGGGCACGTACGGGGACGACCTGTTCCCCGTGCTGTACGGGCGGACACTGGACCTCGCCGGGGCGAAGGCGGCCAACGACCGGCTCTCGCTGTTCATGCCGGTGGACGGCGAGCCGGTGCCGACGCCGGTGACGCCGCTGGAGCGGAGCCTGGACGACCTGTGGCGGCGGACCGCGGGGCCGATGGCGGGGGACGCCCGGCGGCGGTTCCGCAAGGCCGTCGAGGACATGACGGCGAGCTGGCTGTGGGAGCTGGCCAACCAGGCGCAGGACCGGGTGCCGGACCCGGTCGACTACTTCGAGATGCGCCGCTTCACCTTCGGCTCCGATCTGACGATGAGCCTGTCGCGGCTCTCCCACGGAAACACGCTGCCCCCCGAGATCTACCGCTCGCGGCCGTTCCTGACCATGGAACGCGCGGCAATGGATTACGCGTGCCTGCTGAACGACCTCTTCTCCTATCAGAAGGAGATCGAATTCGAAGGGGAAATGCACAACGGGGTGCTGGTCGTCCAGCACTTCCTGCAGTGCGGGGTCGAACAGGCGCGGGACGTCGTCGTCGATTTGATGAAGGCGCGCATGACGGAATTCCAGCACGTGCTGAGCGGGGAGATCCCCGCGCTGTGCGAGGAATACGAGCTGGACGCGGCGGCGCGCGGAGTGCTGATGCATTACGCGGAGGAGCTGAAGAACTGGCTCTCGGGAATTCTGACCTGGCACGAGGGGTGTGCGCGCTACCGGGAGGAGGACCTCGTACGGCACAACGCGCCGACCCTGCCGCCGGCCGGGCCCGCCTGGGCGGGGCCCAGCGGGATCGGCACCTCGGCGGCGCGGGTCGGGGAACTGTGGGCGGGCCGGGTCGCCGTATCGGGATGAGGGGGTTTCCGGGCGGAATGCGGGGGCAGGCGATCTTCTGTCAGGGAAACGCCTCAAGACGCAAGGGAGCGCGCACGCCATGACCGCGCAGAAGAAGACCAAGGCCAAGTCCGACCAGGTCCAGGGCGCCGTGAAGGAAACCGCGGGACGCCTCGTGGGCAATGAGCGGCTCACCGCCGAAGGCCGCGCACAGCGGGCCAAGGGCGACGGACGGGAGTCGTTCGAAAAGGCCAAGGACGCGTTCAAGCGGTGACGCTCTCCGGGCGTCATTGACAGGGTCGCCGCGTCCCAGCGCACCGCGGTGATCTGAGGGCCACGACCCGGCGGATTCTCCCCTTTCCGCCGGGACGTGGCCCTTTCTCGTGCGACCGGGCGGATGACGGCCCGTGCGGCTCGATCGGCCCGTGCCTAGGGCGTCCGGTCCTCGTCCTGCCAGTACGGCTCCCGCAGACGGCGCTTGTAGAGCTTGCCGTTGGGGTCGCGGGGCATCGAGGCGACGAAGTCCAGGGACTTCGGGTGTTTGAACGCCGCCAGGCGGCCCGCGCAGTGGTCGAGGATCGCGGCGGCCAGCGCCTGCGACGGGGCCTCGGCCGGCTCCACGACCGCCTTGACCTCCTCGCCCCAGTCGCCGTGCGGGATGCCGAAGACCGCCGCGTCCGCCACCCCGGGGTGGGAGAGCAGGACCGCCTCGATCTCGGCGGGGTAGATGTTCACCCCGCCCGAGATGATCATGTCTGTCTTGCGGTCGCGGAGGAAGAGGTAGCCGTCCTCGTCCAGCACTCCCAGGTCGCCGACCGTGAAGAAGTCGCCGATGCGGTTCTCGCGGGTCTTCGTCTCGTCCTTGTGGTAGCTGAAGCCGCCCGTGTTCATCTTCATGTAGACCGTGCCGAGCTCCCCCGGCGGCAGCCGCTTCCCGTCGTCGTCGAAGACGGCCAGTTCGCTGATCGGCCAGGCCCGGCCCACCGTCCCTGGCTTCTTCAGCCAGTCCTGCGCCGTGGCGAACGCCCCGCCGCCCTCGCTCGCCGCGTAGTACTCCTCGACGCAGTTGCCCCACCAGTCGATCATGGCGCGCTTGACGTGGTCCGGGCAGGGCGCGGCCCCGTGGATCGCGTGCCGCAGCGAGGAGACGTCGTACGCGCGCCGGGTCTCCTCGGGGAGGGCGAGCAGCCGGTGGAACTGGGTGGGGACCATGTGGGTGTGGGTGCAGCGGTGGGTGTCGATCAGGCGGAGCATCTCCCGGGGGGTCCACTTGTCCATGAGGACCAGGGGGTGGCCGATGTGCAGGGCCGCGCCCGCGAACTGGAGGACCGCCGTGTGGTAGAGCGGCGAGCAGACCAGGTGGACGTTCCCGTCGAAGGGCTTGATGCCGAAGATGCCGAGGAAGCCGCCCAGGTGGGACTCCTCGGGGAGCTTTCCCGGCAGCGGGCGGCGGATGCCGCGCGGGCGGCCGGTCGTGCCGGACGTGTAGTTCATGACCCAGCCGAGCGTGCGGCCGGGCGGCGGCGACGTCGGCTGCCCGTGCAGGAGCTCGGGGTACGGCCGGAAGCCGGGGGCCGCTCCGACGACGTACCGGTGGGTGGCGGGAAGGTCCGCCTCGTCGGCGGCGGCCGTCGCCGCGGGGGCGAAGCGCTCGTGGGCGATCAGGACCTTCGCGGCGGAGTCCGCGACGATCCAGGCGATCTCCGGGCCCGTCAGGTGGTGGTTGACGGGGACGAGGTAGAAGCCCGCCTGCGAGGCGGCCAGATAGGCGGTCAGGAACTCCACGCCGTTGGGCAGGACGACGGCGAAGGCGTCGCCCCGCGACAGGCCCGCCCGGCGCAGGCCGTGCACCAACTGGTTGGCGGCGGCGTGGAGTTCGGCGGCCGTCCAGCGCGTTCCGTCGGGGGCGGTGAGGACGGTGCGGCCGGGGTCGGCGGCCGCCTGCGCCCAGAAGCCGTTCGGGGGACGCGCCGTGTCGGCGGCGGCTGCGGTCATGCGCGCTCAGCTCCTTGCGGTCCTCGCGGCGATGCGGTGCCTGCGATGCGGTTGAGGCGGGCCATGGCCTTCTCGAAGCCCCGGGTGAGGTCGTCGAAGACGGCCTGGACGCTGCGTTCGGAGTTCATCCGGCCGACGATCTGCCCGACCGGGGTGCCCAGCAGCGGTCCCACTTCGTACTTCTGGATGCGGGAGTTGGCCTCGGCGACCAGCAGGCCCTGGAGCGGCATGGGCAGCGTGCCGGGCCCGTCGGGGTCGTCCCAGGCGTCGGTCCACCCGGTGCGCAACTGGCGTGCGGGCTTGCCGGTGAGGGCGCGGGAGCGGACCGTGTCGCCGCAGCCCGCGGCGAGGAGTTTGGCGGTGAGCGCACGGGAGTGCAGGTCGGCCTCCTCGGTGGTGAGCCAGAGGGAGCCGAGCCAGGCGCCCTGCGCGCCGAGCGCGAAGGCCGCGGCGAGCTGCTCGCCGGTGCCGATCCCGCCGGCCGCGAGCACGGGCAGCTCCCCCACCGCGTCGACGACTTCGGGGACCAGGACCATGGTGGCGATCTCACCGGTGTGGCCGCCCGCCTCGTACCCCTGCGCGACGACGACGTCGATGCCCGCCTCCGCGTGCCGCCGGGCGTGCTGGGGGCTTCCGGCGAGGGCGGCGACCGGGATGCCGTGGGAGTGGGCGCGGGCGACGACGTCGGCGGGCGGGGAGCCGAGGGCGTTGGCGAGGAGCTTGATCGGGTGGTCGAAGGCGACGTCGAGCTGGCCGCGGGCGACCTGTTCCATCCAGCCCGTGATGCGCCAGCCGGACGCCTCGCCGTCGGCGAGTTCGGGCACGCCGTGCCGGGCGAGGATCTTGCGCGCGTACGCCCGGTGCCCTTCGGGGATCATGGCCTCGACCTCGGCCTCGGTGACGCCCTCGACCTTCCTGGCGGGCATGACGACGTCCAGTCCGTAGGGCTTGCCCCCGGTGTGGGCGTCCAGCCAGTCGAGGTCGCGGGCGAGGTCGTCGGGGGCGGTGTAGCGGACCGCGCCCAGCACGCCGAATCCGCCCGCCCGGGTGAGGGCCGCCGCCACCGCGGGGAACGGCGTGAAGCCGAAGATGGCGTGCTCGACTCCCAGTTTCTGGCTCAGCTCCGTCTTCATGGGCGGCAGGATGCCGCAGGAGGGCGCAGAGCGGAAGAGTTTTCCTGATGCTGCGTCAGATATGCGTGGACGGCCGGGACCGTTGACACGGGCGGTGCGCTTTGGCCTGCTGGTGGCCATGACTGAGGATGGTGCGCACAGGGGTGACGGTCACGGAAGCGGTCGCCGGGGCATGGGGCGAAGGCACTTCGGGGGCGGGGCCCTGGCACTGGGAGGTGCGCTGATGCTGGGCCCGATTTCCGCCGCCCGGGCGGCGGACGGCGCGCGGGGCGGCCCCGGCGGTCGGCCCCGGCCGACCCTGCGGTACGGGTCGGCCGCGCGCGCCGGGCTGCTGCCCGCGCACCTGGACCGGGTGCTCGCCGAGACCGAGCGGTTCCTGGGCCCCTCCCCCCGGCACCCGTGGTACGCGGGCGCGGTGGTGCTGGCCGGGCGCGGCGGCACGGTCGCGCTGCACGAGCCGGTCGGCATGGCGGTGCGCTACGCGGCGTACGACGAGAAGACGGACACGGCGGTGGAGTTCCCGCCGGAACGGCAGATCGCGATGGCCCGGGACACCGTCTTCGACCTGGCCTCGGTGTCCAAGCTGTTCACCTCGATGCTGGCGGTGCAGCAGATCGAGCGGGGCGCGCTGGAGCTGGAGGGCAGGGTCGCCGCGTACCTGCCGGAGTTCGGCGCGGCGGGCAAGGCGGACATCACCGTACGGCACCTGCTCACGCACACCTCGGGGTTCCGGGCGTGGCTTCCGCTGTACGCGCAGCCGTCTCGCGAGGGGAAGCTGAGGATGCTGTGGAACGAGGTCCCGGCGAGCCCGCCGGGGACCGCGTACCTCTACTCGGACCTCAACCTGATCTCGCTCCAGCTCGTCCTGGAGAAGATCACCGCTCGCCCCCTGGACGCCCTGCTCCACGACGAGATCACTGCTCCGCTCGGGATGCGCCGCACGCGTTTCAACCCGCCGCCCTCCTGGAAACCGAAGATCGCCGCCACCGAGGACGCCCGCAAGCCGTGGTCGGGGCTCGACCGGGGGCTGGTGTGGGGCGAGGTGCACGACGAGAACGCGTACGGCTTCGGCGGGGTCGCGGGCCACGCCGGGGTCTTCTCCACGGCCTGGGACCTCGCGATCCTCGCCCGCACCCTCCTCAACGGCGGCGCCTACGGCCGCGCCCGCGTCCTGGAGCCGGCGTCCGTGGACCTGATGTTCACGGACTTCAACACCGCCTTCCCCGGCGACGAGCACGGCCTCGGCTTCGAGCTCCACCAGCACTGGTACATGGGCGCGATGGCCACCCCGCGCACCGCGGGCCACACGGGTTTCACCGGTACCAGCCTCGTCCTCGACCCGACCACCGACTCCTTCCTCGTCCTGCTCGGCAACTCCGTCCACCCGGTGCGCAGTTGGCGCTCCGGTTCGGCGCCCCGGGTGGCGACCGCGGACGCGCTGGCCCGCGCGGTCGCGGTGCGTCCGGAGCGCGGCCGTACCGCCTGGTTCTCCGGCATGGCCTCCGCGACGACGGCCACGCTCGCCCTGCCCGCGCTGCGGCTGGGCACCGCGCGGGGGCTGTTCCGCTGCGACCTGTGGTGGGACACCGAGCCCACCGCCGACACGCTCACGCTGGAGGCGTCGGCGGACGCGGGGGCGACCTGGCAGCCGGTGCCGTTCACGACCGTGCGCCCGGGGGAACGGCCGCGTCCGCGCCCCGGGGGCACGGTGACGGGGTGGTCCGGCCGGGTCTGGCACCGCGCGGGCGCGGACCTCGCCGCGTACGAGGGGAAGGACCTCGTGCTGCGCTGGCGGTACACGACCGAGGTGCGTTACGTCGGGCGCGGGGTGTACGTCGACGGGCTGCGGGTCGAGGACGGGCGCCGGACGGTGTTCGACGAGGCCCGGCCCCGGGACGCCGCCCGCGTCGTGGCGCGGGGCTGGACGGCGTCCCGGGACTGAACCGGAGCGGGAGCAGCACGGCGGCTCCCGCCGCACGACCCCGTCCGCGGCCCCGCACGCGGCCCGGAACCCGTGCTACCGCCCCAGCACCGCCATCGCCGCGTTGTGCCCGCCGATTCCGCTGACGCCTCCGCCCCGCACGGCACCGGCCCCGCAGAGCAGGACGTTGGGGTGCGCGGTGGCCACCCCCCAGCGGTCGCCGGGGCCGGCCGCGTACGGGAAGGTGAGGTCGCCGTGGAAGATGTGCCCGCCCGGCATGCGCAGGTCGCGTTCCAGGTCGAGGGGGGTCCTGGCCTCGACGCAGGGGTCGCCGTTCGCGTCCGTGGCCAGGCAGTCGGCGATCGGTTCGGCGAGGTGCTCGTCGAGCCGGGCGAGGGTGGTGCGCAGGAGTGCGGCGCGGGCGGCGTCGTTGTCGGCCGCGAAGAGACGGGCCGGGGTGTGCAGACCGAACAGGGTGAGGGTGTGGTGCCCGCTCGCCACCAGGTCCGGGCCGAGGACGGAGGGGTCGGTCAGCGAGTGGCAGTAGATCTCCGACGGCGGCGCGCTCGGCAGCCGCCCGTCCGCCGCCTGCGCGTACGCCGCGCGCAGCTCCTCGTACCCCTCCCCCACGTGGAAGGTCCCGGAGAACGCGTCGCGCGGGTCGACGGCGGGGTCCCGGAGCCTCGGCAGCCGCTTCAGCAGCATGTTGACCTTGAACTGGGCCCCCTCGGGAGGCGGAGCGAAGGACGAGCCGCCCTCGCCCTCGCCCCCGCCCTCACCGAGCAGCGCGCCGAGGTGGCGCGGCGCCGCGTTGACCAGCACGTGACCGGCGCCGACGCTTCCGCCCGCCCCCTCGCCCGTCCGGTACGCGACCTCGGCACGGACGCCGTCGGTCTCGATCCGGGTCACGTCGTGCCCGGTGCGGAGGGTGGCGCCGGCCGCCCGCGCGGCGTGGGCGAGGGCGTCGGTGAGGGCGCCCATGCCGCCGACGGGCACGTCCCAGTCGCCGGTCCCGCCGCCGACGACGTGGTAGAGGAAGCAGCGGTTCTGGACCAGTGAGGGTTCGTGCGCGTCGGCGAACGTGCCGATCAGCGCGTCGGTGAGCACCACTCCCCGCACCAGGTCGTGGGCGAAGGCCGACTCGACGGCGACACCGATCGGTTCCTCGAAGAGCATCCGCCAGGCCACCGGGTCGTCCACCCGGCGGCGCAGTTCGTCGCGGGTGGGCAGCGGCTCGGTGAAGGTCGGGAAGACCCGCCCGGCGACCCGGCGCAGCCGCCCGTAGAACTCCTCCCAGGCACGGAACTCGGCGTCTCCCCCGGTCAGTTCCGCGAAGGAGGCCCGCGTACCGGAACCGCCGACCAGCAGACCGCCGTCCCCCTTGGGGGTGTACGAGGAGATTGTCCGCTTCCGGACGCCGAACGGGAGTCCGAGGTCGCGCACAATGGCTGCGGGGAGGAGAGACACGAGATACGAGTAGCGCGAGAGCCGCGCGTCCGTGCCGGCGAACGGCCGGGCGGACACGGCGGCGCCGCCGGTGGCATCGAGGCGCTCCAGCAGGAGCACCGAGCGACCGGCGCGGGCGAGGTAGGCGGCGGCGACGAGACCGTTGTGGCCGCCACCGACGATCACGACGTCGTACGAGGAACGGATCGGCGAGGGCATCGGCATGGCCGGACCCTATGCCGTACGTCACAGGTACGACAGGGGGCGGTGACACAGATGGCCGTGGAGCGGCAGGAGTACAGACCGGGCGGGGACGACCGCGAGGGGGGTCGCTTTGTGCCACCTCGTCCGTATAGGGAAAATCAGGAGGTGACCTATCCGGAGCCTCCCACCCCGACCCACGACGACCGACGTCCGGACGCATCCCTGAGTGCGCCCCCCGGCGCACCCCTCAGCACACCGCTGAGCGCGCCGCTGCCCGCGCGCGAGGACTGGCGGCGGCGGGCACGGACGTTCACCACCCCGGCGGCGGCCGTCGCGGTGCTCGTGGTCGTCGCCCTGCTGGGCATGGGCATCGTGTCGCGCGACACGGGCGAACTGCACATACCCGGCGCCGGGACCACGACGCTGCTGCGCTCGGTGTTCCTGGCCGTCCTCTTCCTCCACGTCGGCGAGGTCGTCGGCCACCGGATGGCGCGCACGGTCGCCGGCGCCCCGCAGGCCCGGCCGCCCATGCGGGGGGTCACGCTGTCACTGGCCGGGGCGGCGGCCTCGTTCGGCCAGATCGTCCAGATGGCCGACTACAGCGGGCTGACCTTCACGGAGACGTACGCGACCGAGCCGGGCGGCATGCTGCTGCTCCAGGCGAACGCGTTCCTGGCGGCGGCCGCCTGCGCCTGGCTCCTCAAGAAGCCGGTCTGGGCGCTCCTGCCGCTGGCGGCGGTGATCCTCTCCGAGGCGGTACGGGCCCACCCCGAGCAGGACACCCCCGAGATCGGCGTCCTCCTCACCACGATCCACCTGACGGCCTCGGCCCTGTGGACCGGCGGGCTGGTCTACGCGCTGCGCGCGATGCACCAGTGGCGCTCCCGCCCGGACGCCGAACCGGGCGCGGGCCGCCGCCTGCTGGCCCGCTACGCGCACCTGGCGGCCTACCTCTACGTGGCCCTGGCGGTGACGGGCACCTTCAGCACCTTGCGCCGGCTCCCCCTGGAGAACATCCTCATCACGGCCTACGGCCGCACCCTGCTGGTCAAGCTGGTCCTCTTCGCGGTCGTCAGCGTGCTGGCCCTGGTCGCCCGCTCCCGTCTGCACCGCAAGCAGTCGGCCCACCGCCGGGTGGACCCGGACGGCGCGGCGAAGGCGGCCCGCGCGGAGGTCGTGATGCTGGTGGGCGTCGTGGCCGTCTCCGCCCTCCTGACGGTGGTCCCCACCCCGACCTGGTAGCACCCCGGAAGGGGGCAGCGCCCCCGGCCCGCACCGCGGCCACGGGGCGCACCGCCCGGAAGCTACCCCCGCCCCCTCCGCAGCGCCGCCACCCGGCGGTAGATCTCCGCCGCCTCCGCCCCCCGCCCGAGCTGCTCCAGACACTGCGCCTCGTCGTTCCGGCTCGCCAGCGCGTCCGGGTGGTCCGCCCCCAGCACCCGCTCCCGCGACCGCGCCACCTCGCGGTACACCGCCAGCGCGTCCGCCCACCTCCCCAGCCACCCCAGCCCCACGGCCACCTCACGCCGCGAGACCAGCGTGTCCGGGTGGTCGGGCCCGAGCACCCGCTCCCGTACCGCGCACACGTCCCGCGCCTCGGCGAGGGCCTCCTCCCAGCGCGCCAGGCGTCCCAGGTTGACCCCGAGCCCGTGCCGGGCCCGCAGGGTCTCCGCGTCGGCCGGGCCGCCGGTGCGCGTCCGGTCGTCCACCAGGTCCCGGTACAGCTCCAGCGCCTCCGCGCTGCGCCCCAGCCGGCCCAGGCAGATGCCGACCTCGTACCGCGCCGACAGCGTGTCCGGGTGGTCGGCCCCCAGGGCCTGCGCCCGCGCGGCGGCCACCTCCCGGTACGTCTGCAGCGCCTCGGTCCACCGGCCGAGCTGCCCGAGCGCGTACGCCACCTCGTACCGCGTCACCAGGGTGTCCGGATGGGTCGCGCCGAGCACCCGCGCCCGCGCGGACGCGACGTCCCGGGCCATCCGGTAGGAGTCCTCCAGCCGGCCCAGACGGCTCAGGTTGAAGGCCAGGTTGTGCCGGCACCGCAAGGTGTCGACGTGGTCGGGGCCCATCGTCCGCTCGCGCGCCGCGAGCACCGCCGTGTACACCTGGTGGGCGTCGAAGTGCCGTCCCAGCTGTCCCAGGACGTACGCGGTCTCCTGCCGGGCGGCGAGGGTCTCCGGGTGGTCCGCGCCCATCGTCCGCGTGCGCCCCTCGGTGACCTTCGTGAACTCCCGCAGCGCGTCCGCCGGCCGTCCGGTCCGGCTGAGGGTGAACCCGACCTCGTAGTGGCTGGCCAGGGTGTCGGGGTGGTCGGGGCCCAGCGCGTGCTCGCGCTCGGCGGCGACCGAACGGTGCACCTCGCCCGCCTCCTCCCAGCGGCCGAGGCGGCCCAGGCTCAGGCCCGCGTTGTGCCGGTTGTCGAGGACCTCCAGGACCTCGGGCGGCGGAGTGGGCCGTTCGGTGCGGGCCGGGGGCGCCGCGGGCGCGCGCAGGCCGCCGCCGCTGGTCCACTCCCCCGTCAGCCCGGCCGCCGGGTCGCCGTGGGCCGGGGTGAGGGTGCCGGTGCCGCCGGCCTTGTGCCCCGTGGTCATGCCCCGGGTCCAGGACGGCAGCCGGGGCGCCCGGCCGGCCCGCTGCCCGGGCTGCTCGGCGGGCGGGCGCAGCTCGGGCGGGGCCGCGGCCGGCACGGTGGCCGAGCGCCCGAGCAGGGCGACGCCGGCCGGGCCGGTCCGCCCGTCGGTGAGCCGCCGCCCGAGGTCCTTGGCGTCCGCGGGCCGCCCGTCGGGGGTCTTGGCCAGCAGGTCCAGGACTATCCGGTCGAAGAACTCGGGCAGTTCCTCGCGGTGGGTGCGCGGCGGTTCAGGCGCGGTGTCGCGGTGCCCGACGAGCACCGCCCAGGCGTCGTCCAGGTCGAAGGGCGGCACGCCGGTGGCGATCTCGTACAGCACGCAGCCCAGGGAGTACAGGTCACTGCGGTGGTCCACGTTCACCCCGCTGATCTGCTCGGGCGACATGTAGTGCGGGGTGCCCATGGCGATGCCGGTGCCGGTGAGGCGGGAGGTGAAGCCGATGTCGTGGCCCAGGCGCGCTATGCCGAAGTCGCAGATCTTCACGGTGCCGTCGGCGAGCCGCATGATGTTGGCGGGCTTCAGGTCGCGGTGGACGATGCCCTGTTCATGGGTGTAGGCCAGCGCCCAGGCGACCTGCTCGGCGATGTCGACGACGTCGTGGACGGGCAGCGGGTGCTGTTTGTTGTCCTCCAGGAGCTGGCTGAGGTTGCGTCCCTCCAGCAACTCCATCACCAGGTACAGCACGCCCTCGTACTCGCCGAAGTCGTGCACGACGGTGACGCCCCGGTGCTGGAGCGCGGCCGCCACCCGGGCCTCGCGCCGGAAGCGTTCCCGGAGCACCCCGGAGATCTGCTGGTCGTGCTGGGTTCCGATGGGCTTGAGGCACTTGACCGCGACCCGTCGGCCGAGCGATTCGTCGCGGGCACGCCACACTTCGCCCATGCCCCCGCGCCCGATCAGGTCGAGCAGCCGGTACCGGCCCTGGATCAGCCTGGTGTCCGCCATTTCCCGCTGTCGCCCCCGTCAGTTCCGCTGCGCCCTCCCCGGCCCGTCCAGTATGGCCGCCTGGCGCTTCAGTTTGTACGGGGCGGGGCGGCTGCCGGGTCCCGGACGGCCAACTGCCTTCAAGATGTGACCGGTCGGCGGCTCGGGTGCCGTGGGCGGTGGTACCGGCCGCCGGGCGGGCGGGCGCGCCCGCGCGCGGCGGTCGTCGCCGCCCGTCAACGCCGGACCCGCGGCATTCCCAGGCCGATCCAGGAGATGATCTCGCGCTGGATCTCGTTGTTGCCGCCGCCGAAGGTGAAGATCACGGCGGAGCGGTAGCCGCGTTCCAGCTCGCCGTGCAGGACGGCGCCGGCGGAGCCCTCCCGCAGCGGGCCGGCCGCGCCCACGACCTCCATGAGCCAGGCGTAGGCGTCCCGGCGGGCCTCGGAGCCGTACACCTTGACGGCGGAGGCGTCCTGCGGGGTGAGGGTGCCGTCGTGGACGGCATTGACCATCCTCCAGTTGAGGAGCTTCATCGCGTCGAGCCGGGTGTGGGTGCGGGCGAGGCGGCCGCGCACCCAGGTGAGGTCGATGACGCGGCGGCCGTCGGAGAGCCGGGTGTCCATGGCCCAGCGCTGCACGTCGTGCAGGGCGCGCACGGCCATGGTGCCGTGGGCGGCGAGGGTGACGCGTTCGTGGTTGAGCTGGTTGGTGATGAGCCGCCAGCCCTCGTTCTCCTCGCCGACGCGCCGGGAGAGGGGCACGCGGACGTTCTCGTAGTAGCTCGCGGTGGTGTCGTGGGAGGCGAGGGTGTTGATGAGGGTGCAGGAGTAGCCGGGGTCGCTGGTGGGGACCAGGAGCATGGTGATGCCCTTGTGCGGCGGAACTCCTTCTTCCCGGGGGGTGGTGCGCACGGCGAGCCAGACCCAGTCGGCGGTGTCCCCGTTGGTGGTCCAGATCTTCTGGCCGTTGACGACGTAGTGGTCGCCCTCGCGGACGGCCCGCGTCTTCAGGGCCGCGAGGTCGGTGCCCGCGTCTGGCTCGCTGTAGCCGATGGCGAAGTCGAGTTCGCCGGCGAGGATGCCGGGCAGGAAGTACGTCTTCTGCTCGTCCGTGCCGTACTGCATGATCGTCGGCCCCACGGTGTTGAGGGCCATCAGCGGCAGCGGGACGCCCGCCTGGGCTGCCTCGTCGAAGAAGACGTACTGCTCCATCGGGGTCAGGCCCCGCCCGCCGTACTCCCGCGGCCAGCCGACGCCGAGCCAGCCGTCCGCGCCGAGCCGGCGGATCGTCTCGCGGTAGAACCGCTTCTGGGCGGCGGGATCGCCGTGGCGGGCCCGGGCGCGGGCCTCGTCGGGTACCAACTCGGCGAAGTAGGCGCGCAGTTCGGTGCGCAGTCGCTGCTGTTCGGGGGTGTGGGCGAGATGCACGGGCCCTCCAGGCGTGTGGCACGGGGTTCCGTCGGCGGCGCACACAGTAGAACGTGTTGCAGGAATCCGGAAGGGGAGGGCCGCCCCCGGGCCCGCCCGGGGGCGGCGCCGGTTCCGTCAGGAGTACGGGGCCGACTCGACCAGTTCGAGCGCCTCGGCCAGGCTGTGCGGCCGGTGCACGCCCTCGCTGGGGGCGGTGCGCGCCCAGCCGGGTCCGGCGGCGAGGACCGCCGGGTGGGTGCGGGCGCCCCGGATGCCGCGCACCGTGGAGCGGATCAGGCCGAGCACGGCCCGGTCGGCGGTGGGGCGGGTCTGGGACCACAGGACGACGGCGCGCGGGCCCGTCCGGCGCACCGCCTCGCCGAGCGCGCGCAGCGGTACGGCCGCGCCGAACATGCGTACCGGAAGCCCCCGTTCGGCGAGGGTCGCGGCGAGGGCCTCCAGGGCGAGGGTGTGCATCTCGCCGGGCAGGCAGGCCAGGAGGACGGGGTGGTCGCCGTCGGTCTCCTGCATGTCGGCACTGCGCCGCAGGGTGGTGGAGATGTGCCAGGAGAGCAGGTGCTCCGCCTCCACGTACCGTTCGGCCGCCGCGTCGCCCGAGCTCGCCCAGGTGCGGCCGATCGCCCGCAGGGCCGGGGACATCGCCCCCTCCCAGGAGGCGGTGAGGCCGTGCGCGTGGACGGTCGCCGCGAGCAGCCGGTCGATGAGCGGCGAGTCGAGGCGCACGGCGGCCTTGCGCAGCCCGCGCACGGTCCCGGCCGGGACGCCGTCCGCCGGGTCCCGGGGGGCGGGCACCGCCGCACCGCGGTCCGGCGGCCGGGGCGGCGGGGGGAGGGCGGGCCCGGCCGCGCTCTCCCCGGCCAGCCTGGCCGCCTCGGCCGGCGGGACGCCGCGCGCGGTCAGCGCGCACATGCGCTCCAGCAGTTCCACGTCCGCGGGGGACCAGCGGCGGTGCCTGCCGTCGCCACGGACCGCGGGGCCGATCCCGTAGCGGCGGTCCCAGGAACGCAGGGTGGTGGGGGCGACGCCGAGCCGACGGGCGACGTCCCCGGTGGTCATTCCCGCGCCGGGCGGGAGGGGACGCGACGGGACGCCGTTGCTGCGCCGACTGCCGTTCATGGGCCGACGATACGACGCACGAGCGACGCGAGTTGCCCGCTTCGCACAACTGCGGCGAAGGTGGGCCGCGCAGGAACAGCAGCCGGGTCCACGGCATGCGCGTCCTCCGTCGCCGGCGTTGCGGAGGAGGTGCGGAGCACCCTTGCGGGGAGCTGAGCTGGGCGGACCGGGCTGCGGGGTGGTGTCACGGGCGGATGATCGGCCGCCCGTGGCCCGCCGGCATCCGTCCGGCGGGACGGCGATCCCCTCGCCGGACCTCCGGGGCGCGCGTGCCGCGCCGCCCGCCCTCGTCGGCGAAGCCCCCCTCCCCCGGGCGTCACCCGTACGGCAGTGTGCGGTCGCCTTCGCGGGGAGGCCGCCGGAGCATGACGGTGCGTTCTTCCCACCGACATCCGGAGGCTCCCCATGACCACCGTCCGTGACCTGATGACCCCCGAAGTCCGGACCATCCCGGCGACCGAGAACCTCGACCGGGCCGCCCAGCTCATGCGGGAGCACCACATCGGTGCGCTTCCCGTCGAGGGCGGTGACGGCACGCTCACCGGCATCGTCACCGACCGCGACATCGTCGTGAAGTGCGTCGCGGCGGGGCACGACCCGTCGAAGAAGACCGCGGGCGACCTCGCCGAGGGCGCCCCCCTGTCCGTGGACGTCTCGGCGGACGCCGACGAGGCCGTACGGATCATGAGCGACGCGCGCATCCGGCGGCTGCTGGTGCTGGAGGACGGCGCGCCCGTCGGCATGGTCACCGAGGCCGACCTCGCCCGGGCGCTGCCCGCCGACCAGCTGGTGACGTTCGTCAGCGCGGTGTACGCCGGGCGCTGAGGCCCGTACGCGCCGCGGGTGTGCCCCGCCCGGTCGTCGTGTCCGGGCGGGGCACAGGCGCGCCGCGACGGAACGCGGCAGGCCGGGACTGGCGCGCGGCACTCCGGGACGGCCCGCGCGGCGGGCCGGGGCGGCTCGCGGGAGAGGTCAGGGCCGGTCGCGCGGCGGGCCGGGACGGATCGCGCGGCGGACGGGATCGCGGCCGGTCAGGGCAGTTCGCCCTCGATGGCGGCGCGGCCCTCCTTCTCCAGTCGCCGGCGCGCCCACTCCAGGTTCTCGGGGGTCAGGTCACGGCCCGACGCGAGCACCAGGTCCTCGGGGGTCGCGTCGTCGCTGCCGCCGCTGTGCAGCCGGCTGTCGGGGGTCACTTCGGACGGGTCGGGGCCCTGGGCGCTCATGCCGTCTCCTTCGGTGGTGTCGTCCGTTTTCTGCCTCTTCTGCCTCGATTCTTGTGCCCCTGCGCGCGGTCCGCACCTCCGGGATGCGTGCTCCGTCCGGGTGCGGCAGCGTGGGGTCATGAGCGACACGTACGACAGCGACGGCGGCCTCCCCGAGGACGACGGGGTGCTGGACGCCGAGGACACCCTGATCACCGACCGGCTGGACTACGACCCCCTGGACTCCGGCATCACGCCGCCGGACCACTGGTCGCCCGCCGAGTCCTTCGGCACGACCGCCGAGGAGGCCCGGCGCGGCGAGTCCCTGGACCAACTGCTCGCCGAGGAGGAACCGGAGCTTCCGCAGCCCGCGGGGGACGAGACCGGCGAGGAGTACGCCGACGAGCTGGACCTCGATTCGACGGACGGCGGCTGAGCCGCGGGTGGGACGGGGCCGCGTTCGCGAGTTCAGGTGAATGTGCCCGGTGACGGCTGAAATGTCCATGTCCGCGCGGTACGGTGCCGGGCATGGACGGGGTACGGGGCACACGCCCCCGCGAGGAATCCGGCGCGTTCGGGGCCGAGTTGAGGCGGTTGCGGGCCGAGCGCGGGATGTCGCTCTCCGCGCTGGCCCGGTCGGTCCACTACAGCAAGGGCTACCTCAGCAAGATCGAGACCGGGGGCAAGCCACCGACCTGCGACGTGGCGCGCCGCTGCGACGACGTGCTGGGCGCGGGCGGCACCCTGCTGCGGCTCGTGCCGGACGTCCCGGCGCCGCGCACCTCCCCGGCGGAGCCCGACGCGGCGGGCGCGGCGGCCGACGCCTCCGCCGGGGAGTGCCCGTACCGGGGGCTCGCCTCCTTCGACGTACCGGACGCGCGGTGGTTCTTCGGACGGCAGCGGGCCACGGCCGCGCTGCTGGCCAGACTGGCGGAGCGGGCCGGGACCGGGCCGCTGGTGGTGGCGGCGCCGTCGGGCGCGGGCAAGTCCTCGCTGCTGCGGGCCGGTCTGGTGCCGGCGCTGCGGCGCGGGGAGCTGCCGGTGCCGGGGTCGCACGCGTGGCCGGTGGCGTTGTGCACGCCGACGGCGCACCCCCTGAGGGAGCTGCTGCGGTGCGTGGGCGAGGTCTTCGAGGCCGTACCGGACGACGTCACACCGGATTCGCTGGCGGTACGTCCGGAGCGGCTCGCCGAGGTGCTGCGCCCGGCGGGGGACCCGGGCGGCGGCTCACGCCTCGTCCTGCTCGTCGACCAGTTCGAGGAGGCCTTCACGCTGTGCGGCGACGCGCGGGAGCGGCAGGCCTTCGTCGGGGCGCTGTGCGCGCTCGCCGGGCCCGGCGGGCCGGCGGTCGTGGTGCTCGGGCTGCGGGCGGACTTCACCGGGCGGTGCCTCGAAGTGCCCGCGCTGGTACCGGTGTTCACGCACGGGTTGTTCGCTCTCGGGCCGATGAGCGAGGACGAGCTGCGCGAGGCGGTGACGCTGCCCGCCGACCGGTGCGGGCTGGCCCTGGAGCCGGGGCTCGTCGAGTTGCTGCTGCGCGACCTGGGGGCGGGGGCGGCCGCGGGGCGCGGGCCGGACGCCCCCGGGGCGCTGCCGCTGCTCGCGCACGCCCTGCGGGTGACCTGGCAGCACCGCACCGGGCACACCCTCACCGTCGCCGGGTACGAGCGGACCGGCGGCATCCGCGGGGCCGTCGCGCGCAGTGCGGAGGAGGTGTTCACCGCCCTGTTGCCCGGCGAGCGCGACATGGCGCGGCGGCTGCTGGTGCGGCTGGTGCACCTGGGGGACGACGGCAGCGAGTCGCGGCGGCGCAGCGGGCGGGAGCACCTGGTGGCCCGGCTGCCCGATCCGCGCGGCGCGCAGGCCGCGCTCGACGCGTTCGTCGCGGCCCGGCTGCTCACGGCCGGGGCGGACCGCGTGGAGATCACGCACGAGGCCCTGCTGCGGGCCTGGCCCCGGCTGCGGGACTGGATCGACGCCGACCGGGCGGGCCTGCTGCTGCGCCAGCAGCTCGCCGCTTCGGCCGCCGAGTGGGCGCGGGCCGGCCGCGACCCGGCGCTCCTCCCCCGGGGTTCGCGGCTGCACCGGCTCACCCGGTGGGCCGAGCAGCGCGACGCCCGGGTCGAACTGGGGGCCGCCGAGGCCGAGTTCATTGCTGCGGGGCAGGCGGAGGAACGGGCCAGGCAGCGCACCGAGACGCTGCGGGTGCGTACCCGCCGGGTGCTGCTGGCCACGCTGGCGGCGCTGCTGGTGCTCGCGGTGGGGGCGGGCACGGTGGCGTACGAACAGCGCGAACGCGCCTATCGGGAGAGGCTGACCGCCCAGTCGCAGGCCATGGCGGTGCGGGCCCAGACACTCGCCGCCGGCCGGCCCGAGGAGGCGATGCGGCTGGCCCTGCGCGCGTACCGCACCGCGCCGACCGTGGAGGCGCGCGGCGCACTGCTCAGCACCCAGGCGCAGCCCTTCGCGGGGCGGCTGCGGGGGCACACCGGGCCGGTGAACGCGGTCGCGTTCGCCCCCGACGGGCTGACGCTGGCGTCGGGCGGCAACGACGGCACCGTGCGGCTGTGGGGCGGTCCGGGGCACCGGCGGTCGCTGGCGGTGCTGACCGGGCACGGCGGACAGGTGCTGGGGCTCGCGTTCAGCCCTGACGGCGCGGTGCTCGCGTCGGCGGGCGTGGACGGGACCGTCCGGCTGTGGCGGGTGCGGGACCACCAGGGGGCCGGAACGCTGCTCGGGCACAGCGGCGCGGTGCGGGCGGTGGCGTTCGCCCCGGACGGGCACACCCTGGTGACGGGCGGCGCGGACCGCACCGTACGCCTGTGGGACGCGCGGCGGCACACGCTGCGCACGACGTGGCACGGCCACACCGACGCGGTGATGGCCGTCGCCTGGTCGCCGGACGCGCGGCGCGTGGTGTCCGCCGGCACGGACCGGACGGTGCGCCTGTGGGAGGTGGCGCAGCGGGCGCCGGCGGCGGTGCTCACGGGACACGGTGACGGGGTGCTGGGGGTCGCCTGGTCGCCGGACGGCCGGCAGGTCGCGTCCGGCGGCGCGGACCGCACCGTGCGCCTGTGGGACGTACGGCGGCGGCAGGTGCTCCAGGTGCTGGCGGGGCACAGCGACGACGTCAATTCCGTGGCGTACTTCCGGGACGGGACCACCGTGGTGAGCACCGGCGGTGACGGCGGCGCCCGCCTGTGGGACGTGGCGGGCCGACGCACGGTGGCGACGCTGTCCGGGCACACCGACTACGTGCTGGGGGTCGCCGTCGGGAGCGGCACCGTCCTGGCGACGGCCGGTTTCGACGGGACGGTGGTGCGCTGGGACCTGGGGCGGGCGGCGCTGACCACGCGCCCGTTCGCGGAGTCCTGGCAGCCCGCGTTCTCGCCGGACGGGAGTCGGCTGGCGGCCGCGAGCGCCGATCGCACGGTGAAGCTGTGGGACGCCCGCGCGCACCGGCCCCGGGGGTCGCTGGACGGGCACACCGGGTCGGTGTTCCAGGTGGTGTGGTCGCCGGACGGCCGCCGGCTCGCCTCCGCGGGCGCGGACCGCACGGTGCGGGTGTGGGACATCGGCTCGCGCCGCCTGCTGAAGTCCCTCACCGGGCACACCGGTTCGGTGCTGGGTCTCGCCTGGTCGCCGGACGGGCACCGGCTGGCGTCGGCGAGCGCGGACCGCACGGTACGGCTCTGGGACGCCCGCACGCTGCGGCCCGCCGCGACGCTGACCGGGCACCGGGACTTCGCCAACGCGGTGGCCTTCGCCCCCGACGGGCGCACTCTCGCCAGTGGCGGCGACGATCTGACGGTACGTCTGTGGGGCGTCCGGGACGGGCGGCCGGGCGCGGTGCTGCACGGGCACACCGGGTCGGTGCGCGCGCTCGCCTTCGCCGGGGACGGCCGCACCCTGGCGTCGGGCGGCAACGACGGCGGCGTCCGGCTGTGGGACCTGGCGCGCGGTGCCACCGTCGCGGCGCTCACCGGGCACAGCGGCGCGGTGCGCGCGGTGGCCTTCGCGCCCGGCGGCGGCGACGTCCTGGCGAGCAGCGGCAGTGACGGCACGGTGCGCCTGTGGGACGCCGCCCGCCGACTGCCGACGGCGACCCTCGCCGGTCACCAGGGCGCGGTGTGGGGCATCGCCTTCGACCGCGGCACGGGCCTGCTCGCCAGCAGCAGCAACGATGGCACGGTCCGGCTGTGGGACACCTCGGTGGACCGCCGGGAGAAGGCGGTGTGCGAGCTGGCCGGGTGCCCGCGGGACTGAGCGCGTGTCACGCGTCGTCGGCGGGGCTCGGCGGCCCGGCGGCCTCGGCGGCCCGGTGGTCCCGGCGGCTCGGCGGCCCGGTGGCTTGGTGGCCCCGAGGTCCCCGTACCCCGGTTTCCCTGGGCGTTTCCCGTTTCCCTTCGCGTCGGGAGACACCAGGAGTCTCGACAGTCACAGTGGCGGACGCCCAGTCTCGAAAGGGCCGGACACACCTCCGGCGACACGCTCACCACGACGAACGGGGACCTCCCATGCACAACCGCACCCGCCATCCCACCCGGACCGCCGCCGCCCTCCTCACCGCCCTCGCCCTCGCCGCGACCCCGCTGACGCTCGGTCAGGCGAGCGCGGCGGCACCGGCGCCGGCGGCCTGCGACGTCCTGTCCTCCGGCGCCTCCGCCGCCGCCGAGAAGGCGGTGCGGGCCGCCTGCACACAGCTCGGCGTCTGGTACTCCTGGGGCGGCGGGCACGGGCCGCAGCCCGGACCCACGTACGGCCAGGTCGACCCGAGCGACCCGGACAGCTCCCAGGACCCCTACCGCAAGGGGTTCGACTGCTCGGGCTTCGTGCGGTGGGCGTACGCGCAGGCCACCGGTCAGGACATCCTCAACGGCAACGCGCACAGCCAGTACAACTCCGGGCGGGTGAGCGCGCGTTTCACCGCCGCGCAGGGGCTCGGGCCGCTGCTGCCGGGTGATCTCGTCGTCTGGGGCAACGCCCGCAAGGTGCACCACATCGCGATCTACCTGGGCGCCGGGAAGATGGTCGAGGCCAGGGAGTCCGGCACCAAGATCATGGTCAGTGACGTCCGGCTGGGCGGCGACTACTTCGGCGCGGTGCGCGTCAGCGCCGCTCCCGGCCAGGGCACCCGCCACAGCACCTGGGGCACGGACGTGTGGACGCACACCGAGCCGTCCACGACGAGCCCGCGGGTGCACAAGTTCGCCGGGCCGACGGCGGTGCGCATCCAGTGCCAGAAGCGCGCCCAGCCGGTGACCGCCGAGGGCATCACCAACGACGCCTGGTCGTACCTGCCCGACCACAAGTCGTGGATCACCAACATCTACATCAAGGGACCGGCCTGGCTGGACGGCGTGCCGACCTGCCCGTGACTTCGCACGCCGGCTCTGCCGACATCCCGCAGGTCCCCCACCGACAGAGAAATCAGGAGCAGTTCATGAACCCCACCAAGAAGTTCGCCGTCGCCCTCGCCGCCGCCGCGCTCACCGCCGGGCTCACCGCGGCGAGCGCCCCCGGGGCCGCCGTCCCGCAGGCAGTCGCCGCCCCGCAGGGCGTCGCCGCCGAGTGCGGGGTGCGGTCCGACGGGAAGCTGTACTGCGGCAACAGGCCGGGCGCCAGGGGGTTCGCCCACCGTTCGTTCAACTCGGAGGTGCGCGGGCAGATGAACACGTCGTTCAGCTGGTTCCAGTGCTGGGGCCGCGGTGACCGCCACGACGGCGGCAACGACATCTGGTACTGGACCAAGCTCGACAACGGCCGGTGGGGCAACATGCCCGCTGTCGACGTGCACACCCCGGTCGACCCGGCGCCCCACCTGAAGGAGTGCTGAGGCCCTCGTCCGCCCGATCCGCCACCGGTCCGGCAGCCCCCGCACGGGCTGCCGGACGCGCCGCCCGTGGGCCGCCCTCCTCGCCGGGGGCGGAGCACGGGCGGCGTTGCGCCGTTCGGCGCACTACGATCAGGGGAAAACGGCGTCGGCGGGGCCGCCGCGGCGGCGCGCGGGGGGACCTGTGCCCCATGGCTTGCGTGCCCCTCCCTTCGCGGACGGTGCTCCGGCGCGTGCTCGTCGCGCTGCTGGCGTTCACCGCCGTGTGCGCGCTGCTGGTGGGCGCGGAGCCGGGCACGGACGGCGCGGTCGCCGGGGCCGACGCCCGGTCGGCGGGCGTGCTGCCGGGTCCGGGGCCCGCCGAGGGCGAGGGAGTCCCGGACGGTTCCGCCGACCCCGAACTGCGGCTGCTGCCGGGCGGTGGGCGCCGGGTTCAGCCCCTGTCCGCCCCGGGCCGGGAGCGGCTCCGCAACGGCCCGCCGACGCGGAGGGCGCGCACCTCGCCCGCCCGGCCGCCCCACGCCTTCCCCGCCCGTGGCTCCGCGCCGCACGCGGCGCGGTGGGCGGTGCTGCGCTGCTGAGAGGGCCCCGTACCGGCTCCGGCTCGTCGTGGCCGGTACGCCCCGTGCCGGCCCGCGCCCGTCAGAGGTGCGCGGGGCCCCTCCGTACCGCAAAGGACACATCAGCCATGCCCTTCGACCCGTTCGTCGCCCTGAACGCCATGATCCGCGCCGAGGTCCGCCGCTCCTCCGACACCGGCCCGTCACCGATCGCGCAGCGCACCCCCGAGGCCGTCCCGCGCCCGTCCGTCGAACGCCGGGCCGAACGCCTCGGCGCGGAGCGCCCGGACGGCGACCGGTCCGGTCCGGTCCGCCGCGCGGCGTCGGAGCCCGGCCGCGACCAGGGCTGATCCGGTTCCCCGCGGGGCCCTGGGTGCCGTACGGCGTCCAGGGCCCCGCGCGGTGTCCCAGTCCGCGTGCAGCGCGTCCAGCGCCGGCAGCACCACACGGTCCAGCACGGTCCGTACGGACGCGGTCCCGGGCGCCCGCCGGGAGCCGGTCACAGCGCGCGGTACATGACGTGCAGGCCGACGTACCCGTGCTCCGGGTGCCGGAAGGCGTCCGGGACCGTACCGACGACGCCGAAGCCGAGGCGTTCGTAGAGCCGCACGGCGTGGGTGTTGGTGGCGGCGACTGCGTTGAACTGCATGCCCCGGAAGCCCTGGGCGCGGGCCCAGTCGAGGGTGTGCTCGACCAGGGCGCGGCCCACGCCGCGGCCGCCGTGGGCGGGGTCGACCATGTAGCTGGCACTGGCGACGTGGGCGCCGTTGCCGTGCTGGTTGTTGTTCATCTTGGCCGTGCCGAGGACGGTGCCGTCGTCGTCCACGGCCACGACCGTGCGGTTCGGGGCGTTCAGCATCCACCAGCCGCGGCCGCTCTCGCGGTCGAGGTCGACGGGGAAGGTGAAGGTGTCGCCGGCCGCGGTGATCTCGTGGAAGAAGGGCCAGATCGCGGCCCAGTCGTCGGCGGTGGCTTCTCTGATCAGCATGGGGACAGGGTGCCGGTCGGAGGGGCCCGCCACCAGCCCCTTTTCCCGTACCGGCGGCAGACGGGCGCGCGGCCCCCTCATAAAAAAGTGGGACATCACTCTTCCGTGTGAGACACTGGCGTCTCATACGAGGCTGGCCAGTCTCGTCTCGACGCCCTACTCACCGAAACGGATGTCTCATGTCCTCCCCCGCCGCCACCCGGCCCGACGCCGAGGCCGCCCCGTCGCCGGACCCCCGGCGCTGGATCGTTCTGGCGATCCTGTCGGGCAGCCTGCTGTTGATCTCGATGGACACCACGATCCTCAACGTGGCGTTCCCCTCGCTGGTGTCCGATCTGCAGCCGGGGTCGGTCGAGCAGTTGTGGATCATCGACGTGTACGCGCTCGCCCTGTCCGGACTGCTGGTGACGGCGGGCGCGCTGGGCGACCGGTTCGGCCGCAAGCGGATGCTGCTGACCGGTTTCGCGGTCTTCGCGCTGGCGTCGCTGCTCGCGGTGTTCGCCACCGAGGCGTGGCACGTGATCGGCGCGCGGGCGCTGCTCGGCGTCGGCGGCGCGGCGATCATGCCTTCCACCCTGTCGATCCTCCGGCACGTCTTCACCGACGCCAAGGAGCGGGCCTTCGCGTACGCCGTGTGGGCGGCGGTCTTCGGCGGCGGCATGGCGCTCGGCCCGGTGGTCGGCGGTCTGCTGGTGGAGGACTTCGGCTGGCAGTCGGCGTTCCTGCTGAACCTGCCGGTGGCCGCCCTGGTCATCGCGCTGGGCGCCTGGTTCCTGCCCGAGTCGCACGCGCCGCGCAGTGGCCGCTGGGACTGGTGGGGCGTCGGCCAGTCGGTCGTCGGCATGCTCGCCCTCGCGGGCGGCATCAAGCAGTTGGGCAAGAGCGGCTTCGCCGACCCGCTGCCGTGGGCGCTGCTGGTGCTCGCCGCCGTCGCGCTGACGGTCTTCGTGCGCCGTCAGCTCCGCCTGGAGAGCCCGCTGCTCCAGGTCCGGCTGTTCACCAACCGGTCCTTCTCCATCGCCGCCGTGTCGATCTTCCTCGGGATGGTCGGGATGGGCGCGGTGCTCTTCCTGGTGACGCAGTGGTTCCAGTACGGGCAGGGGTACACGCCCCTGGAGGCGGGCGTCCGCCTGCTGCCCGCCTCCCTCGGCCTGGTCGTCACCTCGATGGTGACCCCCGCCCTGATGCAGCGCTTCCCGATCCGGCACGTGCTGGGCCTCGGCCTGCTCGTGATGACGGCCGGGCTCGCCCTGCCGTGGACGGTGCAGCAGTTCGCCCCGATCGGCTACCCGGCGGTCGCCGTCGCGCTGGCGGTCCTCGGCATGGGCGTCGGCGTCGCCACCACGGTCGCCTCGGTGACCTTGATGGCGGCGACCCCGGCGCACGAGGTCGGCGGTGCCGCCGCCGTCGAGGAGACCTGTTACGAGCTGGGCGCGGCACTCGGCGTCGCCCTCCTGGGCAGCCTCGCCACCGCGCTGTACCGCGCGAATCTGCCCGCGCTGAGCCTGGACGGGGCGACGGCGGAGACCGTCCGGGGCTCGGTCGGCGAGGCCGCGCACGTGGCACAGGGCTTGGGCGGCGAGGCGGGCCGCTCGCTGCTGGAGACGGTCTCGGCGGCGTACACGACGGCCATCACCCCGGCCTTCCTGATCGGCGCGCTGCTCACGCTGGGCGCGGCGGTGATCGCGTGGGCGTGGGTGCCGCGCGACCTGCGGCCGACGGAGAACGCCCACTGACCGGGCCTCGGCGGACAATGCCCGCCGAGGCCCGGGGGGACCTGCGGGACCGCGCCGGAGGGCCGCGCGGGGTGCCGTTAGCCTGGCGATCATGCGGATCGACGAGCCCACCGGCATCCTGCGCGGGACAGCCGCCGAGGTGGTGGGGCCCCGCCCGGACGGCGGCCCCGCCGGGGCTCTGCGGCTCCGCGCGGACGGCGGCCCCGCCGGACTCCCGGGGCTCTGCCCGGGTGGACGGCCCCGCCGGGGCCGTACGCAGGCCGGACGGCATCCGCGCGCACCGGCCCGGTGACGGCCGCGGCGGGCCGCTGTCCGCCGCCGACACGCACGGCCGGCGCACCGTCCGCGACCCGCTTCCGCCTCCCCTCCCCCGAAAGGCGCACGCATGACCGATCAGCAGACCCCGCCCCCGGTCCTCGTCCACGTCGAGGGCCGCGCCGGGCACCTCGTGCTCAACCGGCCCCGGGCCCTCAACTCCCTCACCCACCCCATGGTCCGCACCCTGGCCGCGACGCTCGACGCCTGGGCGCGGGATCCGGACATCGACACCGTGGTCCTCTCCGGCGCGGGCGAACGCGGCCTGTGCGCGGGCGGCGACATCCGCGCCATGCACGACGACGCGCGCGACGGCGACGGGACGGCCACGGAGGAGTTCTGGCGGGACGAGTACCGGCTGAACGCGCGGATCGCCCGCTTCCCCAAGCCGTACGTCGCCCTCATGGACGGCATCGTGATGGGCGGCGGCGTCGGGGTCGGCGCGCACGGCAGCGTGCGCGTCGTCACCGAGCGTTCGCGGGTGGCGATGCCCGAGACCGGCATCGGCTTCGTACCGGACGTCGGCGGCACGTTCCTGCTGTCCCGCGCGCCCGGGGAACTGGGCACGCATCTCGCGCTGACGGGGGACGCGGTGGGCGCGGCGGACGCGCTGCTGTGCGGGCTGGCCGACCACTTCGTACCGGCGCGGCGGCTGGCCGCGCTGCGGGCCGACCTGGCGTCCGTACCGGCGGCGGAGGCGGTACGGCGGCACGCGTCGGCTCCGGAGGAGGGGGTGCTCGCGCGGGCCCGTGCGTGGATCGACCACTGCTACGCGGCGGACACCGTCGAGGAGATCGTCCGGCGGCTGGCCGACAGCGGGGAGCGGGCGGCCAAGGAGGCGGCCGGGACGATCCTGGCGAAGTCCCCGACGTCGGTGAAGGTCACCCTGGAGGCCGTGCGGCGGGCCCGCGCGCTGGGCTCGCTGGAGGCGGTGCTGGAGCAGGAGTACCGGGTGTCGTGCGTGGCGCTGCGCCGGCCCGACATGGTGGAGGGCGTGCGCGCGCAGATCGTCGACAAGGACCGTGCCCCGCGGTGGTCGCCGACCGCGCTGGAGGCGGTGGACGCGCAGACGGTGGCCGGGTTCTTCGCGCCGCGCGAGCCGGGGCGGGAGCTGACGTTCGGCTGAGTCCGTCGGCTGGGCCTCGGCGCGGGCGGCCCGTGGGCGGAATGCGCGTGTCGGCGTCGGCAGGACCACGGGCCCGGGCGGGGATCATCCGGAAGGCGGCAGCGGGCCGGCCGCGGTGCCCGCGCCCGTGAACCCGTCCCGGAGCGCGCCGGAGAGGTGGCCGAGGAAGGCGCGGGCGGCCGGGCCCGCCGGTCCCCCGGCCGGGTGCGCGAGGGCCACGCGCGCCCGGGGAACGGGGTCGGTGAGGGCGACCGTGCGCAGCCCGGGGCCGCGCTGCCGGGCGATGCCCGCGGGCAGCACGGCGACCCCGAAACCTCGCGCGGCGAGATGCAGCAGAGCCTGCGGGGCGGACGCCTCGAAGGCGACGCGGGGCGCGAATCCGGCCTCGGCGCAGGCTCGTTGCCACACCGCCCGCACCCCCGTGCCGGACGGGAGGGTGATCAGCGGGCGGTCGCGGAGGGCGGCGAGCGGGACGGCCGCCGCCCCGGCCAGCGGGTCGGCGTCGGCGACCAGCGCCACCAGCGGTTCGTCCAGCAGGATCTCCAGGTCCACGCCGGGCGGGGGCGTCTCCTCGGCCGGCGAGGCCAGCGCCATGTCCAGCGCGCCGCGCCGCACGGCCGCCAGCAGCCGCTCCGAGGTGTCCTCCGTCAGCGAGAACTCGACTCCCGGGTACGTGCGGTGGAAGTCGGCCAGCGCCTCCGCCAGGTCGAACGTCCCCGGCGGGGCGCCCAGCAGGGAGCCCAGCCTGACCCGCCCGCGCAGCAGGCCGCCGAACTGCGCGGCCGTCTCGCGCATCGCGTCGGCGGCGGCGAGCGCGGCCCGCGCGTGCGGCAGGATCGCCTCGCCCGCCTCGGTGAGGACGACCGTGCGCCCCGACCTGTCGAGCAGTCGCTGCCCGAGCTCCTTCTCCAACTGCCGCACCTGGGCGCTGACCCCGGGCTGGGCGAGGTGCAGGCGGGCGGCGGCGCGGGTGAAGCCGGCCTCCTCCACCACGGTGACGAAGCAGTGCAGTTGGCGCAGTTCCATGCCGGTGATGCTAGAAGCCGAGCTGCTGACCGCCAGCAGGAACCCTTCTTGGACTTGTGCGCGCGGGCCGCCCACCCTTGACGGCATGGCGAAGACGAAGCTGCGGGCCGATGACGCGACGATCAGGGAAGCCGTCGCGGCCGAACGCCGTGACCTGGCCGACCTGTTGGACCGGCTGCCGGAGGAACGCTGGGACGAGCCGACGCTGTGCGCCGGGTGGCGGGTGCGGGAGGTGGCGGCGCACCTGTCGTTCGGCTTCCGCCACCCCCTGCGCAGCGTGGTGCGGGAGCTGGTGGGCGCGCGCGGCAGCATGGACCGGATGGCCGACCGGGTCGCCCGCCGGGAGGCGCGGGGGATGTCCCGCGAGGAGATGGCGTCCGCGCTGCGGGAACACGCGCAGCACCCGTGGACGCCCCCGGTGGGCGGCGTCGCGGCGGCGCTGGGCCACGACGTGGTGCACGGCCTGGACATCACGATCCCGCTGGGCCTGGACCGGCGGGTGCCGCAGGACCGGCTGCGCGTGGTGCTGGGCACGGCGAGCCCGATGAGCGCGCGGTTCTTCGGGGCGAAGCTGGGCGGCGTACGGCTGCGGGCGGAGGACCTGGAGTGGTCGTACGGCAGCGGCAGCGAGGTGACCGGGGCGGCGCAGGACCTGGTGGCGGTGCTGTTCGGGCGGAAGGTGCCGCCGGGACGCCTGCGCGGCGAGGCGGCCGGGCGCTTCACCTCCGCGTGAGCCCGCGCGGGGTCGGGGAGCCGCACCCTCGTGGGTCCGCGCAGGGGCGGGGTGCCGCAGACTCGCGGGTCCGCACGGGGGCGGGGTGCCGCGTACGGGTGCCCCGCCGCCCCGGGAAGTCCGTCGCCCTCCCGATGGCGTTTCCCCGCCCGTCGGGGGTACTCGCAGCACACAGCGGTGTCGCACGACGGGCACGGCATCGCGCGGCTGAAGCAGAGACGGGGCTTGGACATGGCGGTGGAAAAGCGGACGGTACTGGTGCTGGACTGCTCGGAGGCGGACGAACTGGCCCAGTTCTACGCCCGGTTGTTCGACGCGGAGACCCGTCGGGGCGAGGACATGGACTTCGTGGAGATCGTCGGGCACAACGGGGTGCACCTGGCGATCCGGCGCGACCACGGGTACGCGCCGCCGAGCTGGCCGCGCCCCGACGACTCCCAGCAGGCGCACCTGCGCATCCTGGTGGCGACGGAGGACATGGACGAGGCGGAGCGCGAGGTGATCGGGCTGGGCGCCCGCCCACTGGAGACCCCGAACAACACGGGTCTCAGCCGGGACGTGCGCCGCTTCTCCGACCCGGCCGGACACCCCTTCTCGCTGGTCGCCTCGCCGACCGGCGGCGGCCGGGAGCAGCCAGAGGGTGAACTGCGGCTGGCCTGAGCGCAGTTCGCGCCCCCCGGGCGCGGGGCCGGTTCCGGCGTCCGGCGTCCGGCGTCCGGAGAACGGCGCCCCGGGGGCTCCAGGGCCGGGCAGCCCCTTCCCGGGGCCGCCGGGTCGCGGGAAGGCCCGGCCTCCGCTCCCCTAGGGCATTCGGCCGAACGGATCAAGGCAGGTCAGGAGAGGTCAAGGTCACAACGGTTACCCCTGCTGCTCCTTTGCCGGGCTGCCCTAGCATCTGAGCATGACGGTCCTGCCTGACGACGGGCTCTCCCTGGCCGCCGAGTTCCCTGATGCGACCCATGAGCAGTGGCAGCGCCTGGTGGAAGGCGTGCTGCGCAAATCGGGTAAAGACGTCACGGGGCACGCGGCCGAAGAAGCCCTCTCCACTTCCCTCGACGACGGGCTGACGACACGCCCGCTGTACACCGCCGACGACGCCGTCCACCGGGGCGACTCGCCCGGACTGCCCGGTTTCGCACCTTTCACCCGAGGGGCGTTCGCCGCGGGCACGACGGCCGCGGGGGGCTGGGACGTACGGCAGCGGCACGAGCACCCCGATCCGGCGCGCGCCAACGAAGCCGTGCTGGCGGACCTGGAGAACGGCGTGTCCTCGCTCTGGCTCGCCGTCGGCGGCGCCGGGCTCCCGGTGTCCGGCCTGGAGCGGGCACTGGAGGGCGTCCTCCTGGACCTGGCGCCCGTCGCCCTGGACGCGGGGGCCGAATTCGACGCCGCCGCACGGGAGATGCTCCGGCTGTACGAGCTGCGCGGCCTGGCACCGCAGGACGTGCGCGGCAACCTGGGCGCGGACCCGCTGGGCTGCGCCGCCCGTACCGGCGTCCACGATCCCGCCCTGACGGCCTCGGCCACCGGGCTCGCACAGCTGACGGCACGTCAGTACCCGTCGCTGCGCGCCCTGGTGGTGGACGCCCTGCCGTACCATGAGGCGGGCGCGTCGGCCGCCCAGGAGCTGGGCTGCTCCCTGGCCACCGGGGTCGCCTATCTGCGGCAGCTCACCGAGGCCGGGCTCGGCGTCGAAGCGGCCTGCGGGCAGCTCGACTTCCGGTACGCGGCGACGGCCGACCAGTTCCTGACCATCGCCAAGTTCCGTGCGGCGCGCCGCCTGTGGGCGCGGGTCGCCGAGGCGTGCGGCGCACCGGAGGCCGGGGCCCAGCGGCAGCACGCGGTGACGTCGTCGGTGATGATGACGCGCCGCGACCCCTGGGTGAACATGCTCCGCACCACGATCGCCTGCATGGCGGCCGGGGTGGGCGGCGCCGACGCCGTCACCGTGCTCCCCTTCGACCAGGCGATCGGACTCCCCGACGCGTTCGCCCGCCGGATCGCCCGCAACACCTCGACGATCCTGGTCGAGGAGTCGCACCTGTCCCGGGTCGTCGACCCGGCGGGCGGTTCCTGGTACGTGGAGCAGCTCACGGACCAGGTGGCCGAGGCCGCCTGGGCGTGGTTCCAGGAGATCGAGCGGGCGGGCGGCCAGGCCGACGCCCTGCGCTCGGGCCTGGTCGCCGACCGGATCGCCGCCGCCTGGGAGCGCCGCTCGAAGGACCTCGCGCGGCGTAAGGAGCCCATCACCGGCGTCAGCGAGTTCCCGCTGCTCGCCGAGCGGGAGGTCAGCCGCGACCCCGCCCCCGAGCGGCCCGCCGGGGGGCTCCCCCGCGTCCGGCGCGACGAGGCGTACGAGGCGCTGCGGGCCCGCTCCGACGCGCACCTGGCACGGACCGGGGCGCGCCCGCGTGTCTTCCTGGCCGCGCTGGGCCCGGCCGCCGCGCACACCGGGCGGGTCACCTTCGCCGCGAACCTCTTCCAGGCGGGCGGCATCGAGCCGGTCCACGACCCGGTGACGGTGGACGCCGCGACGGCGGCGGAGGCGTTCGCCGCCAGCGGTGCGGGCGTCGCCTGCCTCTGCTCCAGTGACGCCCTGTACGCCGAGCAGGCGGCCGACATGGCACGCGCCCTCAAGGACGCGGGGGCGCGGACGGTGTTCCTCGCCGGCCGCCCCGGGGAAGCCGAAGAGACGTACCGGAGTGCCGGCGTGGACGCGTTCGTCTTCGCGGGCTCGGACGCGGTGGCGACGCTCACCTCCGTCCTCGACCGTATGGAAGTGAAGTGATGGGCACCGACTCCCCGGGGATTCCCGACTTCTCCCAGGTTCCGCTCGCGTCCGGGAAGGCCGCTCCCGCCGAGGAGCAGTGGCAGGCCGCCGTCAAGGAGTCGACCGGGCGCGACGTGGCGGACCTCGTCTGGGACACGCCCGAGGGCATCCCGGTCAAGCCCCTCTACACCGACCGGGACACCGAGGGCCTGGACTTCCTGAACACCTACCCGGGTGTGGCCCCGTACCTGCGCGGCCCCTACCCGACCATGTACGTCAACCAGCCGTGGACGATCCGCCAGTACGCGGGCTTCTCCACCGCCGAGGAGTCCAACGCCTTCTACCGGCGCAACCTCGCGGCCGGGCAGAAGGGCCTCTCCGTCGCCTTCGACCTGCCGACGCACCGGGGGTACGACAGCGACCACCCGCGGGTGACCGGCGACGTCGGCATGGCGGGTGTCGCGATCGACTCCATCTACGACATGCGCCAGCTCTTCGACGGCATCCCGCTGGACAGGATGTCGGTGTCCATGACGATGAACGGCGCGGTGCTTCCCGTGCTGGCGCTGTACATCGTGGCGGCCGAGGAGCAGGGGGTGCCGCCCGAGAAGCTCGCGGGGACCATCCAGAACGACATCCTCAAGGAGTTCATGGTCCGCAACACCTACATCTATCCGCCGAAGCCCTCGATGCGGATCATCTCCGACATCTTCGCGTTCACCTCGCAGAAGATGCCGCGCTACAACTCCATCTCCATCTCCGGCTACCACATCCAGGAGGCGGGGGCGACGGCCGACCTGGAGCTGGCGTACACCCTCGCGGACGGGGTGGAGTACCTGCGCGCCGGGCTCGAAGTCGGCCTGGACGTCGACGCGTTCGCGCCCCGGCTGTCCTTCTTCTGGGCGATCGGCATGAACTTCTTCATGGAGGTCGCCAAGCTGCGGGCGGCGCGCCTGCTGTGGGCCAAGCTGGTCAAGCAGTTCGACCCGAAGAACCCCAAGTCCCTGTCGCTGCGCACCCATTCGCAGACCTCGGGCTGGTCGCTGACCGCGCAGGACGTCTTCAACAACGTGCCGCGCACCTGCATCGAGGCGATGGCCGCGACCCAGGGCCACACCCAGTCGCTGCACACCAACGCCCTCGACGAGGCCCTCGCGCTGCCGACGGACTTCTCGGCGCGCATCGCCCGCAACACGCAGCTGCTGCTCCAGCAGGAGTCGGGCACCGGCCGGGTCATCGACCCGTGGGGCGGCTCCGCGTACGTGGAGAAGCTGACGTACGACCTGGCGCGGCGCGCCTGGCAGCACATCGAGGAGGTGGAGGCGGCCGGCGGCATGGCGAAGGCGATCGACGCGGGCATCCCCAAGCTCCGCATCGAGGAGGCCGCGGCCCGCACCCAGGCGCGGATCGACTCGGGCCGTCAGCCGGTGATCGGCGTGAACAAGTACCGGGTGGAGACCGACGAGGAGATCGACGTCCTCAAGGTCGACAACAGCTCGGTGCGCGCCCAGCAGATCGCCAAGCTGAAGCGGCTGCGCGAGGAGCGCGACGAGGCGGCCTGCCAGGACGCCCTGCGCGCCCTGACGGCCTCCGCCGAGCGCGGTTCCTCCGGCGGCCTGGACGACAACCTCCTCGCGCTGGCCGTGAACGCGGCGCGCGCGAAGGCCACCGTCGGCGAGATCTCGGACGCGCTGGAGAAGGTGTACGGGCGGCACGCGGGCCAGATCCGTACGATCGCCGGTGTGTACCGCAACGAGGCAGGAGAGTCCCCTTCCGTGGAGCGCACCCGTGCCCTGGTCGACGCCTTCGCCGAGGCGGAGGGCCGGCGGCCGCGCATCCTGGTCGCCAAGATGGGCCAGGACGGGCACGACCGCGGCCAGAAGGTGATCGCGACCGCCTTCGCCGACCTGGGCTTCGACGTGGACGTCGGCCCGCTGTTCCAGACTCCGGCGGAGGTGGCGCGGCAGGCCGTCGAGGCGGACGTGCACATCGTCGGCGTGTCGTCCCTCGCGGCCGGGCACCTCACCCTGGTCCCGGCGCTGCGGGAGGAGCTGGCGGCGGAGGGCCGGGAGGACGTGATGATCGTCGTCGGCGGTGTCATCCCGCCGCAGGACGTGCCCGCGCTGCACGAGGCGGGTGCGACGGCGGTCTTCCCGCCGGGCACGGTCATCCCGGACGCCGCGTTCGACCTGGTGCGGCGGCTGGCGGCGGACCTGGGCCACGAGCCGGCGGCGCCGGGCGGGGAGTGAGAACCGCATGCCCCCGAAGATCGACATCGAGGCGTACGCCAAGGGCGTGCTCGACGGGAAGCGGTCCTTCGTGGCCCGTGCGATCACCCTCGTCGAGTCGTCCCGCGCCGACCACCGGGTGCTCGCCCAGCAGCTCCTGACCGCGCTGCTGCCGCACTCCGGCTCGGCGCGCCGCGTCGGCATCAGCGGGGTCCCCGGTGTCGGCAAGTCGACGTTCATCGACGCGTTCGGCACGATGCTGACGGGGCTGGGCCACCGGGTGGCGGTGCTCGCCGTGGACCCCTCCTCCAGCCGTACCGGCGGCTCCATCCTGGGCGACAAGACCCGGATGGAGCGGCTGGCCGTCGATCCGGCCGCGTATGTCCGCCCCTCCCCCTCGGCGGGCACGCTGGGCGGGGTGGCGCGGGCGACGCGTGAGGCGATGGTGGTGGTGGAGGCCGCCGGGTACGACGTCGTACTGGTGGAGACGGTGGGCGTCGGGCAGTCGGAGACGGCCGTGGCGCGCATGGTCGACACCTTCCTGCTGCTGACGCTGGCGCGCACCGGAGACCAGCTCCAGGGCATCAAGAAGGGCGTCCTGGAACTGGCGGACGTCGTCGCGGTGAACAAGGCGGACGGCCCGCACGAACGCGACGCGCGTTCCGCGGCACGGGAGTTGGCGGGCGCGCTGCGCCTCATGCACCCCGCCGACGCGGCCTGGACCCCGCCGGTGCTCAGTTGCAGCGCCCGCGAGTCGGCGGGGCTCGACACGGTGTGGGACCGGCTGGAGCAGCACCGTACGCTCCTGGACTCCACCGGCCGCCTGGCCGCCAAGCGCGCCGACCAGCAGGTCGACTGGGCGTGGTCGATGGTCCGCGACGAGCTCCTGGAGCGGCTGCGCTCGCATCCGGGAGTGCGCGACGTGACCCCCGGGGTGGAACGGGGCCTGCGGAACGGGGAGTTGACGGCGACGCTGGCGGCGGAAAGGATCCTGGAGGCGTTCGGCGAGCAGCCCGGCCGGTGACCCGGGGGGCCGGACGGCACACAGGTTCGGCGCACTCGAGGACACCGGGAGATCCCGCATGACCGCGGCTTCACGCATCGACACGACCCGCCCGCACACCGCCCAGATCTGGAACTACTGGCTGGACGGCAAGGACAACTACCCCGTCGACCAGGCGGCGGGCGACCGGATCCGCGCCCTGCACCCGGGCATCGGCGACTACGCCCGCGCGGACCGGGCGTTCCTCGGCCGGTCGGTGCGCCACCTCGCCGGCGAGGCGGGCATCCGCCAGTTCCTGGACGTCGGCACGGGCCTGCCCAGCGCGGACAACACGCACGAGGTGGCCCAGCGCGTCGCACCGGACGCCCGTGTGGTGTACGTCGACAACGACCCCGTCGTCCTCACCCACGCCCAGGCGCTGCTCACCGGCACGCCCGAGGGCCGCACCGCGTACGCGGACGCCGACCTGCGCGATGTCGACGGCGTCCTCGCGCACGCGGCCAGGACCCTCGACCTGTCGCAGCCGGTCGCCCTGATGCTGCTCGGCGTCGTGATCTTCATCGAGGACGAGGCCGAGTCGTACTCTCTCGTGCGCAGGCTGATGGACGCCCTGCCGTCCGGCAGCCACCTGGTGCTCTCGCACACGATCACCAGCCCGGCGATGCCGGACGTGGACGAGGCCGTCGCGTTCTGGAACGAGAACGGCACGCCGAAACTCACCCAGCGCACCCCGGACCGGATCGCGCACTACTTCGACGGTCTCGACCTGCTCGCCCCCGGGCTGGTCTCGTGCAACCACTGGCGGCCCGAGGGCGACGGCCGGCTCCCCCCGGAGGTGGCCATGTTCGGCGGCGTCGGCCGCAAGCCGTGACCCCGGCGCCCGGGTCGCCGCCGCGGTCCCTCAGCGCCGGCCGCCGAACTGCCAGTGGTGCACCTCGATGTCCGTGTAGCGGTCCTCGGTCAGGACGGCGCGCGCCGAGTCCGCGTCCGGGGCGCTCACCAGCGCCGCCGTGCCCACCCAGGTGCCGCCGTCGTCGGACAGCAGCGATCCGTACGCGATGAGCCGGTCCCGGTCGGCCGGTGGTTCCAGGTCGGCGGCCGCCCCCTCGCCGAGCCCGAGCACCAGGTACCGGTCGCCGTCGTCGTCGGGGCCGCCCGGGAACTCCCACATGGTGCGCCCCAGCGCGTCGCGCCAGCGCCGGACCAGCACGTCCCGGTAGGCGCCCGCCTGGTAGCAGGGCTCGTCGAAGGCGAACGCGCGGGCGGCGTCCGGCCCCGGCAGGTCGACGATGTGCACACTGCCGACGAGGACGTCGTCGGCGGTGAACACCGGCCCCCGGGCGCGGAGTCGCTCCGCGTACGTGTCCATGTACGACCAGTGCGCCTCCCCCAGCGCCTCGCGCAGCGGCAGCGAGCCCGTGCGGTCCCGGTGGTAGCAGAAGAATTCCATGCCCCATGATCACCCACGGGGGACGGCCGGAACAGGTCTCAGCCCAGGTCCAGGTGCAGCCGCAGCACCAGTCCCCGCTCCGCCGCCCGGATCTCCACCAGGTCGCACAACTGGTGCATGATCCACACGCCGCGCCCGCCGTTCGCGGCGAACGGGTCGGGGCGGCGGCGTCCGGTCAGAGGGTCGGCGAGCAGGCCCCGGTCGCTGATCTCCGCGACCGCCGAGCCGCCGTCGCGCCACATGCGCAGCACTCCCCGGCCGCCGCCGTGGCGCACCGAGTTGCTGAGCGCCTCGCCGACGGCCAGCAGCCAGTCGGCACGCCGGGCACTGGACAGGCCGGCGGCCCGCGCCCAGGCGTCGGCCTCGTCGCGGGCGTCCGCCAGCGCGTCCAGGTCGAAGTCGAGGGCGACGGCCTCGCGCGGTTCGGGCAGCGGCAGGTCGCAGTCGCGGCACACCTCGCGCGGGTCGCTGTAGCGCGGGCTGGCACGGTACGGCTCGGGGCCGCCGACGACCGGGTGCGTGCGGTACGCCTGGGCCAGGACGTCGGCGGGCAGGGCGGTGTCGTAGGGACACAGGATGCCGACCTCGCGGCCCTCGAAGGCCAGGTTGATCAGGGCCTCGTGGCGGGTGGCCTCCAGGGCCTCGGCCGGGGTGCGGCCGACCCAGATCGGCTCGCCGACGATCGAGACCCGGCGTCCGTCGGTGCGGTCGGCGAACTCCTGGAGCATCGACAGGATGCGCCCGGGGTTGCGTCCGGCCCGGGTCATGTCGACCCAGGTGACGTCCGTGCCCGCGGCGCCGAGGAAGTCCTGCAGCAGGGCCAGGTTGGGTCCCGGCACGGCCACCAGGGCGGGCTGCCCCTCGGCCAGGGCGTCACGGAGGAAGCCGCCGACGCCGTCGAGGTAGGCGTCGGGGGTGGCGTAGAAGAGGGCCGGGTGGAAGAAGGGGGTCCTGCGGCCGGACGCGGCGGCCACGGGGGAGTCAGTGGTCATCGGACGACGACCTCCATCGTGGAGCCGAGCTCCGGGAACAGGTCGAGCAGGCGCCGCAGCGTCGGCGGCGCCTGCCTGATCCGCAGGGGGGCGCCGCCGGGACGGCGGGCGGCGGCCTGGGCGAGGGTGACCAGGGAGTCGGCGTCGAGGTGCTGGAGGGCGGAGAAGTCCAGCTCGGGCCGGGGGTGCGGGGTGCGGACGAGGGCGGCGGCAGCGGCGGCGACGGTGCGCCGTGTGTCCCAGCCCGCCGAGCCGTTGAGCAGGAAGCCGGGGGCGCCGTCCAGCGGTGCCACTTGCAGGGTGGGTTCGGCGACGGAGTCCCCCCGGTGCGTCAGATGGGCGCCCGCCAGCACGTTCAATCGCTCCTCGGACATCAGTCGCCGGTCGTAGAAACACCAGCCGGTCAGCGGCAGTCGCTCGAAGACCTCGTGGTGGACGCGCAGTTCGTACTCCAGCATGCGGTCGGCGTCGTCCGTGTCCCGCTCCGCCCAGGACATCTCGCCGATCACCCGCAGGCCCCGGTAGCCGTCCGCGAAGGCCGCGTCCACTCCTTCGTGCCACTGGCCGATCAGGCCGTCGGGGTCGAAGACGGCATCGCCGCGGTGCGGTGCGGCCACGTTCGTCACGGTCAACTGCCCGCTGCGCGCCGCCTCTTGGGCGTCGATGCCGGCGTCGCTCAGGGTGCGCAGCACCTGCGCGGGCTCGGTGGCGTACGCGAAGTAGCGCATCGCCTCGTGCCGGTCCAGGCCGTCCCGGACGAAGGTGCACAGGTGCTCGGCCCAGCGCCGGTCGTCGGAGTAGACGATGCTGGAGTGCCGCCCCACCGCCGCCCGGACGGGAGGCTCGACCGCCTTCGGCGCTTCGGCCACGCTGTACGTCCCCCGCCCGGCTTTCCCTGTGTTGTCCGACCCATGAAAACACACCGGCCGCACCCCTGGCGGGGCCTTCCCCTCCGCACACCCGTCCCCGCCATGCCGTCGGCGGTCGCCCGGGGTGCGGTCGCGGTGGGGTGCGCCAGGGTGTGATGCCGTATCGGGCCCCAAGTGGCACTACATGACGCCACTCTGCCCAGACCAGCCTCTGCGGCGCTTTCCCGGAACGATGCAGCGCCCTTCAAAGACGCAGGTAACAGCCCGCCGCCCCTGCAATTTCGCGAATCTCTCCGGATCACTTGCCCATGATGCCAATCTGGTGCCATGATGACGCCATGGACCTCACCCCGTACGTCGACATCCTCCGCCGCGAACTCGCGGCGGCCGTCCGAGCCGGCGGTGTCGAGGCCCGGGAGCTCGCGGAGCGGCTCGCCGCTCCCCTCGACGCGGCGGCCCGGCTGACCCTGCTGCACGTCCTCTCGGCCGCGGCGAACGAGATCACCCGGGAGCTCGCCCCCGGGTCGGTGGACGTACGGATGCGAGGTCTCGACCCCGATTTCGTGGTGACGCTGCCGCCCGCCGACAGCGGCGCCCCGGTGCGCCCTGCCCCGCCGCAGTCCGGTGGTCCGGGCGACGACGCCGGGACCGCCCGCGTCAACCTGCGCCTCTCCCCGCGCCTCAAGGCCCGCACGGAGGAGGCCGCGGTCCGCGAGGGCCTGTCGCTCAACGCGTGGCTGGTGCGCGCCGCCGCTACCGCGCTCGACACCCGCACCCCGTCCCGTACGACGGAGGGCACCCCGGCCGGGGACAGCGGTTTCACCGGCTGGGCCCGCTAGCAGCGCACCAGCACAGCCCCCGCCCCACCCGCGGGGACGCCCGCCCGACCCAGGAGGACGGAACAGCCATGCCCACTTTCGACACCCCGGGCCCCATCATGACCACGGTCCGCGTGGAGGCCGGTTCGCTCCAGTTCACGGCGACCGACCGTACGGACACCGTCGTCGTCGTGCGGCCCCGCACCGCCGGGAAGGACGTGGACGCCCGCGCCGCCGAGCAGACGGAGGTCACCTTCACGAACGGCGTGCTGACGATCAGGACGCCCAAGCCCCACCTGCTCGGCCTCGGCATCGGCCGGGTCGGGAGCGTCGACGTGACGGTCGAGCTGCCCACGGGTTCGGACGTCGAGATGACCGGGTCCTGGACCCATGTGTTCGCCGAGGGACGGCTCGGGGAGGTGCGGGTGAAGACCTCCTCCGGCGACGTCCGCCTCGACGAGACCGGGCCGCTCGACCTGACCTCCGCCCACGGCTCGATCGCGGTGGACCGGGTCGCGGGCCGGGCCGAACTCACCACCAGTTCCGGCAGCGTACGCATCGGGTCCGTCGAGGGGCCTGCCACCGTGAAGAACTCGCACGGCACCACCACTGTCGGCACCGTCACCGGCGAGCTGCGGGTGCGCAACGCCGTCGGCGACATCGACGTCACCCGCGCCGAGGGCTCGGTCACCGCGGTCACCGCCCACGGGACGCTGCGCATCGCCGAGGTGGCGCGCGGCACCGTGCAGGTGGAGACGAGCCACGGCGCCATCGAGATCGGCGTCCGCGCGTCCACGGCCACCTGGCTCGACGCCGACGCGGGTGCGGGACGGGTGCACAACGCGCTCGCCGCGTCCGCGCCGCCGGCCGGGGCCGAGGAGACCGTCAAGATCCGTGCTCGTACCAAGTACGGCAACATCGCCGTCCGCCGCGCCAAGGCCTGACCCCCCGCCCAGCGCCCCGCTCCCGGAGAGCCGCCGCACGCGCGGAACCCGACCCCCTTCCGCACCCCCGGAAGCCGCCCACCCCCCAGAACGGGAACTCCCATGCCTTCTCCTGCCGCGCCCCCAGCACCCCGGACCGACTCCCCCTCCGCCGTCGCCGCCACCGGACTGCGCAAGTCGTACGGCGGCAAGACCGTCCTCGACGGCATCGATCTGCACATCCCGGCCGGGTCCGTCTTCGCCCTCCTCGGACCGAACGGCGCGGGCAAGACGACCGCCGTGAAGATCCTCTCCACCCTGATCGCCGCGGACGGCGGCCGGGCCCGCGTCGCGGGCCACGACCTCGCCGCGGACCCCCAGCCGGTGCGTGCCGCGATCGGCGTCACCGGGCAGTTCTCCGCCGTCGACGGCCTGATCACCGGGGAGGAGAACATGCTCCTGATGGCGGACCTGCACCACCTGCCCCGCCGCGAGGGCCGCCGGGTCACCGCGGAGCTCCTGGAGCGCTTCGACCTGGTGAAGGCCGCGAAGAAGCCCGCCCAGAGCTACTCCGGCGGCATGAGGCGCCGGCTGGACATCGCCATGACCCTGGTGGGCGGCCCGCGGATCATCTTCCTGGACGAGCCGACCACCGGGCTCGACCCGCGCAGCCGCCACCGCACCTGGCAGATCGTGCGCGAACTCGTCAAGGGCGGCGTCACCGTCTTCCTGACCACCCAGTACCTGGAAGAGGCCGACGAGCTGGCCGACCGGATCGCGGTGCTGAACGGCGGCAGGATCGTCGCCGAGGGCACCGCCGACGAACTCAAGCGCACCGTCCCCGGCGGGCACGTGCGGATCCGCTTCACCGACCCGGCGGCGTACCGGTCGGCCGCCGCCGTCCTGCACGGGGCCGGCCGGGACGACGAGGCCCTGGCGCTCCAGCTCCCCAGCGACGGCAGCCAGCGCGAGCTGCGCTCCGTCCTGGACTGGCTGGACTCCGCCGGGATCGAGGCGGACGAGCTGACCGTGCACACCCCCGACCTCGACGACGTCTTCTTCGCCCTGACCAGCAGCACCGCCACCCCCGGCGCCGGCCCCGCCGCCGCTTCCCACCAGCCGAAGGAGGCTCTGCGATGAGCTCCCTGTCCCTCGCCGTGCGCGACTCCTCCACGATGCTGCGCCGCAACCTCCTGCACGCCCGCCGCTATCCGTCCCTCACCCTGAACCTGCTGCTCACGCCGGTCGTCCTGCTGCTGCTCTTCGTCTACGTCTTCGGGGACGCGCTGAGCGCGGGCATCGGCGGCGCCGGGGCCGGCCGGGCCGAGTACGTGGCGTACGTCGTGCCGGGAATCCTGCTGATGACCATCGGCGGCACCACGATCGGCAGCGCCGTGTCCGTCTCCACGGACATGTCCGAGGGCATCATCGCCCGCTTCCGGACGATGGCGATCCACCGCGGGTCGATCCTCGTCGGGCACGTCGTCGGCAGCGTGCTCCAGTGCGTGCTGAGCGTCGTCGTCGTGGGCGCGGTCGGCGTGGCCATCGGTTTCCGCTCGCACGACGCCACCGTCGTGGAGTGGCTGCTCGCCTTCGCGCTGCTGGTGCTGTTCTCGCTGGCGCTCACCTGGATCGCCGTCGGCATGGGCCTGATCAGCCCGAACGCCGAGGCGGCGAGCAACAACGCGCTGCCGCTGGTCTTCCTGCCGCTGATCTCCAGCACGTTCGTCCCCGTGGCGGCGATGCCGGGCTGGTTCCAGCCGATCGCCCAGTACCAGCCGTTCACCCCGGCCGTCGAGACGCTGCGCGGGCTGCTGCGGGGCACCGGGATCGGGTACAACGGCTGGCTGGCCGCGGGATGGTGCCTGGGGCTCGCCGTCCTCGGCTACTTCTGGTCCAAGTCGGTGTTCCAGCGCGATCCCGCGTAGGGCGGGCCCTGGTGAGGCGCCTCCGAGCATTGCCTTCGGGGGCATCCATTGCAACGATCCATTGCGTTCGACGCCAGCGTCATTGCATCAAATTGCGCCCGCTGACCTGCACTTGAGCCGTAGAGCCAATTGACCACATCACGAAGGCTACGTAGCTTTCAGCAAGTGCTGAACACATCGTGCCGCGTTCCCGGAGCACCGGCCCCAAGCCGCGGACGCCTGGGACAGCCGGAAGCCGCAGAAGCCGCAGAAGCCGCAGAACACACAACGGCCCAGACAGCCGCCCGAAGTCCGAGAAGAGGACCCGTCATGAGCGCGACCCCGCACACCCTCGCCCCGCTCCCCACCGAGCGCACCTCCGGCTGCCCCTTCGACCCGCCGAAGGAGCTGCTCGACGCCCGGGAGCAGGCCCCGCTGAGCCGCATCACCCACCCCGGCGGAGTGCCCGGCTGGATGGTCACCGGGTACGACCTGGTGCGGTCGGTACTGGTCGACCCCCGGTTCAGCTCGCGCAAGGACCTGTTGAACGTGGTCGACTTCCGGCTGCCGCCGGCGCCGCCCGGTGAGTTCCTGCTGATGGACGACCCGCAGCACTCGCGCTACCGCAAGCCGCTGACGGCCAGGTTCACCGCGCGGCGCATGCGGCTGCTGACCGAGCGGATCGAGCAGATCACCACCGAGTGCCTGGACGCCATGGAGAAGGCGGGCCCGTCGGCGGACCTGGTGACGGCGTTCGCCAAGCCCATCCCCACCATCGTGATCTGCGAGCTGCTGGGCGTTCCGTACGAGCAGCGGGCGTCCTTCGAGGAGCAGATCGCGCTGTTCATGAACGGGGAGCCCAGCGACGAGGAGCTGACCGCCGCGTACACGGCGATCCAGCGGTACCTCGCGGAGCTGGTGACCGCCAAGCGCGCCCACCCCACCGACGACGTGCTCAGCGAGCTCACGGACAGCGACCTGACCGACGAGGAGTTGCAGGGCGTCGCCCTGATCCTGCTGGCGGCCGGACTCGACACCACCGCGAACATGCTGGCCCTGGGCACCTTCGCGCTGCTCCAGCACCCGGAGCAACTGGCCGCGCTGCGCGCCGACTTCTCCCGCACCGACAAGGCCGTCGAGGAACTGCTGCGGTACCTGACCGTGGTCAAGACCTCCATGCGCACGGCCACGGAGGACGTCGAGCTGGGCGGTCGGACCATCGAGCGGGGGACCACGGTCCTGCTGTCGTACAACACCGCCGACCGCGACCCGGAGCGTTACCCCGACCCCCACACGCTGGACATCCACCGGGAGGCCGGCCGGCACCTGGCCTTCGGGCACGGAGTGCACCTGTGCCTGGGGGCGCAGCTCGCCCGCGTCGAGATGCGGGTCGCCTTCCCGGCACTGCTCAAGCGCTTCCCGACGCTGCGCCTGGCCGTACCGGCCGAGGAGGTGGCGCTGCGCCCCGAGACGGCGGACGTGTACGGCGTGAAGAGCCTGCCGGTGACCTGGGACGTGTGACACGACAGGGGACGGGCGCCCCGGAGGGGCCCGCCACCTGTCGTGCCCCTGCCCCGTCACCCCTTGGCGGCCAGGGACTTGAGCGCGAGGTTCAGCTTGAGGACGTTCACCCGGGGCTCTCCGAGGAAGCCGAGCGTGCGGCCGTCGGTGTGCTCGGCGACGAGCCTGTCGACGGCGGCGACGTCGAGGTGGTTGCGGGCGGCGACCCGGTGCGTCTGGAGTTCCGCGTACGCCGGCGAGATGTGCGGGTCGAGTCCGGAGCCGGAGGAGGTGACCGCCTCGGCGGGGACGTCGGAGGGCTCGACCGTGTACCCGTTCACCGAGTTGTCCTCGATGACGGCCTGCCGGGCGCTGAGCACCTTGTAGCAGAGGGTGGCCCGTTCCTCCTCGGTCGGGTACGCGGAGAGCCTGGCCGGGCACTTCCCGTCGACGGCGCCGCTGTCGCCGGAGAGGTTGGTGGCGCCGGAGAGGATCAGCTCGTACTGGGTGTTGACGCTGTTGGCGCCGAGTCCGTTGGCCGGGCGCGGCTGGAACCAGCGCAGGTCGGCCCGCGGGGTGTCCTCCGCGTTCTTGAGCGGGAGGTTGTACGACTGCCCGATCAGCTCGGAGCCCACCACCTCGCCCGTGGCCGGGTCCTTGAGCTCGGAGCCGTTCGCCTTGGCGGGGAAGAGGGCCTGGGCGACGCCGGTGACCGCGAGCGGGTAGAGGACCCCGCACACGAGGGTGAGGACGAGCAGGGCGCGCAGGCCCGCTCCCAGCAGCCGGCCGGTGTTCACTGCGGAGTTGTTCATGACGCGATCAGCACGCTTTCTGGTTAACGCAGCCCGGGGACGAGGGAGAGGAGCAGGTCGATGATCTTGATGCCGACGAAGGGGGCGACCAGGCCGCCGAGTCCGTAGATCCCGAGGTTGCGCCGCAGCATCCGGTCCGCGCTCATCGGCCGGTAGCGGACGCCCTTGAGGGCGAGCGGGACCAGCGCGACGATGATCAGCGCGTTGAAGATCACGGCGGAGAGGATCGCGGACTGCGGGGAGGACAGGCCCATGATGTTGAGCGTGTCGAGCCCCGGGTAGACCACCGCGAACATCGCCGGGATGATCGCGAAGTACTTCGCCACGTCGTTGGCGATCGAGAAGGTGGTCAACGCGCCCCGGGTGATGAGGAGTTGCTTGCCGATCTCGACGATCTCGATGAGCTTGGTGGGGTTGGAGTCCAGGTCCACCATGTTCCCGGCCTCCTTGGCGGCCGAGGTTCCGGTGTTCATCGCCACGCCGACGTCGGCCTGGGCGAGGGCGGGGGCGTCGTTGGTGCCGTCGCCGGTCATGGCGACGAGCTTGCCGCCCGCCTGCTCGCGCTTGATGAGGGCCATCTTGTCCTCGGGGGTGGCCTCGGCGAGGAAGTCGTCCACGCCCGCCTCCTCGGCGATGGCCTTGGCGGTCAGCGGGTTGTCGCCCGTGATCATGACCGTCCTGATGCCCATCCGGCGCAGCTCCTCGAACCGCTCCCGCATGCCGTCCTTGACGACGTCCTTGAGGTGGACGACGCCGAGGACGCGTGCGCCGTCGGCGTCCTCCAGGGCCACCAGCAGCGGCGTGCCGCCGGCCTGGGAGATCCGATCGGTGAGTTCCTGCGCGTCGTCTGCGACCCGGCCGCCCCGCTCCTTCACCCAGGCCACGACCGACCCGGTGGCGCCCTTGCGCACCTTGCGTCCGTCCACGTCCACGCCCGACATGCGGGTCTGCGCCGTGAAGGCCACCCACTGCGCTCCGACCAGCTCGCCCTGGTGGCGCTCCCGCAGGCCGTACTCCTCCTTCGCCAGTACGACGACGGAGCGGCCCTCGGGGGTCTCGTCGGAGAGGGAGGAGAGCTGGGCCGCGTCGGCCAGCTCGGCGGCGGTCACCCCGCGCACCGGAAGGAACTCGGCCGCCTGCCGGTTGCCCAGGGTGATGGTGCCGGTCTTGTCGAGCAGCAGCGTCGACACGTCGCCCGCCGCCTCGACCGCCCGGCCGGACATGGCCAGGACGTTGCGCTGGACCAGGCGGTCCATGCCCGCGATGCCGATCGCGGAGAGCAGTGCGCCGATCGTCGTCGGGATCAGGCAGACCAGGAGCGCGACCAGCACGATCATCGACTGGGCGGCGCCCGCGTAGGCGGCGAACGGCTGGAGGGTGACGACGGCCAGCAGGAAGACGACGGTGAGCGACGCGAGGAGGATGTTCAGCGCGACCTCGTTGGGCGTCTTCTGCCGGGCGGCGCCCTCGACCAGGTTGATCATCCGGTCGATGAAGGTCTCCCCCGGCTTCGTCGTGATCCTGACGACGATCCGGTCGGAGAGGACCTTGGTGCCGCCGGTCACCGCGCACCGGTCACCGCCCGACTCCCGGATGACGGGGGCCGATTCGCCGGTGATCGCGGACTCGTCGACCGAGGCGACGCCTTCCACCACGTCGCCGTCGCCGGGTATGACGTCGCCCGCCTCGCAGACGACCAGGTCTCCGATGCGCAGTTCCGCGCCCGGCACCCGCTCCTCGTCGGGCCCGGTCACCCGGCGGGCCACGGTGTCCGACTTGGCCTTGCGCAGGGTGTCGGCCTGCGCCTTGCCCCGGCCCTCCGCGACGGCCTCGGCGAGGTTGGCGAAGAGGGTGGTGAGCCACAGCCAGGCGGTGATCGCCCAGCCGAACCAGTCCCCCGGGTTCAGGAGGGCGAAGACGGTCGTCAGCACGGAGCCGACCTCGACCACGAACATCACCGGTGACTTGACCATCACCCGGGGGTCGAGCTTGCGCAGTGCGTCCGGGAACGACTTCAGCAGCAGCTTCGGGTCGAAGAGCCCTCCGCCGACCCGGCCGCCACCGCCGTCAGGGGTGGGTCCCGCGGGGGTCTCCTGGTGCGGGGCCACGGTGGTCGTACTCATGAGGCGAGCCCTTCGGCAAGCGGTCCCAGCGCGAGCGCGGGGAAGTAGGTGAGACCGGTAATGATCATGATGGTGCCGGCCAGCAGGCCGGTGAACAGCGGCTTCTGGGTACGGAGCGTGCCCGCCGTCTCCGGGACCGGGGTCTGCTCGGCGAGCGAGCCGGCCAGGGCGAGGACGAAGACCATCGGCAGGAAGCGGCCCAGCAGCATCGCGATGCCGATGGTCGAGTTGAACCACTCGGTGTCCGCGCCGAGCCCGCCGAACGCGGAGCCGTTGTTGTTGGCGCCCGAGGTGTAGGCGTACAGGATCTCGGAGAAGCCGTGCGCCCCGGAGTTCAGCATCGAGTCGCGGGGGCCGTCCAGCGCCATCGCGACGGCGGTGAAGCCGAGGACGAGGGCCGGGGTGATCAGGATGTAGCAGGCGGCGAACTTGATCTGGCGGGTGCCGATCTTCTTGCCCAGGTACTCGGGCGTGCGTCCGACCATCAGCCCCGCGATGAAGACCGCGATGACCGCCATGATGAGCATGCCGTACAGGCCGGAGCCGACGCCGCCGGGAGCGATCTCGCCGAGTTGCATGCCCAGCAGGTTGAGGCCGCCGCCGAGGCCGGTGTTGGAGGAGTGGAAGGAGTTCACCGCGCCGGTGGAGGTGAGCGTGGTGGCGACCGAGAAGATCGCCGAGCCGCCGATGCCGAAGCGGGTCTCCTTGCCCTCCATGGCTCCGCCGGCCAGGTCGAACGCCGGTCCGTGGTGGGCGGACTCGGTCCACAGCATCAGCGCGGTGAAGCCGAGCCAGATCGTCGCCATCGTGGCGAGGACGGCGTACCCCTGCTTGAGCGAGCCGATCATGCGCCCGAAGGTGCGGGTCAGCGCGAAGGGGATGACGAGGATCAGGAAGACCTCGAAGAGGTTCGAGAACGCGGTGGGGTTCTCGAAGGGGTGGGCGGAGTTGGCGTTGAAGTAGCCGCCGCCGTTGGTGCCCAGCTCCTTGATGACCTCCTGGGAGGCGACCGCGCCGCCGTTCCACTGCTGGGCGGAGCCGTCGAACTGGCCGACCGCGTGGATGCCGGAGAAGTTCTGGACGGCACCGCAGGCGACCAGGACGAGGGCGCCGATCACCGAGATCGGCAGAAGGATGCGGACCGTGCCGCGCACCAGGTCGGCCCAGAAGTTGCCGAGTTCACCGGTGCGGGACCGGGCGAAGCCGCGGACGAGGGCGGCCGCGACCGCCATGCCGACGGCCGCCGACACGAAGTTCTGCACCGCGAGGCCGCCGGTCTGCACGACGTGGCCCATGGCCTGTTCGCCGGAGTACGACTGCCAGTTGGTGTTCGCCACGAAGGAGGCGGCGGTGTTGAACGCCTGGTCCGGGTCGATCGAGGAGAAGCCGAGCGAGCCGGGCAGGCTGCCCTGCACCCGCTGCATCAGGTACAGGAAGAGGACGCTGACCAGGGAGAAGGCGAGGACGCCGCGCAGGTAGGCGGGCCAGCGCATCTCGGTGCCGGGGTCGGCGCCTATCGCCTTGTAGATCCACTTCTCGACGCGCAGATGCCGCGTCGAGGAGTAGACACCGGCCATGTGGTCGCCGAGCGGGCGGTACGCGAGCGCGAGGGCCGCGACGAGTGCGAGGAGCTGGAGCACTCCGGCGAGGACGGGAGACATATCGGGCTCAGAACCTCTCCGGGTACACAAGGGCGAGGATCAGATAGCCCAGCAGGGCGACGGCCACGATCAGGCCGACGACGTTCTCGGCGGTCACAGCTTCGTCACCCCCTTGGCGACGAGTGCCACCAGCGCGAAAACCGCGAGCGTGGTGACGACGAAGGCCAGATCGGCCATCGCGGGCTCCTGGATGCAGTGGGTGAACAGAGGCAGGTCTCACGACCGGGGCCCACGACCTGCGCCGTGCGCCCCGGGATGAGCCAAGCCCCTCGCACCCCCCTTCTGACCTGCGTTGACGCACCCCTGACGCGGATGGCGCCGCTCTTGACGCGTCCTGTACGAGCCTTGACGCCCTCCATACGCACCCCCGCCTCCGCCCGTGCCTGCGGGGCGTACGGGCAGGGCTCCGGGGCCGGCCCCGGAGCGCATGGGAGCCGGCCTCCTGGACCGCGGCCCGCCGGACCGGGCCGCCGGACTCGGCGCGGTCCCGTTGACCCGGGGGCCCGATTGAGCCAGCGTCGGTACCGGCCCGTCCCGCCCGCCCTTCCTGGAGGTACGCATGAGGATGCTGATCAACGTTCCCGAGAGTGTCGTCGGCGACGCGCTGCGGGGCATCGCCGCCGCGCATCCCGAACTCGCGGTCGACGTCGAGAACCGGGTGGTCGTACGGCGGGACGCGCCGGTGGCCGGGAAGGTGGGGCTGGTCTCCGGGGGCGGCAGCGGGCACGAGCCGCTGCACGCGGGGTTCGTGGGGCCGGGGATGCTGTCGGCGGCCTGCCCCGGGGAGGTCTTCACCTCGCCGGTGCCCGACCAGATGGTGCGCGCCGCGGCCGCCGTGGATTCCGGCGAGGGCGTCCTGTTCGTCGTCAAGAACTACACCGGTGACGTGCTCAACTTCGACATGGCCGCCGAGCTCGCCGAGGAGGAGGGCATCCGGGTGGCACGGGTGCTGGTGGACGACGACGTCGCCGTGACCGACAGCCTCCACACGGCGGGGCGGCGCGGCACCGGGGCGACCCTCTTCGTGGAGAAGATCGCCGGGGCGGCGGCGGACGGGGGCGCGCCCCTGGAGCGGGTCGCGGAGGCCGCCCGGAAGGTGAACGACTCGGCGCGCAGCTTCGGCGTGGCGTTGAGCGCCTGCTCGACTCCGGCCAAGGGCAGCCCGACCTTCGAACTCCCGCCGGGCCAGCTCGAATTGGGGATCGGCATCCACGGCGAGCCGGGCCGCGAGCGCCGCGCCATGATGACCGCTCGGGAGATCGCGGACCACACGGTGGACGTGCTCCTGGACGACCTCCGCCCGACCGGTCCGGTCCTGGCACTCGTGAACGGCATGGGGGCGACTCCCCTGTTGGAGCTGTACGGGTTCAATGCCGAGGTGCAGCGCGCCCTTTCGGGCCGGGGGGTGGCCGTGGCCCGTACCCTCGTCGGGAACTACGTCACGTCGCTCGACATGGCGGGCTGTTCGGTGACGCTGTGCCAGGTCGACGAGGAGCTGCTGCACTGGTGGGACGCACCGGTGCAGACGGCCGCTCTGCGCTGGGGACGGTGAGCCGACGTGCCGTCGGAAGCTTTCCAGGAGAGGACTGTGATGCTGGATTCCGCGTTCTTCCACCGCTGGACGGTCGCCGTGGCCGCCGCCGTGGACCGGGAGGCCGACCGGCTGACGGAGCTGGACTCCGCGATCGGGGACGCCGACCACGGCAGCAACCTGCGGCGGGGCTTCGCGGCCGTTGCCCGGGCGCAGGGCGAGGGGCCGCCGGGCTCCCCCGGCGCCGTGCTCGGCTCCGCGGGCCGGAAGCTGATCTCCACGGTGGGCGGGGCCTCCGGCCCGCTGTACGGAACCCTCCTGCGCCGCACGGGCAAGGCCCTGGGCGAGTCCGCCGAGGTCTCCCTGCCCGCGTTCGCGGCGGCACTGCGCGCCGGAACGGACGCCGTCGCCCAGTTGGGCGGTGCGGCTCCCGGCGACAAGACGATGCTGGACGCGCTGCTTCCGGCGGTGGACGCGCTGGAGGCGGCGGCGGCGGAGCAGCAGGAGGACGTCGCGGCCGCTTTCCGCGCCGCCCGGGACGCCGCCGAGAGCGGTGCCCTCGCCACCGTGCCGCTGCGGGCGCGCAAGGGGCGGGCCAGCTATCTCGGGGAGCGCAGCGTCGGCCACCAGGACCCCGGGGCGGCGTCCGCCGCACTCCTCTTCCGTACGCTCGCGGCGACCGCCGAGGCCGACCGATGAGCGGCGCGAGGGTGGGCCTGGTGCTGGTCTCGCACAGTGCGGCGGTGGCCACGGCCGTCGCCGAGCTGGCGCGGGGCCTGGCGGGCGGCGGGCCGACCGCCCCCGTCGCGGCGGCGGGCGGCGACGTCGACGGGGGCCTGGGCACGAACGCGGACCTCGTCGCCCGGGCCGCCCACGAGGTGGACGAGGGCGCGGGGGTGGCGGTCCTGGCCGACCTGGGCAGCGCGGTCCTGACGGTGAAGTCCCTGCTCGCCGACGAGGACGAACTACCCCCGAACACGCGCCTGCTGGACGCCCCCTTCGTGGAGGGCACGGTCGCCGCCCTGGTCACCGCCTCGACGGGGGCGGACCTGGACATGGTGGCGGCGGCCGCCTCGGAGGCGTACACCTACCGGAAGACGTGAGCACGGCGCCCCCTCGGGGGCGCGGGGAACCGCGCGAGCAACCACCACCGACCGCCCCGTGCGGCCGCCCCCCTCAGTGCCCGGCGGGCGTGACCCCCACCCCCGCCACCCCCAGCGCGAACTCCCCCGGCTGCGCGAACCACGTCGGTTCGTCCGCCAGCGCCTGCTCGATCCGGAACGTCGCGAACTCCCGCATCCCGGGCAGCGCGTCGACCTCGAACCAGCCGACCTCCAGCGACTCGTCGTCGTTCACCCGGGCCTCGCCGCCGGTCGCCCGGCAGGCGACGGTCACGTCCATGAACTGGCAGATGTCGCCGTTCCCGTACTGCACAGCCCGCAGCGTCTGCACGAGCACGACCCGCTCGACGACGCACTCGACGCCGGTCTCCTCGTACACCTCCCGTACGGCGGCCTCGGCGGGCTGCTCCCCCGGCTCGGGAATGCCGCCGACGACGGACCACTCCCCGTTGTCCGACCGCCGCCCGAGCAGCACCCGCCCCCGCTCGTCGAAGACGACGGCGGTCACGCCGGGGAGGTAGAGAAGCTGGTGCCCGGCAGTGGCACGGATGTTCTTGATGAAGTCGGGAGTAGCCATGCTCCCGACCCTAAGGGACCGGACACGGCACCTCCTCAGGCGCCCTGCGCGCCCCGGCGCGCCCGCACCCGCCGGACCACCGCCCCCACCACGCCCGCCGCCCCGAGCAGCCCGAGGAAGACCTCGGGTCCGATGCCCAGCCGGGTCGCCGGGGTCAGGGACGACCGCAGCGGCACCTTCGCGACCAGCGCGTCCGGCACGAACATGCCGGTCTGCTGGACGACCGTGCCGTCCGGCCGGATGACCGCGCTGACGCCGCTGGTCACCGGCACCAGGACCGCCCGCCCGTGCTCGGCGGCCCGCACCCGGCTCATCGCGAGCTGCTGGTAGGTCATCTCGCTGCGTCCGAAGGTGGCATTGTTGCTGGGCACGGCGATGACCTGGCCCCCGTGCAGCACGGTGTCGCGCACGGCGTCGTCGAAAGCCGCCTCGTAACACGTCACCAGGCCGACCCGGGTGCCCGCCATGTCGAAGACGCCGACCTTCTCGCCGGGTCCGAAGTCGCGGCGCACCCGGTCGACGTCCTTGCTGAAGACGCGGGCGACGTCCCGCATCGGCATGTACTCGCCGAACGGCTGGATGTGCCGCTTGTCGTACGTGTCGACGGGGCCGCGTCGCGGGTCCCACTGGATGAGGGTGTTGCGCAGCGGGCCCTTCTCCGGCGTGAGCACCGCGCCGATCGCGACCGGGACGCCGATCTTGCGGACGGCCCGGTCGATGACGGCGCGTGCGTCGGCGTTGCGGTACGGGTCGAGGTCGGAGGAGTTCTCCGGCCAGACCACGAAGTCGGGCCCGGGCTTCGTACCGGCCGCGACTTCGTCGGCGAGCTGCTCCGTACGCCGGGCGTGGTTGTCGAGCACCGCACGCCGTTGGTCGTTGAAGTCCAGGCCCAGGCGGGGCACGTTGCCCTGGATGAGGGCGGCGGTCGCGGTGCCGTCCTCGGCGGAGTCGTCCAGCAGCGGACGCGTGGCGAGCGAGGCGATCAGCGGGACGACGACGGCCAGTGCCGCCGCCACCGCCCCGGCGCGCGGGAGCCGCTTCGTACGCCGGTACGCCAGGGCCTGCCTGACCGCCTCGTAGAGGCCGAAGCCGCACAGTGCGACCGCGAAGCCCACCAGCGGGGTGCCGCCGAGCGCGGCCAGCGACAGGAACACGCCGTCCGCCTGCCCGAAGGCGATCTTGCCCCAGGAGAAGCCCTCGAAGGGGAAGCGGGCCCGCGCGCCCTCCCCCACGATCCACAGCCCGGCCGCCCACACGGGCCAGGCGGGCAGCTTGGAGGTGCCCGCGACGCCCATGCCGACGAAGCCCACGAAGACCGCTTCGGCGATGGTCAGCGCGATCCACGGAACCGGCCCCACCTCCTCGCCGGTCCAGGACAGCAGCGGCAGCAGGAAGCCGAGCCCGGCCACCAGCCCGAGCCCGAACCCGGCCCGCGGCCTGCGCCCGTGCAGGGCCCAGCCGAGCAGGGCGAAGCCGGGCAGGGCCAGCCACCACAGGGGGCGGGGCGGGAAGCTCGCGTACAGCAGCAGTCCTGACACGGCGGCCGCGAGGGTGCGCACCAGCCACATTCCTCGGCGGGGTGCGGCCGGGGCAGGTTCCGGCGGGGCTGCTACGGGGGTGATGGTCGCGCTCACCCGGCGGAGTCTACGGTGGCCGCAGCCCGCGTGAGCAGGGCGGTCCCGCCCGTGGGCCGACCGGGAAGCATCGTTCCTGCGGTGTCCTGCGCGCTGCGTCCGCCCGGGGCCCGGGACCACTCCGCCCCGCGGCTCGCAGCACGGGCGCGACCGCTGCGCTCCGCGGGCGGACCTCCAGGGGCGCGACCAGCCACGACGCATCCGTGCCCGGCCCCGCCGGTCCGTTCCGGCCCCGCCGGTCCAGGGGCGGGCGGCCGGGGCGGCGGCCCGGCGACGACGGCCCCGCCCGCCCCGTGCCTCAGCGGTCCGCCGGGCCCAGCCCGCACCGGCTCCGGATCACCCGTACCGCCTCCGCCGCGCCGTCCACCGTCACGGTGAAGGTCCGCCCGTCGCCGAGTCTGAGCACCACCGCCTCGCCCCGCCGGACGACCACCGCCATCCCCTGCTCGGGCCGCCACCGGTAACCCCAGCCGCCCCACTGGCGGGGCGTGACCCGGGGGTCCAGTTCGGCCCCCACCACGTGCGACAGCGGAATCCGCCGCCGCGGCAGCCCGATGTGGCCGCAGCGCACCTCCAGGGCCTGGTCGTCGACCCTGACCGCGACGTGCACGAAGGCGAGCGTCCCGAAGATGACCAGCAGCCCGACCGCGATGCACCCCACCACGGACATGACCAGCGGCACGGCGCCGTGCGTCCCGGACGAGTCGACGGCCAGTTCGATGCCGAGGGCCAGGAACGCCGCGCCGGCGGCCGCGAGCAGCCACTGGGCGCGATTGGTGGCACGGCCCTGCCAGACGGCGGTGCCGGTGGGGGCGGACTCGCTCGGGAGACCGTCGGCGTCGTCAGCGCGGGGGAAGTCCCTCATGCGTAGCAGCGTACTCACGTTCTGCGGTCATGGCAGCGAGCAGACGGCCCTCGGTGTACGCGAGGGCCGGGGCGGTGAGGCCCGCGGAACGCCGTCCGCTCAGCAGAACCGTCAGGCGGGACGCCGGATCGGCGGCCGGCGCGGGCTCCAGACCGGCCCTGCGCAGAGCCTGCGCGGCCACCGCTTCCGCCGACCCCATGAGCGTGAGCGGGGCCGGGGGGCCGGGCCGCCGCAGCGCCGCCCGGATGCGGTCGGCGACCAGTTCGTAATGGGTGCATCCCAGGACGACGGTCCTCACCTCCGGCGGGGTCAGCGCGGCCGCGGCCGCCACCGCGCGGTCGATCGCCTCCTCGTCGGCGGTCTCCAGGGCGTCGGCGAGTCCGGGGCAGGGCACCTCGGTGACCTCCACGCCCTGCGCGAAGTCGCGGATCAGCCCGCGCTGGTACGGGCTTCCGGTGGTGGCCGGGGTCGCCCAGATCGCGAAGGGGCCGCCCGAAGCCGCGGCGGGCTTGATCGCGGGAACCGTCCCAATCACCGGAATCCCCGGCTCCAGTTCGGCCCGGATCGCGGGCAGGGCGTGCACGGTCGCGGTGTTGCAGCCGATGATCAGCGCGTCGGGCCCCTCGGCCGCCGCCGCGCGGGCGACGGCCAGCGCGTGCGCCCGGATGTCGTCGGGAGTACGCGGCCCCCAGGGCATTCCGTCGGGGTCGGAGGCGACGACGAGGTCGGCGTCCGGGCGCATGCGGTGCACCGCCGCGGCCGCCGCGAGCAGGCCGATCCCGGAGTCCATGAGCGCGATCTTCACCCAGTCACCTTAGACGACCGGCCCGAAACTCCCCCCTGAGCCCTGCGCGCGCCCCCGGAAGCCGTCGCTCCTGCGGCAGACTGCGACGGGTGAGCGTCGTCGCGTGGATCGCCGTGGGATCACTGACCGTCTGGCTGTGGCTGCTGCTGTGCCGGGGCTTCTTCTGGCGCACCGACCAGCGCCTGCCGCCGCGCGCCCGCCCCGCCGAGGGGCAGTGGCCGTACGTGGCCGTGGTGGTGCCCGCGCGCGACGAGGCCGAGGTGCTCCCCGACAGCCTGCCCTCGCTGCTGGCCCAGGACTATCCGGGCGGCGCCGAGGTGATCCTGGTGGACGACGGCAGCAGCGACGGCACCGGCAAGCTGGCCCGCGCGCTGGCGGGGCGCCACGGCGGACTGCCGCTGACCGTGGTCGCCCCGGGCGAGCCGGAGCCGGGGTGGACGGGCAAGCTGTGGGCGGTGCGCCACGGGATGGCGGCCGCCCGGGAGAGCAGCCCCGCGTACCTGCTGCTCACGGACGCCGACATCGCCCACGAGCCGGACAGTCTGCGGGAGCTGGTGGCCGCGGCGCTGCCGGACGCCCAGGGGCGCGGCGGCTTCGACATGGTCTCCCAGATGGCGCGGCTGCGGGTGAGGACCCCCTGGGAGCGGCTGATCGTCCCGGCCTTCGTGTACTTCTTCGCGCAGTTGTATCCCTTCCGGTGGGTCAACCGGGGCACGGGGCGCACGGCGGCCGCCGCGGGCGGCTGCGTGCTGCTGCGCACCGAGACGGCCGTGCGCGCACAGGTGCCCGAGTCCATTCGGGGAGCGGTCATCGACGACGTGTCGCTGGCCCGTGCGGTGCGCCGGTGCGGCGGGCGGATCTGGCTGGGGCTGGCCGAGCGGGTGGACAGCGTGCGCCCGTACCCGGGCCTCGGCGACCTGTGGCGGATGGTCGCCCGCAGCGCGTACGCCCAACTGCGGCACAACCCCGTCCTGTTGCTCGGTACGGTCCTCGGCCTGGCCCTGGTGTATCTCGCGCCCCCGTACGCCCTGGCCACCGGGCTGCTGACCGGCGACACGGCGGCCGGGTGGGCGGGGCTCGGGGCCTGGGCGGTGATGGCGGCGACGTACCTGCCGATGCTGCGCTACTACCGCCAGAACCTGGCCCTGGCCCCGCTGCTGCCGGTCACGGCGCTGCTCTACGCGCTGATGACGGTGGACTCGGCCGTGCGGCACCACCGGGGCCGGGGCGCGGCCTGGAAGGGGCGGACGTACGCCCGTCCCCGGACCGCGCCCGACCGCTGATCCCGCGACGGGCGGGAAGCGGGGGCTACTTGCGGCCCGGGGTCCAGTTCATGCCCCAGCCGTAGGCCTGGTCGACGGTGCGCTGCGGGCTGACCCCGCGCTGCGGCACCAGGTACTGGGCCTCACGACGGACCGTCAGGTCGCCGTTCTCGTAACTGATCAGGGCGAGCGCGGCGACGGTGGAGGGCACCGTGCACTCGTCGAGGGAGAAGTCGATGGGCGCGCCGTTCTGCGGGGTGAGCGTGACGGTGGCGTGCAGGTCGGCGAAGGAGCGCGCGCCCTCGTAGATGGTGACGAAGATCAGGACGCGGCGCAGCCGGTCCTTGTGGTCGAGGTTGATGGTGAGGTTCTCGCCGGAGGAGACCGCTCCGGTGCGGTCGTCGCCGTCGAGGTGGATGTACGGCGGCTGGTTCAGCGCGCCGAAGGCGTTGCCCAGCGCCTGCACGACGCCCTTGCGGCCGTCGGTGAGTTCGTAGAGGGCGCACAGGTCGAGGTCGAGGTCGGCGTGCTGGGCCATGGCGCGGCCGAGCTTGCTGCCCCAGCCCTTGAACTGCTTGCGGGACTCCCAGTTGAGGTTGACGCGCATGGCGCCGCCGGTGCCGCCCTGCTTGGCCAGCGAGACGGTCGGCGAGGACTTGGTGAGCGTGACCTTGGTCAGCCGCACCGGGGAGGGGGCCGCGGCGGCGGGCGGCGGCGTCGCGTGCGAGGGCACCGGGGCGGACGGCACGGTGGGGGCCGCGGGCATGGTCGGAGCCGTGGGCACCGGCGCGGGCGGCGGGGTGGAGCCGGGCGCCGTCGGCCACACCGGGGCCTGGGGGGTGGCGGAGGCGGTGGCGGGCGTGGGCCAGGACGGGGCGGTGGGGATCGTGGGGGCCGGGGTCACCGGGGCGGGCGCCGGGGCCGGCTGCTGCGGTTCGTCGACCGTGATGCCGTAGTCCGTCGCGAGCCCCTCCAGACCGCTGCTGTACCCCTGGCCGACGGCGCGGAACTTCCAGGCGCCCTGCCGGCGGTAGAGCTCGCCGAGGACGAACGCCGTCTCCACGGTGGCGTCCCGGCTGTCGAAGCGGGCGAGCTCCGCGCCGTTCGCCGCGTCGAGGACGCGGATGTGGAGCCCGGGCACCTGCCCGAAGCTGCCGCCGTCGGCGGAGGCGGCGAGCACCACGGTCTCCACGGCGCTCTCCACGCGCGCCAGGTCGACCCACACGGTGTCCGTGACGATGCCGCCCGCGCCGGGCCGCTTGCCGTCGTGCCGGACCGCGCCCGAGGCGTGGACGGGCTGGTTGTAGAAGACGAAGTCGGCGTCGGAGCGCACCCGCCCGCCGGTGAGCAGCAGCGCCGACGCGTCGACGTCCGGCACCCCCGGCCCGGACCCGCGGCCCACTTCGATGCGCACGGACTGTGCCGGCACCGGCACATTGGTTCCCTTAAGCATGGACATGCTCGCCCCCAACGCGAGTCGAAATGAACCGTTCCTTACCCGATCCTGACGCCACAAGACGACCGATTTTCCCAAGTTCGCTCTGATTAGTGACCCAGGGCTACCCAGAACGCGCGAAACAACACTCTTACCGGACTCCCCTTACAGAACATCTTGGGCTTAACTTATGTGCCATGACCTCCCCCCGCTCCACCTATGGCGGCGGTTACTATTCCGCCCCGTCCTTCCCGGACACCCCGATCTACGACTCTCTCGTCGCGGAGCGCGGTACGCCCCAGATCGCCCCGATCCGGGTGCCCGCCATGTACGACACCGGCAACAGCCATCTGCCGGCCCTGCCGGCTCTGTCGTCGGGCCTTCCCGCACTGCCGGCCGCACCCTCCCACCCGCAGCCCGGGTACGGCTATCCCCAGCCCGCACAGGCGCAGCCCCCGGCCGCTTACCAGCAGGCGCCGCACCTCCAGCAGGCCCCGGCGCCGCAGCTGCAGAACGCGCCCGCCCCGTACATCCCGCAGCAGGCGGCCCCGCCGCGCGGTTACCAGGGCGCACAGCAGCCCCCGCAGATGCAGCGCCCGCAGCCGCAGCGCCCGGTCGCGCCGCAGATGCAGCAGATGCAGACGCAGATGCAGCAGCCCCAGCAGCAGCCGCAGCGCCCGGTCGCACCCTCCGGGTACGAGGCGATGCGCCCGGTGGCCCCGCGCCCCGCACCGGCCGCGGCGCCGTACGAGGACCCGTACAACCGCCAGTACCAGCAGGGCGGTCGGGGCTACTAGCCCCTGTCGGCAGCGGCGCACCGGAGGCTCGCAGCAGGCTCGGACAGATGTCCGAGCCTGCTGGCAGGATGGGCCCATGACCAACGACGTGTCGGTGCACGCGCTGCACTTCTATCCGGTGAAGGCGACGCGGGGCTGCGCTCCCCGCGAGATGGCGATCGAGCCGTGGGGGCCGGCGGGAGACCGCCGCTGGCTGGTGACCGACGCGTCGGGCAGGGCCGTCACCCAGCGCGAGTACGCGCGGATGGCGCTCGCCTCCTCGGAGCCGCTGCCGGGCGGTGCGGTCCGGGTGTCCGCCCCCGGCCGCGAACCCCTCGACGTTCCCGTGCCGCAGCCCGTGCGCACGGTGCCGGTGGTTCTCTTCGGCGAGACGTACGAGGCGGTGCCCGCCGGTTCCGCGGCCGACGCGTGGTGGAGCGCGTACCTGGGCGTCGAGGCCCGCCTGGTGCACCTGGACGATCCGGCCGTCCGCCGCCCGGTCGACCCGGCCTTCGCCGGGCCGGGCGAGACGGTGAGCTTCGCCGACGGCTTCCCGCTGCTGGTCACCACGCTGGCCTCGCTGGACGCCCTCAACTCCCTGATCGCACAGGGCGATCTGCCCGACGAGGGCCCCCTTCCGATGAACCGGTTCCGGCCGAACGTGGTGCTCGCGGGAGCCGCCCCGTGGGCCGAGGACCAGTGGCGGCGGATCACGATCGGCGGTCTCGCCTTCCGGGTGGCGAAGCCGTGCGGGCGCTGCGTCGTCACCACCACCGACCAGGCCACCGCCGAGCGCGGCAAGGAACCGCTGCGCTCGCTGGCCCGGCACCGCAAGTTCGGCAAGAGCCTGGTGTTCGGCCAGAACCTGATCCCCGAGACGGCCGGTGTGCTGCGGATCGGCGACCCGGTGGTGGCCGAGGCACCATAGAGTTCTGTCCCGATTCGGCCGAATGAGCGGGCCCCTCGCCGGGAACTCGCCGATGCGGCAGGCGCGTTGAGCCGGCGCGGAAGGGGATCGGGACGGTGCGAGCAGCGGACGGGCCGCGAGGGCCCGCGACGGAAGCGCGGCGGGTCCCGCCGGCCCGCGCCCGGCGGACGGCTTCGGGCGTGTGGCGCTGGCGGCACAGTCCGCTGTGCCGCCCCACCGACCGGGCCGAGGCCTGGGTGGCGCTGGTCGCCCTGGTGCTGATCGGCGTCGCCGCCCCCGCCGTCGGACTGGTGACGGGCCTGCGGGCGAACGCCTCGCTCCAGCGGGAGGTGGTCGAACAGCACCGGGAGCGGCACGCGACGACGGGCACCGTGCTACGGCCGGCGCGCGAGGGAAGCCGCCCCGGCGGCGCGCAGGCGGGCGCCGGATACGCCGGGCCGGTCACTGTGCCGGCGAGCTGGACCGCGCCCGACGGCAGCGCACGCACCGGGCGGGTCGCCACGGTCCGCGGCAGCGCCGAGCCGGGCGACACCTTCCCGCTGTGGACGGACGACCGGGGCCGGCTCGTGAACCGGCCCGTGACCGCCTCGACGGCCACCGCGCAGGCGGCCCTGACGGGCTTCGGGGCGGGCGCCGTGTCGGCCGGACTCGCCCACTGCGTACGGCTGCTGGTCGTACGACGGCTCATGCGTCGGCGGTACGAGCGGCTCGACCGGGCGTGGGCGAAGGTCGGCCCCGAGTGGGGCAGGGCGGGCACGGGCGGCTGACGCCGCGGCGACCCGGTCAACCGCGCCTCCCCCGCGCGCTACGGTGGTGCAGCGAGATCAGCGCGAGCAGCGGGACGCACGAGGTGGGGGCACGCACACGCCATGGCACAGGGCACGGTCCAGGTGACGCACTCCGGCACTTCCAGGTGGCGGCGCCGCACGGGTGAGTACGACTCCCTCGCCGCCGCCCTGGAGGCCGCGGGGGACGGCGACGTCCTCACCATCGCTCCGGGAACGTACCGGGAGAACCTCGTGGTGCGGCGCGCGGTGACGCTGCGCGGTGTGGAGGGTGCGGCCGGGTCGGTGCGGATCGCTCCGACGGACGGTGTGGCGCTGACGGTGCGCGCCTCCGCGGTGGTGCAGGACCTGAGTCTGGAGGGCCAGGACTCGGCGGCGCCCGCCCTGTCGGTGGAGGACGGCACCCCGGAGTTCGAGGGGCTGCGGATCGTGACGCGCTCGGCCGTCGGCATCGAGGTGCGCGGGGCGGCCCGGCCGACGGTGCGCCGGTGCACGGTGGACAATCCGGGCGGCGTCGGCATCGGCGTACTGGACGGCGCGGGCGGCCTGTTCGAGGAGTGCGAGGTCGTCGCGGCCGGACAGGCGGGGGTGTCGGTCAGCGGCGGGGCGCATCCCCGGCTGGAGCGGTGCTCGATCCATCACACGTCGGGCTCGGGGCTCGCGGTGACCGGCGACGGCTCCGGGGTGGAGGCGATCGGCTGCGAGATCTACGAGGTCAAGGGCACCGGCGTGCAGGTCTCCTCGCGCGGCGCGGGCCACCTGACGGAGTGCTCGGTGCACCGGACCTCGGCGGACGGCGTCACGCTCGACTCGGACGCGGTGCTCACGCTCTCCGACTGCGACATCCACGACATCCCGGAGAACGCGATCGACCTGCGCGGCCGCGCGGTCCTGACGCTGTCGCGCACGACGGTGCGCCGCTTCGGCCGCAACGGGCTGTCCGTGTGGGACCCCGGCACCCGGGTCGACGCCAACGGGTGCGAGATCCACGACAGCACGGGCGACTACCCGGCGGTGTGGGTCAGCGACGGCGCGACCGTCGTGCTGGACTCCTGCCGGGTGCACGACGTGCCCGACGCGGTCTTCGTCCTGGACCGGGGTTCGCGCGCGGACATCGTCGACAGCGACCTCTTCCAGGTGCGCAACACCGCCGTGTCGGTGAGCGACGGGGCGACCGCGCAGCTCGACGACTGCCGGATCAAGGAGGCGTCCACGGGCGCCTGGTTCCGCGACCACGGCAGCGGCGGCACCCTCGCGGGCTGCACCATCGACGCCGTGCAGACCGGCGTCATCGTCACCAAGGGCGCCGACCCCCGGATAGAGCGCACCACGGTCAACTCCCCCGCCGAATCTGGTTTCTACGTCTCCGCGGAGGGCCGCGGCACCTTCCACGCCTGCCGGGTCGCGGGCAGCAGCGGCTACGGCTTCCACGTCATGGACGGCTGCCGTACGACGCTGACGCGTTGCCGCACCGAGCGGTGCGTGCGCGGCGGTTACGAGTTCGCCGAGGACGGCCCCCTGGTCGAGGACTGCACCAGCGACGAGAGCGCCGTCAGGGCGGCGGCGGTCGAACCGCCGCCCGCCGTCCGCACGGCCGTCCAGATCCCCGGGCTGCTCTCCACCGTCCCGGTGGCGCGGCCCGTGACGGCCGTCCCTGCCGCACCGGTCGACCCTCAGGACGCCCGTTCCTCGCAGGACGTGCTCGGGGAGCTCGACGCGCTGGTCGGCCTGGAGAGCGTGAAGCGCGAGGTGCGGGCGCTCACCGACATGATCGAGATCGGCCGGCGCCGCCAGGAGGCGGGCCTGAAGGCCGCGTCCGTCCGCCGCCACCTGGTCTTCACCGGCTCCCCCGGCACCGGCAAGACGACCGTGGCCCGGCTGTACGGAGAGATCCTGGCCTCCCTCGGGGTGCTGGAGCGCGGGCACCTCGTGGAGGTGTCCCGGGTGGACCTGGTCGGCGAGCACATCGGGTCCACCGCGATCCGCACCCAGGAGGCCTTCGACAAGGCGCGCGGCGGGGTGCTGTTCATCGACGAGGCGTACGCGCTCTCGCCCGAGGACTCCGGCCGGGACTTCGGCAAGGAGGCCATCGACACCCTGGTGAAGCTGATGGAGGACCACCGGGAGGCGGTGGTGGTGATCGTCGCGGGCTACACGGACGAGATGGAGCGCTTCCTGACCGTCAACCCCGGTGTGGCGTCCCGTTTCTCACGGACCATCACCTTCTCCGACTACGAGCCGGACGAGCTGCTCAGGATCGTCCGGCAGCAGGCCGACGACCACGAGTACCGGCTCGGGACGGGCACGCCGGAGGCACTGCTGAAGTACTTCACGGCGCTGCCCAAGGGCCCCGCGTTCGGCAACGGCCGTACCGCCCGGCAGACGTTCGAGTCGATGGTGGAGCGGCACGCGGGCCGGGTCGCCCAGTTCACCGAGGTGTCCACGGACGACCTGACCCTGCTCTACCCGGACGACCTGCCCGAACTCCCTTAGCCGTGCGGGGTGTTCTGCCGGGGCAGGTTCGTCTCCGGCAGCCGGTCGAGGAGTGCGTCGCGCTCGGCGGCGAAGACGGGGTCGGCCTGGTAGTCGGAGTGGCCGAGGATCGGTGCGGGCAGGGGGTGCGTACGGGTGCGCCCGTAGGCGAGGGGGTCGAGGAGCGCGTCGTGGTCCACGGGGTGGCGGCCCTCGTCGGGGACGACGCGGACCGGGCCTCCTATCGGGTCGGTGTGCCGCCAGAGGTTGCGCCAGCAGTCGACCTCGTCGTGCAGGTGGCGCAGGCAGGCCGGGCCGAAGTAGGCCGGGAACCAGCGTCCGTACAGCCGCTCCAGCGGTGCGCCGTACGTCAGCAGGGCCACCCGGCGGCGGGTGCGCCGCGGGAGCTGCCACACGGCGGCCGCGGCCAGCACGCTGCCCTGGGAGTGGCCGGAGATGACCAGGCGGCCCCGGGTGCGTTCGGTCCAGGTGGCCATCCGCCAGGTGAGGTCGGGCACCGCGCGTTCCGCGTAGCAGGGCGGGGCGAAGGGGTGGGCGGCGCGCGGCCAGAACGTGCCGACGTCCCACAGGATGCCTATGGTGCGGCGCGCCTTGGGGTCGCGGTAGGCGCGCCGCCCCCAGGTGACCAGGAGCAGGAAGCCGAAGCCGATCAGCCAGGAGCCGAGCGACTGCGCGGTGTGCGCGACGGCCTCCACCGGTGACGGAGTGCCCTCGGCGGCGCGGCCGGGCACCTCGTCGTACAGGACGGCCCCGGTCAGGGCGATGCCGCCGAGGACGAGGGTGGCTCCGGACAGTGCGGCGAGCATGCGGGGGGCGTGGTCGGTGAGCTCGGCAGCGGCGCGGGCGAGGGCGATGCGGCCGGTGCGCACGGGGTCGGGCCGCTCGGTGGGGTGTCCGGCCTCGACGACGGGGCGCAGCGCGGCGCGCAGCCGCCAGGTGCGCACCCCGTAGTACAGGGCGAGCGCGAGCAGGACCAGCAGCAGCGGCGGGATGACGGAGGCCTGCCAGGTCAGCAGGACGGGCGGACCGGCGAGGGGTGCGTCGGGTCCGGTGGCCATGCCGGGGGTGCCGGAACCGTCGAGCCAGTCGGCGACGCGCTGGGCGACACCGCCGGTCATGACGCCGCCGAGCGCGCAGGCCAGCATGGCGACGGCGGGTCCGCCGAGTCCGCGCATGGCGGTGCGGGCGACGGGCGCGCGGCGGTCGAGGAGCACGGCGGTCACGGCCAGCGCGAGGACCAGCAGCAGTTGGGCGAGGGTGAGCAGGCCGAACGACCGGGCCCCGCCGTCGAGCCGGCCCACCGAACTCCACGCCGGCCGGGACCAGCCCGCGTACAGGACGGCGAGGACCAGCCCGACGAGCGCGCCGGCCGGGAGCAGGCCGACCAGGGCGCGGTCCAGGGCGGTGTCGAAGCGGGACTCGGTGCGGCCACGCCGGCACACCACCCAGACCACGACGACCGCACCGGCCAGGAGCGCTCCTTGGAGGGCCCAGCCGCACACGTCCAGGACGGTGCTGTCCGCCGCGCGGTCGTGGCGGGCGGTGGCGGCGGTGAGGGCCGCGGCCACGACGAGGAATCCGGCGGCGGTGTGCGCGGCGCGCAGCCGGGCGACGAGGCGGCGCCCGTACCAGAAGCCGGGGCGGCCGAGTGCGGGTCCGGCCGCGTCCTCCTCGGCGCCCGGCAGCGGCTGCTGGGACTCGTAGGCGCTCCAGGTGCGGTGCGAGAGGTACCAGAGCAGCCCGGTGAGGGCGGCGGGGACGAGCGCCGCCAGCGCGATCCGGCGGCCCGGCTGGCTCCACCAGCCGCCGTGCGCGGTGGACAGGAAGCCCAGCCAGGACTTCTCGCCGGAGCAGGACGCGGAGCCCGCGCACTGCCAGGCGGTGAGGTCGAGGGCCACCTCGCAGGCCGCGGCGACGAGCAGGAGGGTGAGGGTGAGGGCGACGAGGCGCACCAGGACGCCGTAGAAGCGGACGGTCCGGGCGCTCCCCCCGGCGGTGGGGCGCATCCAGTGCGCGAGGTTGACGACCATGAAAGGCAGCAGGAGGAGCCACAGCGCCCGGATGCCGTTGCCCGAGGTGAGGTTGGACCAGACGTACGCCTCGGGGATCGGCTTGTTCCGGTGGTCCCCGGGGCGGTCCTCGGCGTCGACGTCCTCGGTGCGGCGGAACACGGCGGCGGTGGCGTCGCCGGTGACGCGGGTGGTGCGCGGGTCGCCGAGCATCTCCTCGGGGGTGGCCCCGCCGACGCCGTGCACCAGGAGTTCCAGGGCGGGGGCGTCGGGGTCGGTCTCGGTGTCGGGGTCGGGGGCTTCGGGGACACGGGGCCCGGGGGTGTGGGCAGGGGCGCGGCGGGTCTGCGGAGGGGGGCCGTCCGGGGCGGCGGGGGCAGCGGGCACTGCGGGACTCGCTCTCGTGCGTGTGCGAGGGGGCTCTCGTGCGGATATGGGGGGCGCGGGTGAGGGGGAGGCGGATGCGGCACACGGGGCCGTGGGCCGGCGGGTCGCCGTACCCCTGTTGTACCCGTCCGCCGTACCCGGCCACTCCCGGTCGCACCAGGGGTTTTCAGCATCCCGGACGCGCCTCCCGCCGCCCGCCCCCACCACGGTTTCTTCGCACGTCGCCCCCCGCCGTCGCACGCCCGGGCGCCCTTCACACCGGTCGTGGAGGCGTGTTGGCGCCCCGTGCGAGGATGAACAGCCCCTGACAGCGTCGTGGAAAGGACCCGGGCCCGCAGTGACCGAGAATCAGAACCTGCTCGCCGAACAGCGCCGTGCCCTCATCCTCGACGAGGTGCGCCGGCGCGGCGGGGTGCGGGTCAACGAGCTGACCCGGCGGCTGAACGTGTCGGACATGACGGTCCGCCGCGACCTCGACGCACTGGCCCGCCAGGGGGTCGTCGAGAAGGTGCACGGCGGCGCGGTCCCGGTGGCGGAGGCGAGCACGCACGAGCCCGGTTTCGAGGCCAAGTCGGCGCTGGAGCTCTCCGCGAAGGAGGACATCGCGCGGGCGGCGGCCGCGATGGCGGTGCCGGGCAGCGCGGTGGCGCTGTCGGGGGGCACGACGACGTACGCGCTGGCCAGGCACCTGCTGGACGTGCCGGACCTGACGGTGGTGACCAACTCGGTGCGGGTGGCGGACGTGTTCCACACCGCGCGCCAGGCGGGCGGGGACACCGTCGGTGCGGCGACGGTGGTGCTGACCGGCGGGGTGCGCACGCCGTCGGACGCGCTGGTGGGTCCGGTCGCCGACCGGGCCATCGCCTCGCTCCACTTCGACGTGCTCTTCCTGGGGGTGCACGGGATATCGGCCGAGGCGGGCCTGTCCACGCCGAACATCGCGGAGGCGGAGACCAACCGCCGGCTGGTGGGCTCGGCGCGCCGGGTGGTGGTGGTCGCGGACCACACCAAGTGGGGGACGGTGGGCCTGAGTTCGTTCGCCGCGCTGGACCAGGTGGACGCGTTCGTGACGGACCGGGGCCTGTCGGCCGCGGCGCGCGAGGAGCTGGCGGAGCATCTGCCGGGGCTGGTGGTGGCGGGCGAGAGCCCCGACGGTCCCGAAGACTTCTGACGTCACGTCAACTACCGTTGCGCGCAACCGTCTTCCGCCGCTCCTCGGAGGTGCGTGCCGCATGGTCCGCCGACTGCGGGGTGTCGGGCTCGACTTCGCCGAGTCCGCGCCCGTACGCCTGGTCTTCGCCGCCGAGGTCGCGGCCGGACCCGATGACGTGTACCGGGCGCTGGCCGAGGAGACGCAGGCGTGGCCGCGCTGGTTCACCGCCGTGACCTTCGCCCGGCCGACGGACGGGGGCCGCGAGGTGCGCCTCAAGGGCGGCACCAGGTTCCTGGAGACCGTCGTGGCGGCCGAGCCGGGCCTGCGGTACGCGTACCGGATCGACGTCACCAACGCCCCGGGCGTCACCGCGATGCTGGAGGAGTGGCGCATGTGGCCCACCGGGGCGGCCACCCGGGTGCAGTGGACCATGGCCGTCGACGGCCCGGCCCCGCTGCGGCTGGTGCTGCGGGCGGCGCGCCCCGGGGTGGGGCGCTCCTTCCGGGCCGCGGTCCGTGCGCTGGACCGCCGGCTGGCGGCCCGCGACAGGGGCTAGGGCCAGACTCCCGTACGGAGGAACTCCGCCATGGCCATCGCGTACGGCTCGATGTCCAGCCCCTGCTCGGCCAGCCACGCGTCGGAGTAGTACTTGTCGAGGTAGCGGTCGCCGGGGTCGCAGATCAGCGTCACCACACTGCCCCTGCGGCCCTGTTCCACCATCTCCCCGACGATCTTCAGCGCGCTCCACAGGCCGGTGCCGGTCGAGCCGCCCGCCTTGCGGCCCAGGGCCGCCTCCAGGGCGCGTACGGCCGCCACGCTCGCCGCGTCGGGGACCTTCATCATGCGGTCGACGGCCCCGGTGACGAACGAGGGCTCCATCCGGGGGCGGCCGATGCCCTCGATGCGGGAGCCGCAGTCGCTGGTGGCGAGCGGGTCGTGGTCGTTCCAGCCGTCGAAGAAGCAGGAGTTCTCCGGGTCGGGCACGCAGATGAAGGTGTCGTACTGCATGTAGTGCACGTAGCGGGCGATGGTGGCGGAGGTGCCGCCCGTGCCGGCGGTGGCGACGATCCAGCTCGGCTCGGGGTAGCGCTCAAGACGCAGCTGCTGGTAGATCGACTCGGCGATGTTGTTGTTGCCGCGCCAGTCGGTGGCCCGCTCGGCGTAGGTGAACTGGTCCATGTAGTGTCCGCCGGTCTCGGCCGCGAGGCGGGCGGACTCCTCGTACATCTTGCGGGAGTCGTCCACGAAGTGGCACTGGCCGCCGTGGAACTCGATCAGGCGGCACTTCTCGGCGCTCGTGGTGCGCGGCATCACCGCGATGAAGGGCACCCCGATGAGCTTCGCGAAGTACGCCTCGGAGACGGCGGTGGACCCGCTGGAGGCCTCGATGACGGGGCGGTCCGGCCGGATCCAGCCGTTGCACAGCCCGTACAGGAACAGCGAGCGGGCCAGGCGGTGCTTGAGGCTGCCGGTGGGGTGCGTCGACTCGTCCTTGAGGTAGAGGTCGATGCCCCACTGCTCCGGCAGCGGGAAGCGCAGCAGATGGGTGTCGGCCGACCGGTTGGCGTCCGCCTGCACCTTGCGCACCGCCTCCTTCAGCCAGGCGCGGTAGGCGGGGTCGCTCCGGTCGACGTCGACCGTCGGCACCGCGATGCTGCCCGCCGGGGGGCCGGCCGGGGGTGCGTCGGCCCCCGCGGCGGGGCCGCGTCGTGCCGGTTCGCTGCTGCTCATCCGCGCCACTCCTCGTGCTGCTCTGTGCTGTCCCGTGCGGTGTCGTACGGCCTCCGCGGGACCCGAAGGGGTCCTGTGGGGCGCGGTCCGGAGACTGCTGTGCCCGCGGCATGCGCGCCCGGCACAGCGATCTCCCACTTGCCACTGTAAGCCGCCCACCTGCACAAACGTTCACTTTGGGCAGCCATAGCACTCCCTTGTGTCACCGCTCGGGGCGCACTGGGGGCGCAGAGGTGGAATGCCCCCTTCAGTGCGCCTGCCCCCCTGGTGTGCACGCCCCCCGCCGTGCAGACTGCCCAGAGACAGCGGGGGTACGAACGGGGGCGAACCACGACGTCCGCACCGGCACAGCAGCACGGGAAGGAGACGAACAGCCCATGGCGGAACCCGACTTCAGCGTGCGGGGAGTGAGGATCGAGCGGTGGCCCCGCTCACTCACCAGGGCAGGACAGGTCGTCGTACGGGACGGCGTACTGGCGTTGCTGCGAAGCGACGGCCAGTTGATCGACAGCGCGCCGCTGGGCACGGTGACCGCGGGCAAACCGTGGTTCGCCGGCGGCGACCGCACGGTGGCCCGCCTCAACGGCATCCGCTACCGGCTCACCTCCGCCGAGGTGGGCGGACGCCTGCTGAACGCGCTCCGGTCGGTGGGGATGCCGGGCGGCGCGCGGAGCGGTACGGCACGTGGCTGAGGGGGCGCGCCGGACGGAGCCGCCGCCGCGGACCGGAGGAACGCGAGTTGCGTGGTGCCGTCCATGGGTCCACTCTGGCGGTATCTCACTCCGGGTGCTTCCGCGGTGACGCTGCGAAGCAGCCCGCCGCTCAGCTCGAACCGCACCCCTCACACCGAAGCTCTTCGACCGCCTTCCGGACCTCACCCCGGGGAGTCGCAGCAGTGATCAACCATCCCAGCAGGCACTGCACGGTGAAGCTCCAAGCTGCACCGGCGCGGATCGGCCAAGTCCGCAGGATCGTTTCCGCACAATTGCGCTATTGGCAACTGGACCCGTTGATCGGCCCGGCGGCACTCGGCGTGACCGAGCTGCTGACCAATGTCCATCAGCACGCACAGCCCGACAAGACGTGCACCGTGGAGATCGAGCTGCTCTTCGACCGGCTCACGGTGTCCGTCCACGACCACGACCCCCGGCCGCCCACGGTGTGCGCGGCGGAGCCGCTCGACACCGGCGGGCGCGGGCTCGCGCTCATCGCGGCCGTCAGCGACGACTGGGGCGTGCGCCAGGAGGGCGACAAGGGCAAGACCGTGTGGTTCGCGCTGCCCGCCTCCGCTCCCCCGCCCGCCGCCGACACCGCCCTGGAGCCCGCGACGGTGGTGGCGCTGACGCAGCGCCCGGAGCGCGAGCGCAGCAAACGCGGCCGGAAGGCCCGGACCGCGGCGGTGGGCTGACCGAAAACCGTGTTCCGCGACGGCCGGCCCGGGTCCCGGGCCGGCCGCTCGGCGTGGGGCGGCACCCCTCCGGGCATGGGGCGGCACCCCTCCGGAGGAAGGGTCTGCCCTCGGCGCGGGGGAATCCTTTCCGTGCGCCGGGTCTTCCTCCGGCGCGAGGGGTCGTCCCTCACCGTCTTCCTCCGACGCGAGGGGCCTCCCTCAGCGCGGGGCGCCGTACCAGCGCCATTCCGCCAGGCGCTCGCGGCCCGCGAGGTCTCCGCGTCCGGTGGCCCACAGCAGGGTGGGCCAGGGGTCGGCGCCGCCGGGGACGTGCGGGAAGAGGCGGTACAGGGCGCGGGCGCACAGGTCGGCGGGCGGTTCCCAGGCGGCGAGGCCGAGACCGGTCGTCAGGTCGTGGGTGTGCACGAGGATCTCCACGACGCTCATGGCGATGAAGCCCTCGGGGTCGGAATCGCCGTAGACGTGGTACGCCCTGGCCTCGGGCGGCTTCACCGACACCACCGCGTGCATGATCGCGGCGGCCGCCTCGAACGCGGCCAGCATCCCCTCGGGGCCCGCGGCGCGCTCGACGTGCACGGCGTTGTCGGGGCCGCCGGGGCTTTCGGCGGTCCGCCGGTAGGGCACGTTGGAGCCGGTGCGCTCGGCGGCGAGCTTGGCGGCGTACGAGAACAGGTCGTCGATCAGGTGCTCGGCCGTCTCCCAGCAGTCCCACTCCAGCCCCCCGGCCGGGACGCTCCAGTCGGCGTCGCGGGCGGGGCGCAGGGCGGCGACGGCCAGGTCGGCGGCCAGTCGCAGGTCGGCGGGGGTGAGCCGGGTGCCGGGGGCGTCGGCGGGGGTGAGGGTCATGCGCGGACCGTACCAAGCCCGCCGAACGCGGTCACCGTCCCTTTCCGGCGCCGGCCGCCAGCGCGGCGAGCGGATCGTCCAGCACCGGCTGCCAGGCCAACTCCGCCGCTCCGACCAGGGAGTTGTGGTCGAGGGTGCCGGGGAGGATCGGCACCCCGCCGCTGCGCCCCCACAGGCTGCGGTCGGCGACGACGGCGCGCAGCCGCTCGGGGGCGGCGGCCAGCAGGGCCTGGTGGAGGCCGCCGAGGACGATCCGGTCCGGGTTGAGGATGTTGACGAGCCCGGCGAGACCGAGGCCGAGCCGGTCCACGAGGGCCTCGGCGGCCGCCCGTACCGCCTTGTCCGCGTACTCCTCACGGAGCAGGTCGCGGGACTGCTGGAGCAGCGAGACCTCGGGGCCCGGGGTGCGGCCGGCCTCCGCGAGGAAGGCGAGCGGGTCGGTCTCCACGTCGAGGCAGCCCCGGCTGCCGCAGTGGCAGGGGCGTCCCGCCGGGTTGACGGTGAGGTGGCCGACCTCCAGGGCGAGGCCCGAACTCCCGCTGTGCAGGCGGCCGTCGAGGACGAGGGCGCCGCCGACGCCGCGGTGTCCGGTGGCGACGCAGAGCAGGTGCCGCGCGCCGCGGCCCGCACCGTGCCGGTGTTCGGCCAGCGCGGTCAGGTTGACGTCGTTGCCGGTGAAGGCGGGGCCGTCGATCCCGGCGGCGGCGACGTGCTGGGCGAAGATCTCGCGGACCGGGGCGCCGGGGGGCCAGGCGAGGTGGAGGGGGTTGAGGGCGGTGCCTTCGGGCTCCGCGACGGCGGAGGGGACGGCGAGCCCGGCTCCGGCGCAGCGGCGGCCGGACTCCGCCAGCAGGCGGGCGCCCGCGTCGACGACCGCGCCGATGACCTGGGCGGGATCGGCGTCGACGTCCTGGCAGCCGGGAGCGGTGGCCACGATCCGTCCGCCGAGGCCGACGAGGGCGGCCCGGTAGCCGTCGGAGTGCACCTGGGCGGCGAGCACGACCGGGCCGGTGTCGTCGACGGTCAGCCGGTGCGAGGGGCGGCCCTGCGATCCGGCGGCGGCGCCGGGGTTGGAGTCGACGCGGATCAGGCCGAGCGCTTCCAGTTCGGCGGCGACCGCGCCGGCCGTGGCGCGGGTCACGCCGAGTTCGGCGGTGAGGACGGCGCGGGTCGGGGCGCGGCCCGTGTGCACGAGCTCCAGCGCGGGTCCCAGCGCTCCTCTCCCCCGGTCCAACTTCGTCCTGGCGCTGGCCACCCTGGTCCCCTCGGCGTTCATGAAGCCGAGTCTGCCACGCTCCGGAAGCGCCTTGCCCCGCCCGGGCGGCTCCCCCTATGCTGATTTTGTGCCGAACCTAAACAAAGTCCGGACGACCGCGGCGGGACGACCCGGCGAAAGCCCCGCCACCCCTTCTCTCTCCCGTCTGCGCACCGCGCTGACCCTCTTCTTCGCCCTCGACGGCTTCCTCTTCGCCGGGTGGGTGGTGCGCATCCCGGCCATCAAGGAGCAGACCTCCGCGTCGGCCGGCGCACTGGGCCTGGCCCTGCTCGGGGTGTCGGCGGGCGCGGTGATCACGATGACGCTGACCGGCCGTCTGTGCGGCCGCTTCGGCAGCTTCCGGGTGACGGTGGCGTGCGCGGCGCTGCTCTCGCTGAGCATCGCGCTGCCGCCGCTGACGCGTTCGCCGCTGGCGCTGGGGCTGGTCCTGCTGGTGTTCGGTGCGCTGTACGGAGGCATCAGCGTCGCGATGAACAGCGCGGCGGTGGATGTGGTGGCCGCGCTGCGCCGCCCGGTGATGCCGAGCTTCCACGCGGCGTTCAGCCTGGGCGGCATGATCGGCGCGGGGCTCGGCGGACTGGTGGCGGGCGAGCTGTCACCGCTGGCGCACCTGTCACTGCTGACACTGGCCGGACTGCTGCTGACGGTGGCGGCGGGGCCGACGCTGCTGCGTGAGTCGAAGAGGCTGGTGCCTGCGGTGGCAGAGGTGCCCAGGGCGCGGGAGGCGCCCGGGGTGACGGAGGTGCGGGACCGTACGGAGGTACCGGGTGTACGGGGCCGTACGCAGGTACCGGACGTGCGGACCCGTACGGAAACGGAGCGGCGGGCAGCACCCGTCGGCTCGCGCCGCGTCGTCGCGCTCTTCGGGATGATCGCCCTGTGCACGGCGTACGGCGAGGGGGCGATCGCCGACTGGGGGCCGCTGCACCTCCAGGAGGACCTGGGCGCGCACCCGGGCGCGGCAGCCGCCGGCTACTCGCTCTTCGCGCTGGCCATGACGATCGGCCGGTTCTCCGGCACCACGCTCCTCGAACGGCTCGGCCAGACCAGGACCCTGGTGCTGGGCGGGGCGACGGCCGCCGTCGGCATGCTGCTCGGTTCCCTCGCGCCCACGCTGTGGCTCGCGCTCCTCGGCTTCGCAGTGACGGGCCTGGGGCTGGCGAACATCTTCCCGGTGGCGATCTCGCGGGCGGGCGAGCTGGCCGGCCCCGGCGGGGTGGCGGCCGCGTCGACCCTCGGTTACGGCGGGATGCTGCTGGGCCCGCCGGCGATCGGGTTCCTCGCGGACTGGCTGTCGCTGCCGGCCGCGCTGACGACGGTGGCGGTGCTGGCGGCCGGGGCCTCGTGCCTGGGCCTGCTGGCGCGGACCGCGGGGCAGACGGCCGGGCGGTCCGCGCCCCAGGGTGGCCGAACGGGCAGCTCCGAGCAGGACCGCTCAGGCGGGACCCAGGACCCCGGAGCGCGTTGAGGGTCCGCCGTCGAGCCGTCCGGGGGGACGGCAGGAAGGACGCACGGGCGAGGGCCGTGTCAGGATCGGCCGCATGAACACCGGTGAACACATCGAATCCCTGTCCCGCGAGGGACAGTTGCTGGCGCGGTCGGCCGAGGCCGCGGGCACCCCGGCCCAGGTGCCCACCTGCCCCGGCTGGCGGGTGCGCGATCTGGTACGGCACACCGGGATGGTGCACCGCTGGGCCACGGAGTACGTGACGCGCGGCCACCGGGAGTACCGGCCCGGCGCGGGGGAGCCGGACCTGGACGGCCCCGAGCTGCTGTCCTGGTTCCGCGAGGGCCACGCCGGGCTGGTGGCGGCGTTGCGCGGGGCCCCGGCGGACCTGGAGTGCTGGACCTTCCTGCCCGCACCGTCACCGCTCGCGTTCTGGGCCCGCCGCCAGGCGCACGAGACGGCCGTGCACCGGATGGACGCGGCGTCGGCGGCCGGCCGCGAAGTGGGCGACGTGCCAGCGGAGTTCGCGGCGGACGGCATCGACGAGCTGCTGGTCGCGTTCCACGCGCGGGACCGCAGCCGGGTGCGCCCGGCGAAGTCGGGGACGCTGCGGATACGACCGACGGACGGGCCGCCGGGCACGGTGTGGACCGTACGTCTGTCGCCCGACGGTCCGCCCCGTACCGTGCGCGACGACCGGGGCCCGGCGGACACCGAGCTGAGCGGCAGCGCCGGGGCACTGTACGCGGTGCTGTGGAACCGGGCTCCGGTGGACGCGGTGTCACTGAGCGGGAATCCGCGACTGGCCGCCCTGTGGCGCGAGTCGTCGCCCATCACCTGGCACTGAGGACCCTCACCGCCCGCACCGGGGAGGCTTCACCGCGCCCCTGCCGAGGAAGACTCACGGACATGGAGAGCAGCAGAACACGGGCACAGCGGGACGCCATCACCATCGAGATCGGGTACGCCCTGGTCAGCGCCTTCGTGCTGGCCCTGGTGACGTTCGTGGCGGTGGCCGCCCCGGCGGATCTCCTGCTCGACCTCCCGGGGACGTGGGCGCGGGGGGTGCGGATCGGGGCGGGGGCGCTGGCCGTGATCGTCTTCGTCGTACGGGTCGTCCATGTGCTGTGGGGCTACCGGGGTGCGCCGGGAACGCAGCCGAACCAGCCCGGCCGCACCAGCGCCGACCCCTAGGTCCCCGCTCCCCCACGCCCCGGCTACTCCCCCAGGACGCCCGCCACCGCGGCCAGTCCCTCCACGGCGTGCACGAAGAACGCCTCCCGCTCCTCGACCACCCGGTGGAAGTGCCCGAACACCTCGAAGGAGACGAGCCCGAACAGCTCCGCCCACACCCGTACGAACCCGATCACCGCAGCCGCCGGCAGATCCGGCGCGATGTCCCCCGCCAGCCGCTCCGCCTCGGCCCGCAGCCCCTGGCCCCCAAGCACCCGGTCTTCCGTATCACGCTCGCCGGCGCCGGGACAGGCACCACCTCCAGCACCGGCCAGGTGCCGGCGATGCCACCCGCACGCACGCCGCGCCGCCCGCGAACACGAGGTGACCCGCCGCCCCGCACGGGGCCGGCGGGTCACCTCGTCACTCGCACGTCATCCGGTCACTCGTACGTCATCCGCGCGAGCGCCTCAGCCCTCGCCGCCCTTGCGCGCCTCGTCCGGCATTCCGTCGGCCTCGCCCGGCTTCCCGGCGGCCTCGTCCGGCTTCTCGGCGGCCCCGTCCGGCTTCTCAGCAGCCTCGCTCGGCTTCCCGGCGACCTCGTCCGGCTTGCGCTGGGCCTCCGCCTTGTGCACCGCGTTCAGCGCCCACTGTGCCGCGGGGTGCATCCGTACCAGCTCGGCGAGGGTCGTCTGCCCCCGGGTGATCCGCGCGAAGGCCTTCCACGCGGGCCGCAGGCCCGTGATCGCGGCGTGCAGCAGCGCCGGGTGGCGTTCGAACTGGGTCAGCATCCGCTTGCCGACGCCCATCTCGACGCCCAGCCCCGCCTTGATGGCGAAGGCGTAGTTCAGGGCCTGCCGCCGCGCGTCGACCGCGTCCTGCGCCTCGGCGATCCGCACCGCCCACTCCCCCGCCAGCCGCCCGGACCGCAGCGCGAAGGAGATCCCCTCACGGGTCCACGGCTCCAGCAGCCCCGCCGCGTCCCCGCACACCAGCACCCTGCCGCGCGACAGCGGCGAACCGGCCGCCCGGCAGCGCGTCAAGTGCCCCGAGGACACCGAGGGTTCGAACCCGGCGAGTCCCTGCCGGGCGATGAAGTCCGTCAAGTACTGCTTGGTGGCGGCCCCCTCGCCCTTCGCGGCGATCACGCCGACCGTCAGCGTGTCCCCCTTGGGGAACACCCATCCGTAACTGCCCGGAAGGGGACCCCAGTCGATCAGGACGCGGCCCGCCCAGTCCTCGGCGACCGTCTTGGGCACCGGGATCTCGACCTCCAGGCCGAGGTCGACCTGGTCGAGTTCGACGCCGACGTGTGCTCCTATCCGGCTGGCGCTGCCGTCCGCGCCGACGACCGCCCGTGCCAGGACGGTCTCGCCGTCGGCCAGCACCACGGCCGCCGTGCGCCGGTCGGGCACGGCCGCACCGTGCTGTTCGACGCGGGCGACGGTCGCTCCGGTACGGACCACCGCGCCGGCCTTTTGCGCGGCCTCGACCAGCGCCTGGTCGAACTCGGGCCGGTTGACCAGCCCGAACAGCATCTTCCGGGACTTCCTGGTGCGGGTCAGCTTCCCGTTCAGGGAGAAGGTGACCGCGTGGACGCGGTCCTGGAGCGGCAGCACGAACCCGGGCGGCAGGCTGTCCCGGGAGGGGCCGATGATGCCGCCGCCGCACGTCTTGTACCGGGGCAGTTCGGCCTTCTCCAGCAGCAGGACCCGGCGCCCGGCGCTCGCCGCGGCGTGAGCGGCGGAGGCCCCGGCCGGTCCCGCCCCGACCACCACGACGTCCCACACGGGCCCGCCGTCCTCGTCCCGCTCGTGTCCGGCGTCTGCTGCGGCGTCTGCGTTCTCGCTGCTCACGATGTGCTTCTGCTCCTGATCCGACCCGTGGCCATGCTGTCCTGCGGCATCCTACGGCGCGGAGGAGGACTGATCCGCTGTGGGAGGATCGGTCGTGTCTTCCCCGTACACACACCTGTGCGGGAAGGGCCCCCGAAGAACCCGACGCGGGCCGGAGCGCGCGCGTCGTACCCGAAGCCTCGTGCCCGGAGCGTCGTGCACGAGGCCTCGTGCCCGCAGCGTCGTATCCGAAGCGTCGTGCTCGTAAGACCGACCCGTCGTCCGCACCCACAAGGAGCGTGCCCATGACCGCCACCCACCCGATCGCCGCACCCGTCGCCGCGTCCGTCGCCGCGCTGATGCCCCGCGCCAAGGCGGAGCTCGCCGAACTGGTGGCCTTCCAGTCGGTGGCGGACCCCGCGCAGTTCCCCAGGAGCGAGTGCGAGGCCGCCGCGAACTGGTGCGCCGACGCGCTGCGCGCCGAGGGCTTCCAGGACGTGGCCCTGCTCGACACGCCCGACGGCACGCAGTCGGTGTACGGCTTCCTGCCGGGCCCCGAGGGCGCGCCGACCGTGCTGCTGTACGCGCACTACGACGTACAGCCGCCGCTCGGCGAGGAGAAGTGGACGTCCCCGCCGTTCGAGCTGACCGAGCGGAACGGCCGCTGGTACGGGCGCGGCGCGGCCGACTGCAAGGGCGGGTTCATCATGCACCTGCTCGCGTTGCGCGCGCTGCGGGAGAACGGCGGCGTCCCGGTCGGCGTCAAGGTCGTCGCCGAGGGCTCGGAGGAGCAGGGCACGGGCGGTCTGGAGCGGTACGCGGAGGCGCACCCGGACCTCCTGGCCGCCGACACCGTCGTGATCGGCGACACCGGCAACTTCCGTGTCGGTCTGCCGACCGTGACCGCGACGCTGCGCGGCATGACGATGCTGCGGGTCACCCTGGACACGCTCGAGGGCAACCTGCACTCGGGCCAGTTCGGCGGCGCGGCGCCCGACGCGCTGGCCGCGATGATCCACCTGCTGGCCTCGCTGCGCGACGCCGACGGCTCCACCACGGTCGACGGCCTCACTGCCGACGGCGCCTGGACGGGCCTGCAGTACCCCGAGGACGAGTTCCGCGCCGACGCGAAGGTCCACGAGGGCGTCGAGCTGATCGGCACCGGCACGGTCGCCGACCGCATCTGGGCGCGCCCCGCCGTCACCGTCGTCGGCATCGACTGCCCGCCGGTGGTCGGCGCCACGCCGTCCCTCCAGGCGAGCGCGCGGGCGCAGGTCAGCCTGCGGGTGCCGCCGGGCCAGGACGCGGCCGAGGCGACGAAGCTGCTCACCGCGCACCTGCGGGCGCACGCCCCGTGGGGTGCGCGGGTCACGGTCGAGCAGGTCGGCCAGGGGCAGCCGTTCCAGGCGGACACCTCCAGCCCGGCGTACACGTCGATGGCGGAGGCGATGCGCTTCGCGTACCCCGACGAGGAGATGCAGGTCTCCGGCATGGGCGGCTCCATCCCGCTGTGCAACACCCTGGCCGCCCTCTACCCGAAGGCGGAGATCCTGCTCATCGGCCTGAGCGAGCCGGAGGCGCAGATCCACGCGGTGAACGAGAGCGTCTCCCCCCAGGAGCTGGAGCGCCTCTCGGTGGCGGAGGCCCTCTTCCTCACCCACTACGCGGAGTCGAAGAAGGTCTGACGCGCCCTGCGCCCCGTCGGCGGTCGGCACGGGGCCGAACTATGCGCTGGGCGAACTATGCGCTGAGCGAAGTCCCATGGCGGCGGACGTACGCACCCTCGTACGTTCGCCGCATGGACCTCGTAGAGATACTCCCGCAACTGCACATGCTGCGTTTCCCGATCGGCCAGGCCTACCTGTGGCGTGAAGTGACGCCCGACGGTACCGAGTTGACGCTGATCGACGCCGGGAACCGGGACGCCGCCGCCGACATCGAGGAGGCCGTACGGAGCCTGGGCGCCGATCCGCGCGACCTGCGCCGCATCGTGCTCACCCACTGCCACCGCGACCACGTGGGCTGCGCCGGGGAGCTGGCCGACCGGTACGGCGCCGAGGTGCTGGCGCACCGACTGGACGCCCCCGTGGTGCGCGGCGTCGCCCCCACGCCGCAGCCGGTGCTGCTGGACTGGGAACTCCCCCTGTACGAGCACGGGTTGACGGTGCCCGAGGCCCCGGCCACCCGGGTGGACCGGGAGCTGGAGGAGGGCGACGTCCTCGACTTCGGCGGCGGCGCGCGCATCGTGCACGCGCCCGGGCACACGGACGGTTCCCTCGCGGTCCATCTCCCGCACCACGGGGTCCTGTTCACGGGTGACTGCGTGGCGGCGGTGGGCGAGGTGATGCTGGGCGTGTTCAACGTGGACCGGGACCAGGCGCTGGCCACCATGCGCCGGCTCGCCTCCCTGGCCCCGTCCGTGGCCTGCTTCGGACACGGCGACCCGCTGACGGAGGACACCGCGACCCGGCTGATCGCGGCGGCGGACACGGCGTCGGCGGGGCAGTAGGCGGCGGACCGCGCGTCGGTGGCGCAGCCGGGGCCGCCCGGCACCGGGTGGCCTGCCGCCGCGCCCGGTCTCAGTGCCCCGCGACCGGTTCGCCGCCCACCGGAACGCCGTCCTCCAGGTTGAGCACGGTGCCCTCGGCCCGGGCACGCAGCGCCCAGCGCAGACGTTCGTACCGCTCGGGGGGCAGCAGCCCGGACGCCTCCTCCTCGGTGACGAAGCGCCACTGCCTCAGCTCGGGGCCGGGCAGCACCACGCGCCGGGCCGCGCCGCCCGCCAGCCGGCCGCCGTCGAAGAGCATCCTGATGCCGCCGAACGCGGGCGGCCGGGGTGGCTCCCAGTCGACGACCAGCAGCCGGGGCGTGCGGTCGAGCCGTATCCCCGTCTCCTCGGCCACCTCCCGCAGCCCCGCCGTCGCGGGCGGCTCGCCGCTCTCCACGACCCCGCCGGGGAACTCCCAGCCCGGCTTGTACGTCGGGTCCACGAGGAGCACCCGGTCCTCGGCGTCGAAGAGGAGCACCCCGGCCGCGAGGGTCTCGGCGGTCGGCGGCGGCGTCTGGACGATCGCGCAGGGCCGGGCCGTCCCGCTGCGCACCGCTTCGGCGACGGCCTCCGCGATCTCGTACGGGGTGCGGCGACCGCCGTCGACGACGTGGGCGTCGCCGGTGAGCCAGCCGAGGGCGGCGCGGTACGCCTCGATGTGGTCGTACGCCCACTGGCGTACCCGCGTCCCGGTGTCGGCCTCGCTCACGCCGGGCTCCTCGCGGGCGGCGATCCGCTCGCGCAGGATCGTTTCCTCCACCTGGAGCAGCACATGCCGCACCGGTATCCGCCGGGAGGCGAGTCCGCCGAAGATCTCGTCCCGGTACTCCTGCCGCAGCAGCGTCATCGGCACCACCAGCACTCCCCCGACCTCGGCGAGCAGGGCCGCGGCCGTGTCGACGACCAGGCGCCGCCAGATCGGCAGGTCCTGGTAGTCGCTCACCTCGGCGAGCCGCTTGGGCGGCAGGAGGTGGCGGAGCCCGGCGCCGATCACCTCCGGGTCGTACAGAGTGCTGTTCGGGATCAGTTCGACCAGTTCGCGCGCGGTGCTGGTCTTGCCCGCCCCGAACGCACCGTTCACCCACACAATCACGGTTCCCCCTCTGCCGTGTCCCTCGGTGGACTGCCCGCAACACCCTGCCACGGATGCCCGGTCCGGCGGCATGGGGCCTTTCACGGGCTCGCGTACGCACCGCGACGGTTCACGGACACAACCGTGGCCGATCCGTGGCCCGCGCCGGGCAACGCCCGCCCGTCCACGCGCGTCAATGCGGACAACGGGGGCGCTCCCGGGGCGACTGCGGCCGTGACCGCTGGTGACGGAGTCTCGTTGGGCGCACAGAGGTACAGCAGGAGCACGGACGAAGGAGGTGCGGCATGAACCGCACTGTATTGCGACGTTTTCCGGCCGGTGGACCGCGCGGCAGTTGGCCCGCCGAGGAGTACGCCCACGCGCGCCGCGCGGAGGGGTGTCCAGCGGAGGTCGTCATGGACCTCGACGCGGACTGCTTCCTCGTGGTCGAGGTGCGGCGGGCCCCGGCGGAGGCCGCCGTGCTCTGAGCGCGCGCTACCAGGTGGGGGCGGCGCTCACTCCGCCGTCCACCACCAGGTTCGTGCCGCTGATCCAGGCGGCGGCGTCCGAGGCCAGGAAGACACAGGCGTTGCCGATGTCGGCGGGGCTGCCGAGGCGGCCCAGGGGCGCGGCCCCGGTCCAGCGGCGCACGCCGTCGGGCCAGTCCCCGGCGAGGCCGGGGCGGTCGATCAGGCCCGGTGAGACGGTGTTGACGCGAACCGCGTGGGGCCCGTACTCCAGGGCGGCAGAGCGGGCGAACATGATGAGGGCGGCTTTGGACGCGCAGTAGTGCGCGTGCCCGGGGGTGGCCATGGTCCCCTCGATCGAGGCGATGTGGGTGATGCTGCCGCCGCCGCGCGCGGCGAGCAGGGGCGCGGCGGCGCGGGTGCAGGCGAAGGCGCTGGTGGTGTTGGCGTCGTACACCGCCCGCCAGTCCTCGGCCGTCATCGTGCCCAGTGCCTGCACCGGCTGGACCCCGGCGTTGTTGACGAGCGCGTCCAGCCCGCCCTGCCAGTCGGCGGCCGTCTCCACGAGCCGCGCGCACTCCGACTCCCGCGTCAGGTCCGCCTGTACGGGAAGAGCCCTGCCGCCGCGCTCCGCGATCCGGGTGGCGAGGGCGTGGGCCGCCTTCTCGTTCTGCCGGAAGTGGACGACGACCGCGGCCCCCGCGGCGGCGAACCGCTCGGCGATCCCTCCCCCGATGAGCCCGCCGGCCCCGGTGACGAGGGCGACGCGGCGGGTGAGGTCGGGGAGGGAGGTGTCGCGGGAGGGCGTCTCAGGCATGGGCGTCGTCACTTTCGGTCATGGTCAGTGGAGCCCCGGCCCGGCACAACTGCCTCACCAGCTCGGCGTGTTCGGGATACGAAGCACTCAACTCCCCCGCGTCACCGCCCTCGTAGTCCGTCGGGAGGAAGCCGGGGGCCATGGTCGTGCCGAACAGGGACCACACCCCGCCGGGCGCGACGCGGGCGCCCATCCAGGTGCCCGCCTCGACGACGTGCTGCACGGCTCCTTCGGCGCCTCCGAGGCGTAGGCGGTGGCCGGTGCCGTCGGGCGCGAGGAGCAGGAGCTCCAGCGGGTCCCCCTGGTAGAAGTGCCAGACCTCGTCGGTGGGCAGCCGGTGCAGGGCGGAGAAGTCACCGGGTGCGGAGGTCAGCAGCACCGTGATCGCCGTCCCGGCGGGCCGCCCGGCGCCGTCCGGCTTCCCCGCCCAGGTCTGCCGGAACAACCCGCCTTCGACGGGGAGGGGTCGGAGCTGGTGGAGCGCGGCGATACGGTGCGCTTCGGCATACGGACTTCCGGTGTCCTTCACGCGCCGAACGTACCCACCCCCGGACGGCCTACGCCTGCGACGCCCCGCTCAGGGGCGCGGGAAACCGCGCGCCCGGCCATGACGCACCTGCACGGAACCGTGCACCGGCCGCGCGGCGAGCGCTTCAGGGAAAGGACGGGGTCTCCCCTGCTCGAACGAAGTCGAGAGCTTGGGGAAGGGCCCGGGGCCTCTCCTGCCCGAGCCGGGCGGGGCTGACGCATCCGACACGGGGGCTGGGCTCACGGCCTGGCGGGGCCGCGCATCCGGCACAGGCGCTTGCGTGGGGGGCGGCACCCGGGCGGGCCAGGGGGCGGGGGCGCAGGAGGGGCTGCGCCGCACAAGGTGCTTACTGATCATTTCGGAATGAGACTCGAAGTCGATGACGCCCATACGTGCTGCGGGAACCGCGCACGCCACTCCCGTCGCTCCGGTGGCGGAGGGTCTGACTGCCGCTCTGCCACTGCGGGGGCGGCGCCCCCCTCCGGGTTCGCCGCCGCCCCCGCCGTGGGCGTCCTCTGCCGGGGCGCGGGGAGTGCGGGAGGACTCCCCGGCCTGGACCGGCAGTGGACGCGGCGGGAGCCGCCTTCTCGGTGAGGTGGCTCCGGCCCTTCACAGTGGTCGGTCGACCGGCCCGGGGGCAGGGAGCCAGAAGGTGCTCGCAACCGCCGCCATCTCAACCGGGCGCGGGTGGAGAACACCTTGTCCGGAGCATAACCGCGCCCGCGACGGTGCGACAGGTGCGAACAGGCCGCAGTCTCCGCACCTCCAGCAGGTGCACGTCTCACCGGCGGCAAAGGAGGCCGGGCATGCGGGGCGCAAGGCCGGAACGTTCCAGCGGCACATCCGGGAGACGGCCGCGGGTGTGCCGCTGCATGGTGTGGTCAGCGGCGGGGGGCCGGGGGGAAGCCCTGGGGCGGCTTGTTGTCGATGATCTGGGAGGCGAGGTCGGTGATGCGCAGTTGGTGGTGGCGTGCGTAGCTGCGCAGGGTGTCGAACGCGGCGTCGAGTTCGAGGCTGTGGCGTTCCGCGAGGATGCCCTTGGCCTGTTCGATGACGATGCGCGAGTGCAGGGCGTACTGGAGCTGGGCGCGCTCGACGTCGCCGCGGGCGATGGTGCGCTGCTGGAGGATGGCGATGGTGGCCACGTCGGAGAGGGCCTGGCCGACGGTGAGGTCCTGGGCGCTGAGGCGTTCGGGGCGGGAGCTGAAGAGGTTGAGGGCGCCGATGACCTGTTCGCGCAGCCGCATGGGCAGGGCGTGCGTGCTGACGAAGCCGCGCTCGCGGGCCCGTTGCGCGAAGGGCCCGAAGTCGGCGGTGGCGGCAGCCGAGGTGAGGTCGATGTTCAGCTGGCCCTGCCCGGTGTGGTAGCAGGACACGCAAGGCCCCTGCTCGTGCTGGAGCGCGAAGAGTTCCAGGAGCCGGGTGCGCTCGTCGGAAGCGGCGATCAGCTGGAGCTGGCCGAACTCATCGACCAGCAGCACCCCCGCTGCGTCCACGTCGAGGAGCTCCACGCAGCGTGTGCTGAGCCGGTGCAGGAAATCGATCAGGTCGAAGTCGTGGGTCAGGGTGTCCACGGCTTCGACCAGGATGTCCATCACGCGTTGCTGGCTGCTCATCGCCGTCATCCCTCTGTCCCGGACGGAAGTGCCGTCCCCTCGTAAGTGTCCCGGAAATGCAAGCGCCGCGTCACCACTTCATCGGCAACGACCTCCAGCGTCCGCTCCCGCCGGAAGGCGTGGGCGCGCAGCAGAGCCAGCGCCTGGTCCAGCGAAAGGGACGCCTGCACACTGACCATGCCGGTGGCCTGATGGATCGCGGCCCGGTGCAGCCCGCCCCCGGCGCCGTCCTGCTGCAGGAAGGGATGGCCCGGGGCCGCCCCCCGGGGCAGGACCGCGGTGAGCGTGGCTGCCAGGATCAGCGCGTTGTCGGTCTGCGTGGACGTCAGGGGGCCCGGAGAGCTCCGCTGCACGGTGAACACCCCGAGGCAGGCCCCTCCGATCCGCAACGGGAAGCAGAACACAGCCCGCACGCCCAGCTCCTGCACGGCCGGCAACAACAGCGGCCACCGGTCGGCGGGCACGGTGGCAAGGTCGGGGACCAGCACAAGTGAGCGGGAACGGGCGGAGTCCGCCCCCGGGCCCTCGCCGACCGTGAACTGGACGTCCTCCAGCAGAGAGCTGGCCCCCGGGCTCGACCACACCCGCTCGAACCCGTCCGTATCCGTGAGGACCGAGACGGCGACCCCGTCTGCTCCCAGAACCGTCGCGCACAGCTGCGGGTCCCCACCCACCAGCTCGCCGGAACCCGACGAGACCAGGGCAGCCAGTACAGCGGCCAGTCGTGCGTCCTGCCCCACCGTGTCACCGCTTCCCAGGCCGCCGAACGCCCCGCTCCCATCGAGCAGCCCGCACCGTCAGCCTACCGGCCCGCCCCCCGATCCCACCCGGCAGCGGCCCGGCCGGCCGGACCCGCCGGAAAGGCGACTGGTGAGTGATCGGTGGCGCGCCGATTCGGAATGAGTTCGATTGTGCAGCTCCGCAGTCGGCCCGGTGGCAGGCAGAGTGGCACGGACGACGGATGGTCTTGTGCCTGATGACCTGTGGGAACGTGTGGCCCTGCTACCGCCTTCGCGTCCGCCGAAAGGACCGGGTCCCGGAAGAGGACCCGGGGTCCGGAGAGGGCCGAGGATGCCGTCCTCAGCACGGGTCCAGCAGCACCGCCCCCGCCGCCCCCACCAACCCCGCCTCCGTCCCCATCCTCGCCGGCACCACCCGCAGCCCCCGCACGAAGGACAGCTTCGCGTACTCCCCCAGCGCCCTCCGCAACGGCGTGAAGAGGACCTCGCCCGCCCCCGCCACTCCCCCGCCGACCACCGCGATCTCCACCTCCACCAGCGTCGCCGTCGCCGCGATCCCCGCGGCCAGCGCCCGGGCGGCGCGCTCGAAGGACGCGATGGCGACCGGGTCACCGGCCGCGGCCGCCGTCGCGACCGCCGCCGCCGTCGTGTCGCCGTCGGGGCCCGGCCGCCACCCCTGTTCCACCGCGCGGCGCGCGATGTTGGGGCCGCTGGCGATGCGCTCCACGCAGCCGCGCGAGCCGCACGGGCACAGGTCGCCCGCCAACTCCACGCTGATGTGGCCGATATGACCCGCGTTGCCGGTGGGGCCCGGGTGGAGCCGGCCGTTGAGGACCAGCCCTCCGCCCACCCCGGTCGAGACCACCAGGCACAGGGCGTTGTCGTAGCCGCGCGCCGCGCCCTGCCAGTGTTCGGCCGCGGTCATCGCGACGCCGTCGCCCACGAGGCGTACGGGAAGCCCGTCGACCACCGCGCCGACCCGTGCGACCAGCGGAAACCCGCGCCAGCCAAGGACGTTGACCGGGCTGACCGTCCCGGCGGACGCGTCGACGGGGCCCGCGCTGCCGATGCCCACGGCCCGCGCCCCGGCCCAGAGCGGGGACGTGCGCAGTTCGGCGATGACCTCCTCGACCGCGCCCATCACCGCGTCCGCGTCCTCCTGCGCCGGGGTCGCCCGTTGTGCCTTGACATGGATCCGGCCGGTGTCGTCGACGAGCGCGCCCGCGATCTTGGTTCCGCCGATGTCGAGCGCGGCGACGAGGTCGGTGAACTCGGAGGACATCGGCGAACATCTCCAGTAGGAAGAGGAACAGGAAAGATCAAACGACGGAGTCAGTCTCCATTTTGCTGACAACGTTGTCCAGATGGCGGGGCCCTATGCTCGATGCCACACCGACACCCACCCGCCCACACCGGCACCGCCGCCCCGCGATCCCCTCCTCCGACCGACAGGACAGCGCACCGTGGCCGACACCGCTCCTCCGCCTTCCGCCGCAGGGAGGTCCCAGTCCTCCGACGCGGGGAAACACTTCCGCCCCGTCCCGCCGCAACGCCGTTACGGCAACCGGCCGACGATGAAGGACGTCGCCGCCCGCGCGGGCGTCGGCCTCAAGACGGTGTCCCGCGTCGTCAACGCCGAACCGGGCGTCACCCCCGACACCGAACGGCGCGTCAAGGAGGCCATCGACGCCCTGGGCTTCCGCCGCAACGACAGCGCCCGGGTCCTGCGCAAGGGCCGCACGGCCAGCATCGGGCTGGTCCTGGAGGACCTCGCCGACCCCTTCTACGGGCCGCTGAACCGCGCCGTGGAGGAGGTCGCCCGCGCGCACGGGGCGCTGCTCATCAACGGTTCCAGCGCCGAAGACCCGGACCGCGAGCAGGAGTTGGTGCTCGCGCTGTGCGCGCGCCGGGTCGACGGACTGATCGTGATCCCCGCCGGGGACGACCACCGCTATCTGGAGCCGGAGATGGCGGCGGGGGTGGCCACCGTGTTCGTGGACCGCCCGGCGGGCCGGATCGACGCCGATGTCGTACGGTCCGACAGCTTCGGCGGCGCACGAGCGGGGGTCGCCCATCTCATCGCCCACGGGCACCGCAGGATCGGCTTCATCGGCGACCAGCCGCGCATCCACACCGCGACCGAGCGCCTGCGCGGCTACCACGCGGCGATGGCGGACGCGGGGCTCGCGGTGGCACCGGAGTGGGTCGCCCTCGGCAGCACGCGACCGGAGCGGGTGCGGGCCGCGGCACGGACGATGCTGGACGCGCCGCACGAGCCGGTGACCGCGGTGTTCACCGGCAACAACCGGGTGACAGTCACGGTCGTACGGGTCCTGGCCGAGCGCGAACGGCCGGTCGCCCTGGTCGGGTTCGACGACTTCGAGCTCGCGGACCTGCTGGTCCCCGGGGTCACCGTCGTCGCCCAGGACGCGGCGACGCTCGGCCGCACCGCCGCCGACCTGCTGTTCAGCAGGCTCGACGGGGCGGGCGGCGCACCGTCGCACGTGGTGCTGGAGACGCGGCTGGTGGCCCGGGGCTCGGGCGAGATCCCGCCGTGGGACGCCGGCTGATCCGCCCGGCGGGGGCGGGCCGGGTCAGCAGGTGGGCAGTCCGGGCAGCGGCTTGTCGTTGTCGCCGCCCTTGAGGTAGACCACGCTGACGTACACCCCGGTGTTGCCGCTGTCGTCGTCGGTCCTGGCCCACCAGACGTTCGTCCACTTCCCGTAGGTGACCCGGCGGCCCAGGTCGGCCTGGCAGTAGAAGTAGTTGGTGCCCGCGTTGAGCGTCCCCGCGCGCTCGCCGCCCGCGCGGATCGACTCCGCGGTGCGCCAGACGTCGCAGTTGTACTTGCCGCCGCCCGCGCCGTGACACGCCGGTGCCGCGGGCGGCGGGGGCGGGTTGTTCCCCCCGGTGGTGCGGCCTGGGTCGCCGCCGGCGGAGCCGCCGCCGGAACCGGAGGAGCCGCCGCCCGGCTTGCCGCCGGCGGAACCGCCGGTCGCCGCACCGCCGTTCCCGCCATCGGAGGTCTTGCCCTTGTCGGCGTCGTCCCGCTTCTTGCCGTCCTTGGCGGGCGGCGGCGTCTTCTTCCCGGTGTCCTTGCTCTTGCCGGGGGGCGTGGGCAGCGCGGTCTTCAGGCCGGCGTCGGTCGGCAGGGCCCCCGGCGGCAGCGCGCCGTCCTGGCGCGGTGCGCCGTCGCCGGACACGGGCGCGGTGGCCGTCGGACCGCCGAACGCCCGGGTGTCGCCGCCGTCCCGCTGGCTCACCGCGTAGGTGACGCCCGCGCCGACCAGCAGCACCCCGGCCACGCCTGCCGCGACCACGGCTTTGCGTCGGCCTCCGGACGCGGCGTCGGCCTGCGCCCGCCGTCGGCCGGACGGCTCCGCCGCCGGGGCTCCGACGGAGGGTCCTGGCCCGGGAACGTAACTCCGGCCCGGAGGCACCGGTCCCCCCGGGAACGCGGGCGATCGCCCGCCGACGGAGTCCGGGCCGGTCCCGTAGGGGGGATGTGCAGCGGCGGGGCCGGGCCCAGTCCCGTGGGCCGGGGCGTTCGGGCCGTAGGCGGCACCGTATGCCGGGGACGGCGAGGGGGACGGTGGGCCGAAGCCCGGCGCCTGCTGCCCGTACGACGCGGCGGGGCCGAACCCCCGCGGGGCCGCGGACGTCCCGTCGGCGACGGCGGTGAGCAGCCGGGCGGCCTCCTCCGCGTCGGGGCGCCGCGCCGGGTCCTTGCACAGCAGCCGTTCCAGCACGGGTGCGAGCGGCCCGGAGCGCACCGGCTCCGGCAGCGGTTCCACGACGATCGCGGTCAGCGTCGACCAGGTCGACGTACGGCGGAACGGCGAACCGCCCTCCACCGCCGCGTACAGCGTGGCGCCCAGCGCCCAGACGTCGGAGGCGGGCCCCGGCTCCTGCCCCTGGGCGCGTTCGGGCGCCAAGTAGTCGAGGGAGCCGACCAGTTCGCCGCTGCGCGTGAGGTGGGTGGCCGAGCCGTCGCCGGGGTCGTCCATGGCGGCGATACCGAAGTCGGTGAGGACGACGCGGCCGCCGCGCTCCAGCAGGATGTTGCCGGGCTTGACGTCGCGGTGCAGCACGCCGACGCGGTGGGCGGCGGCCAGCGACTCCAGCACCTTCGCGCCGATGCCCGCCGCCTCGCGGGGGTCGAGGGGGCCGCGCTCGCCGAGGACGTCGTCGAGCGAGGGGCCGTCGACCAGTTCCATCACGATGACGGGGCGGCCGTCGTGCTCGGTGACGTCGTGGACGGCGACGACTCCGGGGTGCCGGACCCGGGCGGCGGCCCGTGCCTCGCGCTGCATGCGCAGCTTCAGGTCGGCCAGTTCGGGCGCGGAGGAGTCGTTGTACGTACGGAGTTCCTTGACGGCGACCTCGCGGCCCAGCACCTCGTCCACGGCGCGCCAGACGACGCCCATGCCGCCGCGCCCCAGCTGCTCGATCACCCGGTAGCGGCCGGCCAGCCGCTCGTTGTCCCCCGTGGCCACCACTGCCCCGTTCCGTCACGCCAAAAGTGGTCGTGCACAGAGTACGGGGCAGCGGTGACAGCCGGGCGGGCGGTTACCGGGCGGACGCCGTGAGGTCCCCGCGGCGCGGTGCGGCGAAACCCTCCAGGTCGGCCTGGGTCAGGCCGCTGAGCCCGGCCACCTCGGCGGCGTCGAGGGCGCCGCACTGTACGCCGCGCAGCAGGTAGGAGGCGAGCGCCTTGGCGGAGGCGGGCTCGTCGGCGACGTCGCCGCCGGTGACCTGGTTGGCGTACGCGGCCAGGCGCGCGGCGGCCTGCTCGAAGCCCTCGCGGTAGTAGGTGAAGACGGCCGCGTAGCGGGTCGGCAGGTGGCCGGGGTGCATGTCCCAGCCCTGGAAGTAGGCGCGGGCCAGGGCGCGGCGGGTGAGGCCGTAGTGCAGGCGCCAGGCGTCGTGCACCTTCTCGGTGGAGCCGACGGGCAGGACGTTGGTGGAGCCGTCCGAGACGCGCACGCCGGTGCCTGCGGCCGCGACCTGCATGACCGCCTTGGCGTGGTCGGCGGCCGGGTGGTCGCTGGCCTGGTAGGCGGCGCTGACGCCGAGGCAGGCGCTGTAGTCGAAGGTGCCGTAGTGCAGGCCGGTGGCGCGGCCCTCGGCGGCGTCGATCATGCGGGCGACGGTGGCGGTGCCGTCGGCGCCGAGGATGGACTGGCTGGTCTCGATCTGGATCTCGAAGCCGATCCGGCCCCCGGGCAGCCCGTGCGCCTTCTCGAAGGCCTCCACCAGGCGCACCATCGCGGTGACCTGCTCGCAGTACGTCACCTTGGGAAGCGTGAGCACGAGGCCGTCGGGCAGGCCGCCGTTCTCCATCAGGCCGGTGAGGAAGACGTCCAGCGTGCGGATGGCCCGCTCGCGCACCGGAGCCTCGAAGCACTTCATGCGGATGCCGGTGTACGGAGCGGCCGTGCCGTCCCGGTAGGAGGCGGCCACCAGGCGTGCGGCCCGGGCGGCGTAGGCGTCCTCCTCGGCGGCGGGGCCGGTGTAGCCGTCCTCGAAGTCGACCCGGAGGTCCTCGACCGGCTCGCGCTCCAGCTTGGCGCGCACACGGTCGTGGACGGCGTCGGCGAGGGAGGGGTCGAGGCCGAGCACCTCGGCGAACACGCCGGCGTTCGGCGCGTGCTCGTCGAGCATCCTCAGCGCCTGGTCGCCCCAGGAGCGGAGGGTGCCGGCGTCGTAGAGGTTGCCGGGAACGTACACGGTGTGGACGGGCTGCCGGGTTCCGGGGTCTCCGGGGTAGCGGCGTTCGAGCTCCGCGTCCACGGACGCGAGGGACGCGCTGATCCCCTCGCTGACCGCACCGGCGAGGCTCGTTGCCACCTTCTCCTGCTGACCCATTCCAACCCTCCAAGTTTCCGCTTCACGGAATCAACAATCCGCATAGTGAAGTTAATGCGGCTCACGACGGGAGTCAATGGGTGCCTGACACACGTACCGGAACGGCTCGGGGCCGCCCGGCGGCACATGCCGGGCGGCCCCGAGTCGTACGGAATGCGCAGGTCAGCCCTTGCGGGTTTCGACCTCGGCGGTGAGCTGGGGGACGACCTCGAAGAGGTCGCCGACGACGCCGTAGTCGACGAGTTCGAAGA
>NZ_JBVIUQ010000013.1:0-193149 GCF_055596485.1 Streptomyces sp. NPDC039736 | reverse complement strand
TGCAGGGGGGACCCTGTGGGAGAGTAGGACGCCGCCGAACAATCATTGTGGAAAAGCCCCGTACCGGGAAAACCGGTACGGGGCTTTTCTGCGTTTATGGGGCACGTACACCCCTGTGCGGTCGGCGGTGGTGGCTGAGGGTAAGGTCAGGGGGAAAATCGTCGGCACGTTCCCACAGCAGGAGGCCCCCGGGTGGAGGTCCAGGAGACTCGCGTTCAGACGGACCGGGTGCTCACCATCCCCAACATTCTGAGCATGGCTCGTCTCGTTGGCGTGCCCCTGTTCCTGTGGCTGATCCTCCGCCCCGTGTTCGGCGGGCCCAACAGTGACTGGTGGGCCCTGCTGGTGCTGATGCTCAGCGGCGTCAGCGACTACCTCGACGGCAAGCTCGCGCGCAAGTGGAACCAGATCAGCAGCTTGGGGCGGTTGCTCGACCCCGCTGCCGACCGGCTCTACATTCTGTCGACCCTGGTCGGGCTGACCTGGCGCGAGATCCTGCCCTGGTGGGTCACGGCGGCCCTTCTGGCGCGCGAACTCATGCTGCTCGTGATGGTGGGCATCCTCCGTCGACACGGCTATCCGCCGCCGCAGGTGAACTTCCTCGGGAAGGCGGCGACGTTCAATCTGATGTACGCCTTCCCCCTGTTGCTGCTCAGCGTTCAGGACGGGTGGCTCGGGGAACTTGGTGCTATTTTCGGATGGGCGTTCGCCGGATGGGGTACAACCCTCTATTGGTGGGCAGGGATTCTGTATGTGGTCCAGGTCCGTCGTCTGGTGAAGGCGGACACCGCGGCCGATTGACCCTGTCGAAGCGGCGCAGCGCAGCGCCGGCCCTCGTGGGCCTCCTGAGGCTGTGAAGGCCAGAATTCGACGGGCCCGGTCGGCTGGACCTTCTCTCGTCCAAGGAGGAATCTTCCGACATGAAGGCCGTCGTGATGGCCGGTGGCGAAGGCACGCGTCTTCGCCCCATGACCTCAAGCATGCCCAAGCCGCTTCTGCCGGTGGCCAACCGGCCGATCATGGAACACGTGCTGAGGCTGCTCAAGCGGCATGGGCTCAACGAGACCGTCGTAACCGTGCAGTTTCTCGCCTCGCTCGTCAAGAACTACTTCGGCGACGGCGAAGAGCTCGGCATGGAGCTCACCTATGCCAACGAGGAGAAGCCACTCGGCACTGCGGGCAGCGTCAAGAATGCCGAAGACGCGCTGAAGGACGACGCCTTTCTGGTCATCTCCGGAGACGCGCTCACCGACTTCGACCTGACGGACCTCATTCGTTTCCACAAGGAGAAGGGCGCACTGGTCACCGTGTGCCTGACCCGGGTGCCGAACCCGCTGGAATTCGGCATCACGATCGTGGACGAGGAAGGGAAGGTCGAACGGTTCCTGGAGAAGCCCACCTGGGGGCAGGTCTTCTCGGACACCGTGAACACCGGCATCTACGTGATGGAGCCCGAGGTCTTCGACTACGTCGACGCGGACGTCTCCGTGGACTGGTCGGGGGACGTCTTCCCGCAGCTCATGAAGGAGGGCAAGCCCGTCTACGGCTATGTCGCCGAGGGCTACTGGGAGGACGTCGGTACGCACGAGAGTTACGTCAAGGCGCAGGCCGACGTGCTGGAGGGCAAGGTCGACGTCGAGCTCGACGGCTTCGAGATCTCGCCCGGGGTCTGGGTCGCCGAGGGTGCGGAAGTGCACCCGGACGCCGTGCTCAGAGGGCCGCTGTACATCGGTGACTACGCCAAGGTCGAAGCCGGGGCGGAGATCCGCGAGCACAGCGTGATCGGGTCCAACGTCGTCGTGAAGAGCGGGGCCTTCCTCCACAAGGCCGTCGTCCACGACAACGTCTACATCGGGCCGCACAGCAACCTGCGCGGATGTGTGATCGGCAAGAACACCGACGTCATGCGTGCCGCCCGGATCGAGGACGGGGCGGTCATCGGCGACGAGTGCCTCGTCGGTGAAGAATCGATCATCCAGGGCAATGTGCGGGTCTACCCGTTCAAGACGATCGAGGCCGGCGCCTTCGTCAACACGTCGGTGATCTGGGAGTCCCGGGGGCAGGCGCACCTCTTCGGAGCGCGCGGGGTCTCCGGAATCCTGAACGTGGAGATCACGCCGGAGCTGGCCGTACGGCTGGCGGGCGCGTACGCGACGACGCTGAAGAAGGGCTCGACGGTCACCACGGCGCGCGACCACTCCCGGGGCGCCCGCGCGCTGAAGCGGGCGGTCATCTCCGCGCTGCAGGCCAGTGCCATCGACGTACGGGACCTGGAGAACGTGCCGCTGCCGGTGGCGCGGCAGCAGACGGCCCGGGGCAGCGCCGGCGGGATCATGATCCGTACGACGCCCGGGGTGCCGGACTCGGTGGACATCATGTTCTTCGACGAGCGCGGTGCGGACCTCTCGCAGGGCGGACAGCGCAAGCTGGACCGGGTGTACGCGCGCCAGGAGTACCGGCGGGCGTTCCCCGGGGAGATCGGCGACCTGCACTTCCCGGCGAGCGTCTTCGACTCGTACACCGGGTCGCTGCTGCGGAACCTCGACACGACGGGGATCGCGGACTCCGGGCTCAAGGTCGTCGTCGACGCCTCGAACGGCAGTGCCGGGCTCGTGCTGCCCAGCCTGCTGGGGCGGCTCGGGGTCGACGCGCTGACGATCAACCCGGGTCTCGACGAGGCGCGGCCGACCGAGACCGCCGAGTCCCGGCGGGCCGGACTCGTACGCCTGGGGGAGATCGTGGCCTCGGCGCGCGCCGACTTCGGCGTGCGGTTCGATCCGGTCGGCGAGCGGCTGTCGCTGGTGGACGAGCGCGGAAAGATCATCGAGGACGACCGGGCGCTGCTGGTCATGCTCGACCTGGTGGCCGCGGAACGGCGCAGCGGGCGGGTGGCGCTGCCCGTGACGACCACGCGGGTCGCCGAGCAGGTGGCGGCGTACCACGGGACGCAGGTGGAATGGACGACCACGTCGCCGGACGACCTGACGAGGGTCGCGCGTGAGGACACGACCATCTTCGGCGGGGACGGGCGCGGCGGGTTCATCGTGCCGGAGTTCAGCAGTGTCTTCGACGGCACCGCTGCCTTCGTACGGCTCATCGGGCTGGTGGCCAGGACGCAGTTGCGGCTGAGCCAGATCGACGCGCGGATACCGCGTGCGCACGTGCTGCGGCGCGACCTGGCGACTCCGTGGGCCGTCAAGGGGCTCGTGATGCGCCGGGTGGTCGAGGCGGCCGGGGAGCGGTCGGTGGACACCACCGACGGCGTCCGGGTCGTGGAGGCCGACGGGCGCTGGGTGATGGTGCTGCCCGACCCGGCGGAGGCCGTCACCCATCTGTGGGCGGAGGGGCCGGACGACGACTCCGCGCAGGCGCTCCTGGACGAGTGGGCGGCGATCGTCGACAGCGCGGGTCACTGACGCAGCGCCGGCGTGCCGGAGGGCGTCGTGCGACGGCCTCCGGTGCGCCGGTGGGGGCATTCGGTGACAGGGGCTGCGACATGCGACGATGTGCGGCATGTCGCAGCAGCCCCCCGTCCGGAGCACTCCTTCTCCACCGCGGCGCCCCGACGCGTCGATGTCGCTGCTGACGAACGTGATGGAGCACAGCCTCGACGACGGGTACGCCGAGGCGGCGGCCCGCCAGGAGGCCGACGGCACCGCCGGGATGCCCCGCACCCTGCGCAGGAAGCTCGGCCTGGCGGCCTGCCTGGTGCTGGCGGCGGCGGTGGTCACGCTCGGGGCGGCGAACGCGCGGCTGGCGGCCCCCGTGGTCGCCAAGGAGCGCGAGAAGCTCGTGGACAGGATCCAGGCCGAGACCGCCGGCGCCGACAGGCTGGAGAAGGACGTCGAGGCCCTGCGCGTGGACGTGGGGGAGCGGCAGCGCAAGGCCCTGGAGCAGCACGGGGGCGACCAGGCGGAACTGGTTTCCCTGCTCTCCGGAGCAACCGCCGTGACCGGACCGGGCGTCAAACTGGTCGTGGACGACGCCAAGGAGACCGGTGAGGGCAGTGACGGGCCGCGTGGCAGCAGTGGCTTCGCCGACACCGGCCGGGTCCGCGACCGGGACATGCAGCGGTTCGTCAACGGGCTCTGGCAGTCGGGTGCGGAGGCCGTCGCGATCAACGGGCAGCGGCTGACGATGCTCTCGGCGATCCGGGCGGCGGGCGACGCGATACTGGTCGACAACCGGCCGCTGGCACCGCCGTACACCGTGCTGGCCGTGGGCGGCAAGCATCTGGACACGACGTTCAACGACAGTGCCGACGGGCAGTACCTGCATGCCTTGCAGGAGAGCTACGGCATCCGAACGAGCATCGCCGACCAGGACGAGGTGCGGCTCCCGGCCGCGCCGAGCCTGATCGTACGCATCGCCCAGCCGCTGGCCGCAGGCGCGGCGAAGGGCGTGGCCGAACCGCAGAAGACAGAGAAGGGCACATCGTGATCGCCGTACTGGGCCTCGTCGTGGGAGTCGTGGTCGGATTGCTGGTCCGGCCCGAAGTGCCGGCGGTGGTCGAGCCCTATCTGCCGATCGCCGTCGTCGCCGCGCTGGACGCGGTCTTCGGCGGACTGCGGGCGATGCTCGACGGGATCTTCGTCGACAAGGTCTTCGTCGTGTCCTTCCTGTCGAACGTCGTGGTCGCGGCCCTGATCGTCTTCCTCGGCGACAAGCTGGGGGTCGGCGCGCAGTTGTCGACCGGTGTGGTCGTCGTGCTCGGCATCCGCATCTTCTCCAACGCTGCCGCCATCCGGCGGCACATCTTCCGGGCGTGACGCCGGTGAGCAACGAGAGCAACGGAACCGAAGCGCCGGGTCCGCTCCCGCAGGAGCGGGACGTCTTTCCCGAGCGGCCCGCGCCCGAGGAGCACCACAAGCACCGCGAAGTGACGGGTCGTCAGAGGCTGATCGCGGGGCTGTGGCCGCCGCGGGTCACCCGGGCCCAACTGATCGTGGCGCTGCTGCTGTTCGGGCTGGGGCTCGGGCTGGCGATCCAGGTGAACTCCACCAACGAGGACGGCGCGCTGCGCGGTGCGCGGCAGGAGGACCTCGTACGGATCCTGGACGAGCTGGACGACCGTACGCAGCGCCTGGAGGACGAGAAGCAGCGGCTGACCGCGCAGAAGTCGGAGCTGGAGAGCAGCTCGGACCAGGCCGAGGAGGCGCGCAAGCAGACGCTGGAGAAGGAGCGCCAGCTCGGCGTCCTGGCGGGCACGGTGGGCGCGCAGGGGCCCGGCATCACGCTGACCGTCCAGGACCCGCACAAGACCGTCGAGCCGGACCGGCTGCTGGACACCATTCAGGAATTGCGTGCCGCCGGGGCGGAGGCCGTGCAGATCAATGACGTGCGCGTCGTGGCCAACACATATTTCTCCGGTGACGCAGGCAGCATTCAGATCGACGGGAAGAACGTCGCCGCCCCCTACACCTTCAAGGTGATCGGGAAGCCGCAGGATCTGGAGCCCGCGCTGAACATCCCCGGCGGTGTCGTGCAGACTCTGGAGAAGGAGCAGGCCACCGCCGTGGTCCAGCGACTTGAGAAGATCGTCGTGAATGCCTTGCGACCGGCGAAGCGGCCTGACTACGCTCGGTCGTCATCGCAGTGAAGGCTGGGCGAATGAGCGTTGTCGGACAAGGGCATGAGGTTGCGGGGGGTCGGCGCACCGAGGACGCGGTGCGTGGTGGAAACTGTCCGAGTGATACGGACGTTGTGAGAATGTCCAAGTCAGCAGGTTTGTTGACGCAGGGTTCGTCCTGCCCCACGGGCGGGTCTGTTTCGGTCAAGGGGAATCGCCCGTGAAGTTGTTTGCGAAATTGTTCGGCAAGAGTGCACGCGACGACAGCAGCTCCCACACTGCGCGTCACCGTGCCCCGCGCCCCGGTGAGGCGGAGGAGCCGAGCGCCGAGCGCCCGCTCTTCCGCGACGAGGTCGGCGGCCGCGGCGCGCCGTCTGTTGACCCGGCCGGACCCGGCCGCATAGGTTCCGGAGAACCATCAACCTCAGGTACGGGTGGAGGGTTTGCTTCCGACCCGTACGCAACCAGCGCCCACCACGTGGGGCAGTCTCGGCAGGAGGATCCGTCCATGTCTGGGTTGCCCGTGTGCACGAGGTGCGGTCACCGGAACGCCGCCGACAGCCGCTTCTGCTCCAACTGCGGTGCGCCGCTGCGGGCCGGAGCCGCCGCCGAGCGGCCCTCGGAGACCACGTCGACCATCTCCATCTCGGGCCTGGAGGCCTACGAGGCGGAGAAGACGGGGCAGACCCAGCTGCCGTCGCTGTCGCCCGAGGCCCAGGCCGCGGTCGACGCGCTGCCGCGGGGTGCGGCGCTGCTGGTGGTGCGCCGCGGTCCCAACTCGGGAAGCCGCTTCCTGCTGGACGGCGAGCTGACCACGGCCGGCCGCCACCCGCAGAGCGACATCTTCCTCGACGACGTGACCGTCTCCAGGCGGCACGTCGAGTTCCGCCGCGGCGCGGACGGTGGCTTCACCGTCTCCGACGTCGGCAGCCTCAACGGCACGTACGTCAACCGGGAGCGCATCGACGCGGTCCTGCTGGCGAACGGCGACGAGGTGCAGATCGGTAAGTACCGGCTGGTCTTCTACGCGAGCCAGCAGGGCGTCTGATCCTCCGGGTCCCTTCAGGGAAGGTCCATGCTGCGAATCCAGACGGGCGGTGCCGCGCGCGGCACCGCCTCCGCCGGCGGCAGGCTGATGAGCATCGGTTCGGTGCTCAGCCTGCTGCGCGAGGAATTTCCCGAAGTAACGATCTCCAAGATCCGCTTTCTGGAGGCGGAGGGGCTGGTCGAGCCGCAGCGCACGCCGTCCGGGTACCGGAAGTTCGGTCCCGAGGACGTCGAGCGGCTCGCCCAGGTGCTGCGGATGCAGCGTGACCACTACCTGCCGCTCAAGGTCATCAAGGAGCACCTGGAGGCGCTGGAGCGCGGCGAGGAGGTCCGGCTGCCGTCGCCCGGCGGGCCGCGCGAGCTGCTCGACGGGGCGTCGGAGGCGGTCGCCGAGCGGGTGACGGCGGCGCGGCTGGGCCGCGAGGAGCTGCTGGCGGCGGCGGAGGTCGAGGAGAGCGATCTGGTCGAGTGGGAAGCGTACGGACTGATCGCGCAACTGCCGGACGGCGGTTACGACGCGGAGGCCGTCACGGTGGCGAGAATCGTGTCGGACCTGGGGAAATTCGGTCTGGAGCCGAGGCACCTGCGGGCCATGAAGGCCGCGGCGGACCGCGAGGCCGGACTGATCGGGAACATCGTCGCGCCCTTGCGCAGGCACCGCAATCCGCAGACCAGGGCGCACGCCGAGGCGACCACCCGGGAGCTGGCGGGGCTGTCCGTACGGCTGCACGCGGCACTGGTGCAGACCGCGCTGCGGGCAGGCACGAACTGAGCCACGGGTGGGGCGAAACCGCGCCGCAGGTGGAGTGAACAGGAGCCCGACTATCCAAACCGGTCGGGCACGTCCTAGGGTTGCTGTGTGAACGAGCTCGACGTCGTAGGTGTCAGGGTGGAAATGCCCAACAACCAGCCGATCGTGCTCCTGCGTGAAGTGGGAGGCGATCGGTACCTTCCCATCTGGATCGGGCCGGGTGAGGCCACTGCCATCGCCTTCGCCCAGCAGGGGCTGGCCCCCGCCAGGCCGCTGACGCACGACCTGTTCAAGGACGTGCTCGAAGCGGTCGGCCAGGAGCTCACCGAAGTGCGGATCACCGATCTGCGGGACGGGGTCTTCTTCGCCGAGCTGGTCTTCGCCAGCGGGGTGGAGGTCAGTGCCAGGCCGTCGGACGCGATAGCGCTCGCGCTGCGCACCGGGACGCCGATCTACGGCAGTGACGGGGTGCTGGACGATGCCGGGATCGCGATTCCGGACGAGCAGGAGGACGAAGTGGAGAAGTTCCGCGAGTTCCTCGACCAGATCTCGCCGGAGGACTTCGGTACCAACAGCCAGTGACCGGTCCGGCGAACGGCCGGTGATCGCCCCAGTCATGAGTCCCCGGCGGGCCTTCGGGTTCCCGGGGACTTCTGCGCATTCGAGTAGCCTTTCCCCGAGGAGGGATGGGTGAAACCACTCTCCGGGTGATTATCACTCGGCGTGCCGAGTGTGGCGATCGTTGACGCACCCCGGGCGACTGCCTACCGTCGACAGGGCAGGTCAAGGACGGAGGTCGGCGTGAGAATCAGCGGCGACGGTACGGCGACGGGCGGGCCGCATCCGCTCGGCAGTTCGGCCGACCCCACAGCAAGTTCCACGGGACGCCCCACGGGGCGCCTCGCGGGAAATCAGCTCCCCCGCGCGGCTGCGGTCCAGTCGGCGGACGAGGCGGTCGGGTACCGGGGGCCCACCGCGTGTGCGGCGGCCGGGATCACGTACCGGCAACTGGACTACTGGGCGCGCACCGGGCTCGTCGAGCCGAGTGTGCGGCCCGCGTACGGGTCGGGCACGCAGCGGCTCTACAGCTTCCGCGACGTCGTCGTACTCAAGATCGTCAAGCGGTTCCTGGACACCGGGGTCGCGTTGCAGAACATCCGCGCCGCCGTGCAGCACCTGAGGGCCCGGGGCTTCCAGGACCTGGAGCGGATGACGCTGATGAGCGACGGGGCCACGGTGTACGAGTGCACCTCGCCGGACGAGGTCGTCAGCCTGCTGCAGGGCGGCCAGGGGGTCTTCGGGATCGCCGTGGGCGTGGTGTGGCGGGACGTCGAGACGGCGCTGTCGCAACTGCACGGGGAACGCGTGGACACCGGCGAGACGCTGGTCGGGAACAACCCGGGGGACGAGCTGGCAAGGCGGCGCAACCGGGCCGTGTGAGGCCCTGTGCGGGGCTTCGGCTGCTTAAGGCGAAGGCTGCCGCGTCAGTGGCTGCCGGGCCTCGGCGTGCGCGGTCCGGCCGATTGTCAGTGGCGTAGGGCAGCATCGGTGGGGTGAGGACCGCGCCGACCATTCTGCATCTGGACATGGATGCCTTCTACGCCGCAGTGGAGCAGGCGGCCAAACCCAGCCTGCGCGGAAAGCCGGTCGTGGTGGGCGGGATCGGGCCGCGCGGAGTGGTGGCCACCGCTTCGTACGAGGCGCGGCGCTTCGGTGTGCACTCGGCGATGCCGACGGCGCAGGCGCGCAGGCTCGCGCCGAACGCCGCGTACCTGGTGCCGCGCTTCGCCGTGTACCGCGCGGTGAGCGAGCAGGTGATGGAGCTGCTGGGGCGGCTGTCGCCGCTGGTGGAGCCGCTCAGCCTGGACGAGGCCTTCGTGGATCTGGAGGCCGGCGGAGCCGCCGACGACGAGGCGTCCGCGCGGGCGGTCGGGGAGTGGCTGCGGGCCGAGATCAGGAGGGTGACCGGGGTCAGCGGTTCCGTGGGGCTCGCGGGGTCCAAGATGCTGGCGAAGATCGCCTCGGAGGAGGCCAAGCCGGACGGGCTGCGGCTGATGGCGCCGGGGACCGAGCGCGAGCTGCTCGCGCCGATGCCGGTGCGGATCCTGCCGGGGGTCGGGCCCGCCACCGGCGACCATCTGCGGCGGGCCGGGATGACGACGGTCGCGCACTTGGCGGAGGCGGGCGAGGACGAGCTCGTACGGCTGCTGGGCAAGGCGCACGGGGCCTCGCTGCACCGGATGGCCCAGGGGCTCGACGACCGGCCCGTGGTGGCCGAGCGGGACGCGAAGTCCGTGTCGGTCGAGGACACCTTCGAGGTGGACCTGCACGACCGCGTACGGGTCCGCCTGGAGGTGGAGCGGCTCGCGGACCGGTGCGTGGAGCGGCTGCGGAGGGCGGGGCGGTCGGGGCGGACCGTGGTGCTCAAGGTGCGGAGATTCGATTTCTCGACGCTGACCAGGTCGGAGACCCTGCGGGGGCCGACGGACGATCCGGGGGTCGTGCGGGAGGCGGCGGCCCGGTTGCTGGAGGGGGTGGACACGACGGGGGGCGTGCGGCTGCTGGGGGTGGGGGTGACGGGGCTGGCGGACTTCACGCAGGAGGACCTGTTCGCGCAGGTGGCGGCGCGGGACGCGGAGGCGTCCGGGGCGGCTGTGGAGGTCGTGGCTCCGGAACCGGTCGAGGAACCCGCCGTGGAGGAGCCCGGCGAGCGGCGGTGGCTGGCCGGGCACGACGTGCGGCACGTGGAGTACGGGCCGGGGTGGGTGCAGGGGAGCGGGCTGGGGCGGGTGACGGTGCGGTTCGAGGAACCGGGGTCGGCGGGGCCGGGGCGGGTGCGGACGTTTCGGGTCGATGACCCGGATCTGGCGGCGGGGGAGCCGCTGCCGCTGGTGGGGTAGGGGCGGATGGTCATCGTTCGGGGCGGCGGCTCGCCCCGGGCCCGCGGACCTCGTCCCGGTGCCGTCCTCGCGGGGGCGCCCCTGTCATTGGGGGACGTGGAGGCCGTAGTGGTGGTAGAGCTGGAGTTCCTGTTCGGGGGAGAGGTGGCGGCCCACACCGAAGTCGGGGGCGTCGCGGATCAGGGACTTCTCGAAGGGGATGTGCAGGGTGTCGTCCTCCAGGCGGCTGGGCTCCAGGGGGACGAAGGCGTCGCGGGAGAAGAGACCCGTGCGCAGGGCCGCCCATTCCGGAGTGCCGGTGGCGTCGTCGAGGTAGACCTCGTCCACGGTTCCGATCTTCGTGCCGTTGCGGTCGAACGCCTTGCGGCCGATCAGGCTGCGCGGATCGATGTCGGTCTGCACGGTCCCTCCAACTGGTCGCAGCAGCTGCTGGGTGAATCCCCGTAAAACACTACGAAAGAACAGATTCCCGAGGCTGGCCACTTGAGGGATCGAACGATGAGTGCGCTGGTAGGCTGGCCGAGGCTGCTGACCCCGTGCGGGAGAGTCCTCCGAGTACGTGTCGGAGGCGCCGAAGGAGCAACTCCTCCCCGGAATCTCTCAGGCCCCTGTACCGCACGGACGAGGTCACTCTGGAAAGCAGGGCGGGTGGCGGGTCCGGCGCAGGCCGGTGCGTGGCCTTTCCTCACCGACGGTGAAAGTCGGGGCGCGGTTCTGTGGCGCTCCGGTGAAGCTCTCAGGTTGAGATGACAGAGGGGGAGGCCGTCCGGGTACCCGTGCCGTGGTGCCCCTCGCAGGTCGTGTCGGACCAGGAGGCCTTCCGCAGATGACCGCCAACCGTCGTATTCCGCTCGCAGAGCTCGAGCGTGGCATTCCCTTCGAGCAGCGTCACATCGGCCCCGATGGCGAAGCGCAGGCCAAGATGCTCGCGCAGGTCGGTTACGGGTCGCTCGACGAGCTGACCGCCGCCGCGGTGCCGGACGCCATCAAGAACGCCGAGGCGCTGGGACTCCCGGACGCGCGCACCGAGGCCGAGGTCCTGGCCGAGCTGCGCACCCTCGCCGACCGCAACCAGGTGCTCGCCCCGATGATCGGGCTCGGGTACTACGGGACCTTCACTCCGCCGGTCATCCTGCGCAACGTGATGGAGAACCCCGCCTGGTACACGGCGTACACCCCGTACCAGCCGGAGATCTCGCAGGGCCGGCTGGAGGCGCTGCTCAACTTCCAGACGATGGTCGCCGAGCTGACCGGGCTGCCGACCTCGGGCGCCTCGCTGCTCGACGAGGGCACCGCCGCGGCCGAGGCCATGTCGCTCGCGCGCCGCGTGGGCAAGGTCAAGAACGGTGTGTTCCTGGTCGATGCGGAAACGCTTCCGCAGACCATCGCCGTCCTCCGGACCCGCGCCGAGCCGACCGGTGTGGAGGTCGTCGTCGCCGACCTGAGCGAGGGCGTCCCGGCCGAGGCCGCCGAGCGCGGTGTGTTCGGCGTGCTGCTCCAGTACCCCGGCGCCTCCGGCGTGGTGCGGGACATCAAGCCGGTGATCGACGCCGCGCACGAGCTCGGGGCGATCGTCACCGTCGCCGCCGACCTGCTGGCGCTGACGCTGCTGACGTCGCCGGGCGAGCTGGGCGCGGACATCGCGGTGGGCACCACGCAGCGCTTCGGCGTGCCGATGGGCTTCGGCGGTCCGCACGCCGGGTTCATGGCCGTACGCGAGAAGTTCGCGCGCAGCCTGCCGGGCCGCCTCGTGGGCGTGTCCGTGGACGCCGACGGCAACAAGGCGTACCGGCTGGCGCTCCAGACGCGTGAGCAGCACATCCGCCGTGAGAAGGCGACGAGCAACATCTGCACGGCGCAGGTCCTGCTGGCCGTGATGGCCGGGATGTACGCGGTGTACCACGGGCCCGAGGGGCTCAAGGGCATCGCGCGGCGCACGCACCGCTACGCGTCGATCCTCGCCGAGGGTCTGAAGGCCGGCGGCGTGGACGTCGTGCACGGGCAGTACTTCGACACGCTGACCGTACGGGTTCCGGGCCGGGCCGACGAGGTCGTCGCCGCCGCGCGGGAGAACGGCGTGAACATCCGCCGGGTCGACGCCGACCTGGTGTCCTTCGCCTGTGACGAGACCACGGCACGGGCGCAAGTGGCCGCCGTCTGGGCCGCGTTCGGTGTCGAGGGCGACATCGAGGCGCTGGACGGGAACATCGGCGAGGCGCTGCCCGAGGGGCTGCTGCGCACGGACGCGTACCTGACCCACCCGGTCTTCCACGCGCACCGCTCCGAGACCGCGATGCTGCGCTACCTGCGCAGGCTCGCCGACCGCGACTACGCGCTCGACCGCGGCATGATCCCGCTCGGCTCCTGCACCATGAAGCTGAACGCGACCACCGAGATGGAGCCGGTGACCTGGCCCGAGTTCGGCCAGATCCACCCCTTCGCGCCGGTCGACCAGGCGGCCGGGTACCTCACGCTCATCCGGGAGCTGGAGGAGCGCCTCGCCGAGGTCACCGGGTACGACGCGGTGTCCATCCAGCCCAACGCCGGTTCGCAGGGCGAGCTGGCCGGTCTGCTCGCGGTGCGCGCGTACCACCGGGCCAACGGCGACGAGCAGCGGACCGTCTGCCTCATCCCGTCCTCCGCGCACGGCACCAACGCCGCGAGCGCCGTCATGGCCGGCATGAAGGTCGTCGTGGTCAGGACCGCCGACGACGGCGAGGTCGACGTCGAGGACCTGCGCGCCAAGATCGAGCAGTACCGGGACGAACTGTCGGTGCTGATGATCACCTACCCGTCCACGCACGGCGTCTTCGAGGAGCACGTCGCCGACATCTGCGCGACCGTGCACGAGGCCGGCGGCCAGGTGTACGTCGACGGCGCCAACCTCAACGCGCTGGTGGGGCTGGCGAAGCCGGGCAAGTTCGGCGGCGACGTCAGCCACCTGAACCTGCACAAGACCTTCTGCATCCCGCACGGCGGCGGCGGCCCGGGCGTCGGCCCGGTCGGTGTGCGCGCGCACCTCGCGCCGTACCTGCCCAACCACCCGCTCCAGCCGTCCGCCGGCCCCGAGACGGGCGTCGGCCCGATCTCGGCCGCGCCGTGGGGTTCGGCCGGCATCCTGCCGATCTCGTGGGCGTACGTACGCCTCATGGGCGGCGAGGGGCTCAAGCGGGCCACGCAGGTGGCGGTGCTCGCGGCGAACTACATCGCCAAGCGCCTGGAGCCGCACTACCCCGTGCTCTACACCGGCCCGAACGGCCTCGTCGCGCACGAGTGCATCGTGGACCTGCGTCCGCTGTCGAAGGCGACGGGCGTGAGCGTGGACGACATCGCCAAGCGGCTCATCGACTACGGCTTCCACGCGCCGACCATGTCGTTCCCGGTCGCCGGGACGCTCATGATCGAGCCGACGGAGAGCGAGAACCTGTTCGAGCTCGACCGGTTCTGCGACACGATGATCGCGATCCGCGGCGAGATCGAGAAGGTCGCGGGCGGCGAGTGGCCCGCCGAGGACAACCCGCTGCGCAACGCCCCGCACACCGCGGCCGCGCTCGGCGGCGCGTGGGAGCACCCGTACACCCGCGAGGAGGCCGTCTTCCCGGCCGGTGTCTCGGCGGCGGACAAGTACTGGCCGCCGGTGCGGCGCATCGACGGCGCGTTCGGCGACCGCAACCTGGTCTGCTCGTGCCCCCCGATGGACGAGTACGACAACTGACGGTCGGCAGCCAGTGATCGACCTGGTCGGGGGCCGGCCCGGAGCGGATGCTCCGGGCCGGCCCCCGCGTCGTACGTCCTGTTCCCGGCGTACGACGCCGGTGGTCGGACGCGGCGTACGCCTAGGCGGCGGTGGCCACGTCCAGCGGGCGGTGCGGGGCGATGATCTGCCCGTCGGGCAGGAGTTCGCCGGTGTCCTCGAAGAGGAGGACGCCGTTGCACAGCAGGCTCCAGCCCTGCTCCGGGTGGTGCGCCATCGGGTGGGCGGCCTCCCGGTCGGCGGATTCGGCGGTCGGGCAGGGTGGTTGGTGCTGGCACATGGAAGGGTTCTTTCGCTGCGTGGTGGTGGTGAAGGTGCTCTCGCGGCTCGAATCGGTGTTCATGGCCGCCCCCCGTTATCAGTTGGTCCGGTCCCCAGTGTTGCCCTACGGGCGTCGTTCCGCAGGGATTTCACGGCAGCTCTTCTTATTGAACAAGGACGCGTCACCCGTGCGGACGGTTCAGCTCAACTGCCCCCTCTCTTCGGGTGGTTCGGGGTGGCCCGTAAGGGCTACTCCGGATGGGGCACACGGGCGGCGCGAGGCCCCGCGCCGACGTGCGGGGGGCGCGGGGCCTCGTACGGGGGTCGCGGGCGCGGAGGTCAGGCGGGCTGGCCCAGGAGCGGGGTCGTCTTCGCGGCGGGCGCGGGGGTGAGGCGCAGTGCCAGGGCGGGCAGCAGGTCGGCGACCGTGCGGGGGCGGTGTGCGGCGATGCCGGGCGGGGCCGGGGCGAGCGGGATCAGCACGTCACCGGGGGCGGGCGCACCGGACGAGGCGTCGGCGCCGGGGTCGCCGTGCAGCCACAGGGTCAGCATGTAGAGGGCCGGAATGGACAGCAGGCGCGGCTGGCAGTCGGCCGGCAGGGACTCGGCCTGCCGCAGGGCGCGTTCGGTGGAATTCAGATAGGGGCCCTCGAAGAAGTGCGAGAAGGTCCAGCCGTCCGGGGTGAGCATGCTGTCGGCCGCGGCCACCGCGCGGTCGTTGCTCCGGATGAGGAAGCGCCAGCCGGTGAGCCGGGTGCGGAAGGGGCCGTCGCCGGTGAGCCGGTCCAGTACGTGGACGGGCAGCGGCAGCTCCGGCGTGGGCGGGCCCGTCAGGGCGCGCAGGGACGGGGTGGGGGCTTCGCGGACGGCGGCGGGGGAGCCGAGTGCCGCGAGAACGCTGCGCAGGGCGGGCGCGGGAGCCGGGGGTACGTGCAGCGGCATGGTGGGACGCCTCTCGCTCGGGAGACACGGTGGAGCCTGGGCGGTGCGGACGGCGCTGTCAGCGGTGCGGGGTCGGAGGGGCCGTGGGCGAGGGCCCGGCGTCAGCTCTCCGCCTCGTTCGCGGAGTTTATACGACACGTGTTCACACGGTGTTTCCGCTAGCTGTCGTGAACATTGCGGGCAAGGCAACATCCGGACTTTTCGTACGAGGTCGCCGGGCGGGAATCAGGGGAGAATTCCGTGTGATTCCGGGGCGGAGGCTCTTTTTTCGCCTCCAGTGCGGTCGGCTTGAACTCGTCGGCGTTTTGGACCACTGTCAGGGAGTGGTGACTGCATTGTGCGCCATGCCTGCGGAATGTGCCCGGTGGAATGTGCGTCGAGGATACTGCGCGCCGCTCGTCCGCGGGGCGTTATGGATCAGTCCGCCGGGGCATCATCGACCGTGAACCACAGGACACAGCGGTCGTGCCGCGGGCTGCCCCGGCTGAGGAAGGACGCTCCGATGGGTGAGAAGGTCGTCGCGGACGGGTTCGCGCTGTCGGACCGGCAGAAGTACCGGCACAAGCTCCAACGGTGTCTGGAGGGGCTCGGGAGGCTTTTCGAGGAGAAGCGGTTCGACCGGCCCAAGAATCTGATGGGCCTGGAGATCGAGCTGAATCTCGCGGGGCCGGACGGGCTGCCGAAGATGATGAATGCCGAGGTGCTGGAGCGCATTGCGAGCCGGGATTTCCAGACCGAACTCGGCATGTTCAACCTGGAGGTCAATATCGTCCCGCACCGCCTGGGCGGCCGGGTCCTCGACCAATTGGCGGAGGAACTGCGGACGGGACTCGGATACGCCCACCGGAAGGCCGCCGAGGTCGACGCGGGCATCGTGATGATCGGCATCCTGCCCACGCTGGGCCGGGACGACCTCGTCCACGCCAATCTGTCGGACGTGGACCGGTACGAGCTGCTGAACGAGCAGATCGTGGCGGCCAGGGGCGAGCCCTTCCAGCTCGACATCGAGGGCGTGGAGCGGCTGACGTGCACCTCGGAGTCGATCGTGCCGGAGTCGGCCTGCACGTCGGTGCAGCTTCACCTCCAGGTGACGCCGGGACGCTTCGCGGACGTGTGGAACGCGGCGCAGGCGGTGGCGGGGGTGCAGATCGCGGTCGGGGCCAACGCGCCTTTCCTGTTCGGGCAGGAACTGTGGCGCGAGTCGCGGCCGCCGCTGTTCACGCAGGCCACCGACACCAGGCCGGCGGAGCTGATCGCGCAGGGCGTGCGGCCGCGGACCTGGTTCGGGGAGCGGTGGGTGGACTCGGCGTACGAACTCTTCGAGGAGAACCTGCGGTACTTCCCCTCGCTGCTGCCGATCTGCGACGAGGAGGACCCGCTGCGGGTGCTGGACGACGGGGGCGTGCCGCAGCTCAAGGAACTGGTGCTGCACAACGGGACCGTGTACCGGTGGAACCGGCCGGTGTACGGCGTCGCGGACGGGGTGCCGCACCTGCGGGTGGAGAACCGGGTGCTGCCCGCCGGGCCGACCGTCACCGACGTGATCGCCAACGCGGCCTTCTACTACGGGCTCGTCCGGGCGCTCGCCGAGGACACCAGGCCGGTGTGGCGGCGGATGGCGTTCGAGGAGGCGGAGGCGAACTTCGACACGGCCTGCCGGTACGGGATCGAGGCGGAGCTGACGTGGCCGCGCGCCGGGCGCGGTTCGGGCACGCAGAAGGTGCCGGCCGTGAAGCTGGTGCGGGACGAGCTGCTGCCGCTGGCGGCGGCGGGGCTGGACGCGTGGGGGGTCGAGGCGGCGGACCGGGACCGGTATCTCGGGGTGATCGAGGAGCGGTGCCGGCGGCGGGTGAACGGGGCGTCCTGGCAGGTGGACACCTACCACCGGGCCGTGGACGCCGGGCTCGGCCGGGAGGCGGCGCTGGCGGCGATGACGCGGAGGTACGGCGAGCTGATGTGGGGCGGGGAGCCGGTGCACTTGTGGCCGGTGGGGTTTCCGGGGCCGTCGTGAGTGAGTGAGGGAGTGGAAGGCGGAAGGCGGAAGGCGGACATCGGGGGCGGGGGGCCCGCGTGCGATGCGGGGAGCAGGGCCGTGAGCGAGTTCCGTCGTGCCCCGGCTGCGGGGCGGGGACCGGTGTGCACAGGTGGGGGAGGGAGGATGGGGTGATGTCGGTGGAGGCGTGAGCGTGAGGGGATGGAGGGCCGGTGGCTGAGGTGGTGTCCGGGAAGCCGGTGGACGGGCGCTGGACGGCACCCGGGCGGCGGGCGCTGGGGGCCGAACTGCTGATCGTGCTGGCGCTGTCGCTGGGCGCCAGCGGGCTGTCCGCGCTGATCCGGTTCGTCGGGGCGCTGACCCGGCCGGGCGGACTGAAGGACCAGGCGGCCAATCTGAACGCGTCGGCCGCGCCCGGTCGGCCGTGGTTGGACCTGGTGTGGCAACTGTTCAGCATCTCGACGGCGCTGGTGCCGGTGGCGCTCGTCGCGTACCTGCTGCTGCGGGAGGGCAGCGGACTGAGGGACATCGGGTTCGACCGGTCGGAGCCGTGGCCGGACCTGGGGCGCGGAACGCTCGTCGCGGCCGGGATCGGCAGCACCGGGCTCGCCTTCTACCTGGTGATGAACGCGGCCGGGTTCAACCTCACGGTGGTGCCGGAGTCGCTGCCGGAGGTGTGGTGGAAGTATCCGGTGCTGATCCTGTCGGCGGTGCAGAACTCCGTGCTGGAGGAGGTCATCGTCGTCGGCTACGTGCTGCGCAGGCTCGGGCAACTGGGCTGGTCGCCGATGGCCGCGCTGGTCGCGAGTTCGGTGCTGCGCGGGTCGTACCACCTGTACCAGGGGATCGGCGGCTTCCTGGGGAACGTGGTGATGGGCGTCGTCTTCGTGCTGTTGTACCGCAGGTGGGGGCGGGTGGGGCCGCTGGTGGCGGCCCACACGCTGCTCGACGTCGGGGCGTTCGTGGGGTACGCGGTGCTGGCCGGGAAGGTGGACTGGCTGCCCACCCTCTGAGGCCGGGTCAGGGAGCGGCGAGGAGTTCGCCTTCGAGCACGGTGACCGCATGGCCCGTGAGGTGGGTGCGGTCTCCGTGCAGGGAGGTGCGGACGAGGCCGGTGCGGCGTCCGCCCTGGAGGCCGGTGAGCTCGGTACGGCCCAGGCGGGCGGACCAGAACGGGGCGAGGGCGGTGTGGGCGCTGCCCGTCACCGGGTCCTCGTCGATTCCGACCGCCGGGAAGAAGCAGCGGGAGACGAAGTCGTACCCCCGGGCGGGGTCTTCGGCCGGTGCGGTGGCGATGACGCCCCGGCGGGAGAGGGCGCTGAGGGCCCTGAGGTCGGGGGCGAGGTCGCGGACCTCCTTCTCGCTGCGGACCTCGACGAGGAGGTCGCCGACCTGGTCGCCGGTGTAGAGGACGGTGAGCGGCTCGACGCCAAGGGCCCGGGCGAGGCTGCCGGAGGTCTCGGTGGTCCCGGTGATGTCGGTCGGGAGCAGCGGGGCGGTGGGGAAGTCGAGGGTGTGGGCGCCGTCGGCGGCGGGGGTGGCGGTGAGGGTGCCGCTGCGGGTGGAGAAGGCGACGGGGCCGGTCACCAGACCCGTGGTGCGCAGGACGTGGGCGGTGGCGAGGGTCGCGTGGCCGCACAGATTGACCTCGGTGGTCGGGGTGAACCAGCGGAGCGCCCAGCGGGGGTGGGGGGCGGGGCCCGCCCCGGGGCCTGTCCCGGTGGAGGGGAGGGGGTGCGCGAAGGCGGTTTCGGAGAGGTTCATCTCGGCGGCCACGTGGTGGAGCCAGGCGTCCGGCGGGAAGGAAGTGGCGGTTTCCAGGAGGAGGACGGCGGCGGGGTTGCCGTGGAAGGGCGTGGTGGTGAAGGCGTCTACGGTGCGGATCTTCATGGGGCGAGGGTAGGGAGGCGGAGGCCCGGGGTGGCATAGCCAATCCGAGGTGGGTGGATCGACGCGGGGGCGACGGAGGCGGCGGGGACGGGCGGGCGTGCTGGGGCGGGGGTTTACGCCTTGGGGGCTGGTGGGGTGGCGCGTAGTGGCGGCCGATGTCACGGGCCACGAGGCTGGGCAGGAGGACGGGCCGGTGGGCGGAAGTCATCGCGCGGTGAGTGATGCGAGGCGCTGGCCGCAGAGGCCGTTCGGGCCCGTATTCGGGCGTTCTTCGAGGGCCGTTCCGTAAAGGAAGACGTGAACGACGGCGTTGTGGACCGGGCCGGGTCAGTTCGTCCGCCGACGGGGTGTCGACGGCCGGGCCGGTCAGGCGGCGTTCGGTCTCGGTGCTGCGCTCCCACCCGGCGGACGTCGGTCCCGCCGGAGTCGGGTGCCCCTCGCGGGCGAACATGCGCGGCAGGCCGTCGGCGCGGAACCGGCCGGTGACCGGGGAAGCGCCGATCGTCGGCATGCCCGGCCCGGTGCGTGTTCACCCTGATCAGGAGCGGGACGCGACGCGCCCCCGCCCGTCCGTTCCGCTGCCGGGAGGGGGGAAGTGGGTTGGGCTTTATGGGTGGTTGAGGAGGAGGGAAGGCGGGTTTGGGAGGTTAGGGTGCTTCGGTTGTCATCGGGGTTGAGGAGGCATTTGTGGCTGTTTTTATGTTGCAGTTGGCGGAGGGGGTCGATGACGTGGTCGAGGCCCAGGCCGCGGGGCGGACCAAGACCGGGGAGATCGTGCTGGAGGCCGCCGACGAGCGCGGGAACCCGGTCAGGATCAGGACCTACCGGCCCGAGGCCGTGACCGCCGTGTTCCGGCGCGGGCCCGGGGACTCCGGGAGTTACGGGTGGATTCCGCAGCCGGTGAGCGGCACCTGGTGGTGTTACTGACCGGGCGCGCCGGCCGACGCCCCGCCACCGGCGGCGGGTGGCTCCGTACCGGCGCGCGCCACCGGGCCCCGGGGCCGTTCCGTGCGATCGTATGAACGCCCGGGCCAGGCCGAGCGGACACCGGCACCCTCCCCGCCGGACCCGGACCCGGACCCGGACCCGGACCGCCGGGCGCAGGGCCTCACACGGGATCTCCGGGCGTCCTCTTGCACGGGCGGAGCCGGAAACGTACGCGTGACCCGTCAGCGGGCACGCGGTGGGAGCCGCAGCTCGGCCCGGGGCAGTGGGGAGAGGCCCGGTGCGGGTGGGCGGCATGGGGATGCGGGACTCCGTGGAGCGTGCAATTAGAGTGGGCGTCTTTGTGCCCCCGGGGCACCGAACGTCTACGGAAACGGCTCCATGTCCTCCCTGCTCGCACTCCGCCCCTCCCGGCCCGACTGGCTGGCTTCCCCGAAGGTGTTCCGTACCGAGGTGCTGGGCGGCCTCGTCGTCGGGCTGGCGCTGATTCCCGAGGCGATCTCGTTCTCGGTGATCGCGGGGGTCTCGCCGAGCGTGGGGCTGTTCTCGGCGGTGACCATGGCCGTGGTCATCTCGGTGGTCGGCGGGCGCAAGGCGATGATCTCCGCGGCGACCGGGGCCGTCGCGCTCGTGGTGGCGCCGCTCAACAAGGAGTACGGGCTCGGGTACCTGGTCGCGGCCGTGATCCTGGGCGGGCTGATGCAGGTCGCGCTGGGGGCGCTCGGAGTGGCGCGGCTGATGCGTTTCGTGCCGCGCAGCGTGATGGTGGGGTTCGTCAACGCGCTGGCGATCCTGGTGTTCATGGGGCAGTTCCCCGAGCTGACGGATGTGCCGTGGGCGGTGTATCCGCTGGTCGTGGGCGGGGTGGTGCTCACCGCGCTGTTTCCCCGGGTGACGACGGCGGTGCCCGCGCCGCTGGTGTCGATCGTGATCCTGACGTTGATCACCGTGGGGGCGGGGATCGCCGTGCCGACCGTGGGGGACCGGGGCGAGCTGCCGTCGTCGCTGCCCGTTCCGGGGCTGCCGGACGTGCCGTTCACCCTGGACACGCTGAGCACGGTCGCTCCGTACGCCTTCGCGCTCGCGCTGGTGGGACTGCTGGAGTCGTTGATGACGGCCAAGCTGGTCGACGACATCACCGATACGCATTCGAACAAGACGCGTGAGTCGATCGGACAGGGCATCGCCAACATCGTCACCGGACTGCTGGGCGGGATGGGCGGTTGCGCGATGATCGGGCAGACGATGATCAACGTGAAGGTGTCCGGGGCCAGGACCCGGCTGTCGACCTTCCTGTCGGGGGCGTTCCTGCTGGTGCTCTGTCTGGTGCTGGGGCCGGTCGTCTCAGAGATCCCGATGGCGGCGCTCGTGGCGATCATGGTGCTGGTGTCGGCGGCGACCTTCGACTGGCACTCGGTGCTGCCCAGGACGCTGCGTCGGCTGCCGCTCGGCGAGACGCTCGTCATGCTGATCACGGTCGCGTGCGTGGTGGCCACCCACAACCTCGCCGTCGGCGTCGTCGTCGGGTCCGTCAGCGCGATGGTGATCTTCGCCAAGCGGGTGGCGCGCCTGGCGGACGTGGTGCGGGTGGTGGACGGGGAGCGGGCCGTCTACACGGTCACCGGCGAACTGTTCTTCGCTTCGTCGAACGACCTCGTCTTCCAGTTCTCGTACAAGGACGATCCGGCGGACGTGGTGATCGACCTGTCCCGGGCGCACATCTGGGACGCCTCGACGGTCGCCGCGCTGGACGCCGTGGAGGCCAAGTACGCCCGGTACGGGAAGACGGTCGTGCTGGAGGGGCTCAACGAGCCGAGCGCGGCCATGCACGGGAAGCTGGCGGGGCGGCTCGGGTAGCCACGCGGTCGGCCGGTCGTCCGGCACGCGTGGGCGTCGTCGTCCGTCGTACGCGGACGGGGCCGCCCGTCGTACGGGGGGGGAAAGACCCGCCCGGGCCGTGCGGCGGGTCCGTCAGGTGACCAGGCCCGCGAGCCTGCGCAGCGACTCGGTGAGGGCCGCGCCCGCCGAGTCCTTGAGCCTGCCGGCCATCAGCGACACGGCCGCACCGGTGAACTCCCCGTCGATCCGGGCCAGGGTGCCGCCCGCGTCCACGGGCGCGAGCGAGTAGCGCATCATCAGGCCGACCCCCATCGGTCCCTTGCCGCGCACCGTGAGCAGCCGGTCCCGGGTCAACTCCTCGACCGTCCAGTCGACTTCGGCGGGGAACCCCATCAGCCTCATGTTCTCCCGGTAGGTCGCCCCGGCCGCGAGGGGGCCGGGGTCGCCGTCGGGGAAGCCGGTGTGGGTCGCGTTCCACTGGCCGTACGTCGTGAAGTCCGTCAGCCGGGACCAGACCGTGCGCGCCGGCGCCTCGATGTGTGCCTCTGCGCTGACCTCGGCCATGGGAGCTCCCCTTCCGCGCGACATCCTGCTGGGTGTCGCGGAACGTAGCGGCCGGGCCTCGAACATTCAATACTGACGAACCGTCAACAGCGGTGGCGGGCGACGCGGAGGGGACCGGCAGCCGTTCGGTGCCCTTCTCAGGGAAGTCTCATCCGATCTCCTCCGCAAGGATGAGGGGCGGGCGGCCGTCCCCAACCCCGGTGGGACGCCGGAATGCTCCCCCGCGCGGATGCCCGCGCCGGGGCGCCGATGGTGGGGTGGAGGGGTGCACCACCCCACCCGACGTCCCGCCGGTTCCTTCCGTGCCGGAGAGGCCGTCCCACCGCGCGCAGACATCGAGGCCAGGCTCACCGTGGAGCTCGCCACGGTGGTCGCGGGCGCGCGGCGCCGCGCCCTGCGGGACGGCGACCGGCAGATCGACACCGCCCATCTGCTGCACTCCCTCCTGGAGACCGACCCCGAGGTGCGCGCCGCCTTCACCGGCGCGGACCAGCTCGCCCGCGTCCTTGGCTACCTCGTGCAGCGCAGCATCGGCTACGGGCTGCGGTGGCAGGCCGGGGCGGAGGGCGCGCCGTCGGCGACGCCCGTGAGCGGCTGGTCGCCGGCCGCCGTGCGGGCCATGGCGGCCGCCCTCGCGCGGGCCGCCGCGCGGGAGGACCTCCGGGCGGGCGGCACCGACCTGCTGGCCGCGCTTGCCGCCGATCCCGAGTGCCGGGCGGTCGAGGTGCTGCGGCACGCGGGGGTCGACGCGGAGGGTCTGGCGGGGCGGCTGTGCGTGGAGTCCGGAACCGGCTGAGCCCCGCGGGTGCTGCCGGGCCGTCGTCTCGACAGGTGTCACTCGGATGACGGTGCTGACCCGTCCTGTCATGATGTTCCGATGCACGTTCAGGGGAGGAGCGTCGGCCTGGGTCTTGCCCTGGTCTCCGCGCTCGCATTCGGTGGATCAGGTGTCGCGGCCAAGCCGCTGATCGAGGCGGGGCTCGACCCGTTGCACGTGGTGTGGCTGCGGGTGGCGGGCGCGGCGCTCGTGATGCTGCCGGTCGCCTGGCGGCACCGTGCGCTGGTGCGCCGCAGGCCCGCCCTGCTGGCGGGCTTCGGCCTGCTCGCGGTCGCCGGTGTCCAGGCCTTCTACTTCGCCTCCCTGTCCCGGATCCCGGTCGGCGTCGCGCTGCTCGTCGAGTACCTCGCGCCCGCGCTGGTGCTGGGCTGGGTGCGGTTCGTGCAGCGCAGGCCGGTGACCAGGGCGGCCGCCGTGGGCGTGGTGCTCGCGGTGGGCGGCCTCGCCTGCGTGGTCGAGGTGTGGGCGGGGCTCAGCTTCGACGTCCTGGGGCTGCTGCTCGCACTGGGTGCGGCCTGCTGCCAGGTCGGCTACTTCGTCCTGTCCGACCAGGGCGGCGAGGGCGACGACGCGGCCGACCCGCTGGGCGTGATCGCGTACGGACTGCTCGTCGGCGCCGGTGTGCTGACGGTGATCGCGCAGCCGTGGAACATGAAGTGGGGACTCCTGGGCGGCACCGTCGACATGGGCGGCAGCCAGGTGCAGGCGTGGCTGCTGCTCGGCTGGATCGTGCTGATCGCGACCGTGCTGGCGTACGTCACCGGAGTCGTCTCCGTACGAAAGCTGTCGCCGCAGGTCGCGGGAGTCGTGGCCTGCCTGGAGGCGGTCATCGCGACGGTGGCGGCCTGGGTGCTGCTGCGCGAACACCTCTCCCTGCCGCAGATCGTCGGCGGCGCGGTGGTGCTCGTCGGCGCGTTCATCGCCCAGTCGTCCACGCCGAAGTCCCCGGGTGACGCGCCGGTGGCGGGCGGAGCGCCGGACGCGGAGAACTCGTTGTCCACCGGGCGCGTCGCCCCGTAGGGTGTCGATCATGCCGAACACGCTCGTACTTCCCCCTCCCGCCGCCCTCTAGCGCGCGGGACACCAGGAACCGAAGCCCACGGGGTGCGCCCCGGGGCGGTTCGTCGCTGCCCGCGTGCGCAGCCGAGCGAACCGATCCGTCTTCGTTTCCCGTGGGGAAGTCACGTGTCCAAGAGTGTTGTCGTCGCCGTGCCCGGGGCAGGTCTGCCCGTTCTGTCCGTCGGGCGGGGACTGCTGTTCCTGACCGTCGCCGGGGTCGCCTGGGGGACCGCCGGGGCTGCGGCCGCGCTGGTCTTCGGGGCCAGCGACCTCGGTCCGCTGGCCCTGTCGTTCTGGCGGTGCGCGGGCGGACTGCTGCTGTTGCTCGCCGTACGGGGTGCGGCCGGCCGGCGTACCGGGCCCGCCGCGGCCGGGCCGCGGGGGCGGCGGCTGCTCCGGGTGCTGTCCACCGGGCTCGCGCTCACCGTCTTCCAGAGCGCCTACTTCGCCGCCGTCCAGGGCACCGGGCTCGCCGTGGCGACCGTCGTCACGCTGGGGGCGGGGCCCGTCTTCATCGCGCTGGGGGCGCGGGTGCTCCTCGGGGAGCGGCTCGGCGGCGGCGGGATCTGCGCCGTCGTGGGGGCGCTGGCCGGGCTCGGCGTGCTGACGCTGGGCGGCGACAGCGGGGCGGTGCGGCCCGGCGGCGTGCTGCTGGCGCTGCTGTCGGCGGGGGCGTACGCGGTGATGACGCTGCTGACGCGCTGGCTCGGGCGGGACGGGGGCGGCGGCGACCCGGTGGCCATGTGCGCCGGGACCTTCGCCGTCGGAACGGTGTGCCTGCTGCCGTTCGCGCTGGGCGAGGGACTGCTGCCGCACGGCACGGAACTCGGCCTCGTCGTCGGCCTGTTGGTGTACGTCGCCGCCGTGCCGACCGCGCTCGCGTACGCGCTGTACTTCGCCGGGGCGGCGGTCGTGCGGTCGGCGACCGTGTCCGTGGTCATGCTGCTCGAACCGGTCAGCGCCGCGGTCATCGCCGTCGTCCTGCTCGGCGAGGAGCTGACGGCGGCCACCCTGTCCGGTACGTCGCTGCTGCTGGCGTCGGTGCTGGGGCTGGCGTACGCGGAGGTGAGGGCGGCGGCCCGGGCGAAGGGGGCGGTGGGTGCGGAACAGTTCGCGGGGCGGTCGACTGCCGTGCGTGCGAAGGGCTTTGATCGGCGCGCGAGGGGCACTAACGTGCGGGAATGACCATTCTGCCGGAAAGCCCCGCGCAGCGGATCGGCGAGGAAGCCCGTGATGCCGCCGTACGACGGCTCCAGGAGGCGTACGCCGACGGGCACGTGACGCACGAGGAGTTGGACGCGGGACTCGACCGGGTGCTGGCCGCGCGCACGCACGGCGAGGTCGCGTCGGCGCTGGCCGGGCTGCCGGCCCAGGACCCGGGCACCGCGACGACCATCGGCGCCGCCGCCGGGAGCATCCGGCGGCGGGGCCGATGGCGGGTGCCGCGACGGCTCACGGTCGAGTCTGCGCTCGGGAAGGTACGGCTCAACCTCTCCCGGGCCGACTTCGAACAGGATCAGGTCGACATCGAGTTGCGGGTCGGCACGGGCAACGCGACCCTCATCGTGCCGCGCGACGCCGTGGTCGACGTCGGCGCGGTGCGGGCCGGGTGGAAGGACACGCACTACCGGCCCCGGACCCCCACCCGGCCCGGCGGGCCGACGATCCGGATCTCCGGGGTGATGGGGTTCGGGCGGCTGAAGATCCGGCACGCGCGCCGCTGAGGGCCGCTGTGGTCCGCTGTGGTCCGCTGTGGAGCGCTCAGGGCCGGTTCGCGGGGCGGCGGCGTGCGTGATGGGCCGCGGCCTGCGCGTCGCGCGGGCCGCCGCGCTCGGCCAGTCCGGCGGCCGTGCGGTCGAGGACGACGGCGGGCTTGTGGCTGCCGTACTTGAACTTCGCCCGCACCGACGTGACGTCGAGCCGCAGACCCCGGATGCCGGAGAGCATGCGGCCGAACGGGGCCTGCCCGGCGGCGGCCCGGGCGGAGGTGCCGTCCGGCTGGAAGCGGGACATCTGCCGGTTCAACAGCTCCGCCTTGGCGTGCGGATCGTCCACCGGGTGGGCGGTGCAGTGGAGTTGGACGGCCGTGTAGAAGCTGGTGGGGGTGCCGTGTTCCGGCGGGGCGCCGTCGGGGGCCTGCCAGGGGCCGGGGACGAAGACGTAGTCGTCGACGACGCTGAGCAGGACCCGGGGGTTCGCGGCGAGGGTCGCCCAGATCGGGTTGGGGCGGGCGAGGTGGGTCAGCACCTCGCCGTACGGGCCGGCTCCGGGCTCGTACGAGAAGTGCAGCGGCTGGACGAACGGCGGTTCGCCGTCGACGCCGTTGACCGCGAGCTGGCCGAAGGAGTGCTCGGCGAGCCACAGCCGCCACTCGGAGTCGTCGGCGGGGGCGTCCCAGGGGTGGATGAGCATGGCGCGGCCCCCGCTCAGAGGGCGTTGAGGTAGGCGGGGAGGGCGATGGCCGGATCGAGGTCGTCGGCGGGTACGGGACGACCGTGACCGCGGGTGAGCGGGACGACTCCGGTCCAGTGCGGGAGCGTCGCGTCCTCGGGCTCGTCGTTGGGGCCGCCGGTGCGCACCTTCGCCGACACCTCGTCGAGGTCCAGGCGCAGTACGGCGGTCGCGGCGAGCTCCTTGGCGTTCGCGGGGCGGCAGTCGCGGGAGCGGCCCGGGACGACGTGGTCCACCAGGGCGTCGAGGGCGATGCGCCGCTCCTCCTCGTCGAGGACCGGGCGGGCGGTGCCCAGGACGACCACCGAGCGGTAGTTGAGGGAGTGGTGGAAGGCGGAGCGGGCCAGCACCAGGCCGTCGACGTGCGTGACGGTCAGGCAGACCTCGATGCCGGGGGCCTGCGCGGTGCGCCCGGCGGCGCGCAGCGGGCGCGATCCGGTCGAGCCGTGCACGTACAGGCGGTCGCCGATCCGGCCGTAGAGCGTCGGGAGGACGACGGGAGAGCCGTCGCGGACGAAGCCGAGGTGGCAGACGTAGGCGTCGTCCAGTATCGAGTGCACCAGTGCGCGGTCGTAGGAGGCGCGTTCGGGGGAGCGGGTGGGGACGGTGCGGTCGGTGGGGGCGTAGTCGGTCGAGGGCGGGGCTTCGTCGGTGCTGGTGCTGGTGCTGGTGCTGGTGCTGGTGCTGGTGTTGGTTTCGGTGCCGGTCCCTGGGGTGGTGTGCCGCATTGCGCTCTCCATTGCACTAGTGCATACTGCGTTTTGTGCTAGTAGAGTATCGGATCAGTGGCAGGCGCGCAGCAGACATTTCCGCGAGTGTGGAGCGGGGGGTGGGTGAGGGCGCCCTGAAACCGGGCCAACTCCTGCCGCCCATGCGGGAGTTGGCGGCCGAGTTGGGGGTCAATCCCAATACGGTCGCCTCCGCGTACCGGATTCTGCGCGAGCGCGGAGTAATCGAGACGGCGGGGCGACGGGGCAGCCGCATCCGGGAGCGGCCCGCCGTGACGGCGCGCGAGTCGATGCGGGCGGACGTCCCCGAGGGCGTACGGGACCTGAGCAAGGGCAATCCGGACGCGGCCCTGCTGCCCCCGCTGCGCGATGCGCTGCTGTGGGCCGTGGAGCGGGCCGACGCGGCGCCCGTGCTGTACGGGGAGCAGGCCGTCGAGCCCGAGCTGGCGCGGCTCGCGCGGGCGGGTTTCGACGCGGCGGGGGTTCCGGCCGGGCCGGTGGCCGTCGCTTCGGGGTCGCTGGACGCGATCGAGCGGGTGCTCGCCGTGCATCTGAAGCCGGGGGACGCGGTCGCCGTGGAGGACCCCGGCTGGGGGGCCCTGCTCGATCTCGTGCCCGCGCTCGGGCTGCGGGCGGTGCCGGTCGCGGTGGACGACGAGGGCCCGCTGCCGGACGAGGTGGAGCGGGCGCTGCGCGGCGGGGCGCGGGCGGTCGTGGTGACGGCGCGCGCGCAGAATCCGACCGGGGCGGCGGTGGGTGCCGGGCGGGCGGCGGAACTGCGGGAGGTGCTGGCGGCGCACCCCTCGGTGCTGCTGGTCGAGGACGACCACGGGCACGGGATCGTGGATCTGCCGGTGCATCCGCTGGCCGGGGCGGGCGCCGGGCCCTGGGTGTTCGTACGGTCGGTCTCCAAGGGGTACGGGCCGGACCTGCGGGTCGCGGTGCTGACCGGGGACGCGGAGACCGTGGACCGGGTGCGGGGGAGGCAGCGGCTGGGGCCCGGGTGGGTGAGCCGGCTGTTGCAGCAGGCGGTCGTACGGCTGTGGACCTCGGGGGCGGTGGACACCGGGGCGGTGGCGCGGTCGTACGGGGAACGCCGGGACGCGCTGGTCGCGGCGCTGGCGGAGCGGGGGGTGCGGGCGCACGGGCGGAGCGGGATGAACGTGTGGGTGCCGGTGGGGGACGAGACGGGGGTGGTGTCGCGGTTGCTCTACGCGGGGTGGGGGGTGGCGCCGGGGGCGCGGTTCCGGATGAGGGCGGGGGCGGGGGTGCGGGTCACCGTGTCGGCGCTGGGGGTGGGGGAGGTGGGAGTCGTGGCGGATGCGGTGGCGGCGGCGATCGGGGAGGTGGGGGTGGGGAGGCGGTACGGGTGAGGGGGACTGTGCGGGGGGCTTATAGGGGCGCGGGGAACTGCGCGACCGGCCACGACGGATCTGCACGGAACCGTTCCCCTTGGCCGCGCGGCGAGCGCTTTAGGTGGAGGGGCGGGTCCGGGGCCTCTTCTGCCCGAGCCGGGCGGGGTTGACGCGTCCGGTACGGGGCTGGGGTTTCGGCCTTGGCGGAGGAGCGTGCCCGGCGCAGGCGCTCACGCAAGGGGCGGCACCCGGGTGGGCCGGGAGCGGGAGGGGCCGCCCCCTTGCCCGCCCGTCCCGCCCCCTTGGGGCGGCCCCGTCGCCCGAGGGGGTTAAGGGGAGAGGGAGGGCGGCCCCGTCGCCCGAGGGTGTGGGGGAGTCAGGGGCGGGGGGTGCGGCGGGGTTGGGTGAGGAAGGCGCCGGTGAGGATGATCAGGGCGCCCGCGGGCGTGTTCCAGGTGAGGTGTTCGTCCAGGAGGAGCACGCCCGCCCCGGTCGCGATGACCGGAATGAAGTAGGTGACCATCTGGGCCGTGGTGGGGCCGACCTCCCGGACCAGGTCGTACTGGAGCAGCATCGCGAAGCCCGTGCCCAGCGCGCCCAGGGCCACGACGGAGAGGAGCGGGAGCAGGGGCACGCGGGTGGGGAGGGTGGTGAAGAGCGGGGTGACGACGGCCAGTTGGGCGGTGGCCAGCAGGAGCTGGGCGCCGGTCATGGAGAGGGCGGAGTCCTTGGCGCCGCCCAGCGTGCGGCGCAGGTAGATCCAGCCGACCGGGTAACTGAGGGAGGCGAGGAGCGCCATCACCGTGCCCGCCGGGTCGACGTCCGAGAAGCCCTGCCAGGCGCCCAGGACGGTCAGTACGCCGAGGAAGCCGAGCCCCAGGCCCGCCACGCGGCGGCGGGTGGGACGGTCCTCGGAGAGCGCGACCAGCGAGAGGACCATGCCCCAGAGGGGTGAGGTGGCGTTGCAGATGCCCGCGAGCGTGGACGGGATCGTCAGCTCCGAGTAGGCGAAGAGGGAGAACGGGAGCGCGTTCAGGAAGAACGCCGCGACCGTGAGATGACCCCAGGTGCGCAGCGAGCGCGGCAGCCGTTCGCGCTTCAGCGCCAGCGCCGCGAGCAGGACGAGCGCCCCGAACAGCAGCCTGCCGAAGGTGACCTGGAAGGGGGCGAAGCCCTGTGTGCCGACCTTGATGAAGAGAAAGCTGAACCCCCAGATCAGTGCGAGCACCGCGAAGCGGACGCGCCAGTCGAGCACCGGGCGGCGGGAACGGGCGGGAAGAGGGGCGGGCGGCGCGGCTGTGCGGCTCCGGGCCGAGGTCGGAGGGGTCATGAACGCAACCTTGGGCCGATCCCACCTCGTAGCACAAGCAACTTTTCGTGGCGGCACCGCTTAGCATTGCTTACATGTTGAATCTGGAGAGGCTACGCACGCTGGACGCCCTCGCCCGGCACGGTTCGGTCAGCGGGGCGGCGGAGGGGCTGCACGTCACCACCTCGGCGGTGTCGCAGCAGATGGCCAAGCTGGAGCGGGAGATCGGCGAACCACTGCTCGCCAAGAACGGGCGGGGGGTGCGGCTGACGGAAGCCGGGCGGTTGCTCGCCGGGCACGCCGCCGCCATCCTGTCGCAGGCGGAGCGCGCGCAGGCCGACATCGAGGCGCAGCGGGGGCGGGTGGTCGGCGAGCTGTCGGTGGCCGCGTTCCCGACCGCGGCCCGCGGGCTCCTGCCGCCCGCGCTGGCCGCGCTGCGCGACCGGCACCCCGGCCTGCGGGTGAAGATGCGGGAGGTGGAGCCGGACGCGGCGGTCCGGGGCGTGGTGCGCGGCGACTACGACGTCGCCGTCGTCCTCGACTGGTACAACAAACCGCTCTCCATGCCGGCCGGGCTGGCCAAGCGTGAACTCCTCGACGACCCGGCGGACGTCGCGATGCCGGTCGGGCATCGGCTTGCCGGGCGTGACGAGGTGGACCTCGCGGAGTTCGCCGGTGACGACTGGGTGACGTGGGCGGAGGGCGAGTTCTGTCACGAGTGGCTGCTGCTGACGCTGCGGGGGGTCGGGGTGGAGCCCCGGCTCGCCCATGTGGCGGAGGAGCACGCCACACAACTCGCGCTGGTGGAGGCGGGGTTGGGGGTGTGCGTCGCGCCCCGCCTCGGACGTGGTCCGGTGCCCGACGGGGTGAGCGTGGTTCCCGTACGGCATGCCATGCGGCGGCATGTGTACGCGGTGTGGCGGGCGGACGCCGACCGGCGGCCCTCGATCAGGGCCGCGGTGGGTGCGCTGGCGGCGGCGGGGGAGCGGGTGGCGAGCTGAGCCCCGGAGCACGGGTCACCGGGCGGCCAGTTTGCGGAAGTCCCAGGAGGCGACGGCGTCCGGGGTCAGGCGCAGCCAGGCGTGGCGGCCGTCGTGCGGCATCTCCGTCAGGCCGAAGTACTTCTGGGTGAACATCCGCTCGGGGGCGTCGAGTTCGGGACAGGGCTCACCCGTGCGGGGGGCCTCGCCGACGAAGACGGCGGTGCCGGAGAGCTCCACGCCGCGCAGGTCCCCGTACTCGACGCCGTCGTCGACGACGACCGCGATGCGGGGGTCCTTGCGGAGCTGGGCCCAGCGGCGGCTGCGGGTGATCGAGTACAGCCACAGCGAGGCGCCGTCCCAGACGAACCACAGGGCGCCGATGTGCGGGGCGCCGTCCGCGGAGACCGTGGCGACCCGGCAGGTGCGCTGCTCGCTGAGGTAGGCGTCGCGTTCGGCGGCGGTCATCATGATGCGGCGGCCGCGGCGCTGGGTGTCGGTGCCGTTGGTCATCGGGGCTCCCTGGGACGGATTCTGATGCGTTGTCAGGTGTGACGTGCGGAAAGCATGCGGGCTCTTCCGCCGGTGCGCAATGGCCGCTAGGGTCGCGCCCCCGCTGCCGGGTGGGGTGCGTCTCGAAGGGGTGCCGTGATGGCGTCGTACGAACAGCTCGTGGCTCAGCTCGGTCCGGGGACGACCGTGCTGCTCACGGTGGAGTGCCAGGAAGGGGTGGTGGGGGAGGGGAGCGCGCTGCCCGAGCTGGCTGTCCAGGCGCGGACGTCAGGGATGCTGGCGAACGTCGCCCGGCTGGTGGACGCGGCGCACGGCGCCGGGGTGCAGGTGGTGCACGCGGTGGCGGAGCGGCGGGCCGACGGGCGGGGGGCGAACCGCAACGCCCGGCTGTTCCGGGCGGCGGAACGGTTGCCGGTGCGGCAGCTCGTGGGGACGCGGGCGGTGCGGGTGGCACGGCCGATCGTGGTCTCGGAGGAGGACCTCGTCGTGCGGCGGCTGCACGGACTGTCGCCGGTCGCGGGGACGGAGGTGGACGCGCTGCTGCGGAACCTGGGGTGCCGGGACGTGGTGGTGGCCGGGGTGTCGGCGAACGTGGCGGTGCCGAACGCCGTCTTCGACCTGGTGAACCTGGGGTACGGGGTGGTGGTGGCGGGGGACGCGGTGGCGGGGGTGCCGGAGGAGTACGTGGAGGCGGTGCTGACGCATTCGGTGGGACTGGTGGCGAGGGTGGTGCGGACGGAGGAGATCTGCGGGGTGTGGGAGGGGCGGTAGGGGTGACGGCGGCAGAGGGAGCTGGGGGCTCCGGCGGAGTCACCCTGGGCGTGCCGCTGTCGTCGGCGTCGCCCTCGCGGCGCTCCCGGCCGGCGTCACAGGGCCGGTCCCGTGTGGTCCGGCGGCTCCGTGGGACGGCCCGGCCACTGCGACGCTCCGCGTGACCGGAGCTGTTGCCAGGGGGAGGGGGTTCCGGCCGGGGGTGCGAGGTGGGCGGTGGCGGTGAGGAACTGCTGCCGGATCTCGCCCAGGTCGGCGGCGGGGCTGTAGACCGTCAGCGCGCCCCGCGACTTCGTCAGCCGCAGCGAGTCCGGGGCGGCGGTCGTCTCGCCGTCGTGGGCGAGCAGGTCGATCTCGGCGAGGCCGTCCAGGGAGAGCTTCTCGACGCGCTGGGTGTGGAAGACGCGGGAGCGGTTCAGCGCCACGCCGAGGGTGGAGATCGCCAGGCGGGTGCGGGCCAGGCGGGCGTCGGCGTCGACCGTACGGATGTCGAGGAGGCCCTCGTCCAGGTGGGGGCGGTGGGAGGGGGCCAGGCCGTCCGGGTAGTAGTGGCCGTTTCCGGCGAACAGGAGCCACAGGGTGCGGGGTTCGCCGTCGATGCGCAGGTGCAGGGGCGTGGCGTCGCGCAGGACGGAGAGCAGGGAGAGCGCGGCCGCCGGCCATTTGCCGATGCGGCCCTCCAGCTTCTCGCGGCGGCGCACCAGCTCCGGGTAGAGGCCGATGCTGAAGGTGTTCACGAAGTCGGTGACCGCGGCGCCCTCGCCGTCGGTGACGTGGGCGAGGTCCACCCGTACCGCCTCGCCGTGCTGGACCGCGTGCGCCGTGTCCTCGAAGGTGGCCGCGCCCGCGTCCAGGGCGAAGTGGTTGAGGGTGCCGGCGGGGAAGACGGCGAGCGCGAGGCCCGCCCCGGCCGCGCGGGAGGCTGCCGCGCTGACCGTGCCGTCGCCGCCGCACACGCCGAGGACACCGGCCGAGCCCTGGGCCCGTACGACGGCCTTGTCGAGGACCTCCATCAGGTCCTCGCCCTGCTCGCGGACGAGGACCTCCGCCTCGGGCAGCAGGATGCGCAGGTGTTCGTCGACGGGGAGGCGACCCGGAACTCCCTTGCCCGAACCGGAGTTGACGACGACGACCAGTCCTGCGCCGCGCGGCAGCGCGGGGGCTTCGACGCGGGTCCGCCCGTCGCGTACGAACGGGGGGCGCGGCGGCCACCAGTAGCAGGTGACGGCCGCGGCGGCCAGTCCCAGCGCGCAGCCCGCCAGGACGTCGCCGGGGTAGTGCACGCCGACGTACACCCGGGAGAAGGCGACGGCTGCGGCGACCGGGGCGAGGATCGCGCCGTAGCGGGGGGCCTCCAGGGCGACTCCGGCGACGAACGCGGCGGCCGACGCGGAGTGGCCGGAGGGGAACGACGAGGTCCAGGGGGCCTTGGTGGGGCGGCGTACGAAGGGGACGAGGTCGTTGGAGGGGCGGTGGCGGCGCACGGCGTACTTGGCGACGACGTTGGTGGTGAGCGAGGCGAGGGCGAGGGAGCCGAGGCCGCGGCGGGCGGCGCGGCGGGCCTTGGGGCCGCCCAGTGCGGTGAGGGCGGCGGCGGCGCCGAGCCAGAGGCGGCTGTGGTCGGCGGCCCTGGAGAGGGCCGGGAGGGCCTGGTCGGCGCCGGGGATGTGGGCGGCGGCGACCCTTTCGAACCAGGCGTGGTCGAGGCGGCTGAGGCGTGAGCGGGGGTGCATGGGCTCCTCTCGGGGGTGGGGGACTGTGCGGATCTGCACGTTTCCCACCGGGGGTGGTGCCCCGTCAGGGGCGCGGGGAACTGCGCGCTCAGCCACGATGCTCCTGCACGGAACCGTGCACTTGGCCGCGCGGCGAGCGCTTTAGGGAAAGGGGCGGGTCCGGGGCCTCTCCTGCCCGAGCCGGGCGGGGCTGAGCGTCCGGTACCGGGGCTGAGCTCACGGCCTTGGCGGAGACCCTTGCCCAGCGCAGGCGCTTGCCCAGGGGCGGCACCCGGGTGGGCCGGGAGCGGGAGGGGCCGCCCCCTTGCCCGCCCTCCCCCAAGCTCTCGGCTTCGCTCGAGCAGGGGGTGCCCCCCTCGCCCCCTTGGGGCGGCCCCGTCGCCCAAGGGGGCTGGGGAAGTGGGAGGGCGGCCCCGTCGCCCGAGGAGGCTAAGGGGAGGGGGAGGGCGGCCCCGCCGCCCAGGGGGACGGGGCGGAGGAAGGAGGCTGCGACGCCCAAGGTCGACGGGGGGAATGCAGCCCCGTCGCCCAAGGAGACGGAGGCGTGGGCCGTTGGGACCCGGGGGGGTCAGGGTTTCGGGGTTCCGCCCGCGGATTGCCATTCCGCGATGTAGTCGTCGAAGATCTTGCGCAGATGGTGCCCGATCTGCAAGTAGTCGAGATCGTCCAGATTGGCGAGCGAGGCCCGCACGGACCATTCCGGTCCGTCGAACCCGCCGCCGTTGAGCAGGACGACGGAGGTCTGCTCCGCCAGCCGGAACAGCGGATCGACCGGCTCGTAGTTCTGCACCAGGAAGTCCGCGAACTCCTTGCCCTGGACGCGCTCCGCCTCCGCGAGCAGGTCCAGCTCGATGTAGTACGCCGCCCGCTTCGGGTCCTCCGCGATCTTCATCTGCGCGCCTTCGAGGAGGAGTTCGAGGCGGCGCCGCACGATCGCGCGGATCCGGTGCTTGTACTCCTGGCCCTCCTCCAGCATGTCGAAGAGCGAGAAGAGGACCATCATCACCTGCTGCGGCAGGGATAGGCCCGCGGTGTGATTGAGCGCGACCTGCCGCGAGTCCGCCACCAGGCGGTCGATGAAGCGGATCTTCTCGGGCTCCAGCGTGAGCGTGCCGTACCGCGCGTGCAGCCGGTCCTTCTGGTCCTGCGGCAGCGCGGCGATCATGTCGTCGATGACGTTGTCGTCGTGCAGGCCGATCACGCCGACGCGCCAGCCCGTCGCCCCGTAGTGCTTTGAGTACGAGTAGACCAGCAGCGTGTTGCGGGGCAGGTCGGCGGCGATCGAGCGGAAGCCCTCGACGAACGTGCCGTACACGTCGTCGGTGACGATGACCAGGTTCGGGTTCGAGGTGGCGACGATCTCCTTGATCTGGTCGGTGACCCGCTGCGAGAGCGCGAGCGACGGCGGGTTGCTCGGGTTCACCAGGCAGACCATCTTGATGGAAGGATCGGCGAGCTTGGCGACCTCCTCGGTCGGGTAGCGCCACTCGCGCACGCCGTTCTCGGCGAAGCTGCTCGCCTCGACGTAGACCACGTCGAAGTCGTACGTGTCCAGCTCGGGGATCTCCAGGTACGGGGTGAACACCGGCACCATCAGCGCGATCCGGTCGCCCTTCTTCAGCACCCCGTTCTTCATCAGGGAGTCGAAGAGGTAGCACATGGCCGCCGTGCCGCCCTCGGTGGCGAAGAGGCTCAGGTTGTCGGCGGGCGGCTCGCCGCCGAACATCTCGTCCTGGAGGTAGCCGCGCACGACCTGCTCGCAGTGCACCAGCATCCGGTCCGGGCTCGGGTAGTTGTCGCCGATCATCGAGTCGGCCATCTCGTGCACGAAGTCGTCCCGCACGAACCCGAAGCGCTCCACCGCCAGGTCGAAGCTCGCCTTGAGCATCTCGACGCCGGGCAGGTCCGGATGCGTACGCACGAAACGCTCGAAGCGTTCGGCGGCGCCCGCCTGCTCCGGCATGCCGCCCAGGTTGTCGGCCGTCCACACCCGGCGGGACTCGCTCAGGGCGAAGTAGCCGAGGGCGTGGAACGCCTCGCGCGGTCCGGTGGCGACCCAGTTGGGGTTGCCGCGGCCCGCGTTGAGCATGGCGCGGGCGGCCTGCCCCTTCTGGCCGGGCTTGTCGGCCTGTTCGGCCTCGGCCAGCTTGATGAACTCGGCCTTCAGCTCGAAGGGACTCAAGGAGGAGAGGCGCTTCATCTCCTCGCGGCTGTACGTGGCCTTGGGCATGGTGCAACTCCTTTGTGGGGAAAGCGCGTTCAGTGGTGGAGGAGGACGACGACCGCGCCCCAGATGGTCAGCAGCACGTTTCCGACGGCGTAGGGAATGGTGTAGCCGAGCGTGGGGATCTGGGACTTGGCGTTCTCGTTGAGGGCGCCGATCGCGGCGGTGGTGGTCTGGCCGCCCGCCAGCACGCCCATCAGGATCGGGAAGCGGATCCGCTGTACGTAATGGCCGAAGAGGAAGCCGACGACCAGCGGGACGACGGTGGCGACCGCGCCGAAGACCAGCAGGCCCCAGCCGGCCGTGGAGAGCCCGCTGGTGAAGCTGGGGCCCGCGTTGATGCCGACGATCGCGACGAACATGCACAGCCCGAGCGTGTCCATCAGCCACTGCGCACCCGGCGGGACGTTGCCGAACGTCGGGTACTTGCCGCGCAGGTAGCCGAAGACCAGGCCCATGATCAGGCCGCCGCCCGAGGTGGAGAGCGAGATCGGCACCCCGCCCGCGGTGAGCGCCGGGATGCCGATGCAGCCGCCGAGGAAGATGCCGAGGCCGACCCAGACCATGTCGGTGGCGAAGGACGTCGGGACCGGCTTGCCGATCTGCCTGCCCGCGGGGTCCACGAGCCGCTTGGGGCCGGTGAGGACCAGGGTGTCGCCCCGCTCCAGCCGCGTGGAGAGGCGGTAGGGGAACTCCGCGCCCGACCGGTACAGCTTGTCGACGTACACGCCGACCATGAACGGCTCGCGGCGCAGGTCCGCGACGGTCTTGCCGAGCTGCGCCTTCTCGGAGGCGACGACGTGCAGGTGCTCGGTCTGGTAGCCGAGGAGTTCCACGTCGTCGGCCTCGCCGCCGATGTGGGTGCGCGCGTCGTACGCCACCAGGTCGCCGCGCAGTGCGCTGACCGCGACGACGTCCCCCTCGGCGAGGACGGTCGACTGGGACTGCGGGAGGATCGCGCCGCCGCGTCTGACCTGGGTGATGTAGACGCGGCGGCCGTTTTCCTTCTGCTGGTTCTCGAAGTCCTCGACGGTGCGGCCCACCAGGTCGGGGCGCTCCACGGTGTACGCCCGCAGCACCACCTCGTAGTAGCCCGCGCCCAGGTCCGGGTTGTCGCTCGGGGCGTCCATCTCCTTGGCGAGCGCGGCGCTCTCGGCGGCCAGGTCGCGGCGGTAGAGGCGGGGGAGGACGTTGGCGAGCAGCATCGCGCACAGGATGGTGCCGAGCGGGTACGTCACCGCGTAGCCGACCGCGACGAGGTTCTCCTCGGTCCTCGCGTCGCCGCCGCTCAGTCCCGGCAGGGTGCCGATGGCGCCCTGGGCGACGCCGATCGCGGCGGACTGGGTGAGCGAGCCGCTCATCAGACCGGCGGTGAGCCCGGGCCCGTACCCCAGCATGGCCGCGAATCCCCAGGCGACCAGCAGGCCGGTCACGCAGACGACGACCGCGTTGAGGACCTGGGGGAGCCCGTCCTTCTTCAGGCCCCGGAAGAACTGGGGGCCGACCTTGTAGCCGAGGGCGAAGAGGAACATGATGAAGAACAGGTCCTTCACCGTGCCGTTCACCGGCACCTTCAACTGCGCGCCGAAGAGCAGGCCCATCACCAGGCAGCCGGTGACGGCGCCCAGCGCGATGGTCTTGTAGTGGATCTTCCCGACCAGGAAACCGAGAGCGACGACCAGGAAGACGAGCAACTCGGGGTGCGGCTTGAAGATGTCCCGCACCAGGAAGTCGATCATGGTTCAGGCCCCCAGGACGCCGACGAGGACGGGCCCCGTGAGCGGGAGAAGGAAGTTGGACAGGGTGTACGTGATCGTGTAGCCCAGCATCGGAACCGAGCTCCGGGCCGTCTGGGTGATGGCGGTGATCGCGGGGGTGGAGCACTGCTGGCCCGCGATGGCGCCGACCAGCAGGGGTTTCTCGATCTTCAGGAGCTTGCGGCCGACGAACAGGGAGAGCGTCGCGGGCACCAGCACCATGGCGATCCCGGCGAAGGGGAGCAGCGCCCCGTACTCCTTGAGCAGCGGCCAGGCCTGCGGGCCCGAGACCAGGCCCGTACAGGCGATGAACAGGGCCAGGCCCATGTCCTTGAGGGTGGTCGCGGCCTGCGGCGGGAACGCGCCGAAGGTCTGCGAGCGGGAGCGGAACCAGCCGAAGAGCAGGCCCGAGATCAGGCAGCCGCCGCCGGTGCCCAGGGAGAGCGGGATGTCGCCGAGCCTGACCACGAGCTGGCCGATGAGTGAGCCGACGACGATGCCCAGGCCCAGGTAGATGAAGTCGGTGGCGTCGTTCTTGACCACCGCGCCGATCTTGGCGACCACCTTGGAGAGCCCGGAGCGCGCGCCGACCAGGGTGAGGACGTCGCCCCGGTGGACGACGGTGTCGCCGTTGGCGGGGAGCTGCTGGTCGCCGCGCAGGACGTCGGTGATGTAGACGCCGTCCTTGATGAACTCCGGGTGCTGGGCCTGGAGCCGGTCGATGGTCAGGCCGTCGGTGGCCTTGTCGGTGAGCGCGATCTGACGGGAGGTGAGCGGGGTGTCGAGGCCGGGGATGCCGGGGGTCTCCGGCCCGACGAGCCGGCCCGCCTCGATGATGTTCGCCCGTCGGCCCACCATCAGGACCAGGTCGGAGAGGGAGAGCCGGAAGTCCGGGGCGGCCGGGTGCACCTTGCTGCCGCGCTTGACGGCTTCGACGGTGACCCGGCCGCCGAGGGCCGACTCCAGGTCGCCGATGGTGCGGCCGTCGGCCTGCGTCACCAGGTACGTACGGCCGACCAGGCCGGGGAGGGCGGCGCGTTCGTCGGCCTCCAGGGAGCCCTTGCCGCTGCCGCCGCGCATCTTCTCCCACAGCTCGCGGGAGGCGTCGGCCAGGTTGATGCGCATCAGCATCGGCATGATCTGACTGGTGTAGAGCACGATCGTGATCAGGCCGAAGAGGTAGCAGACGGTGTACGCGGTCGCCACGTGCCCCTGGTACTGGGTGATCTGGTCCGGCGTCAGGTCGCCCAGCTTGCCGATCGCCTCGGTCGCCGTGCCGACCACCGCGGACTCGGTGGCCGCGCCCGCCAGGATGCCGGAGGCGGTGCCGACGTCGAGGTCGAAGACCTTGGCCAGGCCGTACGCGATGCCCAGCACGCTGACCAGTTCGATGAAGCAGAGCACGAAGAAGCGCAGGCTCTTGCGGTTGAGGTTCGCGAAGAACTGGGGGCCGGCCAGGTAGCCCAGCGAGAAGATGAAGAGGGCGAAGAAGACGTTCTTCACGTCGCCCGACACCTGCACCTCCGCCCACGCGCCCAGCAGCAGGGACACGATCAGGGTGCCGCAGATGCCGCCCAGCGTGATGGGCCCCACCCGGAGCTTGCCGACCAGGTAACCGAGGGCCAGGCAGAGGAAGAGCGCGAGCTCGGGATGGTCCTTGAGAACGCCCATAGTCGTCGAATCCCGTAGGTGAGGGAGAAAACGGAACAAAGCATGACTGGTGACTCAACGTAGCAACGGGGCTGCGGATCGGCATGTCCGGCGGTGCGGTGGGGCTCGCGGACGGTTCTGCCGCACCGGTCCTGGATGTTCCGCGCTCGGCCGGCCGGGTGACGCCCTGGTCGCCGGCGCGGTGCTCCCCGGCGTCCGCCCGGCGGGCGGCGGCGTGCCGCGGCCGGTGTCCACTCGGCGCTCGGCGGCGCGCACGGGCCGGCGGCCGTTCGGTGTTCGCCGGCGTGCCGCGACTGGTCGTCAGGACGGGATTCGGGACAGGTGTTTTCGGCCAAGTTTAGGTTAGGCTAACCTTCAGTCTGTGAATGCCGGTGAAGAACTTCCCCAGGCCGCGGCACTCCGTGGCCACACCCTCAACGCCACGGACGTCACCGTGGCGTACGACGGTGTCGACGTCGTGCACGAGGCGTCCCTGGAGCTTTCGCCGGGCCGCGTCACCGTGCTCGTCGGGCCGAACGGCAGTGGCAAGTCGACACTGCTGCGCACCGTCGCCCGCCTCCAGCAGCCGCGGCACGCGGCGCTCACGCTGGACGCCGGCACCGACGGTTTCGCCCTCAGCCCCCGCGAGTTCTCCCGGTACGTCGCCCTGCTCACCCAGGGGCGGCCCACGCCCAGCGGTCTGTCCGTACGGGATGTCGTGGAGTTCGGGCGCTACCCCTACCGGGGCCGCTGGGGCAAGGCCGACCCGGACGGCCGCGCGGCCGTGGACCGGGCGCTCGCGCTGACCGGCGTCACCGAACTCGCCGAGCGCGGCGTCGAGCACCTGTCCGGCGGCCAGCTCCAGCGGGTGTGGCTCGCCGGGTGCCTGGCGCAGGAGACGGGCGTACTGCTCCTGGACGAGCCGACGACGTATCTCGACCTGCGCTACCAGGTCGAACTGCTCGACCTGATCCGGGACCTGGCCGACGACCACGGCATCGCCGTCGGCGTCGTCCTGCACGACCTCGACCAGACGGCCGCCGTCGCCGACCGCATCGTCCTGCTCAAGGCGGGCCGCGTGATCGCGGACGGCACGCCCGAGGAGGTCCTCACCCCGGAGCGCCTGACCGACACGTACGGCATCCGCATCGAGGTCTCCACCGACCCGCTGACCGGAAGGCTGCGCACCCGCGCCCTCGGCCGGCACCACACCCGGCGCACCCCCGACGGCGTACGCATGCTGGACGGGGACACCGCGCAGCCGGGCGCCGTCACGGCCCAACGGGACGGCGACGCGGCGCAGATCGACGCGCGCGTCTAGTCCTCGGCCCGCCCGTCCGCCGCCCGCCGTTCCGGCCCCCAAGACTTTTCCACCCCGTTCCACTCTCCGCTCGACGCGCACCCCCGCGCACTCCGAAAGGCCAAGTCCCCGTCATGAAGCGACACCTCCTCCTCGCCGCCGCGGCCACCACCACGGCCGTCCTCGCCCTCAGCGCCTGCGGCACCACCGAGCCCGCCGCGGACAAGAAGAAGGAGACGAAGGCCTCCGAGGCCATCACGCTCACCGACGCCGACGGCAAGACGGTCAAGCTCGACGCCCCCGCCAAGAAGGTCGTGGGCACCGAGTGGGACGTCGTCGAGCACCTCGTCTCGCTCGGCGTCGAGCCGGTCGGCGTCGCCGACGTCAAGGGCTACTCCCAGTGGGACAAGTCCGCCCCGCTGACCAAGTCCCCCAAGGACATCGGCACCCGCGGCGAGCCCAGCATGGACACCATCGCCGCCCTCGCGCCCGACCTCATCGTCGCCACCACCGACCTTCCCAAGGCCGCCGTCAAGCAGCTCGAGAAGTACGCCCCGGTCCTGAACCTGAAGTCGGCCGACGCCAAGGACCCGGTCGGCAACATGACCAAGAACCTGGGCCTGATCGGCCAGGCCACCGGCACCAAGGCCAAGGCCGACGAGCTCACCAAGGGCTTCGAGACCAAGCTGGCCGCCGCGAAGGCGGACCTGGAGAAGGCCGGTCACAAGGGCACCAAGTTCGCCTTCGCGGACGGCTACGCCCAGGGCAGCCAGGTCGGCATCCGCCCCTTCACCAGCGGTTCGCTGATCGGCGCGGTCAACGACAGGCTCGGCCTGGCCAACCCGTGGAAGGTCGAGGGCGACCCGGCCTACGGCCTGGGCAAGACCGACGTCGAGGGCCTCACCAAGCTCGACAAGGACACCGAGTTCGCCTACATCTCCAACGACGAGGACAAGAGCAGCACCGTCTTCGACGGCGTCCTCAAGGACGACGCCGTCTACAAGAACCTGCCCTTCGTCAAGGCCGGCAAGACGCACCGCCTGCCCGACGGCGTGTGGATGTTCGGCGGCACCGCTTCGATGGAGAAGTACGTCGACTCCGTCGTCACCGCGCTGAAGAAGTAACGACGGGACGCAAGCGATCACCATGGCCGTCACCACCACCGCATCCGCCGCCCCTCCGGCGGCGGCCTCCCGGAAGGGCGGCGCGGCAGCGGTGACGGCCGGGCTCGTCCTGCTGGTCGCCGTACTCGCCGTCGTCGACATCACCCAGGGCACCGCCCACGTCGGCCCCGCCGACGTCTTCAAGGCGCTCACCGGGCAGGCCGACACCACGGACTCCTCCGTGGTGCTGTCCTCCCGGCTGCCGCGCATGGTGGCCGGAATCCTCGTCGGCGCGGTCCTCGGCATGGCGGGCACCGCCCTGCAGGCCGTCAGCCGCAACGTCCTGGCCTCGCCCGACACCCTCGCCGTCAACGCCGGTTCCTACCTGGCGCTCGGACTCGTCGCCGCGACCGGCGTCACGCTGCCGGTCTTCGCCTCCTCCGGCGTCGCCTTCGTCGGCGGACTCGCCGCCGCGGCGATCGTCCTCGGCATGTCGGGGCTCGGCGCGGGAACCGTCCGCCTGGTCCTCGCCGGCACCGCGCTCACCCTGGGCCTGACCGCCGTCACCGAAGGGCTGCTGCTGCTCTTCCCGCTGGAGACGGACGGCATCCACCAGTGGAACCAGGGCAGCATCGCCCAGCACGGCTTCGGCGGAGTGGTGGCCATGCTGCCGCTGCTGGCCGTCGGACTCCTCGGGCTGATGCTCGTCGCCCGCCGGGTGGACGCCCTCGCGCTCGGCGACGACGCCGCCCGGGGGCTCGGCGTCAACGTGCGCAGCACGCGCGTGGTCACCGTCGTCCTCGCCACGCTGCTGTCCGCCGCCGCCGTCACCCTCGCCGGACCCATCGGCTTCGTCGGCCTGGTCGCCCCGGCCGTCGTGCGCGTGCTGGCCCGCCGCTACCGGGCCTTCACCAAGGTCCGCGGCAGCGTCCTGGCCGCCGCCCTCACCGGCGTCGTCCTGGTGCTCGGCTCGGACGTGCTGCTGCGCACCCTGGTCTCGGCGGACGCCTCGGTGGCCGTGCCGACCGGCGTGGTCACCAGCCTCGTCGGCGCGTTCTTCCTGGTCGGCCTCGCCACCCGGGGCCGCGACCTGGGCGCCGCCTCGCCGCCGGACAAGCTGCGCATCCGCAGCCGTACGGTCTTCCTCACCGTGACCGCCGTGCTGGTCGCGGTCCTCGTCGGCCTGGTCATCGCCTCCGTGCTCCTCGGCGACACCATGCTGCTGCTCGGCGACGTCGTGAACTGGCTGGGGAACAACGCGGGCCGGGCCACCACCTTCGTCCTGGACACCCGGGTCCCGCGCGTTCTGGCCGCCCTCCTCGCGGGCGCGGCCCTGGCCCTGGCGGGCACCCTCATCCAGGCCGTCACCCGCAACCCGCTCGCCGAACCCGGCATCATGGGCGTCTCCGGCGGCGCGGCGCTCGGCGCGGTGATCCTGGTGACCACCGTGCCGCTGGCCGGCCCCGCCGACATGGCGCTCGCCGCCTTCGCGGGCGCGGCGGTCGCCGCCGTCATCGTCTTCGGACTCTCCGCGCGCGGCGGCTTCCAGCAGAACCGCCTGGTCCTGGTCGGCATGGGCGTGGCCACCGCCACCACCGCGCTGATCAGCCTGCTCATCGTCCTGACCGACCCGTTCAACGCCACCAAGGCACTGACCTGGCTGTCCGGTTCGACGTACGGGAGGGGCTTCCCCGACCTGATCCCGCTCGGCCTGATGCTGCTGGTGGGCCTCGGTGTGGCGGTGTTCCGGCGCACCGAGCTGGACCTCGTCTCGCTCGACGAGGACACCCCGCGCCTGCTGGGCCTCGGCCTCTCCCGCTCCCGGCTGGTCCTGCTGGGCGTCGGCGTGCTGCTGAGCGCCGCGGCCGTCGCGGCCGCCGGAACCATCGCCTTCGTCGGCCTGGTCGCGCCGCACGCGGCCCGCGCGCTGGTGGGCCGCAGGCACGTACGGGTGGTGCCGGTGGCGGTGCTGCTGGGCGCGGCGCTGGTGGGTCTGGCCGATGTGATCGGCCGTACGGTCATCGCGCCGGCCCAGATCGGCGCGGGCATCGTCACGGCGGTCATCGGCACGCCGTACTTCCTGTGGCTCCTGGTACGGAGCCGGGGCGCGGCGCGCTGACCGCGGCGGGGCGGGAGGCCGGGCGCCCGGCACGGCGAAGGGGTGGACCGGAGTCTTCCGGTCCACCCCTTCCGGCTGCCTCAGGGCTGGGTCGCGAGCTGCACCAGGTTGCCGCAGGTGTCGTCCAGGACGGCGATCGTGACCGGGCCCGCCTCCATCGGTTCCACGGTGAAGGCGACCCCGAGCGCGCTCAGCCGCTCGAACTCCGCCTGCACGTCGTCCACCGCGAACTGCACGGCCGGAATGCCGTCCGCGACCAGGGCCTTCTTGTAGGCGCGCGCGGCAGGGTGCTGGTCCGGCTCCAGCAGCAGTTCGGTGCCCTCGGGGTCCTCCGCCGACACCACGGTCAGCCAGCGGGCCCCGCCCGCCGGCACGTCGTGCTTCTTCACGAAGCCCAGCGTGTCCGTGTAGAAGCTCAACGCCTTGGCCTGGTCGTCGACGAAGACGCTGGTGATGCTGATCCTCATGGGGAGCCCTTCGGGGGATGCGGCTTGGGCCATCGCAGGGCGATCTGCTCAAGGGGTTCGGTGTTCAGGTCGTGGAACTTGTAGCGGCCCTCGCGTCGCGGGCGCACCAGCCCGGCGCCCTCCAGCACGGCGAGGTGCTGGCTGACGCCCTGCCGGGACAGCCCGAGGCCGTGCACGGTCAGCAGGCGCGCGCATATCTCGTAGAGGGTCTGGCCGTCACGCCGTACGAGCTCGTCCAGAATGAGCCGCCTGGTGGGATCGGCCAGGGCCTTGAACACATCGTCCGCCATGTCCCCACCATAGGCAAGTGTGGACTTGCCTATCAAGTGCGGGGAGCCCGGCCCGGGCCGTACGCGACGACGGCCCGCCGCGGCGTCCGTCGCCTTCGAACGGATTTGCTTTCGCTACGTATGAATCCGGCCATACGAGGAAGTCGCCCACGACACCCGGAAGAAACAACCGGGCGACCGGACGACCGAAGGAGAACCGTTGCGCAGCCCGAACAGCCCGAACAGCCCGAACAGCCCGAACAGCCCGAACAGCCCGGCCGCTCCCCAGAACATCTTCGTGATCGGTCTCGACGAGGCGAACCTCCCCACCCTGCGCGCCGTCCCGCACGCCGCCGAGTACGTCTTCCACCCGCTGCTGACCATCGGGGAACTCCAGTCCGGCGAGGTGTCCGTACCGGACCTGATCGACCGGGCGACGCGCGTCCTGGACGCCTTCGAGGGCAGCGTCGACGCGATCGTCGGCTACTGGGACTTCCCCGTCAGCACCCTCGTCCCGATCCTCGCCGAGCGCTACGGCACCCGCTCCACCAGCCTCGAATCCGTGGTCAAGTGCGAGCACAAGTACTGGTCCCGCCTGGAGCAGGAGAAGGTCGTCCAGGAGCACCCGAAGTTCGGGCGGGTCGACCTCTCCGCCGACGAACCGGCCGTGCCGGAGGGCATGAGCTTCCCGATGTGGGTCAAGCCCGCTCTCTCGTACTCCTCGGAACTGGCCTTCGGGGTCAAGGACCAGCAGGAGTTCCGCGAGGCCGTCGGCGCGATACGCGAGGGGGTCTCCCGCGTCGGCCGCCCCTTCGAGTACGTGCTCGACCAGTTGGACCTGCCCGAGGAGATGGCCGGTGTCGGCGGCCAGGTCTGCCTCGCCGAGGAGTCCCTCACCGGGGTCCAGGTCGCCGTCGAGGGCTACGTCCACGAGGGCGAGGTCGTCGTCTACGGCGTCCTCGACTCCATCAACTACCCCGGCTCCTCCAGCTTCCTGCGCCACCAGTACCCCTCCGCGCTGCCGGAACCGGTGATCCGCCGCCTGCACGACGTGTCGAAGAAGGTGATGCGCCAGATCGGCATGGACGCCGCGACCTTCAGCATCGAGTACTTCTACGACCCGCAGACGGAGGCGCTCAACCTGCTGGAGATCAACCCCCGGCACTCGCAGTCCCACGCGGAACTCTTCGAGTACGTCGACGGAGTGCCCAACCACCACTGCATGCTCAGCCTCGCGCTGGGCCGCGACCCCCGGCTCCCGCACCGGCAGGGCCCCTACCGGGTCGCCGCCAAGTGGTACTACCGCTGGTTCGCCGACGGCACCGTGCGCCAGACGCCCGGACCCGAGGACATCGCGCGCATCGAACGCGAGATCCCCGGCGTGCGCATCGACGTCGTGCCCGGCGAGGGGCAGCGGCTCTCCGACACCGAACAGCAGGACAGCTACAGCTACGAGATCGCCCACATCTTCACCGGCGGCGACAGCGAGGACGACATCCGCGCCAAGTACGACCGCGCGGTCGCGGCACTCGGCCTGGACTTCACCCAGACCACGCCCGGTGCCCGCGACGAGAAGAACGTCTGACCGGGCACCGGGCACCTGAGAGAACCCGAGCCGGCACCGGAGAAGCGCCTGCACGAGCGCCTATGGAGCCCTCGCCCGAGCCCCCGCCCGGCGTCTGGACGAACCCTCGCGGAGTCCTTGCCCGAGCACCGGCAGGGCCCACGCCCGGCACCTGGACGAGCACCCGCGAAGCTCCCGCCCAGGCATGCGCCCGGCACCTGGACGAGCACCCGCGGAATCCCCGCCCGAGCGCCCGCGCCGCGTCCGGGCCGGTGCACCCGTCCCCTCCCGAAAGGAGCGGCCCCCACCCCATGCGTTACGTCAGCAACCTGCCCCACGCCATCAAGGAGGAGGAGCACGTCGTCGTCCCCGCCCGGGACGGCACCCGGCTCTCCGCCCGTGTCTGGCGGCCCGTCTCCTCGGACACCGAGCCGGTCCCCGGCGTGTTGGAGTACATCCCGTACCGCAAGCGCGACCTGTCCGCCGTACGGGACTCCATCCACCACCCGTACCTCGCCGGGCACGGCTACGCCTGCGTACGCGTCGACCTGCGCGGCACCGGCGAGTCCGAGGGCGTCCTCGCCGACGAGTACCTGGAACAGGAGCAGACGGACGCCGAGGACGTCCTGGCCTGGCTTGCCGAACAGCCCTGGTGCGACGGGAACACCGGCATGATGGGCATCTCCTGGGGCGCCTTCGCCGCGCTCCAGACCGCCGCCCGCCGTCCGCCGAGCCTGCGTGCCGTCGTCCTGGCCTCCTTCACCGACGACCGCTACGCCGACGACATGCACTACATGGGCGGCGCCATGCTCTCCGACAACCTCGCCGAGGCGGGCACCATGTTCGCCTACGCCACCTGCCCTCCGGACCCGGCCCTCGTCGGGGAGCGCTGGCGCGACATGTGGCACGAGCGCATGGAGAACACTCGGCCCTGGATCCTCAACTGGCTGCGCCACCAGCGCCGCGACGACTACTGGCGGCACGCTTCGGTGTGCGAGGACTACTCCGCCGTACAGGTCCCGGTGCTCGCCTCCAGCGGCTGGGCCGACGGCTACTCCAACGCCGTCACCCGCGTCCTGGAACACCTGGACGTACCGCGCAAGGGCCTGGTCGGACCCTGGTCCCACAAGTACCCGCACCTCGGCGAGCCCGGGCCCGCCATCGGCTACCTCCAGGAAGTCGTCCGCTGGTGGGACCACTGGCTCAAGGGCGTCGACAACGGCGTCATGGACGGCCCCATGCTCCAGGCCTGGATGCAGGACAGCGTCCCGCCGTCCACCTCGTACGAGGAACGCCCGGGCCGCTGGGTGGGCGAGCCCTCCTGGCCCTCGCCGCACATCACCCCGGTCAGCCGCGCGCTGCTGCGCCACCGGATCGCCGCGACGGGCCCGGCGCCGACCGCGGGCGAGCCCATGACCGTGCAGTCGCCGCTGTCCGTGGGCCAGTTCGCGGGGAAGTGGGCGTCCTACAACGCGCCGCCCGACCTGCCGTACGACCAGCGGGAAGAGGACGGCGGCTCCCTCGTCTTCGACACCGAGCCGCTCACCGAGCCGGTGGAGATCCTCGGCAGCCCGAGCGTCGAACTCGACCTCACCGTCAGCGAACCCGTCGCCACGGTCGCCGCCCGGATCTCGGACGTCGCCCCCGACGGCAGCGCCACCCGGGTCACCTACGGCGTCCTCAACCTCACCCACCGCGCGGGCACCGGCGAGCCCGAACTCCTGGAACCGGGCAGGCGCTACCGGGCCACCGTCCAGCTCAACGGAGTGGCGCAGGCCTTCCCGCCGGGCCACCGGATCCGGCTCTCGCTGTCGACCTCGTACTGGCCCCTGGTCTGGCCCGCCCCGCGCCCGGCCCGCCTGAGCGTGTACGAGGGCACCAGCACCCTCACCCTGCCGGTGCGCCCCACCGCCGAACCGGACGAACTCCCGCAGCAGCCCTTCGGCGAGCCCGAGGGCTGCCCGCCCCTGGCCTCGACCCAGGTGACGGCCCCGGAGGAGCGCTGGGAGGTCCGCCGGGACCTCATCGGGTACCGCTCCGCGCTGGAGATCGTCAAGGACCGGGGCACCGTGCGCATCGACGACATCGGCCTCGACACCGGGCTGCGCGCCGAGGAGCGCTACACCGCCACCGCCGACGACTTCACCTCCGTCGCCGGCGAGACGGCCTGGACCATGCGCTTCACCCGGGACGACTGGGACGTCCGCGTGGAGACCCGCACCCGGATGCGCTGCTCGGAGGAGGAGTTCCACGTCGACGCGACCCTCGACGGCTACGAGGGCGGCCGCCGGGTCTTCTCCCGCACCTGGAACGAGACGGTGCCGCGCGACGCCCTGTGACTCCGCGGGCGCACTCGCCCCCCCCCGGGCGGGAGGAGCTGGTTCCCGGATGTCGCGGCTCCGAGGGTGGGGCGGAGGTTTCAGTGCCTCCGCCCCAGATCTCTTCCTTCACCGCGGCAGCGGTCTGTGCCGGGGCCCGCTGCGGGGGGAAGGCCCTGCCTACGGCATCCGGAACGGCGCTGCCGTTCTGCTCCCGGCCTTCCTCGCCGCCGCAAGCACCTTCGGCCTCGTGCAACCCGCCCTGCTCGCCGCCCCCACCCGGACAGCCGGCCGAGCCGGCAAGTCGGCCTCAGCCGATGTCCTCCCCGGGATCGCGGAGCTCGCGCGACAGGCCCTTCTCGGCATCCGCAGCGTGTCACGTGACGAAACCAGATTGCAGTTGCGAGCAGAGTGCGAGCAGAACTGAGAGGAGCGGGCAGCCCCTCGGCAGGCTCGGGCCGGCGAGGGCGGCTCGTGGGTAGCCGTGGATGTGGGGGAGCGGCGGGCCGATAGCCTGGGAAAATGCTGACCGAAGTCATCGCGACCCGCTACGTCACGCCCCTGCGTGAGGGCGGCTCGCTCCCGGGAATCGTCGAGGCCGACGATCTCGGCACGTACGTCATGAAATTCACCGGTGCCGGACAGGGCCGCAAGACGCTGGTCGCCGAAGTGATCTGCGGGGAGCTCGGGCGGAGGCTGGGGCTGCGGGTGCCCCGGCTGGTCGCCATGGACCTCGACCCCGTCATCGGCCTCGGCGAGCCCGACCAGGAGGTGCAGGAGCTGCTCAAGGCGAGCGGCGGGCTGAACCTCGGGATGGACTTCCTGCCGGGGTCGATCGGCTTCGATCCGCTGGCGTACGAGGTCGGGCCCGCCGAGGCGGGCGAGGTGGTGTGGTTCGACGCGCTCATCAACAACGTCGACCGCTCCTGGCGCAACCCCAACATGATGGTCTGGCACGGCGACCTGTGGCTCATCGACCACGGCGCCACCATGATCTGGCACCACAACTGGCCCACCGCCGCCTCCGCGTCGGCCAAGCCCTACAACGCCTCCGACCACGCGCTGGCCCGGTTCCGGCCGGACCTCGCGGCCGCCGCCGCGAAGCTGGCGCCGCTGGTGACGGAGGAGCTGCTGACCGAGGTCGCCGCCCAGGTGCCCGACGTGTGGCTGGCCGACGAGCCCGGCTTCGACAGCACCGACGCACTGCGCAGGGCGTACGTGGACGCGCTGCTGCCGCGTGCCGCGACCGTGCACGAGCGGATCGTGCTGGAGGCCCCGACCGAGGACCGGCCGTCGCAGGCGCCGGGCTGGCTGAAGGAGCGCCTGAAGCCGGCGCCGCACGCCACGCCGCCTGCCACGCCGTCCGGCGCGAAGAAGGACCAGCAGCAGGACGGCGGCGCGAAGTGAGCGGGCACCAGAGCGCCGGGGCCCCGGTCCAGCGGCACGTCTTCGAGTACGCGCTGCTGCGGGTCGTGCCCCGCGTCGAGCGCGGCGAGATGTTCAACGCGGGGGTGCTGGTGTACTGCCGGGCGAAGTCGTACGCGGCCGCCCTCACCCACCTCGACGAGGACAAGCTCCGGGTGCTCGACCCGGGGGCCGACGTCGTGGGCGTACGGGCCGCGCTGCGCGCGGTGGAGGGCCTCTGCGGGGGCGGCGAGGCGGCGGGACAGGCGGCCGGCGACGACCCGGGGCGGCGGTTCCGCTGGCTGAGCGCGCCGCGCTCCGGCGTCGTACAGCCCGGCCCCGTGCACACCGGACTCACGGCCGACCCCGAGGCGGAGCTGGAACGGCTGCTGGAGTTGCTGGTCCGGTGACGGGAGCCGACGCCGTGTGACCTTCGTTCGGGTGGCGGGGCGGCCGTTGACACCGGGTGCCGTGGCTTCTAGCGTCACGACTGCTGAAGCTACTAAGCGGTTGCTCAGCTGTTGAGCGGCCCCCGGGGGCCGGTTCCCAAGGGCGAGGAGAACAGGGATGTCCACCACCGAGCAGCGCGTGGCGATCGTGACCGGGGCGGCGCGCGGCATTGGCGCCGCCACCGCACTGCGGCTCGCGGCCGACGGCCGTGCCGTCGCCGTCCTCGACCTCGACGAGGCGGCCTGCGCGGACACCGTCGAGCAGATCACCAAGGCGGGCGGCCGGGCCCTCGCGGTCGGCTGCGACGTGTCCGACGAGGCGCAGGTGGAGGCCGCCGTGGCGCGCGTCGCCGCCGAACTGGGCGCGCCGACCGTCCTGGTCAACAACGCGGGCGTGCTCCGCGACAACCTGCTCTTCAAGATGAGCGCCCTGGACTGGGACACCGTCATGGGCGTCCACCTCAAGGGCGCGTTCCTCATGTCGCGTGCCGTCCAGAAGCACATGGTGGACGCGAAGTTCGGCCGTATCGTCAACCTGTCGTCGTCCTCGGCGCTCGGCAACCGCGGCCAGGCCAACTACGCCGCCGCCAAGGCCGGCCTCCAGGGCTTCACCAAGACCCTGGCCAAGGAGCTCGGCAAGTTCGGCGTCACCGCCAACGCCGTCGCCCCCGGCTTCGTCGTCACCGAGATGACCGCGCAGACCGCCGAGCGGGTCGGCATGGGCTTCGAGGACTTCCAGGCCGCGGCGGCCTCCCAGATCCCGGTGCAGCGCGTCGGCAGGCCCGAGGACATCGCCAACGCCATCGCCTTCTTCACCGGCGAGGCGGCGGGCTTCGTCTCCGGACAGGTCCTGTACGTCGCCGGCGGACCCCTCAACTGACCCGGCGAGCAAAGGGACTACGAACTCATGACGGAAGCAGTGCAGGACAGCGGGGCGCCGGACAGCGGCCGGGTCGCCCTCATCACCGGAGCCAGCCGCGGCATCGGCTACGGCGTCGCGGAGGCCCTGGTGGCCCGCGGCGACCGGGTGTGCATCACCGGACGCAACGAGGACGCCCTGAAGGAGGCCGTCGAGAAGCTCGGCGCCGACCGGGCGATCGGAGTGGCGGGCAAGGCGGCCGACGAGGAGCACCAGGCCGTCGCCGTCGCGCGCACCATGGAGGCGTTCGGCCGGGTCGACTTCCTGGTCAACAACGCCGGCACCAATCCCGTGTTCGGCCCGATGGCCGACCTGGACCTGAACGTCGCCCGCAAGGTCTACGAGACCAACGTCATCTCGGCGCTCGGCTTCGCCCAGCAGACCTGGAAGGCGTGGCAGAGCGCCAACGGCGGGGCCATCGTCAACATCGCGTCGGTCGCGGGAGTCTCGGCCTCGCCGTTCGTCGGCGCGTACGGCATGAGCAAGGCCGCGATGATCAACCTCACCCTCCAGTTGGCGCACGAGTTCGCCCCGCTGGTGCGGGTCAACGCCATCGCGCCCGCCGTGGTGAAGACGAAGTTCGCGCGGGCGCTCTACGAGGGCCGCGAGGAGGAAGTCACCTCGGCGTACCCGCTGGGGCGGCTCGGCGCGCCCTCCGACGTCGGCGGCGCGGCGGCGTTCCTGACCTCCGCGCAGTCGGACTGGATCACCGGTCAGACGCTCGTCGTGGACGGCGGGATCTTCCTCAACGCCGGGGTCGGCTGAGGGAGATCGGCGCGGACCGGGGTGCGGTAGTTCCTCTTGTATCCGGGATGGGCGGAATTTGCCCTTCCTTTACCGCGGCGGCCCGCTGGACAACTTCGTTGCTCCGGTGGGCCGTTGCGGTATCGTCTGCCGATCCCACGGCTGAACGAGGAGCGTGCACGTGTTTGACCGGGCCAGATGTCTGCGGGTTGCCGCAGCCCTCACCTCCCTATCCCTGCTGCCCGGCTGCGGGGCGCTGACCGAGGAAGGTTCCGATCCGGAACACCGGCTGAGCGTGGGCACCACGAGCAAGCCGAGCAAGCTGGACCCCGCCGGCGCGTGGGACGGCTCCTGGGAGCTGTACCGCAACGTCTTCCAGACCCTGCTGAGCTACCAGACCGGCACCGTGACCCCGACCCCGGACGCGGCCGAGTCGTGCGCCTTCGACGACACCGCCCACCGCGTGTACTCCTGCACCCTGAAGGCGGGGCTGACCTTCTCCGACGGCGCCGCGCTCGACGCCGAGGCCGTCCGGCACTCCATCGAGCGCATCGTGCGGATCAACGCCGAGGGCGGCCCCGCGGGCCTGCTCAGCAGCCTCCAGAAGGTCGAGACGCAGGGCAAGCAGAAGGTCGTCTTCCGGCTCAACAAGCCCGATGCCACCTTCCCGTTCGTCCTGGCCACCCCCGGCATGTCGCTGGTCAGCCCCACCGCGTACCCGGCCGGACGGCTGCGCACCGACAACTCGCTGGTCGGCTCCGGTCCGTACGTCCTGAAGGCCTACCGCCCCAAGGGCGCCGACTCCGGCGCCGACCTGGAGCGCAACTCCACCTACAAGGGCTTCGCCAAGCGCAAGAACGCCGCGGTGACCATCCGCTACTTCGACGACTCCGCGAAGATGGTCAAGGCGCTCAAGAACAAGGAGATCGACGCGACCTTCCGCGGCCTGACAGCCGAGCAGATCGTGGCCCTCCAGGACGAGACGGACGGCCCGATCCACGTCACCGAGTCGCCCGGCTCCGAGATCCACTACCTGGTCTTCAACCCGAAGGACAAGTACGCCGCCAAGCCGGCCGTCCGCCGGGCGATAGCCCAGCTCGTCGACCGGCCGGCCCTCGTGGAGAAGGTCTACCGGGGCACCGCCGAACCGCTGTACTCGATGGTGCCGGCCGGCATCGCCGGGCACACCACCGACTTCTTCGACACCTACGGCAGGGCGGACGTCGCCGAGGCCAAGCGCATCCTGCGCGCCGGCGGCATCACCACGCCGGTACCGCTGGCCTTCTGGTACCCGACCGACCGCTACGGCTCCTCGACCGCCCTGGAGTTCGCCGAACTCAAGCGGCAGCTGGAGGCCTCGGGGCTGTTCCGGATCACCGTCAAGGGGCTGCCCTGGGACGAGTTCTCCCAGGGCGTGCAGAAGGGCTCCTACCCCGTCTTCGGCCGTGGCTGGGCGCCGGACTACCCGGACCCCGACAGCTTCGTGTCGCCGTTCGTCGGCGAGCGCAACGCCATCTCCACGCCGTACGTCGTCCCCAGGATCACCGGCGAGCTGCTGCCGAAGTCGCGTCGCGAGGTCAAGCGGGACAAGGCCACCGACTACTTCGTCGAGGCCCAGGACGTGCTGATGCGCGACGTGCGGCTGCTGCCGCTGTGGCAGGGCAAGTTGTACGTCGCCGCCCTGGAGGACGTCGGCGGCACCGAGCTGACGCTGGACCCGCAGACGATCATGCAGGTGTGGGAGCTGTACCGGAAGACCAGCTGGGACTAGGGGCACGCAGCGGGCCCGGACGGCGTTGTCAGTGGTGGCCGGTAGGTTCTCCGACAGAGAACGAATCGCTCACCGGAGGTTGTTGACGTGACGGACATCCAGATGCTGCCCGAGTCCTGGCGCGGGGTCCTCGGCGAGGAGCTGGAGAAGCCCTACTTCAAGGAGCTCCTGGAGTTCGTCGAGGAGGAACGGGCCGCCGGCCCGGTCTACCCCCCGCGCGAGCAGGTCTTCGCCGCCCTGGAGGCCACCCCGTACGACAAGGTGAAGGTCCTGGTCCTCGGCCAGGACCCGTACCACGGCGAGGGCCAGGGGCACGGGCTGTGCTTCTCGGTGCGGCCCGGCGTGAAGACGCCGCCCTCCCTGCGCAACATCTACAAGGAGATGCACGAGGAGCTGGGCACCCCCATCCCGGACAACGGCTACCTCATGCCGTGGGCCGAGCAGGGCGTGCTGCTGCTCAACGCGGTGCTCACCGTCCGCAAGGGCGAGGCGAACTCGCACAAGGGCAAGGGCTGGGAGAAGTTCACCGACGCCGTCATCCGCGCGGTGGCCGACCGCCCCGACCCGGCGGTCTTCGTGCTGTGGGGCAACTACGCCCAGAAGAAGCTCCCGCTGATCGACACCGAGCGGCACGCGGTGGTCAAGGGCGCGCACCCCTCCCCGCTGTCCGCGAAGAAGTGGTTCGGCTCGCGCCCCTTCACCCAGATCAACGCCGCCGTCGCCGAGCAGGGCCACGAGGCGATCGACTGGACCCTGCCGAACCTGGGCTGAGCCTGAGCCCGATCGCCCCCGCCTGCGGCTAGCGTCACCGGGAGAGTCGAGCGACCGGGCACGCAGCGGAGGCCGCAGTGGTGGAGCAGCAGGAGACGTCGGAGGAGGCCGTGATGACCCGGATCGGGCAGACGGCGATCCTGTTGCACGCCGGTGACCGGGAGGAGGCCCGCAGCAGGTTCGGGGCGCTGTGGGAGGAGCTGGGCCCGCAGGGCGACCCGTGGCACCGCTGCATGGCCGCGCACTACCTGGCCGACGCCCAGGACGCCCCCCGGGACCGGCTGCTCTGGGACCTGCGGGCCCTGGCCGCCGCCGACGGGCGCGACGGCGGCCGGGGAGGCCGCCGCCCGCCGGCGGAACTGCGCGGCTTCCACCCCCGCCTGCATCTGGACCTGGCCGCCGACTACCTGGAGCTGGGCCGCCCGGAGGCCGCCCGCGTCCATCTGCGCAGGGCCCGCGCCCTGGCCGAAGCGCTCGGGGAGCGGGAGCGCCCGGCGCTGGGCGTGCGGGAGGCGATCGGACGGCTGGAGGCGCGCCTGGCCGGGCCGTGAGGCGCGCCGGGCCGGGCGTTGAGGCCGGGCGTCAACGCCCGTATGCCTCACGGCAGATGCGGGCCTGCGGGCTGTCCGGCTGCCAGCCGCCGTAGTCGGCGCCCAGCGCGCACACGTCCGCCGCCGAGGTGGGGAGCTTCGGCAGGGCGGGCCGCCCCCGCTCCGGCTCGCGGCGGGGCACGGGCTCCGGGGGCGCGGTGGGGGTCTTCGGGGCGGCCGCCCGGCGCGCGGGCGGCCGCGGCTCGTCGTCCGCCGCCCGGGGGCGGGGTTCGCGGGAGGCCGGTGGGGCGGCGGCCGGTTCGGGGGCGCGCTCGGAGGGCAGCAGAGCCGCTTCGAGCACCTCGTGGACGGGCGCCTCGACCAGCTCGCCGGGGCTGCCGCCGTTCCCGATCATGTGGGGCAGTTGGGGCGGGCGGGGCTGCTGGGCGGCGGGGGACCGGGCTGCGGGCGGTCCGGGCCGGTCCGCGTCGGCGGCCACACAGCCCGACACGGCCGACACGGCGACCCCGACCAGGAGCGTCGCAGCGGTTCTCGTCACGGTTCTCGTCACGGTTTTCGTTCGGTGCACCCGCGCCACTCTGTAGAGCCCGCCGCCCGTGGGGGAAGCCGGGAGGCCGATATTGCTCCACACGAGTGAAGCGCGGGCCAGGTGCTCACGTACCGTACGAAACGGGCCTACCCGCCGAGCATGCCGCGCAGCAGCTCGCCGAAGCCGGTGCGCAGCTCCGCCCGCGTCGGCACGGACGCGTGGTAGGAGCCCGCGGCACAGGAGTACATCAGCCCCTCCACCCACGCGACCAGCGACAGCGTGTGCCGTTCGGGCTCCCGCGAGCCGGCCGCCGTCATCAGCGCGATCAGCGGCCCCTGGAAGCCGGCCCGCCCCGTGGCGTCGTAGAACTCGCGGAGTTCGGGCCTGCGGGTGGCTTCGAGGCCCAGTTCGTAGCGGGCGATCAGCAGGGAGCGGTGCTCGGTGAGGTACCGGTGCAGGGTGTCGGCGAGCAGGTCCACCAACTGGTCGAGACCGGGTCCGGGTCCGGGGCCCGGTCCGTCGCCGGGCCCGGAGCCCGGGAGCGAGCGCACCCCCAGTGCCTCGCTCTCCACCACGGCCAGCCTGCGCACCGCGAGTTCCAGCAGGGCCTGGCGGGTGCGGGCGCAGTTGGAGGTCGAACCCTGCGGCAGGCCCGCCGCCTCGTCCACGGCCCGGTGGGTCAGCCCGCGCATTCCCCGCTCGACCAGGAGCTTCAGGGCGGCGTCGGCGACGCGGTCCGCTCGGTGGGCGGGGGTCTCACGGAAGCCGGGGGAGGTGCGTGCGGTCATGGGACCAGCCTACCTCCGCTCACTACATGTGTAGTAGCGTGCGAGATGTCACTACAGGTGTAGTCACCCAGGAGGCGTCATGTCCCCGCACGTGCCCCGGAACTCGCAGCACCGGCCCCGCCGCGCCCTCGTCGTCGGCAGCGGCATCGGCGGCCTCACCGCCGCCGCCACCCTTCTCCAGCGCGGCTGGCAGGTCACCGTCCTGGAACGGGCCGCCTCCCTGGCCCCGGTCGGCGCCGGCATCGGCCTCGCTCCCAACTCCCTGCGCGCCCTGGACGTCATCGGCCTCGGCGACACCGTCCGCGACCTCGCCGCCTGGCAGGGCGAAGGCGGGATACGCGCACCGGGCGGCCGCTGGCTGTCCCGTACCGACAGTGCCGCCGCCGCCGAGCGCTTCGGCGGACCGCTCGTCCTGCTGCACCGCGCCACCCTCGTGGACGTCCTGTCCGCCGCGCTCCCCGAGGGCACCGTCCGCACCGGCGCCGCCGCCTCCCTCGTGGACGCGGGCGAGCCCGGCGGACGGCCCGCCGTGGTCCGTACCGGCGCGGGCGACATCGAGGCCGACGTCGTCGTCGGGGCCGACGGCGTGCGCTCGGGAGTCCGGAACGTCCTCTTCCCCGAGCACCCCGGAGCCGGCTACGCCGGGTTCACCACCTGGCGGGTCGTCGTCCCCGCGCCCGCCGGCCCCTTCGCCCCGCACGAGACCTGGGGGCGCGGCATGCTCTGGGGCACCCAGCCCCTCAAGGACGGCCGGGTCTACGCCTACGCCGCCGCCCGCACCCCCGTCGGAGGCCGCTCGGCCGACGGCGAGAAGGCCGAGCTGCTGCGCCGCTTCGGCGACTGGCACCACCCCGTGCCGCAGATCGTCGCCGCCGCCACCGACGACCAGGTCCTGCGGCACGACGTCTTCCACCTGGACACCCCGCTCGACACCTTCCACCGCGGCCGCACCGTCCTCATCGGCGACGCCGCGCACGCCATGTGCCCGACCATGGGCCAGGGCGGCAACCAGTCCATCGAGGACGGCGTCGTCCTCGGCCACCACCTGGACCCGGACGGGGACCTCGGAGCGGGGCTCGCCGCCTTCACCGCGGACCGGCTGCCCCGTACGACCGGCATCGTCGCCAAGTCCGCGAAGATCGCCCGGCTGGCCATGCCGGCCGGCGCACCGGGCGCGGCCCTCCGCGACACCGTGCTCCGCCTGGCGGGCCTGGGCCCCTCCGCGCTGGCCCTGCGGGCCTTCGACGGAGTCTGCGACTGGCGGCCCCCGCAGCGCACGTATGCTGCCCGGACACCTGTTCACCAGGCACGACAGGCCCAGCAGTCCTAGCAGCACAGAGGGAGACCCCCGTGAAGATCGGCGTCATCGGCCTCGGCGACATCGCGCAGAAGGCGTACCTGCCCGTCCTCGCGTCCCTTCCGGGGGTCGAGATCCACCTCCAGACCCGCACCCTCGGCACACTGGCCCGCATCGCCGAGACCCACCGCATCCCGTCCGCCCGGACCCACACCACGCTCGACGGGCTCCTCGCGCAGGGCCTGGACGCGGCCTTCGTGCACGCGTCGACCTCCGCGCACCCGAAGCTGGTCACCGCCCTCCTGGAGGCGGGCGTCCCGACGTACGTGGACAAGCCCCTCGCGTACGACCTGGCCGACTCCGTGCGGCTGGTGGAGCTCGCCGAGGAGCGCGGGGTCAGCCTCGCCGTCGGCTTCAACCGCCGGCTGGCCCCCGGTTACGCGCAGTGCGCCGACCACCCGCGCGACCTGATCCTGATGCAGAAGAACCGCGTCGGCCTGCCCGAGGAGCCCCGCACCTTCGTCCTGGACGACTTCATCCACGTCGTCGACACCCTGCGCTTCCTGGCGCCCGGCGAGATCGACCACGTCGACGTGCGGGGGCGCGTGGTGGAGGGGCTGCTGCACCACGTCGTGCTCCAGCTCTCCGGCGACGGCTTCACCGCGATCGGCACCATGAACCACGTGTCGGGCTCCACCGAGGAGATCCTGGAAGTCTCCGGCCAGGACAGCAAGCGGCAGGTCGTCAACCTCGCCGAGATCATCGACCACAAGGGGCAGCCGACCGTCCGCCGCCGCGGCGACTGGGTGCCCGTCGCCCGCCAGCGCGGCATCGAGCAGGCCGTCACCGGGTTCCTGGACTCCGTACGGGCGCAGAGGCTGCTCGGTGCCCGCGACGCGCTCGCCACGCACGAGCTGTGCGAGCGCGTGGTACGGACGGTCCTGGGACAGGCTTCCTGAGGCGGCGCACCCCCTCCCCGGCGAGCAGCAGCGCCAGTGCGGCCAGCGCCAGGTGCACCGCCCAGTCGCCGTACCGCGCGTACGGGGTCAGACCGGCCGCCAGCGGTACCTCGTAGACCGCGGCGGCGCTCCGGTCGGTGCCCAGCGGCCGCCCGATCCGGCGGCCGTCGGGCCCGTACACACTGCTCACCCCGGTGAGCGTGGCGTGCACCATCGGCCGCCCCGACTCGGCGGCCCGCAGCGCGGCGAGCGTCGCGTGCTGCTCGGGGGCCCAGCTGTGCTGGAAGGTGGACGTCGCGGACTGCGCGATCAGCAGGTCCGCGCCGTCCCTGACCAGGCGGCGGCTCATGTCGGGGAACGCCGACTCGAAGCAGACCAGCGGGCCGGGACGCAGCCCGTTCGGCAGCGCCATCACCACCGGGGCCGTGCCCCGCATCCGGTCCTCGCCGGCCGCCTTGCCGACCGAGGTGGCCCAGCCGAGCAGGGCGCGCGCCGGGACGTACTCACCGAACGGGACGAGCCGCATCTTGTCGTACCGCGCCCCCGTCGGCCCCTCGGGCCCCACCAGCACCGACGACTTGAAGATGCCGGGCCGGTCGGAGCGCCGGGCGTCCACGTTCACCAGGAGATACGTGTCGAGGGCCCAGGACAGTGCGGTGATCCGGGCCGCCACGTCGGGCCGGGCCACCAGGTCCTCGCCGACGCTGCTCTCGCCCCACACCACCAGGTCCACCCGCTCTCCCGCGAGCGTACGGGTCAACTCCTCGCCCCGGGCCAGACGTTGTCCGGCACTGCCGTCGCCGTCGAAGACCCCGGGCTGGACGACGGCGACCCTGGCGGTGCGCTCGGCAGCCGGAAGCGGGGCCAGGAACCATCCCGTCCCGGCCAGGACGGCGCAGGCCAGGAGGGCGCAGAGGGCCGCGGTGCGGGCGTGCCGCAGCGTCAGCAGCACCACGACGGCGGTGTTCACGGCCACCACCAGCAGCGTCACCAGCCACACCCCGCCCAACGAGGCCAGCCGCAGCGCGGCCGTCACGTCCCACTGCGACGAGCCGAGCAGCCCCCAGGGACCGCCCAGCGCCTCCCAGGAACGGGCCAGTTCCACCATCAGCCACCCGGACGGCAGCACGGCGACGGCGGCCGCGGCGCGCCGTGCGGTCGGTCTGCCGCCGAGCAGGAAACGTACGAGCACACCCCACGGCAGCCACAGCAGCCCCAGCAGGGCCGCCAGCACCACGATGAACACATGCAGGCTCGGCATCAGCCAGTGGTGCACCGCCACCACGAACCCGACCCCGCCCAGCCACCCCTCCAGCGCGGCCCGCCGGCCGGTCGGGGCCGACCGGAGCAGCAGCATCCAGGGCACCAGGGCGACATACGCGAACCACCACAGCCCCGGCGCGGGGAACGCGAACACCGGCAGGGCCCCGGCGAGGAGCGCGGCGAGGGCACGCCGGGGACGGGTGGCGAGCACGCGGCGCCGGGGCGGCGCCGGTGTTCGGACGAGGTCCCCGGCGGGTGCCTCCCGGCCGTCGTCCGGTCGCAGGCGGTCCGGGCGCCCGCTCGACACCCACTGCTTCGGCATGCCGCGCCTCCTCACCACCGCCGTGATGATCCCAGTGTGGGGGAGCGGGGCACGGCGGGACAGTGGGCGTTCAGAGCGCGTGCGGGTCCGTGCGCCGCCACTTCTCGTGCACGGTCACCCGGCGCACCCGCCAGGCGCCCTCCTCGGAGCGCAGCAGCTCGAAGGCGTAGCGGCCGCCGGTGACGAAGTTCGGGGCCGGGGCGCCGGCCGGGCGGCCCGGCTGCTCCAGGAACATCGGGTTGAGGTAGTCGGCCTGGAGTTCCGCCCGGTCGCCCGTGTCCCCGTTGAGGTCCTCCAGCCGCAGCCGCCGGTTGACGATCAGGTGCTGACGTACGGGAAAGACCGTGAGCGTCTCCGCGAGCCACCCGGCGACCTGCCCCGCCGGGCCCTCGATGCCGCCGGCCGAGCGGTAGTCGGCGCGGCCGTCGGGGGTGAACAGGGCCTCGTACGCGGTCCAGTCGGCGTCGTCGACGGCCACGGCGTAACCGGTGATCACCGCGTCGACGGCCAGCCGGTCCATAACGGTCGCGAGTTCCACACGCTGGGTCATCGCCACAGTCTCGACCAGCGCGGTCGCGCCGCCAAGGGCCCGTGGGGCACGAGTGTGCGCCGCCCCGGCCCGTGGCGCGCCCCGGCCGGCGGCTCAGCCCGCCGACTCGCCCGCGTGCGGGCTCAGCACGCCCATGCCCACCAGCACGAACAGCAGCACCCCGAGCGCGATCCGGTAGTACACGAACGGCATGAAGCTCTTCGTCGTGATGAAGCGCATGAACCAGGCGATGACGGCATAGCCGACGCCGAACGCCACCACGGTCGCCAGGAGCGTCGGCCCCCACGACACGTGCCCCTCGCCCACGTCCTTCAGCTCGTAGAGCCCGGACGCCAGTACCGCCGGAATCGCCAGCAGGAACGAGTACCGGGCCGCCGACTCCCGGGTGTAGCCCATCAGCAGGCCGCCGCTGATCGTCGCCCCGGACCGGGAGACGCCCGGGATCAGAGCCATCGCCTGGCAGAGGCCGTAGACCAGACCGTCCTTGACGCCCAGGTCCTTCAGCGTCTTGCGGTGGTTGCCCGCCGTGTGCCGACCGGTCTCCCGCTCGGCGCGCGCCGCCAGCCGGTCCGCGACGCCCAGCACCACGCCCATCACGATCAGCGTGGTGGCGATCAGGCGCAGGTCGCGGAACGGGCCCTCGATCTGGTCCTTGAGCGTCACGCCCAGCACCCCGATCGGGATCGAACCCACGATCACCAGCCAGCCCAGTTGCGCGTCGTGGTCGCTCCGCATCGACTTGTCCCGCAGCGAGCGGAACCACGCGCCGACGATCGTCGCGATGTCCTTGCGGAAGTAGATCAGGACCGCCGTCTCCGTGCCGATCTGGGTGATCGCGGTGAACGCCGCCCCCGGGTCGTGCCAGCCCGCGAACGCCGCCGTCAGCCGCAGGTGGGCGCTGGAGGAGACGGGCAGGAACTCGGTCAGGCCCTGGACCAGGCCGAGGATGAAGGATTCGAACCAGCTCATGAGGGGTGGCGCCGTCCCGAGAGGGCGCGCGGCGGAGCGCCGCCGCGCGGAGGGTGGGGTGAGTGGTGCGCAGCGTACCCGCGGAAGGTGGCCGGAGGGTGATCAGCGGGCGTCGGGCGTGGCCCGGTGCCGCCGCCGGGAGTTCACTTGTGCGAGAGGGGGAGCGCGGGGGCCTTCGCCCGTTCGGGAGCCGGGTCCGACGGGGCGTCGGCGGACGCCGGCACCGCGGACCGGCCGATCGAGTGCCGCTTGCACCAGGCCACCACCACCCCGGCGATGCTCGACACCACGATGAACCCCGTCGAGATCAGGAACGCCGGGGAGGTCGGTGAGGAGGCCTCGCTGCCCGCTATGACGTACGCCAGGGTGTTGGGGATCGAGCCGAGGCCGGTGGCCGTCAGGAAGGACAGGTACCGCATGCGGGAGACCGCCGCGCAGTAGTTCGCGGCGGCGAACGGCACCCCGGGGAAGAGCCGGATCGCCAGCATCGACCGGAACCCGTGCCGGCTCAGCACCCCGTCCGCCGCCAGCAGCACCCGCCCGCGCAGCATGGGCCGCAGCGCGTCCTGGCCCAGCAGCCGGCCCAGCCCGAAGGAGATGCCGGCGCCCAGCACGGTACCGCCGATGGACGTGGTGAGACCGAGCGCGGTGCCGAAGAGGGCGCCCGCCGCCAGGTTGAGGATCGGGCGCGGTACGAAGGCCACGGTGCACAGTCCGTACGCGACCCCGAAGAGGACGGCGGCCATGGCCCCGCCCCACTGCGGCGGCCAGCCGTCGGCCAGCATCTTCTGCGGCTCGTAGAGCAGGACCGCGGTCGCCGCGGAGGCGAGGACGACCAGGAGCAGCGCGAGACGCGCCCAGGGCGACAGCAGCACGCGCGCGAAGCGCACGGCGGCGGGAGCGCCGGAACGGGTGGTGCGGGTGCGGGTGCCGGTGGCGTCCGGGCGGGGGGCGTCCGTGCCGGAACCGTGCGTGCCGGTGCCGCTCGTGCCTGTGCCGTCCGGGCTGAGGCTCTCCGTGCCGGGACCGTCCGTGTCATGGCCGACCGTGCCGGGGGCGTCCGTGCCGGTGTCGCCCGGGCTCGGGCTCTCCGTGTCGGTGTCGGCCGTGTCGGGGTCCTCCCCGGCGGCGGTGCCCGTGACTCTGCCCGTGCGGGGTCCGTCCGCGTCGGAGCGGTCCGTGCACGGGGGGGCCGTGTGCGGTGCGTCCGTGCGGGGCGTGGCCCCAGAGGCGTGGTCGAACATCCCGGGAGACTAACTGACATACGCGTGTGATCGCCGTAATGTGCACCGCATGACCGGCTTGACCCGTACGGGCGACGGCGGCCCCGACGGCGCGCTCGCCGACACCGTCATGGCGCGGCTCACCATCGAGTACTCGGCCGCCGCGGACCCGGCACGGGCGGCGCAGGCGGCGGCGTACATGAAGCACATCGCCCCCTTCCTCGGCATTCCCACCCCCGAGCGCCGCGCCCTCTCCCGCACCGTCCTCGCCGGCACGCCGCGCCCCGACGAGGCCGACTGCACGGAGATCGCCCTGCGCTGCTGGGCCCTGCCGGAGCGCGAATACCACTACTTCGCCGTCGACTATGTGCGCGAGCACGCCGGACGCCTCTCCTCCGGTTTCCTTCCGACGGCCCGGCACCTGATCACGACCACCTCCTGGTGGGACACGGTCGACCTGCTCGCCGCGCACGTCGTCGGCGCGCTGGTCGCGGCGGACCCCGGGCTGAAGCGCGTGATGGACGACTGGATCGGCGACGACGACCCGTGGGTCGCCCGCACCGCCCTCCTCCACCAACTGCGCTTCCGGGCCGCCACCGACAGCGGCCGCCTCTTCGCCTACTGCGAACGCCGAGCGACCCACCCCGACTTCTTCCTCCGCAAGGCCATCGGCTGGTGCCTGCGGGAGTACGCGAAGACCGACCCGGCGGCCGTCCGCGCCTTCGTCGACGCCCACCGCGACACGCTCTCCCCGCTGTCGGTGCGCGAAGCCCTGCGGAACCTCTGACCACGGCACGGCACAGCGCGGCAGAAGGGGCCGTAAGGACCCGCGCGGACGCGGACCGTACAGCCCCTCCCGGACCCCCTACCCGAGCACCTCGCTCACGGTGCCCGCGCCGACCGTGCGGCCGCCCTCGCGGACCGCGAAGCCGAGGCCCGCCTCCAGCGGCACGTCACGGCCGAGTTCGACCGTCATGGTGACGGTCTCGCCGGGACGCGCGACGGCGGCCTCGCCCAGGTCCACGTCACCGACCACGTCCGCGGTGCGGAGGTAGAACTGCGGCCGGTAACCGGAGGTCAGCGGCGTCGTCCGCCCGCCGTCCCCGGCCGACAGGACGTGCACCCGCGCAACGAAGCGGCGCGCGGGCGTCACGCTGCCCGGCGCGGCCACCACGTGCCCCCGGCGCACCCCGTCGCGGGGCACTCCGCGCAGCAGCAGTGCGACGTTGTCCCCGGCCTGCGCGGAGTCCATCGGCTTGCCGAAGGTCTCCAGACCGGTCACCACCGTCTCGATGTCCGCGCCCAGCACCTCCACCCGGTCCCCGATCCGCACCGTGCCGCGCTCCACGGCACCGGTCACGACCGTGCCGCGCCCGGTGATGGTGAGGACGTTCTCCACCGGGAGCAGGAACGGCGCGTCCACGTACCGCTCGGGCATCGGCACATAGGTGTCGACCGCGTCGAGCAGCGCCTCGACGGACGCCTCCCAACGCGGGTCGCCCGCGAGGGCCTTGAGGCCGGAGACGCGGACGACCGGGACGGCGTCGCCGCCGTAGCCGTGCGCGGTGAGCAGTTCGCGGACCTCCAGCTCGACCAGGTCGGTCAGCTCGTCGTCCCCGGCGTCGGCCTTGTTGAGGGCGACGACGATGTGGTTCACGCCGACCTGGCGGGCGAGCAGGACGTGCTCGGCGGTCTGCGGCATGATGCCGTCGAGCGCGGACACCACCAGGATCGCGCCGTCCAGTTGGGCGGCGCCGGTGACCATGTTCTTGACGTAGTCGGCGTGGCCGGGCATGTCGACGTGGGCGTAGTGGCGGGTGTCGGTCTCGTACTCGACGTGACTGATGTTGATGGTGATGCCGCGCAGCGCCTCCTCCGGCGCCCGGTCGATGCGGTCGAACGGGACGAAGGTGGCGGCCCCCCGCTCGGCGAGGACCTTGGTGATGGCGGCGGTGAGCGTGGTCTTGCCGTGGTCGACGTGACCCATGGTGCCGATGTTGAGGTGCGGCTTGGTGCGGACGTATGCCGTCTTGGGCATGGCTGTTTCCCTCTGCGAAGTGACGCGAAGCGTGAGTGGACCCCCTGGGCCTGCCGACCCTCCCCGTACGGGGTCCGCCGGACGCGCTCCGGGAAGGGTCAGCTTCGGGCGCCGTCGAGGGGCGCTGCGGCAGCAGTTGCGACTGCTGCGGGGACGGCGACCGCGGCCTGTGCCGCGACGGCGTGATCGGCCGCGAGGTGTGCGAGGACGGCAGCCTTCGGCGCGTCCGCGACTGCGGACGGCGCTGCGAGGAAGGCATACCGGAACATGAGCCAGATCATTGCCGATCCGCCCGCGTCCGGCGAATGGTTTTCCGGCAGGCGCCGGTAGGGCGGGGACCCCGGCGGGTCCGGGGGAGAATGTACGGATGAAGGAATCCGTGCCCGTCGTACGCGAGGTGGACGGCGGCGTCGCCAGGTTGCTCCCCGACGTCGACCGGCCCCGGGCCTGGCTGCTCACCGTCGACGGGGCGCCGCAGTCGTACGTCGACCTGGACGACCCCGCCCACCTGGAGTTCGAGTACGCGCGCCGGCTCGCGTACGTCGTGGACGGGGTGGGCGGGGCCGGGGAGGCGCTCGACGTGCTGCACCTCGGCGGGGGCGGGCTGTCGTTGCCGCGCTACGTCGCCGTCACGCGGCCCGGGTCGCGGCAGGAGGTCGTCGAGGCCGACCGGGGGCTGCTCCGGCTCGTCACCGAGCACCTGCCGCTGCCGGACGGGGGCGCGGGAATCACCGTGCACGGGGCGGACGGGCGGCGCTGGCTGGAAGGGGCGGCGGACGCCTCCGCCGATGTGCTGATCGCGGATGTCTTCGGCGGCTCCCGGGTGCCCGCCGCCTTCACGTCGGTGGGGTACGCGCGGGAGGCGGCCCGGGTGCTGCGGGCGGACGGCGTGTACGTGGCGAACCTCGCGGACGGGGCGCCGTTCGACTTTCTGCGGTCCCAACTCGCCACGTTCCGCGGCGAGTTCACCGAGCTGGCGCTGATCGCCGAGCCGGGGGTGCTGCGCGGGCGGCGGTTCGGCAACGCGGTCCTGGTCGCCTCGCGCGCCCCCCTGGACACCGCCGCCCTCGCGCGGCGCGCCGCCGCCGACGCCTTCCCCGCCCGGGTCGAGCACGGGGACTCCCTGGTGCGCTTCGTCAAGGGCGCGGCCCCGGTGCCCGACGCTGAGGCGGTGGCCTCGCCCGAGCCGCCGGCCGGGGCGTTCGGCATCGGGTGAGGCCCGGGCACGTACCGGATCGTCGGGTGAGGCCCCCGGGAACGCACCGGAAAAGGCGGACGGGCGTCCGGCACCTCCGTGGTGCCGGACGCCCGTTCAGCGGGGCCGGGGGAGCGGGTCGCGTCACCGGGCGGAGCGGATCACTTCACCAGCCGGAGCGTGCCCAGGATCTTCATGACGGTCGCGTCCGGAACCTCGTCCTTGACGCCCTTGGCGCTGTGGAAGACCCAGGTCTTGAAGTCGCCCTTCGCGTTCTTGAAGCCGAAGGCGTACGACTTGCCGTCCGACGCGCACTTGTTGGCCTTCTTCACGCCGACCGCCGTACCGACGGAGATGCTGCCCGCCACACCGGCCGTGGTGGTGAAGGGCCTGCCCTTCGTCACGTTGATCTTGCCGGTGCGCTTCTGGTCGTAACCGCCGAAGACCCAGTTGCCGGCCTGGCCCTGGGCGACCTCCGCGGTGTCCTTCGCACCCTTGATGCTGCCGGTCGTGCCCACGTGGGAGAGGGCGCTCTTGTCCTGGTCGCCGTCGTTGTCCTCGTCGGTGACGCACCACTGCTCCTTGAGCGTGGCGGGCGCGGACATGATTGCGATCGGCGGGCCGGTCGGGTTCTTGGCGTCCTCGAAGCCGATGTACGTGTCGGTCGACTGGACGTCCCACTCCGGCGGCACGTCGAAGATCGAGCCGTGCTTGGGGTTGATGACGACCTTCCAGCCGGGGACGGTCGGCTTGGCGTCGATGCCCGCGCGCGGGTTGCCCGTGCCGCCCGCGCCCGGCGCGGGTGCGCTCGGGGCGGCGGTGGCGGGCTTGGAGTCCCCGTCGGCGCCGGACTGCGAGGCCTTCGGAGCGGCCGCCGGCGGCTTCTCCTCCTTGTCGCCGCCCAGGACGAAGACGCCGGTCACCGCGAGGGCGGCGACGACCACCACGCCCGCGACCACCGCGGTGATGACCGTCTTCTTGCGGTCGTCACCCGGACCGCCGGGTCCGGGCGGACCCGCCTGCATCGGTACCGTGTACGGCTCCTGGTGACCGAAGCCACCGGGCGGGGGCGTCGGCGCGGCGGCGGGGTAGCCGTATCCGGGCTGGGTCGGCGGCTGGTGGTAACCCGGCTGCTGGTACCCGCCCGGCGGCTGCCCCGGCGGAGGGGGCGGCGTCGGCGGCCCCCCGGCGGGAGGCGTCGACTGGTACCCCGGCTGCTGGTACGGGTTCTGGTTCTGGTCCTGCGGGTTCTGCTCGCCCCCGGGCGGCTGCTGTCCTGGCCACATGGCCAGTAACCATAGAGGTGTGCGAGGGCGGGAGCCACCGTCGCCCCTGGAGGGACGGTGAAGGCTTCGCAGGAGGTGCGGGCGGAGGGGATGGCCAAGTCTGACTACTCGTGGGTAACATCACGGCCATGAGCGCAGATCAGATGTCCGTCGGCGAGATGCTCGCCGCCACCGTGCCGATGGCCCGCACCTTGGGGCTGGAGTTCCTGGAGACCACCCCCGAGCGGGCCGTCGTCCGCCTGCCGGACCGGGCCGACTACCACAACCACGTCGGCGGACCGCACGCCGGAGCGATGTTCACCCTCGCCGAGTCGGCGAGCGGCGCGATCGTGATCGCCGCGTTCGGCGACCAGCTCACGCGTGCCGTGCCGCTGGCCGTCAAGGCGGAGATCGGCTACAAGAAGCTGGCCATGGGCGTGGTCACGGCGACCGCCACCCTCGGCCGCCCGGTCGCCGACGTCGTCGCGGAGCTGGACGCGGGCGAGCGCCCGGAGTTCCCGGTCGAGATCGCGATCACCCGTGAGGACGGCGCGGTCACGGGCGAGATGACGGTCGTCTGGACGCTGCGGCCCAACAAGTGACCTGCCGGGCCCCCTTGACCCTGGGCCCTTCGGAAGGGCGGTGTTCCCCCTCGGCGGAGGGGGAACACCGCCCTTCCGCGTCCTGCCGTCCGCCGTCGGTGCGAGACCGCGGCCGCCGGCGGTGACGTCCTCGACGGCCGGATTCGACCATGAGTGCGGCCTCCGGGACGCAGCCGCCGCGGCCCGGCCAGGGAGGTAGGCTGCCCGGCGTGCGCCTTCGGGGCGCGGGCCGGGCAGTTCGCTTGAGCGCCAGAGATCCACGTACGACGGAGGAACCGGCTTTGCACGTCCAGGAATGGCTGGAGACCGTGCCTGCGGTCAGCATCTACATCCTGGTGGGGGTGGTCATCGGTCTGGAGAGCCTCGGCATTCCGCTGCCCGGTGAGATCGTCCTCGTCAGTTCGGCCCTGCTCGCCTCCCAGCACGGTGAGATCGACCCGTACGTCCTGGGCGCGTGCGCCACGGCGGGCGCGATCATCGGCGACTCGATCGGGTACGCGATCGGCCGCCGGGGCGGAAGGCCGCTGCTCGCCTGGATGGCCGGGAAGTTCCCCAAGCACTTCGGGGACGCGCAGATCGCGATGGCGGAACGGTCGTTCCAGAAGTGGGGCATGTGGGCGGTCTTCTTCGGCCGCTTCGTCGCGCTGCTGAGGATCTTCGCGGGGCCGCTGGCGGGTGTGCTGCGCATGCCGTACTGGAAGTTCCTGATCGCCAACGTGCTGGGCGGCATTCTGTGGGCGGGCGGCACGACGGCGGTCGTCTACTCGGTGGGCGTGGTCGCGGAGGCGTGGCTGAAGAGGTTCTCGTGGCTGGGTCTGCTGCTGGCCGTGGCCTTCGGCATCGGGTCCATGCTGGTGCTGAAGAGCCGGGCGAAGAAGGCCGCGGCGAAGACGGAGGCGGAGCAGGCGGGCCAGGCAGGGCAGGGGGACCGGGCGGAGCAGGCGTCGGAGTCCCCGTCGTCGGCCGCCGCGCGCCCCGGGGCCCCGGCCCAGTCGGCGGCCGAGCGGGAGAAGATTTCCGCCAGCGCCGACTGACCCCCCGCGAGTTGCGTTCTCCCGCCCACGCCCCCGCGCCGACCACGGCGACGGGGGCGTGGCGCATTTCGTGCGCCTCGCCCAGCGCCGACGACGCGCACGCGGCGGGCACGGTGGCGGCCACGTCCCGGCCCGCGCGCGTCCACCGCCGGAACACCCCCAGTGCTTCGCGGAGCTGGTCGCTGCCGCGCGACGCCCGTGTTTCGGGGCACGGGCGGTGCTCCCGGGGAGGGACGACCGAGCGGAGGTACGCGGACCACCTGTGCGCGGCGTTCCGGCCGACCACCGCGCAGGGGGGGGGCGGCGGCACGGACCGGGCGGGACGCAGCCCGGGGCGGTCACGCGCCACCCCGCTCCGTCGTGCCCGGGCGGCGTCGTCTACGGTGCCGGGCAAGGACAGCGGCGCGGCAGAACCCGACAACGTACGCACAAGGACCCCATCATGACGGAAACAGCAGGCCGGCCCTTGATCATGGGCATCGGCGGCAAGCAGCCGAAGCTCGCGGACGACGCCTTCGCCGCCCCCACGTCGGTGGTCGTCGGCGACGTGACGCTCGCCGCGGGGGCCGGCGTCTGGTACCACGCGGTGCTGCGCGGCGACTGCGGGCCCATCGTGCTGGGCGCCGACTCCAACATCCAGGACAACTGCACCGTCCACGTCGACCCCGGCTTCCCGGTGACCGTCGGCGAGCGCGTCTCGGTCGGCCACAACGCGGTGCTGCACGGCTGCATCGTCGAGGACGACGTACTGGTCGGCATGGGCGCGACCGTGCTCAACGGGGCGGTGATCGGCGCGGGCTCGCTGGTGGCCGCCCAGGCGCTGGTGCCGCAGGGAATGGTGGTGCCGCCGGGGTCCCTGGTCGCGGGCGTGCCGGCGAAGGTGCGGCGCATGCTGACCGAGGAGGAGCGCGAGGGCATCAAGGTCAACGCCCTGATGTACCGGGACCTGGCGGCGCAGCACGCGGCGGCGGTGCGGGAACGGGACGCGTCCGGGGCCTGACGCACACCCCCGGTCGCCGCCGCGCAAGCCGCACGGGTCCGAACGGCCGCACTACGGGTCCGAACGGGCGTAACCCGTCCAGCCCTGTCATACGACGAATGGCGCACGGTATGCCTGAATGTGTCCCATTCCTCCTCACCTAGGAGATCAGTATGCGCGCCATAATCGGACGAGCGGTGGCGGCTTCGGCCCTGGCAGCCATCGCGATCGCGCCCCTCGCAGGCACTGCCTCGGCGAGCACGGCGGACCAGTCGGCCAGGGCGACCGCGGCGGCCGACCGCTGCTGGCACCACCACGGGGGCTGGCACTGTGACCACCACTGGCACGGTCATGACCACAATCTGCTGGACCTGGACCTGGGCCTCGGGCTCCTCTGACCCCGAGGGCCTGACCCAGAGGGTCTGACCTCACGCGTCCGGCCCTTCGCAGTACCCGGAGCAGTACGCAGGGCCGTACGGAGCACCGTCCCAGTGCTCCGTACGGCCCTCGCGCGCAGGCCGGGCGTGGGGTGAAGATCACAGGTCACGGCGGTGACCGGCTTCCGCGCCGCCGACTACCGTGTGCGGGTGCCGAAGAACAGAAACACGTTCTCTTTTCCCGCCCTCCCGGCCCCGGTCGCGGGAGCCCTCGCCGCGGCCTCGCACTGGCGGCGGCGCGCGACGACGCGGGCCGTGCACGAGGGCTGGCGGCTGGTCCAGCAGGCCGGAGCGGTGAGCGCGCAACGGCCGGGGAAGCTGCGCTTCGGCTCCCTCGGCCACGGCAGCAAGCTGGCCTTCCCGCAGGGCACGGTCTTCGGCGAACCCTGGATCCACCTCGGGGACCACTGCATCATCGGGGAGAACGTCACGCTGACGGCCGGCCTGATGCCGGGCCTGGACCTCGGCCCCGACCCCATCCTCACCCTGGGCAACGGCGTCGTCCTCGGCCGGGGCAGCCACATCATCGCGGACACCACCGTCACCATCGCCGACGACGTCTACTTCGGGCCGCACGTCTACGTGACGACCACCAACCACAGTTACGACGACCCCGGGACGCCCGTCGGCAAGCAGTGGCCGCGCATGGCACCCGTGTCGATCGGGCCGGGCTGCTGGATCGGCACCAACGCGGTGATCCTGCCCGGCGCGAAGCTCGGCCGCAACGTCGTCGTCGCCGCCGGGTCGGTCGTCCGGAGCGAGGTCCCCGACCACGCGGTGGTCGCGGGCGCACCGGCCAAGGTCGTACGCACCTGGGACGAGGAGAAGGGCTGGCAGCCGCCGCTGCGCACGCCCGCGCCCGTGCCGATACCGGCGGACATCACGCCGGAACAGCTCGTCGCGCTGGCCGAGTTGGCGGAGGGGGAGGCCTCCTGAGGCGATCCCGGACCCGCACGGGCGTTCCCGTCGGTCCAGTGGATTCCAGTAAAGTGGACCAGCCGTCCAACGCATTGCACGGCCTGGCCACTTCTGGGACGGAACGGTACGTGTCGGACCTCGACCAGCTCACGCAGTCGCTCGCCCGCAACCTCAGGCGGTGGCGCGGTGAACGGGGCTTCACCCTCGACGCGCTGGCCGCCCGCGCGGGTGTCAGCCGCGGCATGATCATCCAGATCGAGCAGGCCCGCACCAACCCCAGCGTCGGCACCACCGTCAAACTGGCGGACGCCCTGGGCATCAGCATCACCACCCTCCTCGACGAGGAACAGACCACCCGTGTCCGCCTGGTGACGCCGGAGCAGGCCGTACGGATGTGGTCCACCGGAGCGGGCGGCCACGCCACCCTCCACGTCGGCACCGAGAGCGCGGGCCCCCTCGAACTCTGGTCCTGGCTCCTGATGCCGGGCGACTCCCGCGCCTCCGACCCGCACCCCCCGGGCACCGTCGAACTCCTGCGCGTGACGCGCGGGGAGCTGACCCTGCTGGTGGACGGCACGGCCCACCGGGTGCCCGCGGGCACCTCGGTGACGTTCGAGGGGGACGTACGGCACGCGTACGCCAACGAGGGCACGGAGCCCATGGAGATGACCATGGCGGTCTCGGTGCCGCCGGCCAGACCGGTGCCGCACGCCCGGTAGAAGACGTCGACTGCCGGGCCCGGGGAGTCCTACGATGTCGTGCGTCGACCGGAACGGGGAAGCGCAGTGAACGACCACACTTTGCCGGTGCAGGCACACGGCCAGGGGCAGCCGCCCTGGGGCCCGTTGGACGACCACCTCCTCTACACCTGCGGTGTCGTCCACGACCTCACCCGGGGCCTGCTGTGCAACCGGCCCCCGCTGCCCACCACCACCCGCCTCGCCCCCGGCGAACTCTCGCTGGCCGCGGGCCCCGCCGCCCGCTCCACCTGGCGGCCGCTCGGCGACGGCTCGTACACCCAGACCAGCACCATGGCGATGGGCTCCACCGGCTTCGTCGTCGGGGCGCTCGCCGTCAACGCCATGAGCAACGCCAGCCGCAGGAACCAGGCGATGGCCGCCGCCCAGCCCCGCTGGGTGATGGAGAACGGCCTCGGCGAACTCACCGTCACCGACCGGCGCGCCATCTACTCCCACCCCGAGACCTGGCTCGACCTGGGCTGGCCCGGCCTGGCCACCATGGACCTGGCCGCCCCGGACACCTTCGAGTGCGCCTTCCACGACATCAACGGCCGCGGCTACACCACCGTCCGCCTGCACAGCCTCTGGGCTTCCCTGATCTTCGTCCTCGCCGCCCACGCCGCCTTCCCGGCCCACCCCCGCCTGCTCTCCCACGGCTGGCTGCCCCCGGGCTTCGAGGCGCGGGCGGCGGCCCACGGACGGCCCTGCCCGCCCGTGCGCTGAGCGGCGCTCCGCGGCCTGCCGGTCGCGGCGTCCGCTCCTGATCGCCCAGCCTCAGCCCAGGCGCGGAATCTCGATGGCAGGGCAGCGGTTCATGACCATGTCGAGGCCGGCGGCGCGGGTGCGCTCGTACGCGGCGTCGTCGACGACGCCGAGCTGGAACCAGACGGCCTTCGCACCGATGGCGGCGGCCTCGTCCGCGACCGCTCCGGCGAGGTCGCTGTTGACGAAGACGTCCACCACGTCGACGGGGAACGGAATGGCGCCGAGGGACGCGTACCCCTGCTCGCCGTGCACGGTTTCCGCCTTGGGATGAACGGGGACGACGCGCTTGCCGAACTGCTGAAGGACTCGGGCGACCCCGTAGGCGGCGCGCTCCTGGTTCGACGAAAGACCCACGACGGCCCAGGTGTTCCCGGACTCCGTGAGGATCTTGCGGATCAGTCGCTGTTCCTCGTGCATGTGTTTCTCCTCAGTGCTGTGGTCCGTCGAGTTGAACATGGCCGGCGAGCCCGACTGACTCCGTATGCGTGGAAGGCTCCCACATCCGCGCGGAAGAGAGGACGGGGAGTGCGCGCAGCCCAGGACGGCCGGACAGCGCCGCGACCTGGGCTGCGGCCCGTGGCACTCGCTGCCATGTCGTGCAGGAGCGCGCCGTCTTCGGCGTCCCCGCCGAGAACGGACTCGGGCAGCGCCCGGTCGCCGTCGTACGGCTCCGGCCCGGCACCGCCGAGCCCTCCGCCGACGAACTGCGCGAGCAGGTTCGCGAGGAACTCGCCGCCGCCGGACCCACCCCGTCGGCCGCCGTCCTCGTCGTTCACGACGCGGCCGACTCCCCGACCGGCGTCACCCGCAAGGTCCTCGAGCGGGCGACGCGCACCCGTGGGGCCCCCTCCTCACCGGCGCCGGCCGGGGCTGACTCCCACCGGCACCCGCGATCAGTCAGGAACTCCGAGGGGAGCCCTCCCACGTGCCGCCGTCCGCCCTGCCCGCCCAGCAGCCCTCCGCGTACGAGCGCATCGTCCCCGGGGAACCGGACTGGCGCCGCCTTCCCGGCCGGTACGACGCCACCACCGCCCAACGGCGCGAAGCCCAGTGGCGGCGCGCGCACTGCGTCAAGACGCCCCGGCAGCCCAGGCCGTGGTCGGCCCCCCCCTCCAGGGACTCGTCGCGGACCTGCAAGCCCCCGGCCGGGGCGCCAGGGCCCGAGAACGCCTCGGCGGGCGCGCGTATCCGCAGGCCGCATAGGGTGGGCGGATGCAGGAGCAGTACCGGACCGTCGCCCAGGAGGGCGTGCACGAGACCGAGATCAACCGATCCCGGTTCCTGTGCGCCCTCGCGCCCGCCGCCACCGAGCAGGAGGCGCAGGACTTCGTCGCCCGCGTCCGCAAGGAGCACCCCACCGCCTCGCACAACTGCTACGCCTACGTCGTCGGGGCCGACGCCGGTGTCCAGAAGGCCAGCGATGACGGCGAGCCCGGCGGCACCGCCGGGGTGCCGATGCTCCAGATGCTGATGCGCCGCGAGGTGCGGTACGTCGTCGCCGTCGTCACCCGGTACTACGGCGGCGTCAAGCTCGGCGCGGGCGGCCTGATCAGGGCGTACGGGGGAGCGGTCGGCGAGGCGCTCGACACGCTCGGGACGATCACCCGGCAGCGCTTCCGGCTGGCCACCGTCACCGTCGACCACCAGCGCGCGGGTAAGCTGGAGAACGACCTGCGGGCCACCGGGCGCTCCGTGCGCGAGGTGCGGTACGCGGAGGCCGTCACCATCGAGATCGGGCTGCCGGACGCCGATGTCGACGCCTTCCGCGGCTGGCTCGCGGACGCGACGGCCGGAACGGCCTCCCTCGCGCTCGGCGGAGAGGCGTACGGCGATGCCTGAGGGCCGTGGAGCAGGGGGCACAGCGGGTCACGAGGCCCGTGGGGCGGCGGATTCCCCCGTTGCCGCCTTGATCGTCGGACCCTCCCTTTACTCTCGTGAACCATGAGGCTTCTGCATACGTCCGACTGGCACCTCGGCCGGTCCTTCCACCGGGTGGGACTGCTCGACGCCCAGGCCGCGTACCTCGACCACCTGGTGGCGACGGTCCGCGAGCACGAGGTGGACGCCGTCCTGGTCGCCGGGGACGTGTACGACCGCGCGGTGCCGCCGCTCGCCGCCGTGCAGCTCTTCGACCAGGCCCTGCACCGCCTCGCCGCCGAGAACGTGCCGACGGTCATGATCTCCGGCAACCACGACTCCGCCCGCCGCCTGGGCGTGGGCGCCGGCCTCATCGAGCGGGCGGGAATCCACCTGCGGACCGATCCCGCCGGCTGCGCCACCCCGGTCGTGCTGTCCGACGGCCACGGCGACGTCGCGTTCTACGGGCTGCCCTATCTGGAGCCCGCTCTCGTACGCGACCAGCTCGGGGCCGCGAAGGCCCGGCACGAGGACGTGCTCGCCGCCGCCATGGACCAGGTGCGCGCCGACCTCGCCGCCCGCCCCGCCGGAACGCGGTCCGTCGTCCTCGCCCACGCCTTCGTCGCGGGCGGCGAGCCCAGCGACAGCGAACGCGACATCACGGTCGGCGGAGTCGCCGCCGTCCCCGCCGGGGTGTTCGCGGGCGTCGACTACGTGGCGCTGGGCCACCTGCACGGCGCGCAGACGGTCTCCGAACGCGTCCGGTACTCCGGCTCGCCGCTCGCCTACTCCTTCTCCGAGGTCAACCACCGCAAGACCATGTGGCTGATCGACCTCGGGCCGGGCGGCGAGATCGCCGCCGAGCGGCTCGACTGCCCGGTGCCCCGGCCGCTCGCCCGGCTGCGGGGCCAGTTGGAGGACCTGCTGGACGACCCCGCGCTCGACCGCCACGAGGGCTCCTGGGTCGAGGCGACCCTCACCGACCCGGTGCGGCCCCTGGACCCGATGGCCCGCCTGTGCGCCCGCTTCCCGCACACGGTGAGCCTCGTCTTCGCCCCCGAGCGCGGGCCCGAGGGCGAGCACCTCTCGTACGCCCAGCGGCTCAAGGGCCGGGACGACCAGCAGATCGCGGAGGACTTCGTGGCGCACGTGCGCGGCGGCAGCGGACCCGACGGACGGGAACGGGCCGTTCTGCGGGGCGCGTTCGACGCCGTGCGGGTCGAGGAGACGGTGCGCGAGGTGGCCCGGTGAGACTCCACTCCCTGCGCGTCACCGCCTTCGGGCCCTTCGGCGCCCCCCAGCGCGTCGACTTCGACGCGCTCAACGCCGCCGGACTGTTCCTGCTGCACGGGCCCACCGGCGCGGGCAAGACCTCCGTCCTGGACGCCGTGTGCTTCGCGCTCTACGGATCGGTCCCCGGCGTGCGCGACGGGCGCGGCCTCACCCTGCGCAGCGACCACGCCGCGCCCGGCGTGCCCACCGAGGTCGTCCTCGACCTCACCGTCGGCGGCCGACGGCTCGAAATCACCCGCCGTCCCGCCCAGTTGCGCCCCAAGAAGGGCAACCGGGCCGGCTTCATCACCGACAAGGCGCAGAGCTGGCTGCGCGAGCGCGACCCCGGGACGGGCCAGTGGCAGGCCCTGAGCCGCTCGCACCGGGAGATCGGCGAGGAGATCACCCAGCTCGTCGGGATGAACCGCGAGCAGTTCTGCCAGGTGGTCCTGCTGCCGCAGGGCGACTTCGCCCGCTTCCTGCGCGCCGACGCCGAAGCCCGCGGCAAACTCCTCGGCAAGCTCTTCGACACCCGCCGCTTCGCCGCCGTCGAAGAGCGCCTCGCCGAACTGCGCCGCACCGCCGAACAGCAGGTCAAGCAGGGCGACGACCGCCTCCTCGCGCTCGCCGAACGCACCGCCGAGGCCGCCGGGCCCGCCGCCCGCGACCTGCCCCGCCCCGAGCAGCGGCCCGGCGACCCCGGACTCGCCGCCGCCGTCCTCGCCTGGGCCGCCGTCGCCCGCAGCGGAGCCGTGGAGCGCCGCGACCTGGCCGCCTGCGCCGTCACCGCCGCCGACGGCAGGCGGGCCGCCGCCCGGCACGTACTGGAGGAGCAGCGGGAACTGCTGCGGCTCCAGGAGCGGTACGCCGAGACCCGCCGCCGCGCCGCCGCGCTGGACGAGCGCCGGGCACAGTTCGAGGACCTCTGCGCCCGCCAGGACCTGGCCAGGGCCGCCGACCGGGTCGCCCCCGCCCTGACCCTGCGGGACACCGCCGAACGCGAACACCGTGACGCCGCCAGCCTCTACGAGCAGGCCCGCACCCGCCTCCCGGCCTCCCTCGCGGACGCCGGGGCCGACCAGCTCGCCGAGCGGGAGCGGGGGATACGGCAGGAACTGGGCGGCCTCGACGCCGCCCGCCGGGCCGAGCGGCGCAGCGCCGAGATCGCCGCCGAGCGTGCCGCCCTGGACCGGGAGGCCCGCGCGGACGAGGACGTGCGCCAGGACGCCGAGGACTGGCTCGCCGGATGGGACACCGTACGACAGCGGCTCCAGGAGCGGATCGAGACCGCGCAGGCGGCCGCGACGCGTGCCGGGCAACTGGAGTCGCAGCTCGCTCCGGCCGCCGCCCGGCTGGCCGCCGCCCGCCGCCGCGACGCGCTCGGCCGGCAGTCGGACGGTGCCGACCGGCACCTCCGGGACACCAGGGACGCGGCGGGCGACGCCCGCCAGCACTGGCTCGACCTGCGGGAACGCAGGCTCAGCGGCATCGCGGCCGAACTCGCCGCCGGACTCCGCGACGGCGAGGCCTGCAAGGTGTGCGGGGCCACCGCCCACCCCGCCCCCGCCCGCGCCGGCGCCGGACACGTCGACCGGGACGCCGAACAGCGCGCCGAGGACGCCTACGGGCGGGCCGACGAGGCCAGGGCGCAGGCCGAGAGCGCCCTGTCGCAGCTCCGGCAGGACCACGCGGCCGCCCGGGCGGAGGCCGGAGACGCGAGCGTCGAGGAACTCGCCGAGCTGGAAGGGGAGTTGCGCCGGGACCACGCGGACGCTCACGCCGGCGCGGGCGACATGCACGCCGCCCGGGAGGAGCTCGCCCGCGCGGAGCAGGAGCACGCCCGCCGTCTCGACGCCCGCGAGCAGGCGGACCGGCGCAGCGCCGCCCGCACCTCCCACCGCGAGGCCATCGAACGCGAACTGGCCGTAATCGAGGAGGAGTTGACGAGGGCGCGCGGCAGTGCGGGCAGCGTCGAGGAGCAGTTCGCCACCCTCACCCGCCGGGCCGCCTTGCTGGCGGAGGCGGCGCAGGCGGTCCGGGCGTACGAGGACACCGCCGAGCGCCTCAAGAGCGCCGACGGGGCCCTCGCGGACGCCGCGTTCAGGGCCGGGTTCGCCACCCCCGGAGACGCGGCGCGGGCCCTGCTCGACCACCGCGAGCAGAACGCCCTCCAGGACCGCATCGACGCCTGGCAGGCCGAACGGGCCGCCGTCGCCGAGCGGTTGCGCGAGACGGACGCCGCCGAGGCCGCCGCCGGGCCCGCCGCCGTTCCCGGGCGGGCGCAGGCCGCGCTGGACGCCGCCGAGCGCGTCCAGCGGGACGCCACCTCGGCGTACGACGCCGCCCGCGACCGGTGTGCCGCACTGGCCCGCCTGGGCAGGCAGGCCGAGGAGGAGGCCCGTCGGCTGGGCCCGCTGCGCGCCGACTACGAGCGGGTCGCCCGCCTCGCCGGACTCGCCGCCGGAACCTCCGCCGACAACGAACGCAAGATGCGCCTGGAGTCCTACGTCCTGGCCGCCCGCCTCGAACAGGTCGCCGCCGCCGCGACCACCCGCCTGCACCGGATGTCCGCCGGCCGCTACACCCTTGTCCACTCCGACGAACGCTCGGGCGGAACGGGCAGCAGGCGGGCCGGACTCGGCCTGCACGTCGTCGACTCCTGGACCGGCCGCGAGCGCGACACCTCCACCCTGTCCGGCGGCGAGACCTTCTTCGCCTCCCTCGCGCTGGCCCTCGGTCTCGCGGACGTGGTCACCGACGAGGCGGGCGGAGTGCGCCTGGACACCCTGTTCATCGACGAGGGCTTCGGCAGTCTCGACGAGGCGACCCTCGACGAGGTGATCGACGTGCTGGACGCGCTGCGCGAACGCAACCGCAGCGTCGGCATCGTCAGCCACGTCGGTGACCTGCGCCGCCGCATCCCGGTCCAGTTGGAGGTGCTCAAGGGGCGTTCGGGCTCGACCGTACGCCGCAGAGGGGCGGAGGGCTGAGAGCGCGGATCAGGGGCTGATCGCCCGGCGCGGCAGCGGCGAGGAGTACACCACGCTGGTCGTCACCGAACCGAGCGCCCCGATCCGTCCGGCCACCTCCTCCAGGTGCCGCATCGACCGGGCGGCGACCTTCAGCACGAAGCAGTCGTCGCCGGTGACGTGGTGCGCCTCCAACACCTCCCGCGTCACGTCGAGGAGGTCGTGGAAGGGCTTGTAGTTGCCGTGCGGGTAGCGCAGCCGGACGAAGGCGAGGATCGGCATGCCGATCCGCTCCGGCTCGACCACGGCGGCGTACCCCGAGATCACGCCCGCCTCCTCCAGGCGGCGCACGCGCTCGGTCACCGCGCTGGACGACATCGAGACGGTCCGCGCCAACTCCGCGAACGTGGCGCGGCCTTCGGCTTGCAGGGCTTCCAGGATGCGCCAGTCCGTGGCGTCCGGGGAATATCCGGTCATGCGCACAGACAACAGGGGAATCCCCGGCAGATCAAGAGGGGCGCCGGGGGAATCCACTTCAGCGGACGGGTCGCCGACCGTAGATTTCTGGTCATGACCGACACCACGACGCACCCCGTCGCCTCCACAGCCACCGTCACACTCACTCCCGCCGCACCCGCCGCCAACCCCGTGCTCCAGACCCCGCCCGCGGCCCCCGCCGACGCCGCCGCGTTCTTCGCCGCCGACCTCGCCTTCCACGCGGACGTCTCCGACGTCGCCACCACCCTGGCCGCTGCCGCCGCCACCGGCGCGGACCCCGGCTTCGTCGTCGTCGACACCCGCAGCACCGCCTCCTGGGACCAGGGCCGCGTCCCCGGCGCCCTGCACCTGCCGAACGCCCTCATCCCCGAGCAGGCCGAACGGCTCCTCGACCGGAGCGTCCCCGTCGTCACCTACTGCTGGGGGCCCGGCTGCAACGGCGCCACCCGCGCCGCCCTCGCCCTGGCCCGACTCGGTTACCCGGTGAAGGAGATGCTCGGCGGCATGGAGTACTGGATCCGCGAGGGCTTCACGTACGAGACCGGGGCAGGCCCGGTGACCCCCGCCGCCGACCCGCTGACCGCCCCGGCCGGCCCGGACGACTGCGGCTGCTGACGCCTCCGGGACCGCCGGACACCCCGCGGCGGCCGGGAATCCGGTGGCGCGGAGGTGCCCGCTTCGAGAGGATCCGGGCCATGCCCGAGATCCAGCACCCCGCCGCCGAAGACCTCCGACGCGACCCGCGCCCCCTCCTGGGCCGTACCGCACTCGTCACCGGTGCCAGCCGGCGCGGCGGCATCGGCTGCGCGGTGGCCCGGCGGCTCGCCGCGTACGGGGCGAGCGTCTATCTGCACCACCACGTCCCGCACGACGCCGCCCAGCCGTGGGGCGCGGACCCCGAGGGCCCCGAAGGAGTGGCCGCCGACGTCCGCGAGGCCCGCAGCGACCCCGACGCGGTCGTCGCCCACGGCCCGGGCGACCTGAGCGCCCCCGAGGCCCCCGCCGCCCTGGTCGCCACCGCCGCCGAAGCCCTCGGCGGGCGCTTGGACGTCCTGGTCGCCAACCACGCCCTCAGCGGCTCGGACGGCACCCTCGACGAGATCGACGCGGACATGCTCGACGCCCACTGGGCCACCGACACCCGCTCGGTGATCCTGCTCGCCCAGGCCTACGCCCGACTGCGCGCCGCCCGGCCGGCGCGGGCCCCGGGCGGACGCCTGCTCCTGATGACCTCGGGCCAGGACCACGGCGGCGGCATGCCCGGGGAACTGGCCTACGCCCTCGCCAAGGGCGCCCTCGCCTCCGTGACCCGCAGCCTGGCCACGGCCTTCGCCGACCTCCGGGTCACCGTGAACGCGGTCAACCCGGGCCCGGTCGACACGGGCTACCTGTCCGGCGGGCCGCACGCCGCCGTCGCGTCGATGTTCCCGGCGGGCCGCTGGGGCCTGCCCGACGACCCGGCCCGGCTGCTCGCCTGGCTGGCCACCGACGAAGCGGCCTGGGTGACCGGCCAGGTCATCGACTCGGAGGGCGGTTTCCGGCGCGGTTGAGACCCGCGCCGGAAACCTCCTCGGCCGGCCGCCCCCGCCCCCATTCGACGGCTCAGAGCTTCGACAGCTCGTCCACCAGGTCGTCCAGCCCCAGCGATCCCTGCGACAGCGCCGCCATGTGCCACGCCTTCAGGTCGAAGGACTCCCCGTGCGCGGCCCGCGCGTTCTCACGGCCCTTCAGCCAGGCCCGCTCGCCCAGCTTGTAGCCGATCGCCTGGCCCGGCATCGACAGGTACCGGGTCAGCTCGCTCTCCACGAAGTCCGCGGGCCGCCCGCTGTGCATCCCGAAGAACTCCTGGGCCAGGTCCGGCGTCCACCGCTCGCCCGGGTGGAACGGCGAGTCCGCCGGGATCTCCAGCTCCAGGTGCATGCCGATGTCCACGATGATCCGCGTCGAGCGCATCATCTGGGCGTCCAGGTAGCCGAGCCGCTGCTCGGCGTCCTTCAGGAAGCCCAGCTCGTCCATCAGCCGCTCCGCGTACAGCGCCCACCCCTCGGCGTTGGCGCTCACCAGACCGACCGACGCCTGGTAGCGCGACAACTGGTCGGCGACGTGCGCCCACTGGGCGAGCTGGAGGTGGTGGCCCGGCACGCCCTCGTGGTACCAGGTCGACACCAGGTCGTACACCGGGAACCGCGTCTCGCCCATGGTGGGCAGCCAGGTGATGCCCGGGCGGGAGAAGTCCTCGGAGGGGCTGGTGTAGTACGGGGCCGCCGCGCCGCCCGCGGGGGCGATCCGGGACTCCACCCTGCGCACCCGCTCGGCGAGGTCGAAGTGGGTGCCGTCGAGGGAGTCGATCGCCTCGTCCATCAGCGCCTGGAGCCAGACCCGCACCTCCTCGACGCCCTCGATGTGCGTGCCGTGCTCGTCCAGCCAGGCCAGAGCGGCCCACGGGGTCCCGGCTCCGGGCAGGACCTTCTCGGCCTCGGTCCGCATCTCGGCGAGCAGGCGGTGGTACTCCGCCCAGCCGTACGCGTACGCCTCGTCCAGGTCCAGGTCGGCGCCGTTGAAGGCGCGCGCCCACACCGCGTACCGCTCACGGCCCACGGCGTCGGGCGCGTCCTGCACGGCGGGGGCGTACACGTCCCGCATCCAGTCGCGCAGCGCCACCACCGACGCCGTCGCCGCACGGGCCGCCTCGTCCAGCTCCGCGCGCAGCGAAGCGGGGCCGTCGGCCGCGAACTCCTCGAACCAGCCGCGCTCCCGGCCCGCCCACTCGGTGAGCTGCTCGACGAACGTGGCGGTGGGGCGCGGGCCGCCCAGCAGGCCCTGCTCCAGGCCGAGTTCCAGGCACTGCCGGTAGCCCTCGAAGGCGGCCGGGACGCCGCGCAGGCGCTCGGCGATGTCCGCCCAGTCCTCGTCGGTCTCGGTCGGGTTGAGGGTGAAGACCTCGCGGACGGTGTGCGCGGGGGAGTGGATGTTGCTGACCGCGCGCAGGTCCTCCCGCGCCGCGTGCACCGCGAGCTCGGCGGTCAGCCGCTCGCGCAGCAGCCGTCCGCAGCGCCGTTCGGCCTCGGTGTCCGCCTCCGGCCGCTGCTCCGCCTCGTCCAGGACGGCGAGGGTGTGCCGGGCCAGTTCCGCGACGGCCTGGCGGCCCTCGGGGGAGTAGTCGGGCAGTGAGCGGTTGCTCGCCCGGACCCCGAGGCTGGTGCCGAGAACCGGGTCGAGGGCGATCAGGGCGTCGACGTACGCGTCGGCGACCTCGCGCGGGAGCGGGGTGCGAAGGGTGCTGTTGTCTGACATGCGGACATCCTCGTACGAGAAGGGGGTCCGCGTCACTAGTGTTCCGCGACTGCCCCCGGCCGCCCCGTGACCTGCGCGGACGCCGGGGGCAGCAGGGGCCCGCAGTCCCACTGCTGGAAGATCAGCCGGGTCTCCACCCGGGCGACCTCGCGCCGGGAGGTGAACTCGTCCAGGACGAGGCGCTGGAGGTCGGCGGTGTCCGCCACCGCCACCTGCACCAGGTAGTCGTCCGGCCCCGTCAGGTGGAACAGCGCGCGCGACTCGGGCAGCGCCCTGATCCGTTCCACGAACGGGCCGATCAGCTCCCGCCGGTGCGGGCGTACCTGTACCAGCAGCAGCGCCTCGATGCCGCGCCCCAGCTTCGCCGGGTCGAGCCGCAGCTGGTGGCCCAGGATCACACCGGAGCGGCGCAGCCGGGCCACCCGGTCCAGGCAGGTGGAGGGGGCGACGCCGACCTCGGCGGCGAGGTCGCGGTACGTCGTCCGGGCGTCGTTCTGCAGCAGGCGCAGAATGTGCAGGTCGACCGTGTCCAGTACGACGGAATCAGCCATCCGCCGAACGTAGCACGGGAGTTCGACGCATTGGCCCGTCAGGTGTTCAGACTGCGACCTATGACCGCAGCCTCCTCGCCCGCACCCCGGGCCGCCGCGTCCGAGCGTCCGGCACCCCGGACCTCTGCCCCCTCGCCCGCACCCCGGGCCCTCGCCACCCAGGCGGTTCACGCCGGCCGCGAAGACCTCGCCGCGCTGGGCGTGCACGCCGTGCCGCTCGACCTCTCCACGACGTACCCCTCCCACGACAGCCGGGCGGAGGCCGCCCGCATCGACGCCTTCGCCACGACCGGCGAACTGCCCGAAGGGCCGCCGGTCTACGCCCGTCTCGACAACCCGACGACCGCCCGCTTCGAGGAGGCGCTCGCCCGGCTCGAAGGCACCGACGCCTCCGTCGCGTTCGCCAGCGGCATGGCCGCGCTGACCGCCGTCCTGCTGGTGCGGGCGTCGGCGGGACTGCGGCACGTGGTGGCGGTGCGCCCGCTCTACGGATGCAGCGACCACCTCCTCACGGCCGGGCTGCTGGGCACCGAGGTCACCTGGGTCGACCGCACCGACCCGGCGGGCATCGCGGAGGCGATCCGCCCCGACACGGGCCTGGTGATGGTCGAGACCCCGGCCAACCCGACGCTCGCGGAGATCGACATCGCGGCGGTCGCCGCGGCCTGCGGCTCGGTTCCGCTGCTGGTCGACAGCACCTTCGCGACGCCGGTGCTGCAACGCCCGGTCGAGCACGGGGCGCACCTGGTCCTGCACAGCGCCACCAAGTACCTGGGCGGGCACGGTGACGTGCTGGCCGGGGTGGTGGCCTGCGACGAGGAGTTCGCGCGGCGGTTGCGCCAGGTGCGGTTCGCCACCGGCGGGGTGCTGCACCCGCTCGCCGGCTACCTCTTGCTGCGCGGTCTGTCCACGCTCCCGGTGCGGATGCGGGCCGCCTCCGCGAACGCCTCCGAGCTGGCCCGCCGCCTCGCCGCCGACCCGCGCGTCGCCCGCGTCCACTACCCCGAGCTGGGCGGCGCGATGGTCGCCTTCGAGGTGTACGGGGACCCGCACGCGGTGATCGCGGGCGTCCGCCTGATCACCCCGGCCGTCAGCCTCGGCAGCGTCGACACCCTGATCCAGCACCCGGCCTCCATCAGCCACCGGATCGTGGCCGAACCGGACCGGCGCTCGGCGGGCGTCAGCGACCGGCTGCTGCGTATGTCGGTCGGGCTGGAGGACGTCGAGGACCTGTGGCGCGATCTGTGCGAGGCCCTGGCGGCGGCCGGTTCCGCACCGGCCGCCCGCCAGGGCCTCGACTCCCCGCTCCCCGCCGGCCTCAGCCCCGATCGGGGCCGGGGACGTACGGGAGGCCTTCCCCCGGCGCGAGCCGAAGGCGTTCCGGCGTGACGGGGGAGCCGAGCCGGGCCGTCACCACCAGCGTGCCTTCCTCGATCTGGTAGTCCAGCGGCAGTTCGAGACCGCGCATCGCGGCGACCATGCCGGTGTTGGAGGCCTGGGTGACGGCGTACACGCTCTCGCAGTCCGCCTCGGCGGCCAGTCCCACCAGCCGCCCGAGCAGCTCGGAGCCGATGCCCCTGCGCTGCCAGGCGTCCTCGACGAGCAGGGCCACCTCGGTCTCGTCGCCGTCCCACAGCAGATGGCCGAGGGCGACGAGCCGCCCGGACGCGGTCTGCACGGCCAGGGTGCGGCCGTAGCGGGGGCTGAGCAGGTGGGTGAGGTAGCGGTCCGCGTCGCCGACCGGGCCGTGGTAGCGGAGGTTCAGGGTCCGCTCGGAGCAGCGCCCGTGCAGGGCGAGCGCCGCTTCGAGGTCGTCGGGTCCGGCCCGCCGGACGGTGATGGCGTTGCCCGCGGGCAGCGTCAGCACGTCCTGGCTGCGCGGCACCCGCGGCCCGAGCCGGGCGTCCAGCTCCACCAGCGCCCTGGCCCGCGCGAACTCGGTGGGCGTGAACGGCAGGTACGGCCGCTCCACGGTGATCCCCCCGCCGGACGGGTCCCCGAACCGCATCACGGTTCCTTCGAGCACGCCCTCCACGGGAGCGGTGTGCCCCAACGGCCGGCCGGTGAGGGTGGTGGCGGGCAGCGAGTGGATGGTGCACCGGCCGAGCAACTGGCGCAGCGCGAGCGGCAGTTCGGCGGCGTCGAGCGCGGTCCGGGTGGCGAGCCCGAGCACCCGGGCCGGCGCGTCCACGAGGTCGTGCGCATCGGCCCGCTCCAGCCAGGTGTCGCGCCCCCCGGCGGCCGCGACCTCCCGGGACAGGTCCCGGATCTGCACCTCGGCGGGCGCCCTGAGCAGCAGCTCGTCCACCGTGCCGGCGCCCAGCGGATGGGCCTGGAGGGTGAGGATGTCGACCTCCAGCCGCGCGAGGACCGTGCACAGCGCGGCCAGCGACCCCGGCTCGTCCTTGACCGTGGTGCGCATCCGCCACAGCGCGGTCTCGCCCCGCTCCGGGGCGTCGCCGGTTCCCGTGGCCGCGACGGCTGCGGCGCTTTTGGCGGTTCCCGTGCTTCCGGCGGCTTCGGCGGCCGGAGCCGCGGCCGCCCCGGGATCGGTCGGCGGCGTCGGCGGGGGCGCGTGCCCGTGCTTCCTGGCCCACCAGGTGTGGAACCCGGCGGTGCCGGCGAGCGCCACCGCCGACGCCACGAGCAGCACGGGACCGTCGGGACCGTGCACGATCATGTTCGCGATCGAGTCGGCGACCGCCACCGCCGTGAAGAGCGCGGCCAGCTCCACGAGATCGCGCCGCCAGTGGTGGCGGTGCCGGGTCTTGGCGGGCCGGGAAGAGGATGCCGTGCGGCACTGCGTGTGTGTCATGGCAGCACTCTCGCTCAGCGGTGTTGCGCGATCACGAACGGTTTGTGACTGATGGGTTAAGTGTGCTTCTGGTCGTTTCGCCGCCCTTTTCGGCGACGGTCGGCCGAAGCTGACCGATCCCGTGGCGGGACACGTTCACCCAGGTCAGGTGGGGGTGTCAAGCCCCTGTCCGCCCGCAATGGCCCGGAGGGCGGCCAAGTGACGTCCGTACACCGCCCGCCCCTCCGCCGTGAGCGCGAGCCACGTCCGGGCCCGGCGCTCGACGCGCCCCTTGGCCACGGTCACCCACCCGGCCTCCTCCAGCGCCGCCACCTGCTTGGAGAGCACGGAGTCGGACACCTCCACCAGGTCGCGCACGAAGGCGAAGTCGGCCTTGTCGAGCGGAACGAGCGCCGCCACCACGGACAGCCGCACCGGTGAGGTCAACAGCGGTGCCAGCGCGTGCCGGGGGTGCGCCCCGGCCTGCTGCCCGCTCACGCCGTCCGCCGCAGTTCGTACGCCGCCCCCGCCAGCAGGGGCAGTGCGCAGGCCAGGGCGCCCCCGACGGCGAGCGGCACGCTGTCCGCCCACCCGTCCTGGCCGTGCAGCACGATCGTCGCCGCGTAGAGCAGTGCCCAGGAGCCGATCAGCAGCCCGTGCCGGAGGCCGAAATGACGCCGCGCCGTCCGCTGCCCGGCCGCGTACACGCTCAGCAGGACGATCATCACCGCGTACCCGGTCATGGTGACGGCGGTGGCCAGCGCGCCGTGCCACAGGACGACCAGGGGGACGAAGCCGAACTGGGCGACGCCGAAGACCAGGAGGTAGCGCGCGTACCAGTTGCTGCCGCGCCGGGCGGCGCCCTCCATCTTCCGCGCCCGTCCCAATGCCGTGACCGCGTCCGTGTATTCGCTGTATTCGCTCATGACTCCCCCAACGTCCCGTGCGACCGGTGTTGTTGTCAGAGTGTCATCTGTTTTCCACTTTGGAAAGTAGCCGGTCGCCGGAGACCGCCGGAAGCCGCCGGAAGCCGCGGGGCCTCAGCGGCTCGTGTCGAGGACGACCCTCGCCACCGCCGCCGGGTCGTCGTTCATCGGCACGTGCCCGCACCCCGGCAGCCGCACCAGCCGCGCCCCGGGCATGACCCCCTTGGCCCGCACCCCCTGCCGGCGCACCAGCAGCCGGTCCTTCGTCCCCCACGCCACCGTCACCGGCACCTCCCGCACGTCGTCCCGGAACTGCACGCTCAGCCCCGCCGCCAGCGTCGGTTCGAAGGCGGTCGCCCGCCGCAGCGCCAGGGTCTCCGCGACGACCGCGTCCGGCGTGCGGCGGCCGGGCTTGGCGTAGATCGTGCTGGTCAGCGCGAACCGGCCCGCCTCGCTCCGCGCCAGCCGCTCGATCATCGGCAGCGGCATGGCCTTCGCGGCCGCCCGCATCCCGCGCAGGGCGGTGAAGGCGTACCGGCGCTCGGGCGGCGTCCAGAAGCCCGCGGGCGACAGGGCCGTCACCGACCGCGCCAGCTTCTTCCGTCCCATCTCCAGGGCGAGCAGGCCGCCGAGCGAGTTGCCGGCGACGTGCGGCCGGTCCACCCCCAGCTCCCGGCAGAACGCGCCCAGTACCGGCACGACCGCCTCCAGGCCGTACGACAGACCCTCGGGGAGGGACGGCGATGCCCCGAACCCCGGCAGGTCCACGGCGATCACGTCACGCTCCGCCGCCAGCGCGCCCAGCACCGGCTCCCAGGCCTGCCAGTGGTGTCCGATGCCGTGCAGCAGGAGCAGCGGCTCGCCCCGCCCGCGGCGCTCGTACGTCACGGACGCGGTGCGCGGGCCGCCCGGGGACTCGACGGCGAAGGCGACGGTGGCGGTCATGGGGTGACTCCTGAGGGTGGGGAACGGGCTGCCGGGGGAGCGGCCTTAGACACTCTGTCAGCAACAACTACTCTCCAGTAGCCCGGAGTTCAAGAGTGTGGCGCACACCGCTCGCGCCGTGCTGGACACCGCGCGGCCCGTGGGCTGGGATGGCACGATGACCTCCGAAACGGCCACCGGCGCCGCCGCCCTCTTCGAGGAGCACCGTCCCGTCCTGACCGGCGTCGCCTACCGGATGCTGGGCCGCGTCGCCGACGCCGAGGACGTCGTGCAGGAGGCGTGGCTGCGCTGGTCGGCGGAGGACCGCGAGGAGGTCCGCGCGCCGCGCGCCTATCTCGTACGGATCACCACCCGCCTGGCCATCGACCGCCTGCGGCAGGTGCAGTCGCGGCGCGAGGCGTACGTGGGCCCCTGGCTCCCGGAGCCGCTGGCCACCGACTTCGCCGCGGACGTCCCCGACACCGCCGAACGCGCCGTGCTCGCCGAGTCCGTCTCCCTCGCCGTCCTGGTCGTCCTCGAATCGCTCTCGCCGCTGGAGCGCGCGGTGTTCGTCCTGCGCGAGGCCTTCGGATTCCCGTACGGGGAGATCGCCGCCGCCCTGGACAAGTCGGACGCCGCGGTGCGCCAGCTCGCGGGCCGCGCGCGCAAGCACGTGGAGGAGCGCAGGCCGCGCTTCGCCGTGGACCCGGCCGAACGCCGCGATCTCACCGAGCGCTTCCTCGCCGCCGCGACCGGCGGCGACCTCGGCGAGCTGCTCGCGCTGCTGGCCCCCGGGGCGCGGCTGGTCGGCGACGGCGGCGGCAAGGCACGGCTCTCGCTGCGGGTCATGGAGAGCGCGGACAAGGTGGCGCGCTTCCTGCTGGGCGTGGCGAAGAAGACGGTCCCGGGCACGGAGTTCCGCTTCGCCGAGCTCAACGGCGGACCCGCGCTGCTGATCGTGGTGGACGGGGAGGTGGACGGGGTGGTGCAGATCGACACGGCCGAGGGACTCATTCAGACGGTTTACATCATGCGCAATCCCGACAAACTCTCCGCAGTGCTCCCGGAATAGCAACTTCCGGATTTCTCGCGCCGACCGCCGCCCCTGCCGCCGTCGCTGTCGCTGCCCCGTGTCCGGCCGCCGGGTGCGGGGCAGTTTGCGGCTTCATGAACGGTCCGTGGCCTACGCGCATTTCGCTCCCCGCCTTCCATAACCTCCGTAAAGGAAAGCGGATTGGTCTTGACCAAGTAGGGGGGCCGACCTATGGTCGCAGAGTTAGTGCAAGGACCTTTAATAAACAAGGGCGCGGAACGGCGTCTTGGTGGACGTCTCGGAATGCCGCGGGGGTCGCGGCGATTGCGGAGGATCAGGGTGGGGACCACGCAGCTCGAAACGGTGCCGGAGCCGAAGTACTGGCACCTCAAGACCGTGCTCAGCGAGGCACTCGACTCCGACTTCTCGGTCGGCGAGATCCTCCCCAACGAACGGGAGCTCGCGGCCCGCTTCGGCGTCGCCCGGGCCACGCTCCGCCAGGCCCTCGAACAGCTTGAGCTGGAGGGCCGTCTGCAGCGCCGTCGGGGCGTGGGCACCACGGTCGCGCCGCCCCGCATGGGTGTCGACGTGTCGACCTCGCAGCACACCTGGCCGGGGACGGCCGACGACGCCTGGGTGGCCGTCGACTCCGCGCTCGGCGCGGCGCCCGCCGCGGTCAGCCGCATGCTCGGGACCCCCGTGGGGGACGAGCTGCACGTGGTGCGGCGGACGCGGATGACGCACGGGCAGCCGGTCGCGGCCGAACTGCTCTACGTGCCCGGCGCCTCCGTGCCCGAGCTGCCCGCCATCGAGGCCCCGTCGGGGCAGGTCCGGGCCCGTTCGGTGCTGCGCGAGCTCCAGCGGCTCGGTCTTGAGGGACAGGACCGGGCGGTCGAGCTGGGGTCCGCGCGGGCGGACGACGCCAAGCAGTTGGACCGGTTGCCGGGGGCTCCGGTGCTGGTGGTCACGACCCGGTACTTCGCGGCGGGGCGCACGGCGGCGGTGTCCGTGGCCACTTACCGGGCCGACACGTGCCGGTTGACCTTCGGTGACTCGGGTGACCTGGAAATAAGCCACCACGACACCCCGACCGCCCACGCCTCCTGACCTACCGGCCGGGCCCGGAGCACCTCCCTGATCCGCTCAGATGCCGGGCCCGCCCCGCTCCCTTGGGCGACGGGGCGCCTTCCCCTCCCCCCTTCCCCAGCCCCCTTGGGCGACGGGGCCGCCCCAAGGGGGGCGGGACGGGCGGGCAAGGGGGCGGCCCCTCCCGCTCCCGGCCCACCCGGGTGCCGCCCCTGCCTCAGCGCCTGTACCGGGCACGCTCCTCCGCCAGGGCCGTGAGTTCAGCCCCGGCACCGGACGCGTCAGCCCCGTTCTGCTCACGCAGGAGAGGCCCCGGGCCCGCCCCTTTCCCTAAAGCGCTCGCCGCGCGGCCAGTGCACGGTTCCGTGCAGGAGCGTCGTGGCTGGTCGCGCAGTTCCCCGCGCCCCTGACGGGGCACGGAGTAGCGGTCCGGCGTGGGATGGGTGCGCACGCGCTCAGCGGCGGGCCGTCACCGTCGTCTCCACCGCGAAGAGCTGCTCCTCCACATGGTCCAGCGCCAGCCGCAACGCCCCCGTCGCCACCGACGCCTCGCCGAGCAGCGAGAGGGCCACCCGGGGCGGGCGCAGGCAAAACCGTTCCAGCTCCGAGCGCAGCGGGTCCAGGACGCCGTCCAGGCCGGCCGCCCACCCCCCGACCACCACCAGCTCCGGGTCCAGCGCCAGCACCAGCGCCGCCACGTCGTGCACCAGCCGCTGCAGGAACCGGTCCATGGCCGCCCGCGCCTGCGCGTCCCCGCGCTTGGCCTGCGCGAAGACCGCCGCCACCGCGTGCTCGTCCAGCGGGTGCAGGGGCTTGTCCGTCGTCGAGAGCAGGCTCTCGGGCCTGGCCTCCCGGCCCAGCAGGTGCAGGGCCCCGATCTCGCCCGCCGCCCCGCCGTACCCCCGGTGCAGCCGTCCGCCGATCAGCGAACCGGCCCCGGGGCTCAGCCCGGCCAGCACGAAGACCAGGTCGTCGGTGTCCTGTCCGACGCCCTTCCAGTGCTCGGCCACCGCCGCCGCGTTCGCGTCGTTCTCCACCAGCACCGGGCAGCGGAAGGACCGCCGCAGCCGTTCGCCCAGCGGCAGTCCGGTCCAGCCGGGAAGCGCCGTGCCGAGCCGTACCGTGCCGTCCGCCTCGACGATTCCGGGGCTGCCCACGCCGACCGCCCGCAGCGAGCTGCGCGCCACCCCGGCCCGGCGCAGCACGTCGGCCACCACGGTCCGCACCCGCTCCAGCCGGTCGTCCGCGCTCGCCGACTCGTCCACCTCGCGCGATCCCGCGCCGACGATCCGCCCGTCCAGCCCGGAGATCAGCACCGACACCCGGTGCGGGCCGATCTCGATGCCCAGCAGGTGCCCCGCCTCGGCCCGGAAGCGGAACCGCCGCGCGGGCCGCCCCTGCCGCTTGGCCCCGCCCTCCTCCGCCTCGGCCTCGACGGCGAGCCCGGTCTCGATGAGGCCCTCGACGACGCCCTCGACGGTCGGCCGGGAGAGCCCGGTGACCCGGGTCAGGTCGGTCAGGGTGGGGGAGGCGGCCGCGTCCGCGCCGCGCAGCGCGTGCAGCACCACCGCGGAGTTGATCCGCCGCAACAGAGAGGGGTCCCCGCCGGTCAGCCGCCCCAACGTGTCCTCCCGCCTCGTACGTTTGTCTGGCTGCTGGATCGTATCCGCAGGCCACGCGCGGGGCGAGCCGCACCGTGCAAAGCGGAACCGGATCGTTGCCGGGCGCTAGCCGCCCGTGACGTCCTCGGCCGCCGCGCGCAGGCGCCCGTACTCCTCGGCCATCGTCTCCAGGCTCCAGTGCGCGTTGAGTCCGCTGGGGTTGGGCAGCACCCACACCCGCGCCCCGCCGATGGTCCGCTCCTGCGGGCCGATGCGCGCCTTCTTGTCGTCGAACGCCGTGCGGTACGCGGTCACGCCGACCACCGCCAGCCACGTCGGCCCCAGCCGTTCCACCTTCTCGGTGAGCAGCCGCCCGCCCTCGACGAACTCCTCCGCGCTCACCTCGTCCGCCCGGGCGCTGGCCCGCGCCACGACGTTGGTGATGCCGAGACCGTACGAGAGCAACTCCTCCTGCTCGGACGGCTTCAACTGGCGCGGGGTGAAGCCCGACCGGTGCAGCACCGGCCAGAAGCGGTTGCCGGGGCGGGCGAAGTGGTGGCCGGTGGCCGCCGACATCAGCCCGGGGTTGATGCCGCAGAACAGCACGCGCAGGCCGCCCGCGACCACGTCGGGAATGACGCGGTCACTGGCGGCCCGCAGCTCCTCGGGAGTCACCGGGACCTCACAGGATCGAGCCGGGGGTGTACGCCGCGGCCTCGGGGTGCTGCTTGACGATCTCGTCGATGCGCGCGACCAGCACGCCGACCTGCTGGCCGGCGGCCCCCGTGAAGGACAGCTTGTCCGCCATCAGCTCGTCCAGCTGCGCGCGGTCCAGCGGCATCCGGTCGTCGGCGGCGAGCTTGTCCAGCAGCTCGTTGCGCTCGGCGCCCTGCTCGCGCATGGCCAGTGCGGCGGCCACCGCGTGCTCCTTGATGACCTCGTGCGCGGCCTCCCGGCCGACGCCCGCCCGTACCGCGGCCATCAGGACCTTCGTCGTGGCCAGGAAGGGGAGGTAGCGGTCCAGCTCGCGCGCGACGACGGCCGGGAACGCGCCGAACTCGTCCAGGACGGTCAGGAAGGTCTCCAGCAGGCCGTCGAAGGCGAAGAACGCGTCGGGAAGCGCGACCCGGCGGACCACGGAACAGGACACGTCGCCCTCGTTCCACTGGTCGCCCGCCAGCTCGCCGGTCATCGACGCGTAACCGCGCAGGACGACCATGAGGCCGTTGACGCGCTCGCAGGAGCGGGTGTTCATCTTGTGCGGCATCGCCGACGAGCCGACCTGGCCGGGCTTGAAGCCCTCGGTGACCAGCTCGTGGCCCGCCATCAGACGGATCGTCCTGGCGACGGAGGAGGGCGCGCCGGCGAGCTGCACCAGCGCGGTCACCACCTCGTAGTCCAGCGAGCGCGGGTAGACCTGGCCGACCGAGGTGAAGGCGTGCGCGAAGCCGAGGTGGCCGGCGATGCGCTGCTCCAGCTCCGCCAGCTTCTGCGTGTCACCGCCCAGCAGGTCGAGCATGTCCTGCGCGGTGCCGACCGGGCCCTTGATGCCGCGCAGCGGATAGCGGCCGAGCAGCTCCTCCAGGCGGCCGTACGCGACGAGCAGTTCGTCGGCGGCGGTCGCGAAGCGCTTGCCGAGGGTGGTGGCCTGGGCGGCGACGTTGTGCGAGCGACCGGCCATGACCAGCTCGGCGTACTCCGCCGACAGCTTGCCCAGCCGCGCGAGCACGGCGACCGTGCGGTCCCGCATCAGCTCCAGGGAGAGCCGGATCTGGAGCTGCTCGACGTTCTCGGTGAGGTCGCGCGAGGTCATGCCCTTGTGGACCTGCTCGTGCCCGGCGAGCGCGTTGAACTCCTCGATCCGGGCCTTCACGTCGTGGCGCGTGACCTTCTCGCGCTCCGCGATGGAGGCCAGGTCGACCTGGTCGAGCACGCGCTCGTAGTCGGCGAGCGCCTGGTCCGGAACCTCGATCCCGAGGTCCTTCTGCGCACGCAGCACGGCCAGCCACAGCCGGCGCTCCAGCTCGACCTTCTGCTCGGGGGACCACAGGACGGCGAGCTCCGCGGAGGCGTAGCGGCCGGCCAGGACGTTGGGGATGCGAGGCTTCGCACTTGCAGCAGTCACGTGAACAGATTCTACTGGCGGTTCGTGCAGGCCAGGGCCGCGGGGCGGTTCGTGCGTTGCTACGAGAGCAGGGGCGTGCGCCGCGGGTCCGTGCCGGGAGCGGGGGCGTGCCTGCCGGGCGCGGGCGGCGCGACCCGGCTCAGCGGACCGGCCCCTCCTCCGTCACCTCGCGCATGCTCTCGTACGGCAGCAGCTCGGGGCGCTTCGCCGGGCGGCCGTCCCCCGACGAGCGGCCCGTGAGCCTGCGTCCGATCCACGGCACCAGGTGCTCGCGCGCGAACTGCGCGTCGCTCACCCGGCGCGCGAGCCACTTCGGCGGGACGGCGGCGGGCAGCGGGCACAGCCAGTCGTCCTCCGCCGTCAGGCCGAGCGCCTGCCAGACCGCCTCGGCGACCCGGCGGTGCCCCTCGGCGGTGAGGTGGAGGCGGTCCACGTCCCACATCCGCTGGTCGCCGAGTACGGCCGCCCCGTACAGGTCGACGACGATCGCGTCGTGCTTCGCGGCGAGCTCCTCGACGACCGCGAACAGCTCCTCCACCCGGGGGCGGAACCGTTCGAAGACCGGGCCCCGGCGGCCCGGGCTGCGCATCAGCACGAGCTGCCGGCACGAAGGGGCCAGGGTCTCGACGGCCTCGGTCAGCTTCGCGCGGACGTGGCCCATGTCGACCTTGGGGCGCAGGGTGTCGTTCAGGCCGCCCACCAGCGTCACCACGTCCGCCTTCATCGCTGCGGCGAGCGGCGCCTGCTCGTCGGCGATCTGGCCGATCAGCTTGCCGCGCACGGCCAGGTTCGCGTACCGGAAGCCGGGCGTGCGCGCGGCCATCCGGGCGGCCAGCAGGTCGGCCCAGCCGCGGTAGGAACCGTCGGGCAGGAGGTCGGACATTCCCTCGGTGAAGGAGTCGCCGACCGCGACAAGACTGGTGTAGGTGGCATTCATTTCCATGGCGGAGCGATCGTACCCAATCACCTGCGCACACGTGCGGTCGGGAAACGACAACTGCCGGGCGCCCTCCGACCGAGGGGCCCGGCAGTTCTCGCTCAGCCGCGGATCACGCCTGCTGCGGCGGACCCACCAGCTCCCGCAGCACGTCCTCCATGGTGACGAGGCCGGCCGGACGGCCGTCCTCGTCGGCCACGGCGGCCAGGTGCGTACGGCTGCGGCGCATGGCCGTCAGCACGTCGTCCAGCGGCGTCTCGGCCCGTACCCGGGCGATCGGCCGCATCGCGGAGACCGGGAACGGCAGGTCCCGCGGCATCGCGTCCAAGGCGTCCTTGACGTGCAGGTAGCCCAGGATGCGCCGGGTCGAGTCGAGCACCGGGAAGCGCGAGAACCCGGACTCGGCCGCGAGGCGCTCCAGCTCCTCCGGCGTCGTCCCGACCGCCGCGTACACCACGCGCTCGACCGGCATCACCACGTCCCGCACCGGGCGCCGGCCCAGCTCCAGGGCGTCCCGCAGCCGTTCGGCGGCCCGGTCGTCCAGCAGCCCGGCGTCCTCGGTGTCCTTCACCAGCCGTGCCAGCTCGTCGTCCGAGAACGTCGCCGACACCTCGTCCTTCGCCTCCACCCGCAGCAGCTTCAGCAGCAGGTTGGCGAAGGAGTTGATCGCGAAGATCACCGGGCGCAGCGCCCGTGCCAGCGCCACCAGCGGCGGGCCCAGCAGCAGCGCGGTCTTCGTCGGCTCGGCCAGCGCGATGTTCTTCGGCACCATCTCGCCGAGCAGCATGTGCAGGTACGTCGCCAGCGCCAGCGCGATCACGAACGAGATCGGGTGCGTCAGCGCGTCCGGCACGCCCACCGCGTGGAACATCGGCTCCAGCAGGTGCGCGATGGCGGGCTCGGCGACGATGCCGAGCACCAGGGTGCACAGCGTGATGCCGAGCTGCGCGGCGGCCAGCAGCGCGGAGACGTGCTCCAGGCCCCAGATGACGCTGCGCGCCCTGCGGTTCCCGGCCTCGGCCTCCGGCTCGATCTGCGAACGCCGTACCGAGATCAGCGCGAATTCCGCGCCGACGAAGAAGGCGTTGACGACCAGCGTGAGCAGGCCGATGAGGAGCTGTATCGCGATCATCGCCGGGTCCCCGCCGTCTCGTCCTGCGCGGCCGCGGCGGCGAGCGGCGCGTGCATCAGCACCCGCGCCGCCCGGCGTCCGCCCGCGTCCACCACGTCCAACTGCCAGCCGGAGAGCTCCACGCGGTCGCCCACCTCGGGGATGCGGCCCAGCTCATTGGCGATCAGCCCGGCCAGGGTCTCGTACGGGCCGTCGGGCACGCGCATCCCGATCCGTTCCAACTGGTCGCAGCGGGCGGCGCCGTCGGCCGACCACAGGGCGTGGCCCTCGGTGTCCTCGCCCGCACGGGCCAGGTCGGGGGTCTCGTGCGGGTCGTGCTCGTCGCGCACCTCGCCGACGACCTCCTCGACGATGTCCTCCAGCGTGACCACCCCGGCCGTGCCGCCGTACTCGTCGATGACCACGGCCATCGTGCGCTTGCCGGACAGCCGGTCCAGCAGCTTGTCCACGGTCAGCGTCTCCGGTACGAGCAGCGGCTCGCGGACCAGTTCGGTGACCGGGTGGCGGGGCCTGCGGTCGGCGGGGACGGCCAGGACGTCCTTGATGTGGACCAGGCCCACGACGGAGTCCAGGCTGCCCCGGTAGACCGGGAAGCGGGACAGGCCGGTCGCCCGGGTCGCGTTCGCGACGTCCTCGGCGGTGGCCTGCACGTCGAGCGCGGTGACCTGCACGCGCGGGGTCATCACGTTCTCCGCGGTCAGTTCCGCCAGGTTGAGCGTACGGACGAACAGCTCGGCGGTGTCGGCCTCCAGCGCGCCCTCCTTCGCGGAGTGGCGGGCCAGCGCGACCAGCTCCTGAGGGCTGCGCGCGGACGCCAGCTCCTCGGCGGGCTCCATGCCGAAGCGGCGCAGGATGCGGTTGGCGGTGTTGTTGAGATGGCTGATCAGCGGCTTGAACGCGGCCGTGAACCAGCGCTGCGGCGTCGCCACGACCTTCGCGACGGCCAGCGGCGAGGAGATCGCCCAGTTCTTGGGGACCAGCTCGCCGACGACCATCAGGACGACCGTGGACAGCGCCGTGCCGATCACGAGGGCCACCGAGGACGCCACGGCCGGGGACAGCCCGACCGCCTCGACCGGGCCCTTGAGCAGTGCGGAGATCGACGGCTCGGCGAGCATGCCGACGAGGAGGTTGGTGACGGTGATGCCGAGCTGGGCGCCGGAGAGCTGGAAGGTCAGGCCGCGCACGGCCTTCAGGGCGCTCTCCGCGCCCCGCTCGCCCCGCTCGACGGCCCGCTCCAGCTCGCCGCGCTCCACCGTCGTCAGCGAGAACTCCGCCGCGACGAAGGCGCCGCAGATCAGCGAGAGCAGTACCGCCACGAGGAGCAGAAGCACTTCAATCATCGGTTCACCTCCGTCCCATGATCGTTCAGGGTGGGGAGGATCGCGCGATGTCGGCTACTGGGAGGCTCGCCCATGGGCGGACGCTCACACCTTTCGAGGAGTGCGATGAGGCGGGGCACGGCGGACGCCTGCCCCGTCGATTCATCGGAGTGAGCCACCCATGGTAAACGACCGGCAAAATTACCGGGCGGGCGTGGGGCGGCGGGCTCAACGGGTGAGCGGCTTGACCCAACGCGTCCACTGGGGCTCGGGCGCGTACCCCGCCGACCGCCAGGCGGGGTGGGCGCCCTCGTTCGCGTCCAGCACCATCGCGTCCCCGCGCCGCCCGCCGAGCGCCGCGAACCGCTCCTCCGCGGCCGCCAGGAGAGCCCGGGAGACGCCCTGCCGCCGGTGGTCCGGGTGGACGGCCAGCCGGTACAGCGAGCACCGCCAGCCGTCGAACCCGGCGATCACGGTGCCGATCAGTCCGCCGTCGCGCTCCGCGAGGATCAGGGCCCCGGGATCGCGGGACACCAGGCGCTCGACGCCTTCCCGGTCGTCGCTGATGCTGGTGCCCTCGGCGGCGGTCTTCCAGAAGGCGAGGACGGCGTCGAGGTCGGCGGGGGCCGCGTGGCGCAGGCGGGTGCTCTCAAGATCGTTCATATGGGCATCCCACCACCGGGCCGCGCCCGGGGACGAGCGGGTTTCTCACGATGCGGTCAGGTGCCGCGCAGTTCCTCGACGACCGGGGCGAAGGCCTCCATGTACGGCTCCAGGACGCTGAAGTAGGAGAACCCGTACCGTTCCCGGGTGGCCCGGAACTGGGCCGCGATCTCCTCGACCGTGCCGACCGCGAGAACGGGCAGCCCCAGCACCTCCTCCTCCGTCAGGTACGGTGCGAAGGCGCAGTACTCCCGGAGCGCGGCCCTGCGGTCGTCGGTGATCACGACCAGTTGGATCAGCAGGTTCAGCTCCGCCTCCGTCGTCCGCCCGGCCGCGAACTCCCGGTAGCGGGCGACCCGCTCGTCCAGTCCTTCGGCGCTGAGCACCCGCAGCTCTCCCGGCGTGACCTGGAGGCCGCCCGCGAACGCCACCACGTCCGCCCGCTCGGCCGCCAGCTTCAGTACCCGGTCGCCGCCGCCGGCGATCAGCAGCGGCGGGCGGGGCCGCTGCGACGGCTTCGGCACGTGCTTCTCGTCCCGCAGGAACCGGTCCAACTCCTCGACCGTGCGCGCCAGGTGATCGACCCGGCCGCCGGGGGAGCGGTAGGGGATACCGGCCGTCTCGTGCTCCTCCCTGACGTATCCCGCACCGATGCCCACCTCGAGACGTCCGCCGATCAGGCTGTCCACGGTCGCGACCTCACGGGCCAGCAGCGCGGGGTTCCAGAACGCCGCGTTGAGCACGAAGGTGCCGATCCGGGGCCGCTCGGTGGCGGCCGCCGCGGCGACCATCGCCGGGAACGGGGCGGGCATGCCGAGGTGGTCGGCCACCTGGATCACGTCGTACCCGATGTCCTCGGCCCGGCGGCACCGGGCGGCCCACTCGGCGCCGTCGGACAGCGTGACCATGTTGACCGAGAAGCGGAACAGCTTGACCACGAAGTCTCCTCCGGTGCTGGGCGGATGACGAGGGTTCAGCAAACGGCGGACTCGAACCTAGCCGCCGTCCGGGCGCCTCGCCACCCCCAGCACGCAGGCCGACGACGGCAGCCGGGGTCCCTTGCCGGGGATGTCCAGCCGCCGGTGCGCGCCCAGCTCCAGCCCCGCCGCGCGGATCGCGGCGAGGGGGTCCCGGGAGGTGTGGCAGTTGCCGAACAGCAGGGGCCACACGGTCCTGTCCAGGCCGCGCTGGAGGAGCGCCATGGCGCGCCGTTCGTCCCGCCCGTGCTCGAAGAAGCGCAGCTCACCGCCGGGACGCAGGACCCGCTTCGCCTCCGCGAGGGCCCGCTCCACGTTCCGTACGCTGCACAGCACCAGGGAGAGCACCACCGCGTCGTACGCCTCGCTCTTGACCGGCAGCGCCTCCGCCGCACCGGGCACCACGTCCACCGGAACGTCCGCCCGCCGCGCCTCCTCCAGGGCCAACCGCCGCAGGGAGCGCTCCGGTTCGACGGCGACGACCTCGGCGACCGCGGGCGGGTAGTGCGCGAAGTTCAGCCCGTTGCCCGCGCCGATCTCCAGTACCCGCCCGGACAGCCCGGCCAGCAGCTCCGCCCGGTGCGCCGCGATGCCGCCGCGCGCGTCGGCGCAGACGCTGAACCGGGCGTAGCACCGGGCGAACAGGGGGTGGTGGACGGCGTCGTGCGGGACCTTTCGGGCCCGGCCCGTGAGGCTCCCCGGGAGCCGGGTGCTCCGCCGGCTCCGGGTGTGCCGGGCGGGACGTCGGCGTTCGGCCATCGCGGACCTCCTTCGCGGAGTCCGGGGACTCCGGGACGCGGGCGGACACCTCCGATTGTCCTCCCGGGCGGGCCCGGTGGCAGCCCGTCAGCAGCTCACGAACCGCTCACGAAGCAGAACTCGTTGTCCTCGGGGTCCAGCAGGACCTGGAAGGACCCCACGTCCTGCGTCACGATGCCGCCGGACAGCTTCGCCCCGAGCCGCACCGCCTCGGCGCTGAACTTCTCGATGTCGTCGGCCAGCAGGTCGATGTGCAGCCGGTTCTTGGCCGTCTTGCCCTCCGGGACCCGCTGGAAGGCGAGGCGGGTGAAGTCGGGGACGTCGATGTACGACCAGTCCGGGCTGCGGTCGTGGGGCTCGCCGCCGACCAGGTTCGCCCAGAAGCGGACGAGGGCGGCGGGGTCGGCGCAGTCGAAGACGATTTCGTCGATACGTGCTCGCATGGCCCCAGCCTACGCACGGCCCGCGGCGGGCTGCCCGGCATTCCGGGCGAGCCGCCCGGCGTCCCACGTGCCGCCCAGTTCCGGCGCCAGCCACCCCGTCGCCGCGGCCGCGAACCGCTCGGGTGCGAGACCGCCCGCGCCCTGCGGGACGGCGCCGAGCAGCGGCGCGCCCGCCATCTCGGCCAGCTCCTCGACGTTGCAGCGTTCGGCGAGGCCGGGTGTGTGCGGCCAGGCGCCGATGACGACCCCGCGCGGAGTCAGCCCCCGGGCCCGCAGGGCCTCCCCGGTCAGTCGGACCAGGTTGAGCGTGCCGAGGGCGGGGGCCGCGACGGTCAGCACGGGGGCGCCCAGCAGCCCGGCGACGTCGGCCAGGGTGCCGCCCTCGCCGTCCATGCGGACGAGGAGGCCGCCCGCTCCCTCCACGAGGACCAGGTCGTACGTGTCCGCCAGCTCGCGGGCGGCGTCCGCGGCCTCCTGCGGGGTGACGGGGCGCATGCCCGCCCGTCTGGCCGACGTCGCCGGCGCCAGGGGCTCCGGGAACCGGGCGAGCTCGAAGGCGTCGACGCCCTCACCCGCCAGGCGGGCGGCGACGTGCGCGTCACCGGGCTCGCCGGGGGCGAGGCCGGTCTGCGCGGGCTTGAGCACGGCGACCCGCTGTCCGGCGGCGCGGGCGAGGGCGGCGATCGCGCCGGTGACGACGGTCTTGCCGATGTCGGTGTTGGTCCCGGTGACGACGAGAGTGGGCATGGCTGCTCCTTGTTTCTGCTTTCTTCCGCGAGGTGAGTGGTTTCTTCCGCGAGGTGAGTGGCTCCCGCCGTCCTGACACGGGGAGATCGCGCGGCTCGTGGCGGGTCGCTCGCGCGGTTCCCCGCTGCCCCGCCGGACGCGCCCGCCCGGGGAGGCGTCCGCCCCTACCCCGCCCGGGCCGCCGCGCAGACCCCCCGCGTCACCCGCTCCAGGTCCTCGTCCCCCGTGACGTACGGCGGCATCACGTACACCAGGTCCCGGAACGGCCGCACCCACACGCCCTCGCGCACCGCGGCCTCCGTCGCGGCCGCCATCGACACCTTGTGGTCGAGCTGCACCACGCCGATGCCGCCCAGCACCCGTACCTCCCGCACCCCCGGCAGCTCGCCCGCCGGCGCGAGGCCCTCCCGCAGCCCCGCCTCCAGGCGCTTGACCTCCGCCTGCCAGTCCTGCGACAGCAGCACGTCGATCGACGCGCACGCCACCGCCGCGGCCAGCGGGTTCGCCATGAACGTCGGCCCGTGCGCCAGCACCGGCACCTCGCCCCGCGAGATGCCCTCGGCCACCCCCGCCGTGCACAGCGTCGCCGCCATGGTCAGATAACCGCCGGTCAGCGCCTTGCCCAGGCACATCACGTCCGGTGAGACCGACGCCTGTCCGGCCGCGAAAAGCGTGCCCGTGCGGCCGAAGCCCGTCGCGATCTCGTCGAAGACGAGCAGGACGTCGTGCGCGTCGCACGCCTCGCGCAGCACCCGCAGGTACTCCGGCGCGTGGAAGCGCATCCCGCCGGCCCCCTGCACCACCGGCTCCACGATCACCGCCGCCAGCTCGTCCGCGTGCCGGGCGATCGTGTCGCGCAGCAACTGCGCGTACGTCTCCTCGTACGCGACGGGAGGTTCCGGCACGAAGAGCTGACGCGTCAGCAGGCCCTGCCACAGCTCGTGCATCCCGCCCTCGGGGTCGCACACCGACATCGGCTGCCAGGTGTCCCCGTGGTAGCCGCCCCGCCAGGTCAGCAGGCGCTGCTTGGCCGGGCGGCCCACCGAACGCCAGTGCTGGAGGCACATCTTGACCGCGACCTCGACCGACACCGAACCGGAGTCGCAGAGGAAGACATGGCGCAGGGGCTCCGGGGTGATCTCGACGAGCTTCGCGGCCAGCCGCACGCCCGGCTCATGGGTGAGGCCGCCGAACATCACGTGGCTCATCCGGTCGAGCTGCTCGCGGGCCGCCTCGTTGAGGACGGGGTGGTTGTAGCCGTGGATCGCCGACCACCAGGACGACATCCCGTCGATCAGCTCGGTCCGGCCGAACGCCGGCCGGGCCAGGCGCAGGCGCACGCCCGACGCCGACTCCACGAGGAGGGGCTCGGTGCGGCCGGGCATCGGACCGTACGGGTGCCAGACGTGCTCCCGGTCCAGGCGGAGGAGGTCGGCGGGGGAGAGGGGCAGGTCAGGCATTGGGGGCGAGGTCCGTTCCCGCGCCACGGCGGCGTACCGCGACCAGGTCCGTACGGGCCTCCTCGCGCGCGGCGGGCACGGCGGGCTCCTCGGACGCCGTCGTACCGCACACCGAACCGCACCCCTCCTCCGCGGTGGCGGCAGTGGAACCACAGCCGCCGCCCGCGCGGTGCCCCGGCAGCGTCGTCGTGTCCGTGCCCTCCACCTCGAAGCCCGCGTCCGCGATCATGTCCAGGTCCGCCTGGCCCGCCTGGCCCTCACTGGTCAGGTAGTCGCCCAGGAAGATCGAGTTGACCAGGTGCAGGGCGAGCGGCTGCATGGTGCGCAGGTGCACCTCGCGCCCGCCCGCGAGCCGTACCTCCACGTCCGGGCAGACGAAGCGGACCATCGCCAGGACGCGCAGCGCGCGCTGCGGCGTCAGGTTCCACTCCTTGGCCAGCGGGGTGCCCTCGAAGGGGATGAGGAAGTTCACCGGCACCGAGTCCGGGTCCAGTGCGCGCAGGGCGAAGACCACGTCGACGAGGTCGGCGTCCGACTCGCCCATGCCCGCGATCAGCCCCGAGCAGGCGGACAGGCCCGCCGCCTGCGCCTGCTGGACCGTCTCCACCCGGTCCGCGTAGGTGTGCGTCGTGGTGATGTCGCCGTACGTCGACTCGGAGGTGTTGAGATTGTGGTTGTACGCGTCCGCGCCCGCCGCGCGCAGGCGCTCGGCCTGGCCGTCGGAGAGCAGGCCGAGGCAGGCGCACACCTCGACGCCCTCGTTCTGCTCCTTGATCGTCTCGATGGTCTTCGAGACGCGGTCCACGTCCTTGTCGGTCGGGCCGCGCCCGCTCGCCACCAGACAGACCCGCTTCGCGCCGCCCGCCACGCCCGCCGCCGCCGCCTTCGACGCCTCGTCGGCCTTCAGCCAGGTGTACTTGAGGATCTCCGCCTTGGAACCGAGCCGCTGCGAGCAGTACGAGCAGTCCTCCGGGCACAGCCCCGACTTCAGGTTGACGAGGTAGTTGAGCTTCACCCGACGCCCGAACCACTGGCGGCGCACCTTGCCGGCGGCGGCCACCACGTCGAGCAGTTCGTCGTCCGTCGTCGCCAGTACGGCGAGCGCTTCTTCGCGGGTCGGCAGCTCGCGCCGCAGCCCCTTCTCCACCAGTGTGTTCAGCAGGTCCATGCGCATGATCCTGAACCATGGCCCCGCTCCGGGCCAAGGAGGATTCGTACAACGGTGCCTGTTCGGGGTGTGGGTATTGCCACACCCTGACAGCGGATCGGGGCGGCTAGTGTCTGTGGGCTGCCTACAAAAGCGGTCCGCGCCCGTGTGCGCGCCCGCCGCCACGGGGCGCATCCCGTCCCCGGCTCCACGGAGGGTCCACTCATGCTTGAGCGCGTCACCGCCCCGACCCCCTTCGGACGGCTCGCGGCGGAGGCCGCGCGCCGGGAGCGCGCCGGGCTCGTCCGGACGCTGCGGCCGCGCGCCGCCGACAGCCCCCTGCTGGACCTCGCGAGCAACGACTACCTCGGGCTGACCCGGCACCCGGAGGTCACCGCCGCCGCGGCCGACGCCGTCCACCGGTGGGGCGCGGGGGCCACCGGGTCGCGGCTCGTCACCGGGAGCACCGAGCTGCACGCCGAACTGGAGCGCGAACTCGCCGAGTTCACCGGGTTCGAGGCCGCGCTCGTCCTGTCCTCCGGGTACGCGGCCAACCTCGCGGCGCTCACCGCGCTGACCGCGCCCGGCTCCCTGATCGTCTCGGACGCGGGCAACCACGCCTCCATCGTGGACGGTTGCCGTCTCTCGCGGGCCGAGACCGCCGTCGCCGCGCACACCGACCCCGCCGCCGTGCGCAAGTGCCTCGACGGGCACACCGGGGAGGCCGTCGTGGTCACCGACTCCGTGTTCTCGGTGGACGGGGACGCCGCCCCGTTGGCCGAGACGGCCGCTGTGGTGAGGGAGTTCGGGGCCGGTCTCGTCGTCGACGACGCACACGGGCTCGGCGTGCTCGGCACCGGCGGGCGCGGCGCGCCGAACGCGGCAGGACTCGCCGGGGCTCCGGACGTCGTCGCCACCGTCACGCTCTCGAAGTCGCTCGGCAGCCAGGGCGGAGCGGTGCTCGGGCCGGCGCACGTCATCGACCACCTGGTCAACGCCGCCCGCACCTTCATCTTCGACACCGGGCTCGCCCCGGCCGCCGCCGGCGGGGCGCTCGCCGCGCTGCGGCTGCTGCGCCGGGAGCCCGGCCGGGCCGCGCGGGCGCGCGAGGTCGCGTCCTCGCTGCACCGCCGGCTGACCGGCGCCGGTCTCGTCGCGGCCGTGCCGGACGCGGCCGTGGTCTCGGTGCGGGCGCCGTCCGCCGGGGCGGCGCTGCGGTGGGCGGCGGACTGCCGCGCGGCGGGACTCGGGGTGGGGTGCTTCCGGCCGCCGTCCGTGCCCGACGGGATCTCCCGGCTGCGGCTGACCGCGCGGGCCGATCTGGACGACACGCAGATCGCGGGTGCGGTGGACACCGTCGTCCGTACCGCACCCGCGAGTTGAGGGGCGTCAGTCGCAGGTCAGAGCGCCTCTTCGCGCACCGCGCCGAGGAAGCGCTCCCATGCGTGCGGGGTGAAGAGGAGGGCGGGCAGCAGCACGCGCTTGGAGTCCCGGACGGCCCGCAGGCCGTCGGGGGCAGCAGCGGTTTCCACGCAGTTGTTCATGCCGGTGCTGCGACTGCTGCGACGCCACGCTGCGTCGGGCAGAAGCGAGCTGGAAGGTACGACTCCGAAGTGTGGGGACATGGCGTCTCCCTGCGCGTCGTCACCGGTTACGGGGATGTGTCAGGCGCCGCTTTCGATGTCGTCGATCAGGTGCAGCGACTCCTGCGGGGACAGGGCCTGTTCCTGGATCCTGCGGAATGCCGCGGAGTATTCCGCGAGGTCTTCTTTCCGCTCCAGGGAGAGGCTACTCGCCAAGTGGTCGATAACAACCACATCCAGATCTGAAATGGCCGGAAAGGAGAAGATGACGAAAGCACCGGCGAGGCCCGTGTGCGCGCCCGCCGCGAAGGGGAGCACCTGTAACCGGACGTGCGGCAATTCCATTGCCGCCCGCACATGCCGCAGTTGTTCCTTCATGACGGGCCCGCCGCCCACCCGCCGGCGCAGCACCGCCTCGTCCAGCACCGCGCTCAGCGCCAACGGGTCCCGTGAGCGCAGTACTTCCTGCCGGGCCAGCCGCACTTCGACCAGGGTGTCGATCTTCCCCGCCGGCAGTCCCGGCAGCATCGCCCGCGTCACCTCACGCGCGTAGTCCGGCGTCTGGAGGAGTCCCGGCATCACCGAGGTCTCCAGCGTGCGGGCCCGGGACGCCTGCGACTCCAGGGAGATGAAGTCCCGGTACTGGCTGGGCAGCAGCCCCCGGTAGGCGTGCCACCACTGGGTCCCCGACTCGCCGGACGTCTGCGCCAACGCCTCCAGGAGCAGCCTGAGTTGCGGGTCCTGGAGGTCGTACACCTCCAGCAGCCTGGCCACGTCCTCGGTCTTGACCCCACTGCGGCCGGTCTCGATCCGGCTCACCTTCGACTGGTGCCAGCCGACGAGGCGCGCGGCCTCCGGGCTGGTGAGCCCCGCCCTGTCGCGCAGCTTGCGCAATTCCTCCCCAAGTTTGCGGCGGCGTACCGCGGGACCGTGGCGCATTGCGGCTCCTTCCGGTGGTGCATCCCATCCCCGCCGGAAGTCAGTCTGAGGTCACATACGGTCTTGCGTCGTAGAGTTCACTACTTTGAGTGGCAGATATATGTATGCCTGGGAGGAACACCGCCCGCGCGCACACCATGAGTGACACTCTGGCGCGGAACAGGTCCGGGGCCGGCCCCGCACCATTCCGCGTACGACACAGAGTCCGGCCCCGGTGGGAAAGGGACAGCGTCGCCATGGCAGATCACCAGGAAGTATCCGTCACCCTGCCGAGCGATCCCGCTTCGGTGTCCACGGCCCGGAAACACGTCGCGGAAGTCCTCGCCGCATGGGGCCTGCCGGCGGATTCCGAGACCGCCGACACGGTCCGGCTGATCGTCTCCGAACTGGCCACCAACGCCGTGCAGCACACCTTCGGCCAGTCGCCGACCTTCACCGTGGACGTCCAGCTCGACCGGGACGAGCGGCTGCGCGTCGGCGTCACCGACAGTCATCCGCGCTGGCCCCAGCGGCTGCCCGCCGCCGTCCAGCAGGACAACGGCCGGGGCATGGTCATCATCCGCTCGCTCGTCGCCGAGTGCGGCGGCCGACTCTCGGTCACGCCGACCGCCGAGGGCGGCAAGACGGTGTGGATCGCGGTGCCGTGGACCGTGTCCGTGCAGCGGTGACGGCTTCCGCGCGCAGCGAAGGACGCGAAGGGCCGGGAAGGGCGACGGCGCGCCGGGGAGCGTGTCCCCGGCGCGCCGGACGGTGGCCGGACCCCGGGCTCGGGCCCGCCGTCCCGTCACCCGGCCGTCACTTCACCCGGCCGTACCAGACGCTCTTGGTCCAGATCCGCTCCAGCCGCACCACCGTGCCGCGCCGCGGCGAGTGCCACATCTTGTTCGACCCGGCGTAGATGCCGACGTGGTAGACGCTGCGCCCGCGGTGGAAGAACACCAGGTCGCCGCGCTGGCGTTGGGAGGCGGAGATGTGCCGGGTCTTGTTGTACTGCGACTGCGCCGTGCGCGGCAGGGTCTTCCCGGCCCGCTTGAACGAGTACAGCGTCAGCCCCGAGCAGTCGAACCTCGACGGGCCGGCGGCACCGTACTTGTAGGGGGCGCCGCGCTTGGAGGCGGCGATGTTGAGCGCCTTCGTCGCGAGCGTGGCCGCCTCGGCCTCCGCGGAGGCTCCGGGGACCAGCAGCCCGCCGCCCACCACGGCGAAGGTGAGGGCGGACGCGGTGGAGGCCCTGGCCAGCAGCGACGGGCCGCTCTGCGCGGGCCGGGGGCCGTTCTTCGCGTGCCGGCCGCCGCCGCGCGCCGGACGCTCCGCGGGCGGACCGCTGTGTGCCCGGTGACGTCCCGTGGGGCCGTTGTTCGCCGGGCGGCCCCTCCCCGGTCCGTCCTTCGCCGGACGGTGCGTTCCCGGGCCGTTCCTCGCCGGGTCGTCGTTCTCCGTAATGCGGCAGTTGACGTGCGCAGTCATGCGCAACCCTTCGTCGACCAGACGTCCCGGCCGGCGCCCGAAGTTCGTGCGACGCCCGCCAGGACCGCCCCGCCACGACGGCGGGGGCTTGTCGTCCCACGGATCTTGACCCGGTCGACGGCCGGTTTCCGAGCGGGAGCAGGGGTTTGTGAGGCTCCTCACCCCTCGGCCGTTCGGGTGGACAAGTGGCGCACCGATCTTGCGCGTCGACCCCCGGGGAGCCCCGCACCAGCACCGGAACAGCTCATTCCGTGCAGGCGCCCGCCGTACGGCGCAACTCGATCAGTACGGACGCCGTAGACCCGGGTGGGCCGAACGGGGGAGGCGTACTGGTCCTCGTACGACACCCCGCACACCGACGGCAGTGATCAACTGGCGTGTTCCGGCGGCACCGTGAGGCGTCCGGCCCGCCGCTCGCCGTCCAGGACGCGCAGCGCCCGCCCCAAGGTCACCGGATGCAGTCCGCTCTCCCCCCTGTCGTGCATGAGGGTGAGCGCCTCGCGCAGTGCGGCGGCCCGCCCGACGAGGGCCTGCGCGGCGCGCACCGCGCCGTAAGTGTCCGTGGAGCGGGCCGGGTTGATCCGGCCGAGCAGATCGACGACCTCCAGGTAGGCGTCCACCACCGCGCACTCGGCACGGGTCAGCGCGGGCAGCGGGGGCAGTTCGGGCGGCAGCACGCCCCGCTCACCGCCCGGTGGGGGTCATCGCCGCCCGGCGGCTCGCGACGATGCGGTCGACCAGGCCGTACTCCTGCGCGGCCGGCGCGTCCAGGACCTTCGTACGGTCGAAGTCCGCCTCGATCTGCTCGGTGGGCCTGCCCGTGTGCCGGGCCAGCATCCCGGCGGTCATCGCGCGCAGCCGCACCAGCTCCGCCGCGTGGATCTCCAGGTCCGAGGGCTGCCCCTGGGCGGGCTCGTCCAGGGCGGGCTGGCTGAGCGTGACACGCGCCCCGGGCAGGGCGCAGCGCTTGCCGGGGGTCCCGGCCGCCAGCAGCACGGCGGCGGCGTCCAGCGCCTGCCCCAGGCAGACGGTCTCCACGTCGCAGGCGACGAACTGGATCGTGTCGTAGATGGCGGACATGGCGGTGTACGAGCCGCCGGGGGAGTTGATGTAGAGCGAGATGTCCTGATCGGGGGCGTCGTGCTCCAGATACATGAACTGGGCGGCGATGTCGTTGGCCGCGGCGTCGTCGACCGGGGTGCCGAGGAAGACGATCCGCTCGCCGAGCATCTTCGAGTACGGGTCGAGGGTGCGGGTTCCGGTGCTGGTGCGCTCGGTGAAGGACGGCAGCACGTACCGGGCGGAGGGCCGGAGCAGGTGCGGCGGGGTCATCGCGGAACGGTTCATGGCGCGCTCTCTTTCGGCTGAAGTGCGGCGTGCGCCTGCCTCTGTAAAAAATGTACAGGACGTACGTTCAGTACGATGGGGAGCATGACCTACGAGATTCCGGTGACGCAAGCCCGGGCCGAGCTCGCCGACCTGATCAACCGCGTCGTCTACGGCGGCGAACGGGTGGTCGTGACGCGGCACGGGAAGCCACTCGTGGCCCTCGTCTCGGCCGCTGACCTGGAGCGATTGGAGAACGAGCCGGAGGCGGCGGCCGAGGAGCAGGTGATCAGCTCGGTCTCCGCGCTGGGCGGCTCGCTGTCCGCTCCGGGCGAACGCCACCGCTTCGGCATCGCGGCCGAGCACCGGGGCGAGGAACGGCGCTGAGGAACCGCGCCGACCGGGGGTCCGGTTGATCATGGGCTGGCAAAGCATCAGTTAACGCGTTGGAAAAACTCGGGCTCTAACGTGCAATTCCTGGCCCGGTGGCCGGGGTTGACGACTCAACGACCTGTTGAATTCGGATATGGTCCCGCTGCGCCGAGGCGGGTGCCCTTTACACCTTTCTGGTGCCCCCGCCGCGTACCTGCGCAGGGTGTTTGACAACCAGGAGGTGGGAAGCGTGCAGCTGTCCCCGCACGAGCAGGAACGCCTGCTCATCCATGTGGCCGCCGACGTGGCCGAGAAGCGCAGGGCGCGCGGGGTGAAGCTCAACCACCCCGAGGCGGTCGCTCTCATCACCTCGCACATCCTCGAAGGCGCCCGCGACGGCCACACCGTCGCCCAGCTCATGTCCTCCGGGCGCAAGGTGCTGCACCGCGACGAAGTCATGGACGGCATCCCGGAGATGATCCACGACGTGCAGGTCGAGGCCACCTTCCCGGACGGCACCAAGCTCGTCACCGTGCACGAGCCGATCCAATGACCCCCTCGCCCCGGCCGGTCGTACCCGGCGAGATCCTGTACGGCGACGGGCCCGTCCTCTTCAACGAGGGCCGCCCCGTCACCCGCCTCACCGTCCTCAACGCGGCCGACCGGCCCGTGCAGGTCGGCTCCCACTACCACTTCGCCGAGGCCAACCCGGGCCTCGACTTCGACCGTGCCGCCGCCCGCGGACAGCGGCTGAACATCGCCGCCGGGACGGCCGTGCGCTTCGAGCCCGGCGTCCCCGTCGACGTGGAACTCGTACCCCTGGGCGGACGGCGGATCGTCGCCGGTCTGCGCGGGGAGATCGGCGGTGCCCTCGATGTCTGACCGTACGCCCCCGGGCTCGACCCACCCCGGGATCTCCCGGCCGGTCTACGCCGACCTGTTCGGCCCGACCACCGGCGACCGCATCCGGCTCGCCGACACCGACCTGCTGATCGAGATCGAGGAGGACCGCTCCGGCGGCCCCGGACGCGCGGGCGACGAGGCGGTGTTCGGCGGCGGCAAGGTCGTCCGCGAGTCGATGGGCCAGGCCCGCACCACCCGGGCCGAGGGCGCCCCGGACACCGTCGTCACCGGCGTCGTGATCCTCGACCACTGGGGCGTCGTCAAGGCCGACGTCGGCATCCGGGACGGCCGCATCACCGGCATCGGCAAGGCCGGAAACCCCGACACCATGGACGGCGTCCACCCCGACCTGGTCATCGGCCCCGAGACCGAGATCATCGCGGGCAACGGCCGCATCGTCACCGCGGGCGCCATCGACGCCCACGTCCACTTCATCTCCCCGACCGTCGTCGAGGCGGCCCTGTCCTCCGGCATCACCACCCTCGTCGGCGGCGGCACGGGCCCGGCCGAGGGCTCCAAGGCGACCACGGTCACCCCCGGCGGCTGGCACCTGGCCCGGATGTTCGCGGGGCTGGAGCACTGCCCGGTCAACATCGGCCTGCTCGGCAAGGGCAACACGATGTCCCGCGAGGCCATGCACGCCCAACTGCGGGGCGGCGCGCTCGGCTTCAAGATCCACGAGGACTGGGGCGCGACCCCCGCCGTGATCGACGCCTGCCTGTCCGTCTGCGACGAGACCGGCGCCCAGCTCGCCATCCACACCGACACCCTGAACGAGGCCGGATTCGTCGGCGACACCCTCGCCGCCATCGCGGGCCGCACCATCCACGCGTACCACACCGAGGGCGCCGGCGGCGGTCACGCGCCCGACATCATCACGGTGGTCTCCGAGCCGCACGTGCTGCCCAGCTCCACCAACCCCACCCGCCCGCACACCCTCAACACGCTCGACGAACACCTCGACATGCTGATGGTCTGCCACCACCTCAACCCGGCGGTCCCCGAGGACCTGGCCTTCGCCGAGTCCCGCATCCGCCCCTCCACCATCGCGGCGGAGGACATCCTGCACGACCTGGGCGCGATCTCGATCATCTCCTCGGACTCGCAGGCGATGGGCCGCGTCGGCGAGGTGATCCTGCGTACGTGGCAGACGGCGCACGTGATGAAGAAGCGCCGCGGCGCCCTTCCCGGCGACGGCCGCGCGGACAACCACCGGGCCCGCCGCTACGTCGCCAAGTACACCATCAACCCCGCCGTGGCCCAGGGCCTCGGCCACGAGATCGGCTCCGTCGAACCCGGCAAGCTCGCCGACCTCGTCCTGTGGGAACCGGCCTTCTTCGGCGTCAAGCCCCTCCTCGTCATCAAGGGCGGCCAGATCGCGTACGCGCAGATGGGCGACGCCAACGCCTCCATCCCCACCCCGCAGCCCGTCCTGCCGCGCCCGATGTACGGGGCGACCGGCGTGGCCCCCGCCGCGAACTCCTTCAACTTCGTCGCGGAAGCCGCCGTCGAGGACGGCATCGCCGAACGCCTCGGCGACCGCTACGGCATCCGCAAGACCTTCGCCCCGATCACCAGCACACGCGGGGTCACCAAGGCGGACATGCGGGAGAACGACGCGATGCCGAGGGTCGAGGTCGACGCGGACACCTTCACGGTGACCATCGACGGCGACCCCGTCGACCCGGCCCCGGCCGCCGAACTGCCCATGGCCCAGCGCTACTTCCTCTTCTGAGAGCCCGGACCATGGACTTCCAAGGCCCTGCCGCGCACACCGGACCGCCAGACGCACCGGCTGCGCCCTCACGGGCGCGGGGCGGCGCACCTGCCGCGCCCCCAGGGGGGCGTGGCGGTGCATCGCCACGGCCCGTCGCCCCCGATGCCTCCTGTGCCCCCGACACCTCCGTCCCCTCCGTCCCGTCCGTCGCTCCGGAAGCCTCCCGGGCGAGTGGTGGCACCCGTACGACCGTCACGCACAGGGCGCGCCGCCGCGAGGACGCGGGCCCGAGCCGTCCTGCCTCGGCTGCGGGCGTTCCGCCGGGGCGGTCCGCGCCGGCCGCCCCGGGCGGCGGCCCCGCGGTGACGGCGCCCGACGCCGCGTCCGCCGGACCGTCACCGGTACGCCCCGCAGGACGGCGTCCGCTGCCGGGCAGGCCCCCGTCGGGCCGCCCGGGAGCACGCCTCGCCCCGCTGGGGGAGCGGCTCGCGGCGGTCACCCGCCCGGCACCGGGCAGCCGACACGACGGACCGCCGCCCGCCGCGCGCCCCCCGGCCGCCGACATGCGTCCCGCCCCGGGAGACACCGCCCCGGTGCGTTCCGCCCCCGCCAGGCCGGCCCCTCCGCCGCCGTCGCCCGTCCCGGGCGGTGCCGACGGAGCTGAGCCGTCCTCCTCGGGCGGCAACGGCGATCCCGGCACCCCCGGCAGGGCGGACGCCGCGCCCGCCGCCCTCGCGCCCGCAGGGAGCACCCCCTCCCCGCCTGCGGAAGCCGACAGGGCCGACGGGATCGGTCGGCGGGCCGAGGCCGTGGCCCACGCGGGTGCGACGCCCGCCGGGACCACCTCGCGGGCCGCCCTGCTCGTCCTCGCCGACGGCCGGTTTCCGGCCGGGGGGCATGCGCACTCCGGGGGAGCCGAGGCCGCCGTCAAGGCCGGACGGATCACCGATCACCGCGATCTCGCCGCGTTCTGCCGGGGACGCCTGCACACCGCCGGGCTCACCGCCGCCGGACTCGCGGCGGGCGCGGCGGCCGGACTCGATCCGCTGGAACTGGACACGGCGGCCGACGCCCGCACCCCCTCGCCCGCCCTGCGCGCCACCGCCCGCAGGCTCGGGCGGCAGATGATGCGCGCCGCCCGCGCCACCTGGCCCTCCCCGGAGCTGGACGCGCTCGCCGCCGCCCGGCCGCGCGGGGCGCACCAGCCCGTCGTGCTCGGGCTCGCCGCCCGGGCCGCCGGGCTCGGGCCCGAGGACGCCGCGCACTGTGCCGTGTACGAGTGCGTCAGCGGGCCCGCGACCGCGGCCGTCCGGCTGCTGAGCCTCGACCCGTTCCAGGCCACCGGCGTCCTCGCCCGCCTCGCCCCCGAGATGGACGAAGTCGCCCAACGCGCGGCCGAAGCCGCCCGCCGGGGCGTCGACGCCCTGCCCGCCGCCTCCGCCCCGCTGCTCGACATCACGGCGGAGGCCCACGCCGCCTGGCCCGTACGCCTCTTCGCCTCCTAGACCCACCCCCGCAAGCCAAGGAGCCCGCACCATGCACCTCGACCACGGCCCCCACGCCACCGCCGTCAGCGCCGACGCCCACCGCCCCGACGGCACCCGCCGCGCCCTGCGCATCGGGCTCGGCGGCCCGGTCGGTTCCGGCAAGACCGCCACCGTCGCCGCGCTCTGCCGCGAACTGCGCGACACCCTCTCCCTCGCGGTCGTGACCAACGACATCTACACCCGCGAGGACGCCGAATTCCTGCTCCGCCAGGCCGTGCTGCCGCCCGAGCGCATCCAGGCCGTCGAGACCGGCGCCTGCCCGCACACCGCCATCCGCGACGACATCTCCGCGAACCTGGAAGCGGTGGAGGACCTGGAGGAGGCGGTCGGTCCGCTCGACCTGATCCTGGTCGAGTCCGGCGGCGACAACCTCACCGCCACCTTCTCCAAGGGACTCGTCGACGCCCAGATCTTCGTCATCGACGTGGCGGGCGGCGACGACATCCCGCGCAAGGGCGGTCCCGGCGTCACCACCGCCGACCTCCTCGTCATCAACAAGACCGACCTCGCCCCGCACGTCGGCTCCGACCTGGCGCGGATGGCCCGCGACGCCAAGGAGCAGCGCGGCGAACTCCCCGTCGCCTTCACGTCGTTGACCACCGGCGAGCAGGTCAAGCCGATCGCCGACTGGGTGCGCGCGCAGCTCGCCGCCTGGACCGCGCCCGCCGTGCCCGCCGCGTGAGTCTCACCGCCACCGCCCGCGTCGTCGCCGCCCCGGGCGGCAGGCTCCCCGTCCTGGTGGGCGAAGGACCGCTCGCCCTGCGGCGTACGCGATCGGCGGACGGCCCCGACCGCAGCCGGGTCACCGTCGTCGGCGCGATGAGCGCACCCCTCGGCGGCGACCGGCTCGCCGTCGAGGTGGAGGTCCTGGAGGGGGCGGCGCTCACGGTGGACGCGGCGGCGGCCACCGTCGCGCTGCCGGGCCGGCTCGCCCGACGCGCGCACTACGACGTGCGCCTGACGGTGGGTCAGGACGCCGAGCTGCACTGGCTTCCCGAGCAGCTCATCTCCGCCCGGGGCAGCGACCTGCGCATGACCACCACCGTCGACCTCGCCCCCTCCGCCCGCCTCGTGCTGCGCGAGGAACAGGTCCTGGGCCGCCACGGCGAGGAGACCGGCACCCTCTTCACCCGCCTCACCGTGCGCCGCGCCGGACGCCCGCTCCTCGACCAGGAACTGGCGTACGGTCCGGGCGCGCCCGGCGGCTGGGACGGCGGCGCGGTGCTGGGCGGCCATCGCGCGACCGGTCAGCTCCTCGTCGTGCAGGAAGGGGCGGCACACAGCGAACCGCGGCCCCGCCTGCTCGGCGAGACCGCGGTTCTGACCCCGTTGGGGGGTGGGGCGGTACTGGTGACGGCGGTGGCCCCTGATGCCAGGGCGCTGCGGATCGTCCTCGACGAAGCGTTGAGCGGCCTCGCGGACGACGTGTCGGCGGGGTGCCGCGTCACCCGCCGATGAAGAAGCTGAACCCGCCGCTGATCAGCAGGATGATGCCGAACACGGTGTCCACGATGCCCAGGACGAGGGCGGCGACGGCCAGCCCCTTGCCGCCCTTGCTCGCCTGCCGCAGGGCCAGCGCGCCGAGCAGGATGGCCACCGGGCCGAAGACGATGGCCAGGAGGATCAGTCCGATGATGCCGCTGGCGAGTCCGCCGATGGCCAGCCAGTTGGTCTCCGTGCGGGTGTGCCCATGCGTGCCGCTCATGCCGGTAGCCATCTGAACTACCTTGTCGCGAAGGTGTGTTGAGGACATCCACTTGTCCCGCCCTGACAGGTTCATGCATGGACCCACACAAAGGATCTTGTGCGGAGATTCCGCCGGTACCGCTGAGCGGACCCCGCGCACCGGCTATTGGTTCGGTAAAGAAACACCCGTACGGTCTGGTCCCGGTGTCCCTGCAACCGCAAGGATGCCGCCGGGGCCCGGTTCAGGGCTCCCGCAACTCTGAGGGGGAGGTCCCACGTGCGACGCACCGCCGTGCTCGGCTCTGCCGGCACCCTGCTCGCGGGCACACTCATAGCCGGAGCGGTGGCCGCACCGGCCGCCACCGCCGACGCCGTACAGCAGAACAAGGGCTCCAGCAGCCTCCAGGACCGGGGAGGCGCCGAGGCGTACGGCGTGAAGGTCGCCGCCGACCGGGCCGCCCGCGCGGGCGTCGACTGGGCGGACTGCCCGGCCGACTGGGGCCTGGCCAAGCCCATCCAGTGCGGCTGGGTCACCGTCCCGCTGGACTACCGCAAGCCCCACGGCAAGCAGATCAAGCTGGCCGTCGACCGCGTCGGCAACACCGGCACCCGGCAGGAGCGCCAGGGCTCGCTCATCTACAACCCCGGCGGCCCCGGCGGCTCGGGAATGCGCTTCCCGGCCCGCGTCACCGGCAAGAACGCCATCTGGGCGGGCGCGGCCAAGGCGTACGACTTCGTGGGCTTCGACCCGCGCGGCGTCGGCCACTCCACTCCGATCTCCTGCGTCGACCCGCAGGAGTACGTCAAGGCGCCCAAGGCCGACCCGGTGCCCGACAGCGAGGCCGACAAGCGCGCCCAGCGCAAGCTGGCCGCCGAGTACGCGGACGGCTGCGCCGAGAAGAGCGGCTGGATGCTGCCGCACATGACCACCCCGAACACCGCCCGCGACCTGGACGTCATCCGGGCCGCGCTCGGCGACAAGAAGCTCAACTTCGTGGGCGTCTCCTACGGCACCTACCTGGGCGCGGTCTACGGCACGCTCTTCCCGTCGCACGTGCGCCGCATGGTCGTCGACAGCGTCGTCGACCCCTCGCGCGACAACATCTGGTACCAGGCCAACCTCAACCAGGACATCGCCTTCCAGACGCGCTGGAACGACTGGCAGGACTGGGTCGCCAAGAACGACGCGGTCTTCCACCTGGGCACCACCCGGGGACAGGTCGAGGCCCAGTGGCAAAAGCTGCGCGCGGACGCCAAGAAGAAGCCGCTCGGCGGGGTCGTCGGACCGGCCGAGCTGATCGGCTTCTTCCAGAGCGCCCCGTACTACGACTCCTCGTGGGTGCCGGTCGCCAAGGCGCTCAGCGCGTACGCGGCGGGCGACCCTAAGCCGGTCGTCGAGGCGGCCTCGCCCGACCTGACCGACATCCGGGGCAACATCGCCAGCGAGAACGGCAACGCGGTCTACACGGCCGTGGAGTGCGCCGACGCCAAGTGGCCCACCAACTGGCAGAAGTGGGACCGGGACAACTCCCGGCTGCACGAGAAGTACCCGTTCCTGACCTGGTCCAACGCCTGGATGAACCTGCCGTGCGCCACCTGGTCCACCAAGCAGAACACCCCGGTGGAGGTCAGGACCGGGCGCGGACTGCCGCCGGTCCTGATCGTGCAGGCCACGCGGGACGCCGCCACCCCGTTCAAGGGCGCCGTCGAGCTGCACAAGCGCTTCAAGGGCTCCAGCCTTCTCATCGAGAAGGACGCCGGATCGCACGGCGTGACCAACCTGGTCAACCCGTGCATCAACCCGCGCGTCGAGGGCTACCTCCTCACCGGCAAGGCCGGCCCGAAGGAGTCGACGTGCGCCCCGCACGCGACCCCCAAGCCGTAACGGCCCGTCAGCGACACTGATCCGACGGCCCGTTACGCACAGCGGGGCGGCCGGTGCTCTCCCACCGGCCGCCCCTGCGCTGTGCCGCGCGACCCGCGACCCGCGACCCGCGTCCCGCGCTTCACGACCCGCGCGCCTCAACGCCGGATCCGGGGGAACTTCCTTCCCTGTTCCGCCTGTTCGGCCTTCACGTCGGCGGCGTAGCGGTCCACGTACTCCTGTCCGGACAGTGCCAGGACGGCGTACATGATCTCGTCGGTGACGGCCCGCAGAGCGGTCTTCTCGTCCTCCATCCCGGCGTACCGGGAGAAGTCCAGCGGCTCCCCGAACTTGATGGTCACCCGCTTCACCTTGGGGATCTTCCGCCCGGGCGGCTGGATCTCGAAGGTCCCCACCATCGCGCACGGCACCACGGGCACGCCCGCCCGGATCGCCATCACCGCGACCCCCACCTTGCCCTTGTAGAGCCGCCCGTCGTGCGAGCGCGTCCCCTCGGGATAGATCCCCAGCAGCTCGCCCTTGGAGAGCACCCCGAGCCCCTCCCGCACGGCCGCTTTACCGGCCTCCTTGCCCGACCGGTCCACCGGGATCTGCCCCGCGCTGCGGAAGAACGCCGCCGTCAGCCGCCCCTTCAGGCCGGGCCCGGTGAAGTACTCGGCCTTGGCGAGGAAGGTGATCCGCCGCTTGAGCACGGCGGGCATCAGGAAGTGGTCGGAGAACGACAGGTGATTTCCCGCGACGATCGCCGCCCCGCTCTCGGGAACGTGCTCCAGCCCTTCGATCCGCGGCCGGAAGAGAATCCTCAACAGCGGTCCGAGAACGACATATTTGAGCACGTAATAGAACACCCGGTGGCTCCCTACGGTGACGGACTGCCTTGTGGGCTGTCTTCCTGCTGGTCAGGGCTATTTTCGGGGGCGCTCAGTGTATGTCCGGGTAGCGCGTCCCGAAACCGTTCGCGGTCACGCGGGTTCCCGGGGGAGGGCCGGGCGGCGTCTCACAGTTCCGCGGCGCGGTGTGTCGGGGCGCCGTCCACCACCGTCAGCAGCACCGGCACGTCGGCCAGTTCCGTCGCCGGGACCGTCAGCGGGTCGGCGGCCAGGACCGTCAGGTCGGCGCGGTGGCCGACGGCGAGCCGGCCCGCCGCGTCCTCCTCACCGGCCGCGTACGCCGCGTTGACGGTCATTCCGCGCAGCGCCTCCAGGGCGGTGAGCGCCTGCTCCGGGCCGTGCGGGGCCTGGGTGAGGTCACGGGACGGGCGGCGGTGGACCGCGCCCGCCATGACGCCCAGCGGCGGGAAGGGGGCGATGGGCCAGTCGGAGCCGAGGGCCACCACCGCGCCCGAGTCGTGCAGGTCGCGGCAGCGCCAGGCGTGCGAGGCACGCGGCTCGCCCAGGCGGCGGGACCAGTTGTCGGTGTGGTCGGCGCGGGTGAAGTCGCAGCAGTGGGTGGGCTGCATGGAGGCCACCACGCCCAGTTCGGCGAAGCGGCGCAGCGTGTCGTCCGGGACGGTCTCGATGTGCTCCACCCGGTGCCGCGGCCCGGGCCCGAACTCGGCCTGCGCCTTCTCGACGGCGTCCAGCACGTGACGTACGGCGGCGTCACCGATGGCGTGGGTGGCGGTGGGGACGCCCGCCCGGTGCAGGGTGGCCACGATGCGGGTGTACTCCTCGGGGTCCGGCCAGAAGGCGTGCCGGGACTCGCCGTGGCAGTCCGGCTGCTCCAGCCAGGCGGTGCCGTTGTCGATGGTCCCGTCCATGAAGATCTTGACCCCGGCGACCTCCCACAGCCGGCCGCCCGTGCCCTGCTGCTCGATCAGGGCGCGCACTCCGTCGGCGTCGGTGCCGGGCTGGCACCAGGGGGCGATCCGCAGCCGCAGCGGCAGCTCTCCCGCCTCGGCCAGCTCCGCGACGAGTTCGAGGCTGTCGCCGTTGGCGTCCATGGCGTGACCGCCGGTGAGCCCGGCGGCGGCCATGGCGCGCAGGGCCGCCGCGAGCCGGTCGCGCCGCTCCTCGCGGGTGGGCTGCGGGGCGACGCGCTCGACGAGTTCGCAGGCGGCGTCCTCCAGGAGCAGGCCGGTGGGCCGGCCGTCGGCGTCGCACACCACGTCGGCGGTGGCCTGGTCGAAGGTACGGGGCCCGTCCACCCCGGCGAGTTCCAGCGCGCGGCGGCTGGCCAGCGCGGAGTGCGCGTCGAAGAGCAGCAGGAACGCGGGGACGTCGCCCAGCACCTGGTCGAACGGGGCCGTGTCGACGGGGAGTTCGCCGAAGACGTTCGGGTCGAGCCCCCAGGCGTGCAGCCACGCCCCGGGCGCCAGGTCGCGTACCGCGCGGGCGAGGGCCTGCCGGGTCTGCTCCAGGTCGGTGCAGCCGGACAGGTCGAGGCCGCTGGTGAGTTCGGAGCCGTGGACCGGGTGGATGTGGCCGTCGACCAGACCGGGGGTGACGACCGCGCCCTTCAGGTCGATCACCGTGGTCGTGCCGTCCGCCAGCGCGCGGATCTCCCGGTCGTCGCCGAGAGCGGTGATGCGCCCGTCCGCCGCGGCGAGCGCGGTGTGCGGCAGGAAGCCGCCCGTCGCCGGGTCGAGCAGACGGGCCGAGAGGAGGATCAGGGTGGTGCGCACGAGGGCTCCTTGGGAGGCGGGCGGTTCGAAGGGGGGTGAGGTGTTCGAGGTGGCGTCCGTCGCCGGAAGCCACCGGCGGAACGGAGCCGGCGGGGCCCCGAGGTCCGGGTCCGCTTGCGGGCGGGCGGGCCGGGTGCCGTCAACTCCGTTCGAGTCCGGGGTTGCTTGCGGGCGGGCCGGGTGCCGTCAGTTCGTTCAAGTCACGGTTGTCTGCGGGCGGGCCGGGCACCGTCGGTCCGTTTGCGTCCGGGGGACGCTCGCGGGCGGGGGCGCCGTCAGTCCGTGACCTCCACGGCCGACAGCGCGCCGACGGGCAGGCCCAGCACCCGCTCCGCGGTGGTCAGCGGCAGGCGTTTGATCTCCGGCGGGTCCTCGGCCGGGGAGATGCCGTTGACGAGCATGCCGAGGCCGTCGAGGACGACCATGATCTGGATCGCGGACACCAGAGGGTCCTCCGTGCGGAACTCGCCGATGGCCACCCCGTCGCGGATCAGCGCCACCAGCCGGTCGCGCCAGGCGTTCTCCTGCTCGGCGACCCGCTCGCGCAGCGCCGGCCGGTAGCGGCTGAGGTGACGGGCGTTCAGCCAGAGCCGGCTGACGTCGTCGTACGCCTCCCCGGCGGCCCGCCGGAGGAAGCGCGCCAGGTGCTCCGTCGGGGTCGCGCCCGCCCGGCCGGCGGGCAGCAGCTCTTCGATTTCCGCGTCGGCCGCGCTGCCGTACGCCTCCGCCACCAGATCCTCCACCGCGGGGAAGTAATGGCTGATCAGGCCCGGTCGCACGGACAGCTCGTCGGCGATCCGCCGCAGCGTGATCCGCTCCAGTCCCTCGGCCAGTGCGACGACAGAGGCCGCCGCAACGATTTCCGCACGTCGGGAGGCCGGAGATTTGCGGATTCGCTTGTTCTGAATGCTTGACGGCATGGAATCGATGCTATTGAGTGTGCGACCAACAAGCAAGCAGGGGTGAACAGCACACTGGAGGGGCCCCATGGCGTCCACGATTCCCGAACCGAAGTCAGACGCCCACGCGAAGGGCGCGGAGCCCCGGCCACCCTCCGAACGCGCGGTCCGCGTCGAAGCCCACGGCATCGACCACATCGCGGACGGCGAACGCCACGGCCACCCCCGGCGGCTCTTCTCCGTCTGGGCGGCCGCCAACGTCTCCTACCTGAACCTGGTGACCGGCGGCGCCCTGATCCTCATGGGCCTCTCCCTCGGGCAGGCCCTCGCCGTGATCGTGGCGGGCAACCTGCTCTGGCTGCTCACCGGACTGCTCGCGACATCCGGTCCCGCGGCGGGCACGCCGAGCGAAGTCATCACCCGCGCCATCTACGGAGTCCTCGGCAACCGCGTGAACAACGCGATCGTCGGCTGGCTGATCTCCGTCTGCTACTTCGCCATCAACCTGGCCGCCGCCGCCTCGGCCGCCTTCGCCCTGGTCGAGATGGCCGGCGTCACCGCCAACACCTTCGTCAAGGTCGTCGTGGTGATCGTCATCGCGGCGCTCACGCTGACCATCGGCGTCTACGGCCACGCCATGATCATGAAGCTGTACCTGCCGATCACGCTCGCCCTGGCCGCCGTCTTCGCCGTCGTCGCCGTCGCCGTGTTCCAGCACACCGACTACGCCTACACACCGGCCGAACCCCTCTCCGGGGCCGCGCTGTGGGCCGTCCTGATCGGCGGCTTCACCCTCATCGGGTCCGGCCCGCTCTCCTACACCACCAGCGCCGACTTCTCCCGCTACCTGCCCCGCACCACCTCCCCCCGGGCCGTCGTCGGCTGGACCGCGCTCGGCGGCTTCCTGCCCGGAGCGGCCGTCGGCTGCCTCGGCGCGCTCGCCGCGACCACCGTCGACATGGCGGACCCGCAGGCGGGCCTGCGGCAGATCCTGCCCGGCTGGTTCGGCCCGGTCCTGCTGCTCGCCCTGGTCCTGGGCACCATCGCCATCAACGCCCTGACCTCGTACAGCGCGGGCCTCGCCCTGCAGGCCGTCGGCATCCGCATCCGCCGCTCCCGCAGCGTGGTCGTGGACGGCCTGGCGGCGGTGGCCCTGACGCTGTACGGGCTGCTCACCGCGGGTTTCCTGGACACCGTCAACCACATGCTGGAACTCACCGTCGTCATCGTCGGCCCCGCGATGGCCGTGTACGCCACGGACATCGTGCTGCGCCGCAACCGCTACGACGGCCGCGCCCTGCTGGACGAGTCACCCGGCGGTCCCTACTGGTTCACCGGCGGCTTCAACCCGGCCGGCACGGTGGCCCTCGCCGCCGGCGTCGTCGTGGCGGCCCTCTGCGTCAACAACCTCTACACCGGCCCGATCGCCCGCGCCCTGGGCGGCATCGACCTCGCCCTGCCCGCGGGCCTGGTCGTCTCCGCGCTGCTGTACGCGGTCCTGGCCCGCGACCTCAGGTCACAGGCGCCCGCCTCCTGACGCCGCGCCCGGCCCCGCCGCCCGCCCCGGTGCGGGCGGCGTCGCGGCCCGCACCCGGTGACGGCCCGGCCGGTCACACCAGTCCGGTCACACCAGTCCGGTCAGCGCGCCCGTGAACGCCAGCAGCGCGCACATCCCGAAGTTGATCACCTTGTGCTGCATGAAGACCGCCGCGAACTCCCGGATGATCGCGCTCGGCCAGAAGTACCGGGCCGTCCGCGAACCCACGACCTGTCCGTTGATGCCGGTCTTGCGGGCCATCAGGGCGGCGCGGAAGGCGTGGTAATTGTTCGTGACGACCACGCACCGGTAGCCCGGGTCCACGTCCCGCATCAGGGCGCCGCTGAAGGCGAGGTTCTCCTCGGTGGTCCGCGACTGCGTCTCCTGGATGATCCGGTCTCCCGGCACGCCCGCCGCGATCAGGTACTCGGCCATCGCCTGCCCCTCCGGCCGGTCCTCGTCCGGACCCTGCCCGCCCGAGGTCACCAGCATCGGGCTGCCCCCGGCGGCGAGCTGGGACTCGTACACCTTCAGGCCCTTGTCGAGGCGGCCCGCGAGCAGCGGCGGCACCTGGTTGCGGATCAGCCCGGCGCCCAGCACCACCACGAAGTCGATGCGGCCGCGCGGCTTGAACCAGCCGTACAGCAGTGCGTACAGCAGGAAACAGGTGAAGAGGAAGGACACGTAACCGACCACCAGCACCGCGACCACCGTCACCGTGCTGAGCGCCCGCGAACCCGTCGCGAGCGAGGCGACCAGCATCGCACCGAGGCCGATCATGCCCAGGCCCGCCAGCAGCGAGAGCAGATTGCCCAGGCTGCGCCCCTCCTTGCGGAGCATCGTCAGTCCGTTGCGCACCAGGAACCACGCCAGCACCAGCGCGGAGAGCAATGCCAGCACCAGGAGCACCCCGGCGAAGGCCACCGCGAGACGCGGATGCGTCTGCCCGGTCTTCAGCATCACCCCCACCAGCGTGAAGAACAGGGCGAAGACCAGATAGAAACCGTTGCGCAGCCGGCGTCGGTCGCGCAGCATGCCGACCACCAGCGCCAGGAGGAAGATCCCGGCCGGAACAAAGACGATCATGGGATTACGGTACGTCACCGCCGGACGTCCCGGACCCGAATCCGTGCGGCCGGACGGCCCAAGGACATCCTCCGGGCGGGCGACCCGCACGGCGTGGCCCGTTGCGGCCGGGGCGGTACGGCGGGTGCGCTCGTGCGGACACCCCGCCCCCGTCCTCCGGAGAGACACATGCACCCCCTCCGCACCACCGCGCTCGCGGCAGCCGCCCTGCTCGCCCTGGCCCCCGCGGCCACCGCCGTCGCCGAAGCCCACCCGGCCCCCCGGCACGGCCTGCTGCTCACCGTCAGCGGCGCCGGGAACACCTGGATCAGGGGCGTCGGCCTGCACTGCTCGTCCCCGGTCGGCGGCGGTCACCCGGCCGCCCGGGCGGCCTGCGACGACCTCACCTGGGCGCGCGGCGACTTCGACGCGCTGCCCGGCGACCCGCACCCGTGCTCCAAGCAGTACGACCCGGTGACCGCCACGGCGGACGGCACCTGGCGCGGACGCACCGCGCACTGGAAGAAGACCTTCCCCAACGCGTGCGAACTCGACGCGGCGACGGGGCCGGTCTTCCGCTTCTGAGTCCGTCACCGGGCGGGGCCGCCGGGATCAGCGGCCCCGCCCGGTCGCGATCGTCCCCACGGTGGCCAGCAGCAGCACCACCCAGCCGAACCACAGCCAGCCGTTGCTGCCCAGCGCCGCCGTGTACGCGGTCACCACGACCAGCATCCCGACGGTCAGCGCCCCCATCGACTTCGGCGAATTGTTCACGCACGCCCCCTCACCTCGGAGTGGAGGGTCATCGTCGCCCGCCGGGGCGCGCCGCCGCTACAGCCGTGCGGTCACCGGTGTGTCGCGCTAGGACTGGCTGCCGCGCGCCCGGAGCGAGGCCAGGTACGCGTTGTACTCCGCCAGCTCCTTGTCGCCGTCCCGGTCCGCCGCCCGGTCCGAGCGCCGCGCCACGCGCTGCTCGGAGCGGTACCACTGGAAGACCAGCGCGATCAGCACCAGCACGGACGGGATCTCGCTGAACGCCCAGGCGATGCCGCCCGCCGCGTTCTGGTCGGCGAGCGCGTCGATGCCCAGCGAGGCGGGCGGATTCTTGTACGCCTCCACCATCGGCTGCGAGGCCATCATCAGCGCGATGCCGAAGAACGCGTGGAAGGGCATCCCCGCGAACAGCTCCAGCATCCGCATTACGTAACCGGGCCGGTGCGGCCCCGGGTCGACGCCCATGATCGGCCAGAAGAAGACCAGACCCACGGCCAGGAAGTGCACCATCATCACCACGTGCCCGACCGGGTTGCCCATGAGCATGTCGAACAGCGGGGTGAAGTAGAAGCCGTACAGGCTCGCGATGAACAGCGGGATGGTGAAGGCCGGGTGCGTGATGATCTTCATGTAGCGGCTGTGCAGGAGCGCGAGCAGCAGCTCGCGCGGCCCCTTGCGCCCCTTGCGGCCGCGCCCCGACACCGGCAGCGCGCGCAGCGCGAGTGTGACCGGCGCGCCGAGCAGCAGCAGGATCGGCGAGAGCATGCTGACGATCATGTGCTGCACCATGTGCACGCTGAACATGACCATGCCGTAGTCGTTGAGCTTGGTGCACATCACCAGGAGCACGGTGAGCACGCCGGTCACGAAGAAGACGGTGCGGCCGGCCGGCCAGTCGTCGCCGCGCCCGCGCAGCCGCGCCACGCCCCACCCGTACAGGGCGAGCGCCGCGAGGCAGCCGACCAGGAAGAAGGGATCGGGGGAGAGCTCCAGGCCCCGTCCCAGCGTGAACGGCGGCAGGTCCATGTTCATGCCGTGCCCGCTGTGGTCCATCCGCTGACTCCTGATTCGTGCCGGTTGTCCGGTCCAGAGTAGAGCCGCCCCCGGCCGCGACCGCGACCGGGGGCGGCTCTCAGGAGCGCAGCGTCGTCACAGCACGCACTCGGCTTCCCCGTAGCGCGCCGCCGGCACGGTCTTGAGCTCCTCGACGGCGCCGGCCAGCGGCACCATCTGGATCTCCGTGCCGCGCAGCGCCGTCATCATGCCGAACTCGCCGCGGTGCGCCGCCTCCACCGCGTGCCAGCCGAAGCGGGTGGCGAGCACGCGGTCGTACGCGGTCGGGGTGCCGCCGCGCTGGACGTGGCCGAGGATCACCGGGCGGGCCTCCTTGCCCAGGCGCTCCTCCAGCTCGATGGCGAGCTGGTTGGCGACCCCGGCGAAGCGCTCGTGCCCGTACTGGTCCTTCTTGCCGACGTTGAACTCCATCGACCCCTCGCGCGGCTTCGCGCCCTCCGCGACGACCACGATCGCGAACTTCTTGCCCGCCGAGAACCGCTTGCCGACCAGCTCCGTCAGCTCGCCGATGTCGAAGGGCCGCTCGGGCACGACGATGGCGTGCGCGCCGGCCGCCATGCCCGAGTGCAGGGCGATCCAGCCGGTGTGCCGGCCCATGACCTCGACGATCAGCACGCGCTGGTGGGACTCGGCGGTGGTCTTGAGCCGGTCCAGGGCCTCGGTGGCGACGCCGACGGCGGTGTCGAAGCCGAAGGTGACGTCGGTGGAGGCGATGTCGTTGTCGATCGTCTTCGGCACGCCGACGATGGGCAGGCCCGCCTCGGAGAGCAGGTGGGCGGCCTTGAGGGTGCCTTCGCCGCCGATCGGGATGATCGCGTCGAGGCCGAGGTCGGCGACGTGGCCGCGGGCCTGCTCGATGCCGCCGCGCAGGTGCGCGGGCTGGACGCGGGAGGAGCCGAGGATGGTGCCGCCGCGGGCCAGGATGCCGTTCACGGCTTCGAGGTCCAGGGTGCGGTAGTCGCAGTCGAGCAGGCCCCGCCAGCCGTCGTGGAAACCGATGACCTCGTCGCCGTGGTCGACGACGGCACGGTGGACGACGGAGCGGATGACGGCGTTCAGGCCGGGGCAGTCGCCGCCGGAGGTGAGGACACCAATGCGCATGGCGCGAAAACCTTTGCAACGTGGGCCGAATGACCGGACCACGTCGTCCGGGCGGGGTCCCGTCACCCTACAAGCGTTGGGTGACGGGACCGAACCGGACGTCCGACAGTTGGACGTTCGTACCGTTGCCCGCTGAGCCCGTGTCAGGCGGGCTGCGTGGCGCTGGCGATGCGCTCGGCGCGCAGCGCCTCGTACCAGCGGTCGTCGGTGGGCGGCAGCGCGTTCACGTCCAGGGCCAGCTTCAGCAGCAGGTCCGCGATCTGCGGATTGCGGGCGAGCACCGGGCCGTGCATGTACGTGCCGAACACCGTGTCGTTGTACGCGCCCTCGGTGCCGTCGCCGGTGCCGTTGCCCTTGCCGAGGCGGGTGCGGGCGAAGGGGCGGGCGGTGGGGCCGAGGTGGGTGATGCCCTGGTGGTTCTCGAAGCCGGTGAGCTGCGGGAGGTTCAGCGGGGCGTCGATGTCCGCGAGCACGTCGCCGACGCACCGCTCGCCCTCGCCGCGGGTGGAGATGACGTCGAGCAGGCCGAGGCCCTGCTCGCGCTGGCCGAGGTCGTTGATGAACTCGTGGCCCAGGATCTGGTACCCGGCGCACACCGAGAAGACGATCGCGCCGTTGGACACGGCGCGGCTGAGCCCGCCGTCCTTGCGCAGCCGTTCGGCCGCCAGGCGCTGCGGACGGTCCTCACCGCCGCCGATCAGGTAGATGTCGCCCGAGGTGGGCACCGGCTGGTCGCTGCGTACGTCGACCCGCTGCACGTCGAGGCCGCGCTGGCGGGCCCGGCGCTCGACGACGAGGGCGTTGCCCTGGTCGCCGTACGTGCTGAGGAGGTCCGGGTAGATCCAGACCAGCCGCAGACTGCTGTCGTTCATTCGAGTCATGGTCCCTGCGGTTTCTGTCAGTTGCGGCGCGGGTCAGTTGCCGACGCGGCGGCGGAGGTCCTGGAACGCGGTGTAGTTGGCGATCGTCTCGATCAGCCCGGGCGGCGCCGACTGCACGGCCTCGTCCAGCGTCTCGCAGACCCGGAACTGGAGGTTCGCCACTTCCAGGCGCACCGCGAGGTCCAGCTTGCGGTCGCCGAGCACGAAGATCGGGTGACCGGCGAGCCGGGTGTAGTCGACGTCCCACAGCCAGGAGGTGTCGGTGCCGTCCGCGCCGCGGGCGTTGACGGACAGGATCACCGGCGTCGGCGGCTGGTTGATCAGCGAGAACGTCTCCAGCCAGCCGGCCGGGTTCTTCGCCAGCAGCAGCCGCAGCTCACGGCCCTGGAACTGGACCACGTCGTAGCGTCCGGCCACCGCCTGCACCTGGTACATGCGCTCCAGCGCCACCTGCGGCGGCACCCCGAAGGTCGCCGCGACGGCGGCCGAGGTGGCCGCGTTCGCCTTGTTGGCGCGGCCCGGCAACTGGAGGTGGATCGGCCAGGCGGAGCCGTGCGGGTCCAGGACGTGGTCGCCGGAGAGCACCCAGCTCGGCGTCGGGCGGCGGAAGCCGCACTCGCCGCAGAACCAGTCGTCGCCCGGACGCTGCATCACACCGCCGCAGGAGGGGCACGACCAGGCGTCGTCCTTCCACTCCTGGCCGGCCGCCACCCACACCACGTTCGGCGACGAGGACGCCGCCCACACGATCAGCGGGTCGTCGGCGTTGGCGATGACGACGGCCTTGGAACCGGCCAGGCCCTCGCGCCACTTCTCGGCGAGCATGCGGGTCTCGGCGGCGCGGTCGAGCTGGTCGCGCGAGAGGTTCAGCAGCGCGATCACCTTGGGCGTCACGTCACGGGCCACCCCGGCGAGGTACTTCTCGTCGACCTCGATGACGCCGTACTTGGCGTCCGAGCCGCCGGCGAGGGCGGAGGTGATGCCCGCGGGCATGTTCGCGCCGAGCGCGTTGGACACGACCGGACCGCTGGCCCGCAGGGCCTCCGCGATCAGGCGGGTCGTCGTCGTCTTGCCGTTGGTCGCCGAGACCAGCACCACGTCCAGGTGGTTCGCCAGTCGTCCCAGCAGGTCCGGGTCGAGCCTGAGCGCGACCTTTCCGCCGATCACCGAACCGCTGCCGCGTCCCGCGGCGCGGGACACCGCCGCCGCGGCCTTGCCTGCCGTCACGGCCAGCTTGGCCCGCGGCGACAACGGCTCCGTGTTGCCTGCCATCGTCACTGATCCTCCTTGCATCCGGCGCCGCACTTGCCCCAGGTCCACCGGTCAACAGTCCGGGCTCAGCCTATCGAGGTCCCGCCGTACGCCCGAACCGCGGCACCCGTGGGCGAGGGCGCGGACCAGCCTCGACGGTACGGGACGCGCGGCGGAACGTACGCTTACGGCCATGCGACACCGCCCCATTCCCGGCAGTTCCGGCACCGTACGCCCGATGACGCTGCTCGGCGACCCCGTCCTGCACGCGCCGTGCGAGCCCGTCACCGCCTTCGACGCGGCGCTCGCGCGCCTGGTCGAGGACATGTTCGCGACGATGTACGCGGCCGAGGGCGTCGGCCTCGCCGCCAACCAGGTGGGGGAGTCCCTGCGGGTCTTCGTCTACGACTGCCCGGACGACGAGGAGGTGCGCCACCTCGGCCACGTGGTCAACCCGCGTCTGGTGGAGGCGGACGGCTTGGTCGTACGGGGGTCCGAGGGCTGCCTGTCCCTCCCCGGCCTGGAGGCGGGCACCCCGCGCCACGACCATGCGGTGGTCGAGGGCTTCACGGTGACGGGCGCGCCGGTGACGGTCACCGGCACCGGGTTCTTCGCCCGTTGCCTCCAGCACGAGTGCGACCACCTGGACGGCATGGTCTACCCGGACCGCCTCACCGGATGGCGCAGGGCGAAGGTGCTGCGCCGGGCGGGCAGGGCGAAGTGGGGGCGTACGCCGTAGGGCTTCGGCGGGCGGGCGCGGGTCCGTGCGGGGGCGGCGCGGCCGGCCGCGTGGTTCCCGGGACGCGGCTCCGGCCGGCCTAGAAGCCCGGTCCGCCCGGGCGGTCGCCCGCGGCGGCGAGCCGGCCCCACAGGAGGTCGGCGAGGCTGCTCACCAACTCCGCCCGGGAGCAGGGGCGTTCGCCGAGCCACCAGTCGCCCGCCGCATGCATCATCCCGACGATCCCGTGCCCCCAGACCCGGGCGAGCTGCTCGCTGTCGGGCCCGAGGTCCACCCGCTCGGCGATCACCTCGGCCAACTCCTCGCCCATCCGCCGCAGCAGCGGCGCCGAGTGCCGCCCCACGTCGAAACCCTGCTCGGGGGCCGGGGCGGCGGCGTCCTCCGCCGGATGCATCAGGAAGCGGTAGACCTGCGGGCGGGACTCGATCGCCGCGAGGTAGGTGTCGAGGGTCCGCTCCACGCGTTCGCGCCGTCCGGCGGGGGCGTCCAGGGCGGCGCGCAGCGCGGCCAGCAGGGCGTCGGTGTGCCGCTTGGCGAGGGCCCGGTAGAGGCCGCCCTTGTCGCCGAAGTGCCGGTAGAGGATCGGCTTGGTGATGCCGGCCTCGGCGGCTATGGCGTTCATGGAGGCCTGCGGACCGTCCCGCAGGACCACCCGGTCCGCGGCTTCGAGCAGCTCGCGCCGCCGGGCCTCGGCACTCGACCGCTGCGCTGACGCCTGCTGTGTGGACTCCATCGGTGCTCTCCCCGCCCAGGTGATTCCGTTCCGTGACCCCCGCGCAACGTAACACTGCCCGGTGACAGCCGACTGTTGACAGGGGCTACCCGTGGGTAACACACTCGGGGTTACCGCAAGTAACGTGCAGGTGCTGGAGGGGACATGGCCGAGTTCACGCTCGATCTCAACGATGACCAGAAGCAGGTCCGCGACTGGATCCACGGCTTCGCCGCGGACGTGATCCGTCCGGCCGCCGCGGAGTGGGACGAGCGCGAGGAGACGCCCTGGCCCGTCATCCAGGAGGCCGCCAAGGTCGGAATCTACTCGCTCGACTTCTACGCACAGCAGTACTTCGACCCTACGGGCCTGGGCATCCCCATGGCTATGGAAGAGCTCTTCTGGGGTGACGCGGGCATCGCGCTGTCCATCGTCGGCACCGGACTGGCCGCCGTCGGCGTCCTGGCCAACGGCACCGAGGAGCAAATCGGCACCTGGATACCGCAGATGTACGGCGACGCGAACGACGTGAAGGTCGCCGCCTTCTGCTCGTCCGAGCCGGACGCGGGCTCCGACGTGGCCGCCCTGCGCACCCGCGCCGTCTACGACGAGGCCAAGGACGAGTGGGTGCTCAACGGCACCAAGACGTGGGCCACCAACGGCGGCATCGCGAGCGTCCACGTCGTCGTCGCCTGCGTCGACCCCTCCCTCGGCTCCAAGGGGCACGCCTCCTTCATCGTCCCGCCCGCCACCCCGGGGCTCTCCCAGGGCCAGAAGTTCAAGAAGCACGGCATCCGCGCCTCGCACACGGCGGAGGTCGTCCTCGAAGACGTACGCGTCCCCGGCTCCTGCCTGCTCGGCGGCAAGGAGAAGCTGGACGAGCGGCTGGCCCGGGCCCGCGAGCGGGCGGCCAACGGCGGCGGCGAACGCGTCAAGAACGCCGCGATGGCGACTTTCGAGGCCTCCCGCCCGGCGGTGGGCGCGATGGCCGTCGGCACGGCCCGCGCCGCGTACGAGGTCGCCCTCGACTACGCCAAGACGCGCGAGCAGTTCGGGCGCCCGATCATCGACAACCAGGGCATCGCCTTCCAGCTCGCCGACATGCGCACCCAGATCGACGCCGCCCGGCTGCTGGTCTGGCGGGCCTCCTGGATGGCCGTGTCGGGGAAGCCGTTCACGGCGGCGGAGGGCTCGATGTCGAAGCTCTACGCGAGCGAGGTCGCCAAGAAGGTCACGGCCCAGGCCGTGCAGATCCTCGGCGGCAACGGCTTCACCCGCGAGTACCCGGTGGAGCGGATGCACAGGGACGCCGCGATCTACACGATCTTCGAGGGCACGAGCGAGATCCAGCGCCTGGTCATCGCCCGGACGCTGTCGGGCATGCCGATCCGTTAGGGTGCGGGGCCGGCGGGGGCAGGGTGTGCTTCGCTCGGGCGGGGGAGGGGTAGTCCTGCGGCGAGCGGGCACTTGCGGATGCGGTGCGTGAATCCGTACGGCCCCCGCCGCCCCCGAGCAGAAGTGAGTGCACGTCATGCAGGACTGGATCTATTGCGTGAATCCCACCCTGGCGAGCGCGGGCGGCGAACCGGAGACCAAGGAGTACGTGCGTGAACTCGCCGCGACGCGGCCGGAGATGGTGCTGTGCCTGGCCGCGCGCCGCTACCTGGAGCCGGGGGACCGCATCTGGATCTACTTCGCCACACCGGTGAAGGAGATCGCCGCCCTGACAGTGGTGGCGGCCGTCCCGAAGGAGGAGCCGGGGGACGCCCGCTACCCCTGGAAGGTCAGCACCGTACTGAATGCGAAGGCGACCGAGGCCCTCTACGACCGCCCGGTTCCCCTCGCCGCCCTGGCCAACCAGCACCCCCAGGGGGTCATCCGTGCGAAGCCGGCCGACGTGCCGCTGCTCGAAGCGCACGCGGAGCTTCTGAGGGAGCCGGGACAGCGTGGCCCGGCGGGAGCCGAGCGCGGACGGCATGGGCGCCTGTCTCCGTGAAGAAGGCGCCCATGCCGGGGCTCCGGGCCGTGGGCCACTGAGCCGTCGAGCCACTGAGCCGTCGGGGTCAGGCGGGCAGATGGGCTTCGATGGCCGACACGAGCACGGTGTCACCCGGCTCGGTACGCGGGCGGAAGCGGGCCACGGGTGCGCCGTCCGTGCCGATGAGGAACTTCTCGAAGTTCCACTGCACGTCCCCGGCCTCGCCCTCCGCGTCCGCGGTCTTCGTCAGTTCGACGTAGAGCGGGTGGCGGTGCTCGCCGTTGACCTCGGTCTTCTCCAGGAGCGGGAAGGTGACGCCGTAGCTCGCGGAGCAGAAGGCGGCGATGTCCTCCGCGCTGCCGGGCTCCTGGCCCGCGAACTGGTTGCACGGGACGCCGAGGACCGTGAAGCCGCGGTCGGCGTAGGTCTTCTGGAGCTCCTCCAGGCCCGTGTACTGCGGGGTGAGGCCGCACTTCGACGCGACGTTGACGATCAGGACGGCCTTGCCCCGGTGGGCGGACAGGCTCGTCGGCGTGCCGTCCAGTGCGTGCAGCGGGATGTCGTACAGGCTCATGAGCCGCTCCTCCTGTTGCGTCCGGCGGGAATCGTCGGAGACCAGCCGCAGGCTAACCCCCGCGGTGCCCGGGCCGGGCGTCGCCCCCCGGGAGCCCCGAGGCTCCGGGGGCTGCCGAGAGCCCCGGGAGCCCCGGCGGGGAGAGGCCGGGCCCCGCCCCTCGTGCTCCGGGCGTCCTGGTCACCCCGAACGGCACGGGAGCGACGGGCGCCGAGGTGCGGCCGGCGGGGGAGGCCCGGAGGTCCCTCGCGCGAGGCAGGCGAGGGGCGTTGTCAGTGGTGCGTCCTACGCTCGTTCCATGAGTACGGATGTGCGTGATCCGCGCCTGCGCCGGGAGCCGACGGCCGAGTTCGAGCGGCTCGCCGCCGAGGGCCGCCTGCCCGCGCTCGCGCACGCGGTCCTGCGCTCCGCCTGCCGCAACGGGACGGCGACCGGACCCGGCCCGCCCGCCATGGCACTGCTGCGCCCGCTGCCCGACGCCGACCGGCCGGCCCTCGGCCGGACCTGGGCGCACTGGCTGCCGAGGGTCCCACCGCACGGCCCGTACGCCTTCGCGGAGTTCGGCCGCACCCCCGCCCAGGTGCGCTGCGGACTCCTCACCCTGGTCGGCGGCGTCGTCCGCGGCCTGGACGGCGACCTCCTCCGTCGCCCCGGGGCCGGGCGTCACCGTCGGCAACGGCGTCGGCGACGCGGGCATGACGCTCCCCTCCTGCCTATACCGGCACCGGGACCGGGTCCTCGCCGAACACCCACGGGGCGAGGACGACGAGCCAGCCGTCCGGGTCGGCGAAGAGCACCGAACCCCGTGCCGGCCAGTACGGGTTGGCCGCCGGCACGGGCTCGTGCCCGCGCTCGCGCAGCCTGGCCGAGGCCGCGGCGACGGCCTCCGGTCCGCGCAGGTACAGCACGAGCTGGTTCTCCGGGTGGGGCTCCGGTATGCGCGGGGGACTGCCGTGCTGGGTGATCTCCATGTGGACGGGGGCGCCGGGCAGCCCGAACACCACCCCGTCGTGTCCGGAGTGGTCCCGCCAGTCGGCCAGGACCGGAAGCTGGAGGTCGTCCCGGTAGAAGGCAAGGATCGCGTCGTACCGGGCGGTGGGACGGGCGAAGCGGACGGCGCCGACGTCCAGGTGCGAGGGCCAGGTCTCTGTCATGGGGCTGATTGTGCGCGAGGGGCACGCGGTTCGGGATCATCCTCCGGATCCGGTACGGCTCGGCCTTTGGGCCCAGGACCTGCGGGGCGGGGGCGGCCAAGTCCTCCTGATCGGCCCGGCCGTCCGGCGTACCGGCGGCGGCAGGAGTGCCGCCGCCGGTCGCTTCCGGCCTGCCCGGCACCGCTCAGCCGTCGGAGCCCTGGGGTGCTTCGTAGGTGCGGAACAGCCCTTCCTGGACGACCGAGACGAGCAGCCTGCCCTCCCGGTCGTAGATCCGGCCCCGCGCCAGGCCCCGGCCGCCCGTGGCGATCGGGGACTCCTGGTCGTACAGGAACCACTCGTCCGCCCGGAACGGCCGGTGGAACCACATCGCGTGGTCCAGCGACGCGATGTCGAAGTTCCGCGAGCCCCACAGCGGCTCGACCGGCAGGCGCACCGCGTCCAGCAGCGTGGTGTCGCTCGCGTACGCCAGCGCGCACGTGTGGACGAGCTGGTCGTCGCCCAGCGGGCCCACCGCCCGCATCCACACCGCGCTGCGCGGCTCCGCCCCCTCGATCTCCTCGCGCGTCCAGCGCAGGCCGTCCACGTAGCGGATGTCGAAGGGCTGGCGGCGGGCGATGCGCTCCAGCGCGTCCGGGAGCGAGCCCAGGTGGGCGCGGATCTCCTCGGCCACCGACGGCAGCGACTCCGGCGGCGGCACCTCGCGGCGCGGCGGGAGCTGGTGCTCGATGCCGCCCTCCTCCGGCTTGTGGAAGGAGGCCGTCAGGTTGAAGATCGTCCGGCCCTGCTGGACGGCCGTCACCCGGCGGGTGGTGAAGGAACGCCCGTCGCGCACCCGTTCCACCTGGTAGACGATCGGCACCCCGGGGCGGCCCGGGCGCAGGAAGTACGCGTGCAGCGAGTGCACCGGGCGGTCGCCGTCGGTGGTGCGGCCCGCGGCGACCAGCGCCTGGCCCGCGACCTGCCCGCCGAACACCCGCTGGAGGTGCTCCTGCGGGCTGTGGCCGCGGAAGATGTTGACCTCGATCTGCTCCAGGTCGAGCAGATCGACGAGTCTCTCGGCCGGATTCGTCATCGTGAGTTCCTTCGCTGGGTAGGGCTAGAGCTGGCCGACGGACGTGACGCGCACGACCGCGCGCGCCTCCTCGTCCGACGCCGCGAGGTCGACCTCGGCACTGATGCCCCAGTCGTGGTCGCCCGCCGGGTCGGCGAAGATCTGGCGGACCTTCCACAGCCCGTGCGCCGCGTCCTCCTCGATGATCAGCAGCTTGGGGCCGCGCGCGTCCGGGCCCGTGCCCAGGTCGTCGTGCTCGTCCCAGTACGCGTCCATGGCCTCCCCCCACGCGTCCTCGTCCCAGCCGGACTCCGCGTCCAGCTCGCCGAGCGCGTGCACGTTGTCCAGCGCCGCCAGCTCCACCCGGCGGAACATGGCGTTGCGCACGAGGACCCGGAAGGCGCGGGCGTTCGACGTGACCGGCTTGACCTGGTCGGCCCGCTCCTGCGCCTGTTCGGCGGTCTCCACCTCGGGGTTCGCGAGCTGCTCCCACTCGTCGAGCAGCGAGGAGTCCACCTGGCGCACCAGCTCGCCGAGCCACGCGATGAGGTCTTCGAGGTCCTCCGACTTCAGGTCGTCGGGGATGGTGTGCTCCAGGGCCTTGTACGCGCTCGCCAGGTAGCGCAGCACGATGCCCTCGGTGCGCGCCAGCTCGTAGTGCGAGGTGAACTCGGCGAAGGTCATGGCCCGTTCGTACATGTCACGGATGACCGACTTCGGCGAGACCGGGTGGTCGCCGACCCACGGGTGGCTCTTGCGGTACACGTTGTACGCGTGCCACAGGAGCTCCTCCAGGGGCTTGGGGTACGACACCTCCTGGAGGCGCTCCATCCGCTCCTCGTACTCGACGCCGTCCGCCTTCATCTGGCCGACGGCCTCGCCGCGCGCCTTGTTCTGCTGCGCCCCCAGGATCTGCCGGGGGTCGTCCAGCGTCGACTCCACGACGGACACCATGTCGAGCGCGTACGACGGCGACTCGGGGTCGAGGAGGTCGAAGGCGGCCAGCGCGAAGGTCGACAGCGGCTGGTTCAGCGCGAAGTCCTGCTGGAGGTCGACGGTCAGCCGTACGATCCGGCCCTCGGCGTCGGGCGTGTCGAGCTGCTCGACCACGCCGCCGTCGAGCAGCGAGCGGTAGATGGCGATGGCCCGGCGGATGTGGCGGAGCTGCGCCTTGCGCGGCTCGTGGTTGTCCTCCAGGAGGTGGCGCATCGCGTCGAAGGCGTTGCCCGGACGTGCGATCACCGACAGCAGCATGGTGTGCGTGACCCGGAAACGGCTGGTCAGCGGCTCGGGGTCGGAGCCGATCAGCTTGTCGAAGGTGGACTCCGACCAGGCGACGAAGCCCTCCGGGGCCTTCTTCCTGACCACCTTGCGGCGCTTCTTCGGGTCGTCGCCCGCCTTGGCGAGCGCCTTCTCGTTCTCCACGACGTGCTCGGGGGCCTGCGCGACGACGAAGCCCGCCGTGTCGAACCCGGCCCGGCCGGCCCGCCCGGCGATCTGGTGGAACTCACGGGCGCGCAGGGTGCGGACCCGGGTCCCGTCGTACTTGGTCAGCGCCGTGAAGAGCACGGTGCGGATCGGTACGTTGACGCCGACGCCGAGGGTGTCCGTACCGCAGATGACCTTGAGCAGACCGGCCTGCGCCAGCTTCTCCACCAGGCGGCGGTACTTCGGCAGCATGCCCGCGTGGTGCACGCCGATGCCGTGGCGGACGTAGCGGGAGAGGTTCTGGCCGAACTTGGTGGTGAAGCGGAAGTTGCCGATCAGTTCGGCGATCTTCTCCTTCTCCTCCTTGGAGCACATGTTGATGCTCATCAGCGACTGGGCGCGCTCGACGGCCGCCGCCTGCGTGAAGTGCACGATGTAGACCGGCGACTGCCGGGTGTCGAGCAGCTCGGTGAGCGTCTCGGTGATGGGCGTCATCCGGTACTCGTACGACAGGGGGACCGGCCGGGTCGCCGACCGTACGACCGCCGTCGGGCGGCCGGTGCGCCGGGTGAGGTCCTTCTCGAACATCGAGACGTCGCCCAGCGTGGCCGACATCAGGACGAACTGCGCCTGCGGCAGCTCCAGCAGCGGGATCTGCCAGGCCCAGCCCCGGTCGGGCTCCGCGTAGAAGTGGAACTCGTCCATCACGACCTGGCCGATGTCCGCGTACTTGCCGTCACGCAGCGCGATCGAGGCCAGCACCTCGGCCGTGCAGGCGATGACCGGGGCGTCCGCGTTCACCGAGGCGTCACCGGTGAGCATGCCGACGTTCTCGGTGCCGAAGAGCTTGCAGAGGTCGAAGAACTTCTCCGAGACCAGGGCCTTGATCGGCGCCGTGTAGAAGGTGACCTTGTCCTGGGCCAGCGCCGTGAAGTGCGCACCCGCCGCGACCAGGCTCTTTCCGGAGCCGGTGGGCGTGGACAGGATCACGTTCGCGCCGGTGACCACCTCCATCAGCGCCTCTTCCTGCGCCGGGTAGAGGGCGATGCCCTGCCCCTCGGCCCAGGTCGAGAAGGCCTCGAAGAGGGTGTCGGGGTCGGCGTTCGGCGGGAGCTGATCGATGAGGGTCACGCCCCCCATCTTGCCCGGTGCCGGTACGGATCGCGGAACCGGAGGGTATGTGCAAGATCATCCCGGATAGGGTGGCGGACCAGCCCATCGGCGGCCGCGACTCAACTCGGCCGCGCCAGGGAAGAGATGGGGAACACACAACAAATGGGGCGGGAACGACCATGATGGGACCGGCGCACTCACTGTCGGGAGCGGCCGCCTGGCTCGGGGTGGGAGCCGCGGCCGCCGCAGCCGGCCACGCGATGCCCTGGCCGGTGCTCGTCGTCGGCGCACTGATCTGCGCGGGGGCCGCCCTCGCCCCCGACCTCGACCACAAGTCGGCGACCATCTCGCGCGCCTTCGGGCCGGTCTCCCGGCTGCTCTGCGAGATCGTCGACAAACTGTCGTACGCCGTCTACAAGGCGACCCGCACCAAGAAGGACCCGCGCCGCACGGGAGGCCACCGCACGCTCACGCACACCTGGGTGTGGGCCGTGGCCGTCGGCGCGGGCTGCTCGGCGGCGGCCATAGGGGGCGGCCGCTGGGCCGTCCTGGCCATCCTCTTCGTGCACCTCGTGCTGGCGGTGGAGGGCCTGCTGTGGCGGGCCGCCCGGGTCTCCAGCGACGTGTTGGTGTGGCTGCTGGGCGCGACCAGCGCGTGGATACTGGCGGGCGTGCTGGACAAGCCGGGTAACGGCGCGAACTGGCTGTTCGAGGCCCCCGGCCAGGAGTACCTGTGGCTGGGCCTGCCGATCGTCCTGGGGGCGCTCGTGCACGACATCGGGGACGCGCTGACCGTCTCCGGCTGCCCGGTCCTGTGGCCGATCCCCATCGCGGGCAAGCGCTGGTACCCGCTGGGGCCGCCGAAGGCGCTGCGGTTCCGGGCCGGGAGCTGGGTGGAGCTGAAGGTGCTGATGCCGGTGTTCATGCTGGCCGGGGGAGCGGGCGGGGCGGCGGCGCTCGGCTACATCTGAGCCGCCGACCACGCTGCGCGCCGCCGCCCGCCCCGGGTGCGGCGCTACGGTGGGGCCGGGGCGCGCCCGCCCCGCCCCCCGTGCTGTCCGACGCCAGGAGGCCCCGGCCGATGCCCGCTCCGTACCCGGTCCTTCCGCCCCACGACCACGGTCTGCTCGACGTCGGCGACGGCAACCGCGTCCACTGGGAGGTCTCCGGCAACCCCGCCGGCCGGCCGGCCGTCGTCGTGCACGGCGGCCCCGGCACCGGCAGCAGCCCGCGCAACCGGAAGCTCTTCGACCCCGACCGCTACCGCCTGGTCCTCTTCGACCAGCGCGGCTGCGGCCGCAGCACCCCGCACGTCGCCGACCCCACGACGAGCCTGGAGCACAACACCACCCCGCACCTGGTCGCCGACATGGAGAAGCTCCGCGAACACCTGGGGGTGGAGCGGTGGCTGCTCTTCGGCGGCTCTTGGGGCTCGACGCTGATCCTCGCGTACGCCCAGGCCTTCCCGGAGCGCGTGAGCGGGATCGTCCTCGCCGGGGTGACGACGACGCGGCGCTCGGAGACGGCCTGGCTGTACGGGGGAGTGGGCCGCTTCTTCCCGGAGGCGTACGCCAGGTTCCGGGCGGGGGTGCCGCAGGACGAGCGGGACGACCTGGTGGCCGCGTACGCGCGCCGGGCGTCCAGCACGGATCTCGCGGTACGGGACCAGGCGGTGGCGGACTGGTGCGCCTGGGAGGACGCGGTGCTGAGCCTGGAACCGGCGAAGCCGGCCGCCGCGCCCTACACGGGACGCCCGGAGGCGGGCCGGATCTCCCTGGTCCGGATCGCCTCGCACTACTTCGCGCACGGCGCCTGGCTGGCGGAGGGCGAACTGCTGCGCGGCGCGGGCAAGCTGTCGGGCATCCCCGGGGTCCTCCTCCAGGGCCGCCACGACCTGGGCAGCCCGCCGCACACGGCCTGGGAACTGGCCCGGGCCTGGCCCGACGCGAACCTGCACATCTTCGACGACTCGGGCCACATGGGCGGCACGGGAATGGGACAGACCCTCCAGCAGACCCTGGACCGGCTCGGCCGGGCGCCCCGCTAGGGGCGCGGGGAACCGCGCGAGCGACCCACCGCGAAGCCGCGCGGCCGAGCGCTTCAGGCGGAGGGGCGGGGCCGGGGCAGCGCCGCGGGCGACCGGGATTCCGGGCACGGCCCGCGGCGCGCCCGCACCGCAGCGACCCCGCCTGCCCTCGCCCGCCCCCCCGCCCGGCAGCGCACGTCCGCCCGGCCGGGAGCGGGCCCGGGGGGCCCGCACACACCCCCCGCCCGGCCTATCCGTGCCACGACCTCCACAACCCCGCGTACGCCCCCTCCGCCGCCACCAACTCCTCATGGCTGCCCAGCTCCGCGATCCGCCCGTCCTCGACGACCGCGATCACGTCCGCGTCGTGCGCGGTGTGCAGCCGGTGCGCGATCGCGATGACCGTCCGCCCCTCCAGCACCTTCGCCAGCGACCGCTCCAGGTGCCGGGCCGCCCTCGGGTCCAGCAGCGACGTCGCCTCGTCCAGCACCAGCGTGTGCGGGTCCGCCAGCACCAGCCGGGCCAGCGCGATCTGCTGCGCCTGGGCCGGCGTGAGGGCGAAGCCCCCGGAGCCGACCTCGGTGTCCAGCCCCTCCGCGAGCCCCTGCGCCCATCCGTCCGCGTCCACCGCGCCCAGCGCCGCCCACAGCTCGGCGTCCTCGGCGCCGACCCTGGCCAGCCGCAGGTTGTCCCGCAGCGAGCCGACGAACACGTGGTGCTCCTGGTTGACCAGCGCCACGTGCGCCCGCACCCGCTCCGCCCGCATCCGGGACAACTCCGCCCCGCCGAGCGTGAGTTCCCCCGTGCGCGGCGCGTAGATGCCCGCCATCAGCCGCCCCAGCGTCGACTTCCCGGCACCCGAGGGGCCCACCAGGGCGACCCGGGTCCCCGGCGCCACGTCGAGCGTCACCCCGTGCAGGACGTCGACGCCCTCCCGGTACCCGAAGTTCACCTCGTCCGAGCGCAGCCGCCGGCCGTCCGGGGCGAGGGTCTCGTCCCCGGCGTCCGGCTCGATGTCGTGCACCCCGACCAGCCGGGCCAAGGACACCTGGGCGACCTGGAGTTCGTCGTACCAGCGCAGGATCAGGTTGACCGGGTCCACCAGCATCTGCGCCAGCAGCGCTCCGGTCGTCAACTGACCCACCGTCAGCCAGCCCTGGAGCACGAACACTCCGCCGATCACGACCGACCCGCACAGAATGGTGACGTGGGTGGCGCTGACCACCGGGAACAGGACGGTGCGCAGCCACAGCGTGTAGTTCTCCCACGCGGTCCACTCCCGCACCCGCTGGTCGGACAGCGCGACGCGCCGCTCGCCGAGGCGGTGCGCCTCGACGGTGCGGCCCGCGTCGACCGTCTCGGTGAGCATCGCCGCGACCGCCGCGTACCCCGCCGCCTCCGAGCGGTACGCCGAGGGCGCCCGCTTGAAGTACCACCGGCAGCCGGTGATCAGCACGGGCAGCGCCAGCAGCACGGCCAGGGCCAGCGGCGGCGCGGTCACCGTCAGACCGGCGAGCAGCAGCACCGCCCACACCACGCCGATGGCGAGCTGCGGCACGGCCTCCCGCATCGCGTTCGCGAGTCGGTCGATGTCGGTGGTGATGCGGGAGAGCAGGTCACCGGTGCCCGCCCGCTCCAGCACGCCCGGCGGCAGGCCCACCGAGCGGACCAGGAAGTCCTCGCGCAGGTCGGCGAGCATGCGCTCGCCGAGCAGGGCGCCGTTCACCCTGGTCTGCCGTACGAAGAAGGCCTGGACCAGCAGCGCGGCGGCGAACAGTCCCGCCGTGCGCTCCAGTCGCAGGTCCTTCGCGCCCTCCGTCAGATCCTCGATGATCCCGCCGAGCAGGTACGGGCCGGCCATCGACGCGATCACCGCGAGGGTGTTGAAGCCGATCAGCGCGGCGAAGGCCTTCCGGTGCCGCCGCAGCAGCCCGGTGACGTAGTCGCGCACGGTCGCCGGGCTGCCCACCGGCAGCGTCGTCGCCGACTCGGGGGCGGCCGGGTCGTACGCGGGGGGAGCCACCCCGATGCTGGGGGCGCCCTTGGCCGTCGTGGCGCTCATGCCGATTCCTCGATCTCTTCTCGTACGGTCGTCTCACGGGCCGACAGTTCGTGTATCCGCGCGTCCGGGGCGGCCTCGTCGTCCGTCTCACGCGTGACGACCGCCCGGTAGCGCGGCTCGGTGCGCAGCAGCTCGCGGTGGTCGCCGACCGCCGCCACCGTCCCGTCGTGCACGAACACCACCCGCTCGGCCTGGTCGAGCAGCAGCGGGGAGGAGGCCAGGACCACGGTCGTACGGCCGGACCTGAGCCGGGAGACACCCGCTGCCACCCGGGCCTCGGTGTGCGAGTCGACGGCGGACGTCGGCTCGTCGAGGACCAGCACCTCGGGGTCGGTCACCAACGACCGTGCCAACGCCAGGCGTTGGCGCTGGCCGCCCGACAGCGACCGGCCGCGTTCGGTGATCCGGGTCTCCATCGGGTCGCCGTCCCCGGTGGCCGACGCCTGGGCGAGCGCCGCGAGGACGTCCGTGCACTGCGCCGCGTCGAGGGCCTCCGCCGCGGACACCTTCCCGGACGCGGGTACGTCCAGGAGTTCGCGCAGCGTGCCCGAGAGCAGCACCGGGTCCTTGTCCTGGACGAGGACCGAGGACCGCGCCGCGATGAGCGGCAGCTCGTCCAGGGCCACCCCGCCCAGCCGCACGGACGCGAGCTTCTCCGCACCGTCCTGCGCCCCCGCCGGATGCCCGCCGAGCCGCTCCGCGAGCCGCCCCGCCAGGTCCGGGTCCCCGCACACCACGGCCGTGAACACCCCCGAGGGGGCCAGCAGCCCGGTCACCGGGTCGTACAGGTCGCCGGTCGGCGACTGCGCGGCCTCCTGCCCGTCGCCGGGCGCGGTGCGGCGCAGGGCCAGCACCCGGGCCGCCCGCTTGGCGGACGGCTTCGAGAAGCTGTAGGCCATCGCGATCTCCTCGAAATGGCGCAAGGGGTACATCAGGAGCGTCACCGCGCTGTACACGGTGACCAGTTCGCCGACGGTCACCGTGCCCTGCCGGGCGAGCCCGGCCCCGTACCAGACCACCGCGACGAGCAGCAGACCCGGCAGCAGCACCTGGACGGCGGCGATCAGCGCCCACATCCTGGCGCTGCGGACGGCGGCCTTCCGGACCTCCTGGGAGGCCTCGCGGTAACGCCCGAGGAAGAGCTCCTCGCCGCCGATGCCGCGCAGCACGCGCAGGCCCGCGACCGTGTCGGACGCCAGCTCCGTCGCCCTGCCCGCCTTCTCGCGCTGCACGTCGGCCCGCGCGGTGGCCCGGGGGAGCAGCGGCAGCACGGCGAGCGCCAGGGCCGGGACGCCGACGGCGACGACCACGCCCAGCGCGGGCTGGTAGACCACCAGGCCGACACAGACGACCACGAGCGCGAGGACGGCGGCGGCGAACCGCGACAGCGCCTCGACGAACCACCCGATCTTCTCGACGTCACCCGTGGAGACGGCCACCACTTCGCCCGCCGCGACCCGCCGGGTCAGCGCGGCCCCCAGCTCTGCCGTCCTGCGCGCCAGCAACTGCTGCACCCGCGCCGCCGCCGTGATCCAGTTGGTGACCGCCACCCGGTGCAGCATCGTGTCGCCGAGCGCGAGCGCCACCCCCATCAGCACCAGCAGCCCCGCACCCAGCGCGAGCCCCTTGCCGGACCGGTCGACGACCGACTGCACGGCGATGCCCACGCCCAGCGGCAGCCCCGCCACGCCGAGCTGGTGCAGCAGTCCCCAGCCCATGGCCCTGACCTGTCCGCCGAGCTGGTTGCGTCCCAGCCACAGCAGGAACCGGCCCCCGGAGCGGACGTCGGGTTCGCCGGGATCGTGATACGGAAGATCCTTGATCTGCATGAATTCCTACGGGTCGGCGCGCCGCCGGTACACGGCGGGGTGCGGGTGCGGACGACGGGGGACGCGGACACGGGCGACGGCGGAGCGGAACCGGTCCGCCGCCGCAAACCGTGCAAGGTTCGCGCTTTTCGAGGCCCGCGGGCAATCGAATTACCCGCAGGCCCCCACAGAACCCGCCAAAAAGTCCGCGCCCCGCCGCCGGCCGGGACCGGCGTTCCCGCCGGTCCCGCGACCCACCCCGGTCGCAGCGCGCCACGCACACCGGGGACGGCGCGGCCACCCGGCAACCGGGCCGGGCCCGGCAGGGCCCGGCCCGGTTCGCCGCCTCAGGCCTTCGGCTTCGCCGAGTCCACGCCCGGCCGCGCCTTCTTCCACTCGCCCCGGGTGAAGTCCGGGATCTGCTGCGGGGCGCCCTTGGCCCGGATCGACAGATGGCTCAGCGGCACCGGCGCCGTCCACACGGCGGCGTCGTACACGTCGAAGTCCGGCACCAGCCCGAGCTGCATGCACTGCATCAGCCGGAACAGCATCAGGTAGTCCATGCCGCCGTGGCCGCCGGGCGGGTTGGAGTGCTCCTTCCACAGCCAGTGGTCCCACTCGGCGTACTTCTTGAAGTCGTCCCACTGGTCGTTGGTGTTGGCGGGCTCCAGATAGATCCGCGGCGGGTAGTCCTCGAAGAGGCCGAGCGTGCCGCCGAGGCTGTTGATCCTGCTGTACGGGTGCGGGGTCGACACATCGTGTTCGAGGCGGATGACGCGGCCCTTGGCGGTCTGGACGAGGCTGATCGTACGGTCGGACTCGATGTACGACTCCTTCCAGCTCGGGTCGCCCGGCGGCATGTGCTTCTTGCGGTACTCGGCCAGGCCCAGCGCGGGGGAGCCCACGCTGACGACGCTCACCGCGCGGTCGCCGCGGTTGACGTCCATGTAGTTGCCGACCGGGCCGAAGCCGTGGTTGGGGTAGAGGTCGCCGCGCAGCCGGGTGTGCCACAGGCGGCGCCAGGGGCCCTCGTAGTAGTCGGGGTCGAACATCAGGCCGCGCAGGTCGTGGTTGTAGGCGCCCGCCCCGTGCAGCAGGTCGCCGAACAGGCCCGCGTGCGCCATCCGCAGGACGCGCATCTCGTTCTTGCCGTAGCAGCAGTTCTCCAACTGCATGCAGTGGCGTCTGGTGCGCTCGGAGGTGTTGACCAGGTCCCAGATCTCGTCCATGCGCATGGCGAGCGGACACTCCACGCCGACGTGCTTGCCGTTGAGCATGGCGGTCTTGCACATCTCGTAGTGGAAGTCCCACGGGGTGGCGACGTACACGAAGTCGATGTCGCCGCGCTTGCAGAGGTTCTTGTAGTCGTCCTCGTTCTTCGCGTAGACGGCCGGAGCCGGCTGGCCGGCCTTCACGACCTTCGCGGCCGCCTTCTCCGCCTTGGCGCGGACCGGGTCGCAGACGGCCACGACCTTCACGTTCGGCAGGGCGAGGAAGAGGTCGATCATGCCGTCGCCGCGGTTGCCGAGGCCGATCATGCCGACGCGGACGGTGGAGCGCCGCTCGAAGGGGACGTTCGCCATGGTCTTGCCGTGGCGCCGGGGCGCCTCGTCGGGGGCCGGGGCGGCGTGCGCGGTCCCGGCCGCGCCGAGCATGCCGCCCGCGCCGAGGCCGAGCCCCGCGCCGACCGCGCCGGCGCTGCGCAGGGCGGAACGGCGGGTCACACCGTCGGGCCCGGGGGTGTCGTCAGGGGTCGGTGTCGCCGTGTCGTCGTACATCGGACCTCCGTGAAAGGCAATCAGGTGTCGATCACCCTCACGGAGGGTCCGGGTGGGGCACAAGGGGCCCGTGGGTAAAGGGATTTGCACTTGTTGGACTTGTCTTCCGCGGTTCATGGATTCTTGTGCGGGGAGGTTTGCAGGCCCGTCCCGCCCGGTCGGGTGGCGCGCTCCAGCTCCAGCAGTACGGAGCGGTAGGGGTGTCCCGTGGCGTGGTCCATGCCGACCTCGCACATCCGGTTCGCCGAGAGGTACGCGTCGTACTCGCGCCGCCCCACCTCGGCGGCCTCCCGGGCGGTGGCGGACTCCGTCAACTCCCGGTGCAGCAGCCCCCGGTCGCCCGCGAACGCACAGCACCGCAGGTCGTCCGGGACCACCACCTCCTCGGCGCACGCCTCGGCGACCCGGCGCAACTGCGCCTCGTCGCCCAGGTGCTGCATCGAGCAGGTGGGGTGCAGCACCGCGGACGCCACGGTGCGGTGCACGGTCAGCTCCGGCAGCAGCTCCTCGGCGGCCCACACGACGGAGTCCACGACGTCCAGCTCGGCGTGCAGCTCCCGGTTCTCCTCGGTGAGGTACGGCACCACCTCGTGCGCGATGCCCAGCGTGCAGGACGACGCGTCGACGACCAGGGGGAGCCGGCCGCCGGCCGTCCAGCCCCAGGCCGCCTCGACGATCCGGTTGGCCATCACGGTGTTTCCGTCCGCGTACCCCTTGGAGTGCCAGATGGTGGCGCAGCAGGTGCCGCGCACGTCGGCGGGGATCCACACCGGCTTTCCGGCGCGCGCCGACACGGCCACCACCGCCTCGGGGAGCGAGGGCCCCGGGTGCCCCTTCGGGCCGCCGAAGATGCGGTTGACGCAGGCCGGGTAGTACACGGCGTGCGCCGCGGACCGGGAGGTGCGGGGCAGGGTGCGGGCGGCGGCGCCCGGGATCTCCGGGAGCCACCCCGGGACGAGGTCGGGGCGCACCGCCTTACGGGCGAGGCCCGTCACGGAGGTCAGCAGCCGGTCGGAGATCCTGTCCGCGGCGGCCACCGCGAGGCGTGCCGAGGCCTCCACCGCCGCGAAGTTCCGCGCGGCGAGCGCCGCGACGCGCTCCTCGCGCGGCGAGTGCCTGCGGTGCCGGAAGTCCTTCATCAGCGCGCCGGTGTCGATGCCGACCGGGCAGGCGATCCTGCAGGTGGAGTCGCCCGCGCAGGTGTCCACGGCGTCGTACCCGTACGCGTCGAGGAGCTCGGCGCCGACCGCCGTGCCGGCGGGCTGGCGCATCAGCTCCCGGCGCAGCACGATGCGCTGGCGCGGGGTGGTCGTGAGGTCGCCGCTGGGGCACGTGGGCTCGCAGAAGCCGCACTCGATGCACGGGTCGGCCTCGGCCTCGACACGAGGGATGGTCTTCAGACCGCGCAGATGGGCCTCGGGGTCGCGGTTGAGGACGACCCGCGGGGCGAGCACGCCGTCCGGGTCGATCAACTCCTTGGTGCGCCACATGAGGTCGGTGGCCGCCCGGCCCCACTCCAGTTCCAGGAAGGGGCTCATGTTGCGGCCGGTGGCGTGCTCGGCCTTGAGGGAGCCGTCGAAGCGCTCGACCGTCATCCGGCAGAAGTCGTCCATGAAGTCCGCGTACCTGCGGACGTCGGCGGGGTCGCCCGCGTCGAAGGCGAGCAGGAAGTGCAGGTTGCCGTGGGCGGCGTGCCCGGCGACGGCGGCGTCGAAGCCGTGCCTCTCCTGGAGGCCGAGCAGCGCCTCGCAGGCCTCGGCGAGCCGGGCGGGCGGAACCGCGAAGTCCTCGGTGATCAGCGTCGTACCGGACGGGCGGGCGCCGCCGACCGCCGTGACGAAGGCCTTGCGGGCCTTCCAGTAACCGGCGGCGGTCGCGGCGTCGCGGGTGAAGGCATTGGTGACGGAGGGGACGGGCGCGACCAGGTCGAGGCGGCCGAGCACCTCGGCCGCCGCCCGCTCGTGGGCCTCCCGGCCCGCCTCGTCGGGGGCCCGGAACTCCACGAGGAGCGCGGTCGTCTCCTTCGGCAGGTCCGCCCAGTCGGCGGGGACGCCCGCCACGCTCACCGAGGCGCGCAGCGTGTTGCCGTCCATCAGCTCCACGGCCCGCGCACCCGCCTCGTTGAACAGCGGCACGGCGGCCGCGGCGGCGGACAGCGTGGGGAAGAACAGCAGGGCCGAGGAGAGGTGGCGGTCCAGCGGGAGCGTGTCGAAGACGACCTCCGCGATGAAGGCGAAGGTGCCCTGGGAGCCGACCATCAGCCCGCGCAGGATCTGCACGGGCGTCCCGCCGTCCAGGAAGGCGTCGAGCCGGTAGCCGCTGGTGTTCTTGAGCTCGTGCTTGGCGCGGATGCGGCGGACCAGTTCCGGATCCGCCTCGATCTCCCGCTTCAGTGCCAGCAGGCCCTCGCAGAGCGCGGGTTCGGCGTGGGCCAGGTCCTCGTCGGCGTTCGGGTCGGCCGTGTCGACGATGGTGCCGGACGGCAGGACGAAGGTCAGCGACGCCAGGGTGCGGTAGCTGTTGCGGGTGGTGCCCGCGGCCATCCCCGACGCGTTGTTGGCGACGACCCCGCCCAGCGTGCAGGCGACGGCGCTGGCCGGGTCGGGTCCCAGGACGCGGCCGTGCCGGGCGAGCGCGGCGTTGGCGCGGACGACCGTGGTGCCCGGCCGGACACGGGCGCGGGCGCCGCCGTCGAGCACTTCGACGCCCGACCAGTGGCGCCGCACGTCGACCAGGATGTCCTCGCCCTGGGCCTGCCCGTTGAGCGAGGTCCCGGCGGCCCGGAAGACCACCTCGCGGCCCTTGCCGTGCGCGTACGACAGGACCGCCGAGACGTCGTCGACGTCCTCCGCCACCACCACGACCTGCGGCACGAACCGGTACGGGCTGGCGTCCGCCGCGTACCGCACCAGGTCGGAGACCTTCCACAGCACCTTCTCCGCGCCGAGCAGCGCGCTCAGGTCCCGGCGCAGCGACAGCGGCGTGCCCTCCGCGAGCGCGGCGGGCACCCGGTCGGGGGCGGGGGCCTGCGGGGCGGCCGGGGCCAGGGCCTCCGGCTTCGGCTCCAGGAGCGGCATGGGGCGGGTCCTCTCGCGGCTGCGGCGGTACGGCGGCCCCGCTCAGCAGGGCGGCGGGCCCCCGTCCACCAGGGTGGACAGCAGACCGCCGAGGACCTTGCGCTCGTCGGCGGCCAATGGAGCAAGGATGTCCTCCACGGCGTCGCGGCGCGCGCTGCGCAACGCGTCCAGGGTGTCGCGGCCGGCGGCGGTGAGCTCGATGCGGACCGTCCGGCGGTTCTGCGGATCGGGCACCCGGCGCACCCGGCCCTGCTGCTCCAGGCCGTCCACCAGCGTGGTCACCGCGCGCGGCACGACCTCCAGGCCGCGGGCCAGGTCGGTCATCCGCGGCGCGGCGCCGTCGCGCAGGCAGTAGCGGGAGACGACGCGCAGCAGGCGGGCCTGCCCGGGGGTGATGCCGATGGGCTCCATCTGACGCTTCTGGGCGCGGTGCAGGCGCCGGGTCAGCCGCAGCAACTGCTCGGCGAGCAGGCCGTCATCCGAATGTGTGCTCATGCCGGGAACAATAACAGGACCAAGTGCATTGTGAGTATAGGTAACAATCAACTAGGCTCGATCGAAAAGACATGAATCCGCACCGCCCGTCCTGACACCCGCACCCCCGAGGGAGCCCATGCACCCCGACCGCCAGCTGACCCCCGAAAAGCTCTGGACGCCACCCGATCCGGAACCGGGCGGGCAGCAGCCGCCCGCCGAGGTCCGCCGCATCCTGCGGCTCTTCCGCCCCTACCGCTTCCGGCTCGCCCTCGTCGGCCTGCTCGTCGGCGCGTCCTCGCTGGTCGGCGTCGCCTCGCCGTTCCTGCTGCGCGAGATCCTCGACGTCGCCATCCCCCAGGGACGCACGGGCCTGCTGACCCTGCTCGCCCTCGGCATGATCGTCACCGCCGTCATGACGAGCGTCTTCGGCGTCCTGCAGACCCTGATGTCGACCACGGTCGGCCAGCGCGTCATGCACGACCTGCGCACCGCCGTCTACGCCCGGCTCCAGCGGATGTCGCTCGCCTTCTTCACGCGCACGCGCACGGGCGAGGTCCAGTCCCGGATAGCCAACGACATCGGCGGCATGCAGGCCACCGTCACCTCCACCGCGACCTCCCTGGTCTCCAACCTGACCGCCGTCGTCGCCACCGTCGTCGCCATGCTCGCCCTCGACTGGCGGCTCACGGTCGTCTCCCTGCTCCTGCTGCCGCTCTTCGTGTGGATCAGCCGCAAGGTCGGCCACGAGCGCAAGAAGATCACCACCAAGCGCCAGAAGCAGATGGCCGCCATGTCCGCCACGGTCACCGAGTCCCTCTCGGTCAGCGGCATCCTGCTCGGCCGCACCATGGGCCGCTCCGACTCCCTCACCAGGAACTTCGCCGAGGAGTCCGAGCGCCTCGTCGACCTCGAGATACGGTCCAGCATGGCGGGCCGGTGGCGCATGTCCACCATCGGCATCGTGATGGCCGCGATGCCCGCCGTCATCTACTGGGCGGCCGGCCTGACGATGAACGCGGGAGCGCCGGTGGTCTCCCTGGGCACGCTGGTCGCCTTCGTCTCGCTCCAGCAGGGCCTGCTGCGGCCCGCCGTGAGCCTGCTCTCCACGGGCGTCCAGATGCAGACCTCGCTCGCCCTCTTCCAGCGCATCTTCGAATACCTCGACCTGCCCGTCGACATCACCGAGCGCGAGAACCCGGTCCGGCTGAGCGCCCCCCGGGGCGAGGTCCGCTTCGAGAACGTCGACTTCGCGTACGACGCGGCGTCCGGCCCCGCCCTCACCGGCATCGACATCACCGTCCCGGCGGGCGGCAGCCTCGCCGTCGTCGGCCCCACCGGTTCCGGCAAGAGTACCCTCAGCCAGTTGGTGCCCCGGCTGTACGACGTGACCGGCGGCCGCGTGACCCTCGACGGCACGGACGTGCGCGACCTGGACTTCGACACGCTGGCCCGCGCGGTCGGCGTCGTCTCCCAGGAGACCTACCTCTTCCACGCCTCCGTCGCCGACAATCTGCGCTTCGCCAAACCCGACGCCACCGACGACGAACTGCGGGCCGCCGCCGAGGCCGCCCAGATCCACGACCACATCGCCTCGCTGCCCGACGGCTACGACACCCTCGTCGGCGAACGCGGCCACCGCTTCTCCGGCGGCGAGAAGCAGCGCCTGGCCATCGCCCGCACCATCCTGCGCGACCCGCCCGTGCTGATCCTGGACGAGGCCACCAGCGCGCTGGACACCCGTACCGAGCACGCGGTGCAGCAGGCCATCGACAGCCTCTCCGCGGGACGCACCACCATCACCGTCGCCCACCGCCTCTCCACGGTCCGGGACGCCGACCAGATCGTGGTCCTGGACGGGGGCCGCATCCGCGAGCGCGGGACGCACGAGGAACTGCTCGCCCGAGGCGGCCGCTACGCCGCCCTGGTGCGCAGGGATGCGCGGTTGACCACGAAGGCCGCCACCCCGGACGTCCTGGCCGCCCCGTGACGGGACCGGCCCCGTGCGCGGGACCGGCGGTGTCGGCGGGCCCGCGGGACCCGTCCCGGACATGCGGCGGCGCCGCCCCTCCCCTGGGACGGGGGAGGAACGGCGCCGTGGCGGGACCTCGGTCAGACCATCCAGCCCAGGAAGTGGAAGACGCCGGCGAGGAGGTCGGTGATGAGGTTCATGATCTGGGTTCTCCTTGTGCTGCGGCACCCGTGTGCCGCGTACTCGTACATGTGTGGGACAACGCGCGAACACGGTCTGCAGCCCGTCGCTTGCGCCCCGTAAGCATCGTGCGCCACAAGGGAGTTGAGCAAGGAAAGCCGGTACGATCACGCGTTCCAGCGAACACCCGATCCCCTGTTCGTGTGTTCCAGGGGATGCACCCATCAGGCCGAGGCGACAGCCGCACGCCGTCGCCCCCGGGTTAGCGTTCCGGTATGGAGTTCGAGTCCCGGGAAGTCCCGCCCCCGACGACGCGCCGCGGGTCGCGGCGGGGCGGCCGCATGATCGTGCTGGTGTGCACCTTCGTGGTGCTCGGCCTGGTGGCGGGGGCGGTGGTGCTGTTCCTGCTGTGGAAGAGGGAGAGCGGCCACGCCACGTCCCTGACCGTCCCCGAGGGCTGGCGTTCCGCTCAGGTGTACGACGCCGTGGACCGGGCCGTCGGGGCGGAACCCGGCACCGCGAAGAAGACGGCCGCCACCGCGGACCTGGGTCTTCCCGCCGCGGCCAAGGGCAACCCGGAGGGCTATCTGTTCCCGGCGACGTACCCGGTGAAGGACGGCGCCACGGCGCAGAGCCTGCTCACGTACATGGTGAAGACGGCGAAGGAACGCCTGGGCACGGGCCCCGGCGCGCACCGCGACCTGGTGATCGCCAGCATCGTCCAGGCGGAGGCGGACACCCCGCAGGACATGGGCAAGGTGGCCCGCGTCATCGACAACCGGATGGTCAGGGACATGCCGCTGCAAATGGACTCGACGCTCAACTACGCGATGAACCGCAGCACGCTCGACACCACGCACGAGGACACCCGGCTCGACAGCCCGTACAACACCTACCAGCGCAAGGGTCTGCCGCCGACCCCGATCGGCAACCCGGGCCTGGACGCCCTGCGCGCGACCCGCACGCCCCCGCCCGGGGACTGGCTGTACTTCGTCACGGTCAAACCGGGCGACACGCGCTTCACCCACGACTACGAGGTCCAGAAGCGGAACGTGGCGGAGTTCAACGAGAACCGCCGGAGGTCGTAGCACTCGCGGCGGCCGAAGGGGACGCGGGCTCGTTCCAGAAGCCCTCGGCGGGTGCCGCTACCGGCCGGAAGCCCCCGGCGGGTGCCGCTGCCGGACCCCGGCCCGCCCCCCGGCGAGGCCGATTCAGACTGCCTCACCCCCCCCGCCCGGCCCCCACCGCTACACCCCGGCCCGCACCCCCGCCCCCCGTACCACCCGCAGCGCGTTGCGCACCGCGACCCGGCCCGCCCGGTTCGCTCCGACGGTGCTGGCCGACGGGCCGTACCCGACGAGCTGGATCCGGGCGTCGCGCACCACGCGCGTCCCCTCCACCCGGATCCCGCCCCCGGGCTCCCGCAGCCGCAGCGGCGCCAGATGGTCGACGGCCGCCCGGAAGCCGGTCGCCCACAGGATGACGTCCGCGCCGACGGTGCGCCCGTCGTCCCAGGCGACGCCGGCCTCCGTGATCCGGTCGAACATCGGCAGCCGGTCCAGCACCCCGCTCGCCCGCGCCGCACGTATCGCGTCGTTCACCGGAAGGTCCGTCACCGACACCACGCTCTCCGGAGGCAGTCCCCGCCGCACCCGCTCCGCCACCCGCGCGACCGCGGCCCGCCCCCACTCCTCGGTGAACTCGCCGTCACGGAAGACCGGCGGCCGTCGCGTCACCCAGGTGGTCGCGGCGGCGTACGGAGCGATCTCCATCAGGTGCTGCGTGCCCGACGCGCCCCCGCCCACCACCACGACCCGCTGCCCCGCGAACTCCTCGGGTCCCGGGTAGTTCGCGGTGTGCAGCTGACGCCCCCGGAACAGCTCCTGGCCCGGGTAACGCGGCCAGAACGGCCGGTCCCAGGTGCCGGTTCCGCTGATCAGCGCCCGCGTCCGCCACACCCCCTGCGAGGTCTCCACCCGGAGCCGCCCGTCCTCGCCCTCCCGCACGGCCTCCACGTGCACCGGCCGGCGCACCCGCAGGCCGAAGGTCTCCTCGTAGGCGGCGAAGTACTCCGCGATCACCTCCGACGAGGGCCGCGCCGGATCGGCGTCCGTCAGCTCCATGCCCGGCAGCGCGTGCATGCCGTGCACCTTGGCGTACGTCAGGGACGGCCACCGGAACTGCCAGGCGCCACCGGGCCCCGGGGCGTGGTCCAGGACCACGAAGTCCCGGTCCGGCACCAGCCCGGACCTGCGCAGGTGATATGCGGCCGAAAGCCCGGCCTGCCCGGCCCCGATGACGACGACGTCCACGTCCCGCACCCCGAAGTTGTTCATGTTTCTACCAACAGGTCGCAGGTCACGGATCTTCCCGCCGCCCGGCGGTTTTCCGGCGCGCTCGACGTCCGGCGACCGCCCCCAGAACCCCACGGGCGGACATGCGCGAACATGGCAGCATGGCCGACACCTTCAGCACCCGCGTCCTGCACCTCACCACGGGCTCGACGGAGACCGTCACCGATCTGACCGAGGCCTGCGCCGACTTCCTCGCCGACGCCGCGTCCGGCCGCGACGGCCTCCTCAACGTCTTCGTCCCGCACGCCACCGCCGGAATCGCCGTGCTCGAAACGGGCGCGGGCAGCGACGACGACCTGCTCGCCGCCCTGCGCACGCTCCTGCCCGCCGACGACCGCTGGCAGCACGCCCACGGCACCCCCGGCCACGGCCGCGACCACGTCCTCCCGGCCCTCGTCCCCCCGCACGCGACCCTCCCGGTCATCGCGGGCCGCCTGGAACTGGGCACCTGGCAGTCCGTCTGCCTGGTCGACACCAACGTCGACAACCCGGACCGCAAGGTCCGCCTCAGCTTCCTGGGCTGACCGCGATCGTCCTGGCCGTGGCCGCCGCAGAACCGGTCGTCGACATGCTGCTGATCGTTCCGGACCCCGGGCGCGAAACGAGCGGATGTCGCGATTCCGGGACCGACCGCGCGGCCACGCGGGCGATCTCAGTGCCGGTCCGCCGTGCCGTGCGCGTCGTCGTGGCCCGCTTCCGGGGCAACCGGGTCGCCGGGCCGTGCGGCCGGGCCCGCCTCGACCGTGAAGGCCGCCGTGCGGACCGTGCCCCCGTGCTGGAAGTCCAGGAAGAGGCGGTACGTTCCCGGGCTCGGGGCCGTCACGCTGAACGCGACCTCCGGGCCCGGGCGGGTGGCGCCGTCGCCGGGGGCGCCGTGCGGGTGGACGTGGAGGTGGGCGATGTCGCCCGAGCGCAGGGCGACGAGGTGACCGTAGGCGCCCAGGTACGGCTGGAAGTCGGTGACGGGTTCGCCGTTCCGGGAGACCTTGAGGGTGAGGGTGCTGCTCTTGGCGGGCTTGAGGGCGCCGGCCAGGGTCACCTCGTAACCGTCGACCTCCGCCGTACGGGAGGGGGCGGGCAGGGGGTTGGGCGCGTAGGTGCCGGAGACGGCCAGGTCCGCGCCCAGGGTGAGGGCCTCCGCCCCCTTCTTCGCGGGCTTGAAGTCGGCGAAGGCGCGGTAGCCGCCCGCTGCCGGGAGGTCGGCGGTGGTCGACCAGGTGCCGTCGGCGGCGCGGGTCGGGTGCAGATGGCGGAAGACCGTCAGGTCGCGTGAGGCGACGATGAAGTGCAGCTCCTTCTCGTGCTCCCGGGTGTACGCGGTGACCTTGCGGCCCCGCGCGTCCCTGATGGAGAAGCGGAGCGGAGTGCGCTCGCCGGGGGAGACCCGGGGGGTGTCCAGGACGAGGGTGTACCCGGCCGCCGAGACCTGGAGGCCGCCCGCGGAGGAGGCCGCCTTCCGGTCGCCGGGGCCCGGTTCCGTGTGCGGTCCGGCGGCATGGGCGGGCCGGGTGTCCTCGCCGAGCGGGCCGACGCCCTTGCCGACTCCGTAGGCCGCGCCGAAGGTCGCGGCGACGGCCGTGCCGAAGGCGGCGATCCTCAGTCCTGTGTTCATGGCGGTCTCCTCGACGTCAGGGGGGTGGAGTGCGGTGCGGTGCGGTGCGGTCGGCCGGTCCGTGGTGCTGCCGCAGCACTCACCATACCCCTGGGGGGTATACAGTCAAGAGGTGTCGGGAGGGCGGGGGAGGGGGTCAGGGCTTCTTTGAGGTGCCATAAGTCGGCCTTATGAGGTCATAGATCCGACCCGGCTACTGACTTAGGTTTGCCTTAGTTTAGGCTTCGGGGTGATCCAGCTCGCCGCAGCTTGATTCCGCCTGCCGTTCCTCGAAGGGAAACTGATCATGCCTCGCCCCCTGCGGGTAGCAATTGTCGGAGCCGGCCCCGCCGGGATCTACGCTGCCGACGCGCTGCTGAAATCCGCCGTGGCGGTCGAACCCGGCGTGTCCATCGACCTCTTCGAGCGGATGCCGGCCCCCTTCGGCCTGATCCGGTACGGCGTCGCCCCCGACCACCCGCGCATCAAGGGCATCATCACCGCCCTGCACCAGGTGCTCGACAAGCCGCAGGTGCGGCTGTTCGGGAATGTCGACTATCCGAGCGACATCAGCCTCGACGACCTGCGGTCCTTCTACGACGCGGTGATCTTCTCCACCGGCGCGACGGCCGACCGGGCCCTCGACATCAAGGGCGTCGACCTCGACGGGTCCTACGGCGCCGCCGACTTCGTCTCCTGGTACGACGGCCACCCGGACGTCCCCCGCACCTGGCCGCTGGAGGCCGAGAAGGTCGCCGTCCTGGGCGTCGGCAACGTGGCGCTCGACGTCGCGCGCATCCTCGCCAAGACCGCCGAGGAACTGCTGCCGACCGAGATCCCGCCGAACGTCCACGAGGGGCTCAAGGCCAACAAGGCGCTCGAGGTCCACGTGTTCGGCCGCCGTGGCCCCGCGCAGGCCAAGTTCAGCCCCATGGAGCTGCGCGAGCTCGACCACTCGCCGAACATCGAGGTCATCGTCGACCCCGAGGACATCGACTACGACGAGGGCTCCATCGCCACCCGGCGCGGCAACAAGCAGGCCGACATGGTCGCCAAGACCCTGGAGAACTGGGCGATCCGCGACATCGGCGACCGCCCGCACAAGCTGTTCCTGCACTTCTTCGAGAACCCGGCCGAGGTCCTCGGCGAGGACGGCAAGGTCGTGGGCCTGCGCACCGAGCGCACGGCGCTGGACGGCACGGGCAACGTGAAGGGCACCGGCGAGTTCAAGGACTGGGAATTCGGCGCCGTGTACCGCGCCGTCGGCTACCTGTCGGACGAGCTGCCGAAGCTGCCGTGGGACGTCGCGTCGGGCACCGTTCCGGACGAGGGCGGGCGCGTCATCGAGGAGTCCGGGCAGCACCTTCAGTCGACGTACGTCACCGGGTGGATCCGGCGCGGGCCGGTCGGCCTGATCGGGCACACCAAGGGCGACGCGAACGAGACGGTCGCGAACCTGCTGGAGGACTTCGCCGGCGGGCGGCTGCACGAGCCGGCCGCGCCGGAGCCGGCGGCCGTCGAGGCGTTCCTCGGCGAGCGGAACGTACGGTTCACGACGTGGGAGGGCTGGTACAAGCTCGACGCGGCCGAGAAGGCGCTGGGCGCGCCGGAGGGGCGTGAGCGGGTGAAGTACGTCGAGCGGGAGGACATGCTGAGGGAGAGCGGGGCCTAGGTTCCGGCTTGAGCTCGTGAGTTGAGGGGCCCGGTGCGGGGAGCGCGCCGGGCCCCTTCGCCGTGCCGCCGCGGGCCGACGCGCTGAGCCCTTTTGCGCCGCGCCGCAGGCCGATGGTCGGGTCCCTTTGCCGTGCCGTCCCGTGCCGGGGCCCTTCCCTGTCGCCCGGCCCGCCTCCGTCAGGCTTCCGCCCCTGGCCCTGGCCCGTCCCGGAGCGCGGACATGGCTGTGCCCGGGACCCGTCACCTCGGGTCCCGGGCACAGCCGGGGAATTCAGCGGAGCCGGTGGCCTGCGGGCCGGCCGGTCACCGGCTCCGCCGGCTCAGCGGGAGACGCGGATGCGGTGGGCCTGGTCCTGGCGCTCCGGGCCCACGGCGGACTTGTCCACGACGAACGCCGTGCCGCGCGTCGCCGTCACGTGGTTCGGGTTGGCGCCCGTCGCCAGGGTCTCCACGACCGCGCCCTTGCGGGGGTCGACGACCGTGACGTTGCCCGCGCCGCGGTTCGCGACCAGGACCTTGCCCGTGCGGGTGTCCGCCGCGACCGAGAGCGCGCCGGCGCCCGTCGGGACGGTCTTGGTGACCTTGCCCTCGCGCAGGTTCAGGACCGAGAGGGTGCCCGCGGCCTGGTCGGCGGTGTACGCGGTGCGGCCGTCGGCCGACAGGGCGACCGAGATCGGGCCGTCGCCGGTCGGGATCAGGCGCGGCTCCTTGGCGTAGGGGGAGACCTCGACGAGACGGTCGCCGCCCAGGTCGGCCGCGTACACCGTGCCCGTCCGCTTGTTCAGGGCGAGGCCCGTGGGCTGGGTGCCCGCCACCGTGACGCGCTTCTTCTCCTTGAACGTACGGGAGTCGAAGGCCACCAGCGTGCCGTCGCCGAACGCGCTCGCCCACACCGTGTTGCGGCGCTCGTCGACGACGACCTCCCGGGCGTGCGCCACGTTCGGCAGGCTCGCCAGGTGCTTGCCGTCGCGCTGGCTGTAGACGGAGACCGAGTTGTTGCGGGTGTTGGTCGTCCAGACGGTGTTGTGCTCGTCGTCGACCGCGACGCCGTAGACGGCCTCGACCGCGCCGGTCGCCGCGTCGGTGACCGGCGGGGTGTACGTCGCCTTCACCTTCAGCGAGTACGGATCGACCTTCATCAGCGAGGACTTGGTGACCGGCGGGCGGCCCACGGCGGCGGTCGCCCACAGCACGTGGTTCCGCTCCGAGTACGAGGACTGGTAGAGACCCGCGGTGAGCTGGGCGGAGGTCACCGTCGAACCGGCGGCCGGTTTGCCCTGCGCGGTGGCGGTGCCCGTCAGGGCGAGGGAGCTGCCCGCGGCGAGGGCGACGGCGGTGGCTGCGGTGCGACGGAAGCGGCGGGTGATGGTGGACATGCCGAGTCGATCTCCGATACGTCAAGTGCCTCCGGGTGGGAGGCGGACAGGAGTTAACTTAGCTTAGGCTTGCCTAAGTGGCGACGCCGGAAGATGTGGCTCCGGTCACATCCGCCTGCAACTCGCAGGCTCCACACGGCTCTTGGCTGGAAAACGACGTACGAAAAGCAGCTCTTCCCCCGACTCGGAGGCCAGGGGAAGAGCTGCCGCGACGAACCCGTGACGCGTGACGCGTGAGGTCAGCTCACCCGCACCGTCACGTCGTCCACCACGAAGGAGGTCTGGAGCGACTGGTCCTCCGTGCCGTCGAACTTCAGCGCGACCGTCTGCCCGGCGAACTGCGCCAGGTCATAGGTCTTCTCCACGTAGCCGGTGGTGGCGTCCACGTTGGAGAAGGACTGGAGCGTCTGGCTGCCGACCGCGACGGTGAACTTGTCGTACGCCACGTTCTCGTTCTCGTCCGTGTCGATGTGGAGGAAGAAGGAGAGCTTGTACGAGGCGCAGCCGGCCGGAATCGTCAGCGTTTGGGCCACGTTGTCGGTGCGCGGGGTGCCCCAGCCGTTCAGCCACGCCTTGTAGCTGCCGCCGTGCGGGGGCTGGCCCGCCTGGGTCGTGATGACACCGCTCGTGGCGGTCCAGCCGCTCTGGCCGCTCTCGAAGCCGCCATTGGCGACCAGTTGGCCCGGTGTGCAGCCGGTGCCGCCGCCCACGGTGAGCGTGTAGGTGGTGCTGCGGGCGGCCGTTCCCGTACCGGTGACGTTCAGCGTGTACGTACCGGGAGCCGCGCTCGTGCCCACCGCCACGGACAGCGTCGCGCTGCCGCCGGACTGCACGGAGGCGGGGCTCACGGTGGCGGTCACGCCCGCCGGCGCTCCGGAGACCGCGAGGGCGATCTGCTGCGGATCGCCGCTCACCGTCCGGGTGGTGACCGTCGCGGTGGTGCTGCCGCCCGGACTGGCGCTGCCCGCCGCCGGGTCGACGCCGACCGAGAAGTCCTGGGCTGGTGTGCCGGTGCCCACCGAGGTCTTCCAGATGCCGTGCGCGATGCCGTCGGCGCTGCGGTCCAGCGCCGTCGCGTTGATGTTGTTCACGGTGTCGCAGGCGCTGTGGTAGCAGGAGTCGTACGCGGCGTTCGCCGTGCCGCCCCACTTCTGTGCCTGCGCGGCGGTCTTGCGGGCGCTCGCCCCGGCCGCGTACCCCGAGGTCGGGACGCCGACGGCCTGGAAGGAGGCGTCGTCACTGCGGCCCTGGCCCTCGACGTTCTCCTCGGGGGCGAGGTTGAGGGAGGCCCAGTAGGCCTTCAGGGGGGCGGAGAGGGCCGAGTTGACGTTGTTGACGAAGTAGCCCGCGTTGGTCGAGCCGACCATGTCGAAGTTGTAGTAGCCCTTGATCGCCGAGCGCTGCGCCGCCGTCAGGCGGGCCACGTAGAACTCGGAGCCGTTGAGGCCCTGCTCCTCGTCCGTCCACCAGGCGAAGCGCACGTGCTTGGTCATCGTCGGGTTCTTCTGCGCGAGGACGAGCGCGTTCTCCAGCAGGGCCGCCGAGCCCGAGGCGTTGTCGTTGATGCCCGGACCCGCCGAGACGCCGTCCAAGTGCGCGCCCAGCATGATCGTCTGGTCCGCCGGTCCGCCCGGCCAGTCGGCGATCAGGTTGTTCGAGGGGTACGTGCAGGTGGTGCAGGTCTGCTCGGACACCTGGTAGCCGGCGGCCGTCAGCTTGCCCTTCACGTAGGCCAGGGACTGGGTGTAACCGGCGCTGCCCGCACGGCGGTTGCCGCCGTTCTGCGAGGCGATCGTGCCGAACTGGGCGAGGTGCGCCCGGACCTTGGCGACGTCGATGTCCGGCGGGTCGTTGGACGGCACGGTGCCGCCGACGTTCAGCACGTAGTCGACCGTGTGGGAGAGCGTGGCGCCCTGGCCCTTGACGCTGATCGTGGTCGCGCCCGGAGCGGCGTTCGCCGACGCGGTCAGCGTCAGCACGGAGGACTGGCCGGACTGCACGGTCGCCGGGCTGAAGGACGCGGTGACCCCGGCGGGCAGGCCGCTCGCGGTCAGCGCCACCGACTGGGCGTTGCCGGTCGTGGTGTTGGTGGTGACCGTGGTGGTGACCGAAGCACCCTGCTGGACGGTGCCCGAGGCCGGATTCAGGGCCATCGAGAAGTCGTTGTTCTGGCCGCTGGGCGTACAGGTCGGATCACCGGCCTGGGCGGGCACGCTGATCGCGTCCCAGGCCGCTTTGGTCTTGTTGAACAGGTTGCAGGTGGCCAGGTCCAGGTTCTTCGCCGAGGTCAGCGTCGCCGTGCGGTACTTCTTGTACGACATGCTGCTGGTCTTGAGCAGCATCCCCCCGTAGAAGATCTTGCCGGCGTTCTGGATGCCGACGCCGGTCAGCGTCGACTGGTTGCAGGTGCTGGAGTTCGGCTTGCCGCCGCCGGGGCTGGTGCCCTCGGCGAGCAGGTAGAACCAGTGGTTCATCGGACCCGCGGCGGCGTGCGTCTCGGTGCCGGGGATCGAGGAGCTGTAGCAGGCGGGGTCGTTGTTGACGGCCGGCGGGTTGTACATGTTGCGGATCGGGCCGCGCCCCTGGAGGTTGATCATCTCGCCGACGGTGTAGTCGGGGACGTCGTACGGAGCCGGCTGGTTCATGTACGCCTCGGTCAGCGCCCCGAAGATGTCACCGGTCGCCTCGCCGAGCCCGGACTCCTGGCCGCTGGTGCCGCCCGGGGTGGTGGAGTCGATCGCGTGCCCGTACTCGTGGGCGACGACGTCGGTGCCCGCTATCCACTCGCCCGCGCTGTTGCGGCCGATGGTGACGGAGCTGCCGTCCCAGTAGGCGTTGAGTTCGTTCAGCCCCACCTTGGCGGGGAAGGAGCGGCCCTGTCCGTTGACGCCGTTGCGGCCGAGCCACTGGGAGAGCATGTCCCACTGCTTCTGCGCGCCGAACATCAGGTCGGTGCAGCCGGTCTCCTTGGACGTGGGGTTGCCGGTGCCCCAACTGTCCGTCGTCTTCGAGAAGACCTGGCCGCCGTTGTAGTCGGCGCAACTGAGCCCGGGACGGTTCGGGTCGCGCAGGCTGTAGGTGCCGTTGGAGGCGGTGGTGTCGATCTGGAGCGGGTTCGGTCCGTTCCACTTGCTGTTCCCGGTGCCCGCGACGACCTCGTCGTACTGGTCGACGATCTTCCCCGTCCGCGCGTCCACGAAGACGTGCAGCTTGCTCGGCGCCTTCGCCTGACGGCCGGTCAGGGTGGTTTCCCAGGCCAGGACCTGCCTGCCGTCCTTCAGCCTGACGACGAGGCGGCTGCCGCTCACCCGGTCGGTCTTCGCCAACTGGGTGCGCGCCACCGACTCGGCGCGCCGCGCGGAGACCGACGGCTGGACCGACACGTCGATGCGGGTCTGCGAGGCCGACTGGAGGGAGCGTACGTTCCCCTCGCCGTCGGCGAGCACGACCGCGTCGCCGCCGACCACCGGAAGCCCCCGGTATCTTCGCTCGTACGCCACCGAGTACAGGCCTTTCACCCAGGGCGTGACCTGCTGTCTCTCATACGTCTCGGATGCCGCGTTGACAGCGGCGTCGAAGCCGCTGCGCACGGCGGCGTCGGCCGCGGCGATCGCGCGGGCCGCGGGGGTGGCGCCTGACTGGGGTGCGGGCGGGGGCTTCGCCGCAGCCGCCGCGGGGCTCGCGAGGGTGCTCACGAGCCCCGTGGTCAGCGCGAGCGCCGCCACTGTCGCCGTCCATCTGGTGGGTCGCAACGTCCACTCCGTTCATGGGTGGGGGTGGGAGAGCTGTGCGTTGCCGTACGCGCGGGTGACGGGGTGCCGTGCCCGCGGTCGGGTGCGCGGCATGACCCGTACGTCACACGCGCTTCACATGTACGTCGCGAGTATGGGCGTGGACATGACGACCTGGATCATCCCGGAAGGGCATACGCCACGTGTTATGGGCCCGGCGCGGTCCTGGCGGCCGGCCCCCGTGAGGACGCGCGCCGGGGGGCGGGCTCGCCGAGCCGGTGCGGAGGGGAAGTGGCGGACGCGGGCCCTGTCGGCCGACGGGAGGGCCCGCGTCCGTTCAGGACAGGCCCAGCCAGACCCAGGCGGCCTCGGCGGTGAAGTCGGCCTGACCACCGGTGAAGAGCAGGTCGGCGGTGTCGAAGGCGGGGTCGAGCGGGGCGGGTTCCGTAGTGCTCGGTTCACTCAGGGCACTAGAACCACTCGGGTCGCCCGGATCACCCAGGCCGCTCGGGTCACTGGAATCACTCGGATCGCCCCAGCCGCCCCAGTCACTCCGGCCACCGAGATACGGGATCGCCGCGCACCGCATCCCCGCCGCGAGCGCCGCAGTGACGCCCGGGGCGGCGTCCTCGAACACCGCGCAGTAGCCGGGCTCGGCGCGCAGCCGGGCCGCGGCCGCCAGGAAGACGTCCGGGGCGGGCTTGCCGTGCGGCACCTCGTCCGCCGACACGACCACCCCGCCCGCCGCCTCGCCCAGGTACGCGTCGAGACCGGTGCCCTCCAGCACCGCCATGATCGCCTCGCGCGAGGAACCCGACGCCACCGCCGTCGGCACGCCCCGCGCGTGCAGCCGCTCCACCAGCTTGCGCATCTCCGGGAAGACCTCGGTGGAGGCGCGGGCGAGCTCCAGGTACAGCCCGTTGTACTCGGCCAGCAGCGCGTCGAGGCCGACGTCGATCGCGTACCTCTCCCGCAGGGTCTCCAGCGTCTCGCGCGTCCCGATGCCGATGAACCGGGCGTTCTCCTCCCAGGTGAAGTCGGGCACGCCGTACCGCTCCAGGAGCCTGCGGCCCGTCTCGTAGTAGTTGGGCTCGCTGTCGACCAGGGTGCCGTCGAGATCGAAGAGGACCGAAAGGGGCCGCGGAGTGCTCATGGGTCAAGCATGACCCAGGCGATCACCGCCCCTTCGCGGCCCTCCCGATCGCCTCCACCAGCGGCAGCAGCCGGTGCGGCACCCGCTCCCGCAGCGCGACCTCCGTCCGCGTGCGCACCACGCCCGGCACCTGGATCAGCCGCTGGATCACGTCCTCCAGATGACCGGCGTCCCGGGCCACCACCCGCGTCATCAGGTCACCGCCGCCGGTGATCGAGAACGCCTCGACGATCTCCGGCACCCCGGCGAGCGCTTCCCCCACCTCGTCCAGATGCCCCTGCGTCACCTCGACGTGCACGAACGCCAGTACCGGATGCCCGAGCGCGGCGGGGGAGAGGGTGGGCCCGGAGCCGGTGATCACCCCCTCCCGCTCCAGCCGGTCCAGCCGCGCCTGGAGCGTGCCGCGCGCGATGCCCAGGAGCCGGGCGTACTCGCGCACGCTCGTACGCGGCTCCTCGATCAGCAGTCGCAGAATCCGGGTGTCCAGCTCATCGACGGACAAGTCGCACCACCATGGTCCGTTGGCCTCCTTGTGGCTCATCGTTCCGCTCGACGACTGGGCCAATGGCACAGCCCGTGCAGGACGAGTTGAGCCACTGTCCCACGTGATGCTTTCCTGTGCCTACTGATGGCGCCGCGCAGCGCCCGGCCCGGCGACGCCGCCGGACCGGACCAGCGGCGCCTTTTCCATGTCCGAAACGGTGAGGATTCCGTACACGACCGAGGGGGCGGGGCTGCCGCTGTGAAGAGGATGTTCCACGCACCGGACCCGGGGCTGCTGCGACTGCGGGTCTCCTCCCGCGCCGTCATCGGCATCGGCGGCGCGGTCGCCGTCGCCGAACTGTGCGGCATGTCCCTGACCGCGTCCATCGTCGGCGGCCTCGCGGCCCTGCTGGCGCTCTTCACCGTCCAGGACCCGACCGTGCCCCGCCAGGCACTCACCACGTTCCTGCTGCCGGTCGCCGGCTTCCCCGTCCTCGCCCTGGCCACCCTCCTGCACGACCACCCGCTGCCGCGCGACCTGGCCTTCCTCGCGGTGGTCCTGACGGGGGCGTACGCACGGCGGTGGGGGCCGCGCGGGCACGCGCTCGGCACGTTCGGCTTCATGATGTTCTTCGTCACGCAGTTCCTGCACGCGGTGCCCGGTCAGCTGCCCGAGCTGTACGGAGCGGTCGCGCTCGCGATCGCCGTGTCCGCCGTGGTCCGCTTCGGGCTCTGGCCCATCGAGCGCCGCACCCCGCCGCCGGCCGGACCCGCGCCGCTCACCGGGCTCGGGTTCGCCCGGCCGACCACGCGGCAGGCCTTCCAGGTCACCGCCGCCTGCGCGTTCGCACTCGCGATCGGGCAGGTGCTTTCGGAGGACCGCTGGTACTGGGCGGTCGGCGCGGCCTGGTGGATCTTCGTCAACACCGTCTCGCGCGGCGAGACCCTGGTGCGCGGCTTCCGCCGGGTGCTCGGCACGGTCGTCGGCATCGCGGCCGGCTTCCTCGTCGCGATCCCGCTCGACGGGGCCCCCGCCCCCACGGCGGCCCTCGTCGCGGTCTGCGTCTTCGGCATCTTCTACACGGCCGGCCCCAGCTACTCCTGGATGATGTTCTTCGTCACCGTCATGGCCGGACTGCTGTACGGGCTCCTGGGCGTCCTGCACCCCGGGCTGCTGGCCCTGCGGGTGCAGGAGACGGTGGTCGGCGCGCTCGGCGCGGCCCTGGCCGTCGCGGTCGTCCTCCCCGTGACCACGCACGCCTGCACCGACGCATGGATCCAGCGGGCCCTGCACTGCGTACGCGCGTGCACCAGTGAGGCCGCCCGCCGGCTGGCCGGTCACGCCGCCGCCGATCCGGCCCCGCACGCCGCCGAACTGGAACTGCTGCTCGGTCGGGTCCGGCTCTCGCTGGCCCCGCTCGTCCACCCCCTGAGCCCGCTGCGGGCCCGCAAGGCCAGGGCCCGTCAGGTGCTGGAACTCCTCGACGACTGCGCGCGCCTGGTCCGGGCGTTCGCCGCCGTGGCCGCCGACCCCGATGCCTCGCACGACGCACGGCTGACCGCCGCGTGCGAGCGGGTGGAGGCGGCGGTGGCGGCCCTGGTCGCCCCGGCACCGGTGCCCGAACCGGCGTCCGCGCCCGTGCCGTTGACGGCGCCGGCACCGGCCGTGGTGGCGGTCGTGCCGCTTGCGGTGCAGCGGCAGCACCACCCCGGAGCGGAGGCGGCGCTCTCGCACCTCGCCGAATTGGAAGGGGCGCTCGCCGCGCTCGCCGCGCCCCTGCGCACTTCTCCACGCTCACCCCTGGTGAACGCGTAATCGGATGATCCGCCCGCATCGGGGGTAAACCCGGCGGCATCATGCGGGAGGAACGGCCCGCGGAGGCGAACGTGTCGCTTTTGCCGGGCGTGAATCGTCGATGCCCGGGGATGCGAGCAGGATGCGCAATGATCTTCAGCGAGCCGAGGACCGGATATCCGGCAGAACACCGGCCCCCGAGAGGGCTGCCGGGGCAGCCCCCGGCGCTCTCACGGACGTGAGCTGCCCGGTCCCCGCTCCCGATCCGGGCTTCGCCTCCGGCCCGGGCGGCGCGGTCGGCGCGGGGCTCGGCCCCGGGCCACTGGACGGGGCGAACGCGGACTTCGCCGACGGCTCGGTGAACGGGGCGCAGCCGGGCCCCACCCCGCCGGGGCCTGCTTCCGGTGCCGCTCACGACTCGGGAGCGCCGGGCCTGCCGACGGGCCGCACGACCCGCCCTTCTGCGTCGGCCGCGGCCGAAGGCGTCACCGCGAGCGGCGAACCCGAGTCCGGGTCCTGCTCTTCCTGGCCCGGCGACACCGGTGACGCCCGGCCGGAAGCCGCACGACCCGGGCCCGTCCCGCAGGGGATCACGCACCCGGAGCTCCCGGGTCCCGGCGGGGCCCAGCCTCCGGGCCCGTCGGGCGCAGAGACGCACCAGGCGCTGCCCGGGACGCCCCCAGCCGTGTTCCCCGCCCCCGGGGTGCCCCGCCAGGACCGCGGGCCGCGGCCCGCCTCCGCCGGGCCCTCCGCCGCCGCGCCGCACGGGCTCCCCGCCCAGGGCACCGCGAGCTGCCCCGCCACGCCGCAGGGCCTTCCGGGCCTCCCCGGTCGGCCTGTCCCGTCATGGGCCGGGCAGGGCCCCGTCACCCCGCTCCACGCGGCCAAGCTGCCCGGAACACCGGCATCCGGCCCGGCCGCGCCCGAGCGGTCCTCCCTCGCCCCGCACGCCGCCCCCGACCGGGCGAGTGCCCCGCACCCCGGCATCGACCCGCCGCGTGCCCCGCACCCCGCCCCCGACCGCCCGGGGTCGCCGTGGCCTCCGTCCCTTCCCGCCCCCTCCGGAACGGACGCCCCGGCCCACGATCCGGTCCCGCGTCTCCCGGTCGCCCCGGAGCGCCACGACCGGGACGAGGCCGTCTCCGGTGCCGCAGCGGCCGCCCGCACCGGCTCCGGCGGGGAGAGCGCCGCCCGGTGTCCCGTCGCGCACGGCGGGCCGCTGCCCGAGCCGCGTCGGGCGGCGGCCGGGCAGCCCGAGAACCGGGCGTACGCCCTCGGTCTCGACACCCTGCACCGCCTCGCCGACGACTTCGTCCGGCTGCACCACCGCGAGGTCCCCGCCCACGGCGACCCGGGGCCGCGCCTGGCCGCCGTGCACGCCGAGATCGACGCCACCGGGACGTACCGGCACACCCCCGGCGAACTCGCCTTCGGCGCGCGCGTCGCCTGGCGCAACAGCAACCGCTGCATCGGCCGCCTCTACTGGAACTCCCTGCGCGTGCGCGACCGCCGCCACGTCAGCGACGCCGACACCGTCGCCCAGGAGTGCGTCGAGCACCTCAAGGAGGCGGGCAACGGCGGCCGAATACGCCCCCTCATCACCGTGTTCGCCCCGGACACCCCCGCCCGGCCGGGGCCGAGGATCTGGAACGAACAGCTCATCCGGTACGCGGGCCACACCGGCGCCGACGGCGGGATCGTCGGCGACCCGCGCAACACCGGCCTCACCGGCCTCGCCGAGCGGCTGGGCTGGCGGGGCGACCCCGGCAGCCCCTTCGACGTACTGCCCCTGATCGTGCAGGGCAGCGACGACAAGCCGCAGTTGTACGAACTGCCCGACGAGGCCGTGCTCGAAGTGCCGCTCCAGCACCCCGAGGACACCTGGGCCCAGGACTGGGGCCTGCGCTGGCACGCCGTCCCCGCGATCTCGCACATGTGCCTGGAGATCGGCGGCATCTGCTACCCGTGCGCCCCCTTCAACGGGTGGTACATGGGCACCGAGATCGGCGCCCGCGACCTGGCCGACACCGACAGGTACAACCTGCTGCCGCGCCTCGCCGAGCACCTCGGTCTCGACGTCAGCAGCGACCGCTCGCTGTGGAAGGACCGGGCGCTGGTCGAGCTCAACCGGGCCGTCCTGCACTCCTTCGACCGCGCGGGCATCAGCATCACCGACCACCACACCGAGTCGGAGCGTTTCCTCACCCACCTCGACCGCGAGGAGAGCAAGGGCCGCCAGGTCGGGGCCGACTGGTCGTGGATCGTGCCGCCGATGTCGAGCGCGGCGACGGGCGTCTTCCACCGCACGTACGACAACACCGAGCTCACGCCGCTGTTCACGCACCACGACGACGCCCTGGCACGGGCGCGGGGCGAGGCGCTGCTCTAGCGCCCGTGCGAGCGGCCGAGCCGCTGGTCTAGACCCCCTGCTACCGTCGCCCCACGCACACGCATTCGTACACGCACACGTACACACCAACTCGTGGAAAGGGGCTGCACGGTGAGCAGCAGCAGCGCATCGGGGTCGCCGTCCCAGGAGGCACGCGCCTTCATCGGTTCGTTCACCTCGGCGGGCGGACGCGGCGTCCTGTCGGCGGCCGTCGACCCGGGGACGGGCGCGCTCACCGTGCTCGGCGCGAGCGACGCCGTCGCCGACCCCTCGTACCTGGCGCTCGCCCCCGGCGGACGGCTGCTGTACGCGGTCAGCGAGACCGAGCAGGGCGCGGTGGCCGCGTTCGACGTGAGCGACGCGTTGCCCCGCCCGGCGGGGGAGCCGGTGCCGGTCGGCGGCGGCTCGCCCACCCACCTGGCGCTGACCGCGGGTCACCTCGTCGCCGCCAACTACGGCTCCGGCAGCGTCTCCGTCCTGCCGCTGCGCGCCGACGGCACCCCCGGCCAGGCGTCCTGCGTGCTGCACCACCGGGGCAGCGGGCCCGACACCGGCCGGCAGGAGGGCCCGCACGCCCACCAGGTGCGCCCCGACCCCTCCGGCCGCTGGGTGCTCAGCGTGGACCTCGGCACCGACTCGGTGCGGGTCTGCGCGCCGGACCCCGACGCCGGCACCCTCACGGTGCACGCCGAGGTGGCGCTGCGCCCGGGCACCGGACCGCGCCACCTGGCCTTCCACCCCACGGGCGCGTACGCGTACGTCGTGAACGAGCTGGCCCCCACCGTCACCCTCTGCCGCTGGGAGGCCGCCACGGGCACCCTCACGCCGCTCTCGGAGGCATCCCTGCTGTCCGAGGAGCCCGCGGAGCGCAGCTACGCGTCCGAGGGGGTGGTCGCGCACGACGGCCGCTTCCTGTGGGTCGCCAACCGGGGCCACGACAGCATCTCCGTCCTGGAGCTGACCGCGGAGGGCGAGCGGGCCGTCCTGCGCACCACCGTGCCGTGCGGCGGCCACTGGCCGCGCGATCTGGCGCTGGACCCGACGGGCAGCCGCCTGTACGCGGCCAACGAGCGCTCCGGCGACGTCACCTGGTTCGACATCGATCCGGCGACGGGCGTTCCGCGCCGGGCGGGCTCGGTGGCGGCCCCGGCGGCGTCCTGCGTGGTCTTCGGCTGATTCGTCGTTCGTACGCCGCCCGGCTGCCCGGCCGTACGCGCGCGCAAGCTCGTGCACCGCACGGCCCGTCGGCCGTACGCGTGCGAAAGGCCCGCACCCCCGGCGGCGGGGGGCGGGCCTTTCGCACGCGTACGGGTACGTCCGTCAGTGGACCGGCGCCGCCTGCTGCGGCGTGATGCCCAGCACCGACGCGTACTGCGACAGCACCAGCTTGCCGATCGCCGGGTAGGCGCCGAGCGGCTCGGCGAACGCGCAGCCCGCCTCCTTCGCGGCGGTCTCCAGCAGGTCGCCGGCGACCTCCGGGCCGATCAGGTACGGGGCCAGCGCCAGGTTCCCGGAGCCCGAAGCGCGGAGCTGCTCGGCGACCGAGGCGATGGAGCCCTCCTGGTCGAGCGCGGCGGCCATCACCGGCACGGCCAGACGGGCGGCCAGCAGCATGCCGGTGATCCCGGCGGCCCGCACGGCCTCCTCGCCGCCCACGGTGGCCAGGACGATGCCGTCGGCCGCGGTGGTGACCGTGAACAGGCGGGCGCGGTCGGCGCGCGAGAGCCCGGCCTCGGACAGGCGGACGTGCAGCGCTTCGGCGAGCAGCGGGTGCGGGCCGAGGACGTCGGTCAGCTCGGCGGCCGCGTGGCTGTCCACGAGAGCCTGCCGTATCCGCCGCATCGTGGATGCCTCGGGCCCGGCCAGCAGCGGCACCACGACGGCGACGGGGCCCTCGGGGGCCGCCACCTCGCGGCCGGCGGCCAGGGCCAGCTCGTACCGGGCGGTGCGCTCGTTCGCGGTGTGCGCGAGCACGGCGTCCAGCGTCGGGTACTCGGGGTAGTCGCCCCGGTCGTCGCCGTCCAGGTAGCCGATGCGGGCGTCGAGGCCCGGCAGCTCGGAACGGGCGATGCTCAGAAGTTCTTCCGCCAGGCTGCGGGTGGCGGTGGTCGGCTCGCCGGGAACGGCGAGGAGAAGTGCGGGCGCGCCCTCGGGAGCCGCCACGGGCTCCGGGCGGCGGTGTCGCCCGGGCTGGCGGGGGCGCGGCATTCGTACAGGCAGGCCGGAAGCGGGCCCAGTGGGGGAGCTCATGGCGCCGCATGCTACTGGCTTTGCGGGTGCGGCCGTTCGGGGAGGGTGTATTCGAGAGGTATCTGTCCCGTTTTATCCAGGGAATGACGGCGAATGCACGCGAATTCAACAGTTTCACTGTCCGGATACGTGCAACATGCGTGGATCGTACGGAAATGCCAGGCGGTCGGCGGCGAGCGCGACGCCGATCAGCAGCGCACCGTCGAGCGGGCTCCCCAGCGCCTCCGCCCGCCGCGCGTACGGCAGCGCCCGTGCGAACCGTTCGTGCAGCGGTACGAGGAGGGGCGCGCCCAGTCGCAGCAGCCCGCCGGTGAACGCGACCTCGGGCACCACCCCGGCGACGGGCCGTGGGCACACCGCGGCCGCCGTCACGGCGATGTGCCCGGCCGCCTCCGCCATCACCCCCGCGGCTGCCGGGTCCCCCTCGGCGGCGCACGCGGCGACCTCCGGCGCGAACGACGCGAGGACCGCCGGGCGGTCGGTCCGCGGATAGAGCAGTCCCGGCAGCTCGCCCGGCGGCCCGAACACCGCCTCCAGCCGTCGCAGCAGCGCGGCGGAACCACCCGCGCGGCCGTCGTGCGCGCGCATCGCCGCCTCCAGCCCGGCCCGGCCGATCCACGCCCCGCCGCCGCAGTCGCCCAGCAGGTGACCCCAGCCGTCGGCCCGCCGCCACGCGGTGAGATCGGTGCCCACGCCGATGAGCCCGGTGCCCGCGGCGAGGACCGCCCCCGGCCGCTGCCCCAGTGCTCCCGCGTATGCGGTCACCGCGTCGGCGGCGAGCGCCACCCGCCGCACCCCGAACTCCTGCGCCAGCACCCCGGGCAGCCGCGCCCGCACCTGGTCGCCCAGCGTCGCCAGCCCGGCCGCGCCGACGCAGACCGCCGCCAGGCGGCCACCGCCCACGCATGCCAGCAACTCCCGGGCGGCGGGCACCAGATGCCCGGCCAGGGCGTCGGCGTCGAGCCCGCCGGGCCCGGTGGGCACGGGCACGCCCGACACCACGGGCGGCGACGCGTGCGTCACCGTCCTCCCGTCGTCCCGTACGGGCGCGAGCGCGACGCGCACACCGGAGCCGCCCGAATCGACCCCGAGCGCGTACCTCTCACCGGACCCCATGACGCCCCTCTGCTACGGCAGCTTCCAGTCGATCGGAGCGGCCCCCTGCTGGGCGAGCAGTTCGTTGGTCCGGCTGAACGGCCGCGAACCGAAGAACCCGTTGTCCGCCGACCGGGGCGACGGGTGTACCGACTCGACCACGGGCACGCTGCCCAGCAGCCGCTTGAGGCTGCGCGCGTTGCTGCCCCACAACACCGCCACCAGCGGCTTGCCGCGCGCCGCCAGCGCTGTGATGGCCTGCTCGGTGACCTGCTCCCAGCCCTTTCCCTGATGGGCGTTGGGCCTGCGGGGCGCGGTGGTGAGCGCCCTGTTGAGCAGGAGCACCCCCTGCCGCGTCCAGGGGGTGAGGTCCCCGTTGGACGGGCGGGGATGTCCGAGGTCGGTGTGCATCTCCCAGAAGATGTTGTCCAGGCTCGGCGGCACCGGGCGGACGTCGGGCGCGACCGAGAAGCTCAGCCCCACCGCGTGCCCCGGTGTCGGATACGGGTCCTGACCCACGATCAGCACCCGTACCTCGTCGAACGGCTGCTGGAACGCCCGCAGGATGTCGGGACCCGCCGGGACGTAACGGCGTCCCGCGGCGACCTCCGCGCGCAGGAAGTCGCCCATCGCGGCGATCTGTCCGGCCACGGGCTCCAGCGCGTCCGCCCAGCCGGGCTCGACGCTCTCTTTCAATGATCTTGCTGCCACAGCGCGTCACTCTACTGGGCCAGTCCGACAACGGCCCCCGCGCTCCCGCCGCCGGCCCGGGCTCCCGGCTTGTCGTCCCCTTCAGCCGATCACCGCCGCCCGCACGCACAGCACGTCCGGCAGGTGCGAGGCGAGCTGCCGCCAGTTGTCCCCGTCGTCGTCGCTCGCGAACACCTCACCGTTGCGGTTGCCGAAGTACACCCCGGCGGCGGGCGCGTTGTCGTCCGTGCAGAGGGCGTCGCGCAGCACCGTGCCGAAGTGCTCCTCCTGCGGCAGGCCCGCCGTCAGCGGCTCCCAGCTCTTGCCCGCGTCCCGGGTCCGGTAGACCCGGCACCTGCGGTCCGCGGGCACCCGGTCGGAGTCCGCGGTGATGGGGAAGACGTACGCGGTGTCCCCCCGGTGCGGGTGCGCGGCCACCGCGAACCCGAACGTGGACGGCAGCCCCTCGCCGATGTCCGACCAGTTGGCCCCGGCGTCGTCGCTGCGGAACACACCCCAGTGGTTCTGCAGATACAGCCGGTCCGGATCGGCCGCGTCCTGGGCGATCTTGTGCACGCACTGCCCGAACTCCGGGTTCGGGTCCGGCAGGAAGACCGCCGACACCCCCTTGTTGGACGGCGCCCAGCTCGCCCCGCCGTCCCGGGTGCGGAACACCCCGGCCGTGGACACCGCCACCGTCACCAGGTCCGCGTCCCGCGGGTCCGTGACCACGGTGTGCACGGCCTCGCCGCCCCCGCCGGGCACCCACTGCGCGCGCGTCGGGTGCTCCCACAGCGGCCGTACGAGTTCGAAGGTCTCGCCCCGGTCCGCCGACCGGTACAGCGCGGCGGGCTCCGTCCCCGCGTAGACCACCCCCGGGGCGGCGGGCCCCGCCGGATGCAGTTGCCAGACCCGCTCCAGCGAAGTGCCGGTGTCCTTCGGGAACTTCACCGCCGGTTCGTCCGGCTCGGTCCACGTCCTTCCCAGGTCGTCGGAGTGGAAGACCGAGGGGCCCCAGTGCGCGCTGTCCCCGCCGACCAGCAGCCGGGGGCGGTCCCCGCCGCGGTCGATCCCCACCGAGTACACGGCCTGCGCGTTGAAGTGCGGGCCGTCGAACTCCCACTCCCCGCCGCCGCGCCTGCGGCCGAGGAAGAGTCCCTTGCGTGTGCCTACCGCGAGCAGTACGTCGGACATGGCCGACACCTCCCAGACGTCGTTGTCTCCAGGTATCGGCCAGTCTGCACCCCACCACTGACAATGGCCCCGGGATCCCGCGTCCGCCCAGTTCAGAGCGGTAAGCCGGGATTGCGGGGGGCCTTTGCGCGGGCCCGGTGCGCACCGCGCTCCGCGGGTTTCCGGGTTTCCGGCCGAACTCCTTGACAGCGCCTCCCCGCTTGACGACCATCCAGCCGGTACGCCCCGGACGGCCCGCAGCGCACCCCGGCCGACGGTCCGACCACGACCCGACCGACGAGGAGAGTCAGCCATGACGTCCCCCACCCTGGACCAGGTCACCGCCGCCGCGGACCACACCGCCGTCCCCGCGCCCGGCCTGTCCGGCTGACCGGGCAGCGGGCCGTCCTCCCGTGGATCTCGCCGCCGTCGCCCTGCCGGTCGCCCTCGCGGTCATCATGCTGGGCCTCGGGCTCGGCCTCACCCCCGCCGACTTCCGCCGCGTCCTGGCCCACCCGAAGGCCACCCTCGTCGCCCTGGGCTGCCAGGTGGTCCTGCTGCCCGCGGTCTGCTTCGGCCTGGTGAACGCCTTCGGGCTGCCGCCGGTCCTGGCGGTGGGCATGATGCTGGTCGTCGCCTCGCCCGGCGGCACCGCGGCCAACCTCTTCAGCCACCTCTACGGCGGTGACGTCGCCCTCAACGTCACGCTGACCGCCGTCAACTCGGTGATCTCCGTCGTCACCCTGCCCCTGGTGTTCAACCTCTCGGCGCGGCACTTCCTCGGCGAGGGCACGGAGCTCGGCCTCCAGTTCGCCAAGACCCTCCAGGTGTTCGCCGTCGTCCTGGTCCCCGTGGTCGTCGGCATGTGCGTGCGCGCGCGTGCCGGGGCCTTCGCGCGGCGCATGGACCGGCCGGTGAAGATCGCCTCGGTGGTCATCCTGGTGGCGATCATCCTCGGCGCCGCCCTCCAGGAGCGCGCGAACCTCCTCGACTACCTGCGCTCCACCGGACCCGTCGCCGTCGCCCTGCTGGTGCTCAGCCTCGCCGTCGGGTACTGGGTGCCGCGCCTGTGCCGGGTGGAGCGCGGCCAGGCGATCGCCTCCTGCATGGAGATCGGGCTGCACAACACCACCCTGGCCATCACCATCGCCATGGGCATTCTGCGCAACACCGAGATGGCCGTCCCCGGAGCCACGTACGGGGTGCTGATGTTCTTCGCCGCCGCCGTCGCCGGACTCCTCCTGCGCAGAGCGGCGCGCACCTCCGACGCCGGGGGAGCGGCCCCCGTACCCGACGACGCGGCGAAGGCGGCTCCCGCCCCCGGCCATCCGGGGAAAGCGGCCCCCGTACCCGACCACGCACTTCCCGAGAGCGAGCGTCCATGACCCACCTGGCCGGCCGGGGCATCTCCGACATCACCGGGGAGGCCGCCGAGTGCGGCATGCTCGGCTACGGAAAGGCCGGCCAGCAGACCACCGGGCTGCACACCCGCCTGCGCGCGCGGGCCTTCGCCTTCGCCGAGGGCGCCGGCCCCGGCGACAGACGCGTCCTGCTGGTGGTGTGCGAACTCCCGCTGATGTCCGGCGGGATCGTCCGGGAAGTCGTGCGCAGACTGCCGCCCGAGTGGACCGAGTCCAACGTCATGCTCACCGCCACCCACACCCACTGCGGCCCCGGCGGCTACTTCCACCACGCGCTGTACAACAGCAACACCGGCGGTTTCCGCCCCAAGACGTACACGGCCGTCGTCGACGGCATCACCGAAGCCGCCCGCGCGGCCCTCGACGACCTCGCCCCCGCCGAACTCTCCCTCGCCCACGGCGAACTCCACGGCACCAGCGCCAACCGCTCCCGCCGCGCCTTCGACCGCAACCCCGAGGCCGACCGCGCCCACTTCCCCGAGGGCGTCGACCCGCACACCACGCTGCTGCACATCGCCCGGGACGGCGCGTCCGTGGGCGCCGTCCACTGGTTCCCGGTCCACAACACCAGCATGACCAACGCCAACACCCTGATCAGCAGCGACAACAAGGGCTACGCCGCCTACGCTTGGGAGCGCCTGGACGGCCGCGCGGACTACCTCGCTCCCGAGCCGCCCGCGCTGATCACCGCCTTCGCCCAGACCAACGCGGCCGACATGTCGCCCAACCTCAACCTGCGCCCCGGCAGCGGACCCACCGAGAACGAGTACGACAACACCCGCATCACGGGCGCCCGCCAGCAGGAGTCCGCCACCGCGCTGATCGCGGAGGCCGTCCCGCTCACCGGTCCCCTCGACCACCGCGTCACCCACCTCGACCTCTCCCGCGCCGACGTGGGCCCGCAGTACACCGGAGACGGCCGCGCGCACCGTACGGGCGCTCCCGTGGGCGGTGCGGCGGCCCTCGCCGGGGCCTGGGCCGACGGCAGGGGCTTCGCGGGCTTCCGCGAGGGCCGCAACCCCCTCTGGGACGCCCTCTCGCGACGTGTCGTGTACGCCCTCTCGCCGGCCCTGCGCGACGCCCAGGCCCCCAAGGCGCTGGTCCTGCCCGCGGGGCCGCTCAACAGGCTCCGCCCCATGGTCCAGGAGCGGGTGCCCGTCCAGCTCCTGCGGATCGGCCGGCTGTACCTCATCGGCATTCCCGGAGAGGTCACCGTCGTGGCCGGGCTGCGCCTGCGCCGCACCGTGGCGGCCGTCGTCGGCGCGGACCTCGCCGACGTCCTCGTCGCGGGCTACAGCAACGGCTACTTCCACTACGTCACCACTCCCGAGGAGTACGACGCCCAGGAGTACGAGGGCGGCAGCACCCTCTTCGGCCGCTGGCAGCTCCCCGCGCTCTGCCAGACGGCGGCCGCCCTCGCCGCCGCCATGCGCGACGGCCGCCCGGCCGACCCCGGCACGCCCGAGCCCCTGCCGCGGGCCCGCCCCCGGCGGCGTGCCGCGCCCGCGGACCGGCCGTCCCCCGGCCAGGCGTACGGCGACCTGCTCTCCTTCGCCCGCGTCGGCGACCGGGTGACCGCCGCCTTCGTGGCCGCCCACCCCGCCAACGACCTGCGCAGGGGCGACACGTACCTCGCCGTGGAACGCCGCACCGCCGACGGCGCCTGGACCCGTGTCGCCGACGACGGCGACTGGTCGACCGCCTTCCGCTGGACGCGCACCGGCCGTGGCACGTCCGCCGCGACGGTGACCTGGACCGTCCCGGCGGACACCCCTGCGGGCGCCTACCGGCTGCGCTACTTCGGCAACAGCGCGGCTGACGAACCCTTCAGCGGTGCGACGGAGCCGTTCGACCTGCCCTGAGGGCGCTCAGATCGCCCAGCCGTACTGGTCCGGGGCGGCCACCGCGCCGCCCAGTTCCCGGGCCGCGCGGCGGGCCCAGGACGGATCGCGCAGGAGTTCCCGGCCGAGCAGGACGGCGTCGGCCTCCGCGTTGGCGAGGACCTTGTCGGCCTGCGCGGGTTCGGTGATCAGGCCCACCGCGGCCACCGGCAGGGTGGTCTCCGCCTTGACCCGGGCGGCGAAGGGCACCTGGTAGCCGGGGCCGACCGGGATGCGGACAGTTGCGGCGTTGCCGCCGGACGAGACGTCCAGCAGGTCCACGCCGTGCTCCTGGAGCAACCGCGCGAACCGAACGGTGTCGTCGGCGTCCCAGCCGCCGGCCTCCAGCCAGTCGGTCGCCGAGACGCGGAAGAACAGCGGCAGGTTCTCGGGCCACACGGCGCGCACCGCGTCCACGACCTCCAGGGCGAACCGGACCCGGTTGTCGAACGATCCTCCGTACTCGTCGGTGCGCTTGTTGGAGTGCGGGGAGAGGAACTCACCGATCAGGTAGCCGTGCGCGCCGTGCACCTCGGCGACCTGGAAGCCCGCCTCCAGGGCCCGCCGCGCGGCGTCGGCGAACTGCCCCACGATCTCCCGGATCTGTTCGGCCGTCAGCTCGGTCGGCACGGGATGGCCGTCCTTGAACGGCACCGGGCTCGGCCCCACCGGCTGCCAGCCCTCCGTCTCCGCGCCCACCGACCCGCCGCCCCGCCACGGTCGGTCGGTCGAGGCCTTGCGGCCCGCGTGGGCGAGCTGGATGCCGGGCACGGTGCCGTGCGCCGTGAGGAAGCCGGTGATCCGCCGGAAGGCGTCCTTCTGGGTGTCGTTCCACAGGCCCAGGTCGGCCGGGCTGATGCGCCCCTCCGGTGACACGGCGGTCGCCTCGACCAGGACCAGGCCCGTGCCGCCGGTGGCGCGGGCCGCGTAGTGGGCGAAGTGCCAGTCGTTCGCCACGCCGGCGTCCGGGCCGGACGTCTCGGCGCTGTACTGGCACATCGGGGCCATCCAGATCCGGTTGGGGAAGGTCACATCGCGCAGGGTGAAGGGCTGGAAGAGGCTGCTGCTCACGGCGAACTCCGTATCGGTGAAGGGCCTGTTGCTGCTTGTACGATACCCATCGTAGTACGGCATCTGTCAAACTACGAGAGGTCTCGTACAATGACGGGAACCGTCGCCGACGCCGCCCCGAAGGAGACCACCGTGGCCACCGCAGCAGTGCACGCCGGCCGTGAACTCGCGCACCCCGACCGCGCGGAGATGCGGCTGGAGAACGTGCTGCACGCCCTCTCCGACCCGATGCGGCTGCTCATCGTCCGCGACCTCGCCCGCACCGACGACGAACTGGCCTGCTCCGCCTTCGAGCTGCCCGTCTCCAAGTCGACGACCACGCACCACTTCCGCGTCCTGCGCGAGAGCGGCGTCATCGTGCAGGTCTACCGGGGCACCGCGAAGAAGAGCGCACTGCGCCGCGACGATCTGGAGGAGCTGTTCCCGGGGCTGCTCGCGGCGGTGCTGGAGGCCGCGGACCTCCAGGAGGCGCGCGACGGAGCCTGAACGCTCAGGTGCCGGTGCCGCCCGCCGCCCCCAGGAGCCCCGCCCAGTCGTGGAGCTTCACCGAGCGCCGCCCCAGGGACGCCCCGAGCGCGGCCTCCGCCGCCTCGATCGCCAGCCACCCGGGCCATTCCACCGGCCGCAGCCCCGACGCGCGCAGCGCGTCCAGGGGGTCGCCCGGCAGCGTGCGGCGCGTCAGGGCGCCGGCGTCCGCGAGGAGGGAGGCCGCCGTCTCCTTGGCGCACGGCCGGTTCGTTCCGATCACGCCCGTCGGACCGCGTTTGATCCACCCGGCCACGTACTCCCCGGCGGAGGGAACCCCGTCCCGCAGCACCCGTCCGCCCGCGTGCGGCACCGTTCCCCGCCCCTCGTCGAAGGGCAGGCCGGGCAGCGGCACGCCCCGGTAGCCCACCGAGCGCAGTACCAACTGCGCCTCGATGTCCTCGTGCGTCCCCGTGCCGCACACCCCGCCCGCGCCGTCCGGCACGGTCCGCTCGAACCGTACGGCGGCCACCCGGCCCGCCTTCCCGAGGATCTCCACCGGCCGCAGGTGGAAGCGCAGCCGCAGCGAGCGCGCCCGCGCCGGGGGCGGTCGCAGCGCCCAGCCGCGCAGCACCTCCACGTTGCGGCGCAGGGCGCCGGGCAGCGCCGACGGGTCGCCGTAGCCGGGGTCGAGCTCCAGCTCCGACGGCTCCACGGACACCGAGGCGTCCGGCAGGCCGCCCAGCTCCCGCAGCTCCTTGGTGGTGAACCGCGCCTGCGAGGGGCCCCGGCGGCCCACCACGTGCACCTCGCGCACGGTGGAGCCCCCGAGCAGGTCCAGGGCCCCCTGCGGCATGTCCGTGGGCAGCAGCTCACCGGCCCCGCGCGCCAGTATCCGCGCCACGTCCACCGCCACGTTGCCGACGCCGATCACCACGGCGGAACGCACCCCGAGCGCGAAGCCGCCCGGGTCGGCGTCCGGATGCGCGCTGTACCAGGAGACGAACTCGGTTGCCGAGAAGCTGCCGGTCAGGTCCTCGCCCGGTATCCCGAGCCTGCGGTCGGCGGCCGCGCCGACGCAGTACACCACCGCGTGGTAGAGCTCCCGCAGCCGTCGCGCGGGCAGTTGCGGCGTGCAGGCCTCCACGTTGCCGACGAAGGTGATCCGCTCGTGCTCCAGGACCGTGCGCAGCGACCCCTGCAGGGACTTGATCTTCTCGTGGTCGGGGGCGACCCCGTACCGCACGAGTCCGTACGGGCACGGCAGCCGGTCCAGCACGTGCACCCGCACATCGGGCACGGCGGACTGCTGGACGAGGGCCTGGGCCGTGTAGAGGCCGCTGGGCCCCGAACCGACGACTGCGACGCGAAGCACGGCGGAGCTCCCTTCCGCAGGGTGCTTCCAGCATCGCACCGCGGGAGCCGCGGCGGCAGAGGCGTGCAGCGCGCGCGAGGGCCGCCGCGGGGGGCGGGTCGTACGGCTCTGCGTCCCGGAAGGTGCCGGGGAGCGGGGCGGGGCGGCGTGCCCGACGCGGCCGGGGCGCGCCCGTGGCCCGGGCGTCGACCGGCCCCCGGCGTCAGCCGGACCTGAGCATCCGGGCCATCCGGTTGATCTCGGTCGTCTGCTGGGCGACCAGTTCCGTCGCCATCTCCTCGATCGTCACGTCGTTGCCGTCCGACAGGACCTCACCGGCCATGGTCAGCGCCCCCCTGTGGTGCGTGATCATCAGCTCCAGGAACAGCCTGTCGAAGGCCTTGCCCTCGGCGGCCTTCAGAGCGGCGAGCTGCTGCGGGGTCGCCATGCCCGCCATGGACGCGTGGTCGTGCGGGGTCTTCGGCCGTTCGTCCGCCCCGTTGCGGGTCTCCCAGGCCTTCATCGCCCCGATCTCCGGCTTCTGGGCCGCGGCGATGCGCAGCGCGAGCTGCTTGACGCCCTCCGACGAGGCACGCGCCGGGACGAGATCCGTCATCACCAGGGCCTGCCCGTGGTGGACGACCATCATCTCCGTGTAGGCGAAGTCCGCCGAGTTGGGCTTGTCGCCGGGGGCCTCCTCGCGTGCCTCCTCCGCGCTGAGGGTGCGCGCGGGCTCGCCGGGCCTTCCCGGGGCGACGACCGAGGACGCGCCCTGCGGCTTCGCCCGGGTGTCGTCCTCCGGGGCCCCGTCGCAGCCGGACAGGGCGAGCAGGGCGCCGGTCGCGAGCAGGGCCGTCACGGCCAACCCGCACCGAAGCCCGCCGAATCGACGCGTGTGCACGGCAACCTCCTCAGACGCACGGGGCAGTTGGTGACCGGTCTAGCACGCTTCCGCACACGGATGATCAGAGAACTGCATTACATCTCTGTTGCCATCTGTTGAGATGTACATGAGAAGGCAGATACTTCGCACGTCCCGCACCCGTCCAACTGCGAACCGAAGCAAGGGAGTACGCAGTGGCATCGTTGAACAATCCCCACGTCACGAGACGCAGACGAATCGGCGTGGCAGCAGCCGCGGCCGGCCTGCTCGCGGCGCTCCTCACGGCGGGCCCCGCCGCCGCGACCCCCGAGCCCGGCGACACCCCCGCCAAGCGGCAGGGCGTCTCCGCCTCGCAGCAGGAAGAGGTCCGCGAGGCCATCCGGAGCGGCGAGACACCTGGCGTGGACGAGATCGTCCACAGCAAGAACGTCGAACACCTGGCGAACATCCCCAAAGACGCCCTCAAGGGCCTCAACACGGACCTCGCCTTCCAGGGCAAGTACGCCTTCGCGGGCAACTACGACGGCTTCCGGATCTTCGACATCAGCAACCCGAAGAAGCCGAAGACCGTCACCCAGGTCCTGTGCCCCGGATCGCAGAACGACATCTCCGTCTCCGGGAACCTGGTCTTCCTCTCCACGGACTCCTCGCGCAGCGACAACTCGTGCTCCAGCACCACGCAGCCCGCCACGGAGAAGTCCTCCTGGGAGGGCATGAAGATCTTCGACATCAGCGACATCCGGAACCCGAAGTACGTCGCCGCCGTCGAGACCGCCTGCGGTTCGCACACCCACACCCTGGTGCCCGAGCGCAAGAACGTCTACGTGTACGTCTCCTCGTACGCGCCGCTCGCCGCGTACCCGGACTGCCAGCCTCCGCACGACGGCATCTCGATCACCAAGGTGCCCCGCAAGGCGCCCCAGAAGGCCGCGGTCGTCGACTTCCCGGTGCTCTTCCCCGGCGGCGGCAACCCCGGCGGCGGCCCGGCCAACCCGGACCTCTCCGAGACCACCGGCTGCCACGACATCACGGTGCTCCCCTCGAAGGACCTGGCGGCCGGCGCGTGCATGGGCGACGGCATCCTCTTCTCCATCAAGGACCCGGAGAAGCCCAAGGTCATCGACCGCGTCCAGGACAACGTGAACTTCGCGTTCTGGCACTCGGCGACCTTCAACGAGCGCGCCGACAAGGTCGTCTTCACCGACGAGCTCGGCGGCGGCAGCGGCGCCACCTGCAACGCGGAGGTCGGCCCCAAGCGCGGCGCCAACGGCATCTACGAGATCAAGGGCCACGGCGACAAGCGCAGGCTCGCCTTCAAGAGCTACTTCAAGATCCCGCGCCACCAGGCCGACACCGAGAACTGCGTCGCCCACAACAGCTCACTGATCCCCGTTCCGGGCCGCGACATCATGGTCCAGGCCTGGTACCAGGGCGGTGTCTCCTTCTGGGACTTCACCGACTCCTCGAACCCGAAGGAGATCGGCTACTTCGAGCGCGGCCCGCTCTCCACGACGACCCTCTCCACCGCCGGCTCCTGGTCGGCGTACTACTACAACGGCCACGTCTACTCCAACGACATCGCCAAGGGCTTCGACGTCCTGAGGATCAACGACCGTCGGACCGACCCGGCGAAGTGGTTCCACCAGCGCGAACTCAACGTGCAGACGCAGCCCGACTACCTCTGACCACCCGGCGGTCACGCGGTGGTTCCGGCCTCCGTGCCGCCGGGCGGGCCACCGTCCGGCGGCACACCGAGCTCCCAGTCCAGCCCGTACCGCTGGAACAGCTCCGCGCGCAGCCGTACCAGCGGCATCGGCGCGCCGGGCAGCAGCAGGGCGAACACCGCGCCCATCAACAGCGCCCGCAGCAGCGGGTACTCACTGTCCGGATCGCGCACCCCGTAGCGGATCATCGCGCCCCGCAGCACCTCGGCCAGCCGCTGCTGCTCGGGACACCGCACGAAGCCCTCGGCCTGGAGGATGCCCGCCATGTGCGTGCGCATCAGCACCGGGTTCTCCAGCGCCAGCCCCAGCACGGCGTCCATCGCCCGCGCCAGGACCTCGCGGCCGTCCGCCGGTTCCGGTGCGCGCTCGACGGCCGCCCGGACCGTCAGGTGCATCAGCCGGTGCACCGCGGACTGGAGCAACTGCCGCTTGCCGGGGAAGTAGTACGACACCAGCCCCCGCGCGGAGCCGGCCCGGTCGGCGATGGCGCCGAGCGTGGTGGCCTCGTAACCGCGCTCGCCGACCAGTTCCACGGTCGCCCGCAGAATCCGTTCGCGCGAACGTCTGCGCAGTTCCTCGTTGACCGATGCGCTGCGCGGGGACATCCTGTTAACTCCTGCGTTGACTGGCTCCGAGCCAATATACTCATCGCGGTTCGTGCGCACCCCTCACCGGGTGGGCGCGGAACAGCTGCCCGCCTCGGGCGACGCGGGGGATCGTCCGAGGCGGGCAGCGCCATGTCCGCGCACCACGTCCGGGCCGTCAGGGCCGAGGTCGTGCCCGCCGCGCCTCCCGGCGCGCGTGCAGGCCGGCCGCCGTCAGCGCGACCGCCGCGCCGAGCAGCCAGCCGCCCAGCACGTCGGTGAACCAGTGCACCCCCAGGTAGACACGGGTGAACCCGACCCCCAGCACCGACACCGCCGCGAGCACCAGCAGCGCCGCCAGCGCCACCCGCGAGGCCGTGAACCGCGCCAGCAGCCACAGCAGCAGACCGAAGGTGACCGTCGCCGTCATCGCGTGACCGGAGGGGAAGGCGGCGTAGTGAGCGGTGTCGACCGGATCGGACCACACCGGGCGCTCCCGGCCGACAGCGGCCTTGAGCGCCTGCTGCACGATCGCGGCCACCGCACTGGTCACCGCGATCCACACGGCGAGCGTGCGCTCCCCGTGCGCCAGCAGCCAGCAGAAGAGCACCGCGATCACCGCACGCATCGCCCACGGGTCCCACACCCAGTCGGACAGCACCCGCATGACCCCGGTCGTCGCGGGGTCGCCGACCGCCCAGCGGTGCAGACCGTCCGCGATGCCGCGGTCGAGGGAGACCAGCGGCCCCCAGGAGACGGCCACCAGCACGAGCAGCACGGCGGACGCGGCAGTCAGCACGGCGCCCGCGACGAACGCCGGCGCGCGCGACGCCGCGGGGGCGCCGGAAGGCGGCGGCGAAGGGAGACCGGGCGGCGGCGGCGAACCGGGGAGAGGGGGCGGCGCGGGGGGACCGGGAGGTGACGACATGGGGGGATCCTTGCCGACATGCGGCCGATCACGCCCCATCAGCACGCCGATTCACCGGCCGAAGTCGCTATCCCAGCGCCCGCAGCCCCGGTATGAAGGCGACCACCAGCGGCACCGCCGGCACCAGCGCCGACGTCGCCGTCAGCCGCAGCCGCTGTCCCGGGGAGAGCCGGGGCACCGGGGCCAGCAGCCGGTTCACCCGCTGCGGGAGGCCCGCGTCCGGCGCGGAGGCGGGCCCGAACACGCCCCGGTCCTCGTTCAGCTCCACCAGCGCCAGCGCCGTCGTCAGACGGCCGAAGCGGCGGGAGGCCATGTCGTCGGCGGCCAGCTCCACCAGCCGGTGCATCTCGTCGCGGAACGCCGCGAACACCGGGATCTGCGGGAAGCCGTTCGCCAGCGCCGACGAGCAGTGCAGCAGCCAGTCGTGCCGGGCCCGGGCGTGCCCCTGCTCGTGCGCCACCACCGCGTCCAGTTGGCGGCCCTCCAGGCGGCGCAGGGCCGCCGTGGTGATGACCAGCCGGGGCCGGGCGCCGGGCAGCCACCGCACGTCCGGCCGCTCGCCCTCCAGGACGACCAGACGGCCGCCGGACTCCTCGCCGGGCAGCGCCGGAGCCCGTACCAGCAGCTCAGCCCGGTGCTGCCGGCGCCGCGTCCGCGCCCGGTGGATCTCCCGGACCAGCATCGCGCCGGTCCACACGCCGCAGCCGGCCAGCACCACCGCGAGCACCGCCGACCACGGACCGTACGCACCCAGCGCGTACGCCTCGACGACCCCGCGCGGCGCCGACGCGAAGACGTGCCCGCGCACCAACTGCCAGGCCGCGGCGGCGCTGAACGTCATGGCCAGCGCGAAGCACAGCAGCACCGCCCCCACCACGCACTGCCACATCCACAGCGCGACCACGGGTTCCCGGTCGCGCCAGTGGGCGCCCGCGAGCAGACGCGGGGCCAGCACGGCGGTCAGCAGGCCGAGCAGCAGCAGCGACAGGGAGACCATCATGGGCCCCAGCCTATGAGGGCGGGCCCACCCCCGGGTACGGGCCCGGTGGGGGAGTGACGTACGACTCACCGCCGTGCGCGGCCCGTTCGGCGGCGCGGCACGCGGTTCACAGCGTCAGCAGCATCGTCAGCATGCCCAGGGCCATGGACAACCGGCAGGCGAGCGCCAGCTCCGGCCGTGCTCCCCAGGACACCGTCCCGCCCGCGGGGGACGCCGCCGCCGGAACCGGCATCAGCCGCGCCCCCACGCGCAGTACGTACACCGCGTAGTACGCCAGCAACAGGCCCGTCAGCAGCGGCACTCCACCCGACTGGGCCCCGTGCGCGCCGTGCCCGCCACCGCCGTCGGCCGGGTGGGCCATCGCCACCGCCATGTAGACCATCGCGGCGGAGCCGATCAGGTGGTGCCCGTGGTGCGAGCCCCGGACCCCGCCGCGCACCCACCACAGCGCCCGCAGCGCAGCGGCGCCGAACACCGCGACGTACACCAGACCGCTCCACCGCGGCGGCGCGAAGACGGCCGCGGGCACCGCCATCACGGCCATCCCCACGCCCATCAGCGCCTCGCCGCGGGCCACCCCGCGCTCCTGTCGGGGGCCGCTGCGCGACCGCAGCAGGCAGTAGGCGCTCGTCACCCCGCACAGCACCACCAGCAGCCAGCCGGACATCGCCGGTCCGTGCACGGCGTACCTCCCCGTTCGGGTCCACCACCACATGTCGACAGGTCGAGGAGTCGATGCCCGCAACGGCCGGGGCGCACGCACGCGCAACGGCACACGGGGGGAGCGCGCGGTGGCGTTAGGGTCAGCAGGATCGCCGTCCCAGGGAGCCGTACGGAGCCGCACTGAGCGGCACGGAGCCTGAACACAGTCACGTGGAACCGCACGGGACCGGACAAGAGAACAGAGGGGCACACCCACCATGGACACCACTTCGCGCCCGGCCCCCGGGGAACTCGTCTTCCGCGACGCTGCCGAGAGCGACGCGCCGGCGCTCGTCGCGCTCGTCGAGTCCGCGTACCGGGGCGACAGCAGCCGCGCGGGCTGGACCACCGAGGCCGACCTCATCGAAGGGCCGCGCACCGACCCCGAGGGCGTCCTCGCCGTCATCACCGCCCCCGGCAGCCGTCTGCTCACCGTGGAGCGCGACGGCGAACTCGTCGCGTGCTGCCAGCTCGAACACCGGGGCCCCGCCGCGTACTTCGGGATGTTCGCGGTCCGCCCCGGGCACCAGGGCGGCGGCCTCGGCAAGCGGATCATCGCTGAGGCGGAGCGGCAGGTGCGGGAGACCTGGGGCGCCACGGAGATGCACATGACGGTGATCTCCGTACGGAACGACCTGATCGCCTGGTACGAGCGCCGCGGCTACCGCCGTACGGGGAGGATGAGCCCCTTCCCGTACGGCGAGGAGCGCTTCGGCATCCCGCGGCGCGACGACCTCGCCTTCGAACTCCTGGTCAAGGAGCTCTGAGGGGCCTCCGGGGCCGGGCGGACCCGCGCTCACGCCATGAAGCGGACCCGCGCTCACGCCATGAAGCGGCCGGTCCTGCGGATCTCGGGGAAGTCCGTGGTCACCCCGTCCAGCTCCAGCGCGTGGGCGAGCCGCAGTTCCTCCGTGGTGTTCACCACCCAGCCGATGACGCGCAGCTTCTGCCCGTGCGCCCGCCGCACGGTCTCCAGGGTGAGCCGCTGCAGGTCGAGCACCACGGCCGCCGCCCCCACGGCCACCGCCCGGTCCACCACCTCGGGGCCGTAGAACTCGGCGACCAGCGCCGTCCGCACCCCGGGCACCAGCGCCGCGATCCGCGTCAGTGCCTCGTCGTGGAACGACAGCACCTCCACGCGCTCCACCAGCTCGCGCCGCAGCATCACCTCGGCGAGCGTCCGGGCGACGGCCACGTCCTTGACCTCCGCCTGGATCGGCGCGGAGACCGCGTCGAGCACCTCCTCGAAGAGCGGGATGCGCTCGCCGTCGCCCGCGTTCAGGGCGCGCAGTTCGGCGAGCGACAGGGCGGCGACCGGGCCGTGGCCGTCCGTGGTGCGGTCGACGTCGGCGTCGTGCAGGACGACGAGCGCGCCGTCCTTGCTCAGGTGCAGGTCGAGTTCGATGACGTCCATGCCCGCCCGCTGGGCGTGGAGGAAGGAGCTCAGGGTGTTCTCGGGCTCGACACCCATGACTCCGCGATGACCGATGGTGAGGAAGGACACGGCGATCTCGCTTCCGTCGACGGCGGCACAGAGCCCGGAGCGCCGGGCTCGGAACTCACAGCGAGATTAGCGGCCTGCCTCCGCGACGGAACCCGTCCGGCGCGAGGAACCGGAGTCTTCCGCCGGGGCGTTCGCGATGCCCAGCAGAAGACCGGTGACGACGGCGGCGAGAAGGACGGCGCGCATGCTCATGGGGTACGGCTCCAGGCACATCGGGAAGTGACCTCCGCGCGACCGGCGCACAGCGCGCGCGGACGGCGACGAGGACAGGGTGCGTCCGTCCTACCCCCGCCCGTGGCCGGGACCGCGCCACATCACCCGTCCGAGGTCGTGCCGGACAGAGGTTGACCCCCGGCGTCCGGCGGGCCCGTCCCGCTCCGGGCGTCCGGCGGGCCCGACCGGTCCGGGTCCTCCAGCACCGCCCGGGCCGGCTCCGGTTCCGCGGGGCAGCCCAGCCGGACGCGCAGCACGAGCGGATGCTCCAGCAGCGGAGCTCCCGCGCCGTGCGCCCCGTCCGCCCACGGGCGCGCGAGAACCGGGCGGCCCCGGGGGCCGACCCGCGGGACGGGAGCCATCGCCGCCGCAGGACGGTGCGACAGGAAGAATTCCGGTGATCTGGGGGGTTGCGCAGGATAATTTATCCCGGCTCCTCTTGTGCGGAAGAACCTCGCGTGGATACGGTTTCTTGACGCGAGGTTCTCCCGTGGAGGAAGTGACATGACGCAGATGTTGGTGCAGGACATTGCTGGTGAAGGCATAGCCGAGGCCTCGCGAGTGGTCGACCACCCGGCCTGGGGCGCGCTCAGGGCCGCGGTCGAGGAGATCCGCCCCTGGCAGAGCCCCGACGGCTCCGTCGACCTGGACGCCGAGGGCGCCCCGGCCCGTACCGCCGTGGACGCCGCCGTGGAGCGGGTGATCACCGGGGTCGAGGAGCTCTCCCCGCTGCTGCCGCACGACGCCGCCTACCACCGCGCCCTGGTCGCCGACCTGCGCGCCTGGGCGGCGTCCGGGTACGACGTACCGGACTTCCTGGACTCCCTGCTGGCCTTCCAGCCCGCCCAGTCGCGCGCCGACGGTCTCCAGCACCTCGTCGTCTTCCCGATGTACACCCAGAACGGCAACCCCGACCGCAACCTCGAAGCGGTCGTGCTGCGCATGGTGTGGCCCGAGTGGCTGGCCGAACTGGAGCGCACCCGCTACGACAACCCGCTGTTCTGCGGCATCACCTTCGAGGACTTCACCTCGGGCTACGACACCAACTCCGCGGTCCTCTTCCCCGAGACGATCGCCGTGCGCCAGGCGCCGGAACGGTTCACCTGGGGCGGCATCTTCTGCGACCGCGAGGCGGCCCGCTTCCGCCGCGTCACCGAGGCCGCCGTCGACATCCTCGGCGTCGACCTGCCCGACGACATCCGCGCGCTGGTCGCCGACCAGGACCGCTGCCAGCAGGCCTTCGTGCTCTGGGACATGGTCCACGACCGCACGCACAGCCACGGCGACCTGCCGTTCGACCCCTTCATGATCAAGCAGCGCCAGCCGTTCTGGATGTACGGCCTCGAAGAGCTGCGCTGCGACCTCACCGCCTTCAAGGAGGCCGTGAAGCTGGAGGCCGACGGCGTCCCGCAGGGCCGCGACGTGCAGTTCGCCGTGCTCTTCGACCGCATGTTCCGCTTCCCCGTCACCGGCGAGCGCGTCCGCAACTACGACGGACTCGGCGGCCAGCTCCTCTTCGCGTACCTGCACAAGCACGACGTGGTGCGCTGGACCGACAACACCCTGAAGATCGACTGGGAGCGGGCCCCGCAGGTCACCAACCAGCTCTGCGCCGAGATCGAGGACCTGTACCGCGCGGGCATCGACCGCCCGAAGCTGGTGCACTGGTTCGCCGCGTACGACCTGGTGTCGACGTACCTGGCCCCGCACCCGGGATCGCGCTGGGCCAAGGGCCCCGACGCGCTGGACCTGTCGCTGCCGCCGCGGAAGCTGGTCGACGACGTGCTTCCGGACGAGTTTCCGCTCAGCATGTTCTATGAGGCGCTTTCCAAGAAGCTCAAGTCAGTGATCGCCTCGACCAAGGGGATCACCGCGGCGGGCGCCGAGCGGGTGGCCGCGTGAGCCCCCGCGCCCAGGAGGCGACCGACATGAACGCGACCAACCCCCCCGAGGGCCCCCTGGACGGAGCCGTCATCGCCGTGGCCGGAGCGGCCGGCCCGGCGGGCCGCGCCACCCTGCTGAGGCTCGCCGAAGCGGGCGCCACCGTCGTGGGCGCGGACGCCGACGTGGCCCGCCTCGCCGAGGCCGTCGACGCCGCCCGGTACGCACACGGCGGCGCCACCGTCATCGGCGAGACCGTCGACCTGCTCGACCTCGACGCCACCCGGGCCTGGGCGGAGAAGACCGAGAAGGAGTTCGGCCGGATCGACGGCATGGTCCACCTGGTGGGCGGCTGGCGCGGCTCCGCGACCTTCGCGGAGACCGACCTCGCCGACTGGGAACTGCTCGAAAAGCTGCTGATCCGCACCGTCCAGCACACCTCACTCGCCTTCCAGGCGGGCCTCCAGCGCAGCGACAACGGCCGCTACCTGCTGATCAGCGCCGCCGGCGCCACCAAGCCGACCGCCGGGAACGCCGCGTACGCCGCCGCCAAGGCCGCCGCCGAGGCGTGGACGCTCGCGCTCGGCGACGCCTTCCGCAAGGCGGGGGGCGAGGACGGGCCGCGCACCGCCGCTGCGATCCTGGTGATCAAGGCACTGGTGCACGACGCGATGCGCGCCGAGCGCCCGAATGCGAAGTTCGCGGGCTTCACCGACGTGACGGAACTGGCGGACGCCATCGCCGGAGTCTGGGAGAAGCCCGCCCCGGAAGTGAATGGACAGCGCCTGTGGCTGACCCCCAAGCCGTGACGGACCACACCGCGGACCCGGTGACCGGAGCCGTGACCACCACGACCACCACGACCACGACGGTCACCACCGACACCCCCCGCAACCCGCCGCGCACGGACGCCCGCCGCCACCACGACCCCGCGGTACGCGGTTTCGCCAGCGACAACTACGCGGGCGCCCACCCGGAGGTCCTGGCCGCGCTCGCGCTCGCCAACGGCGGCCACCAGGTCGCGTACGGCGAGGACGACTACACCGCCCACCTCCAGCAGGTGATCCGCTCGCACTTCGGTCCGTCCGCCGAGGCCTTCCCGGTCTTCAACGGGACCGGGGCGAACCTGGTCGCCCTCCAGGCGCTCACCGACCGCTGGGGCGCGGTGATCGCCGCCGAGAGCGCCCACATCAACGTGGACGAGGGCGGCGCGCCCGAGCGCAGCGGCGGCCTCAAGCTGCTCACCGTGTCCACCCCGGACGGCAAGCTCACCCCCGAGCTGATCGACCGGCAGGCCTGGGGATTCGACGACGAGCACCGGGCGATGCCCCAGGTCGTCTCGATCACCCAGAACACCGAACTCGGCACCGTCTACACGGTCGACGAGATACGCGCGATCTGCGACCACGCCCACCAGCACGGCATGAAGGTCCACCTCGACGGCGCCCGGATCGCCAACGCGGCGGCCTCCCTGGACGTGCCCATGCGCGCCTTCACCAACGCGGTGGGCGTCGACATGCTGTCGTACGGCGGCACCAAGAACGGCATGCTGTTCGGCGAGGCCGTCGTCGTCCTGAACCCGGACGCGGTGCGCCCCACGGCGATGAAGCGGCTGCGCAAGTCCTCCATGCAGCTCGCGTCGAAGATGCGCTTCGTGTCGGTGCAGTTGGAGGCGCTGCTCGCCCGCGACCTGTGGCTGCGCAACGCCCGGCACTCCAACGCGATGGCCCAGCGGCTCGCCGCCGGCGTGCGCGGTGTCGACGGCGTGGAGGTCCTCTACGAGGTGCAGGCCAACGCGGTGTTCGCGCGCCTGCCGCACGAGGTGAGCGAGCGCCTCCAGAAGCGCTTCCGCTTCTACTTCTGGGACGAGGCGGCGGGTGACGTGCGCTGGATGTGCGCGTACGACACGACGGAGGACGACGTGGACGCCTTCGTCCAGGCGCTCAAGGAAGAGATGGCGCGCTAGGCTCCCGCCGTACCGTCTGCATGAATATGCGGCTGCCCGTAAAGTCATTGACTCGCGGGTGGTCGCATTTCTATGCTCGTACGCCATGGAGCTGATCCAACAAACCCCGGAACTTTCCGCCTACTTGGCTGCTGACGACGTCATCGACCATCACCACCCCACCGTCCGCGAGACGGCTGCCCGGCTCGCCGCGGACGCGGCGGACTCGTATGAATATGCGCGGGTGGCCTATGAGTTCGTACGCGACACCATTCCGCACTCGGCGGACACCGGCGATCTCCGCGTCACCTGGCGGGCCTCCGACGTCCTGGCGCGGGGCACCGGCATCTGCCACGCCAAGGCACACGCGCTCGCGGCCCTGCTACGGGCCGAGGACGTCCCCACGGCCCTGTGCTACCAGCGGCTGGAGTACGACGGGGCGCAGGGGCACTGCCTGCACGGGCTCGTCGCCGTGCGGTTCCGCGGCACCTGGCACCGCCAGGACCCGCGCGGAAACAAGGAGGGCGTCGACGCGCGCTTCTCGCTCGACGGGGAACGGCTCGCGTGGGTGCCGCGGGAGGGGCGCGGCGAGGAGGACTTCCCACTCCTGTACGCCGCGCCCCACCCGGAGGTCGTGCGCGCCCTGCGGGAGGCGCCCGACCGGCCCCGCCTGTGGGAGGCCCTGCCGAACGCCCTGTAGCGCGGCCTCTCAGCCGGTCGCCTCGCGCAACTGGGCCGGCGTGGGCGCGGTGCCGCCCAGGTGGGCCGGGATCCACCAGGTGTCCTTGTCGTCCTTCGGGCGCACCGGGTAGGCCCGCTGAGCGGCTTCCAGCAGCTCCTGGACGCGCTCGCGCAACCGGCGGGTGACCGCGCCCGCGTACTCGCCGGCGGCGGCCTCCACGGGCTTGCCCACCCGGATCGTGATCGGGATGTGGTTGCGGCCGAAGTTGCGCGGCCTGCCCTTGGTCCAGATGCGCTGGGTGCCCCAGACCGCCATCGGGATCAGGGGCACGCCCGCCTCCTGGGCGAGCCGGGCCGCACCCGACTTGAAGCTCTTGAGCGTGAACGACTCGGAGATGGTCGCCTCCGGGAACACACCGATGATCTCGCCCGAGCGCAACGACTCCAGCGCGTGCCGGTACGCGTTCTCGCCCTGCTTGCGGTCCACCGGGATGTGCTTCATGCCGCGCATCAGCGGGCCCGACACCTTGTGCCGGAACACCGACTCCTTCGCCATGAAGCGCACCAGGCGCTTCTGCGGCAGGGCGGCCAGACCGTTGAAGACGAAGTCGAGATAGCTGATGTGGTTGCTGACCAGCACGGCTCCGCCGGAGCGGGGGATGTTCTCAGAACCCTGCGTGTCGATCTTCAGGTCGAGCGCCTTGAAGAGCGTGCGCGCGGCGCCGACGACCGGCCGATAGACGAGTTCTGCCATGACGGGGACCCTTCTCTGACCGGGGAGGGCTCTCCCGGTACGAAAGTTACGCTGCCGTAGGTTTTCGGCGTTGGGCAGATCGTGCCCCATGAGCGCCCGAGTAGCCAGTCCCCGAGTACCCGCGACGCGAGATTCTCATCACGTCGAACGATGTCTGTTCCCGCCCTGACCTGGTGCGGGCCGCTGACAAGTGTCGTACGTCCGCGGGAATCGCCGCACCGCGCCGCACGCTGCACACTGTGACAAGCAGTGCGTAAGGGGAGGGTGAAATATGCCGGAACGAGACGGCGGGCGACGACTGGGCGCGGCCGAACTCGGCGTCGAGCCGGGGGAGCGGGCCACCCTCGTGCAGTTCTCCAGCGCCTTCTGCCAGCCCTGCCGGGCCACCCGCAGGACCCTGGAGGAGGTCGCGGCGATGGTGGACGGCGTCGCGCACGTCGAGATCGACGCGGAGGACAACCTCGCGCTCGTACGGGAACTGGACATCCGGCAGACGCCCACCGTGCTCGTCCTGGACGCGCGGGGGCGGATCGTGCGCCGGGCGGTGGGGCAGCCGCGCCGGGTGGACGTCATCGCGGCGCTCGGGCTGGCCGTGGCGTGAGGGTGTGTGGTGGCGTGAGCGGGCGGTGCACGGGAGGCGGGGTGCCGCGGGGCGAGAGGCGACGTGATCAATCCCACCGGTCGGCGGCCGGTGCGCGCTTGACGGTGCGCACCCGGAATCGTCAGTCTGACGTCATGCCGCCGGAACTCCGTCCCCCCGGGCGGGCCCGGGTGAACCCGGGCCGCCACGCGAGTGCGCGCTGTCCGGGTGTCTGAACAGCCGCGGACTCGAGAAGTGCGCACTCCGTTTCCGCCGAGGGACAGCTCCATGACGCTCCAGCCGACTCCCGCCGCTCCCCGGCGGGCCGCTCCCGAGCTGCTCCGCTCGGTCTTCCGACGGCACGCCGCGGGCGTCGCCGTCATCACCGCGGCCGGCCGTGACGGCCGCCCCGTGGGGTTCACCGCCACCTCTCTCAACTCCGTCGCAGCGGAGCCGCCGTTGATCTCCTTCGGCATCGGCACGGGGTCCTCGAGCTGGCCCGTGGTGGCCGACGCCGACTGCGTCGGCGTCCACATACTCGGCGATCACCAGGAGGCCCTCGCCGCGACGTTCGCCCGCAGCGGCGCCGACCGTTTCGGCGCGCCCACCCGGTGGCGGGCGGGGCCCGAGGGCGTTCCCGTACTGGACGGCGTCCTCGCGTGGCTGGTGTGCCGCGTGGTGGCACGGGTGCCCGCCGGGGACCACCGCATCGTGCTCGCCCAGGCCGTCGCGGGGGACCCGACGGGGGAGGGGCGGCCGCTCCTCTACCACCAGGGGCGCTTCAACGCGCTGCGCGACTGAGAGTTCCCGAAAGCGCCGCTTTTGTCGGCGATCGCACAGCGTTGGCAAGGTCACAGTTGCCTGCGCTTGCCTGGCGGGAACCCTCTGGGTGTACTGACGAGTAATATTTCGGCTGGAGCGCAACCCGCCCCGACCGGAAACCGCCCCTTCAGGCGCCTATGCTGCCTGCAACGAGGCAGCCGACAAATAGACGATGCAGTAGGAGACCCGGCGTGAGCTTGAGGATCGTTGTCTGTGTGAAGTACGTGCCCGATGCCACTGGCGACCGGCACTTCGCCGATGACCTGACGGTCGACCGGGACG